>NZ_AP045015.1:2960000-3633837 GCF_055386855.1 Lichenicola sp. GTC18331 | reverse complement strand
ACGACAGGCCTTGTGTCGGTCCAGCGACCGTTCCGGACGATAGAGCCGCGACTCGTCCGAGGCAACGGGAATCTGGTCACAAAACCGCCTTGAGACGCACTCTCCGGCCAGGGGCGACTCGCGTGTGGAACATACAACGAAGTCGCCGGAAATCGTGATCAGACAAGGCAACAACGAAAACGGCCCATGCGCGGACGCATGGGCCGTTTCAAAATTTCGATCGCTGTGGATCGCGGGAGGACAGGCCTCCCGGAACCCGCTCCGGCGCCTGGATCAGGCGGTCGCGATCGCCTTGATGCGAGCGCTCAGACGGGAGATCTTGCGCGAAATGGTGTTGGCATGGGCCACGCCCTTGCCGGCCGCACGCTGCATCTCCGGCTGCGCGGCGCGCAGAGCGGCGGAAGCCTGCTCCTTGTCGCCGGACGCGATCGCGGTCTCGACCTTCTTGATGAAGGTGCGCATGCGCGACTTGCGGGCTGCGTTGCGGGCGGTGCGGACTTCGGTCTGCCGGATGCGCTTGCGCGCGGATGCGGTGTTCGCCATGGCTCTCTGTTCTGTAAGCGCGTCAATGAGCCGGTGGCCGTTCCCTCCCGCGTCAGCGAGAACAAACAGCAACCCCGGCGAAGGGTCGGACTTCTAGTTCACCCCCTGCCGCCAAGTCAAGGAAACCGGCAACGCTTTCCGATCACACCTGCCGTGTCGGGCAGAAGAACGTGCTCCGCCCGCCCTGGACGATGCGCCGCACCCCATCGCAGCCGGGTTTTCCGACGCAATCCGGGCAAGGCTCGCCTTCCCGCCCATAGACCCGCCAGTTGTGCTGGAAATAGCCCAGCTCCCCGTCCGGCTGCACGTAATCCCTGAGCGACGATCCCCCGGCCGCGATCGCCTCGGTCAGAACCGCCCGAATCGCCTTCACCAGACGCTCGATTCCCGTCCGCCCGACCGAACCCGCCACACGCTCTGGCGACAGCCCGGCCCGGAACAACGCCTCGCACACATATATATTGCCCAGACCCGCCACGATGCGCTGGTCCAGCAGCGCAGCCTTCAGCGACGTCCGACGCCCGGCGAACGCCTCCCCGAGAAACCGCGCCATGAACCCCGTCTCCAGCGGCTCCGGCCCCAGCCCCGCCAGAAGCCGGTGCGAGTCCTCTCCCGCCGTCGGCATCAGATCCACCGCCCCGAACCGGCGCGGATCCACCAGCCCCAGACGGCAGCCCTCCTCGGTCTCGATCACCACATGCTCGTGCGGCCCGACGACCACCTCCTGCACCGCATCCAGACGGGTCAGATTGATCCGCCCGGACATGCCGAGATGCCACAGCACGCTGTCGCCGCCATTGAGACGCATCAGGATGTATTTGCCGCGCCTGCGGAAATCCCGCACCAGCGCCCCCTGCAAACGCGCCGCCAGCCCGGGCGGCATCGCCCAGCGCAGATCCGGGCGGCGCACTTCCGCGCGCACGATGGTGTGGCCTTCGAGATGCGCTCGCATCCCGCGCATCACGGTCTCGACTTCGGGGAGTTCCGGCATGGGCCCGGCAGGCTATACAAGGGACCGATGAGCGACAATTCCCTGCCCACTCCGCACGCCGCCCCCTCGGGCACCACCACCGATTTCGGCTTCCGCGACGTGCCGCTGGCCGAGAAGAAGCCCATGGTGCGCGCGGTGTTCGACAGCGTCGCGCCCAAATACGACCTGATGAACGATCTCATGTCGCTGGGCATCCATCGCGCCTGGAAGCGCATCTTCATCCAGACCCTCGCCCCCCGACCGCATCTCTCCCTGCTCGACCTCGCCGGCGGCACGGGCGACATCTCGTTCGGCTGGCTCCGCGCCGGCGGCGGTCCCGCCATCCTCAGCGACATCAACGCCGCCATGCTGGGCGTCGGTCGCACCCGCGCCGTCGAGCGCGCCCTGGTCGCCGATCTCCGCTTCCTGGTCGCCGATGCCGAGCGCCTGCCCCTGCCCGACCGCTCTGTGGACCGCGTGTCCATGGCGTTCGGCCTGCGCAACTGCACCGACAAGGACGCCGTGCTGTCCGAAGCCCGACGCGTGCTCAAGCCCGGCGGCCGCTTCCACTGCCTCGAATTCTCCCGCGTGCAGGTCGCGGCCCTGGCTCCGGTCTACGATGCCTGGTCCTTCCGCGTCCTGCCCAGGCTCGGACAGGCCATCGCCGGCGACGCCGAGAGCTACCAGTATCTCGCCGAAAGCATCCGCATGTTCCCCGATCAGGACACGCTCGCCGGCATGATGCGCAAGGCCGGCCTCGCCCGCGTCTCGGTGCGCAACCTGTCCGGCGGAATCGCCGCGATCCATTCCGGCTGGCGCCTGTGATCGCCCCCGGCACGCTCCAGGGCAGGAGCGTGCTGCTGATCGTTTCCGGCGGCATCGCCGCCTACAAGTCGCTGGAACTGATCCGCCTCCTCACCGCCGAGGGCTGCACGGTCCGCTGCGTCCTCACCGAGGCCGGCGCCCAGTTCGTCACCCCGCTCAGCCTGCAGGCCCTCAGCGGTCATCCGGTCCACACCACCCTCTGGTCGCTCACGGACGAAAGCGAGATGGGCCATATCGCCCTGTCCCGCGCCGCCGATCTCGTCGTCGTCTGCCCCGCCTCCGCCGACATTCTCGCCAGGATGGCCGCGGGCATGGCCGGCGACCTCGCCTCGACCCTGCTGCTCGCCACCGACACGCCGGTCCTGGCCGCCCCCGCCATGAACGTCCGCATGTGGCTGCACCCCGCCACGCAGCACAACGTCGCCACGCTCCGCGCCCGCGGCGTCAGCTTCGTCGGCCCCGAGGACGGCATCATGGCCTGCAACGAGTTCGGCCCCGGCCGTCTCGCCGAACCGCCGGAGATCCTCCGCGCCATCGCCGCGCAACTCGCCGCGCCCGCCGCACCGGTGCAGCCCCTCGCCGGCCGCCACGCCCTCGTCACCGCCGGCCCTACCCACGAACCCATCGACCCGGTGCGTTACATCGCCAACCGCTCCTCCGGCCGTCAGGGCTATGCCATCGCCGCCGCCCTCGCCGCGCGCGGCGCACGCGTCACTTTGGTCAGCGGCCCCGCCGCCCTGCCCACGCCGCCCGGCGTGTCCCGCATCGACATCGAAACCGCCCGCGAGATGCTCGCCGCCTGCGACGCCGCCCTGCCCGCCGACATCGCCGTACTCTGCGCCGCCGTCGCCGACTGGCGCAGCGCGCACGAGGCCTGCCGCAAACTCAAGAAGCACCCCGGCGAAGCCCCCGAGCCGCTCCCGCTCGTGCTCAACCCCGACATCCTCGCCCATCTCTCCGCCCCCGGCCCGAACCGCCCGGCCCTCGTGGTCGGCTTCGCCGCCGAAACAAACGATCTGCTCGCCAACGCCGCCGCCAAGCTCGACCGCAAGGGCTGCGACTGGATCGTCGCCAACGACGTCGCCGACGGCACCGGCATCATGGGCGGCGACACCAACGAGGTGCATCTGCTCACCCGCGACGGCGCCGAAACATGGCCCCGCCTGCACAAGGACGCCGTGGCCGACCGCATCGCCGACCGCATCGCCGACCGGTTCGCCACCCCGCCGGCTTGACCGCGACGCCCCTCGCCCGCAGACACGCGCTCCCAACGCACAGCGCAGGATCCCGCCCATGACCGCACCGACACGCATCATCCGCGTGCGACGCCTGCCGCATGCCGCCGGCCTGCCCCTGCCCGGCTACGAGACCGCGGGCGCCGCCGGCATGGACCTGCTCGCCGCCATCGACGAACCGATCCTGCTCGAACCCGGCGCCCGCATCCTCGTGCCCACCGGCCTCGCCATGGCCTTGCCGCCCGGACACGAACTCCAGATCCGCCCCCGTTCCGGCCTCGCCTTCAAGCACGGCATCGTCCTGCCCAACGCGCCCGGCACGATCGACGAGGATTATCGCGGCGAACTCAAGATCATCGTCATGAACGCCGGCGACGCCCCCTTCCGCATCGAACGCGGCACACGCATCGCCCAGGCCGTGCTGGCCCCCGTGCTCCGCGCCGAATGGAACGAGGTCGAAACGCTAGACGACACCGCACGCGCCGCAGGCGGTTTCGGCAGCACGGGACACTGATCCGCTTCCTCGCCCCGACGGCCACGGGACCGACTGCCACGGGAACGTCACGAACAGCCCGCCCGGGCGGGCTGGCGGCCCCGCAACGGGTGCGCTAAAGGCCGACGATCCGCCCCGGAACGCAACGATCGCACTAAACGAGGCCCCATGCTGCAAATGCGCTTCGCCAACCTGCGCGTGCCCGGCATCGGCGTTCCCGCCAATCCGTCCGTCGAAACCAAGCCCAACGTGTTCGACTTCGTCGCGATCATGCTGCTGCTCGGCGTCGCCGTCGCCGTCGCCTCGGTCGCACGACACACCTTCGCGCCTCTCTCCGCCCCCGGCGCCACCGAGATCCATCTCGATCCGGCCTATCTGCCCGCCTACGCCGTGCGCACCACGCTGCGCATGTTCGCGGCCCTGCTCGCCTCCCTCGTCTTCACCTTCACCTATGCGGTGTGGGCCGCGAAAAGCCGACGCGTCGGCGCGATCCTGGTCCCGATCCTCGACATCCTCCAGTCGATCCCGATCCTCGGCTTCCTCACCTTCACCGTCGTGTTCTTCATGAGCCTGTTCCCCGGCCGCGTGCTGGGCGCCGAACTCGCCGTGATCTTCACCATCTTCACCTCGCAGGCCTGGAACATGGCCTTCTCCATGTACCAGTCGCTGAAGACCGTACCCTCCGACCTCAACGAGGTTTCGCGCGGCTTCGGCCTGTCCTCCTGGCAGCGCTTCTGGCGGCTCGAAGTGCCCTACGCCATGCCCGGACTGGTGTGGAACACCATGATGAGCATGTCCGGCGGCTGGTTCATGGTGGTCGCCTCCGAAGCCGTCACCGTCGGCAACACCTCCTTCGTGCTGCCCGGCGTCGGCTCCTTCATCGCCGAGGCCGTCTCCCACAAGGATCTCTGGGCGGTGGTCGAGGCCATCATCACCATGCTGGTGGTGATCCTGATCTACGACCAGATCCTGTTCCGCCCGCTGGTCGCCTGGTCGGCACGCTTCCGCATGGAAACCACCGCCGGCGCCGTCGCGGAAGACCCGTGGATGCTGGCCCTGCTGCGCCGCACTCGCCTGCTCAACCGCGCCTCGCGCCTGTTCGGCGACATGCTCACCTCCGTCGGCGGCCTGCCGATCGGCGCCCGCCCCACTTCGCGCCAGCGCGCCCTGGTGCCCGCCCGCCTCGGCGACGGGCTGTGGTACGGCATGCTCGCCGTCGTGGTCGCGATCGCCTGCTGGCAGGTCTACGAATACGCCCGCGCCAATCTCTCCTGGCACGAGATCGGCCATGTCATGCTGCTCGGCTGCTACACCATGATCCGCGTGGTCACCATGATCGCGCTCGCCTCGCTCGTCTGGGTACCGATCGGCGTCTGGCTCGGATTGCGCCCCAGCTGGGCCCAGCGCGCGCAGCCGGTGGCGCAGTTCCTCGCCGCCTTCCCCGCCAACCTGACCTATCCGGTGTTCGTGGTCGTCATCGTCCACTACCATCTCAACAGCAATATCTGGCTGACCCCGCTGATGGTGCTCGGCACGCAGTGGTACATCCTGTTCAACGTCATCGCCGGCGCCGCCGCCTTTCCGGGCGACCTGCTGGAAGCAGCGCGCAACTTCCAGATCCGCGGCTGGCGCTGGTGGTATCGCGTGATGCTGCCCGGCATCTTCCCGTATTTCGTGACCGGCGCCCTCACCGCCTCGGGCGGCGCCTGGAACGCCTCCATCCTGTCCGAGATCGCGAGCTGGGGCTCCACCACGCTCGTCGCGACCGGCCTCGGCTCCTATATCGCCGAAGCCACCACCGCGGGCGCCACCGCCAAGGTCGCTCTCGGCATGGTCGCCATGTCCTTCTTCGTGATCCTGTTCAACCGCATCCTCTGGCGTCCGCTCTACAGCTTCGCCAGCCGCCGCCTCACCTTTTCCTGAAGGAGCCCACCCTCATGGACACCGCCATGCACGCTCCGGTCCTGCAGGAAGAGCTGGTCCGCGTTCGCGAATGCCGTCAGGCCTATCACAAGGAAAGCTCCGCCGACCTCGTGGTGCTCGACAATGTCGACCTCACCCTGCACGCGGGCGAGATCGTCGGCCTGCTCGGCCGCTCCGGCTCGGGCAAATCCACCCTGCTGCGCATCGTCTCCGGCCTGCTGCGCCCCACCTCCGGCGACGTGCGCTGGCGCGGGCAGCCGCTCACCGGCCCCGCCCCCGGCGTCGCCATGGTGTTCCAGAGCTTCGCCCTGTTCCCCTGGCTCACCGTGCAGGCCAACGTCGAACTCGGCCTCGAAGCCAAGGGCGTGCATCGCGCCGAGCGCGAGCGCCTCGCCGAGGAGGCGATCGA
This sequence comes from Lichenicola sp. GTC18331, assembly GCF_055386855.1. NCBI lineage: Bacteria > Pseudomonadati > Pseudomonadota > Alphaproteobacteria > Acetobacterales > Acetobacteraceae > Lichenicola > Lichenicola sp. GTC18331. The sequence continues at coordinate 3,627,439 of NZ_AP045015.1, read as the reverse complement.
CCTGATCGGCCTCGGCGGCTACGAGAACGCCTATCCCAAGGAACTCTCCGGCGGCATGCGTCAGCGCGTCGGCCTCGCCCGCGCCCTCGTGGTCCATCCCGACCTGCTGCTTATGGACGAGCCCTTCTCCGCGCTCGACGTGCTCACCGCCGAGAACCTCCGCACCGACCTCATCGAGCTGTGGTCGGAAAAGAAGCTGCCGGTGAAGGCCGTGCTGATCGTCACGCACAACATCGAGGAAAGCGTGCTCATGTGCGACCGCATCCTCGTGTTCTCCTCCAACCCCGGACGCGTCGCGCACGAACTCACCGTGCCCTTCCCGCACCCCCGCAACCGTCACGATCCCGCCTTCCGCCAGTTCGTCGACCGCATCTACGGGCTGATGACCAAGCGCGAGGTAGAGCCCCCGGTCGATGCCGCCGCCACCACAGGCGGCCTGCCGGCGCGCGCCTTCGCCCAGGCACTGCCGGAACTGCCGATGAACTTGATGGCCGGCCTGATGGAAACACTGGCCGAGCAGCCCTATCGCGGACGCGCCGACCTGCCGCTTCTGGCCGGCGCGCTGCAGCTCGAACTCGACGAGCTGCTGCCGCTGGGCGAAAGCCTGCAGATGCTCAAATTCGCCGAGCTGGCCGAAGGCGACATCCTGCTCACCGCGGAAGGCACACGCTTCGTCCAGGCAGACCGCGACGAGCGCAAGAGCATCCTCGCCGCCAGCCTGCTCAAGAACCTCGCTCTGGTCGGCGCCATCAAATCGGTGCTCGACGAGCGCTGGAACCACCGCGCCCGCGCCGAACGCTTCCGCGACGAGCTGGAAGACCACATGTCGCCGGATTACGCGCGCCAGACCTTGCAAACCGTGATCGGCTGGGGCCGCTACGCCGAACTGTTCGACTTCGACGAGGAAGCCGACCAGTTCTTCATCGAGGACGACGACGACTGAACCGCCGTCACCAGGACGACACGAAAAACCCCGGCCGTTTCCGCGCGCCGGGGTTTGTTGTTCTCAGGCCGGACGCTTCTGCAAGCGGTCGGCGTAGCGCTTCCTGAACTTCGCCACCTTCGGCGCCACCGCCACCTGGCAATAGCCGCTGTTCGGGTTGAGCGCGAAATAATCCTCGTGCTCCTGTTCCGCCGGCCAGAACACCGGCATCGGCGCGATCTCGGTGACGATCCGGCCGTCCCACACGCCTTCCGCCGCCACCTCCGCCACGATCGCCTCCGCGCGCGCCCGCTCGGCGTCGTCATGCACGTAGATCACCGAGCGATACTGGGTGCCGACATCGTTTCCCTGCCGGTTGAGCTGGGTCGGATCGTGGATGGTGAAGAACACGCGCAGAAGATCGTCGAACGACACCGCCGCCGGATCGTACTCCACGCGCACCACCTCGGCATGGCCTGTGTTGCCGGAACACACCTCCTTGTAGCGCGGCCTTTCCGTATGGCCGCCGGCATAACCGGACTGCACGGACAGAACGCCCTGCAACTCCTTGAACACCGCTTCCACGCACCAGAAGCAGCCACCGCCCAGAACGGTGGTCGCGGTGCCGCCCGATCGGTCGTCCGACATGCCGTATCCTTTTCCGTGTTTCATCGAACGTCACCAGATGGTCGTTCGGCGACGCGGTTGCAAACCCCCTTCAGGGAAACGCGGAATCGCACGGCCTGGGACGGCTTGCGGCATCCACGACACGCCTCGCCGCGAATTCCCCGGACCCGGAACTCGGTCCCGCAACGAACGCTTTGATCGCCGACGATCCGCTTACGCGACCAGCCTCAGGAGGGCGCCCTTGTCCGACAATCCTCTGGAAAACGACCCCGCCCGCGAGGAACGCATTCGGCACCGCGCCTATCACCTCTGGGAGGCCGACGGAAAGCCGCACGGCCGCGACGCGGAATACTGGGAACGCGCCAGCGAGCTGGTCGGTCTCGAGGACAGCGCGGGCGCGGGCCAGCTTCCGAACCCCGCCACGCTGCCGGGCGCGGATCCCTACAGGACAGAGCCGGTCGAGGAAGCCTTCATCCAGGACAATCTCGGCGAATTCCCTGACCGTCTCGCCGATCAGGGCGACATCCGCCCGACCCCCAGCAAGGAAGCCGAGGACGAGGTGGCTCACGAAAGCCCCGCTCCGGGTGCGGAAGGTCCGGCCGTCGCCAAACCGAAGCGCGCCAAGAAGGCAGCCGAGGCCGATACGGCAGCCAAGCCGAAACGCAGCGGCAAACCCAAAAGCTGAACCCCTCGAGGCGACGACCATCCTTCGACGGTCGCCGCCTCTTGGTTCTATTTCGGCACCACCACGGTCCCCCGGGGGACCGCCTTGTCCGGTCTGACGATCTTCGTCCGAGACGTGTCCCTGTGCGGTTTCACGACAGGCATCGCCGGATCGACCGTCGCCGGCGGCTTCATCACCGGCATGGTCGTGTCCACCGCCGGCGGCGGCTTGACCACCCCGTTCTCACTGGGGCCGCTCGCCGGCACATGGGTCGTCGCAGCCCCGTCCTGCGGGGCCGCTTCCGCCGTCCCGATCGTCGCGAGCAGCACCAGAGCGCCCGTCGCCATCCAACCCGTCCGCATCGCCGTTCTCCTCAGAACTCGTTCCGGAGCCGCGTCGGCACCTCCCAGAGATGCTCGCCGCTCAGGTGCAGGTCGATCCGGTAGGTCTCCGTCTCGCGGCCTCTCGTGCTGTCCATCACACGACTGAGCCACGGACCCAGCACCGGGTCCTCCGCCTTCAGGGCCACGGCCTCCACACGCGGAAGCCCCGCCATCCGACGCAGCATGGTTTCCCAGTCCGTATCCGGCATGCGCTGGTGCGCGCCGGCCTCCGCCGAGACCCAGGGCTGCTGCCGTGTCCGCTGCAAACGCTCCAGACCGCTCGGCAGATCCGCGTAGCGCAGATGGAACAGAAACAACGGTGCGAACCAGGGCGCTGCATCGATGCAGTGGAAGCCCGGCGCCCAGGACACGCGTCGGCGGATGATCACCGGCTTGCACATGGCGCTGCTGAAGCGCAGCCAGCGGCGTTGCGCACCGATGGGGCGCGACCAGTCGATCGCCGGCTCGTCCTCCGGCGCGTGAATCACGTCGAGCCCGATCGCCGTCACCACCGCGTTCTCCGGCAGGCCGGCGGCGAACGCGGCCAAGGACGGCGCCACATCCGGATCGGCCACCAGGATCTCGTCCACATCCACGTAGATCACGGCCCGGTACCAGCGCAGCAATCCGGCGCAGAGATCGCCGATGAAGCCGTTGCGCGTGGTGTCGTCCTGCGGCGAACGCGGGATCCGGATCACGCTGGCCCTGCCGGTGCGATCGGGCACGGTGCTGCCGTCGTCGCTGCCGTGATCCACGACATAGCAGTGCTCCTCGCCCACGGCGGCGCCGTAATGGCGCAGCCAGACAGGCAGGAACACCGCCTCGTTGTAGACCATGGTCACGATCGCGAGCGGCGCCTTCATGCGACGATCCTATCCCGAAACGAGCGGCAACAGAATGCCGCCGCGACCGGCGTTATGGCGGCTCTTGCTGGAAGCCCGACCGTCCTCCATACGTTCATCGCATGGCATCCATGCAACGGCTCTTGTCCCAAAAGTTCGACGCCCCGAAATTCGACGCCCCCGGGACAGGGGTTTCGCGATGATCTCCGGCTTCCGGTCCAGCCGGCTCGGCCTGCGCAAGACCATGGCGCAGATCGCGGCCGAGGCGGACTCGCATGGTCTGAAGCGCTCGCTCAGCGCGTGGCACCTGGTCATGCTCGGCATCGGCTCCATCATCGGCGCCGGCATCTACGTCATGACCGGAACGGCGGCGGCGAACTACGCGGGACCGTCGATCCTGCTTTCCTTCACCATCGCCGGACTGGCCTGCCTGTTCACCGCCCTGTCCTACGGCGAGCTGGCCTCCACCATGCCGGTCAGCGGCTCGGCCTATACCTACGCCTACGCGTCGATGGGCGAGCTGGCCGCCTGGATCGTCGGCTGGCTGCTGCTGCTCGAATACGGGATTTCGTCCGCAGGCGTCTCGGCCGGCTTCTCGGGCTATGCCGCCAGCCTGCTGGCCGATTTCGGCGTCCATGTGCCGAACTGGCTCACGGTGCCCTATATCCAGACCGTCCCCGGCCCGAACGGCACCACGCTGCTCGATGTCGGACACGGCATGAACCTGATCGGCGCCGGCGCCTCCCTGCTCGTCACCGGCGTGCTGGTGATCGGCGTGTCGGAATCCGCCCGGCTCAACAGCATCATCGTCGTGCTCAAGGTCTCGGTGCTGTTGTTGTTCGTGGCGCTCGGCATCCGCGCGATCCATCCCGCCAACTGGGTGCCGTTCATCCCGCCCAACGAGGGCGGTTTCCGCTACGGCATTCCCGGCATCTTCCGCGCCGCCTCGGTGATCTTCTTCGCCTATGTCGGCTTCGAGGCCGTGTCCACGGCATCGTCCGAAGCGCGCAACCCGAAGCGCGACGTGCCGATCGGCATCATCGGATCGCTGCTGGCCTGCACGCTGGTCTATATCTGCGTCGCCGCCGTGATGGTGGGCGTGGTGCCGTTCCGGGAACTCAACGTCGCCGATCCGCTGGCCATCGCGGTGAACGCCATGCACCAGCCCTGGCTCTCGCTGTTCATCAAGATCGGCGCCGTCACCGGCCTGTGCTCGGTGATGCTCGGCATGCAGTACGGCCAGAGCCGCATCTTCTTCACCATGTCGCGCGACGGGCTGCTGCCCAAGCCGTTCGGCGTGCTGCATCCGCGCTTCCGCACGCCCTGGCTCGGCACCATCCTGCTCGGCGTGGCCGTGGCCGCCGGAACCGCCCTGCTGCCGATCGACATCATCAGCGATCTGGTCAGCATCGGCACGGGCGCCGCGTTCGGGATCGTGAGCTTCACGGTGATCTGGCAGCGCAACGTTTGTCCCGATCTGCGCCCGCCCTTCCCGGTGCCGCTCGGCGGCATCCGCATCCGCGGCATCTGGCTCGGCATCGTGCCGATGCTCGGCATCCTGTTCTCGCTGCTGATGGTCGTTCCGCTGATGATCGATATGGTTCGCGCCCTGCTGAACCATAATCCGGTGCCGGCGTTGCTGTTCCTCACCTATTCGGCGATCGGCGCGCTCTGCTACCTGTTCTACGGCTTCCGCCATTCCAGGCTGGCCGCGGACAACAAGGCCGCCCGCCTTCCGGAGCGCCCATGCTAATCAATCGCGCCGTCACCATCGCCGCACTCCTGGTCGTGGGCCTGCTGGTGCTCAGCATTGGCACCTGGGTGCTGGCCTTCAACCCGCACTCCAGCAACACGGCGTTCCTGTCGGGCCCGTGGGTGCTGCAGCGCCTGCCGGTGGCGATCGGGCTGGTGATGGTGGTGGCGGGATTCCGGATGCTGTCCAGCACCAGGGTACCGACACCGGTCATGACCGACGACGACCCGGCCCCCTAAGGGACCGGGCAGATTAAATTACATCGTGTAATTTAATCGGTCAGTTGGCGCGCGGCGCCCGCTTCTCCGGCGTGGAATCGTTGGCCGCGACCGGAGTGTCCACCACCACCGAGCTGATGGTATCGCGCAGCACCTGCACCCGCACGTTCGGCGCGATCTCGACCTCGATCTCGCCCGAACCGTCCTTCACACGCTGCACAGTGCCGATGATGCCACCCGCCGTCACCACGCGGTCGCCGCGCTTCAGCGCCGAAAGCGTGGCCTTCAACTGCTTCTGACGCTGCTGCTGCGGGCGGATCAGCAGGAAGTAGAACACCGCGAACACCAGCACGATCGGCAGCATCGACGCATACTGGCCGAGCCCTCCCAGAGGGCCCGCATTCTGGGCGGCGTCCTGGGCAAAGGCAGGCGAAATGAGAAAGGACATGAAATCTTCCGACAAGAACCCGCGGCTTGCGGGCGTTCGGGCAGGACCATAGTTTTCGGCGCCCGTTCGTCAAGGAAACCGGAAGGATACGAGGCCCTCATGAACGCATCCGAACCCGGCCTCGCCGTCGCTCTCGCCCGGATCGCCGCAGCGCTGGAGCGCCTGTCGCCGCCGCCGGCGACGCCGAGCCTGGAGGGCGCCGACGCCTTCGTCTGGAACCCGCGTGCCGGCCGCCTCGACCCCGTGCCGACCGTCGCCGCCGTGCCCCTGTCCATGCTGGCCGGGATCGACCAGCAGGCGGGCATCCTGCTCGCCAACACCGAGCGTTTCGCGCGCGGTCTGCCGGCCAACAACGCCATGCTGTGGGGCGCGCGCGGCACCGGCAAATCCTCCCTGGTGAAGGCGGTGCACGGCCACGTGCTGGCGAGCGGCGAAACGCTGGCGCTGATCGAGATCCAGCGCGACGATCTCTCCACCCTGCCCGTCCTGCTGGACCATCTGCGTACGCAGGACCGACGGATCGTGCTGTTCTGCGACGATCTGTCGTTCGAACGGGAGGATGCCGACTACAAGGCGCTGAAATCGGTGCTGGATGGCGGCATACGCGGCCGGCCGGAGAACGTGCTGTTCTACGCCACCTCCAATCGCCGCCATCTGATGCCGCGCGACATGGTGGAGAACGAGAGCGGCACCGCCATCAACCCCGGCGAAGCGGTGGAGGAAAAGATCTCTCTGTCCGACCGGTTCGGTCTCTGGCTCGGCTTCCATTCGATCGATCAGGCCACCTATCTGGCCATGATCGAGCGCTACGCCGCCGCGCGCGGCCTCGATATCGCCCCGGAAACGCTGCGGGCCGAGGCACTGCTCTGGTCGGTGACGCGCGGCGCCCGGTCCGGCCGGGTCGCCTTCCAGTTCATCGAGGACCTGACCGGGCGCCTCGCCCGTTAAGCCAGCGCGTCCACGGCGTCGCACAGGGCGGCAGCGGTACGATCCCAGCCCACCGGGACGAACTCGCGCCGCACCCGCGCCCGCCAGTCCGCCAGACCATGCGGATCACGGATCGCGTTGCCGATCACCGACACCGCATCGTCCAGATCGAACGGATCGAAATAGCGCGCCAGCGTGCCGCCTGCTTCCGGCAGCGACGTCGTGTTGGAGCAGATGCAGGGCGCGCCTGCGGCCAGGCTTTCGCTGACCGGCAGACCCCAGCCTTCGTAGAAGGACGGGAACACGGTGAACAGGCAGTTGTCGTAGAGCGCGTGCAGCGACGCGTCGTCGAGCCCCTGGATCACATGCAGCTTGCCATCCAGGTTCCGGCTGTTCTCGATCTGGTTCATCAGGTCGTTCACCAGCCAGCCGACCTTGCCGGCGAACACCAGATCGGGGACCTGCTCCGGCCCCATCTCGTCCATCAAACGGCGCCACGCCCGGAACAACAGCAGATGGTTCTTGCGCGCCTCGATGGTGCCCACGAACAGCACGTAAGGACGTCTGCCCAGCCGAACGAGAAGCGATTCCGGCAGCGGCGCAGGCGCACCGCCCCGCGCCGACACGGCCCCGAACCCGGTCCCGACCGGCAGAACTCGGACCGGACCGACCAGCGGGATCGAATCGCGCGCACACCAGTTCTCGGTATCCGATGCCGTCGCCTGCGAATTGCCCAGCACCAGATCCGCCAGCGGCAGAACGGTACGATACCAGTTGCGATACACCCTGACCGTGCCGCGATCGACCCATTCCGGACGTCGTACCGGGATCACGTCGTGCACCAGCACAGCCAGGCGCAAGCCGAGCCGGCCGCGCGCATGACCCGCCATTTCGGCGTATTCCTGTTCGAACCAGGGCGAACCGAGCACCACAAGCACGTCGCCGCGCTGCGCGATCTCGGCCAGGCGGCGCGGTTTGGCCGGAGGCAGGGCTTCGAGCAAGGGCGGTGGGGTATCCCGCTCGAACACCAGTGCGCTGCCACGACGCAATCGGTCGAGCGACCAGACGGCGCCGCCGTGCAGACGATGCCGCACGGTCCGCTGCACTGTACAACCGAGCGCCGCGCCGGCCTGCACCTGCATCACCGCGAACAGGAAACCGGGACGTGCGATCCGCTCCGGCACCACCGACCTGAAACGGCGCAGAACCCGTCGCGCAAATCCGGCACGCTTCCGCTCCGGCACCGCAGGTGCCACCGCCGCCGACGCGACGGGTCGGGGCTCTGGCTGCTGTCCCAGCAGATCCGTCCGGCGATCGGTGATGCTCTGGAAACGGGCAGACAATTCGACCCAATCGGCTTCCACGAAGCCGCGCTCGTGCCCGCTCGCATGACGGACGAACCCGATCCGATTGCGCAGGGACGGATCGGCCCAGACCGCGCGATACACCTCATAGCAGACGCGCTGGATTCCAGTCGGCCGGGCATGATGCTCGGCGAAATCGATCAGATCCTCAACGTCGAACCAGATCCGCGCCGCTTCGCGCACCAGCGGAGCATCCGGCCGGCTCATGCCGCGCTTCCGGCGAGAACAGGCGCGAGGTCGACAGCCTCGGCCGACAGCCTGCCCAGGATCGCATCGGCGGACCGCGTCCAGGGTACGGGCACGAAATTGTTCCGCACCTGCTCCTGCCAGTCCGCGAGTGCATCGCGATCGGACAGAATTTCGTGGATCACGCGGGTGGCGTCGTTGAGATCATACGGATCGAGCATGCGGGTCAAACCGGCGCCAGCTTCGGGCAGCGATGTGTTGTCGGAGGTAACGCAGGGTTTGCCGAATGACAGGCTTTCCGTGACCGGAAGGCCCCAGCCCTCGAACAAGGATGGCAGCACCGTGAACAGGCATCCTTCATAGAGCCGCATCAGAACCGCATCGGACGGATCCTCGATGATCTGAAGTTTGCCGTCGCAGTAATTGGTGTTGGCGATCTGCGTCATCAGATCCGACACCAGCCAACCGATCCGCCCGGCGAACACCAGGGTCGGCAATTGCTCCGGCGGCATGATCTCGGCCAGCCGTCGCCAGACCTGGAACATCAGCGCATGGTTCTTGCGCGCCTCGATCGTGCTGACGAACAGGACGTAGCTGCCGGGCTTCGGCACGGCATGGTCGGGAACCGGCTCCAGCACCTGCGCCGTCGCCGCCTTGGAGGCCGGGAAACCCGTGCCGACCGGCATCGTCACGACCGGATCGGCCCGTCCCCGCGCGCGCAGCAGGCTGGAAACATCCCTGGCCGTGGCGTCGGAAATCGCAAACAAGGCGTCGCATTGCGGCAGGATCCCGTTCAACCACGCTCCGAACGTCTCGACCAGCGAACGGTGACACCATTCCGGCCTGAGAAGAGGGATCAGATCGTAGAGCAGCAGCCCGGTGTGCAAGCCCGCCTCGCGCCGCGCGCATTCCACCAGCCTGCCGTAATCGACGCGATGCCAGGGTGCGCCGAGCGACAGCAGCCAATCGCCCGGCTGGGCCACGTCGAGCAGCCGTGTCGGCACGTCGGCCCGCCTGGCGATCTGACTGGCTGCGTGCCTGACCGTTCCAACACCCGCGCGTCGCAGCTGCGCCAGGGATCGAAGCGCTTCGAGTTGCAGGGTGCGGAAGCGCGCGAATGGTTCGCGCGCCGTTTCGGGAAGGCGATGGTTCACGTAAAGCGCGGCGTGACGGCTGAACGCGCGAGCCCGCGCCAAGACGCCATCGCGCGCGCCGCTCGCGGACGGCGATGGATGCGCATGATCCGGCAACGGATTGTCGGTGGTGAGGCCGTGGCACAGGCGGCGCACGTCCTGCCAGTCGACGACGACGAATTCGTCCAGGGCCGGGTCGATTCGCAGATACGCGGAGCGAAGGCCGAAGGATCCGGCCTGCTGCTCGATCGCGGAATACAACTCGTATGTCAGACGCTGAATGCCGCTCAGTCGGGCGTTGTGCGCGACGTAATGGAACAAATCGTCGACATCGATCCAGACGGTCCGCTCAGCCGATGCCATGAATACCCTCTCCTGCCCATCGGGACAGGAAATATGACGAGGTCATGACGTCAATGTAAGACCACCGGCGACGACCAGACCCGCGACGCGGCCCGGAGCGGCCGGATCGAGCCGCGTCGTGCCGCCAGCAGCCAGCAGGAATGGGTGTAGAAACCGGTCGGTGCGCAGAAATCGTCCGTGCCGGCGTCGGACGATGCGAAGGCTCCGGGCGAGTTGCGCGGTGTTTTCCGGGGCATGATCGGGCGTGCGTGTTCCCATCTCGTCATGACGCAGAACGCAGGACGCGGCGACGACGATATCCAGTTTTCCCCTACGTAATCTAAGACAGAAATCGAGATCGTTCCAGGTCACCGGCAGGGTCTCGTCGAACCCGCCGAACGACGTGAACAGATCACTGCGCACGGCGAGACAGGCGCCCGTCACGGCGGAAACACGCCGGTGGAACGGAGTCGGTTCGGGGCCGCCATCGAGCCTGTGCGACGCCGTCAGACCGCGTCCGATCACAACGCCGTTATGTTGAACTCGGCCATCGGCGAACAGCAGTTTCGCCCCCGCGGCGCCGATATTTCGCTGTTGCAGCGCACAAACCAAACGCTGCAGCCAATCGTCGCGGAAACATTCTATATCGTTGTTCAGGAACACCAGTGTCGCACCGCGTGCATGCCGTGCGCCGTCATTGCACAGAGCCGACCAGTTGAAGGCGCCGGGATGTCGGATCACCGTGCATCCCTCCTGGCGATAGCGTTCCAGCAAGGCCAGCGCTTCGGCATTCTTGGTGCCGTTATCGACCAGAACGATCTCCACCTCGCCGCCGGCATAGGCGGCCGTGGTGAGCCGGATACTCTCCACGCAGCGTCGCAGCAGATGCGGCTGGTCACGCGTCGCGATCACCACGGAAACACTCGTTGCCACGAAGGCGTCTTCGGCGAACACGTCCATCGGCGGAGACGCATCGAAACGATGCAGCAGCGGCCAGGGAAGATGACGGGAACGCTGCGTCAGACCGGTTTTTCCGCGACGCAACACGAGGCCGGCGGACCGTTCCAGGAACGGCACAGAACGCACGCCGCTCCCGTCGATCCGATCCTCATCCGTACGCCACGATGCCGTCCGTGGACGACGCAGCGCGGCCAGAGCCACGGTGGACAAGGCGAACGGAGACAGCACGTCGCCCGGCCGAACCGAACCGTGGAGAACGCCGCGCCACCGGCCCGCGCGCGGCGTCGCATGCGTCCGCACGATGCGCGGATCCACCGGCGGCCTCCAGCCTTCCGGACAGGATCCCAGAAGATGCAGCCTCCAGCGGCCGTAACGCTGATCGCGCAGCGCAGACAACGTTGCGTCGAGCAACGCCGGGTCGGTACACGCATCCATCCGAAGCGTCAGGACCACGCGCATCCCGAACATGCGCAACAGCGACGCAGACCAATCGGCCACCCGAAACAGGGCGGCGTCGATCTCCGCCGCCCAGAGACGATAGCCCCAGCCCGGTCCCGCATCGTCATCGAGCGGATCGATGCCTTCGGGAAACAGCGCCGACAGGATCTCGTCGCGACGCGGGGGCCGACGCACCAGATCGGCGACGAAATCCGCGAGCCCGGCGGCATGCCGCCACGCCGCCGGAAATCCGTCCGGTCCGCCACCGGCGCGTTGCCAGAAGATACGGGCCGTGGCGCATCGATCGTCGAGCACCGCGTCGGAAACGGCCAGAAGCGATGCGGCCAGTTCTGCCAGGGTGCTGCCATGGGCAAGAAGATCGGCATGATGACGAAGACCAGGCCGATCCGGCACGGTTTGCAGAACCAGCCGATACAATCTGGCGACGTCGTCGAGACGGCGCCGATCCGGATCCGGCGAAAACGCGGTCGGAACGACCGGCTGCGACGGCAGAACCGGCGACGACGCGCCGCCATCGCGGCGGAGGCCGGCAGCGACACGGAAGCTCCCGAAAGCGGCCTGGGCTCCCAACATCGCCTCCTGAGTGCTGCGCGACAGGTGCTTCTAGCACCCGTCACGCAGCGACACTATCGCTTTGTTAGTCAACAGATACGATCGATCCCGCCCATGTAAGGCTGAAGAACAGTGGGGATGCTGATCGAGCCATCCTCGTTCTGGTTGTTCTCCATCACCGCGATCAGGGCGCGCCCGACGGCGACGCCGGAGCCGTTCAGCGTGTGGAGGAACTCGGTGCTCGCCTTGGCGCCGGCCACCGGCTCGCGGCGGAAGCGCGCGTTCATCCGGCGTGCCTGGAAATCGCGCGTGTTGGAACAAGACGAGATCTCTCGCCAGGCACCCTGCCCCGGCAGCCAGGCTTCCAGATCGTAGGTGCGCGCGGCGCCGAAGCCGGTATCACCCGCGCAGAGCAGCATACGGCGATAGGGGATGCCCAGCCGCTCCAGCACCGTCTCCGCCGCGCGGGTCATGCGCTCGTGCTCGTCGGCGCTGCTTTCCGGCGCCACCACCGACACCATCTCCACCTTCATGAACTGGTGCTGGCGCAGCATGCCGCGGGTGTCTCGCCCGGCCGCGCCGGCCTCGCTGCGGAAGCAGGCCGACAGCGCAGTGAGCCGGATCGGCAGCGTCGCCGCAGGGACGATCTCGCCTGCCGCGAGTGCTGTGAGCGGCACTTCGGCGGTGGGGATCAGCCAGCGCCCGTCGGTGGTGCAGAAGCTCTGATCGGCGAATTTCGGCAGCTTGTCGGTGCCGTACATCGCCGCCTCGCCCACCAGCAGCGGCACGGCGGTTTCCTCGTAGCCGTGCTCGGTCACGTGCAGGTCGAGCATGAACTGGCCGATCGCACGCTCCAGACGCGCCAGCGCGCCGCGCAGCACCACGAAGCGGCTGCCGGAGAGCTTGCTGGCGGCGGCGAAATCCATCAGCCCGAGCGCCTCGCCCAGCTCCCAGTGCTCCTTGGGCTGGAACGCGAAGTTCCGGCGTTCGCCGCGCTCGTGCACCACAACGTTGGCGGTCTCGTCGGCGCCTGCGGGCACGCCGTCGTCGAGCCGGTTCGGCAGCTCGGCCAGAATGGCCTGGATACGCTCGTCGGCGGATTTCGCCTCGGCGTCCAGCGCCGCCATTTCGGCCTGGGACGCCACGGATTCCGCTTCCAGCGCGCTGGTGTCGGCGCCGCTGCGCTTCGCCTGCCCGATCTCCTTGGAGATGGCGTTGCGCCGGGATTGCAGCTCCTGCAGCCGGGTCAGCGACGCGCGCCGCCCCTCGTCGATCGACACCAGCGACTGCGCCACCGGCGGCAGGCCGCGGCGGGCGAGATCGGCATCGAAGGCGTCGGGATCGGCGCGAAGGGCGCGCAGGTCGTGCATCAGCTGTCCTGTTCGGTCGGCGCCTCTCGCGCCTGTTTCGGCTCCACGAGGCGGGCGCAGATGATGGAGATCTCGTAGAGCCCGATCAGGGGCACGGCGAGACCGGTCTGGGTGATCACGTCGGGCGGGGTCAGGATCGCCGCCGCGACGAACGCGCCGACATAGGCGTAACGGCGAAGGCGCTTCAAGGTGGCCGAGTTCACCAGCCCCACCTTGGCGCACAGCGTCAGTACCACCGGCAACTCGAAGGCGATGCCGAAGGCCAGGATCAGCTTGGTGACCAGCGCCAGATATTCGCTGACCTTGGCCTGGAGCTGGATCTGCAGCTGGTCGGGTCCGTTGCCGGTCTGGAACGACAGAAAGAACTTCCAGGCGAACGGGAAGACGAAATAATAGGCGAGCGCGGCGCCGGCTAGGAACAGGATCGGGGTGGCGATGAGGAACGGCGCGAAGGCGCGCTTCTCGCTGCGGTAGAGGCCCGGCGCGATGAAGATCCAGGCCTGGCTCGCCATCACCGGAAAGCTCAGGAAGGTCGCGCCGAAGAAGGCGACCTTAACGTAGGTGAAGAACGCCTCGTAGAGCGCGGTATAGATCAGATGCGGCTGCTCGCCCTTCTCGGCCATGATGTGGGCGAGAGGCTGGGCCAGGAACAGGTAGATCCGTCCGGAGAAATGGTAGCAGATCGCGAACGAGATCGCGAAGGCGACCATGGACCAGATCAGGCGCCGTCTCAGTTCGATCAGGTGATCGAGCAGCGGCATCGGCTTGTCGTCGATCTGGTCGGCACTCACGAGTCTCGTCCCGGTTCTGTTCTTGTGGGCACGGGGGCGCTCAGTGCGGACGGCGCGCCGAGGGCGGCAGGCCGCCCGCCGCGTGCGGCGGCACGAAGCGGGGCGCCGTCGGCTTGGCCCTTTCCGCGCGCAGACGCCGTGCCAGCGTCGGTGGCAGGATGGAAGGCGCCGGATCGGCCGCTTCCGAAGGGTCCGGCGTGTCGGCCGCGAAATCGTTGAAGGCGGCCGCCGAGGTGCCGAGTTGCGGGCGCTCGTCCACCGTCACCGGCTCGGGCAGAACGGCCGGCGCAGCGGAGGTCTCGACCGTCTTCGTCTTGAACGGATCGTCCTGGAAGGTGCGGCGGATGCTGCCGTCGGAATCCAGCGCGCGCATCACCTGGCCGCGCACGTTGAGCGAGCGGAGCTGGCGGAACTGGTCGCGCGCCTCGCCCAGATCGGCCTCGCGGATCATCTCGTCCACATGGCCCTGGAATTCCTGCGCGAGCTTCCGGCCCTTCTTGATCATGTTGGTGACGGTGCGGATCGCCACCGGCATGTCCTTGGGGCCGATGAACAGAAGCGCCACGATGCCGATCAGAGCGAACTCGGAAAGATCCAGCCCAAACATTGCTTCCAGCGCCTCGACAACCGCCCCGGACCGCAGCCGAGCCTTCGATGCGATCCCCTAGCACGCGCGCAGACGCTCAGCCATCTCGCGCCGCGTCCGCCGGTTCCGCGTCCTCGCCGGGCGCGGACGGGGCGGCGGCGACGGCACCGGGAAGCTCCACCAGCAGCTCCTCGCGGCGTGGAAGGTCACGCAGATGGTTGAGGCCGAAGCGTTGCAGGAAGGCGGGCGAGGTGCCCCAGAGCACCGGCCGCCCCGGCACTTCCTTGCGTCCGCGCGGCACGATCAGCCCGGTTTCCAGGAGCTGGTCGAGGGTCTGCTGGCCGAGCGACACGCCGCGGATCGCCTCGATCTCGGTGCGCGTGCAGGGCTGGTGATAGGCGACGATCGCCAGCGTTTCCATCGCCACGCGCGGCAGGCGGCGCGGCCGTTCCAGCACCGTGGTCAGGGCCGGCGCCAGATCGGGCGCGGTGCGGAACTGCCAGCCGCCGCCCACCTCCACCAGCTCGACGCCGCGCCCGGCATAACGCGCCTGCACCGCCAGCAGGACGGCGCGCACATCGACCTCCTCCCCCTCGCCCAGCCGGGCCTGGAGCAGATCGGCCACCGCCGCCTCGCGCACCGGCTCGGCGGCGGCGAACACCAGCGCCTCCACCAGCCGGACCCGGTTCTCCGCGTCGTCACTCATGCCGCTTCCGCCTCCGGCACGGCCGCGCTCAGGCGCAGCATCACCGGCCCGAACGCTTCCTCCTGCTTCAGCTCGATCGCCCCGCTCTTGGCCATTTCCAGCCCGGCGATCAGCGTGCCGGCCAAAGCCGCGCGACGCGGCCAGCTCGGATCGCCATGCGGGTTCGCCGGCGTCTCGGACGGGCTCGGCAGGAACCGCTCCAGGGTGCACCAGTCCGCCGCAACGTCGCCCACGAGTTGCCGCAACCTTTCCAGCGCATCCTGCACGGTCCAGAACGAGGGCGGACGCGGACGGTACACGCCGCGACGCGCGGTGCGGCGACAGGCGGCCATGTAGGCGGCGAGCAACTGCCCCATGTCGAGAGACAGGCCGCTGCGGTCGATCTCGCGCAGCTGTTCGGCGGCCCCGCGCGAGAACACGTCGCGTCCGAGTTGCGGGCGTCGGTCCAGCCAGCGCGCCGCTTCGCCGATCCGGGCCAGTTCCAGCAGCCGTTCCTGCAACGCCTCGGCGGCGATCTCGCCTTCCTCCGCCGCGGCGGGATCGTCCGGCAGCAGCAGGCGCGATTTCAGCCAGGCGAGCCAGGCCGCCATCACCAGCCAGTCCGCCGCCAGCTCCAGCCCCACCGGTGCGCTTCGCACCACCGCGAGATACTGCTCCACCAGGGTCAGGATGGAGATGCGCGCCAGATCGACCTTCTGCGAGCGGGCCAGATCGAGCAGCAGATCGAGCGGCCCTTCGAACCCGTCGAGCTGGAGCATCGGCGCCACCGAGACCGGCTCCGTCGGCACGACCGGCGCGGGACCTTCCGCCGGCGGCGCGGTCACCATGGCAGCAAGGATGCCCGTTCGGCGGCGAGCGCATCACGGTCGAGCGACTGTTTGCGCGTGGCCGCGAGCGTTGACGCCGCATCGAGACGCGCGCGCACGGCTGCGTCCGGCGCTGGCGAGGCGGCCAGCACGGAGCGGGTTTCCGCCAGCACGCCGGAACAGTGCAGCGCCACGTCGCAGCCGGCCGCGAGCGCCGCCGCGGCCAGGGCGCCGGGCTCGCCGCTCACCGCGTGCATGGACAGATCGTCGGACACGATCAGCCCGGTGAAGCCCAGCTCGCGCCGGAGAACGCCCTCGATCACCGTGCGCGACAGGGTAGCGGGCTGGTTCGGATCGAGCGCGCGGTAGCGGATATGCGCGGTCATCATCCAGGGCAGGTCGCGATTGGCGCGGAACGGCAGCAGGTCGTTCTCGTCCAGCCCGTCCAGTTCCGGCAGGGCCAGATGGCTGTCCACCAGCGAGCGTCCATGGCCGGGCGCGTGCTTGCCGACCGGCTGGATCCCCGCCGCCAGCAGACCGTCGGCGAAGGCCGCGCCGAGCACCGCGACGGAATCGGGATCGGCGGAAAAGGCGCGATCGCCGATCACCGCATCGGCGCCGGGCACATGCAGATCGAGCACCGGGGCGCAGACCAGATCGAACCAGGCCCCGGCGCATTGCAGGCCGATCAGCGCGCCGCACAGGAAGGCGGCGCGCAGACCGGATTGCGGGTCACAGGCATAGACCGCGCCGACGGCGGCGGCGGGCGGATGCGCCTGCCAATGCGGCGGGCGCAGACGGGCGACACGGCCGCCCTCCTGATCCACGCAAACGAGCAACCCCGGCACCGTTTCGCGCAGCGCGGCGATCAGGGCGGCGAGCTGGTCCGGCGTTTCCACGTTGCGCTTGAACAGGATCACGCCGAGCGGCGGCATCTCGCGCAGCAGATCGCGCTCCGCCGGCAGCAAAGCCGGGCCGGACAGGCCGACGATGGCGGCGCGCCGGGACGTCATCAGAAATCGGCCAGGGTGCAGGCGATCCCGCTCTGCTTGGCCTGCTGACAAAAGCTGGTGGCCTCCGCAATGCTGGCGAAACCGGCCGTGCGCAGACGGAAGAACTGCTTGCCGTCGTGGGTGGTGGTCGCGATCACCGGCTTGTGGCCGGAGAACAGGGACGGCGCGCGACGCGACAGCCGCGACCACTCGCTGCGGGCGGCGGCGTCGCTGTCCAGCGCCGCCAGTTGAACCGCGTAGCGGCCACCGGTCGCGCCCTGGTCGGAGGAAGGCGCAGGATTCCGATCGGCAGGCGCCGCCTGGGACGGCGCAGGCATCGCCGATGCGTTGTCGTCCCGCGCGGCAGGGGCGGGTGCCGGAACCGCCGCCGAGGTCGCCGCAGGAGCCGGCACGCTGGGCGCGGCCACGGCGGGCGGCGGTACTGCGGGAGGCGTTACTGCGGAAGGCTTCGGCGCAGGCGGCGGGCTGTCGGCCTGACGCGCCCGGTCGACCTCGGCCTGCAGCGCCTGCGGAGCCGCTTCCTCGGGTCCGGGCGCCAGGATCTGCTTGCCGTTGTCGGCCGTGGTCGAAACCTGCGGACCCATCAACTGCATGCCGCCAGGATCGAGCGGCTTCACCCGCACCGGGCCGGACGGGGGCGCCAGGATCGGGATACCGCCCTGGTGATGGCCGAGCAGGCTCCAGCCGCCGACCATCAGCACCAGAACGCCGCCGAGCCCGCCTGCGACGATGGCCAGCTTCTTGGTGCCGGAATCCATGCCGCGCTGACCGCCGCCGGACGGGCGCGGCCGATCCTCGGCGCTCGCGGCCAGGCGGGCCTGACGCTCCTCTTCCACCAGATCACGGTCCTGGCTCATCACGCCTCCTTGCGCCGGGGAACGATCCGGCCGCGCCTCAGCGCATCTCTTCCACCGGCTCCACGCCCAGAACGGCCAGGCCGGAGCGGATCACCGTGGCGGTGGCCTCCACCAGGGCCAGACGCGCGCGAGTCGCATCCGGCTCGGCATCCTGCAGGAAGCGCAGGGTCGCATCATCGCGTCCACGGTTCCAGAGCGCATGAAAATCGCCGGCCAGATCGTTGAGATAGAACGCAACACGATGCGGCTCGCGCGCCAGCGCCGCGCCCTCGATCACGCGCGGCCAGTTGGCGATGCGACGCACCAGCGCCAGCTCCGGCTCCGCCTGCAGGCTGGAAAGCGGCACGGCGGCCAGCGTCGCCGCATCCACGGAACCGAACGCGCCGGTCTCGGCCGCCGCGCGCAGAACCGAGCGGCAGCGGGCATGGGCGTACTGCACATAGAACACCGGGTTGTCGCGCGTCTGCGCCACCGCCAGATCGAGATCGAACTCCATCTGCGCGTCCGGCTTGCGGGTCAGCATGGTGAAGCGCACCGCGTCCCGGCCCACCTCGTCCAGAAGATCGCGCAAGGTGACGAAGGTGCCGGCGCGCTTGCTCATGCGCACGGGCTGGCCGTCCTTCAGAACATGCACGATCTGGCAGATCACCGCCTCGAACGCGACCGGTCGGTCGGAATAGGAGGGCGCGATCGCCGCCACGGCCGAGCGCATCCGCGACACGTAGCCGCCATGGTCCGCGCCCAGCACGTCCACCAGGACGTCGGCGCCACGGGCGATCTTGTCGCCGTGATAGCCGATGTCGTTGGCGAAATAGGTGTTGGCGCCGTCCGCCTTGCGCAAAGGCCGGTCCACGTCGTCGCCGAACTGGGTGGCGCGGAACAGGGTCTGCGGACGCGCTTCCCAATCGGCGGTCATCTTGCCCTTGGGCGGCTCCAGCACGCCTTCGTAGAGCAGCCCGGCCGCATCCAGACGGCCGATCGCCTCGTCCGCCACGCCGCGCTGGAGGATCTCGCGCTCGGAGGTGAACACGTCGTGCCGGACCCCGAGCAGGGCAAGATCCTCGCGGATCGCGCGCAGCATCCAGTCGAGCGAGAAATCGCGCACCGTGTCGAGCCATTGCTCGGTCGGCAGCGGGCGCTTCCCGGCATCGGCCAGGGCGCCGCCATGCTGCTCCGCCAGCGCCACGCCCACCGGGATCAGGTATTCGCCGCGATATTGCAGCGCGCCGCCCGGCACCAGCGTCTCGAACTCGGCTTCCGGCATGGCCGTGCCGAGCGCCTCGAGGTAGCGCCAATAGACCACCCAGGCCAAAGCCAGCACCTGCGCGCCGGCATCGTTGACGTAGTATTCCTTGGTGACCGCGAAGCCGGCCTTGGTCAGCAGGTTGGCGAGCGCATCGCCCACCACGGCGCCGCGGCAATGCCCCACATGCATCGGCCCGGTCGGGTTGGCGGACACGTATTCCACGTTGATCCGCGTGCCCTCGCCCACCGTGCCGTCGCCGAAGGCAATGCCTTCCTGAAGAACCGCCGGCAGAACGGCGCGCAGCGAGTCGGCGGACAGGGTGATGTTCACGAAGCCCGGCCCGGCCGCCACGGCGCTCTCGATCCCGTCCACTCCCGCCAACGCCTCGGACAGGGCGGCAGCGATCTCGGCCGGCTTGCGGCGCGCCGGCTTGGCGGCCAGCAGGGCGGCGTTGGTGGCCATGTCGCCATGGCTCGGATCGCGGGTCGGCGTCACCTCGATTCGCGACAACACGGCATCGGGCAGGTCGGGCACGATCTGCCGCAGCGCTTCGACGACATGGTTGCGGGTGGTAGCGAACAGGTTCTCGGCCATCTGCCTCTGGTTCCTTGTGCGAGCCGGAGCTCAGGCCGGGGTTTCAGCGCGTCGGCCGCCTCCGCGTCAACCGTTCCGGCTCCGCGCGGCGACGGCGCGCTTGAACCGGCAGCGCGACCGGGCCATTTTCGGGGAGCGGCGACGACGTTCCCGCGCCCCGCACAGCAGGGGGGTTTCAAGACCGGGACGGCCCGGCAGCGCTCGAAAGGAGCCTGCCCATGGCCTGGATCGCCATCATCGCCGCCGGTCTGCTGGAAGTGGTCTGGGCGGCCGCGATGAAACAGGCGCGCGGCTTCGCCGACCCACGCGCCCTGGTCGTGATGGTCGTCGCGATGGCCGGCAGCATCGTTCTTCTGGCCTGGGCCATGCGCACCCTGCCGCTCGGCACCGCCTATTCGGCCTGGACCGGAATTGGCGCCCTGGGCGCGTTCGCGGTCGGCATCGTCGTGTTCGGCGAGGCCGCGACCCCGGCACGGATTCTGGCGGCCGCCCTGATCCTCGGCGGTCTCATTTTGATGAAACTGTCTCCAGATACATGACGGTCGCGGTACAAACGTCGATGCGGACCCTTCAAGTCCGGATACGAGATGCTATGTCTTCGCCCATGGACACGCAGCACGCCGATCCGGTCGCCCAGGCGGCCTCCTCGCCCGCCATCCCGTTCACGGTCTCGGACCGGGCGGCGGAGCGGATCGGCGAGATCGTTTCCGCCCAGCCCGGCAGCACCGGACCCGGCTATCGCATGCTGCGCGTCGCGGTTCTGGCCGGCGGATGCAGCGGCTTCCAGTACAGCTTCAAGCTCGACGACGCGGTGAACGAGGACGACCGGGTGATCGACGCCAACGGCGCCCGCGTGGTGGTGGACGAAACCAGCCTCGATCTTCTCGGCGGCGCCGAGCTGCATTTCTCGGACGCGCTGATGGGCGCGCATTTCACCGTCCGCAACCCGAACGCGACCTCGTCCTGCGGTTGCGGCACCTCGTTCTCGATCGACTGAGGTGCGGTTCGCGACCTGGAACGTCAACTCGGTCCGGCAGCGCCAGGGCCTCGTGACGGACTGGCTGTCCCGGAACAGCCCCGACCTTCTGTTGCTGCAGGAAATCAAATGCGAAACGGCGCAGTTCCCCGCCGACGCGTTTCGCGATGCTGGCTACGACAGCGTCGTCGTCGGACAGAAGAGCTATAACGGCGTCGCGATCCTGTCGCGCTCGCCCGTCGCCGTGCGTCACCGCCACCTTCCCGGTCTCGAAGCGCCGGAAGGCGGCGAGCATCAGGCCCGCTATGTCGAGATCGAGACCGGCGGCATCGTGTTCGGCAATCTCTACCTCCCCAACGGCAATTCCGGCGGCGCGGACGGCTATGCCGCGAAGCTGCGCTGGATGGACGCACTGATCGCCCATGCGCGCGACATGCTGGATTCGGACACGGATTTCGTTCTGGCCGGCGACTACAACGTCGCCCCCACGGACGAGGATTTCGCCGCCGGCGCGCTTTCCGCCGACGACGCCCTCGTGCGGGTGGAAACGCGCGAGCGCTTCCGTGCCCTGCAATGGCTGGGTCTCACCGACGCCGTGCGCGCCCTCACGCCGCATGGCGCCGTCTACACGTTCTGGGATTATCAGGCCGGCTGCTGGCCGCGCGATCGCGGTCTGCGCATCGACCACGCCATGCTGTCGCCCCGCATCGCCGAACGGCTGGTCAGCGCCGTGCCGGACCGGATGGAGCGGGACAAGCCGCAGCCGTCTGATCACGTGCCGCTGGTGGTGGAGTTGGCGGAGTAGCGTTGGCCCTTCGTCGTGGCATCAGCGAGGCTGCGCGTCGAAGCCCTTGTGCAGTTCGGCCATGTACCGCGTTGCCCACGCCGTTCGCGCAGCACCTGCCATCGAGGCCGTGGGCAGCAGGACGATCGTGATCTGCCAGCCCCGATCAGTCGAACGGACGAACTGCGCCGCAAGCATCTTGTCGGGTATAGAAATCCCGCTATCGCCCAGCCGATCGAGCGCGCGTGGCCATGGAGAGTCGCTCCCTCGCCCGGCCAGCTTCTGCATGTCGGCCGGGACGAGCGCCCAGCATTCATGCTGCAATGGGCTTTGATCGGGTAGTTCCGGCACGATCGCTCCGTCGATCCGGTTCGGATCGGCGCATTGCGGAGGCACCCCGACCGGACCGGGAGGACCGCCGAACACGCCCGTCGCCGTCGCCAGGATCATCTGGTCGAGCCGGTGTTCGGTCACATGCGCCAGGATCTGCTGCTGCAACCCGTTCGGCAGCGTGGCATAGGCAACCTGCAGCCAGTTGCCCTGCGGCAGCGGCAAGCTGTGCCCGGCAAACGGGATCGACCCGGTTCGGATTTCTCCCAGAGGCGGCATCGAAACGATGCCCTTGGCCGCCTTCTCGGTCGTTTCGGATTGGAAATGCGGCGCAGCGTCTCCGTCCCGCGTGACAGCCCGCCAATGCGGCAGCTCCGGCGGAAACATGGCGGCAAGCGCGAACAAACCCAGCGACGAGATCAAACAAAAACGCCAGGCCGGTGCGCGGCGCCAAAGACGCCCGGCCGCACTCACGGCCGTAATGCCTCGCGGCCATCCGCCGACAGATCCACCGCACGCGTGCGGATCCCGGTCTCGCTCTTCTCCAGCGCGACGCGATGCGCACCCTGCTGCCGCGCCTCGATCAGGCCGTCGCTGACCATCTCCTCGATCGACCGCACCAGATCGCGCGCACTGGCACCTTGCCCGAGCCTGTCCTGCTTCTGCATCACGTCGAACAGCAAGGCCGGATCGATCCCGCCAGCGGCGATGTCGAGACCGTAGGACGCGATCATCGCCTCGATCTCGAGCGCCGCGACACGCGCCACGTCCAGCCCGGCCAGTGGGCGGAACACGAAGATGCGGTCGAGACGGTTCAGAACCTCAGGGGCGAACCCGGCCATGCGCAACGCTTCGACCGACTGCTGACGCATGGTGTCGGGATCGTCGGCGTGACGCGCGGCGATCTCGCTCAGCGCCTCCGTGGCGATATTGGAGGTCAGCACGAAGATCGCCCGCGTCGTGCCGATCTGCGCACCGACCGACGCCTCGGTGACGTGACCGTCGTTCCAGGCGCTCAGGAACTTCTTGAAGACGTCCGGATGCGCCTTCTCGATCTCGTCCAGCAGCACCACGGCATCCGGCGTTTCCTTCAAACCGCCCGTGAGCTTGCCGTAGCTGTCGGAGCCGACATAGCCTTTCGGCGAGCCGAACAACTGCGTCGCCGCATGCGGCGAACTCATCTGCGTCATATCGAAATGCAACAGCTTGCGCCCGAGCGCCGTCGCCAGACATTTGGCGAGATAGGTCTTTCCCGTCCCTGGCGGTCCCGCCAGCAGAAAGATGCCGACCGGCTTGCCGCGCACGTGCAGCGCCAGCCGTCGCCGGAGCTGCTGCGCCATGTCCTCACAGACCTGATCCTGGCCGATCACCTGGGCGCGAAGCTGCGCGGACAGCGCGACGGCATCGATCACCACCGCCTTGTCCTGATGCGCCAGCATCTCTTCCAATGCCGCGCGATTGGTCAGCCGGGCCAGAACATCCATGATCCATCCCCGCTTTCTGGAACGCAGCCGAAACCCGCGCCCGGCCTTGGCCGCTGCGCGATCGGCAATGCCGGCACGCCATTCGTAACCCAGCCCGGCTAAACAGAGAACCATGGAAACGGCGCCGAGCCCGGCGAACGCCCAGCCGCCACGTTGCAAAACACCCAGGCACCAGAACAAGGCATGGCTCGGCGAGACATGCATCTGCGACAGGATCTGCACCGTCGCCAGCGTGAAGAATGCCAGCATCATCAGTGGCATCAGCCGCGTGGCGGCCGGCAAAAGCCCCTTCATTCGACGGCAACCCCCACATCAAGCACATCGCCGGCGGCGATCTGCGGCAAGCGGGTCGGTCCCTGGACCGTGATGGCGCCGATCTGCACCGGTCCGGGGGCGGCACTGGAAAATTCGATCTTGCCGGCACGGTCGATCGGTAGCGTCACCACGACCGGTTCCCGTCCGAGCCTCACGACGCGGGAGAATCCGGCCGTCCGCACCAGAACGGAACGGCCGGCATCACCGCCCTGAGCCGTCGGGCCGCCTGCGTCGAAGAGCGGCAGCTGCGCGAGGCGGACACGACGATCCTTGAGCGCCGCCTGCAATTGTTGGGCTTCTCCGGACGACAGGCCGATCGCCGCCACCGCGGCGGGCTCCGCCGAGTCCGGCAGGACCTGCAGATCGAGCAGCCCGGCCGGCTTGTCCGTCGAGGCATTCGCAGAAGATGCGGCCAGCGGCGCCACGAACGGCACCACGGAGGCGATCGGCCCGTTGAACCGGACCACCGCACCCGCGACCAGAGCGACCGCGAGCACCGTGTACAACGAACCACGCAGCCTGCTGCCGCCAGCGGAGCCCGCAGGAACCGGTTCGGTATCGGGGACGGGGCTCAGCCTTTCCATTGCAATGCAGCAGAGCCGAGCTGGCGCCGCGCCGCAACCATCGTCGCGTGTCTTTTTGGCCATGTTTCGTAACAGCGGTGTCGGGCTGGAACCGGTCTGCGTAATGTCGCTCGCCGCTCGACCGTCCAGGCCGCCGGCACGATCATCGCCAAAACGGCGGTTGCACCCGGCCGCCGGCAATGGCTTTTTGTTGCAGCAATCTCCCGGAGCGTCCGCCTCTTGTCTTCCTCCCCTGCCCCATCACGGCGACGCCTTTCGGTTCTGTCGCGCTGTTCGGTCCTGGCCCTGGCCACCGCCTTCGCGCCGTTGGCCGCGCATGCGGACACGCAGCCGCAACCAATGCCGGCCCCCGAGGTGCCCCCGATCGCACCACCGCGCGACCAGCCCTATCCGGGCACCATCACGCTGCATATCGACGCCACCGATCTCGACCGGCACATCTTCACCGCGCACGAGACGATCCCGGTCAGCGGAGCCGGCGACCACGTGCTGCTATTCCCGAAATGGCTGCCAGGCGACCATTCGCCCACAGGCGATCTCGACAAGCTGGGCAGCCTCGTGATCCGCTCCGGCGACACGGTGCTGAACTGGACGCGCGATCCCGTGGACGTCTATGCGTTCCACGTTCCCGTGCCGGACGGCGCCAGGGAGATCCAGCTCGACTTCCAGTATCTCTCGCCCACGGAGCCGAAACAGGGCCGGGTGGTGATGACGCCGTCCATGCTCAGCCTGCAATGGAACAACATCCTGCTGTATCCGGCAGGGTATTTCTCGCGCGACATCCCGTTCGACACCACCGTCCGCTATCCCGATGGCTGGCGCGCTTTCTCTGCGATGGATGTGGCGAGCCAGGACGGCAGCACGATCCATTACAAGACCACCCCACTGAACACGCTGGTCGACGACCCGGTCCTGGCCGGGCGCTACACGCGCCAGGAGGATCTGTCGCCAGGCGGTCCGGTGCCGGTGCATCTCGACATCGTCGGCGATACGCCGGCCGATCTCGCCATCACCCCGGACCAGCTCGCCGCGCATCGCCGTCTTGTGGTGCAGGCGAACAAGCTGTTCGCGTCGCACCACTACCCGCACTACGATTTCCTCTTGTCGTTGTCGGACGAGTTGGGTGGCATCGGCCTCGAGCATCATTCCTCGTCCGAGAACGGTGTCGGCCGAAACTATTTCACCGGTTGGAGCGACGATCAGGCCGATCGCGATCTGCTCCCGCATGAATACACCCATAGCTGGAACGGAAAGTTCCGCCGCCCGGCCGATCTGTGGCAGCCCAACTTCAACGTTCCAGAGCGTGACTCGCTGCTCTGGGTCTATGAAGGCCAGACCCAGTACTGGGGCAAGATTCTCGCCGCACGCTCCGGGCTGTGGTCGAAGCAGGACGCGCTGGAAAGCCTGGCGATGACGGCTGCGGCCTACAGCAACGGCGTCGGCCGGTCCTGGCGCAACCTGGAAGACACCACCAACGATCCGATCAGCGCCACGCGTCGTCCGATCCCCTGGCGTTCCTGGCTGCGCTCGGAGGATTACTACGAAGAAGGCGCTCTGGTCTGGCTCGACATCGACACCAGATTGCGCGAGATGACGCACGGAACGAAGTCGCTCGACGATTTCGCGCGCGCCTTCTTCAGCATGGACAACGGCAGCGCCATCACCAAGACCTATACGTTCGACGATATCGTGCAGGCGCTGAACGGCGTCGCGCCGTTCGACTGGGCATCGTTCCTGAAGAAGAAGCTCTACGCCACCGGGCCGGATGCGCCGTTGGACGGTCTGGAGCGAGGCGGCTACAAGCTGGTCTACACCGACAAGCCCAACAGCTTCGTCAAGAGCGAAGACGCGATCAGGAGCGTCGACGATTTCAACTATTCGCTCGGCCTCGCTTTGACCAAGACGGGCGCGGTGCGGAACTGCATCTGGAACAGCCCGGCCTTCGGTGCCGGAATCGTCGTCGGCGCGCAGATCGTCGCGGTGAACGGGCTGAAATACGACGCGGAGTTGCTGAATCAGGCGATCACCGCGGCGAAGACCGACAAAGCGCCGATCGAATTGCTGGTGCTGGCAAGCAATCGCTACCGCACCGTGCGCCTCGATTACCATCAGGGGTTGCGCTACCCGCATCTGGTGCGCAACGCGGGCAAGGACGCTTCGCTCGAGAAGATCATCGCGCCGAAGCCCTGAGATTCGTTGTAGATGCGAAACGTCGTCAAGCTTTAACCGAAGCGGGCGACGGAAGCGTCTAGGAAGACCGCGCGGCCACAACGGCCGCGCGGAAGGAAAGCGGCTGAAACGGTGAGCACGACGAATCGCAGATCATTCCTGGCGATGTTGGGTGCAGGCACGGCGGCCACCGCCCTGCAAGGCAGCATCGAACGCGCCCTGGCGATACCGGCGCATCACCGCACCGGCACCATCCGCGACATCGAGCACATCGTCGTGCTGATGCAGGAAAACCGTTCCTTCGATCACTATTACGGTACGCTGTCCGGCGTCCGCGGCTTCGACGACCCGCGCGCGGTGCGTCTGCCGAATGGCGCGCCGGTCTGGCAGCAGCCGCACGGCACCGGCACGCTGCTGCCGTTCCATCCCGAGGTGCCGGATCTCGGCCTGCAATTCATCGAAGATCTGCCGCATGACTGGGACACCACCCACGCGGCCGCCGATGGCGGACGCTGGGACGGATGGGTGGCCGCCAAAGGCACCACCACCATGGCCCATCTCCAGCGCTCGGATATCCCGTTTCATTATGCGCTGGCCGACGCCTTCACCATCTGCGACGCCTATCACTGCTCTCTGCTCGGCCCGACCGACCCGAACCGCTACTACATGTGGACCGGCTGGGTGGGGAACGATGGCAAAGGTGGCGGTCCCGTCATCGACAATGCTGAGGCGGGCTATAGCTGGACGACCTTCCCGGAGCGTCTGCAGCAGCAGGGCATCGACTGGAAACTCTATCAGGACACAGGCACGGGCCTGACCAAGGCCGGCTCGTGGGGCTGGACCCAGGACGCCTATATCGGCAATTACGGCGACAACTCGCTGCTCTATTTCACCCAATACCAGAACGCACCGGACAATTCGCCTCTGGCCGAAAGGGCCCGCACCGGCACGAAGATTTCCGAGGGCCAGTCGCCTTTCGCCCTGCTGCAAGCCGATGTGGACAACGGCACTCTGCCAGCCGTGAGCTGGATCGTGGCGCCGGAGGCCTACACGGAACACCCCAATTGGCCCGCCAATTACGGCGCATGGTTCATCGCCCAGGTGCTCGACATCCTCACCGCCAGGCCGGAGGTGTGGAGCAAGACGGCGCTCTTCATCACCTACGACGAGAATGACGGTTTCTTCGACCATGTCGTGTCGCCCACCGTGCCGCACGGCCCGGATACGGGCGCTTCCACCGTCAGCACGGAGAACGAGATCTTCGCAGGCGCCGGCAAGAGCGTTGCCGGACCGTACGGGCTCGGCGTGCGCGTTCCGATGCTGGTGGTCTCGCCCTGGAGCCGCGGCGGCTGGGTGAACAGCCAGGTCTTCGACCACACCTCCATCATCCGTTTCATCGAGCAGCGTTTCGCCGACACCCATCCCGGCCTGAGCGAGCCGAACATCACCCCCTGGCGTCGTGCGGTCTGCGGCGACCTCACCTCGGCGTTCGATTTCCGCAATCCGAACGCGCATATCGGCAAGCTGCCGAGCACGGCCGGCTACAAGCCGCCGACCGCCACGCGTCACCCCGACTACAAGCCGGTTCCGCCGGTTTCGGGCACGATGCCGAAGCAGGAACACGGCCTGCGACGCGCCCGTGCCCTGCCCTACCGGCTGGACGCCGAGGCCCGGATCGGTGCAGGCGACGTGACCCTGCGTTTCGCCAATCACGGCGATCAGACCGCCGTGTTTCAGGTTCGCTCCGCCGATCCGACGCAAGGCCCGCGCTTCTTCACCGTGTCGCCGGGACGCGAGTTGTCGGATCGCTGGACCATCCATCAGAGCCCGTTCGAATTCTCCGTCTACGGTCCCAACGGGTTCCTTCGTGCCTTCGCCGGCATCGCCGGCGGCAACCCGCTCTCCGTCCGCGCCACCGAACATGCCGAAACACGGTCGGTGTCGCTCGAACTCGCCGATCACGGCGGCCGCGGTGCGATCGTGCATCTACACGACGCCTATACCGGGCTGACCGTGCCGGTCGTGGTGGCGCCCGACCACGCGATCCGCGTTCCCGTACCAGCCGCGGATACGTTCGGCTGGTACGACGTCACGCTGACAATCCCCGCCGACCCGACCTTCAAGGTCCAGGTCGCCGGCCATGTCGAAACAGGCTGCGACAGCGTGACCGATCCCAGGATCGGCCAGAAAGCGTGAGGCCGTTCGCGCCCATGCAGGTGGCCGGCACGCGCTACTGGATCGCGCTCTGCCTCGCCAGCCTGCTCGGCGCCGATCTCGGCGATCAGGTCGCCCATGATCTGCATATGGGCCATTGGCTCGGGGTCGGACCGCTGGCGATGGTGCTGGCGGCGACGATCGCACTGCATCGTCGCAGCGCGGTCGCCACGGGTGCGTTCTTCTGGATGTCCGTGGTGCTGCTGCGCACAGTGGCCACCAACATCGCAGACCTGCTCACGCATGATCTGCACCTCTCGCAGGCGCCGCTGATCGCGCTACTCGCGGCCGGGCTGCTCGCAGCCGGCTGGCGCGCGACGCCGCTGCGAACGGATGCACGGTTCTGGCTCGCCCTGTTCCTGGCCGGCACGCTCGGCACGGTTCTGGGCGACGACGCGTCCGGTTGGGCAGGATTGCCGTTGGGATCAGGCATGTTGGCGATCGCGACCGCAATCGGTTTTGCAGGAACCGTCGGGACGAACCGGACCTCGGCTGCACTCTACTGGCCTCTGGTGCTGCTGGTGCGCACGGCCGGCACCAGCATTGCCGACTGCCTGGCCGACCGCAGCGGATTAGGGCTGGATGGCAGCAGTGCCGCGATCGCCCTTCTGTTCATCGTCTGTCTGACACTGCGGAAAACCGAACCCGCGCTCGCTCCGACCTGACGGCGCGAGCGCGGCTGACAGGATTCAGCCGATCTTGTCCTGCGTTTTCGTCTCGAAATCGCTGGCATCATGCCGCTCGTGCAACTGCTCGGACGGGTCGCCGCTGACCCGGTTCACCATACGGCCACGCTTCACGGCAGGGCGCGCCGCGATCTCATCCGCCCAGCGGACGACATTGCGATACTCCGACGCC
The DNA here is from genome assembly GCF_055386855.1 of Lichenicola sp. GTC18331. Classification (NCBI taxonomy): domain Bacteria; kingdom Pseudomonadati; phylum Pseudomonadota; class Alphaproteobacteria; order Acetobacterales; family Acetobacteraceae; genus Lichenicola; species Lichenicola sp. GTC18331. The sequence goes on along the minus strand of NZ_AP045015.1, from coordinate 3,597,976 downwards.
TGGAGGAATTCGGCGGCGTTGTAGGCCCAGCCTTTCACCAGACTGCCGAACCAGGGAAACGAGGCGATATCGGCAATGGTGTAATCGTCGCCGGCCAGGAAACGTGTTTCGCCGAGACGCCGATCCAGCACGTCGAGCAGACGCTTCGTTTCCATCGTGTAGCGGTCGATGGCGTATTCGATCTTCTCCGGTGCATACGCGAAGAAATGTCCGAACCCGCCGCCGACGAACGGCGCGCTGCCCATCTGCCAGAACAGCCAGGACAACGTTTCCGCGCGTCCGGCCGCATCCTTCGGCAGGAACGCGCCGAATTTCTCCGCCAGATGCAGCAGGATCGCACCGGACTCGAACACCCGGATCGGCGTTTCGCCACTCCTGTCTTCCAGCGCCGGGATCTTCGAGTTCGGATTGAGCGCGGTGAACCCGCTGCCGAACTGATCGCCATCGCCGATGCGGATCAGCCACGCATCGTATTCCGCGCCTGCGTGTCCCGCCTCCAGCAATTCTTCCAGCATGATGCTGGCCTTTTGTCCGTTCGGCGTCGCCAGCGAATAAAGCTGGAACGGATGCCGTCCCACCGGCAACGCCTTCTCGTGCGTCGCGCCGGCAATGGGCCGGTTGGTGGAGGCGAAGGCGCCGCCATTGCTCTTGTTCCAAGCCCAGACGCGCGGCGGTTCGTACGGCTTCGGATCGCTCATCGACCGGTTCTCCTGTTGCGAACCCTCCAGATGGGGTGCGCGACGCCAGGAGCAACGTTTACCGGAGCTGCGCCCGAACGTCGCGAAACGTCCGGGCGCGTCGGTGCTTACCCCAAACGCTGCAACGCCGCCTGCAAGCGCGCTGCTTCCTCGCCGAAGGCACGCAGACGCTCGCGGTTCTCCTCCACCACCTCCGGCTTGGCCCGCGCCACGAAATCGGCGTTGCCCAGCTTGCGCTCGACCTTGGCCGCCTCGTCCAGTGCGCGGACATGCTCCTTGCGCAGACGCGCCCGCTCCACATCGAGGTCAATGATCCCGGCGAGAGGCAGGATCAACGTCGCTTCGTCCACCACGGCCTGGGCGGCGCCCTGCGGCATCTCACCCGCCAGGACCGACACCTCGGACACGCGGGCCATGCGGCCGATCGCTTCCGACCAGTTCCGCGCCCGCGTCACGGTCGCTTCGGACGCGTCGCGCAGCAGCACAGGCGTCACGCGCGACGGCGGCACGTTCACCTCCGCCCGCACGGCGCGGATCTCGCCGATGAAGCGGATCACCCAGTCCAGTTCGGCGCCGATCGCATCGGCTTCGGCCAAACGCGTCGGTTCCGGCCAGGGCGCGCGGATCAGGCTGCCCTCGGCACCGAAGCCGAACTCGGCCCAGATCGTTTCCGTCACGAACGGCATCACCGGATTCAACAGACGCAGGATCACGCCGAGCACATGCGCGGCTGCGGCGCGCAACTCGTTCGCCTCCGGCGTATCGCCGGCCAGGAACACCGGCTTGGCGAATTCCAGGAACCAGTCGCAGAAGCGGTTCCAGGTGAAGCGGTAGGTCGCAGCCGCGTATTCGTCGAAACGATACGCCTCCAGAGCCGCCGTCGCGTCCGCCACGGCGATCCCGGCCTCGTCGATGATCCAGCGCGCGAGCTGCCCGCGCGCCGCCGCGGGGTCGAACCCCTCCACCGGACGAACGCCGTTCATCTCCAGGAAACGCGCGGCGTTCCAGAGCTTGGTGACGAAGGACCGATATTCCTCGACCCGCTTGGCGCCGAGCTTCACGTCGCGACCGAGACCGGTCAGCGCGCAGACGGTGAAGCGCAACGCATCGGCACCGTAGCTGTCGATCAGCTCCAGCGGGTCGAGCCCGTTGCCCTTGCTCTTGCTCATCTTCTGGCCGCGCTCGTCGCGCACGAGGCCGTGGATGAACACCTGCCGGAACGGCACGTCGCCCATGAAATGCAGCCCCATCATCATCATCCGGGCCACCCAGAAGAAGATGATGTCGAAGCCGGTCACCAGCACGTCGCCGGGGTAGTAGCGCGCCAGATCGGCGGTCCGGTTCGGCCAGCCCAGGGTCGAGAACGGCCACAGACCGGACGAGAACCAGGTGTCGAGCACGTCCTCGTCGCGCGAGAGCGCGGTCTCGGTGCCGTAATGCGCGCGCGCCTGCTCCAGCGCGCCGGCCTCGTCATGCGCCACGAACACCTGCCCGTCCGGGCCGTACCAGGCCGGGATGCGGTGCCCCCACCAGAGCTGGCGGCTGATGCACCAGGGCTGGATGTCGCGCATCCAGGCGAAGAAGGTATTCTCCCACTGCTTCGGCACGAACTGGACCCGGCCGCTTTCCACCGCCTCGATCGCCGGACCGGCCAGCTTGGCCGCGTCGCAATACCATTGCACGGTCAGGCGCGGCTCGATCACGGCGCCGCCGCGCTCGGCATGCGGCACCTGATGCGTGTGCGCCTCCACGGCCACCAGCAGCTCGAGCCGCTCCAGCTCGGCGACGATGCTCTTGCGGGCCGCTTCGCGCGACTGTCCGGCCAGACCGCGCACGAACGCCGGATCGGCCAGACCCGGAACCGCGCAGAGTTCGGCCTCGATCTCGTCCAGAACGATCTTCGCATCGGCGTCGAGGATCGACGGCATCGCCAGCTTGTGTCGTTCGCCGACGCCGAAATCGTTGAAGTCATGCGCCGGCGTGATCTTCACCGCACCCGTGCCCTTTTCGGGATCGGAGTAGCCGTCGGCGACGATCGGAATGCGCCGCCCGGTCAGCGGGAGCACCACGAAGCGGCCCACCAGGGCGGTATAGCGCTCATCCTCCGGATTCACCGCGACGGCGGTGTCGCCCAGCATGGTTTCCGGACGTGTGGTGGCGACAACGACGCTGAGCCCGTCCTCACCCTCGACCGGATAGCGGATATGCCAGAGATGCCCGCGCACTTCGCGGCTCTCGACCTCGAGATCGGAAATGGCCGAGCGGAAAGTCGGGTCCCAGTTCACCAGACGCTTCGCACGGACGATCAGCCCCTCGCGATACAGACGCACGAACACCTCGCGCACCGCTTCCGACAGGCCCTCATCCATGGTGAAGCGTTCGCGCGGCCAATCGAGCGACGCGCCGAGTCGCCGAAGCTGCTGGGTGATCACCCCGCCGGACTGTTTCTTCCAGTCCCAGACGCGCTCGATGAACCCGTCCCGCCCGAGCGCCTCGCGACGCACACCCTCGCTGTCGAGCTGGCGCTCCACCACCATCTGCGTGGCGATGCCGGCATGGTCGGTCCCGGGCTGCCACAAGGCGTCACGGCCCTGCATCCGGCGCCAGCGCACGAGAATGTCCTGCAACGTCATGGTCAACGCATGACCTGCATGCAGCGTGCCGGTGACGTTGGGCGGCGGGATCATGATCGCGAACGGCTCGGAATTGCTGTCCGGCCGGGCGGCGAACGCGCCGGAACGCTCCCACAGCTCGTAGAGGCGCGATTCGGTCGTGTCGGGAGAGAAACTTTTGTCCAGCATGGGACGAAGAATACGGGTTCAGCGCATCCGCCGGAAGCCGCACGCGCGCATGGGCGTTCGCCCCGCGGCGTGACCGTTCCGCGTCGTGTTCAGCCGCGCTTGACCAGCCGGCCGATCTCCTGCGCGACGAGACGTTCCACCAAGGCCGGCAGATTGGCGTCCAGCCAATCCTTCAGTTGGATGCGCAGCTCGTCGCGCACCATGTCTTCCAGGGTAGGGCCGCCCGTACGGAGCAGGCGGGGATTGTCGGACGAGGGCGACTCGGGACGCATCGCTTCCTCCAAACTGGCCAAAGCCTGCGCCGCCGCCATGCTGGCCGAAGGCGCCAGAAGCGGTTCCGCCACGGCGGCGTCCGCTGGCGGCGTATCCACGACACTCGGCTCGACCGGCGCGAACGTGGGCGGAGGCGGGGCGACGACCACCGGAACCGGAATCGAGACGGGAGGAGGTTCCGGCGCCGGCGCAACCGCCGCCGGCTCGGAGACCGGCTTCGCAGCCGGCGGAGGATCGTCGAACAGGGCTGCAGCCAGATCGGTCGCGCTCTGCTTGGCAGTGTCGTCGAACGCGGGCGCCGCCTTGGCGCCACCCTCAGCCTTCGCCTCGACGATCATGGACGGCTGCAGCACCAGCAGCTCGTCCTCGACATCCTTTCCGTCGCCGCCCTGCGCACCGGCCTCGTCTTCCATGATGATCCGACGGATCGATGCCAGGATCGTGTCCATCGACGCGTCCTGCTCGTCATGCGGTGGCTGGCGAGACGCGTCGGGCATTGTTCAGCGGCCTGGCTGGGAAACGGCGTAGTCGTTCAACCCCCACAGGCGATCCTTGACCGCGTTGTAGTAGGCCTTCTCGTCGTAGAGCGGCACGCTCAGCGCCAGATCGCGTGCCGTGAGACGGCCGATCGCGGCGGCGACGCCATAGGAGCTCAACACCAGATTGCTGAGGCTCTGCACCAACGCGACCTGTGACGACAGCAGGGTCTGCTGCTGCTGCAGCACTTCCAGCGTGGTGCTGGTGCCGACGATCGCCTGACGCTCGACGCCGTCCAACGCTACGATGTTGGACTGGATCGCGGTGCGGTTGCTGTCGATCGATGCCTGATAGGCGACGAGGTTCTGCCAGTTGGAGATCGCGAGCTGGGCGGCGCTGCGACGCTGCACGTCCACCAGACGGCGCGCCTGCTGGGCGGTCTGCTTGGCCTGACGAACCGCCGCATATTCCGCACCACCCTGGTAGATCGGAATCTGCAACGTCACCAACCCTTCCCGAATCGTGCTCTGCTGGTCCCGGAAGCTCTGGTTGCTGCTCTTCAGGTATTGGCCCTGGAGCGCCAGCTTCGGCATCAAGGACGACATCGCGACATCCACCGCATCCTTATCGCTGGATTCGGTGAACAGGGCGTTAATGACGTTCGGGTTATTGGCAACGGCCAGCGATACCGCGTGATCCTGATCGCTCACCGGAAGATGCAGCGGCTGCGGCGGGATCAGATTCGGTGCCGGCGCGATGCCGACCTGCTGGGTGTAGGTCGCCTGCGCGGTCTGCAGCGTGCCCTCGGCCTGCTGGCGCGCCGCCCGGGCGCTCGCCAGCGCGGCTTCGGCCTGTGCCACGTCGGTCCGGGTGATCTCGCCGACGCGGAACCGGTCGTTGGTGGCGCGGAGCTGCTCCTCCAGCACCTTCTCGTTGTTCACCTGCAGTTGCAGAAGCTGCTGGTCCTCGATCACGCCCACATAGGCCTGGACGACGTTGGCGAAGACCTGCTGCTCGGTGGAGATCAGGTTGGCACGTTCCGCCATCACCCGGTTCACCGCCTGATGCGTCTGTCCGGTGGTCTTACCGCCCTGATAGAGGTACTCGGTGCCGGTGATCTGCGTGTTGTAGCCGACCAGATTGTGGAACCTCTGGCTGGTGGCTACGCCGAAGCTGCTCGAGCCGCCTTCCAGCGTCCCGGATTGGCTCACGCTGATCTGCGGATGCCAGCCCGCCAAAGCCGTCGGCACGTTCTCGTCCACCGCGCGCAGGGCCGCACGCTCGGCCTGCAAGGTCGGGTTGGTCAGATAGGCGTGCGCCAGCGCTTCCTGCAGCGTGTGCGGAACATAGGTCGGCGGTCCGCTGCCATCATATTTCTGCGCCAGCGCCGTGGAGCTGTACAGCAGGGCAAGCAAACCAACGCCCACACCTCGGCTGATGGTCATCGCGCAAAGTCTCCGTCACAAGTCCGGCATCGGACGAAACCGTCCGCATCCCTTCTTCCTGCCACGAAACCCGGCGAGGCTTCTAGTCCGAGCGGTTCAGAACCGGAACGCGGGCTCCGGAGCGAGTTCTGGAAGCAACGGTGTCGCGCAATCGAACTGGACACGCGGACGCAGGCCGGAAGGCTGCTTTTCCGCCAGGAACGCGGTCGGAACCCCGCCGGGACGGTGGAGAACGCCGCCCACGCGACCAGTCTCAGCCAGCTGCGAACCATACGCCGCCGGGATTTCCGTCACCCCGCCATCGATCAGAATGAAGTCGAACGGCGCCGCTTCCGGCACGCCGGCCGACAGCGCACCCTCATGCACACGCACGCCCGGAGCCAGCTCCGCCAGCAACGAGCGCGCCTGCGCCGCCAAAATTCGGTTCTCTTCCAAAGCCACCACGTCGCAATTCAGCGTGTGCAGCAGACAGGCAGCGTAGCCGGTGCCAGCCCCCACCACCAGCGCACGCTCGCCGCGCCGCGGCGCCAGGGCCTGGATCAGGCGCGCGATCACGCGCGGTTCGGACAGCACCCGCCCGGCCAGAAGCGGCACGTTCTGATCCATGTAGGCCACTGCCACACGGTCGGCGGTCACGAATCGCTCGCGCGGAATCCAGCGCATCGCTTCCAGGATGCGCGGATCGGACACCTGCACCGGCCGGATCTGGGTATCCACCATCTGCAAGCGGGCGATCGACCAGTCCGGAACGGACCCGGTCCGGGCCTGCGCGGCCGGATCGAAAGCGGCGGAATGACTCACGCGGGGGTGCTCCAAACGCGAAAGGGGGCCGGACGCGCGAGGGCGAACGGACGTTCCACCCTTATAGGTTTCCGCTCCCGGCGAGGAAAGCGTGGCCGCCACGCTTCGCCGTCGCCGTCCTGCGCTTGACCAATCCACCGGGGCGGGCCATACGCCTTGCCGCAACCCTCCGGTCCGGTGGCAGAGTGGTGATGCAGCGGACTGCAAATCCGCGAATGCCGGTTCAATTCCGGCCCGGACCTCCAAAATCCTGCCCTATCGCCCACTCCGGGCTTCAGCTCGTCTCTGCAGAGCAGGGGAATCCTAATCCCCTGGGCACACTTCATGATCGTCAGCTTTGCCTGAGACCCCGCCGTGTGAGGGCGATGCTCTACCGCGATCTCCTTCCGCGCAGGACAACGCCCTCTCACGGCGGTTAGGCAGATTCGAACCTTTGGCCCCTGTGTCCCGAACAGAGTGCCGCCGGTCGTGCAGCGGTTTTGTAAACCGTTGGTCGGACCTCTCCCTTACCAAGGGAGTGCTCTACCGTCCCGAGCGATCACGCCCCGGCCGAAAACCAGCATCGGCACGCCGGACCGGCCCACACGGTTTGACCACCCGCACCATTCCCGCACACTCCCCGCCGTGATCCGCCTCCATCCCCTCGCCCGCCTTTCCCTCCGTGCGATCGCCTTCCTTTCCGGCCTTTGCGCCCTTTCCATCCTCATGCTGCCGCTCCTGCTCGCCCTGCTCATGATCCTGTTCGACAGCACGGCGCGCGGCCTCCTCATCATGCTCGGCAGCATCCTCCGCTGGCTCGGCTCCTTCCTGCCCGCAGGCAACGCCCTGCCGCCTTACCGCAGCCTTTCGCTCGATCCGGCCGCCATCGCCCTCGCCGCCGGACTCCGCATGCTCCCCTGCCTGCTCGGCCTTCTGCCGCTCCTGACAGCACCGGAACGCCGCGCAAGCTGGGGTCTCGCCGCGATCATCTGGTGCGCCGCCCTTCCCTTCACCGGCCGACTCCCCGCTTTCGCGCTCCTGCCCGGGATCGCCGCCGCCCTTCTTCTGGCCGTTGACGCGGATCGCCGCACCGACGCATAGCCGCCGCACAGGCACGGCACGGGAATGACCATGAACACGGCGATCGGCACCGGAACGCGGCTGCGCCCCCTCGCCTGGTGCGCAGCCGTCATCGTGTTCGCAGTTCTGCTCTTTTCCCGCCAGCCCGATGCTCTGCTGCATGCCGAACTCTGGGGCGACGAGGGCTGGTCGTTCTATCCCGATGCCTACAACCAGGGCTGGCACGCGCTTCTGATCCCGGCCGGCGGCTATCTCGACAGCTTCCAGCGCATCGTCGCTCTGCTCTGCCAGCCTCTCCCGCTGCACCTGATCCCGACCGCGTTCGCCGCGGTCGCCTTCGTCGTGCAACTCCTTCCGGCCCTTTTCCTGCTCAGCGACCGCGTGTCCGCCTTCCTGCCGCGCATGCTGCCGCGCGTGGTGCTGGCCCTGCTCTATCTGCTCACGCCGAACGCGATGGAGCTGTTCCTCAACCTCACCAACACGCAATGGCTGCTGGCGCTTCTCGCCCTGCTGATCGTGGTCGGCCATCCGCCGCGTTCCGCCGTCGGCTGGGCGTTCGATGCCGTCGTGCTGATCCTGTCCGGCCTCAGCGGTCCCTTCGCCCTCATGCTGCTGCCGGTGGCCGCATGGCGCTGGCGTCAGGAACCGTCCCCGGCGGCGCGTATGCGCTTCGTCCTGCCGGCGCTGTGCGGGGTGATCCAGATCGCGGTGATGCTCGGCGCCCTCCAGGACACGCGGTCGCACGCCCCGCTCGGCGCAGGTCCGCGCATGCTGGCGCAGGTGCTGGCGACGCAGGTGGTGCTGGCCGCAGAGATCGGCTGGCGTCGGGCCGGGCCACTGCAGGTCCTGCCGATCTGGCAGAACAACATTCTGCCCGTCTCACTCACGCTCGGCGCCGCGATCGTCACCGCCCTCGCGCTGCGCCGCGGCCCTGTCGCACTGCGTCAGGCGGCCGCGTTCATCCTGCTGATGCTCGCAGCCAGCCTGGTTTCGCCGCAGGTCTCGCTGGACCGGCCGCGCTGGGAGATCATGACCCATGCGCCGATGGGCAACCGCTATTTCGCTTTTCCTGTGATGCTGTGGATGGCCGCGCTCGTCTCCCTGCTGGCCGATCGCTCACGCCTGCTGCGCGCGCTGGCTGTTCTCTGCCTGCTGCCGATCGTGTTTCTGGCGATCCCGCGCGAATGGCACGTGCTGGAACAGGCGCGCACCGATTTCGTCACCCGCGCACGCCAGTTCGAGGCCGCACCGCCGGGAACGAGAATGGAGTTCCCGATCATCCCGACCGGGATCACGCCGATGCAACTGGTGAAGAAGCCAGCAACGTAACGTATGAAGAAAGGTGATGTTCTTTCTTGGAAGAAAGAGCCAAAGAACTTCTGAATGTTGAACGGCGCTCTCGCGACGGCTCGATAATCAAACGGATAGAGTCTTTTTGCTTCTTTTTCTTCAGAAAAAGAAGACCTCTTCTTGCCGTTCCCAACACGCCGTCTACACCATCAACGACACATGCGCCGAAGCGATCCGCCACCCCGCGTCGGTCCGCACCCAGCATTGCGTCTGCCGGCCGATCCGGGCGCTGCCGACCGGCTGGAACTCGAGATCCGCCGACGCCACGTCGCGCCCGAACGCCGTGATCGCGCGTCTCAACACCACGCGCTGCGGCGCACCGTTCGGACGCGCACGCCGGAAGGCGGCGATCGCCTCGAACCCGTACAGGTTCTCGGTGGCGCCGAAGCGCCTCGTCTGCGGCGCGGTCCAGAACAGCGCGTCGAGCTCGACCAGGTCGTTCGCCATCAACGCACGCTCGTAGCGGTCCAGCGCCACGCCGACCTCGCGCAGAACCTCCGGATCGTCGATCGCGATCATGCCGACGATCCGGGCACCGGACACACAGAAACCCCATCCCGCTCCAGACGGAACGCCGCCTCGAACAACGTCCGCTCGGCCCAGGGCGCCCCGATCAACTGCACCCCGATCGGCAACGCGTCCGTCTCCCCCTGCGCCGGCACGCTCAGAACCGGCAGACCGATGAACGAGATCGGCTGGGTTTGCAGGCCGAGATTGGCGCGCGCCGGCACAGGCTCCCCGTCCAGAAGCATGGTCGCGGCGCCGCGCTTCACGGCAGCGCAGGGCGTGGCCGGGGCCAGCAGAATATCGAAGCGCTCCAGAACGCGCGCCGCTTCCGCCCGGAACGCCGCCCGGACCCGCTGCGCCCGCAACGTCACGGCGGCCGGCAGCATCGCCCCCGCGATCAGGCGGTCGCGCACGGCGGGATCGTAGAGACCGGCATCCGTCCGCAGGGTCGGCAGATGCAGCGCACCACCTTCGGAGGCGGTGATGCAGAAGGCGGCCGAACGCGCTGCCTCCGCGCCCGGCAGGCTCGCTTCGCGTACCGACGCCCCTGCCCGCGCCAGACCGTCGGCGATCCGCTGCACCGCGGCCAGCGCCTGCGCATCCGCGCCGCGCCGGAACCAGCCGTCCAGAACGCCCACGCGAAGCGCGCGCAGATCCCCGCCTGATGCGCCAGACACCGTCTCGACCGGCCGCGCCGCCAGAGCGGCATCCTCCGCATCCGGCCCCTGCATCAGGTCGTAGCACAGCGCCAGGTCGGCCACGCTGCGTGCGAACGGCCCGACATGATCGAGGCTGTGCACGAACGGAAACGCGCCCCGTCGCGACAGCCGGCCGAAACTCGGCTTCAACCCGAACACGCCGCACAGGGACGCCGGCACGCGGATCGACCCGTTGGTGTCCGAACCCAGAGACAGCGGCACCAGACCCGCCGCCACCGCGGCTGCGGACCCACCCGACGAACCACCCGCGATCCGTCCGAGGTCATGCGGATTGGCGGTGTTGCCGTGATGCGCGTTCTCGGTGGAGAACCCGTAGGCGAACTCGTCCATGTTGAGCTGGCCGAGCAGGATCGCCCCCGCCGCGCGCAGGCGCGCCACCATGACCGCATCGCGCTCCGCTGGCGGGTTCCTTTCCAGCAGTTTCGACCCCGCCAAGGTCGTCGTCCCCGCCACGTCGAACAGGTTCTTCACCGCGAACGGCACGCCGGCCAGAGGCTTGTCGCGATCGCCCGCTTCCAGGGCCCGCGCCTCCGTCAGCGCTTCGTCCGCACGGAGCCCGGTGAAGCAGTTCAGCACCGGGTCCGAGGCCGCGATCCGCTCCAGCGCCGCCTGCACCACGGCCACCGGAGACAATCGCCCGTCCCTCACCCCGGCGGCGATCTCGACCGCGCTTGCGAACGCGCTGCTCATGGCAGGAAGACCGGCGCGGGATCGAGCTCCGGCGGCAGATCGAGCGCATCGAGGCGCGCTGCATGCGATCGCAGCAGCGCCAGATTGGCGCGCACGCCGGGCAAATGAGCCGGATCGAGCGGCAAATCGAGAAACACGGCGGCGGACTCGGCGAGAGCCTGTTCGGGGTCGGTCAGAATCGCCTCCACATATCGCCCGGAGACATTATGGGATTCAGGGAGACGAAAACAGCAAGAGTCTTCTTTTTCTGAAGAAAAAGAAGCAAAAAGACTTTTATCCGTTCGGATACGTCAGCCAACCAGCACAAGGATATACGAACAAAGTTCTTTGGTTTTTTCTTCCAAGAAAGAACATCTCTTACGTCTGCGCCGAATGCCAAACCGACACAGAAGACCCCGGCCACCTTCTAGAAATGGCTCCACCCGGCCCGCACGAACCGCAACGCCGCGCCGCTCTTGTCCCGCACCATGACATCCGCAGGGCCGGCCCCGAACACGCCGATGCGCGTCACCGGGATGCCGGCCCGTTTCGCCTCCGCAAGCAGCGCATCCTCCCGATCAGGCGGCACCGCCAGAAGCAACTCGTAGTCGTCGCCGCCGGTCAGTCTGCACTCCAGCAGATCGGCTCCCGCTGCACGCGCCGCGTCGGACGCCGGAACGCGTCCGGCCTCGATCTCCGCCCCGACCCCGCTCCTGCGGCACAGATGGCCGAGATCCTGTACCAGACCGTCCGACACATCGATCGCCGCCGACGCGATTCCGTCCAGACGCAAACCCAGACGCGGCTGCGGCCGGCGATAGCGATCCACCAGAAACCCGGTCGGATCGGGCAACCCGTCCTGGAGACACATCAACCCCAGCGTGGCGTCGCCGATCGTGCCCGTCACCCAGACGCCGTCGCCCGGACGCGCGCCGTTGCGGCGCAAGGCGCGGCCCGGCGCGACATGGCCCAGAATGGTGAGCGACAAGCAAAGCGGCCCCGGCGTGCCGGTGGTGTCGCCACCCAGCAGCGTCAACCCAAACCGTTCCTGCGACCGGCGCAATCCGTCGGCGAAACCCGCAAACCAATCATCCGACAGCGATCTCGGCGCGGACACGGTCAACAGATAGCCGAGCGGCTCCGCCCCCATCGCCGCCAGATCGGACAGGTTCACGCCGAGCAGCTTCTCGCCGACGCTGTCCGCCGGGTCGTCCGGCAGGAAGTGCACGCCCGACACCACCGCATCCGCCGCCAGCACCAGCTGGCGGCCAGGCGGCGGCGCCATCACGGCGGCATCGTCGGACAAGCACAGCGCACCCGGCCCCGCGAGCGGCAGGAAATGCCGGTCGATGAAGTCGAATTCGGGCGCGCTCGCCATGGCGCGGGCTCAGCCGGCGGCCGGTCTGTCCGCGTTGAAGTCCTGCGGACGCAGACGGCGGCCGACGGTGTCGAGCAGCCCGTTCACCATGCGCGGCTCGTCGCCGAAGAAGAAGCCATGCGCGATGTCGAGATATTCGTTGATCACCACGCGGCCCGGCGGACCGTCGCGCATGGTCAGCTCGCCGGCGGCGGCGCGCAGAAGGGCGCGCAGAACCGGGTCGAGCCGGTCCAGCGGCCATTCCGGCGGAAGGGCTTCGGCCAGGATCGCGTCGAGCTTGTCCTGGGACGAGACGGCGGTGCGGACGATGCGCCCGAACAAGGCCGCATCCGCATCCGGCACCCGGCCATCCTCGTAGCCGCCCTCAAGCCCCTCGACGCCGCCCATGGCACCCAGACGGTGACGCACGAACTGGTCGATCACGGTTTCGGCGCTTTCGCCGCTTTGTTCGCTCTGAAACAAAGCCTGCACGGCGCCGACGCGGGACGCGGTGCGCGGACGGCTGCGCGGCGGCTGCCGCCCCTTGTTCGGCTCGACCGCCATCAGTTCCGCCCCATCCGGCAAACGGCTTCGTTCATCATGTGTCGCATGGCGCGCTTCATCGCGCCTTTGCGTCGTCCAGTCCAGTGTCGCCAAGCCCAGCCTCGCGCACGGCGCGCAGGCGCTCTTCCTCCGTCGCAGAGCCGGAGGTGAGCGAGCCCAGAATGGCCTCGAAATCGCTCGCCTCGCGGAAATCGCGATACACGCTGGCGAAACGCACATAGGCGACCGGATCAAGTTCGCGCAGCGTATCCATCACCCGCTCGCCGAGCTGCGCGGAAGGGATCTCGGTCTCGCCGGAGGCCTCGAGCTGGCGCACCAGGCCGCTGACGATGCGCTCGATCCGTTCCTCGTCCACCGGGCGCTTGCGCAGGGCGATACGGATGGAGCGCGCCAGCTTCTCCCGGTCGAACGGCACTCGGCGCTGATCGGCCTTGATCACCACCAGCTCGCGCAGCTGCACGCGCTCGATGGTGGTGAAGCGCTGGCCGCAGCCGGGGCACAGGCGGCGACGGCGGATGGCCGCGGCGTCCTCGTTCGGGCGGCTGTCTTTGACCTGGGTGTCGTCGTGACCGCAGAAAGGGCAGCGCATCGGCTCGGAACTCGATCGGTAAAGGAATGGCTCCGGAAACAGGTGCCTTTCCGGCCCGCAACGCACAAGGCCCGTGCATCAAACCGCCTCGTTCGCGCGTTCAGGTCTCACCGTTTCGAGAACAGGACCGAGAATGAACGCGCTGCGCCGCTTCCTGCTTCCCGCTTGCCTTCTGCTCGCCGCCCCGGCGCTGGCGGACGCGCCGAAAAAAGCACCCGACAAGCCGGCCCCGTCCATCACCGTGGACAATGCCTGGTTTGCAACCGTCCGCAACAACGGCCCGACCTACGGCTATTTCAAGATCATCAACCCGACCGAGCATCCGGCGCTGATCACCGGCTACAGCGCCCCCGCCTGTTCCAGCCTCAAGCTGGAGGAAGCGCATAGCGGCGGCGTCAACGGGCGGGCTCCGGTGAAGATGACGGTGGCGCCGAAGACGACGCTGGTGTTCAGCCGCGGCGGCTATCACCTAGTGTGCGACCGGGGCGCGAACGTGCCGACTCCCGGACAGACCATCCCGGTGACGATGACCCTGCTGGGCCATCCCGACCTGCATACCGACTTCGCCGTGCGCGAATTCCCGCATTAAGTTTCACGATGCAACTTAATCGGCCCGCCCCCGGCGAGAGGGCGGGCCGCAATGGGACAAGAACGCGAGATCAGGCCGGCTGCAACAGCGCCCGCCGCAGCGCATCGTGCCAGCCGGCGACGATGGTTTCGCGCTTGGACGCGTCCATCTTCGGCTCGAACACCGCATCGCGCGCCCAGGTGGCGCCGATGCTATCGAGGTCCGGCCAGACATCGGTGGCGAGCCCGGCCAGGAAGGCGGCGCCGAGCGCGGTGGTCTCGAGGTTGCCGGGCCGCTCCACCTTCACGCCAAGCATGTCGGCCAGGAACTGGCAGAACCAGTCGTTCGCCGACATTCCGCCATCGACGCGGATCGACTCCGCCTTGCTGGCGCCGTCGTCGCGCATCGCCTGGAGCAGGTCGAGGGTCTGGAACGCGACCGATTCCAGCGCCGCGCGGGCAATGTTGGCGGCGGTGGCGCCCAATGTGAGGCCGCAGATCAGGCCGCGCGCATGCGGGTCCCAGTGCGGCGCGCCGAGGCCGACGAAGCCCGGCACCATGTAGACGCCGTGGCTGTCCGGCACCTGCGTCGCCATGTCATCGGTCTGCGAGGCGTGGGTGATCAGGCCGAGACCGTCACGCAGCCATTTGATCGCGGCGCCGGCGACGAAGATGGCGCCTTCCAGCGCGTAGGAGGTCTTGCCGTTGATCCGGTAGGCGATGGTGGTCAGCATCCGGTTGTTGGAGGACACCGCCTCCTCGCCCGTGTTCAGCAGCATGAAGCAGCCGGTGCCGTAGGTGGATTTGGCCATGCCGGGCTGGAAGCAGGCCTGCCCGATCACCGCCGCCTGCTGGTCTCCGGCCATGCCGCCGACCGGGATCGAGCGGCCGAACAAGGACGGGTCCGTTTCGCCGAGAATGCCGCAATTGTCGCGCACCTCCGGCAGCAGGGCTTCCGGCACGTTCAACAGGCGCAGCAGATCGGGGTCCCATTGCTGCTTGTGGATGTCGAACAGCAGGGTGCGCGAGGCATTGGTGATGTCGGTGGCGTGGACCTTGCCGCCGGTGAGGCGCCAGAGCAGGAAGCTGTCGATGGTGCCGAAGGCGAGCTCGCCCTTCTCGGCGCGGGCGCGGGCGCCGTCCACGTTGTCGAGCAGCCAGGCGAGTTTGGTGCCGGAGAAATAGGGATCGAGCAGCAGGCCGGTGCGGGCCTGGACCATCTCCTCCACGCCCTCGCGCTTGAGTTCGGCGCAGCGTTTGGCGGTGCGCCGGTCCTGCCAGACGATCGCCTTGTGGATCGGCTCGCCGGTCTTTCGGTCCCACACCACCAGGGTTTCGCGCTGGTTGGTGATGCCGATCGCCTCTGGCGCGCGTCCGCCGGACAGGGCGGCCTTGGCGGTATCGACCACGTCGCGCCAGATCTCGTCGGCGTCGTGCTCCACCCAGCCCTGCTGGGGATAAAACTGCTTGAACTCGCGTCGTTCGGTCGCGATCGGCCTGGTGTCGTCGCCGAACAGGATGGAGCGTGTGGAGGTCGTGCCCTGGTCGATCGCCAGGATGGTCTTGCCGCTCATGAACGGTCTCCGGTTCGTTTGTTGGTTGGAAGAAGGATCACGCGCCCCCGCGCGCGGTGGGGACCGGCTCGACCGTGGTGGACTCGATCGGCACCGGGCGGGCACGGTCGTCGCGCGGCTGCTCCGGCGTGGTCTGCGGCAGCGGCGGTTGCAGGAACGGACGGATCAGGAACTGGTACGCGCCGCCGCCGACCACGCCGCCGACCAGCGGGCCCACGATCGGCACCCACCAGTAGTCGCCGGGCGACGGAAACGCCGCCGGCCCCCAGCCGGCAACAAAACAGAACAGACGCGGGCCGAAATCGCGCGCCGGATTGATCGCCCAGGCTTCCAGATAACCCATGGAGGCGCCGATCAGAGCCACCAGCAGGCCGATGATGAGCGCGCCGGAATTGGCCTGCGGCGCCTGGGTGTTGAACTGTTCGGTCACGGCGAAGATGCCGAACAGGAGAAAGGCCGTGAGCACGATCTGGTCGACCAGACAGTGCATCGGGGTCAGGAAATCGCCCGGATGGGTGAAGAACACGCCGGCAGCACCGCCTTCGGGGCGCGTGAGATGCTGCGTCAGGTTGAAATGGTCGATCACCGGGCCGAACAGCAGGTAGACGATCGCGGCACCGAGAAAGCCGCCGACGATCTGCGCCAGCATGTAGAACGGCACTTTTCTCCAGGAGAAACCGCGATAGATCGCCAGCGCCAGGGTGACGGCGGGATTGGCATGGGTGCCGCTGACGGCGCCGGTGGCATAGATGGCGATGGTGACGCCGAGGCCCCAGGAGATGCAGACGCCCCAATAGGCCATCTTGTAGGGGCTGGGATCGTAGAGCGTGTACATGGCGGCGACGGAATCGCCGAAGGCGATGACGATCAGCATCGCGATGCATTCGGAGATCAGTTCCCCGAGCAGGATCTTGTTCCGGAACATCCTCGTTTCCTCCCCCGGTTCGCGCGTCGGCTTCTTTGTCCGATCGCGCCGCTTGAAGGTTCTAGGCGGCCTGTGCGCTCCCGATGGACAGAAGCGGGTCGGTCAGATGGCGGTCGATGAAGGCGGCCAGTCTCTGCTGCCCGTCCTGCGGGACGTGCAGCCCGAGACGCGAACGGCGCCAGAGCAGATCGTCCGCGGTGCGCACCCATTCCTTCTCGATCAGGAAACGCACTTCCGCGGCATGAAGCTCCGCGCCGAAATCCTCGCCGAGATCGGCCAGGGTCCGGGCCTCACCCAGAAGGGTCCAGGCCAGCGTGCCGTAGTTGCGGGCGAGGCGCCAGGACAAGGTCTCGGACAGGAAGGGCTTCTCGGCGCGGAGGCGTTTCAACAGGGCGTCGAAGCCTGTTTTCGCGAAATCGCCACCCGGAAACGCGGCCGTCGCGGTCCAGGCGGGTTTCAAACCCGGCAGGAAGGAGGCCAGCTTTTCGAGGGCATGTTCGGCCAGACGGCGCGAGGTGGTGATCTTGCCGCCGAAGATGGAAAGCAGCGGCGCGCCGTTTCCGCTGGTGTCGACGTCGAGCACGTAGTCGCGCGTCACCGCCGAGGCGTTGGCGGCCGCGTCGTCATAGAGCGGACGCACGCCGGCATAGGACCACGCGACATCCGCCGGCGTGATGGTGCGGGTGAAAGAGCGGTTGATGGTGTCGCAGAGATACTGCGTCTCGTCGGCGGAGATCCGGACCTGCGACGGATCGTCCGTGAACGGGACGTCGGTCGTGCCGACCAGGGTGAAGCGGCCTTCGTAGGGGATCGCGAACACGATGCGCTTGTCTGGATTCTGCAGGATGTAGGCGTGGTCGCCCTCGTAGAGCTTCGGCACCACGATGTGACTGCCTTTGACGAGGCGGACGGATTTGGAGGTGGCGAGCCCCACGCGTTCGGACAGCAATTCGCTGACCCAGGGGCCGGCGGCGTTCACCAGGATGCGTGCGGAGACGGTCCTGGGCATGCCGGACTCTTCGATCTGCGCCACCCAGATTCCGTCGCGCCGTTCGGCGCGTTCGAACCGGGTGCGGGTGCGGATCTCGGCACCGCGCGCAGCGGCATCGGCGGCGTTGAGCACCACCAGCCGGCTGTCCTGCACCCAGCCGTCGGAATACACGAAGCCGCGCTTGATCGACGGCACAAGCGCGCTTCCGAACGGAGAGGCTCCGAAACGAACACCGTGCGAACCCGGCAAGGTGCGTCGTCCGCCGATGTGATCGTACAGGAACAGGCCCAGCCGCAGCAGCCAGGCCGGGCGCAGGAAAGGCTGATGCGGCAGCACGAAACGCAGCGGCCAGATGATGTGCGGCGCCGTGGCGATCAGCCGTTCGCGCTCCTGCAGCGCCTCACGCACGAGGCGGAATTCGTAATGTTCGAGATAGCGCAGGCCGCCATGGATCAGCTTGGTGCTGGCGGAGGAGGTGTGCGCGGCGAGATCGTCCTGTTCGACCATCAGAACGCGGAGCCCGCGTCCGGCGGCATCGCGGGCGATCGCGGCGCCGTTCACGCCGCCGCCGACGATCAGAAGGTCATAGGGCGCCGGGTCGGGACGGGTCGGATCGGTTCGCATACTCGGACCATATACCCGGACCACATTTTCGCAAGCGAACTTATGAGGTTCCTTTGCGAAAATCGTCGCCATCCCATTCCGCCACGTGACAAGCGATTCCACGCTCGGCGAGAAGGCTCGCGATCGGGCCCGGCGGGGGCCGGTCGGTGAACAGGGCATCCACCTCGTCGAGGGCGCCCATGCGCATCATCGGACGGCGGCCGAACTTGGTGTGGTCGGCTAGAAGCAGCACCTGTCGCGCATTGCGCATGATCGCCCTGGCGACGCGGATCTCCTCGACGTCGAAATCGAGCAGGGCACCGTCCTCGTCGATGCCGCTGATGCCGATCACGCCGAAATCGGCGCGGTATTGTGCGATCTGTTCGCAGGCGGACTGGCCGATCACGCCGCCATCCTGCGCGCGCACCATGCCGCCGGCGACCACCACCTTGAAACCGGGACGGGACCACAGCCCCGCCGCGACCTGCAAATTATTGGTGATCACCTGAAGCCCGTCATGGCCGTGCAGTGCCTGGGCGAAGGCTTCGGTCGTGGTGCCGAGATTGATGAACAGCGAACTGTGATGCGGGATCCGGGCCGCCGCGAGACGGGCGATCGCCTGTTTCTCGCTTCGATTGAGCACCTGACGCTCGCTGTAAGCGATGTTCTCGATCGACGATGGCAGGCCGGCCCCGCCGTGATGACGGGCCAGCCGCCCTTGTTCGGCCAGACGGTTCACGTCGCGCCGCACCGTCTGCACCGTGACGCCGAGGATGCGGGCGAGATCGTCGTTGGACGCGTATCCGGCGTTGCGCACGATCTCGACGATATGGGCGGAGCGTTCGTCCGGAGAGCTCACGCGACGTCACTCCGCTGGCGCAAAAGGAAACGCCGGCGGGACGTCCGGCGGCACCGATGTTCGCAAACGCGCATCGCGCGTGCAACATGCGGCGCCGCCGATCCGAGCTCAGCCGTTCTTCACCAGCCTGAGGAAGTGGGTGACCTCGCGGTTCAGCGTTTCCGCCTGCTGCGACAACTCGCCGGCCGACGCCATCACCTGCGCTGCGGCGGCACCGTTGTCCTGAGCCAGACGACTGACCTCGACGATGTTGTCGCTCACCGTGCGGGTGCTTCCGGCGGTCTGCTGGACATTGCGGGCGATCTCGCCCGTGGCCGCGCCCTGCTCTTCCACCGCTGCCGCTACCGTCACCGTCGCCCGGCTGATATCGTCGATGCCGGATACGATGGACGCCAGGGCGGTCACAGCCGCATCCGTCGCCTGACGGATCTGCGCGACCTGTTCGCCCACGCCTTCCGTGGCTTTGGCCGTCTGCTGCGCCAGCGATTTCACTTCCGACGCCACCACGGCGAAACCCTTGCCGGCCTCGCCCGCACGCGCCGCCTCGATGGTCGCGTTCAGCGCCAGAAGGTTGGTCTGTGCCGCTATGGACGAGATCAGGTCGACGATCTGGCCGACACGGGTCGAGGCGTCGGCGAGGCGCGCCACGACCTCGTCGGTGCGCTTGGCGTCGTCTGCGACCTTGCTGGCCTGCTGCGCCGTGTTGGAAACCTGTCTAGTGATCTCCCGGATGGAGCCGGACAGTTGTTCCGCCGCCGAGGCTGCGTTCTGAACGCCGTGATCGGCATTGCGCGCCGCATCGGCGACGATGGTCGCCTGCTCGCCGGTCGTGACGAGCGTTCCGGACATTTCCCGTGCGGTCGCTTCCATCTCGGTGGAGGCGGAGGCGAGGATGTCGACCATCTTCGCGGCCTTGGTCTCGAAATCCCCGACCAGATTTTCCAGCTCTTCGGAACGCTTCTGTCTGGCGACCCGGCTTTCGCGATCGGCGGCGGCCAGCTCGTCCGCGCGGATCATGTTGTCCTTGAACACGTGAACCGCGTCAGCCATTTCGCCGACTTCGTCCCGCCGGCCGACGCCCGGAATATCGATCGTCTTGTTGCCGCCGGCCAGCCTGCGCATGGCCTCTGCCAGTTGGGCCGTCGCCCCGCCCACATGACGGGTCAGGTAAATCGAAAGGCCGACGCTCAGCGCCAGCACGGCCACCAGGACCACCAGGATCATCACGAGCGCATGCCGGTAATCGGTCAGCGCCACCGCCGCCGTCTGCGCGCCCGTACGCCTGTTGTAGTTGATGTCCCATTTGAAGAAGGCGAGCATCGGCTCATAAAGGGCGTTGCGCTCGTCGGCCAAACGCTTCCTGACGGCATCGACCTTGCCGTCCTGAGCATCGTTGACGAGTTGCTGGATGCTTTCCTGATACGGACCGAAATAGCGATCGAAATCGTCGGTGTAATGCTGACGCTCCTCCCCGTCGTCGATGTACGGTTCGCTGGCGGTGCGCGCCTTGCGCGCCTCGTCCATCATCTTGCCGATCTTCGCCGACGCCGCCGCGACCTCCAGCGGATCCTTGCCGGTGCTGAGGCCCAGCCGGTACTCGTTCCGGCGCGCTTCCTGGATCGTGTATGACAGGAGGCTCGCCTGACCCATGCCGGGCAGCCTGTCCTCGCTCACGGTCTGCATGGCCGTATTGATCGACCGGAGACGTTCGATCGCGAAGATGCCGAGAAAGCAGGTCAGCACGGTCAGAACCAGCATTCCGGCGGCAAGCTTGCGTCCGACCGTCAGGCGATGTCGCGGTCGGCCCGCAGACGTGATGTCGTTCATGGGTGGTCCATCCGTTGATAACAGGATGGCCTTTTTGCCAAGCGGCGCTTAAACGCCGGTAAATGTCCCGGTCCTCTTGCGACGACGCCGGTTCACGACGGCGTGAGCGGCGGGTCCGCCCGGCCTCGACGGCGCGTTCGGGCTACTGTCGCAGAACCTGCAGCACCGCATCGCCGTAGCGATCGAGCTTGGATGCGCCGACACCCTTGATCTCGGCGAGTTCGGTCAGCGTGTCGGGATGATCCGCCGCGATGTCGCGCAGCGTGGCGTCGCCGAAGATGAGGTATGGCGGCACGGCCTGATCGCGCGCCTCTGTCAGTCGCCATGCGCGCAGGGCCTGGAAGCGGGCCTCCGCCTCGTTGTCCAGCGCGCGATGCGGCGCGGACGGCCCGCGCGATCCCGGCGCCGCGGCATCGGACAAAGCCGCCGTGGCATCCTCGGCCAGCATCACCGCGGCTTCACCCCGCAGGATCGGGCGCGCGACGTCTTCCTGCAAGGCGAGGCTGCTGTATTCGCCATGAATACGAAGCGCGCCGCGCGCGACGAGCTGACGGATCACGCTGCGCCAGAAATTGTCGGATTTCTCGCGGCCGATGCCGTAGAGCTTCAGCTGATCGTGATTGTGCCGCTTGACCGCGTCGGTCTGCTTGCCGCGCAGCACGGACACGATGTGCAGCGCGCCGAACATCTGGCCGGTGCGATAGATCGCCGACAGCACCTTCTGCGCCGCGACGGTGCCGTCGAAGGTGGCGACCGGGAAGCGGCAATTGTCGCAATGGCCGCAATCGCTTTCCAGCGTTTCGCCGAAACATTGCAGCAAGGCGCGCGTGCGGCAGCCGACGGTTTCCGCCAGCACGATCATGGATTCGAGCCGCTGGCTCATCACCCGCTTCTGCGCGTCGGGCGCATTGCTCTGCTCGAGCCAGTGGCGCGCGCGGGCCATGTCCTCGCCGCCGAACAGCAGCAGCGTGTCGGACCGCTCTCCGTCGCGTCCGGCGCGGCCGATCTGCTGGTAATAGCCTTCGGGGCTGTCCGGCATGTCGAGATGCACCACCGAGCGCACGTCGGGGCGGTCGATGCCCATGCCGAAGGCGATGGTGGCGACGATCACCACCGGCTCGCCGGAGCGGAAGCGCAGCAGGGCGGCACGCTTCTCCAGCGGCGACAGGCCGGCATGGAAGGCGATCGCCGGCCAGTCGCGATCGCGCAGGCTCTTGGCGATGCGTTCGGTCTTGGCGCGCGAGCCGCAATACACGATCGAGGCCTCGCCCTGGTGGCGCTTGAGCATTTCCAGAAGTTGGTTCAGCTCGGAGCCCTTCGGGCGCGCGGCGATATGCAGGTTGGGGCGGTGGAACGAGGCGAGCAGCAATTCGGCGTCGGGGATCGCCAGCGCGTCGATGATGTCGGCGCGGGTGCGCGGATCGGCCGTGGCGGTGAGCGCGATGCGCGGCACGCCCGGCAGGCGCTCGGGGAGCTGGGCCAGCAGGCGGTACTCGGGGCGGAATTCGTGTCCCCAGGCGGACACGCAATGCGCCTCGTCGATGGCGATCACCGACAATTCGATGCGCGAGAGACGGTCGAGCATGGCGCCGGAGAGCAGCCGCTCGGGAGAGACATAGAGCAGATCGAGGCGGCCGGCGTTAAGATCGGCGTTGATCCGCGATGCTTCGTCCGGGTCGAGCTCGGAGTGGAGCGCGCCGGCATTGACGCCGACCTGACGCAGTGCCGCCACCTGATCGTCCATGAGTGCGATCAAGGGGGAGACCACCAGCCCGGTACCGGGGCGACACAGGGCCGGGATCTGATAGCACAGGCTCTTGCCGCCGCCGGTGGGCATGAGCACCAGCGCGTCGCCGCCCGCCATGACGCGATCGACGGCGCGTTTTTGCAGCCCGCGAAAGGCGGGAAAGCCGAACACGCGCGCGAGAACCGCTTCCGGCGTGTTCGGCGCCGAGGTTCCGGAGTCGCCCGGAGCCGCCTTTTCCCGTGTCAGGCTGTCATCCGTCATGGAAGAAGGCGGCTGTCCGGGGACTGGGATCAGGGCTGCTGGAAGAACGACACCTCGACGCGGCGTGCGGCCACGCCCGGATCTTCGTTCGAGGGCGGACGGGCGCGTTCGACGATGCGGTTGGCCGGAACGCCGTCGCCCTGGAGGGCCGCGGCGACGATCTGCGCGCGCTTCTCGGAGAGCGCCTGATCCGCGTCGATGTTGCCGTGCGCCGCCGCGAAGCCGGCCACCAGGATGCCCAGGCCCGGATGATGGCTGGACACGAGCGCCGCCTGACGGAGCACGCCGCTGCCGGCCGGGCTGATGTCGGTGGAGCCCTTGGTGAAGAACAGGACGTATTTGCGGCCGACATCGCCGTTCGCATCGTCCCCGGCGCAGCCGGCGAGCAGTCCCAGGCTGGTCGCGAGCGCGAGGGCGGGAGCCAGACGGCGTCCGGACGGGAAAGAAAGGCGCATGAAGGGCAGTCCTGCGGTTGTTCCGGCTTAGGTGCCGTCAACGCACGGGTGCGTCAATGCGCAGGCGCGCCCTGGCAAAAGAGTTTGGCGGGGTGTGGCGCGGAACGCCCCCGATGCCGGCCGCGCGGGCCCGCGTCAGGCCGCTGCCGCGGCTGCGCGGCCGCCGGCGAGGCGCCAGATCCGATCGAGGCGCTCCACGCCGGTGAGGCGGTGCGCGATCAGGATCACGGTGCGGCCCACGGCGACGTCGTTCAGCGTTTGCAGGAAGGCGCGTTCGGTTTCCGCGTCGAGACCTGCGGCGGGCTCGTCGAGGATCAGGATCGGCGCGGTGGACACCAGCGTGCGGGCCAGGGCCAGGCGGCGTTGCTGGCCGCCGGAAAAGCCGGAACCGCCTTCGCCGAGCCAGGTATCGAGCCCGTCCGGCATGGCGCGCACGACCTCGCCGATCATCGCCTGATCGAGCGCGTCCCAGAGTTCGGAATCGGTGGCGTCCGGACGCCCCAGTAGCAGGTTGGCGCGGATGGTGTCGGCGAACAGATGGGTCGCCTGGGACAGCCAGGCCATGCGCGAGCGCAGACCCGTCTCGTCCAGCGCTTGAAGATCGACCCCGCCCAGCGTGATGGTGCCGTGCTGTGGCGACACCACGCGCAGCAGCAATGCGGCGAGGCTCGACTTGCCCGAACCGGACGGACCCAGGATCGCGACGCGGGCTCCGGCCTGGATGTCCAGCGTGAGGTGTTCGAACACCGGCGGGCGGCCGGGTAGCCAACGGAAGCCGACATCGCGGAAGGCGATCGCGGTTCCGGCCGGGGGCGTGCCGGCGGGGACCGGGCCGCCCTGAACCGGCGCTCCGGCATCGAGCACGCGCTCGGCAGCATTGGCGACGTTTCCGGCCAGTGCGCCGGCGCGCGTCAGGCCGCCCACCAGTTCGAACGAGGCCAGCAGCGCGAACAGCACCACGGTACCGGCGATCGGATCGACGCGCGCGAAGACGAGACCGGTGAGGGCGGCGAGAACGGCTAGGATCGCGAGCTGCTGGCACAGAAAGGAGGCCGCGCCGGCGACGGCGGTGCGGAGGGCCAATCTGTGTTGAAGGGCGAGCAGATCGGTTTCGCGCGCCTGCACGCCGTCCAGCATGCGTCGCTCCGCGTTGAACGCACGCACCTCGCGCAGGCCGGACACCAGATCGAGCACGGCGATGCGCAGGGAAGCGGATGCGCCGGACAAGGCGCGCGAATCACGGCTCACTACCCAGCCCGCCAGATAAGGCAGGCCGAATGCGGCCAGGGCCAGAAGCGCGGCCAGCACCACGGCGAGCGCCGGAGACGCCCGCTCGGCCAGCAGGAACAGCAGCGGCACGGCGACCAGCGCGCCGGCGAGCGGCACCATGATGCGGAGATACAGACCGTCCAGCGCTTCCACGTCGCCGACGAGACGCGACAACAGATCGCCGGAGCGACGGAAGCCGAGCCCGCCGGAGGACCGTGCGGCGACGCCACGAAAGAACCACACCCGCAGATCGGCCAGCGCGCGGAAGGTGGCGTCATGTGTCGCGAGGCGCTCCAGATAACGCAGGACGACGCGGCCGACGCCGAAGGCGCGCAGGAGGAAGGCCGAGGCCAGCATGAGTCCGACGCCCGTCCCTGCCACGGCCGAGCCGGAGGCGGCGAGCAGGCCGAGACCGACCACGAAGGCGAGCAGGGACAGGATCACGCCGAGGGACAGGCCCACCGCATGCGACCGCCAGAGTCCGAGAATACGGAGCACCGGACGGAAGCCGGCCTGCCCGGCGCGGCTGGAAGCGGGATTGTTCATGCGACGTGTCCGGCGAGTGTCTGCTGCAGGAGCCTGCCGTTCTGGAGATCGACCCTGCGGCCGGAAAAGGCGTGCGCCGCGGTGGAGTGGCTGGCGAGCAGCACGGTTCTGCCGACGGCGAGGCGGCGGAGGCTGTCGAGGATCTCCAGTTCGGTGACCGGATCGAGATGGGCGGTGGGTTCGTCGAGCAGCAGCAGCGGCGCGTTGCGGAGGAAGGCCCGGGCGATGGCGACGCGCTGCGCCTGACCGCCGGACAGGCCGTAGCCGCCCTCCCCGATCACCGTATCGAGACCGTCCGGCAGGGTCTGGACGAAGGTGCCAAGCGCCGCGTTGCGGAGGGCGGCATCCAGCTGCTCCGGCGTGGCGTCGGGTTTGGCGAACAGGACGTTGTCCCGGATCGACCCGGAGAACAGCAGCGGACGCTGTCCGATCCAGGCGGTCATCTCCGACAGGGCTGCCGGAACGATGGTGGTGATGTCGGCCCCGTTCAGGGTGATGCGGCCGGAATCGGGGCTGACGAAGCCGAGCAGCAGCTCGATTAGGGTGGATTTTCCGCTCCCCGAGGGGCCGGCGAGGATCACCGTTTCCTGAGCCGGGATGCGGAAGGAGACGCCATCGACGGCGGGGCCACGCGCGGGATCCCAGGCGAAGCTGACATTCTCGAACGCGACGGCCACGCCGTGTGCGGAGACGGTCCGGACGGAGGGCGCCGGCAGGGTGTCCGGCTCTGGCGGCTTCGGGAGGGCGCCGAGCGATTCGGACGCGCCGACCGCTTGCATGCGGTCCTGATAAGCGAGCGCGAAGGTGCGGAGCGGAGCGAAGAATTCCGGCACCAGGATCAATGCGAACAGGGAGCGCGGCAGCAGCAACTCGCCGAGCCAGGAGCGAGTGGCGCCGCCGTGCAGCAGGGCGCGGCCGTCGAGAAGCGCGATGGCGACCAGGGCGACGGCAAAGGCGCAATCCAGCGCCGCGGAGGACAGAAAGGCGACGCGCAGCACGCGCATGGTGCGCTTGCGGAGTTCCGTCGCGGCGAGGCCGAGGCGAGCGGCCTCGTCGTCGGCGCGACCGGCCAGCACGATGGTGGAGATGCCGCGGATGCGGTCGAGAAAGCGTGCCTGCAAGCGGCCGAGGGCCACGAATTGCTGACGCGACGCGACGGCGGCGCCGATGCCGAACACGGCCTGGGCGAACGGGACGAACAAACCGCACACGAGCAGAACCAGCGCCGCGCTGGGCTGCACCACCGCGACGGCGAACAGAACCGCCGCAGGCGACAGGATGGCGAGCTGTGCGGCCGGTATCCAGCGGCCGAAGAAGCCTTCGAGCGCCTCGATCCGGTCCACCACGAGGGAGCCGAGCACGCCTGCCGAACCGGTGCGCAGCAGCGCGGGGCCACTGGCGAGAATGGCGCTCAGCGCCTCGCCGCGCAGGCGGCGCCGGGCGGAAGACGCCGCATTGGCGGCGCGTGTTTCCTGCGCGACCTGAAGCGCCATGCGGACCAGGGCCAGCAGGGCGAAACCCAGCAGCGGCCCCCAGGCCGGGCTCATGCGGGCACCGGGAAGTTCGCCCGGTGCGCCGAGGGTCGCCAGGGCATGCGCGAGCACGACGGCGATGCACCAGGCCTGGCCGATGGCGAGGCAGGTCACCACGAGGCCGAGCAGGATGGACGGCATCGCCAGTTTGCGGCCGATCCGGCTCTGCTGCTTGCTCCAGGCGCGAAACGCGGAGCGATCCGGCCGGGCGGAAGCGCCGGGCCGGGCGGCCTTGGATCGGGTCATCGGTAATGCGGCTCCCGTAGATAACGATCGACGGCGGTCTCACGCGGTGGCGTCGGCCTTCGCGGACGCAACAGGTGCCGCGTCGTCGCCATCGGCGTTCTCTGCCTCCGGCTGCAGCGGCACCGTCAGGGTATAACAGGTCCCTTCGCTGCGCCCATCCTGATCCGGCTCGCCTTCCACCACCTGGAGGGTCGCGCCGAGCTGACGGGCGAAGCCGCGGATGAGCTGGATGCCGAGTCCGTCACGGATGCCCGTTTCGGTTTCGGCGCGTCCGGCCGGGATGCCGATCCCGTTATCCTGGATAACCAACGTGGCGATCCCGGGCTCGTGCTCCGCCAGGGTGACGGACACGAAACCGCTGCGCCCGCCTGGAAAAGCGTATTTGATCGCGTTGCTGACCGCCTCGGTCACCACCAGGGCGAGCGGCACCGCCTGATCCGTGGACATAACGATTTCGGGCGCCTCGATCTCCAGGCGGATGCGCCGTCCTTCGGTCTCGCCGATGGCCTGGAACAGCTGGCCGCACAGCTCCTCTAAAAAAGACTTCATGTTGAGCGTGTGCAGCTCGCCTTCGGAATAGAGATGGCGATGCAGCGTCGCGAGGGCGCGCACCCGGTCGCGTGCGGACGCGAATTCGGCGCGGGCTTCCGGCTGGCGGATGCGGTTGGCCTGGAGGTTGAGCAGGGAGGCGATGATCTGGAGGTTGTTCTTCACCCGGTGATGGATCTCCTTGATCAGCAGTTCCTGCTTGATCTCCGCCTTTCTCAGACGCTCCTCGTGCGCGATCACGGACCGGGTCGCTTCGGCGAAGGCGCGGGACAGCTGACGCAGTTCGATCGGGGTCGCACGGGACTGCACCGGCGAATAGGCGCCGGCCTCGCGCCAGGTCGCGACGGAGCGCGTGACCGTGCGCAGCGGCACCACGATCAACCGGCTGGCACCGACCATCACCACGACGAGACCGGCCAGGAGCAGCGCTGCGATCGCGACCACGCGCCACAGGAACAGCGCCAGGGCACGATCCTCGGCCCGATTGGGCTGGGTGACGACGAGCAGGTCGAGATCGCCGATCACCTTGTGCTGGATCGAACGGCCTTCCTTGGCCCGGTCGACGGCGGTGCTGGCATGGCCGGCGCTGCTCCAGCCGCAATCGGCGCAGACCGGGATCGGCTGGCCGTGCGGCAGAAGCAGCCACGCATCGGTTTCGCCACCGCCAGAGGCCGGACGCCACAACTCGGCATCGGACAGTTCGGCCCGGGTCCAGCCGAGCGAGAGATCGGCGGACAGGAT
Source organism: Lichenicola sp. GTC18331 (assembly GCF_055386855.1). Taxonomy (NCBI): domain Bacteria; kingdom Pseudomonadati; phylum Pseudomonadota; class Alphaproteobacteria; order Acetobacterales; family Acetobacteraceae; genus Lichenicola; species Lichenicola sp. GTC18331. The sequence continues at coordinate 3,569,975 of NZ_AP045015.1, read as the reverse complement.
CGCGTTCTGTCCGTCGATCGTCGTGGGTACGGAAAGGCGGAGCACCGGCTGCTGGTCGTCGGCAATTCCCGCCGGCAGCGGCAGGAGATCGGGTTCGTCCCTGGCGCGCGCGGGAACGTCCGGCGCGGACGCGCAGATCCGGTGGCGCTCGCCGTCCAGCAGGACGATGTTGCGGAGGGCGGCGGTCTGGAGCTTCACCGTCTGCGTGAGAAGCGCATCGCAACTCTGCGGCTGCTGCATCTGCGGCTGTTGCGACAGTTCGTGAAGCATATGGCGCGTGTCGGAGACGCGCTGATCGAGCTGGGCCCGGAGGGTTTGGGCGACCACGGCGGCCCGGCTGGAGCTGGCATCCACCGTCGCCACGTAGGTGTGATAGGCCATGAGGGCGCCGAGAACGCCGACCGGCACGACGGCGAGCAGGATGATCAGAACGAGACGCGCACTGACCGTGTCGAACGGACGCAACCAGCGATGTTCGGTCGAGTGGGCCCGTCCAGGGGACATGTCAGCTCCCGCGATCGTCTTCGATGAGCCGGAGCAACTCTTCAGGGATGGGTTCGGATGCAGCCTCGTCGAACATTTGGTGCAGACCGCGCTGCAGCCACATGTCGAAGGCGTTTTCGCCTTTCCCCTTTCTGGGGGAGGTGGATTGCGAACGCCCCTTCGGCGGATCTTCGTTCGCTGACGTCATAAGTCCCGACTACTCCAGTTCCGCCAACCCCGACGCAGACATGGGAACGGGCCCTCGCCGGGCCCGTTCCCTTAAAAAGCGCCGAAGGCCCGTAACATTACCCCATGGTGCTGAAAAGCCGCGCCGACATGGTCAGGCGGCGCGTCCGCTGCGTGCGGCGTCGGCGAGACGCGCATCGATGGAACGGCTGAGGGCAGAGGCGCGCGCGGCGATCGCGCGACCCTCGGCGCTATCCGGCACCTCGCCGGTCAGCCAGGCCTCGAGTTGGCGGCGGGCGCGGAAGACGCGGCTCTTCGCGGTGCCGACGGCGCAGCCGGTGGCTTCGGCGAGCGATTCGTAGCTCATGCCCTGCACCACGACCATGACCAGCGCTTCACGCTGATCGACCGGAAGGCGGTTCATCGCCTTGCCGAGATCCTTGAGCGCCAGACGGTCCTCGTGCGGCGCCTCGGTCGCGAAGGCGGACGCCGGCACGTCATCGATATCGGTGGTGTCGCGGCGCTTGCGGAGGTTGGAGATGAAGCGGTTGCGCAGGATGCGATGCATCCAGGCCGGGAAATTGGTGCCCGGGATGAAGCTGTTCTGCGCCGACAGGGCGTTGCACACGGCATCCTGAACCAGATCCTCGGCAGCGGCCCGGTTGCGGGTCAGCGCCAGCGCCTGAACGCGCAGCTTCGGGAGGATCGCGATGACCTGGTCGTGGAAGGTGGCGGACATGGGCATTCACTCCGTAATCTGCCCGAGCAATGGCCGGCGGGAGCGAAGCGTTGCATCCTGTTGGGACAAACCGCATCACGAAAAAGAGAGTGAACGGCAGAGAATCGAACTTTCCCGATTCGCGTTTTGTGTCGCTGCGCCGGCTGGCCTGCCCTTTACAGGAACCGTTGCTTCCGCAACCGTGCGGCGGCGGAACCGACGTCCCGCCCCTGCGTGTTGCACGCGCCATCGCGAGGGTGCCATGACGTCGCCGGTACGGACGACGTCCTGCCGATCGCGACGCCGGTTCGCAGCCAGGACGACAACGCGTTTTGAACGGTCGGAAACAGGGAGGCCGGAAGATGATGATCGAGATCGGGACCGCGCCCTCATTCCTGTTCCGGCAGGGGGCCCATGTGGCGGGCGAGCTGACTTCTGGCGCGCGACACCCGCGCCTTCATCGTTCCGGTGGGCACGCCGCAGATCGCCGCGGCTTCCTCGTGCGACAGTTCCTGCGCGCCGACGAGCACCAGCGCCTCGCGCAAAAGCGGCGGCAGCGTCCACAGCATGCGCTGCAGATCGTTGAGGTCGCTGCGGCGATGCGCTTCCGGCGCCTGCGCTTCGGTGGCGGCGGTTTGTTCGCCCAGCATGCGGGTCTCGCGCTTGCGGCGCCGGATCTGCTCGTAGAACCCGTTGCGCTGGATGGTGAACAGCCAGGCTTTCAGGTTGGTGCCGGGCTGAAAGGATTCGAGCCCGGCCAGCGCGCGCACTACCGTGTCCTGCACCAGATCATCGGCGGCGGTGGCGTCGCGGGTCAGGAAGCGTGCGAAAGCGCGCAGATCTGGCAACAGCGCCGTCATCTGCCGACGCAGTTCTCCACCCGCTCCCTGCCCGGTCCGGCGACCGTCGGGAGCGGGTGTTCCGCCATCCGCCGCGTTCGGGATTCGCGCGCCGGGGGTTTTCGCGTTAGCCGGATCGTCCAACGAATATCCCGTTCCTATCCAGAGAGAGACGCCTGATGGCCAGCACGCGGCGCGACGACCTACTCCGCGCCCTTCCTTATGCACGTCGTTATGCGCGTGCCCTCACCGGAAGCCAACCACGCGGCGATCTGCTGGTGGCGGAAAGCCTGCGCGAGATGCTGGCGGCGACCGACAACACCATGATGCCGCGCTACGGCCTGTATCACTGGGTGACGCGTCGTTTCGATGCGGGCATCTCCACCCTGCCCTCCCTGGTCGGCGGCCTGTCCAACAAGCAGCGTCAGCTTCTGCTGCTGACGGCGCTGGAGGAGGTCACGATCGAGGATGCGGCGGGGATCGTGTCGCTGCCTCTGGCCGATGCGCAGAGCCAGCTGGGCGATGCCCGCGAGCGTCTGCGCGCGTCCGCGGCGACCGACGTTCTCATCATCGAGGACGAGCCGATCATCGCGATGGACATCGAGGAGCTGGTGGAAGGCTGCGGCCACAAAGTGGTCGGCGTGGCCTCCACCGAGGCCGACGCGGTGCGTCTGGCGCAAGCGACCAAGCCGGGGCTGATCCTGGCCGACATCAATCTCGGCCTGGGCGGCGACGGCACCTCGGCGGTGAGCCGCATCCTGAAGCACCACTACGCACCGGTGATCTTCGTGACGGCCTATCCCGAGCGGCTGCTGACGGGCGAGGCGGTGGAGCCCGCCTTCGTGATCACCAAACCGTTCGAGCCGCTGACGCTGGCGATCGCCACCTATCAGGCGGTCAGCGGCGGCGTGGATCTGCGCTAGCGATCCACCCAACCCGGTGCTTCCGAGGGGAACCCCGCCCCTCGGCCTCACGTTCGGTTCAACCGAAGCCCCCGCCCGTCACGATCCCTGAGCGGACGGGCGGACCGGCGCCGACGGAATCGATCGTGGCGTGCGCCGCGGCCGTTTCGTCGCGGGCATGAGCCGGCCGACAACCGTCGGCCGTGTTTTGCGGAACAGACACTATCGGGGGTCGGCAGATGGATGGGATCGAACCGCGCGAGCAGGTTGATCGGTTTGCTTCTCCCACCCGCGGCATCGCGCCGCGGCGCATTCTGTCCGGCGACGTCGACGCCGTTCTGTCGGCCCTTGCCTCGGTCCAGGCCGGGACGTTCGACGCGGCGCTGATCGCCGACGTCTCCCCAGACATCGCCGCGCGGTTCGCCGGCGCGATCGGCGCCGTTCTGGCCGATCTCGCCATCGACAAGGTTCTCGCCGACGGCCTGGCCGCACGGGAGCGGCCGGATCTGTATCCTGCGCCCGACCTGTCCCGTGCGCGCGATCCGCGTCATGGCTTCTCCGAAACCGTTTCCGAAGCGGCGTTCGACGGCATCGGCGCCCCCGTGGCGCTGGGCGCCTATTGGGGCAGGGTGATTGCCGGCTTATGCCGCCGGGGCTTTGTTGGCGCCCGGATCGGCGGGCTGGGTGCGGTGCCGTCCGGCCAGATTCATGCGTTGCTCTCCGCGCTCCGGCAGGCGGCACCCGACGCGGTGCTGATCGTCGAAACGAACGGTCTGAACTGGGACGAGATCGCGGGGCTGGCCGATCTCGGCCTGGATGGCGTGCAGTGCTCCCTGCCCTGGTGGAACGGCCGGGCCGCATGGCTGGCTCAGGAACTGGCCACCCTGTCCCGCGTGGCGACGATTCTGGCACCGTTCGATCGCGGTCCGGCGCAGGTGGCTGCGTCCGGTGTGAGCGTCGCGGCAGCGCGTGGGATCGGCATTATCGTGCCCGCGGGTGATGCGGCAGCCGTCGCGACGGCGGAACATGTGGCCTCGGTGTCGCGTCAGTTCGACGTGCAGCCGGTGGCGCGCGTGCTGTCCGCGCCGGGCAGCGACGTCCTGGCGGTGCTGCGCTCGGACGCCGATGCGCGTTTCGCCGACACGGCGACGCTGCTTCTGGCCAATCTGTCCACCCACGCGGCCTCGTTCGATCCGGCATCCGTGCTGCCTTCGGTGGGCGGCGCGTTCTCGCCCTTCGCGGCGGTGGCGGTCGAAGGCCAAGACGCGCCGCAGCACAGCAAGCTCGTGCCCGGCCGGATCGTGTCCTTGCCTGCCGGCACCATGCTGGCCTTCAGCGCCACGCGCGCCGCGGGCGGGACGCCGCTGCCGATCGATCCCGACTCCGCGACCCGTGCCGGCGCCTGGGCGCGTCTGGCGCTGGAGGATCCTTCTCCGGCCGTGGATGGCGGTGCGTTCCCGGTGAAGCGGACCGCAGGTGAGATCGTCGATGTGGAGATCGACGTCATCGGCGACGGTCACGACATGCTGAGCGCCGCGCTGCAATGGCAAGGGCCGGGCGACGTGGACTGGCACGAGACGCGGATGCGTCTGGTGGCGAACGATCGCTGGACCGCGTCTTTTCCGCTCGAGATGCGCGGTCTGCATCGCTACCGGGTGCAGGCCTGGCGCGATGCCTGGGCGACGTTCCGGCACGAGCTGGGCGCCAAGCACAAGGCGGGCGTGCCGATCGCGCTCGAGTTGCGCGAAGGCACGGAACTCGTGCGCAAGGCGGCGGCACGCGGCAACGTAGCGTTGGAACCGGTGCTGAGCGCGATCGAGGGCGCCGACGTCGATACGGTGCGTGAGACGCTGATGTCGACGGAAACGCTTGCGCTGATGCAGGCTGCGGACAACCGGCCACACGGGGTCTACAGCGCCGAGATCCCGGTGGATGCGGAACGCACCGGTGCGGGTTTCGCAAGCTGGTACGAGGTGTTTCCGCGTTCCATGGGGGACGATGCCGGCCGGCACGGGACGTTCGCGGATGTGGAGAAGCACCTGCCGCGCGTGAAGGCGATGGGGTTCGATGTTCTGTATTTCCCGCCGATCCATCCGATCGGAAAAACGAACCGCAAGGGACCGAACAACACGCTGACGCCGGAACCGCACGATGTCGGTAGCCCTTACGCGGTTGGCACCGAAGCCGGCGGGCACGACGCAATTCATCCGGAGTTGGGCACGTTGCAGGAATTCCTGCATCTGCGCGAGGCTGCGGAAGCCCATGGGCTGGAACTGGCACTGGACTTCGCGATCCAGTGCTCGCCGGACCATCCCTGGTTGCGCGACCACAAGGACTGGTTCGAGTGGCGGCCGGACGGCAGCATTCGCTATGCGGAGAATCCGCCGAAGAAATACCAGGACATCGTCAACGTCGATTTCTACGCCGAAGGCAGTGTGCCTGGCTTGTGGCTCGCGCTGGCGAACGTGGTGCTGTTCTGGTGCGAGCAGGGCATCCGTCTGTTCCGGGTGGACAACCCGCACACCAAGCCGTTCCCGTTCTGGCAATGGATGATCGCAGAGGTGCGCGCGCGTTATCCGGATGCCGTCTTCCTGGCCGAGGCGTTCACGCGTCCAAAGGTGATGAACCGTCTGGCCAAGGTCGGTTTCGGCCAGAGCTACACCTACTTCACCTGGCGCAACAGCAAGGCGGAACTGACGGAATATCTGACGCAGCTGACGGAAGAGGCGCCGAAGGACTTCTTCCGGCCGCATTTCTTCGTCAATACGCCCGACATCAATCCGTTCTTCCTGCAGAACGGCGACCGGGCCTCGTTCCTGATCCGCGCGGCGGCCGCTGCGACCCTGAGCGGTCTGTGGGGCGTGTATAACGGGTTCGAATTGTGTGAAGGGACGCGTCTGGCGGCGGGCAAGGAGGAGTATCTCGACAGCGAGAAATTCCAGATCCGTCACTGGCACTGGAACCGGCAGGGCAACATCGTCGGCGAGATCACCCGCCTGAACGCGATCCGCAACACCAGCCCCGCGTTGCGGTCGCATCGCGGCATCTCGTTTCTGGCGGCGCAGAACGACGCCGTTCTGTTCTTCGAGAAAGCGACGCGGGATCGCAGCGACGTTCTGCTGGTGGCGATCAGCATGGATCCGTTCCACGAGCAGACGGCCGTCGTCGACCTGCCGCTGTGGAAGTGGGGACTGCCGGATCAGGCGTCGCTCCGGATCGACGATCTGGTCAGCGACGAGAGCTTCGTTCTCTCCGGCCGCACCCAGACATTGACCTTGTCGCCGCAGAGTCCATACCGGATCTGGCGCGCCACCCCGGCGCGCTGATCCAGATCCTTTCTTCTCTCCTCTACCACGTCCGGGACACGCCCAAGATGACACCCCAAGCGACTCTGCCGCCGATCGAGGATCCGCTCTGGTACAAGGATGCGGTGATCTACCAGGTGCATCTGAAATCGTTCTTCGACGCCAACAACGATGGCGTCGGCGATTTCGAGGGGCTGTTGCAGAAGCTCGACTACATCGTCGAGCTGGGCGTGACGGCGATCTGGATGCTGCCCTTCTATCCGAGCCCACGTCGCGACGACGGCTACGACATCGCCGATTACCGCGGCGTGCATCCGGATTACGGCACGCTGAACGATCTGCGCCGCTTCGTGGTGGCTGCGCATGAGCGTGGGCTCAAGATCATCATCGAGCTGGTGATCAACCACACCTCGGATCAGCACAGCTGGTTCCAGCGTGCACGCCGTGCGCCGGTGGGTTCGCCCGAGCGCGATTTCTATGTGTGGTCGGACGATGACGGCAAGTATGCCGGTACGCGCATCATCTTCTGCGACACCGAGAAATCGAACTGGACCTGGGACGAGGAAGCCAAGGCCTATTACTGGCATCGTTTCTACAGCCATCAGCCGGACCTGAATTTCGACAACCCCCTCGTGATGGAGGAGGTGCTGTCGGCGATGCGGTTCTGGCTCGACATGGGTGTGGATGGGCTGCGCCTGGACGCCATTCCGTATCTGGTCGAGCGCGAAGGCACGTCGAACGAGAACCTCGACGAGACCCACACCGTCATCAAGCAGATCCGCGCCGAGATCGATCGCTACGCGCCGGGCCGCATGCTGCTGGCAGAGGCGAACATGTGGCCGGAGGATGCGCAGGCCTATTTCGGCGACAGCGACGAATGTCACATGTCGTTCCATTTCCCGCTGATGCCGCGCATGTACATGGCAATCGCGCGCGAGGATCGGTTCCCGATCACTGACATCATGCGTCAGACCCCGGCGATCCCGGAGAACTGCCAGTGGGCGGTGTTCCTGCGCAACCATGACGAGCTGACGCTCGAGATGGTGACGTCGTCGGAGCGCGACTATCTCTGGGAGACCTACGCCTCCGACAAGCGTGCGCGCATCAATCTCGGCATCCGTCGCCGCCTGTCGCCGCTGATGCAGCATGATCGCCGCCGCATCGAGCTGATGAACGGCCTGTTGCTGTCCATGCCCGGAACGCCCGTGATCTATTACGGCGACGAGATCGGCATGGGCGACAACATCTATCTCGGCGACCGCGACGGCGTGCGCACGCCGATGCAGTGGTCGATCGACCGCAATGGCGGTTTCTCGCGTGCCGATCCGGCGGGTCTGGTGATGCCGCCGATCATGGACCCGATCTACGGCTATCAGGCCGTGAACGTGGAAGCGCAGGCCGGCGATCAGCATTCCCTGCTGAACTGGATGCGCCGCATGCTGCGCGTGCGCGGGCGCCATCGCGCGTTCGGCCGCGGCACGCAGCAATTCCTGTTCCCCGGCAATCGCAAGGTGCTGGCGTATCTGCGCCAGCATCCGACCGAGGACGGTTCGGACGAGACTCTGCTTTGCGTCTACAATCTTTCTCGCTCGGCGCAGGCGGTGGAACTCGATCTGCACCAGTTCGCCGGACGCGTGCCGGTGGACGTGATCGGCGGTTCGGTGTTCCCGCCGGTCGGCCAGCTGACCTATCTGCTCACGCTGCCGCCCTACGGCTTCTACTGGTTCCTGCTGGCGACCGAACGCGCTTTGCCGTCCTGGCACGCGCCGACGCCGGAGCCGCTGCCGGACCTGTCCACCATCGTCGTGCGCAACACGCTGACCGAGATCGGCGATGGCGCGTCGCGCCAGTTGCTGGAGCAGGACGTGCTGCCGGCCTATCTGGCCAAGCGCCGGTGGTTCTCGTCCAAGAGCGAAACGCTGAACGGCGTGCGGATCGAGTATCTGCAGCCGCTGTCGCAGGATCGCGACAACACCGCGCTGCTCAGCGAGATCACCGTTTCGGTCGGCGACCGCGAGGAGCGCTACTGCCTGCCGATCGGGGCCGCGGAAGAGGACAACGTTCTGCCGCTGGCGCAACAGCTTGCTCTGACCCGCATCCGTCGCGGGCCTTTGGTCGGCTATGTCACCGACGGGTTCGCGACCGACGCCTTCGCGCGTTCGACCATGGATTTGATCGCGCAGGATGCGACCATGACGCTTCCGGATGGCGGCAGCCTGCAGTTCCGCAAGACGGATCGGCTGGAAGACGTGAAGCCGAGCGGCGAAGTGCATATCCGTCGCCTGTCGGCCGAGCAGTCCAACAGCTCGATGATCATCGACGACGCGATCGTCTTGAAGGTGGTGCGCAAGGTTCTTGCCGGCATCCATCCGGAAGCGGAGATCTCGCGCTATCTGACCCGGCGCGGTTTCGCCAACACGCCGCCTCTGCTGGGCGAAGTCACGCGCGTCGATGCGAACGGCACGCCGAACACGCTGGTTCTGGTGCAGGGCTTCGTGCGCAACCAGGGCGATGGCTGGCAGTGGACGCTCGACTTCCTGGATCGTGCGGCGGAAGATTCGATCGCCGTGGTGGCGGGCGACGAGGATCAGACCGAGGATCATTACAGCAACTATTCCGGCTTCGCGCAGGCGCTGGGCCGGCGGCTGGCGCAGCTGCACGACGTGTTCGCGTCCGCCGGCGACGATCCGGCATTCAAGCCGGAGATCGTGACCGATGCCGAGCTGGAAGATTGGGCCGATGGTGTGGTGCACCAGATCGATCTCGCGGTCGGAGCGCTCGCCCGCACCGCCAATGGCGAGGGCGAAAATGCCGAGATGGCCGGTCGCCTGCTGGCGCGCGAGCAGGAGCTGAAGCAACTGGCGCGTCGTCTGGCCAAGGCCGGCAAGGGCTCGCTGCGCACGCGTGTGCATGGCGACTTCCATCTCGGCCAGGTTCTGGTGGTGGGCGGCGATGCGTTCCTGATCGATTTCGAAGGGGAACCGGCCAAGACCATGGAACAGCGCCGCGCCCATTCCTCGCCGCTGCGCGACGTGGCGGGCATGCTGCGCTCGTTCGATTACGCCGCAGCCACCGCGGCGCAGCGTATGGACAGCAACACGGATCGCACCAACGAGCGCCGCGTGGCGCTGGTGGAAACGTTCCGCACCCGTGCGGGCGCCGACTTCGCAGCGGCGTATCGCGAGGTCCTGGACGCCAGCCCGAATCGCTGGGTCGAGCCGGGAGCCGAGAAGGCGCTGGTCGATCTCTTCTTGCTGGAAAAGGCCGCCTACGAGATCCGCTACGAAGCCGACAACCGGCCGGACTGGATCGGCATTCCGCTGAACGGTCTGGAACAGATCGCAGATCGCCTTCTGGGCTCTGCGGGAGAATAAACGCATGGCCGAGCATCTTCCGCATCCCGGCGCCGTGGACAGCTTCGTCCAGGCGCGACACGGCGATCCGTTCTCCCTTCTGGGGCAGCACGGCGCCGCCGTCCGGGCGTTCCTTCCGGACGCGCTCGCCGTGGAGGTGGTGGATGCGACCAGCGGCCTGTCGCGCGGCACGCTTGATCGCGTGCATGCCGACGGGCTGTGGTCGGGCACGGTGAACGGTTCCGGTCCCTATCGCCTGCGTCAGACGCTGGCGGACGGGGCCGGTGGCCAGACCGTGACCGAAACGGCGGATGCCTACGCCTTCCCGCCGATGCTCGGCGATCTCGATCTCTATCTCTTGGCCGCGGGACGTCATCACGATCTCGGCGAGGTTCTCGGCGCGCATCCGCGCGTGGTGGACGGCGTTTCCGGCACCTTGTTCGCGGTGTGGGCGCCGAACGCGCAGCGCGTCTCGGTGGTGGGATCGTTCAACAACTGGGATGGTCGCCGCCATCCGATGCGGGTGCGCATCCCCTACGGGGTCTGGGAGCTGTTCATCCCCGGCGTGTCCGCCGGCGCTCTCTACAAGTTCGAACTGGTCGGGCCGGACGGCAACGTCCTGCCCTGGCGGGCCGATCCGGTGGCATGGCAGGCGGAGAAGCCGCCGCAGACCGCGTCTGTCGTGGTCGATCCGGAGCCGTTCGCCTGGACCGATCAGGCCTGGATGGACGGCCGCGCCGCACGTCAGGCGCCGGACGCGCCGATTTCCGTCTACGAACTGCACGCCATGTCCTGGCTGCCGCATGACGGGCAGGAGCCGAGTTGGTCGCTGCTGGGCGATCGTCTGATCCCCTACATCCAGGCGCTCGGTTTCACCCATATCGAGCTGATGCCGATCATGGAGCATCCGTTCGGCGGCTCCTGGGGTTACCAGGTTCTGGGACAGTTCGCGCCGACCTCGCGCATGGGCGAGCCGAAGGAGTTCGCCCGCTTCGTGGATCGCTGCCACGCGGCCGGGATCGCCATCCTGCTCGACTGGGTGCCGGCGCATTTCCCGACCGACGCACACGGTCTGGCGCATTTCGACGGCACCGCGCTCTACGAGCACGGCAATCCGTTCGAGGGCTACCATCAGGACTGGAACACCTTCATCTACAATCTGGGCCGCAACGAGGTGCGCGGCTTCATGATCGCCAGCGGGTTGTTCTGGTTGAAGCATTTCCACATCGACGGTCTGCGCGTCGATGCGGTCGCCTCCATGCTGTATCGCGACTACAGCCGCAAGCATGGCGAATGGGTGCCGAACATCCATGGCGGACGCGAGAATCTGGAATCCATCGCGTTTCTGCAGGATCTCAGCCGGGCGGTGAAGGAAACGAGCCCGGGCGCGATCCTGGTGGCGGAGGAATCGACCTCCTTCCCCGGCGTGACGCGTTCCGCCGACGAAGGCGGGCTCGGCTTCGACTACAAATGGAACATGGGGTGGATGCACGACACCCTGCACTACATCGAGACCGACAGCGCCTATCGCAAATGGCATCACGGCGAGATCGCCTTCGGTCTGGTCTACGCGTTCTCAGAGCGCTTCGTCCTGCCGATCTCGCATGACGAGGTCGTCTACGGAAAAGGCTCGATGATCGGCAAGATGCCGGGCAACGACGACTGGCAGCGCTTCGCCAATCTGCGTGCCTATTACGGTTTCATGTGGGCCCATCCGGGCAAGAAGCTGTTGTTCATGGGCAGCGAGATCGCGCAATGGCGCGAATGGAACCACGATACCGGGCTGGACTGGAACCTGCTGGAGAACCCGGCGCATCGCGGCATCCAGACGCTGATCGGCGACCTGAACGCGCTTTATCGCGCGGAGCCGGCCCTGCACGGACGCGATTGTCGCGAGGACGGGTTCCGCTGGGTGGTGCTGCACGACGCGGAACAGAGTGTCTATGCTTGGCTGCGCTTCGGCGAGTGGGGCCAGCGCCCGCTTCTGGTGATCTGCAATTTCACCCCCGTGGTGCGGCACGATTACCGCATCGGCGTGTCGCAGACGGGGGCGTGGGAAGAGCTGCTGAACACGGATTCCGAGCGCTATGGCGGCTCGAATGTCGGCAATCATGGCGCGGTGGATGCGGTGGAGCAGCCGATGCACGACCAGCCGGCATCGCTCGGCGTGACCCTGCCGCCTCTGTCGGTCCTGATCCTGGCGCCGCGCGCATGAAACATCCGGACGAGATGCTTCACGCGCTCTGCGACCGCGCGGGCGTGGCGACGCGCTGGGTGGATGCGTTCGGCAAGGAGCAGGAGGTCGCGCCCGAAGCGCTGAAGCGTGTCCTGAAGGCCCTCGGCATCCCGGCCGATGACGATGCGTCGATGCGCGATGCGATCGCGGCGCTGGAGAAGGAAGACGAGTCGCTGCCGCCGCTATTGACCGGCGATGTCGGCACGGTGCTTGCGGTTCCGGGCCTCGAAGGGCCGTGGAGGCTCACGCCGGAAGACGACGGCGAGGCCGTTTCCGGTGAAGGCGCGCCGCGTCTGCCGGACACTCCCGGCTACTACACGCTGGAGGCCGGGCCGATCCGCACGCGTGTGGCGGTTTCGCCGGTGCGGGGCTTCACTGTTTCCGATGCCGTGGGAGAGGAGAAGGCGCGTGCCTGGGGGCTCGCGCAGCAGCTCTACGCCCTGCGCCGCCCCGGCGATGGCGGTGTCGGCGATTTCGAGGCGCTGCGCGCGTTCGTGGTGGAGGCGGCCGCCTATGGCGCGGCCTCGGTGTCGATCAGCCCGGTGCATGCACAGTTCTCCGCCGACCCGGACCGGTTCAGCCCCTATGCGCCGTCCAGCCGAATCATGCTGAACGTGCTGCATATCGCCGCCGACGATCCGGGCGAGGAAGCCGCGCGTCTGGAAGCGCTGGAACTGGTGGATTGGCCGGCGGTGGCGCGCGACCGGCTGGTCCGCCTTCGCCGGACGTTCGAGGCCGGTGGAGAAAGCGATGCGGACTTCATGGCATGGCGCAAGAACGAGGGCGACAAGCTCGAATCCCACGCCGTGTTCGAGGCGCTGCACGCGCATCTTTGGCGCGAGCAGGGTCTGGCCTGGCATTGGCGCGAATGGCCCGAGGAGTATCGCACGCCCGACAGCGATGCCGTCCGGGCCTTCGTCGAGGCGAACGTGCGCGAGATCTCGTTCCATGCCTGGCTGCAATGGCGCGCCGATCGCGAGCTCGCGTCGGCGCAGGAGGCAGCCGAGGGTGCAGGAATGCCGATCGGGCTGGTGTCCGATCTTGCCGTGGGCACGGATTCCGGCGGCAGCCATTGCTGGAGCCGGCAGGACGAAAGCCTGGTCGGGCTGACCGTCGGCGCGCCGCCGGATCTTTTGCAGAAGAACGGCCAGAACTGGGGCATCACCGCCTTCTCCGGCCGCGGCCTGCGACGCAACGGCTTCCGCGCCTTCATCGAGATGCTTTCGGGCGCCATGCGCCATGCCGGCGGCGTGCGGATCGACCATGCGATGGGTCTGAACCGTCTTTGGGTGGTGCCGGAGGGCGTGAGCGCGGCGGAAGGCGCGTTCCTGCAACTGCCGGAAGCCGACCTGCTGCGGCTGTTGAAGCTGGAATCGGTTCGCAACCGCGCCGTGGTGCTGGGCGAGGATCTGGGCACGGTGCCGGAAGGGTTCGGGGATCGCCTTCAGGCAGCCGGAATCGACGGCATGCGCGTGCTCTGGTTCGAGAAGACCGAGGACCGGTTCAAGCCGCCGTCGGAGTGGACCGAACAGGCCAGCGCGATGACCAGCACCCACGATCTGCCCACCGTCGCTGGCTGGTGGAAGGGCATCGACATTGCCCATCGCCGCGCTCTGGGCGGCACCGAGGAGGACGAAAACAAGGCGCTGTACCAGCGCGAACAGGAGCGGCGGGCGCTCTGGGATGCGTTTCTCGAGGCCGGCACCGCGCACGGGGACCGGCCGGCGGTGTGGGATGCGATCCCGGTGGTGGACGCGGCGGTGGCACAGGTGGTGCGCTCGGCCTGCGAACTGGCGGTCCTGCCGATCGAGGACGTCCTGGGGCTGGAGGAACAGCCCAACATCCCCGGCACCATCGACGAGCACCCGAACTGGCGGCGCAGGCTCGACTCGCCAGTGGGGTCGGTTCTGTCGGAGGAGCGTGCCTCGCTGCGTCTCCGGGCGGCCGACCGGTTGCGGAGGCGCTGAGCGGCCCCAGGCGAATTTATGCAACTTCCCTGGCCCGACGGGGCTTTATAACGCAACGAGACGGGACGATCCAATTGCGTCCCGCCGGGAGGCGTTCCATCCTAGCGAATATCCAGGGGTGGGCAGGAGATGTGGCATGAGTAGGCTGGTTGTCGTCTCCAACAGAGTGACCATTCCGACCGGCGATGCGAAGGCAGGTGGTCTGGCCGTCGCCCTCAACGATCTCATGGAGCGACAGGGCGGTCTGTGGTTCGGCTGGTCCGGCGGCACGTCGAGCGACGAGAAGCGCTGCAACACGCCGACCGTCGTCGATCACGGGCAGGTGGAATACGCCACCGTCGATCTGACCCCGACTGAACTGGAACTCTATTACAACAGCTTCTCCAACGGCACGCTCTGGCCCCTGCTACACTCCCTGCCCGAGCAGATGAATTTCGACCGGCGCAGCCTCCAGGGCTATCGCGCGGTCAATCAGAGACTGAGCGACGTGCTGCTGCCGTTGCTGCGCCCGAGCGACACGATCTGGATCCACGACTACCACCTGCTGGCGATGGCGGCGGCCCTGCGTGCGCGCAATGTGAGCTGCCCGATCGGCTTTTTCCTGCATACGCCGTTCCCGAGCCCGGACATGCTGTCCAGCGTGCCGGAGGCGGCCTTGTTTATCCGCGATCTCCTTTCGGCGGACCTGCTCGGCTTCCAGACCGCGAACGACGCCGAGAACTTCTCCGCTTCCGCACAGCGGATCGCCGGCGCCGCGCGTCTGGCCGGCGGCGGTCTCCAGCTCGGCAACCGGCAGATCAAGGTCGGCGCGTTCCCGGTCGAGATCGATCCCCGCGACTTCGCCGAGATGGCGGAACAGAACCAGGCCTCGCCCGAAACGGAGCGCCTGCGTCGCAGCCTCGACGGTCAGCACCTGATCCTGGGCATCGATCGCATGGACCCGACCAAGGGCCTGCGTCATCGTCTCGCCGGCTATCGGCGCCTGCTGGAAACACGCAAGGAATGGTCGCGCCAGACCACCTTCCTGCAGATCGCTGCCGCCAGCCGTCAGGACGTGGATGCGTACCAGCATCTGCGCGACGATCTGGAAGGATCCGCCGGGCGCATCAACGCGACCCTGGGCGAAAGCGACTGGGTACCGTTGCGTCTGATCAGCCGCGGCGTTCCGCGCGATGCGATTTCGGGCTTCATGCGCGAGGCGCGGATCGGTCTCGTCACCCCGCTGCGCGATGGCATGAATCTGGTCGCCAAGGAATACGTGGCGGCGCAGGACCCGGAGGACCCCGGCGTGCTCGTGCTGAGCAAGTTCGCCGGTGCGGCGCGCCAGCTCGGCGCAGCCATTCTGGTGAACCCGGTCGATCCGGACGAGATCGCAGACGCGCTGGATCTGGCGCTGCGTATGAGCCGTCCGGAGCGGCAGGACCGCTGGCACGCCTGCTGGGAAGCGATCAAGGATGCGTCCGCCCTCGGCTGGGGACGGTCCTTCGTGTCGGCGCTATCGCGTGCCGGTGGCGAGGCGACCCGCCCTGCCCGTCCGGCGCGGACCGTGGTCGAATCGCCGATCGAGCGTCGCACGCCCACCGGGGCCGATATCCGCATCGTGTCCACGCAGCCGGCGTCCCGCTCGGTCAACTGAGCCGGGTCCACCGTTCTGCTTCTGGCCCCATCGCCGGTTTCCTCCGGCGGTGGGGTTTTCGCGTTCTTCAGGTTTGCACGCGCGCCCGCCATCGGCGAGAACCGCGCCCATGGCCCCACCGCTTCTGCTTCTGAACGACATCACCCTGACCCTGGGCGGCAAGCCGCTGCTGGACGGGGCAAAATTCGGCGTTTCGCCCGGCGAGCGCCTGTGTCTGGTCGGGCGCAACGGTTCCGGCAAATCGACCCTGCTGCGCATCGCCGCGGGCGAACTCCAGGCGGATAGCGGAGAGCGCTTTCTCCAGCCCGGTACCACCGTGCGCTATCTGCCGCAGGAGCCGGATCTGAGCGGTTTCGCCACCACGCTGGATTACGTGCGGGCCGGGCTCGGTCCGAACGACGCCGAATATCGCGCGCCGACCCTGCTCGGCGAGCTTGGCCTGGACGGCAGCGAGGACCCGAAGCGGCTCAGCGGCGGTGAGGCGCGCCGTGCGGCCCTGGCCCGCGCCCTCGCCCCCTCGCCCGATCTGCTGCTGCTGGACGAGCCGACCAACCATCTCGACATGCCGGCGATCGAGTGGCTCGAACGCGAGTTGCGCTCGCTCCCGTCCGCCATCGTCATGATCAGTCATGACCGTCGCCTGCTGGAGACCCTGTCGCGCTCGGTGGTGTGGCTGGATCGCGGCGTCACCCGCCGTCTCGATCAGGGCTTCTCGCGGTTCGAAAGCTGGCGCGAGGAGGTGCTGGAACAAGAAGAGCGCGACCTGCACAAGCTCGACCGGCAGATCGCCCGCGAAGAGGACTGGATGCGCTACGGCGTCACCGCGCGCCGCAAGCGCAACGTCCGGCGGGTGGGCGAGCTTGCGGCGCTGCGCCAAGCGAGGCGGGAAGCGACCAGCGCCGGGCAGGCGTTGAAGCTGGAGGCGAGCGGCGCCGGCACGTCGGGCAAGCTGGTGGCGGTGCTGGAGGGTGTGTCCAAGGGCTATGACGGTCGCCCGATCGTCTCCAATCTCGATCTGCGCGTTCTGCGTGGCGACCGTCTCGGCATCGTCGGCGCCAACGGGGCCGGCAAGACCACTCTCCTGAAGCTGCTGACCGGCAAGGAGCAGGCAGATAGCGGCGAGATCCAGCTCGGCGCCAGCCTGTCCGCCGTGACGCTCGACCAGCAGCGCCGCACTCTGGACGATACCGCGACCCTGGCCGAGACGCTGACCGGCGGTGGCGGCGACATGGTGCAGGTGGGCGACGAGAAGCGCCACGTGATCGGCTACATGAAGGATTTCCTGTTCCGCCCGGAACAGGCACGGACGCCGGTCGGCGTGCTCAGCGGCGGCGAGCGCGCGCGTCTCATGCTGGCCTGCGCGATGGCGCGTCCGTCCAACCTGCTGGTGCTGGACGAGCCGACCAACGATCTCGACCTGGAAACGTTGGACCTGTTGCAGGACATGCTGGCGGCCTATCCCGGCACCGTCCTGCTGGTCAGCCACGATCGCGATTTCCTGGATCGCGTCGCCACCTCCGTGGTCGCCTCGCGCGGCGGCGGCGCGTGGATCGAATATGCCGGCGGCTATAGCGACATGGTGGCGCAGGGCGGCTCGCTCGCCGGCGGCGCGCAGGGCGACGCGGACACGCCGAAGCGCAAGGCCGCGCCCGCTCCGCAGGCGGCGAAGCCGGCCGGGCGCAAGATGTCTTTCAAGGACAAGCACGCTCTGGAACAGCTTCCGGCGCAGATGGCGGCGGGAGAGAAGGAGATCGCCAAGCTGCGCAAGCGTCTGGACGATCCGGAACTGTATGGCCGCGACCCGGCGGGTTTCACCCGCGCCACCGAAGCCCTGGCCCGTGCCGAGGAGGCACAGGCCGCGCTGGAGGAACGCTGGCTGGAGCTGGAGATGATGCGCGAGGAGGCCGGGGGCTGATGCCGGCACGACTCTCGGAGCGCGAGATCGCATCGGCGCTGGCAACCCTGCCCAGTTGGCGGGTGGAGGGCGGCGCGATCGGGCGCGACTGGGCGCTGCCGGATTTCGCGGCCGCTTTCGCGCTGGCCGGACGCATCGCAGAGGTCGCGGAAGCGCTCGGCCACCATCCGGACGTCACGTTCGGCTGGGGCCGGGTTTCGGTGTCCGCCACGACCCATGATGTGGGCGGACTGACGGCACTCGATGTCGCGCTGGCACGGCGGATCGACGCCGTCGCGGGCTGAAGCCGCTTGCACCGGATACGGCCGCACCGTATCAGTTGCGAATGAGTATCACTTTCCTCAGCCATATTGACGGATGACGCGTCCGCGCGCCGTTCTGCTCGGCCTGCACCGTTATGTCGGGCTGGCGCTGGCAGCGTTCCTGCTGCTGGCCGGGCCGACCGGCAGCGTGGCGGCGTTCCATGACGCGTTGGACGGGTGGCTGAACCCGGATCTGTTCCGCGCCCGAACGGCGGGGCCGGCCCTGCCGCCGGATGCGCTGGCACAGCGTCTCCGGGAGCAGGTGCCGAACGGCCAGCTCGGCTATCTGGTGTATCGCCCGGCGCCCGGCTTCACCGCCCGTGCCTATCTGCAGCCGGCACCCGGAGCGTCGCTGACGAAGAACGAGGTGTTCCTCGATCCGGCGACGGGCGACGTTCAGGGCGCGCGCAGTTCCGATGCCGGCTGCTGCACGCGGCGCACGATCATCCCCTTCCTCTACCGCTTCCATTATTCCCTCGGCCTCGGACGCACCGGCATTCTGGTGATGGGGATCGTGGCGGTGATCTGGTCGCTGGATTGCGTCATCGGATTGCTGCTAACCCTGCCGGTGCGCTGGCGTCCCTGGCGCCGCACGGATTGGCGGCGCTGGGGCGTGTCCTGGCGGATCGAGCCGGACAAAGGCGGGATCCGGCGCTTGTTCGACCTGCATCGAGCCTTCTCGCTGTGGCTCTGGATCGTGCTGCTGGGCATCGCCATCAGCGGCGTCGCGCTCAATCTGCAGGACCAAGTGTTCCGGCCGGTGGTGACCGCGCTGCTGCCGGTGAGCAAGCCGCCGAGGATGCACCGGACGGCTCCGAAAGCGGAGACCGGTCGGATCGACCTCGGTGATGCGGACCGGATCGCTACGGAGGCCGCGCGCCGGCTTGGCTGGGATGGTCCCCCGGGGGCGCTGTTCGCGATCGGCCCGCGGATCAACATCTATTTCGAGGACGCGAACGGGAGACGGGCTGCCGGACTCGGTGCGCCCGTCGTGACGCTGGACGCCGCCAACGGTGCCGTGGTGCAGAGCTACAGGCCGGGTCATGGCAGACTGGGCGACACCGTGCTGGACCTGCAATTCCCCTGGCATAGCGGCGAACTGCTCGGCCTGCCCGGACGCATCCTGGTCGCCGCGACCGGCGTCGTTGTGCCGATGCTGGTGATCACCGGCATCCTGATCTGGCAGCGCAAGCGCCACCCGAAACGGCGTTCCGCCCGCCGG
Source organism: Lichenicola sp. GTC18331 (assembly GCF_055386855.1). Lineage (NCBI taxonomy): Bacteria > Pseudomonadati > Pseudomonadota > Alphaproteobacteria > Acetobacterales > Acetobacteraceae > Lichenicola > Lichenicola sp. GTC18331. Next base: position 3,550,911 of record NZ_AP045015.1, on the reverse strand, counting down.
CCGGCGAAAGCCGCGAAACGCCGCGCGCCGGAGCTGGAGCCGGTCAGGCCTTCTTGAGCGCTTCCGGCTTGTGCACCGCCTTCTTGCCGGTCTTCTCGCTCTTCACCACCACCTGCGGATCGTCCTTGGTCGCCTTGGCGGTGTGGCCGGCGATCTTCGTGGTGCTGGTGACCACCTTCTCCACCTTGCCCGTCGTTTCGCCGGCGCTGCTGCTCCACTTCACCTTGTCGCCCTTGTGCGGGGTCGCGGTCATGATCGGTGCTCCTCGGTTGATGCATAGGGCAACCGCCCGCCCCACCCTCCGGTTTGCACCCGCTTCGATCACGAAACGGACGGCACAGGGCCTCGGCAGATGAAAACCTGCTCATGTTCCGGTGAGACGTTGGCGTAATGACGGTGCGGGAGTATGGGCTTTACCACCCTTTCATGAGGAATTTGCATGTCTAGCCCGTCCTTGCTGCAACGGCTTCTCCGAGGTGCCGCACCGGTTGCCCTGCTCTGCTCGCTCGGCACACCCGCTCTCGCCGACGAGGGCATGTGGACCATGGACAACCTGCCGCTGAAGCAGCTCAAGGAACGCTACGGCTTCACCCCGTCCGCCGAATGGATCAGCCGGGTGACACAATCCTCTGCCCGTCTGGCGCTGGGCTGTTCGGCCTCGTTCGTGTCGGCGAACGGTCTGGTGATGACCAACCATCACTGCGCCAACGAATGCCTGGCCGAGCTGTCGCCGAAGGGCCAGAACTGGTTCCAGGACGGCTTCAAGGCCGCCAGCCAGAGCGCCGAGCCGAAATGCCCGGCGATGGAGCTGGACCGCCTCGATCATATCGAGGACGTGACCGACAGGATGGGCCAGGCTTTGGCCGGCAAGCAGGGCGCCGCCTATATCGACGCGCAGAAGGCCGAGGAGGCCGACCTGCAGAAGGGCTGCGTCGCCGGCGACCCGACCCATTGGCGCTGCGACGTCGTCACCCTCTACCATGGCGGCAAGACGGCGCTTTATCGCTACAAGCGCTACCAGGACGTGCGCCTCGTCTTCGCGCCGGACCAGAACATCGCCTTCTTCGGCGGCGATCCGGACAACTTCAACTATCCGCGCTACGACCTCGATCTGACCGTTCTGCGCGCGTACGAGAACGGCAAGCCGGCCAAGACCACCTATTTCCCGTTCGATCCGAACGGCCCGAAGGCGGGCGAGCTGGTGTTCACCTCGGGCAACCCCGGCAGCACCTCGCGCGAGACGCCCGCCGCCCAGCTCGCGCTGATGCGCGACGTCGAGCTGCCGTCCGGCATCGGCTATCTCAGCACCCTGGATGGCGTGTTGTGGCAATATGGCCGCCAGGGGAAGCAGCAGCTCCAGGATGCGCAGGACGAGCTGTTCGGCATCGAGAACAGCCTGAAGGTCTATACGGGCTGGCAGCAATTCCTGGCCGATCCGAAGATGATGGAAACCAAGCTCGCCGCAGAGAAGAGCCTGAAGGACTGGATCGACGCCGATCCGCAGCGCAAGACGCAGTTCGGCGATCCCTGGGCCCAGCTCGTTCCGGTTCTGGCCAAGGAGCGCCAGCTCTATCAGCGCTACGTGATGATCGAAGGCGGCCGCAGCGCGCGCGGCTTCTCCGGCGAGCTGTTCGGCTATGCCCGCACGCTGGTGCGCGGCGCGGCCGAGCGCGCCAAGCCCGACACGCAGCGCCTGTCCGCCTTCCATGACGCGAACCTGCCGGCGATCGAGGCCGCGTTGGAATCCACCGCTCCCGTGCACAAGGATCTCGACGAGACCCTGCTCGCCTTCTCGCTGACCAAGCTGCGTCAGGTGCTGGGCGCCGACGACAAGACGGTGCACGAGGTGCTGGGCCATCAGAGCCCGGAACAGCTCGCCCATGCCGCCGTGCAGGGCACCAAGCTGGCCGATCCCGCCGCGCGCATGGCGCTGTGGAAGGGTGGCGAAGCCGCCATCGCCGCCTCCACCGACCCGATGATCGTTCTGGCGCGCGAAGTGGAGCCGGAAGCCCGTTCGCTGCGCGACCAGTGGGACAACGAGGTGATCGCGCCGGAACGTCAGATCAGCGCCACCATCGCCAAGGCCCGCTTCGCGCGCGACGGCAGCAACATCTATCCGGACGCGACCTTCACCCAGCGCCTGTCGTTCGGAAAGGTTGAAGGCTGGAACGAGAACGGCACCGACGTGGCGCCCTTCACCACCTTCGCCGGTCTCTACGCCCGCGCGACGGGCGCCGATCCGTTCAAGCTGAGCAAGGCCTGGCTCGACGCCAAGCCGCATCTCGACATGAACACCAAGCTCGACTTCGTCACCACCAACGACATCATCGGCGGCAATTCGGGCAGCCCGGTGATCGACGCCGACGGCCATGCCGTGGGCCTGATCTTCGACGGCAACATCCACTCCATCGGTGGCGATTTCGCCTATGACGGCACCAACAACCGCGCCGTCGCGGTGGACACCACGGCGATCATCGCCGCCCTGCGCAGCGTCTATCATGACGAGGCCTTGGCCGATGAGCTGGTGCGCGGCCATCTTTAAGCGCTGAAAAGACCCTTCTTTTTCTGAAGAAAAAGAAGCAAAAAGACTTTTGTCCGTTTGGTTCTCGTTGCAGTCGCGCACGTCGCCAAACGGACAGAAGTTCTTTGGTTCTTTCTTTCAAGAAAGAACACAAGAAAGAACATTCTTCCGTGTTTTCGACGACAAGTTCGACCGGAAGCGGTTTCGCTGGACAGGAACGGTACGACCTGGTTGTCTTATCGACGATGATCCGCTCCGCCGCCCGTCTCGTCGCCTGGATTCGCTCGCCCGGTGGGGCGGGAGCCGGCGCGCTGATCTGATCTCAGCCGTTTTCCCGAAACCCCCGCCGGTCCGGCCGGGGGTTTTCTTTTGCTCCGGTCCGCACCCGCCCCCCGGAGTTCCGTTCCGATGTTTTCCTGCTCCCATCCGGTGACGCCGTGAGCACCGAAGCGTTTTGGCCGCTGTTCCTGTTCGCCGTCGCGGCGTCTTTCTCGCCAGGGCCCAACAACATCATGGTCATGAGCACTGCAGCCCGGCTCGGCTTCCGTCGCACGATCCCGATGGCGATCGGCATCGTCGCCGGGTTCGGTTTCATGGTGTCCGTGGTCGGCATCGGTCTTGCCATGCCGCTGCAGCGTTTCCCTTCCCTGATCGGGGTGATGCGCTGGGCCGGTGCGATCTGGCTGCTGGTTCTGGCCTGGAAGATCGGCAGCGCGCCGGGCAACACCGACGGATCGGAGCGCCCCGCCATGGGTTTCGCCGCGGCGGCCGGCTTCCAGTGGATCAATCCGAAAGCCTGGATCATGGCGGTGGCCGCCGCCGCCACTTTCACCATCGCCGGTCACGGCCCGGTTGCGGCCAGCCTGCTGCGCGCGGCAGTGTTCACGTGTGTCGGTCTGGTCAGCATCGCAAGCTGGATGCTGCTGGGACTCGGCGCCGGGCGGTTCCTCGCCACACCCCGGCGTCTGCGCCGATTCAACATGGCGATGGGCGCATTGCTGGCGGCGAGCGTGGTGCCGGCGGTGCTGGAGTGAAGCTGCGCGCCCTGCCATCGATGGGCCGGGCATCGTTCCGGTGCTAGAACCGAGAACACCGCACGGGCGCGCATGGCCCGTGCGCGTTTCCGGCTGAACGGTTCCGCATGTCGACGCTGCCGCATCCGCTCTGGCTTGCTTCTGCCCTGCTGCTTTTGTCCATGGCCCTGCCGAGGCTGCGGGCGCGCTGGCCGCTCTGGGCAGCGGTGGCGGGACGCTCGCTGGTGTTCATCCTGGTGACTCTGCTGGTGGAGAAGGCGCTCGGCTCGCCGTTGCAGCCGCAGTTCTCGCCGGTCGGCTCAGCGCTCCGTTTCTGGGAGAAGCTGGTCGAGACGGGCTGGTGGTGGCTGGTCGCCGGTCTGATGATCGGGCTGATCCGCTTGTTCGTGGTGCTGGAGAACAGACCGCGCGAAAGCCGCATCGTGTCCGATCTTCTGGCCGGCGTGATCACCGTCGCCACGCTTCTGGCGGTAGTCAATTTCGCCTTCGAGGTGCCGATCAAGGGGTTGCTGGCCACATCCGGCGTGATCGCCATCGTACTCGGCCTCGCCTTGCAGAGCACGCTGTCCGACGTGTTCTCCGGCATCGCGGTGGGGCTGGAGCGGCCCTACGAGGCCGGCGATCTGCTCTGGGTCGAGGGCGGCATCGAAGGCCGCGTGGTGCAGATCAACTGGCGCTCCACCCAGATCATCACCGGCGACAACAACATCGCCGTCGTGCCGAACAGCATCATCGCCAAGGCGCGTCTGGTGAACCGCTCCACGCCGACGCCCGTGCGACGGATCACGACCGAGCTGCTGCTGCATCCTGCAGCACCGTTCGAGCGATGCCGCGAAACGCTGGGCGCCGCCCTTGCCGCCTGCCGTCTGCCCTTGCCGGACCCGGCGCCTTCGGTCGCCTGCACCGCCGTGCGCGGCGACGGCACGGTCTGGGAACTGGCTTTTTCCGTGGGCTCCAGCGCGGAGGTCGGATCGACGCGCGACGAGGTGCTGTCCAGGGCGCATCGCCACCTGCGTCATGCCGGGATCGCCCTCGGCGTGTCCGGAACGACCACGCAGCAGGCCGACATGCCGAGCCTGGCCGACATGCTGCGCCAGAGCGATCTGCTCGGCGTGGTGAAGGACGAGGAGCGCGCCCTGCTGGTGCCGCATTTCAGCCAGATCTGGCTGCATGCCGGCGACACGCTGCTGCTGCCCGGACAGACCGTCGACGCGATGTTCCTGCTGGCCGCCGGCACGGTGGAGGTGCGACGCGACGAACGTATCCTGCGTCGCATGAGCCCAGGCGAGAGCCTCGGGGCGGTCGGTCTGATCACCGGCGAGCCGACCCATGTGACGGCGACCGCGCTGACCACCGTGCGCGCCTTTCGCATCGGCCGAGACGATCTGTCCGCAGCGATCAAGCAGACCCCGTCTCTGGCTCTGGCGCTGGAGGAGCTGGCCCGTCGCGGCAAGGAAGCGCTCAGCCGCGACGGAGAGGCGACCGACCACCCGGAGGACAGCAAGCCGGAGATGTTCCTGGGCCGGTTGCGGGCGATGCTGCGGGCGTTGTCGAGTTAGAAAGGAAGGGTCTTCTTTTTCTGAAGAAAAAGAAGCAAAAAGACTTTATCCGTTTGGTTTGTGAACCTTGATCCAAGCATTACACAAACATTCAAGAGTTCTTTGGTTCTTTCTTTTAAGAAAGAACATCTTCCACCCTTCACACACCCGCCTACCCTCAAACGAGACCCGAGGATGACGCGACGATGGTTCATGCACCCGGAGCCTTCGAGCCCGACCGGAGACTGGAAACCGTCGACAATCCGCTCGGCATCCTGGGCCAGAGAACCTATAGCGGCTACAGATCGGTCATCCACATGGGTGGGCTGCTCGGCCGCAATCCTATCCTGGATACGGTGATCTGGCGGACCCACGATTCGACGCTGAACTACGAGGATCAGTGTTCCGCGACCTATTACGCGGATTTGTCGGACGATCTTCTCCGGCGGACGGGATCTCTCGGCCGTATCGTGGAGGTGGGCGTGTTCCAGGGCGGGGCGTCGGTGTTTCTGGCCTCGGCCGCCATGCATGCCGGCATCCCGCTCGATCTCGTCGATATCGATGCGAATTTCCTGCGGTTCTCGTTCGAGCGCGTGCGGCGGACATTTCCCGAATTCGCCGGGAAGATCCGCCTGTTCCAGGGGAACCTGGCGCAATACATCCAGACCGTTACGCTGCCGGAGGAGACTGGCAACATCTACCTGCATCACGACGCGTCGCATGAGTTCAAACAGGTCGTCAAAGACCTGTCCGCAGTGTCGTTCGCCAGGCACAAGATCGACGTTCTGGCGATCCAGGACACCAACCTGCGCGGCCGCATCGAATACTGCAATTTCGTCGATGCCGCGATCTGGGCGGTTTTCGGCCTGGAGGTCAAAGCCACGCCGATCGGCACGTCCTACAGGCGCGACCAGACGGAGATGGTCGAGCCGAACTGGGTACAGGGAAACTATTTCCTGCCGGATGTTCCGGAAGGGGCGATCATCGAGCTGCGCGAGAACGACTTCCGCTATCCCCATCCGTCCATGACACTGGACATGTTCCTCTGACGGCCGCGCTCACGGAGGCAAGCCCTACTCTGCCCAGCGGGCGATCTGGCCGATCAGACCCGAACGCTGCATCCGCGCACGGGCCTCGGCGATGCCGTCCGTGACGGCCAGGGCGGCTTCGAGGGCACGCCGGCCGGCAGCGGCATCGACCACCACAGGGGCGCCATCGAGGCAGGCGGCGCAGAACGCCTCGTGCTCCGCGGCCAGCGTGTCGTGGTCCTGCCAGCTCACCGCCTCGCGTCGGAAGCCGCCGGTGCCGGGCAGCGGCAGGCCACGTTCGCGTCCGATCATGGTGAGTTCGCGCGCCACGAAATCGGCGGACAGATAGCCTTCTTCCGAGAACAGACGCATGCGCCGCTCGGTCTTCAGCGAAATCCGCGAGGCGGTGATGGCGGCGACGCAGCCGTTGCGGAAGCGCACGCGGGCGTTGGCGATGTCCTCGTGCGGTGAGCTGACGGCGGCGCCCAACGCGTCCACACTTTCGATCGGACTGTCGACGATGGCCAGCACCAGATCGAGATCGTGGATCATCAGATCGAGGATCACGGACACGTCGGTGCCGCGCGGCTTGAATGGTGCGATCCGCGTCGCCTCGATATAAAGCGGCCGGGCGATGCGCTCGGTGATCGCCTTGTGCTCGGCGGAATAGCGCAGCAGGTGTCCGACCTGAAGCACGAGCCCGGTCTCGGTCGCGAGCGCCGCCAGACCATCGGCCTGTTCCAGCGTCGAGGCGATCGGTTTTTCGATCAGGACGTGCTTGCCGGCACGCAGAACGGCATCGGCCAGCGCGAAATGGTGTTCGGCCGGCGCCGCCACGATTGCCGCGTCGCATTGCGCCAGAAGGGCATCGAGCGGGAGGGCGGGTGCGCCACCGGCCTCGCGTCCGACCTGTTCGGCGCGCGCCGCATCCGGGTCATGGATGCCGACCAGCACGGAACGTTTCGACGCGGCCACCTTCAGCGCATGGAACCGGCCGAAATGCCCGGCGCCGATCACCCCGATCCGCAGTGTCTCTCCGGCCGGAGCCTGCGCCGCACGCTTTCCGAACAATGCCACGCTCCGCTCCCTGCCGGTTTCCAGCCCGCCATCATGCGGCCGAAGCGCGTGCCGGACCAGAGAGCGGCAGCCCCGATGATGTTGCAACGCAACCTGTTGACGCTCCAGCCGCTGTTCCGGCTCCACCCTCCATGACAGACAGGCGGCCCGGCGATCGCGCGCGGCCGCCAGGGGAGCGCAGCATGAGCCCGTATCGCACCGTCAATCCCGCCACCGGCAAGGTCGAGCGCGAATTTCCGCTGCATGACGAGCAGACCGCCTTCGCCAAGCTGACCGCGGCGCAAAGGCTCTGGAAGACGGACTGGAGCCGCCGGAGCTTCGCCGATCGCCGGGCGATCATCGCCCGCGCGGCGGAGATCCTGGAGCGCGACAAGGAGAATTATGCCCGGCTAATCTCTCTGGAGATGGGCAAGGTAAAGGCCGAGGCGATCGCGGAGACCGAAGTGTCCGCCAAGATCCTGGCCTATTATGCCGAGAACGCCGAGCGCTTCCTGGCGCCGCGCGCGTTGCCGGTCGAGAGCGGGAGCGCGATGGTGCTGAGCCAGCCGCTCGGCGTGATCTACTGCGTCGAACCCTGGAACTTCCCCTACTACCAGCTCGCCCGCGTCGCCGGTCCGAACCTGATGGCCGGCAACGTGGTGCTGGCCAAGCATGCGCCAGGTGTGCCGCAATGCGCGCTCGCCTTCGAGGAGCTGTTGAAGAAGGCCGGCCTGCCCGAAGGCGCCTGGACCAACCTGTTCATCGACAACGACGTGTCGGAGACGCTGATCGCCCGGCCGGAGGTGCGCGGCGTGGCGCTCACGGGCAGCGAGCGCGCCGGCAGCGCCGTGGCCGCCCAGGCCGGCAAGGCGCTGAAGAAGACCACGCTGGAGCTGGGCGGTTCCGACCCGTTCATCGTTCTGGACGATGCCGATCTGGACACGGTTCTGCCGCTCGCCGTCGCCGGACGCATGAGCAACAACGGCCAGGTGTGCACCTCGGCCAAGCGCATGATCGTGCACGAATCCCTGGTGGAGAGCTTCACCGAGCGCTTCAAGACCGCCCTGGCCGAGTTCCGCTACGGCGATCCGCTGGAACAGGGCGTGACGCACGGCCCGATGAGCAGCGAGAACGCGATGGACCTGGCGCTGAAGCAGGTCGACAAGGCGGTGCAGCATGGCGCGACGCTGGTGACGGGCGGCAAGCGCCTGGACCGGGACGGCTTCTTCATGCAGGCCGGACTCCTGAACAACGTCACGAAGGACAATCCGATCTTCTACGAGGAGATCTTCGGTCCGGTGGCGATCATCTATTCCGTCGCGGACGAGGAGGCGGCGATCGCGCTGGCCAACGACTCCCCGTTCGGCCTGGGCGGCGTGGTGCATACCGGCGACGTCGAACGCGGCCGGCGTGTTGCGGAGCGGATCGAGACCGGCATGGTCTTCGTCAACACGCCCAATGACAGCGTACCGGAGCTGCCGTTCGGCGGCGTGAAGAACTCGGGATATGGGCGCGAACTGTCGCAGTTCGGCATCGAGGAGTTCGTGAACCACAAGCTGATTCGTTTGCCCTAAGGCAATCAGACGACCGGCGGCGATGATGCCGCCGGTTTGCCACGCTCGGGCCCGATCGTCGCGCGGTCGTGACGACGAGGTTGCATCCCTGTCTGCGCCCCGGCATGGTCCGCCGCGGCTGCGGTTCCGTTACGGGGCTGGCCGCCCTGTTTCGTTCAAGCCGGTGGCTTTTGGGGAGTCGGCTGCGCCGTCATGATGTACTATAGCCGCCCGAAGCTGGCCGCCGTTCTGGGGGTCTGCCTGCTCGGGCTCCTCTTGTGCCTGCCGAATTTCGTCCGCATGCCGGGTGCTTCCATTCCCTGGCGGCAGATCCATCTGGGTCTCGATCTGCGGGGCGGCTCCTATCTGCTGATGCGCGTGGACATCCAGGCTCTGGAGCGCGAGCGCCTGGAAAGCCTGACCGATCAGGTACGTCAGGCGCTGCTGAAGAACGGGCTTGGCTATCGCGACCTGAAGGCCGAGAACGGCGCCGTGACGTTCCAGCCGCGTTCGGCGGACGAGACGGCGCGCGACCTGCAGGTTCTGAACGGGCTGCAGGGCACCGTGCCGCATGAGTTCGCGGCCAGGACCGAGGCGGATGGGCGTCTGGCGCTGGTTCTGTCGCCGGAAGCACTGCGCCTGCGCGCGCGCGACGCCGTGGCGCAGTCGATCGAGATCGTCCGTCGCCGTATCGACGCCACCGGCGCCGTGGACCCGACCATCACCCCGCAGGGTGACGACCGCATCGTGGTCGAGCTGCCCGGCGTGAGCGATCCGGACCGTATCCGCCAGTTGCTCGGCACCACGGCGAAGATGACGTTCCATCTCGTGGCCGAAGGGGTGAGCCCGCAGGGCGTGCCGCCGCCGGGCGTCGACCTGCTGCCGATGCAGGACAATGCGCAGCAGAAGCTGCCCGTTTATCACCATGTCGATGTGGACGGTTCGGACCTGACCAACGCTTCGGTGACGCAGGACCCGCAGACTGGCGGACCTGCGATCGCATTCAACCTGGACAGCGTCGGCGCGCAGCAATTCGCCGCCATCACCCGCGCCAATCTGGGAAAGATGTTCGCCGTGGTTCTGGACGGCAAGGTGATCACCGCGCCGGTGATCCAGGGTGTGATCCCGAGCGGCACCGGCCAGATCACCGGCCATTACACCAGCGAATCCGCGCATGATCTGGCGCTGCTGCTGCGGGCCGGTGCACTGCCTGCGCCGCTGGCGGTGATCGAGCAGCGCTCGGTCGGCCCGACGCTGGGTGCGGATTCCGTGCGGGCGGGCGCCATCAGCCTGGCCGTCGGCTTCGTGCTGGTGGTGGCCTTCATGGGGCTGTTCTATGGGCTGTTCGGCTGGTTCGCGAACCTCGCTCTGCTGGCCAACCTGGTTCTGATGTTGGCGATCCTAAGCCTGTTCGGCGCCACGTTGACCCTGCCCGGCATGGCCGGACTTCTGTTGACGCTGGGCATGGCGGTGGATGCGAACATCCTGATCAACGAGCGCATTCGCGAGGAGGTGAAGCGCGGCCGCACCGCGCTCGCCTCCATGCAGGCGGGTTTCGAGCGGGCCACTTCGACCATCGTGGACAGCAACGCGACCGCCTTCCTGGCGCATGTGATGTTGTTCGTGTTCGGCTCGGGCGCGGTGAAGGGCTTCGCGCTCACCATCACCATCGGCATCGCCACCACCTTGTTCACCACCCTGCTCTTGTCGCGGATGCTGCTGGTGCGCTGGTACGCGCTGCGCCGTCCCGCCACCCTGCCGGTTTGAGGCGCGTCCGATGACCACCTTCTCCCTGGGCCGCCCCGTGTTCCGCTTCGTCAAGGACGGCACCCGCATCCGCTTCATGCGCGGGCGCTTTCTGGGTCTCGGCCTGTCGGCGTTCCTGTCTCTGGCCTCGCTTGGGCTGTTCTTCTATCCGGGCCTGACGCTCGGTATCGACTTCAAGGGCGGCATCAAGGTCGAGGCGCGCACGCAGGGGCCGGCGGACTTCGCCCGCATCCGCGCGGGTCTCGCTCAGAACGGCGTTTCCGGCGCCGGCCTGCAGCGCTTCGGCGCGGCCAATGACGTTCTGATCTCGATCGACCAGCCGGGAGGCAAGGACGCTGGTTCGGAAGCGGCGACGCAGAATCTGGTCGACAAGGTGCGCAAGGGCGTGACCGAAGCGCAGCCCGGTGCGACCATCCTCAGCGCCGATGCCGTGGGCGCATCGGTCTCGGCCGAGCTGTTCCGCAACGGTCTGCTGGCGCTCGGCATCTCTCTGCTGATGATCCTGGCCTATATCTGGTTCCGGTTCGAATGGGAGTTCGCGGTCAGCGCGGTGGCGACGTTGATCCTGGACCTGACCAAGACGGTCGGCTTCCTGGTGATCACGCATTTCGAGTTCGATCTGGTGATGGTCGCCGCGATCCTGACCATCCTGGGCTACTCCACCAACGACAAGGTGGTGGTCTATGACCGGGTGCGCGAGAACCTGCGCAAATATCGCTCGATGCCGCTGCGCGAGCTGATCGATCTGTCGATCAACGAGACCCTGAACCGCACGTTGGGCACGTCCTCGACCGTGTTCCTGGCCGCCCTGCCCTTGGCGCTGTTCGGCGGCCACACCCTGGCCGGGTTCGCTTGGGTGATGCTGTTCGGCATCGTGGTCGGCACCTCGTCCTCAATCTTCATCGCGGCGCCGATCCTGCTGCTTCTGGGCGAGAAGCGCCTGCGTCGCGACGCGCAGAAGCCCGCCGCCAAGGGCGACCGCAAGGACAAGGCGGCTCCCGCCGCCTGATCCGGCTGTGCTAAGGCTCGGCCGTGTCCCGCGCGGGCGCGTCCGGAGCCGGGATGCCGGAGAGATCCTTCTCGTCCGTGTAGTTCAGCATCGCCACCACGGCCGTCTGCGCCTGCCTGGTGTTCGCCCCGCTGGGCTGGAAGGTGGCCTGCGCCACGGCCAGCATGGCGGCGCGATCGTATGCGATGAGTTGCGCCACCTCGGTCGGTCCGGCGCGGCCGGAGCGTGCATAGCCGAGCGCCATGCCGTGCGCGACCAGATAGCTGTCGATCAGCGCCCGTTTGCCGGTGATCGGTTTCGGCTGCGGCATCGAAGCGGTCGTGCAGGCGGACAGAAGCGCGGCCGCGGCCATCGGAAGCAAGACGCGAGGCAGACCGAACCGCCGAACGAGATCGAGAGCCATGCCGGCCTTTCGGGTCAGGGGAAGCGCCGCCGCGGCGGACCGGGTATCGCCCGGGCTTCCGTGCATCGGGAACCCTGGAACAGTGCGGAACGCTTGTCACCCGTGCGAGATCGAACTCGCGATACGGAAGTTGAGGAAGATGGCATGAGCCTGTTCGGATCGATCGTGGACAAGATCGTCCACTATGCCTCCAGCGTAATCCCCGGCGCGTCCGCCGCGACGCAGGGCGGCGACAGCACCACCGGTGCGACGGCGGCAAGCCCGTCCGCGGCACCCGCTCCCGGCGGCGCGCCTGCCGGCGGCGAAGCGTCGATCCAGTCGGTCGATGTGGGCGCGGTCCTTGCGGCGCTTTCGGAGAAGAAGGGCGGCGGCCTGAACTACCAGACCTCCATCGTCGATCTGCTGAAGCTGCTCGACCTGGATTCGAGCCTGGCGGCGCGCAAGCAGCTGGCGCAGGAGCTGAACGTGCATGCCGGCGAGGATGGCAGCGCGGAACAGAACATCGCTCTGCACAAGGCGGTGGTGGCCAAGCTGGCCGAGAACGGCGGCAAGGTGCCGGCCTCGATGCAGCACTGACCGGCTGCGAAACCGTCGATCGGAGAACCGCCGGGCGATGGATCGCCCGGCGGTTTTCGTTTGCCCTGGACTCAGAGCGTGGGCGGCAGGGTGGTGCCCGGACGATGCACGAGCGCATCGCGGATCTCGGTGAGCAGCAGCTCGCTCTTGGTCGGCTCGGCCGGGGCGGCCGGCTTGGCTTCCTCGCGCACGTGCAGGCGGGTGAGCAGCTTCACCAGCCAGAAGATCACCATGGCGACGATCAGGAACTGGATCACCGCGTTCAGGAACACGCCGATATTGACCGTCGGCACGCCCGCCTTCTGGGCCTCGGCGAGGGTCTGGAAATGCTGGCCGTTCGGCGCCTTGAGCTGAACGAAGATGTTCGAGAAATCGATGCCGCCCACGATGAGGCCGATGATCGGCGTGAAGATGTCCTTCACCAGGCTCTGCACGATGCCGGTGAAGGCGGCGCCGATGATGATACCGACCGCCAGATCGACGACGTTGCCGCGCATGATGAAGGCGCGGAATTCGCTGACCCAACCGGGCGCACGCACTGCGGGTGTTTTCATGTTTCGTTCATCTCCAGGTAAGATTGCAGATGAGAGCACCATGACTGGCGGTTCTGGACAACCGTTAGGATAAAATTCCTTCAAACCGTGACGGAAGTGGCCGCAAAACGGCGTCGCGGCGCGACCAACTGTTCCTGAGCCTGGACGACCATCGGTTCGCGTCCGCCGTGTCTGGCCGTGTGATCCAGCACGCACCACACCGCGCTGGCGGCATGCTCGAGCGACGCGACCGGCAGGTCGCCGCGCACACATCCCCACAGAAACAGGGCGGACAGCAGATCTCCGGCACCGTTGAAGGCGGCGGGAAGTTCCGGGGTATGCAGCAGGTGGTTCCCGTCCGGAGTGGCGAGGAAGAGTCCGACCGTGCCGGGCGGGCTTTCCTCGAGCACGACGCTGGTGACGAGAACCATCCCGCCCGGACGCATACGCGCGCGTAGGCGGGCGGTGTCCCGGACCAGCGTGGCGAGATCGCGCGGCGCATACGGTGCGCCGGGGCCATCGAGCAGGAAGCCGAGTTCAAACATGTTGGGCAGGAGGATGTCGGCTTCCGGCACCGCGCGCTGACGCAGCGCATCGGCGAGGGCGGGAGCAACGTAGACTCCCGGGCCGCGATCGCCGAGCACGGGATCGCAGCAGAACAGGAGGTCCGGTCTGGCTTGCCGTGCGCGGGCGACGCTTCCGAGCACCGCCTCCAGGCTGCCGGCGTCGCCGAGATAACCCGACAGGACGGCATCGAGCCTTGGCAGGATGCCACGCCGTTCGACACCCGCCAGCAGATCGGCGACCGTCTCGCCGCCGGTGATCCGGCCGGCATGGTCGCCATAACCGGGGTGGTTGGAGAACTGGACGGTATTGACCGCGAACACCTCGGCGCCGAGGCGCTGCAACGGAAACACGGCAGCCGCATTTCCGACATGGCCGTATGCGACCCAGGACTGGACCGACAGGATGTTCACGATCCGGGTCTCCGATGCTTCCATGGCATCCGACAGGAGGAACACGATGCTCAAACGCATGTCCACCGGGGGTTACGGTGTCGGCGGGGTCGCCCTGCTGACCCTGGCGCTGGCGGCGTCCGGCCCGGCCCGCGCGCAGGGCGCCGAACCCGCGGCCCCGACCGCCCCCGTCGGCGGTGCGGCGATGACACCGCCGGCGCATCCGCCCGTGCCACCGCCCCCCTCGGCGCCCTCGCCCGCCAATGCCGACGGCGCCGTTCTGGATCAGGCCGCATTGCAGACCGCTCTTGGCAAGGAGAAGGCCAACCGAATCGAGACGCGGATCGGCCGCCTGCACAACGACCTGAAGATCACTGCGGCCCAGGAACCGGCCTGGCAGCGTTTCGCCGGCACCATGCGGGCCAACGCGGTGCAGATGGACAACGCCTTCACCCGCCGGCAGCAGAACTACGATAGCATGAACGCCGTGCAGGATCTGCAATCCTACGGCGAGGTGGAGCAGATCAACGCCCGCAACATCGCCCAGCTCCTGCCGCCGTTCGAGGCGCTCTACGCCGCGCTCTCTCCGCAGCAGCAGAAGACGGCGGACACGATCTTTGTGCGCCACATCGACAAGGCGGTGAAGAAGGTGAACTGAGCGGCGAAAGGGCAAGCCAGCGCTTGAGCTTGCGGCCCCGACGCTCTATACGTGCCCGATTGCGTGCCCCGGTCGGTAACCGTGGCAGCCAACAGCACACGAGAACATCATGAAGCCCGGCATCCATCCGAACTACCACACCGTGAACGTCATCATGACCGATGGTTCGCAGTTCACGACGCGCTCCTGCTACGGCAAGGAAGGCGACACGCTGCGCCTCGACGTCGATCCGAAGTCGCATCCGGCCTGGACCGGCGTGCAGCGCATGATGGACACCGGCGGTCAGGTGGCGAAGTTCAACAAGAAGTTCGCCGGCCTGGGCAACCGTACGAAGGGCTGATCCCCCTTCCCTCCGGTTGGAGAAATTTCGCAGCGCCGCCCCTTGTTGCAGGGGGCGGCGCTGTCCATTTCGGGATGGCAGGCGATGCCCAAAGGGGTCGCCGGCAGACACAACCGAATGGATCGGCCCCGCCTGACGGGGGGCCACGAAACCTTGCTCCTCGGAGGTTCACCATGCAGACCGACTTCGCTCCCCTGTTCCGCAATGCCATCGGCTTCGACCGTCTGGCGCGTCTGATCGACACGGCCCAGGCGGCCGGCAGCGCGAACGGGTCGTCCTTTCCTCCCTACAATATCGAGAAGACCGGTGACGACAGCTACGTGCTGACTCTGGCCGTGGCCGGATTCGGTCCGGACGACATCGAGATCTTGGTGCAGGACAACACGCTGCGCGTGTCGGGTCGTGCGTCCGGACATCCGGCGTCGGGCGAACTGCTTCATCGCGGCATCGCGACGCGTGCCTTCGACCGTCGCTTCGCTCTGGCCGACCATATCCAGGTCGAGGATGCGGATCTGGTGCACGGGCTGTTGCGGATCGCCGTGAAGCGCGTGGTGCCGGAAGCGCTGAAACCGCGCCGGATCGCGATCGGGAACGGGCCGAAGCAGATCGCCAATGACGGCGGCGCGCCGGCCGAGAACACCCAGGCTGCCTGAACGGCCGCCTTGTGAAGCGAGAGAGGGCCGGGTAACCGGCCCTCTTTTTTGTTTCGTCTGCCTAGCTGCCGATGATCCAGACCGGCTCGTCCGCGCGCAATCTGCGTTCCGGCCGGGGGACCGCGAGGCCTGCGGCGCCCCAGGGGGCCTTGGTCCAATAGCCGCCGGGAGCAAGCAATCTGGTGACGCTCACGTCGTTGTAGGAGCGCTGGTTCCTGGCATTCCAGAACGCGAAGCCGGCACGGTAGTCGGCGGCATACTCTTCCCAGCCGGAATAATGGCGCTGGGTGTCGGCGGCCATGTCGAGCAGGAACGGCCAGATCATCTCCGGCTCGCCCCAGCCGAGCAGCAGAGCGCAGCGCCCGAGCATGGCGGCGCGGGACACGTCGAAGGCGAGCAGTTTGGCGCCGAGCAGATCGTGTCGGTTGCCCTGCACCGCCTCCATGCGCCAGATCTCCTGCAGAGCGTCCGGGTCGGTGCGGGCGATGTCGCGCAGTTCTTCGCGGCGCGCGGCGAGCTCGGGGCGGCAGGAGAGCGCGTAGCGGCGAACGGACAGGCGTTGCGACTGCCTGTGCCCGGCTCGGCCCAGCCAGGAGAGCAGGCGATAGATGTCCTCGGGGCCGTTAGCCGACCAGTTCTCGGCGAGCGATGCCAGCACATTGCTGATGAGTTCAGGGGATGGCGTTTGCGGCAATGCGTCCACGGGGAAACGCTCGCCGAATTCGAAATGGCTGGCCAGCGCATAGGCGAAACGCTGCGCGTCGCTCCACGACGCGGAGGGATCGCTCATGGCCAGTTCTCCGGGATCGGAAAGACGACGATGGGAGATTCGGACCCGTCGTTGAAGACGACCGAGACGGTTAGGAAATCGGCGTCGTCCGGCACGGTGAGCATGGTGGGCCCGCTCTGGTCCGGCAGGAGCGGAAATCTGTCGCGAACCGCCGGGAGCGGCCAGGATTTGACCGGCGTCTGGGCGCCGAACCCGTAGCGCAGTTCGCGGATCGCGGCGGCATCGGCCACGATCGGGGCGAAATTGGCCACGGTCCTGTTGTCGATCCGGGTGAAGACCACCCAGCGGAAGACGGTCTGGTCCAGAGCGCTGCGCGCCATGTTCGCGGGTTGCATCATTGTCTCGACGGCGGCGTTCGGCGGGCTCGGCGGACGGTCCCAGTTGTCCCGCATGTATTGAGCAATGCCGGCGAAGAGACAAAGCAGCAAACACAGCCGCAGTACGCGCCTCCGCAATCGTTGCAGTCGCGACGCCGGGTTGTGCCGGAGAATGGTGCGTCGCTCTTTCGGGTTCTGTTTCGGAGGTTGCCCGGCGGCGACCGCGGTCGGGGCCGAGCCAGGGGCCGGGGCGACCGGCTTCGTCGGATCGGCACTGCCGTAAGGAAGCCCCTGTGCCGCATCTCGAAGGGCGGCGAGATTGCGGGCATCGAAGCGCGGCAGGAGCGTCGTCCCCCATTTCCGCAGCAGGTTGATCACATGGTAGGCGCGGCTGCGTTCCTGCTCGTCGAATTCCGGACGCATCTGACCGGGCGGATCGCAAAGCAGCGTGGCTGCGACCTGATCGTCCGGATGGTCCGCATGGGCGGCGAGCAGGCTGGCATACCAATCATTGGCGGTGATGCGCTCGGCCATGGCTCCGTGCAGTTCCGGATTTTCGCGCGCGGCTGGGCCGGAAGCGTCGCGCCACTCGAACCGGTCCACCATCGCCATGAACAGGTCGGGTGGAACCGTTTCGTCCTGCGCGACGGTTTCGAACAGGTGGAAGCCGACGGCGCGCACCAGGGGCGATCCGGCCTGTTCGTCGGCCAGAAACGCGTCCAGCGCGGCGATCGCGGCGGAAACGTCGCCGGAGCGGCGCTTGCACTCCAGCCGCTCGACGACGGACGCGACGGCCGGGCCGAGATCGGGCTGTTGCCGCGGTGTCTCGGCACTGGCGGACGCTGCGAGCAGCATGTCGCGGGCGGCGCGGAGGGCCTGGAACGCGTCCGGGTCGGCTTCCGGGTCGATTCGTTTCAGGGCACGGGCATAGGCGCGACGGATCGCGTCCGGAGCCGCATCGGCGTCGAGTTCCAGCAGCAGCCGGGCTTCGGCAAGCTCCGGAGCGTTCACGCGCCGGCGCTCCTGTCCTGTTCGATCGCGTCCACGAAGGCGGATAGTCTCTGCCGTGTCTCGTCGATCGCGTTCGGCTGGTCCGCCTTCAGTGCGGCCTCGAACGCGGCAGCGGCGTGCACCAGCGCCTGTCGCGCTTCGCCCGTGGCGCGTTCGTGCAGGCGGTCGGCGCGCGCCAGAAGCAGCCGGTTCTCGGCCATGTCGCGCGGCGCGAGCTTAAGCGGGGCCAGGGCTTCGAGCCGTTCCGCCACCTGTTCGGGCGTGAGCACGCCGGCATGCTGCTCGATCACCAGACTGCGCATCTCGCCATCCGGCAGGCTGCGCGCCGCGACCTCGAGCAGGCCGTTGGCGTCGTAGGTGAAGCGGATCTCCACCTGCTGCTCGCTGATGCGGCGCGGCTCGATCCGCAGCGTGAGGTTGCCGAGGGGGATGTTGTCCTTGGCGAGACGGCTTTCACCCTGGAACACGCGGACATTCACCGCCGTCTGATAGTCGCGCACCGGGCTGACGAGCTGTGCGCGGCTGACGGGAACGGCGCTGCCGCGCTCGATCACCGGCAGCAGGCGACCGGAGGCGATCCCCGACAGACCCACCTGTTCGGAGACCTCCACGCCCAGCGTGTAGGGCGCGACGTCGGTGAGCACCACATCGTCCAGCGCCGCATCGCGCATGCGCAGACCCGCCTGCACGGCGGCACCGAGTGCCACCACCTGATCCGGATCGTGCGATTGCAGCGGCAGACGGCCGAGCATGGCGGCGACCAGACGACGGACGGCCGGCATGCGCGTGGCGCCGCCGGCAAGCACCACGGCGGAAAGCTGATCCGGCTGGATGCGACTGTCGTCCAGCGCGCGGGCGACGGGACGGCGCAGACGCTCCAGCAGCGGTTTGCAGAGCGTGGCGAAGCGGTCGGCATCCAGCGTGGCTTCATGAATCCGGCCGTCATGCTCGATCCGCATCACGGCGTCCGGCGCGCGCGACAGGGTGCGCCGGGCGGTCTCGGCGGCGTGCAGCAGGCTCATGGACAGAGCGCGCGCGTTCGCGTCCGGATGGAGGCGGTCCGGGGTGGGCAGGGAACGCTCGGCGGCGAACCATTCCGCGACGGCCTGATCGAAATCGTCGCCGCCGAGATAGTTGTCGCCGGCGGTGGCGCGGACCTCCATCACCCCGTCCAGCATGTCGATCACCGAGACGTCGAAGGTGCCGCCGCCGAGATCGAACACCAGCACGCGCCCGTCACGACCGGCGCGGTGCTCGTGCAGCCCGTAGGCCAGGGCGGCGGCGGTGGGCTCGTTCAGGACGCGCTCGACGCGGAGCCCGGCGAGTTGCCCGGCGATGCGCGTGGCCTTGCGCTGGGCATCGGAGAAATAGGCCGGGACGGTGATCACGGCATCGGTGACGGGTTCGCCGAGAAAACGTTCGGCGTCGCGCTTCAGGGCGCGGAGGACGAAGGAGGACAGTTCGTCGGCACGGAAGGATTGCGCGCCGAGCGAAAAGCTGCGGTCGGTGCCCATGGCGCGCTTGAACGAGGCGGCGACGCGATCGGGCATGATCTCGGCCAGAGCGCGCGCGGCCTCGCCCACCACGATCTCGTTGTTGCGGTCGAGCCCGACCACACTGGGCAGCAGGAAGCCGCCGGTCTCGTTCGGCACCAGAACTGCCTCGCCGTCTTGCCAGACCGAAGCGAGGCTGTTTGTGGTGCCGAGATCGATGCCGATGATCATGGGGGTCTCCGCCCGTTCCGCCGACCGTCCGCCCTCCCCGGAGACGGGGCGGACGGCGTGGAGCAAACCATCCGCAGACGGAATGGTTCGCGCAAGGCGTGCAGGCGGCCGATCCCGGGCGGGAGCATGGCGCGGAGGGCCCGGCGGCGCGTTCCCTGTCCGACGCATGGCTGAAAGGCTTGACCGGGTCCGCCGCGGAACCCCATATCCCCGCAATCTTTCCGAATAGCACCCGTCCGGCCCAGCGGCCGGGCCACCTTGCGCCCATAGGACCGTTGCCATGACCCTGCCCCTGATGCCCAAGGCCACCGCGGTCTGGATGATCGAGAAGACCGGGCTGACCTTCACCCAGATCGCCGAGTTCTGCGGCATGCATCCGCTCGAGGTGCAGGCGATCGCGGATGGCGAGGTGGCGCAGGGCATCGTGGGCTACGACCCGGTGGCGAATCACCAGGTTTCGGCGGACGATATCGCCCGTGCCGAGAAGAACACCGAAGCGCGTCTGACGGTGCTGACCACCAAGAACCCGGTGGCCCGCCGGTCCAAGGGCGCACGCTATACCCCGGTTGCCAAGCGGAATGACCGCCCGGATGCGATCGCGTTCGTGCTGCGCAACTATCCGCAGTTGAGCGAAGTGCAGATCATCAAGCTGCTGGGCACGACGAAGGACACCATCGCCAAGGTGCGCGACCGCCAGCACTGGAACAGCGCCAACATCAAGCCGCGCGACCCTGTCATTCTGGGCCTGTGCTCGCAGACGGATCTGAATGCGATGGTGAATGCCGCCAACGAGCGGCTGATCCGCGATGGCCACAACGTACCGCTGCCGCCCGCGCCGCATTCGGATGACGAAGCGGCGTAAGAACGGCTTACGGCTCCGGGGTTCTCCCGGAGCCGCGATGCGATCAGCTTTGTCGCAAACGTTCGAGTTCGCGTTTGACGCGGAGCTTCTCGAGCTTGATCTGGTTCAGCATCGCCTGATTGGGCATGGGGCGTGTGTCTTCGTCGTGCAGACGGGCATCGAGCGAAGCATGTCGGGTTTGCAGGCTGTCGATCCGCGATTGCAGGCTCATGTGATGAACTCCTGTTTCGTGTGACGGAACGATGACACGCTAGACCCGCCTCGGTTCCACTGGCGAGTCCCAAAAGGGTGGCGACAGCACGAATGACGGAGCCGTAACCGAACGGACGTCCTTCGAACGGATGTGGAGCCGGATGCGGACGCGTGCTATGCGATTCCCATGCTGATCGACCGCGATACCCTGCTGCGCAGACTGCATGAACTTCGCAGCGAGCACCGCGATCTGGACACCGTGATCGGCCGTCTGGCGCCGCAGCCGATGGACCAGCTGCAGTTGCAGCGGCTGAAGAAGCGGAAATTGCTGCTGAAGGACGAGATCGCGCTGCTGGAAAGCCGGCTGATCCCCGACAGCATCGCCTGAGGACCACGAGACATGAGCGACATCGAGCTCGAGGCCGAGCCCGTCCTGCCCGAAACCGGAGAAACCGGATCGCCTCTGGTCGGGCTGATCATGGGATCGCAATCCGACTGGGCGACCATGAGCCACGCGGCGTCGCATCTCGACACGCTGGGCATCCCTTACGAGACGCGCATCACCTCGGCGCATCGCACGCCGGACCGGCTGCGCGAGTATGCCGACAGCGCGCAGGGGCGCGGGATCAAAGTGATCATCGCCGGCGCCGGCGGCGCTGCGCATCTGCCTGGCATGTGCGCGGCCTGGACCACCCTGCCCGTTCTGGGCGTGCCGGTGGAAAGCCACGCGCTCAAGGGCATGGATAGTCTGCTGTCCATCGTGCAGATGCCGGCCGGGATTCCCGTAGGCACGCTGGCGATCGGCCGCGCCGGCGCGGTGAACGCGGCGCTTCTGGCGGCGTCGATCCTGTCTCTGGCCGATCCGGCTCTGCGCGCGCGACTGGAAGCGTGGCGCGCGTTGCAGACCGCCTCCGTGGCCGACGCGCCGTCGACGGACACGCCCGCTTCGTGAGCGACGGCGCTTTGCCCCCGGGCGGGGTGATCGGCATCGTCGGCGGCGGCCAGCTCGGCCGGATGTCGGCCATGGCCGCAGCCCGGCTGGGGTTCCGCACCAACATCCTGACCGACGACGCGGATGGCCCCGCCGCACAGGTGGCGACGGCGGCGACGCTGGGCGCGCATGACGATCCGGCGGCGCTGCGCCGTTTCGCCGAGGCGGTGGACGTGGTGACGTTCGAGTTCGAGAACGTCAGCGCGGACGGTCTGGAGTTGCTGGCTTCGCTGCGTCCCGTGCGTCCGTCCGGCGCCATCCTGCGCACCAGCCAGGACCGTCTGGTGGAGAAGGCGTTTCTCGAAGAGGCCGGCGTCCCGGTGGCGCCGTATCGCGCCGTGCATGATCGCGCGGCGATGGACGGGGCTGCGGAAGCGCTCGGGTTTCCGTTCGTGTTGAAGACGACGCGGCTCGGCTATGACGGCAAGGGCCAGCGTCTCCTGCGCGACGCCGCCGAGCTCGACGCGGCGTTCGAGGCACTGGCGCCGCATCCGCTGGTGGCTGAAGGCTTCGTGGATTTCAGCTGCGAGCTGAGCGTGATGGTAGCGCGCGGCACGGACGGCACCGTGCGCTGCTTCGATCCGGTGCAGAACATCCATCGCCATCATATTCTTGACCTGACCCTGGCGCCCGCGCCCGTCGGCGAGGCGACATGCGACGAGGCGGTGGCGCTGGCGACGCGGGTGGCGGAAGCGCTCGATCTCGTCGGGCTGATGGGGGTCGAGTTCTTTCTCGACCGAAAGGGCCGGCTGCTGGTGAACGAGATCGCGCCGCGTCCGCATAATTCCGGGCACTGGACCATGGATGCCTGCCCGGTGGATCAGTTCGAGATGCATGTCCGGGCCGTCGCCGGACTGCCTCTTCCGCCGGCCGGGCGCCATTCGGACGCGGTGATGCGCAACCTGGTCGGGCCGGAGGACATGGCATTGTGGCCGGAGATCCTGGCGACGCCGGGTCTGCTGCCGCATCTCTACGGCAAGGCGGAAGCGCGTCCGGGCCGGAAGATGGGCCATGTGAACCGGTTGTTCCCGAAGGGCGGGTTGCCGGGCGCGTTCGGGGTGCGGGATGCGCTGGGGGTGCTAGCGCGGGTGGATGAGGACGTTCTTTCTTAAAAGAAAGAACCAAAGACTTATCCCGGCCAAGTAAATATGAGACTGCGACAAAACTCAACTTGTTACTCAGTATTGAGCTGAATGATGATTAAATTAACTCTGAGCGTCGACGAGATCGTATCTCTTAGGACATTCCTAGTAGCGACGGTATTTTGGTTTTTCGACTTGTTGGAGATGGAGGTTTTATCAGACTATAATAGCTCTGACATTCTGGGTTTAGTTATCAAAATCGATAAGATTATCGATTATAGACACAAGAATTTAGAAATCACCGTTTCCGCCGAGGAGATGTGGATTATTCGACAGTGTATTGTGAACGGCCTAATGGGTCTGACGATATATGACCGAAATAAAAAGATAATTAATTACAACGGGTGCGATTTTGAAGGACTAGCAAAAAGGCTACTAATTATTGCAAACGACGCAAACAACATTCCCAATAGTTGACACAAAATCTTCTGACCGCAACACACAGCGAAGCCCCGAAGTATCTGTTTTCTAACTTGCTTTTGACAGTAGGCCGGGCACCGTGCCGCTCACGCTACGGCCGGATTACGATGCGATGCGACTTCGTGCTGCTGCCCGCAAGAGGCGAACGTCAGAGGCAGAGTGAGCAGGTGACCGAGCGTGTCGAACGCCATATGCAGCTTGGAACTGCACTTGCGCCTGGCATCGTCGTAGCTCGCGTGGGTAACGCTCTCTGCGCCTCAAACGCAGAGTTCGGCTGTCACGATGGCGGCCGTGGGTTCTGGTCGGCGTCCGTTCTTACTCGCAGCGCTGCGCTAAAGTCGTGCATGAGCGCCTCGAAACAGCCCGCTTGCAGCCAGCACTACGTCCGCCAGTAGACAGCGAACGTGCTTTATACCCTCTAGCTCACATTCTCGATTAGCTTCTCCTCCCGGAAACTGGTCCAGCGCCCGTTGCCGATGATCAGATGATCGCGCACGGACACGCGCAGAACGGCGCAGGCGGCGACGACCTGTTTGGTCATCTCCAGATCCTCACGCGAGGGCGTCGGATCGCCGCTCGGATGGTTGTGCACCAGCACCAGGGCGGTGGCGCGGAGTTCGAGAGCGCGTCGGGCGACCTCGCGCGGATAGACCGGGGTGTGGTTGACGGTACCGCGCGCCTGCGCCTCGTCGGCGAGCAGCCGATCCTCCCCGTCCAGGAACAGGATGCGGAACTGCTCGATGCGTTCCCGGGCCAGGACGGCGGTCAGGTAGTCCATCAAGGCGGCCGGATCGTTCAGAACCGGGGTTCCGTCCATGCGCGAGCGGGCCAAGCGCAAGGCAGCCTCATGCAGGAGCTTGATGCCGGATAGGCAATGCGGGCCGAAACCCTGCATGCCGCGCAGCTCCTGCAACGGCGCCGCGAGCAGACCGGCGAAGGAGCCGAACCGGGCCAGGGCCTGTTCGGCGAGACAGCTGGTATCGCCGGCAGAGGGCATCAGCATCCGCAGGAAACGGGCGAGCAGTGCGAGATCGGTTTCGGGTTCCACCGGGACGGAGACGGCAGGCGACAGGCCGGGCAGACCGGCATCGCGCAGGCGCCGCTCCAGCGTATCCAGCGCCGCGAGCGCATCCGGCCCGGGCGGCAGCTTCGTCGCGAGACCCGCATCGGCGAAACCGCTCATGATCGCATCCCTCGCCTGTTTCGCCATGCTGCCTTGCAGCGAACACCGCCCTGTTGCCCTGCTCGCGCGCATGGACGGGCCGGAACGGAGCGTTCATGCTCGCCGGACTGGCCGTTCCGGCCGTTCTGGAGTGTCGCGCCGAAACCTTGACGGGTGGTGAAGCGGCCGATGGAGTTCGCATGCCCCACCCCGCCGCGCCCGCCGTTCTGCTCGATCTCGACGGCACGCTGATCGCTTCCTATGACGGCATCGTGTCCGGCCTGCAGCGCGGCATGGCCGATCTCGGCCATACCTTGCCGCCGGACGAGAAGCTCGATTGGGTGATCGGCCCGCCGCTGCACGACAGCCTGCTGAAGCTTCTGCGTGACCGCGGCGACGACCGGGTCGATCTCGCGGTGGAGCGCTACCGGCACCATTACGAGATCGGCGGCGCCATGTTCGAAAGCCCGGCCTTTCCGGGCATCGAGACGGCACTGGAGCAGCTTCACGGGGCGGGCTACCGGCTGATCCTGGCGACCTCGAAGCCGCGCCACATGGCGTTGCAGATTTTGGAGCGGAAGAACTTTACCCGGTTCTTTTCCGCCTTCTACGGCGCCAATCCCGACGATAGCGGCGCGGAAAAGCCCGAGCTGATCGCGCGTCTGATCCGCGAGCAGCATGTCGATCCCCGTCACGCCGTGATGGTCGGCGACCGGCGCTACGACATCAACGGCGCGCATGCCAACAGCGTTCGGGCGCTGGGCGTTCTGTGGGGCTATGGCGGGCGTGCCGAGCTGGAGCAGGCCGGCGCCGACGCCCTGGTGGAGCGGACGGACGAGCTGGTCGCCGCGATCGAGCTGTCCCTGCATGCTAGAGCAGACTCTTCTGCCGCAGACTGATCCAGTTCGCCCCGCCGACCAGCATGTGGTCGTGCAGCACGATGTTCAGCGGGGCGATGGCGCGGCCGAGCGCGGTGGCGAGAACGGCCTCCTTCTTCGGCAACGCCTTGTCCACCGGGCCCGGCGGCAGAACGCGCACCAGCACCAGGGCGGTTGCGTGCAGGAACAAGGCCCGCGCCGCCAGGACGTGCGACAGCTCCTCCGGCTCACCCAGGAGCGGCTCGTCGGACAGCAGGCGATTGCGGTTGTCGAGCAGCAGCATGCGCAGCTGGCCGGGCACCGCGCCCTGGAGCGCCGTGTCGAAATAGGCCAGCAGGCGATCCCAGTTGTTGAGCACCGGACGGGCGCGGTCCTCGGCCAGGGACAGGCGCGACACGGCTTCGCGGGGCATGCCGAGCACCGCCACGGCGTCGGGCCCGAGGCGGCCACGGACGGCCAGGATCTCCGGGTCTGCCGACAGAACGGCGGCGAGACCGCCGAAGCGGTTGATGAGATCCTTGGCCAGCGGCTTGGTGTCGCGACGTGGGATGCCCCAGAAGAGCAGCATCTCCAGGATCTCGTAATCGGCCAGAGCCGAGGCTCCCCGCGACAGCAGACGTTCGCGCATACGGGCGCGATGACCCTGTGGACCCGTGGAGCTGAAAGCCGGCCGAACGGCCGTGGAACCCGACAAGATGCGTCACCGCTGCGTTGCTAACGGAACGTTAGATCGAATGGCGACGGGAGGAAACAGTTTTCCCGGTTCCATTGAGCCACACAGAGGCCCGAACTAGATTGTGCCCGACATGGACACCTATCTCGATCGGTTGAATCCCGAACAGCGGCTGGCGGTGGAAACCGTGGACGGACCGCTTCTGGTGCTGGCGGGTGCCGGCACCGGCAAGACCCGCGTTCTCACCACGCGCTTCGCGCATATCCTGCTCAGCGGCCGTGCCTCGCCGGGTCAGGTTCTGGCCGTGACCTTCACCAACAAGGCGGCGCGCGAGATGCGCGAGCGGGTGTCGGTGCTGCTGGGACGTCCGGCGGAGGGTCTCTGGCTAGGCACGTTCCATGCGCTCTGCGCGCGCATGCTGCGCCGCCACGCCGAATATGTCGGCCTGAGCTCCAACTTCACCATTCTGGATACGGACGATCAGCTGCGCCTGCTCAAGCAGGTGATGGAGCTGCACCGGATCGACACCAAACGCTGGCCGGCGCCCGGGCTGATGGGGGCGATCCAGCGCTGGAAGGATCGCGGGCTGACCCCGGAGCGCGTGACGCCCGCGGAGGATACCGAATTCGCCGGCGGCAAGGCGCGGCTCGTCTACGGCGACTATCAGCGTCGTCTGGCCGAATTGAACGCCGCCGATTTCGGCGATCTGATGCTGCATATGGTGGAGATCCTGCGCACGCGGTCGGATGTTCTGGCCCAGTATCACCGCTTCTTCCGCTACATGCTGGTGGACGAATACCAGGACACCAACACGGTGCAATATCTGTGGCTGCGCCTTCTGGCGCAAAGGCCGGATGGCAGCGCCAATATCTGCTGCGTCGGCGACGACGACCAGTCGATCTATTCCTGGCGCGGCGCCGAAGTGGAGAACATCCTGCGCTTCGAGAAGGATTTCCCCGGCGCCACGCTGGTGAAACTGGAAAGCAATTATCGCTCCACCGCACCGATCCTGGCCGCCGCCTCCGGCCTGATCGCGCACAACGATGGCAGGCTCGGTAAGACCCTGCGTCCGGGCCGCAACGATGCCGAGGGCGAGAAGGTGATGGTGGCGAGCGTGTGGGATTCCGACGAGGAAGCCCGCATGGTCGGCGAGCGCATCGAGCAGCTGCAGCGCGACAAACACTCCTTGTCGGAGATGGCGATCCTGGTGCGCGCCGGTTTCCAGACCCGCGCCTTCGAGGAGCGGCTGATCACGCTGGGCATTCCCTATCGCGTGGTGGGGGGCTTGCGCTTCTACGAGCGGCAGGAGATCCGGGACGCGATCGCCTATATGCGCGTTCTGAACCAGCCTTCCGACGATCTCGCCTTCGAACGCATCATCAACGTTCCGCGTCGCGGCGTCGGCGATGTCGCCTTGTCCTCGCTGCATACTCTGGCACGCGAGGAGCGGATGCCGCTGACGATGGCGGTGCTGCGCAAGCTGCAGGACGGTTCATTGAAGGGTCGCGTGCGCGAGCAGCTCGCCGCGCTGATGGACACGCTGGCGCGCGGCCGCGAGATGCTGGCGCGCGCGACGACGGAGGATCTCGGACCGGCGCATATCGCCGTGGTCGAGATGCTGCTGGAAGACAGCGGCTACGTGGAGATGTGGAAGAAGGACAAATCGCCGGATGCGCCGACCCGTCTCGACAATCTGAAGGAGCTGGTGCGCGCGCTGGTGGATTTCGAAACCCTGGGCGGGTTTCTCGAACATGTCTCGCTGGTGATGGAGAACGACGAGAATGCCGGCGCAGAACGCGTGAACCTGATGACGCTGCACGGTGCAAAGGGTCTCGAATTCGACAGCGTGTTCCTGCCCGGCTGGGAGGAAGGCGTGTTTCCATCGCAGCGCACGCTCGACGAAGGCGGCGAGAAGGGTCTGGAGGAGGAGCGTAGGCTGGCCTATGTCGGCATAACCCGTGCCCGCAAACGCGCCCTGATCAGCCATGCCGCCAATCGCCGCATCTATGCCAACTGGCAAAGCTCGATCCCGAGCCGCTTCATCGACGAACTGCCGCCGGAGCATGTGGAGCAGATGGGCTCTGCTTCCCTGGCCCGGGAGCAGATGCGCAACGCACCGCCAGTGTTCAGCGGCCAGTTCCCGCTCACGGCGCGCCGGCCGCGCACGGTGGAGGCCTGGGAGCAGCCGGCCAGACCGAAGCGGGAGGGCGGCATTGCGCCGGGCACGCGGGTGTTCCACCAGAAATTCGGCTACGGGATCGTCGAAAGTGCGGAGGACGGCAAGCTGGACGTCCGGTTCGAGAAGGCGGGGTTCAAGCGCGTGCTGGATAATTTCGTGGAACCTGCGGGAGCCGTTTCGTGAACAGCATCGTCCGCCGCCACGCCACGGCGCTGGAAACCATCCATGTCACCGTTCCGGACGAGGCGGTGGAGGCCTACGAGAACGCCCTGTCCAGCGTGTGCACCACGGTCGGCATCTTCGAAGCGGACGACACGCAGACCGTGTGGCGCATCGAGGGCGTGAAGGATGTCGGCACGGGCGAGGACATTCTCGAGACGGCTCTGGCTCTGGCGGCGGCGGCGACCGGGATCGCAGCGCCTCTGGAGCGCGCGCATACCGAGACCGAAGGCTGGCTCGCCCGCACCTATGAGAGCTTTCCCGAACAGCAGGTCGGGCGCCGTTTCGCCATTCGCGGCACGCATCTGGCCGAAACCACGCCGGGTCCGCGCATCACGCTGACCCTCGATGCCGGCATCGCCTTCGGCTCCGGTGAGCACGGCTCCACGCGCGGCTGCCTGCGCGCCCTGGAACTGATCGCTTACCGCAAGCCGCGTCGCATTCTCGATCTGGGCACCGGCTCCGGCATCCTGGCGATGGCGGCGGCGAGCCTGCTGAACAAGCGCGTGCTGGCGGTGGATATCGAGCCGTGGTCGGTGCGCGTGGCGGCGCAGAACGCGGCCCTGAACGGTCTGCGCAACCGGCTCGATTGCCGCTACGGCAATGGCTGGCGCACGGCGGCGATCCGTCGCGGCGGCCCCTACGATCTCGTCTTCGCCAACATCCTGGCACGCCCGCTTTGCACCATGGCGAAATCGCTCGGCGCCAAGCTGGCGCCCGGCGGCACGGTGATCCTGGCCGGACTGCTCGACACCCAGGCGCGCATGGTGCTGGCGGCGCATCAGCGGCAAGGTCTGGTGCTGGAACGCAAGCTGGTCGAAGGCTACTGGGCCACGTTGATCCTGCGCCGGCCGGCACGGTGATGGGCGCCGCGATGATCCGGGATGCGGTCGATGCCGATCTTCCGACGATCGTCGCGATCACCAATCATGAGATCCTGACCGGTCTGGCGCTGTGGAACGATACGCCGGTGACGATCGAGAACCGCACCGCATGGCTGCGCGAGCGGCAGGCGGCAGGGTTTCCGGTTCTGGTCGCGGAGGCCGAAGGCGTCGCGGTCGGGTTCGGCTCCTACGGCCCGTTCCGGCCGCACGAAGGCTACCGGCACACGGTCGAACATTCCGTCTATGTGGAGACGTCCTTCCGGGGGCGCGGCTTCGGCGACGCGCTGCTTTCGGCGTTGATGTCACATGCGGAGGCGGCAGGCATGCACGCGATGATCGGTGCGGTCGGCGCGGCCAATGCGGCGTCGATCGCCCTGCACGAGCGTCACGGTTTCGCGGCTGTCGCGCGCCTGCCGCAGGTGGGGCGAAAGTTCGACCAGTGGCACGATCTCGTTTTCATGCATCGGCTTCTCGGCTGATGGCGACCGGATATTTCGCATGATGCACAGTGCCGAACGCTTGGCCGCCCTTCGCACCGTTCTGGCCCAGGACGGGCTGGATGGGTTCGTTCTGCCGCGCGGCGACGAGCATCTGGGCGAATATGTCGCACCGTACGCCGAGCGTCTGGCATGGCTCACCGGCTTCACCGGCAGCGCCGGCATGGTCGTGGTCCTTGCAGACAAGGCCGCGGTCTTCTCCGACGGGCGCTATGTGCTGCAGCTCGCGACGCAAACCGATGCGGCGTGTTTCGAGCGTCAGCACATCACCGAAACCCCGCCGGAAAGCTGGCTGGCTGCGGCGCTGCACGACAGCGAAGGCGAGAAGCGCATTGGCTACGATCCGTGGCTGGTGAGCCAGGACGCGCTGGCGCGGTTCACCAGACCCGGCTTCCGGATGGTGCCGGTGGCGCGCAATCCGGTCGATGCGATCTGGCACGACCGCCCTGCCCCGCCTTTGTTTCCCGCCGTCGCGCATCCGATCGAGTTCGCCGGTCGAGACAGCGCGGACAAGCGACAGGAGATCGCGGCGATCCTGCGCGCTGCCGGACAGGATGCGGTCGTACTGACCGATCCCGCTTCGGTGAACTGGCTGTTCAACATCCGCGGCCGCGATGTCGATTTCACGCCGTTCGCGCTCGGTTTCGCCGTGCTCGAAGCCGATAGCACGGCAACCTTGTTCATGGCGCCGGAGAAGATCGACAACGCGCTGCGCCTCTGGCTCGGCGAGGACGTTTCGGTGCAGGCGCCGGACGCGCTGGCTTCCGCGTTGGCCGGGTTCGCCGGCAGGGCGGTCCGTGTCGATCCGGCAGCAAGCGCGGCGTGGTTCGCGCAGACCCTGCGCGATGCGGGCGCCACGGTGTCGCCGGGCGCCGATCCCTGCGCTCTGCCGAAAGCGCGCAAGAACGTCGCCGAACAGGCCGGCTTCCGGCGCGCGCATGAGCTCGATGCCGTGGCCGTCTGCGGTTTTCTTCAGTTCGTTTCCGAACAGGGCGTCGGTCTGACCGAAACCGAGCTGTCGCACCGTCTGGACGCGTTCCGGTCGCGCTCGCCGGAATATCGCGGCGAGAGCTTCCCGGCGATTTCCGGCACCGGCCCGAACGGCGCCATCATCCACTACCGCGCCGACCCCGCCTCGGCCCGCACGTTGCAGGCCGACGAGGTCTATCTGATCGACAGCGGCGGCCAATATGCCTCCGGCACCACCGACATCACCCGCACGCTCTGGAGCGGGCCCGGCCCGGCGCCGGCGGAACTGCGCGAGCGCGTCACGCGTGTTCTGAAGGGCCATATCGCGCTGAGCCGGGCCCGCTTTCCGCAGGGCGTGCATGGGGGAAGACTGGACGCGTTGGCCCGCACGGCGCTCTGGCAGGCCGGGCTCGATTACGACCATGGCACCGGCCATGGCGTCGGCTCCTGCCTGTCGGTGCATGAGGGGCCGTGCGGCATCTCGCCGGCAGCGCGGCCGATCCCGATCGAAGCCGGCATGGTTTTGTCGAACGAACCCGGCTTCTACGCCACCGATGACTATGGCATCAGGCTGGAGAACCTCGTCCTGGTCGTGACGCAGCCGGTGGGGCTCGCCAAACCGTTTCTGGGCTTCGAACCGCTCACCCTGGTGCCGTTCGATCGCGCCCTGATCGACCTCGCTCTGCTGGACGATGCGGAGCGCAGCTGGATCAACGACTACCACCGGCTCGTACTGGATCGCATCGGCCCGAAACTGGACGACCACAACCGCCTCTGGCTCGAAGCGGCCTGCGCGCCGCTCGGCTCGCGCTAAACCATCCGAAGGAGTTCCCACCGATGGCAGACAAGATTCCGGCCACCCTGATCCCCGGCGACGGCATCGGCCCCGAGATCGCAGACGCCGTGGTGTCGGTGCTGGACGGGCTCGGCGCGCCGTTCGTCTGGGAGAACCAGCTCGCCGGCATGGCCGCCGTCGCCGATTGCGGCGATCCGCTGCCGCTGCAGACCATCGAAAGCATCCGACGCACCGGCCTGGCGCTGAAGGGCCCGCTCACCACACCTGTGGGCGGCGGCTTCAAGTCGATCAACGTGACGCTGCGGCAGGAATTCGAGCTGTTCGCCAATCTGCGCCCGGCCCGGACGCTGATCCCCGGCGGACGCTTCGACAATATCGACATCGTCCTGGTGCGCGAGAACCTGGAAGGGTTCTATGCGGCCATGGAGAACTGGCTGCCGATCGGCCACGATCCGAAGGCGATGGCGATGTCGGCCGGCTTCAACAGCCGGGCCGAATGCGCGCGGATCGTGCGCTATGCCTTCGAACACGCGGTGAAGAACGGCCGCAAGCGCGTGACGGTGGTGCACAAGGCCAACATCCTGAAGGCGCTGACCGGCTTGTTCCTGGAAGAAGGCCGCAAGGTCGCCAAGGAATACGAAGGCCGCGTCGAGATGAACGACCGCATCGTCGACGCCTGCGCGATGCAGCTGGTGCTGGACCCGTGGCAGTACGACGTGATCGTCACCACCAATCTGTTCGGCGACATCCTGTCCGATCTGATCGCCGGTCTCGTCGGCGGTCTCGGCATGGCGCCGGGCGCCAATATCGGTGAAAATGCGGCCATCTTCGAGGCGGTGCACGGCTCTGCGCCGGACATCGCCGGCAAGGGCGTCGCCAATCCGTTGGCAATGCTGCTGTCCACCGAACTGATGCTGCGCCATGTCGGCCGCGTCGATCTGGCCGAGCGCCTGACCAAGGCGATCGACACGGTGCTGGCCAACGGTCTGCGCACGCGCGATCTGGGCGGCACCGCCGGCACCCGCGACGTGTCGGACGCAATCCTGCAACAGCTTCGCTGATGGCGACGGAAAAGCCGAAGGTTCCCGCCCCGGAGGTGCTCCGGGCGGAAATCCTTCGCCAGGTGACGGCCCGCGGGGCGGACAAGTCGATCTGCCCCAGCGAGGTCGCCAGAAGCTACGGCGAGGATTGGCAGCGCCTCATGACGCCGGTGCGCAACGCGGCGCGTGCGATGGCCAAGGATGGAGAGATCGACATTCTCCGCAAGGGAAAACCGATCAATCCGGACGAAATGCGCGGCGTGATCCGCCTGCGCATTCGCCAGCCGGACGGTTCAGCGCCCGAAGAAGCCTGACAGCGCGGCAGCGAGCAGACCGGCGCGCGGGGTGACCAGCGCGTCGTTCTTGTGCCGCAGCTCCGTGGTCAGGATGCAGACCGAAGTGGCGCTGAGCAGGGCGGCGCCAGCCTTCTTGGTGGCGCGTGTTGTGAGAAGCGCCGCACCCAGCAGTTCCGCCGTGCCGATCGTCTGCATGTCGCGACGGGTCCAGCCCCAGGATTTAAACAGGGTTTCTTCGGATCTGGCCGGGACCAGCTTGGCGATGCCGGCAGAGGCGAAAGTCACCGCGACCGCGATGTCCCACAGGGATGGCCGGGCGTGACGGGTGGAAGCGGACATGCTGAACTCCCTTGTCGCTGATCCCTTCCCAACATGAGCCAGGCGCGCGAGTTGCCCGCGCCGCGTTTCTACCCCGACGGAGCCCCGCCATGGATCACCTGTTCTCCATGATCGCCGGGCTGGTTCTGGCACTGCTCGGGCTGATCGGGGCTGCGATCGGAGTGATCGAAAGCGCGGCCCGGCACGCTCTGGCCGCGGTGGGCATCACGGGCGAGGCGCAGACCCTGTTGTTGCTGCTTCTTCTGCTGTTGTTGATCGTCGCGGCGTTCCGGGTGTTCGGACGCGTCCTGGCGATCCTGATCGCGCTCGGCCTGCTAATCTTGCTGCTGCACGCGGTGATCGCGCCGGCCGGGAGCGTGAACGTCTAACGACCGTCCGCGGCGAGGCGGAGCGTTCGTGTCCCTGCCGTCCCGGACGGACGGCGCATCCGTCAGCCTGCGTCCGGCGAGGCTGCGGGACGACTGTGCGGCGTGTCCCGTTTCCCGGTCACCATCATCGCCACGCCGAGCAGCGTGATGGCGGCACCGACCGCTTTCGCCCATCCGAGCGGCTCCCCCAGAAGCCAATGGGACAGGATCAGCGCGATCACCGGGGCGACATAGTTGAAGCTGTTGGCGAGAACGGTCGAGGCGCTCCGGTTCAAGGCCAGGAAGATCGCGTAGCCGACCAGAGTGCTGGCGATGACCAGAAACGCGAGCGCACCCCAGGCCCGCAGCGGCACGGATGACAGGTGCAGGGTGGCACCGAGGCCGCTCGCCCCTGTCCAGAGCGCCAGCAGAAGCGCCGCAGGAACCAGTTGGGCGGCCAGGCCGACCACCGGATCGCGCGGGAGGCGCAACCGCGACGCGCCGAGCGAACCCGCCGCCCAGAGAGCGGCAGCGGCCAGCATCATCGCCGCGCCGAGGGGCCGGAAACCGGCATGCGACGCCGACACCCAGCCCATGACGACGAGCCCGGTCAGCCCCAGCAGGATGCCGGAAAACTGCCGACCGCCGGGAGGCCGGCGCAGGAACGCCCATGCGAACAGCGCCAGGAATACGGGGGCGGACGAACCGAACACCGACGCGATCCCGGCCTGCAGGAAATGGGTTCCCCAGATCGCCAGCGTCTGGCTGCCGATCAGCATGACCGGTCCGAGAACGGCGGCGGCGGCGATCTCGCGCAGTGAGGCGGGATGGCGCCGCCAACGCCATGACGCGAACGGCAGAACCAGAATCGCCGCGATCCCGAAACGCAATGTCGCCAGGACCAGCGGGTGGAACGCATCGCCGCCGATCTTGAAGGCGAGGAAGTTCAGGCCGTTATAGAGCCATTGGTAGCCAACCCCGGCCACCACCAACCCCGATACGACCGTCTGCGGCGCTCCGTGGCCGAAGCGGATCACAGGCGTTTCGCCGCGAGCCACGCGCGAATGGCGGCGCTAAGCTCCTCCTTCCGCTCCAGCGGCAGCCAGTGCGCACCGGCCAGATCGGTGATCGTCAGATCCGCACAAGCGGCGCGCATCGGATCTCCGAGCCGGTTGCCGGTGATGCAGTTCATCTGATCGTAGGCGCCGTTCACGAACAGAACCGGCAGAGCCAGTCGCCCGCCATCCGCTGCTTCGCGGGCATAGGCGATATTGTCGCCGTCGTTCAGATACCACGCGCAGGGTGGCCGGAAGCCGTGACTCTCGAAGCTGCGCAGAAGGGTCTCGAAGTCGGCGGGAGGCCACATGGCCGGATCGGGCTGGCTCGGCGGTGCGCGATGCGCGGCGCCGAACCGGCCGCCTCTCGCCGTGACGCTGGCATTGGCGGTGGGCTGCCGGAGTGCCGCGGGATCGCCGGGGCGGTAGATCGACGCCAGGGATGCGGCCTTGTCGGCATCGAGATCGGCCACGGCCGCGGCGAAATGCGTGGTGTAGAACCGGTAATAGTCCCACTGCCCGTCCGGGTAGAAGTCGGACGGGTAGATCGTGCGGTCGACGAGCGGAATCAGCGTCGGCAACGCGTTCGCGTCGGGGAAATACGGAACGGAGACCAGCACCACGCCACGGCAGCGCCCCGGCTCGTGCGCCGCCAGCGATCCCGCGATCACGCTGCCCCAATCATGGCCGACCCAGATGGCCGGCGCGCCGCCGAGATGATCATGGAGTTCCACCATGTCCGCCACCACCAGCCGGTTGGCGTAGGCGTCGCTCCGCGCGGGTGCGGACGATCCGCCGTAGCCGCGCATATCGGGCGCCACGCAGCGCCAGCCCTCGGCGGCGAATCGCTCCATCTGGGCGCGCCAGATCAAACTCAGCTCCGGCCAGCCATGAAGGAAGACCATGAGCGGGCCGTCTTCGGGACCGGCCTGCAGGTAATGCGTGACATGGCGCGGCGTGGTGACGATGCCAGAAGCGATCGTGTCCAAGAGTATCCCCGTGCAAGCAGTCGAAGGTGCCGCTCCGCGCGGTCTCGCGCGGCGGAAAGACGGCACTGGACCTGCATAGCGCCAGGGATTGGTGGCCATAAGCCGCATTGTCGGCTATGCGGCTTGAAGCATGACTTCAAGATCACCGATGCGGAGCCAGGATATTCTCGACGGTGTCGCCGTGTTCGTCGCGGCGGCGGACGCGGGAAGTTTCTCCGAAGCCGGAAGGCGTCTCGGCATCTCGCCCTCGGCCGTCAGCCAGGCGATCCGGGGCCTGGAGGACCGGCTGGGCAGCGCGCTTTTCCGGCGCTCGACCCGCAGCCTCAGCCTGACCGATTGCGGAGAGGATTATCTGCGCGCGGCAGCACCCGCCCTGGCCCAGCTGCGTCAGGCGGCCGATGCGGTGACCGGCCGGAGCACGCGGCCGGCCGGCCCTCTCCGCCTGACGATGCCACGTGCGCCCTTCGAACTGCTGATCGCGCCGCTCCTGCCGGATTTCCAGGACGCGTTTCCGGACATCGAGCTGGACATCGCGGTCGAGGCGCGTCTGATCGACATCGTGAAACAGGGCTACGATGCCGGGCTCCGCTATGGGAAGCATCTCGAGAAGGATATGGCGGCGATCCCGGTCGCTCCGGCATCCGAGGCCATTCTCGCTGCGTCGCCGTACTATCTCGATACGCGGACGGCACCGGATACGCCCGAGAACCTGATCGGCCACCGCATTCTGATGTGCCGCAGTCAGGCGACCGGCCAGGTCATTCCGTGGACGCTCCGCCGCGCGGACGAGACCGTGCAGATCGCACCGCCGACGGCGATGATCGTCCATGATCTCGCCTCCCAAATCGCATTGGCGCGCCGGGGTGCCGCCATCGTCAATGCACCGACGGCCCTGTTGACCAGCGACATTCGTGCCGGACGATTGCGGCGGGTGCTTGCCGAGTGGTCGTCCCCCCTGGATGCGGTCTATCTCTATTTCCCGAGCCGCCGCGGTCAGTCGGCCACCTTGAGGGCCTTCAGCGGCTTTCTGCGCAGCCGGCAAAACGCGGCCGCGTAACCCGACCGGGAGCGACAGCGCCCGCGATCCCGCGTTCAAACAAGACGGAAATGTAATTTTTCGTTTGTTGCGACACATTGCCGATGTCGGTCTAAGGGATCGTTCCGGCTTCGCCGGCCCGTTCGGGAGCATCACCTTTGTCGGCTCATTCCATGACGCATCGTTTCCGCCTCCTTCTGGGTGCGGCCTGTCTCGCGGTTCCCTTGTCCCTGTCCGCCTCCGGTTTCGCGGCCGATCCGCACGATAAGCCGGCACCGGCCAAGCCCGACATGCATGGCGATGCCGTGACCAGCGACGGCACGGTGACCGTGGGCGGCGTGCCGATCGGCTATCAGGCGGTGGTGGGCACGCTGGTGGTGCATCCGAAGGGCTGGGACGATTCCGGGTCCTCCAACGACACGCCGGCCCAGCCTGCGGTCGAGCCGGCGAATGCGTCCGACACCAAGAGCACCGGAGGCGGCGGACACGACAAGGACGCGGAAGCGAAGATGTCGTTCGTGGCCTATTTCAAGCACGGCGTCGCGCCGGGCACGCGGCCGATCACCTTCCTCTACAATGGCGGCCCGGGCTCCTCGACCGTTTGGCTGCATATGGGCGCGTTCGGACCGAAGCGCGTCGTCACCGCCAATGCCGCAGTGACGCCGCCGGCGCCGTTCGATCTGGTGAACAACACCGAAAGTCTGCTGGACGCCAGCGACCTCGTGTTCATCGATGCGCCGGGCACAGGCTTCGGCCGTCTCGAAGGCAAGGACAAGGAAAAGGCGTTCTGGGGCACCGATCAGGATGCCTATGCGTTCTCGCAGTTCATCGTCTCGTTCCTGACCAAGTACAATCGCTGGAACTCGCCGAAATTCCTGATGGGCGAGAGCTACGGCACCATGCGTTCCGCCGTGCTGTCCAACATGCTCGAACAGAACGAAGGCGTCGGGCTGAACGGCGTGATCCTGCTGTCGCAGATCTTCGACTACGCCAATTCGGTCGATACATCGAAGAGCTTCCCGGGCGAGGACATGTCCTATGTCCTGGCGCTGCCGAGCTATGCCGCCACCGCCTGGTATCACCACAAGCTGCCGAGCCAGCCCTCTGATCTGCCAAGCTTCCTGAAGGAAGTTCAGCAATTCGCCACCACCGACTACCTGACCGCGCTGGCGCAGGGTTCAGCTCTGGACGACGCAAAGCGCGATGAGATCGCCAACAAGCTGCACGCCTATACCGGTCTGCCGGTCGACTACATCAAGCGCGCCGATCTGCGCATCGAGGGCGACCAGTTCGCGCATGAGTTGTTGATCGACCAGGGGGACGTCACAGGTCGTCTCGACTCGCGCTACCAGGGCCCCAGCATGAACCCGCTAGATAGCGGCGCGTCCTACGATCCGCTCGATGCCGGCATCGACGCCGCCTTTACCGCCGGCTTCAACGAGTACGTGCGCAACACGCTGCACTACAACACCAACCTGAAATACAAGACCGAGATCGACGTCTTCAAGGATTGGGACAACAAGCACCAGCCACCGGGTGAGTCCTCGCCACTGCCGGCGATGCCGAACGTGCTGCAGGACATGGCGACGGCGATGAAGTTCAATCCGACGCTGAAGGTGCAGTTGAACGCGGGCTATTTCGATCTTGGCACGCCCTACTACGAAGGCATCTACGAGATGCAGCATTTGCCGATGCCGCGTCGCCTCGAAAGCAATATCGAATTCCACCAGTATGCGTCGGGACACATGGTGTATCTGAACGACGCGGCGCGGAAGCAATTGCACGACAACGTCGCCAACTTCATCCGCGCCAACGATCATCAGCCGGCAACTGCTGACAAGGCGCACTAAAGCTCAGCCGCCGGCGCGGTCGGACCGTGCCGGCGGCTTGTTCTCCAGAATGTCGAGATTGTCGAAATCGTCCGGCAATGGCGTTTTGTCCGGGTGCGCCAGACAATCATGCACCAGCCGTCCGCAGATACTGTCCGGATCGGTGGGCGTCACCACCGATCCGGTGAAATGCACCGAGACGGCGATGCCGCGATCGAACCTGATCGCGGCATGGCACAGTCCGGGTCTGCCGAGTTTCAAAGCGTAGATCCCGAATTCGAGATCGATATCCGTGCCGCTCTGGGCGTAGTCCCATTGCAGAACGGATTGGTCGCGGCTGAGATATTGCTTCTCCGCCGGCACACCCATGCAGGCGATCAGATCAGGTTCGGTTGCACCGGGCAGAACGCTTCTCGCCCGCCACGCCTGCAAACTTCCGCAACCCGACAACAAGAACAGCGCCGTGGCCAGCACCGCACGGCATACGCTCATGCCGAACGCGCGGCCCGCAACTCCTTCGCCACGACGTCGAAACTTTCATGCATCGGAGAGTTTCCGTGCGTGTCGAGCCAATCGCGCGACAGAAGCCCGTAAGCCTCGTCGCAATAAGTGCGGAAGAAACCCCAATCCATCCGCTTCCGCTCGCCCCAGCTGTTCAGATACAGCCAGTCGGCGTCGTAGCCGTGCACGAACACCGCATGACCGCCGACCGAAGGCGGGCGGGACGCCTGCGCGCACCAGTCGGCGCCCTGCACCAGCGCGTATTCCGGCAGAGCGAGCCCGATATACAGCCCGCCCAGCATGGCGATGGCGCGCCGCACCGAATCCGCCTGGGTATAGTCCACCGTGCCATAGGCGGTCAGAACGTCCGGCGCCTGACGGCCGATCGCATATCCGTCCCGGCACCAACGATCCAGAACGTCGAGTTCCACCGCACCCTGATCGCTGCCAGGACGGGCGGGATCGTAGCCATTGGCCGCGTAGATCCCGACCACCTGATCGTCGGAGAGCTCGATCTCGCCGCCGCGTCCGGCGGTCATGACACGGATGGCGCTGGCGACGCTGACCGCGGTGCAGTCGCCAAGACCGGGAATGGTCTGGTCATGATCGCCGAGCTGATCGCCGTTGCGCCACAGCTTCCACGTGTCCAGCAGCGCGCCGTGGTCGCAGGAAGCGGGCGGTGCAGGAAGCTGCGCGCTCAGCATGGCGCCGAGCCTGGGTGTGCGGACGTCGATGCGGGCCGGCTTACGGCCAAGTTTCACGCTATGGTTTCGTTCGATCAAAC
Organism: Lichenicola sp. GTC18331; assembly: GCF_055386855.1. Classification (NCBI taxonomy): domain Bacteria; kingdom Pseudomonadati; phylum Pseudomonadota; class Alphaproteobacteria; order Acetobacterales; family Acetobacteraceae; genus Lichenicola; species Lichenicola sp. GTC18331. Next base: position 3,511,364 of record NZ_AP045015.1, on the reverse strand, counting down.
GCTGCTGTCCTCCTCTTGCGAAAACGAAACCCGGCCTCAACCGGCCTGCGCGATGCGGAGCGCCTCCGCTTCGGTCATGGCGGGACCGACACTTGCCGACATGGCTGCGGAAAGCCCGGCCGCCTGCTCCACCAGCGGCATCAAGGTCGTGGACGCGGCCACCAGCAGCGCCAGCCGGGACGTGACCGCGGTCGCCGGAGCCAGCCCGTGCAAAAGCGACAACACGGTCCGCGCGTCCGACAGCAGGCTCGCCGCCAACGCCTGTATCCGCGCGGTATCGATGCTGACCGAGACGCTGTTCCCGGCCAGCGTCTTCAGCTCGGCCATCGCCGCTCCGGCAGCGGCCAGAGCCGCTTCGGCCGTCACGAGATTGGCGCCGAGCAAGGCCGCCACGCCGGGAATCAGCAGCGCCGTATCGAGCGCGCTCACGATCGCCTGCCCGTCGGTCAACAACCTGTTCACGTCCAGCGTGGCCGTGATGACGGTGCCGCCGTGAGACACGGTGCAGGCGGCGACGCCGAGCGCCGCAGCCCCCAGCAACGCGCTGCGCAGAATGGCACGTCTGGACGAAGGCGCCGTGATGGTCACGATGTTTCTCAAGCGGCAGCTCCCAGCGGTTTCAGAACGGCGACGGCCTCTTCCGCCGCGTTGGCGAGATCGGTCGATTTGCGGGTGACCGCGGCATGGGCGATCGCGTTGGACAGCGAACCGACGCGGATCGCATCCGTGGTGTTGTCCGGCCATAGTTTGGGCAGACTGGCTGCGATCAGCGTGGCGGCGATGCCTTCCGCCGCCGCGAACGGGTGCACCAGCGCCAGCACCACGCCGCCGATGAACAGGCTCAACCCCTGTTGGGTGGAAGGCTGCTTCGACCAATCGAGCAGATGACGGCTGAGCGTCCGCCAGCCTCCGACCATGGCGGGAACGGTTTCGGTCATGCGGGCTCCATGGCGTGGGCGGCGAGCTGGGCCTGGTTCAATCGGTCCGTGGCATCGTCAATGGCGGGAACACGGCTCACCCTCCAGAAGGAGTGCCAGTTGTCGGAAAACACGTGTCGCGCCGGCGGCCGCGCCCAGTAGGCCGGCTTGGTCATGCTCAGCGCGAAATAGCTGTCCGCATCGCCGGTGCGGTTCGGCAGAGTGCCGGCGAGCGCCGCGTCGGCGACGGCAAGCGCCAGATCCCAACTGGCCTGATCGCGCATGGAGGCGGAAAGAATCGCACTCCTGTTGCAGTCCCCCCAGCAGGAGAACTGCCGGGGCGCGAGACACACGGCGAGCGGGGTGCGTTCCCAGCCGTCCCGCCAGCGCCGCATCACCACGGACAGGACGTTCTCCATCCCCGTCCGGCCGCCTCCACGGCATTCCCCATAGGCGGTGCCGGCCAGCACCAGACGGGGCGAAGTCATGTCGAAACTCATCCGCGAACCCTCCGAACACGAAAAAGGCCGCCCCGGATGGAGCGGCCTTTTGCGGCAGACGATACGGTGTCGGAACGTACGGCCCTTTCAGACCGGCCGTTCGCCGTATGGTGACACTATGCCTGTCCCCACCGGGTCCGGCGACGTGTTTGCAACAGCGCCGTCCCGATCTCGAACGGAAGCGATCTCAGAACCGGAGATGCGCCCGCAACAGGACGTCGCGCTGAACCACGTCGCGACGTCCGAACGAACTCTGGAACCCCAGATCGACTCCGTCCCCCTGGGCGGAAGACAGCGACACCCCGCCCCCGGCCAGGCCGAAGGTACCCCCATAGCCGGGCAGGGTCGTGCGGATCGGCAGTCCAGCGGAGACGAAGCTGGTATCGAGCGTGCGGCCGCCATCCAGGAATTCACGCGCAGCGGCGATGTTCGCATAGGGCGTTAGGATCCCCAGCGGAACATGGAACCGCGCATCCGCCTCCAGACCTGCGCGCCCCAGCACGCTGTCGAGGTTCTGATGCCCGACATGCTGGATCAGCACCGGCTCGCCGGTCTCCGTGTATCCGTCCAAAGCCGCATGGGTGTAGGCGATCCGCGCCACAGGACCGAACCGGAATCGACCGGATCGGAGGCGATAGCCGAACGCTCCCGCCACCGTGCCCGCCTCGCCATTCGGCGCGCCGTCGATGCGTTCCCCGGTCAATAGCCCGGTCCGGCTGCCCTGCGCACCACGCAGGAAGCTGTAGCTGCCGGCCAAAGCGGCGAACAAGCCGCCTTGCTCGATCCGGGCGAAGGTGCCGATGTGATACGCGTCGGTGCGGAAATGGGCAGCGTCGGATCGGCCGAACGCGTCGGTCGCACCGGCATCGGCCCGGCTGTAGCCGACTGCCGCGCCGATCTCCGCATGCGGCGCGAGATGCACCGAAAAGCCGGCCGCTGTGGAGAGGATGTCGTCTCCGAACGAATCCTGCTGGCCGCGCGCCTGGAACCGTCCGGATTGATGATCCGCCTGGAGAAACACCGAAACACGGCCATCGCCGATCGCCACCGCGCCGTCGCCCGCCCCTTGCCGGATCAACCGCTCGCCGAACCCGCGCGCGGTCTCCAGCGCCACCTGGCCCTGCATGCCGATCGCATCCGCCGCGCCGAGCTGGTTGGCGATCGCCGCCGCGATGATGGCATGCACCGCGGTGTTGGGGTGCACCGTGTCCCAGAACAGGGTCTGGTTCTGCGTCGCGACGTCGGCTTTCAGGCAGGCGGGCGTGGCGATGCAGGCATGGGTCACGTCCGTCAGCCCGAAACGCGCCGGGTCCGCCACCGCCTCGTGCAGCAGCCCGTTCAGATCGATCAGATAGACAGTCCGGCCGTCGGCGGCGAGCGGACGCAGCAGCGACGGCAGCGCCGTATCGGTCCCGGCCGACAGGGCCGTCGCGGTGGCATTGCCGAGATAGCGCGGCGTCAGACCGAGATCCGGCACGTTCAGCACCACCAGCCTGCGCGCGCCGAGGTTTGCCAGACGGTCGGCATCGGCGACGATATCGCCCGTGACGCGCGCGTTCTGCGCCGCAACGTCGATCGCGGCGCCGTTCGCGCTCCCCAGCACGCCGAAATAATCGTTGGCGCCAGCCAGAAGCAGAACAGTGTCGTGAGGGCCGAATCGGCTCCCGGACGCCGTAAAGGCGGCGATCTCGGTGGCCGTCCCCGGCAGAAAGCCGCCGACGAGATTGCCGCTCCCGGCGAAGGCGCCGCCGACCGCCTTGTCGTTGGTGGGCACGAAACCCTGTTTCAGCAATCCGGGCAGGTCCTCGACATACACCGGACCGTTGGAGAACCGCGCGCCGTCATAGCCCGGGCCATTGCTGTAGCCAGGCAGCATCCGGGCGATATTGCCGTTATCGGACAGGCTGTCGCCGAACGCCCAGATCGATCCGGGTGCCGCCCGGGCGGCCATAGGCGCCGATCCGAGCGCCAGCAGGCACAGCGCGCCGGTACAGCGTCGCAACGGATTCCGTTTCTTCATGATGACGGTTTCTCCCTGCCGTCATCCAACGCCTTTTGAACCTGCTCCGCAACGAGAGCCGCCGACCTTTTGCTTCTGCCTTAGAAAAGTCCTGGGAAGACCGTCATCCTGCGGCATTTGTCGGCGTTATGAGTCGCGGCGGTCATGCGCGATGCGTGCAAACAGGACGCGTGGCCGTCACCCTTGCCGCCGGACGCCGGGTGCGATCATCTGTATCGAATTCGAGGACAACCCGGCGCGGTGGTAGCGGCGGACGGATTTGAACCGCCGACCAAGGGATTATGATTCCCCTGCTCTACCGCTGAGCTACGCCGCCATCGCGCCGGGAGCGGTCAGATACCCATCCGGCGGGGGCAAGTCAACGCCCGCGCGCCGTCTCCGTCATTCCAAAAGCGTTCCACACCCAGCCGAGGGCCCATGCGCAAAGACTTTCTGCATTATCTCAGCCTGGTCCATGGCTGGCTGGACTGGGCGCCGGCGCCGCTCGCGTCCCTTCTGGTGATGCTGGTGGCCGGTCTGGCCGCGCTTCTGGCCAGCAAGGTCATCGTCGACCTCTTTCTGCGTATCCCGAATCCGCGTCAGGCCTTCTTCCGCTCGTTCTTGCGGGAGATCAGGCGCCCGGCACGCCTGTTCGTGGTGGTCGTGGCGATGGGCGCCGCCCTGCCCGCCGCCGGCCTGTCCTACCGCGCGCTGGCCAATGTCGGACAGGCGCTTCTGGTCGCGTTCGTGCTGCTGCTCGGCTGGGTCGCCTCGACGCTGATCCGGGTCTCGGCCGAACTCTATTTGGCCCGCTTCAAGACCGGCGAGGAAGACAATCTCAACGCGCGCAAGCACGTCACCCAGGTACGGATCCTGAAACGCGCAGCCGATCTGCTGCTGATCGTGATCACCATCTCCGCCGCGCTGATGACGTTCGATCCGGTACGCCAGTACGGGCTCAGCCTGTTTGCGTCCGCCGGTGCCGCATCCCTGGTGGTCGGCCTCGCCGCACGCCCGCTGCTCACCAACCTCATCGCCGGCGTGCAGATCGCCATGACGCAGCCGATCCGGATCGACGACGCGGTGATCGTGGAAGGCGAATGGGGCTGGATCGAGGAGATCACCTCCACCTACGTGGTGGTGCGTCTCTGGGATTGGCGCCGGATGATCCTGCCGATCGCCTATTTCCTGGAGAAACCGTTCCAGAACTGGACCCACCAATCGGCATCGCTGATCGGCAGCGTCTATTTCTATCTGGATTACGCGGTGCCGGTAGAGCCGATGCGGGCTGCGCTCGAAGAGATCGTCCGGCAAACGCCGCTCTGGGACGGCAAGGTGGTCAATCTCCAGGTCAGCGACGTGAAGGACCACACGATCGAGATCCGCATGCTGATGAGCGGACGCAACGCGCCGCAGACCTGGGACCTTCGCTGCTTCGTGCGCGAACGCATCCTGGCCTGGCTGCAGCAGAACGCACCCGAAGCGCTGCCCAGGACCAGGGTGCGGTTCGATCCCCCCGCAGGCGCGGGAGGATCGGGTCCGGTTCAGGCTTCGGCGGGCGACAGATCGGGCTGAGCCTCCGGCTCCTGCGCGACGGGGGCGGCCTGCTGCACGGCGTCGGCCGGCACCTCGTCCTGCGCTCCGCGCTCGCCCTGCTCGCCATCCTGGTACTGGCGGTTGCGCTGGTGATGCGCCTGCTGCGCGGCCTGGTTCTGCTGCGCAGCCTGGGCGATCGCGTTCAGGATGCGGAAATAATGCTCGGCATGCTGGAAATAGCCTTCCGCCATCACGCGGTCGCCGGAGCTGGTCGCGTCGCGGCCGAGCTGGAGGTATTTCTCGAAAAGCTGCTGCGCCGTGCCGCGAATGCGCAGATCGGGGCCGTTGCTGTCGAACACATGATTGCGGTTGAGGGGGATCTGGCCGTTGTTGTGCCGGATCGGCGAACCGCCGCCGCCACCGCCGCCCTGACGATGGTTGCGGCCACGCATACGTTTCATGTTCATCAGCTTATCGCAGCGCTTTCCTGTGGGTGCCGGACGGGTTCTGCTCGGTCATGATGGATCGCATGCCAGACGGACCGGCACCGTGATCCTGGAGTCTCGACCGTATCTCTCGGTCGCCCGGATCGGCATCTCGAACCGAATTCCGGCCATCGGCGGCCGATATGACGGTCGCTGATTCGATGGACTAACTGAAATCCTACCTCTCCGAATGGATTTCACCAAACGATATTTGCGGCCTGGATCCTGCCCGGCCGCCGCAGGATGATGGCCCGATCCACCCCGCCCAGATCGGCCCTTACACCCAGGACATCGAAACCGGACGCCTTCGCCAGAGCGGCAATCTCCGGCGCCTGGCCGATGCCGAACTCGAACACGGCCAAGCCGCCCGGCACAAGCACACGATGCAAAGCCGGCATCAACGCGCGATAGGCGGTCAAACCGTCCCCGCCCCCGTCCAGGGCGCGTGCCGGTTCGAACAGGCGCACCTCCGGCATCAAGGACGGCAGATCCGCTTCCGGAATGTAGGGCGGGTTGGAAACAACCAGATCGACCTGCGTCTCGATCGATGCGTCCCAACTGCCGCACAGAAAGGTCGCGCGTACACCGAGCCCGTTCGAGGCTGCGTTCCGATGCGCCAGCGCAGCCGCACCCGGCGACAGATCGACGCCGAACCCCGTGGCCGACGGATATTCGCTGAGAACCGCCAGCAACAGACAGCCGGTACCGGTGCCGAAATCCAGCACGCGGAGAGATCGCGCCCGGTCCGGGATCGCCTCCAGAACCGCTTCCACCACCGCCTCGCTATCGGCGCGTGGAATCAGCGTATCGCCCGACACGGCCAGATCCAGGGACCAGAACCCGCAGGAGCCGAGCAGGAACGCCATCGGCTCGCGACCGCAGCGGCGTGCCAGCAGCGTGTCGAACCGCTCCGTGTCGACCATCGCCTGCCGCCCCAGGCGCAACAGCCCGGCCGCATCGGTGCCGAGCGCATGCGCCAGCAAAAGCCGCGCTTCCCGGCCCGGCCCCTCGATTCCGGCCTCGCCCAGACGCATGGTCGCCATCGCCAGAAGACGCTCGACGCTGTTCCGTGTCATGCTGCGACGCCATGCCGATCAGAACACGCACCGCCGCAGCAATCCTGTTCCTGCTCGGAACGCCGCTTTGCGCCCGCGCCGCCAGCTTCACCGTGGTGGACGACAAGGCCGCGGAGGAGATCGCGGAAACCACGCGCCTCTACATCGACGGCAAGCTCGCCGCGCAGTTCCAGCTCGACGACGCGCACACCCACAAGGAAATCCGGGTGGACGCGCCGGATCAGCCCGGCCACACCGCCCACGATTACGCGCTGTGCGGCCAGATCAGCTATCTCGCCGCGGACGGCTCGCGACAGACCCGCCAGGTCAGCGGCGGCGGCACACTGCCGGCGCCGGACGGAATGCGCTTCATCGCCGTGGGCGCCGAGGATTTCACCTTGTTCTATCTGGTCGACCCGGCCGACCGCATGGCGTCCCGGCCGAAACCCGGCCCGTCGCCCTTCTGCGAGGCGCCGATTTCCTGAGCGGGCGGCTTTGCCGCTCATTCCTCCTGCGCCAGCAGGGTCGCCTGTTCGTCCGCCGCCAGCGCATCCACGAACTCGTCGAATTCGCCCTGCATCACCCGGTCGATCTTGTAGAGGGTCAGATTGATGCGATGGTCGGACACCCGCCCTTGCGGGAAATTATAGGTGCGGATGCGCTCCGAACGGTCGCCGGTGCCCACCTGCGACTTGCGATCAGCCGCACGCTCCGACGCCGCCTGCGCGCGCTGCCCTTCATAGAGACGCGCCCGCAGAATCTTCATCGCCTTGGCGCGGTTCTTGTGCTGCGACCGCTCCTCCTGCATCGCCACCACGATGCCGGTCGGCAGATGGGTGATGCGCACGGCGCTCTCGGTCTTGTTGACGTGCTGGCCGCCCGCCCCCGAGGCACGATACACGTCGATGCGCAGATCGCTCTCGTTGACGGAGACATCGACCTCCTCCGCTTCCGGCAGCACCGCCACGGTCACGGTCGAGGTATGGATACGCCCCTGCGATTCGGTCGCCGGCACGCGCTGCACGCGGTGGACGCCGGACTCGTATTTCAGCTTCGCGAACACGCCGCGCCCGTTGATGGTGGCGATCGCACCGCGCAGCCCGCCGAGCTCGCTCTCGTCGTAATCCATCAGCTCGAAGCTGTAGCCGTGCAACTCGGCAAATTTCCGGTAGGCGCCGAACAGCTCGGCCGCGAACAAGCCGGCCTCATCGCCGCCGGCAGCGGGACGGATTTCCAGAATGGCACTGCGCGCGTCGGCTTCGTCCTTGGGCAGCAGCGCGAGACGGATCTCGTGACGCAGGCCCGGAAGTTCGGCGGTCAGCCGGTCCCGTTCGGCTTCCGCCAGCTCGCGCATGTCCGGATCGGCGAGCAGCGCCTCGGCGTCGCGCAGCTCCTTTTCCGCCGCGCGCAGGGCGCCGACGCGCTCCACCAGCGGCCCCAGCTCGGCGAATTCGCGCGACGCCTTGGTGAAGGCCTCGCCGCTCAACGTACCGGACAGCATCGCCTGCAGCTCGTCGGCACGCGCGACGATCCGGTCCAGCCGGTCCTCGAACCTCATTGCGCCGAACCGGCCCCCGCGATCCGGGCGGCCAGATCCAGGATCGGCACCTCGTCCTGGGTGCCGTCGGACAGGTTCTTGAGCTGCACCACGCCGCGCGCGGCCTCGCTTTCGCCGACGATCACCGCGAACGGCGCGCCGATGCGGTTGGCCCGCTCCATGCGCTTCTTGAGGTTGCCGCGATACGCCATCTCCGCGCGCAGACCGGCCGCGCGCAGGCTCTGCAACACCTTCACCGCCACCGCCTGCGACCCATCGCCCACCGGCACCACGGCAATGCCGCACGGCGCCGCCGGCGCCTGATCCAGCAGCATGGACAGCCGCTCGACCCCCGCCGCCCAGCCGATCGCCGGCGTCTGCGGGCCACCCATATCGGCCACCAGACCGTCATAGCGTCCACCGGCCAGAACCGTGCCCTGCGCACCCAGCTTCTCGGTCACGAACTCGAAAGCGGTATGGCTGTAATAGTCCAGACCGCGCACGATCCGCGGATTGTGCCGGAACGCCACCCCGAACCCGTCCAGCGCGGTCCGGAGCTGGTCCCAGAACGCCCGCGCCGGCTCGCTCAGAAACGGCTCAATCAGCGGCGCATCGGCCACCAGCGCCTGATCGGCCGGGGACTTGCTGTCCAGGATACGCAGCGGGTTGCGCTCCAGACGCTTGCGGCTTTCCTCCGACAGACCCTCGGCGACGTCATGGAAATAACGCACCAGCGCGTCCCGCCAGTCGGCACGGCTCTGCGCGTCGCCCAGCGTATTCAGCTCCAGCACTACGTCGTTCTCGAGACCGAGCGCGCGCAGGATGTCGCGTCCGAGCGCGATCGTTTCCGCATCGGCCAGCGGCTCGGCCGCACCGATCAGCTCCGCGCCGACCTGATGGAACTGACGGTAGCGCCCCTTCTGCGGCCGCTCGTACCGGAACATCGGCCCGGCATAGAACGCCTTCTGCGGCAGGGACTGGGTCAGGCCGTTGGTGACCAGAGCCCGGCAGATCGCCGCCGTGCCCTCGGGGCGCAGGGTGATGGAATCGCCGCCCCGGTCGGGGAAGCTGTACATCTCCTTGGACACCACGTCCGAGGTCTCGCCGAGCGAGCGCGAAAACACCCGCGTATCCTCGAAGATCGGGGTGACCCACTCGTCGTAGCCATAGAGGCCGGCGACGCGACGGGCGGTGTCGATCACGTGGGCGTGGCGGCGCTGGTCCTCGCCCAGAAGGTCGCGGGTGCCCCGGGCCGGCTGAATAAGTTGCATGCTGTAATTTATTCCGCCGCCTGTCCCGCGAGCTGAGGACGAACCCGCGAGGCTTCCGCCGCCTCTTCGGCCTTCTTGGCGTCGATCTCGCGCTGAATGACCTCGGCCTTCGCCGTGACCAGATCAACGATGTGGTCGACCATGCTTTCGGCCGGCATGGTGTGGTCCTGCTTGCCGGCGGCATAGACCATGTGACGGCCGGAGCCGCCGCCGGTGACGCCGATATCGGTCATCAGCGCTTCGCCGGGACCATTCACCACGCAGCCGATGATCGACAGGGTGAGCGGGGTCTCGATATGGGCAAGGCGCTCTTCCAGCGTGGCCACGGTCTGGATCACGTTGAAACCCTGACGCGCGCAGGACGGGCAGGAGATGATCTTCACGCCGCGATGGCGCAGGCCCAGCGATTTCAGGATGTCCCAGCCGACATGGACCTCTTCCGCCGGTTCGGCAGAGAGCGACACGCGCATGGTATCGCCGATGCCGGCCCAGAGCAGGTTGCCGAGGCCGATCGCGCTCTTCACCGTGCCGGCGCGCTTTCCGCCCGCTTCGGTGATGCCGATATGCAGCGGGTGGTCGCAGACCTCGGCGAGCTGGGTGTAGGCCGCGACGGCCAGGAACACGTCCGAGGCCTTCACGCTGATCTTGAACTCGTGGAAGTCGAGATCCTGCAGGATCTTGGCGTGTTCGAGCGCGCTCTCCACCAGGGCGTCGGGGTTGGGCTCGCCGTATTTCTCCAGCAGATGCCGTTCCAGCGAGCCAGCATTCACGCCGATGCGGATCGAGCAGCCATGGTCGCGGGCGGCGTTCACCACCTCGCGCACGCGCTCCGGCGAACCGATATTGCCCGGGTTGATGCGCAGGCAGGCGGCGCCGGCCTGGGCGGCCTCGATGGCGCGCTTGTAGTGGAAATGGATGTCCGCGACGATCGGCACGTTCACTTCGCGCACGATCTCGGCCAGGGCGGCGGTGCTTTCCTCGTCCGGGCAGGACACGCGGACGATGTCCACGCCGGCGATCTCGGACAGGCGGATCTGGGCGATGGTCGCCGCCGCATCCGTGGTCAGCGTGTTGGTCATGGTCTGCACGCTGATCGGTGCGTCGCCGCCGACCGGCACCCGTCCGACATGGATCTGCCGGGATTTGCGGCGCTCGATCTGCTGGTACGGACGATAGCTCATCACGAACTCCCTCGGTCGTGCGCGTGTTCCGCACATAGATAGGCGCGACCTGGGCAGAACAGAAGCCGCGACGGTGCCCGGGGCCCGCCCGGCTGCGCTTCCTGCCAGGAACGCCGGGTGTTGAGAAGCCCGGCCGGAGCCGGGCGCCGATGCCTCGCCCCTATTGCGGCGGCGCCGGCTGTTTCAGTTGCGCCCGGTTGAGGCGCTCGGTTTCGTCCTCGACCGGTGCCTGCGGCGCGTGATGCTGCGCCGGGCGGGCACGGGGCGCTGGCTTCGGCGTCACGCTCGAATCGCCGGACGGGGTCGTGCCGTCTGCCGGAACCGGTGACGGCGTGGCCGCGTCCGAAGTGGCCGACTTGGCGGTCTTGTCGGCACTGCCGGCGATCTCGCCACTCTTCACGGCATCGAGCGTGAGCGGGATGCCGCGACGCACGCCGCCGATTCGGCCCAGGACCGGGCTGGTCACCCCGCCTGCGCTGACCGTGATGCCGCCGGCATTGCCGGTGTTGAGCACCACCGTGCCGGCATCGGCCGGAACGCTCCAATGGTCGCCCGCCTGCATGACGTGATCGTAGAGCACCTTGCCGCCGGGCTGGCGCACCTGCACCCAGGCATTGCCGACCGCGTTCAGGGTGACGGTCTTTGCGTCGGCCCCATCCGCAGCGGCCGGCGTGGCATCGGCCGTCGGTGTCGCCGCGCCGTTCGCGCCCGTGGCGGTCGTGCCTGTGGCCGTCTGGGCCGCGCCTGCGGCCGGAACGGTAGATGCGGGGGCGCCCGTCGTGACGGCATTCGGCTGCGCCGCAACCGCCGGGGACGTGGCCGGGTGCTGCAGATCGGCGGCCACGCCGGCCGTTTCCGGATTGGCGGCCGGTTTCTGCGCGGCCGTGTCGGCAGGCTTGTTGTCGGTGGTGGGCGGCAGCGGCGACGGGGTTTGGCCCGGGCCTGGCATCACGGTCGCCACCTGCGGCGAGGGGCCGTGACCGTTGCTGTTGGCGTAGGGCGACAAGGCTTCCGGCACCGGCGGCACCGTATGTGCCTCGTGGGTGGAACGACCGCCCAGCTCGTACCAGCCGACATAGGCGCCGACCACCATCACCACGCCCAGCAGCACGATCGCGCCGGCCGGAACGCCGCGCTCCGGCACCGGCACCGGAAAGGACAGCTCCGGCTTGCGGGTGACGTCCTTGGTTTCGCCCCGGAAGCGGCGCAGCATGTCGTCCGCATCCAGGCCCAGCGCGCCGGAATAGGTGCGCAGGAAGGCCATCGCATAGGCGCCGCCGGGAATCTTGGCAGGTTGCCCGGCTTCCAGCGCCTCCAGATAGGATTGCCGGATGCGCAGCCAGGCCGCCACGTCCGGCAATGTCCAGCCGAGCTGTTCGCGACGCGTGCGCAACGCATCGCCCACCGGCAGGCGCGAGATGTCGGTGGGGATTTCCGTACCGGTCTGGTCGCCGCTGCTGGCCATGCGAGTCCTCAGTGCGTGCCGGAAGGCGCTGCGTTCCGCGTCATGGCGTTGCGCAGCATCAGCGATTGCAGCGCCTGCTCCAGCAGCTCGTCAAGAATCTCCGGGATTGGCTGGATCCGCGTGACCATGCCGACCGATTGTCCGGCCATGACCGAGCCGCCCTCGATATCGCCATCAATCACCGCACGCCGGAGCGAGCCCGCCCAGAAATGCTCGATCTCGAGCTGGGCGGCTTCGCGCGTCACTTCGCCGGCCTGGAAGCGACGCACCGTTTCCGCCTGATGCACCATGAACCGGCGCGTTCCGTCATTTACCAGACCACGCACCGGGATCACCGGAAAGCGCTCGTCGAGCTGCACCGAGGGCAGCGCGTCGCGTGCCGCCGCGCGCACGAAAGCCTGCTTGAAACGCTCATGGGCGATGCTTTCCGTCGAAGCGGCGAAGCGCGTGCCGAGCTGCGCACCGGCTGCGCCCATTTCCAGCATGGCCAGGATGGAGTCGCCGCGGCCGAGGCCGCCGGCCACGAACACCGGCACGTCGCGGATGAACGGGAGCACCTCCTGCGCCAGCACCGTGAGCGAGACCGGGCCGATATGGCCGCCGGCTTCGGAGCCTTCGATCACTAGCGCATCGGCACCGAGCTTGATCAGGCGCTTGGCCATCACCAGCGCCGGGGCGAAGCCGACCACCTTGGCGCCGCCATCCTTGATCGCCCGCATCGCCGCGCCCGACGGCACGCCGCCTGCCAGCACCACATGGCCGATTCCGGCTTTGGTGCAGACGCCGATCAGGTCGTCGAGCTGCGGGTGCATGGTGATGAGGTTCACGCCGAACGGCTTGCTCGTCATCGCCTGTGTGGCGGCGATCTCGCGTTCCAGCAGCTCGGGGCTCATCGCGCCGCAGGCGATCACGCCGAAGCCGCCTGCATTGGAGATGGCGGACACCAGATGGTGCTCGCTGACCCAGCTCATCGCGCCGCCCAGGATGGCGAGTTCGGTGCCGAGAAAGGCCCTTCCCTTCGCCCAGAGCGCGTCGAGCTGCGCCCTCGCGGCTGCGCGGTCGGCCTCGCCGAACCCGGCAGTCATCGCCTCAGCCGACATCGAGGCCATAGGCGCTGTGCAGGGCGCGAACGGCGAGCTCGGTGTATTCCACCGCGATCAGCACGCTCACCTTGATCTCGCTGGTGGAGATCACCTGGATGTTGATGGAGCGGTCCGACAGGGTGCGGAACATGGTGTTGGCGACGCCCGCATGGGAGCGCATGCCGACGCCGACCACGCTGATCTTGGCCACATCCGGATCGGTGAGCATCTCGCCGTACTGGATCACGCCATGGGCCGCTTCCAGCACCTGGATCGCGCGGGCGAGATCGGTCTTGCCCACGGTGAAGGTCATGTCGGTGGTGCCGTCGGCGCCCGTGCTCTGCACGATCATGTCGACATTGACGTTGGCGTCGGCGAGCGGGCCGAACACGGACGCCGCCACACCCGGACGGTCCGGCACCTTGCGCACGGTGACCTTGGCGTCGTCCCTGGAATAGGCGATGCCCGCGACAATTTCCTTTTCCACGATCTCGTCCTCATCCACCACCAGGGTGCCGGGCAGCAACGCGCCGGTCTCGTTCTCGTAAGGCGCCGGGCCGTCGTCGAAGCTCGACAGGACCTGGACCCGCACCCGTTCCTTCATCGCCAGCTCGACCGAGCGGGTCTGCAGCACCTTTGCGCCGACCGAGGCCAGCTCCAGCATCTCTTCGTAGGCGATCTTCTCCAGCCTGCGCGCGCGCGGCACGATGCGCGGATCGGTGGTGTAGATGCCGTCCACGTCCGTATAGATGTCGCAGCGATCCGCCTTCAGCGCGGCGGCAAGCGCCACCGCGGAGGTGTCGGAACCGCCGCGGCCCAGCGTGGTGACGCGGTTGTCCGGGCCGATACCCTGGAAGCCGGCGACGACAGGCACCTGGCCGGACCGCATACGGGCGATCAGGGTTTCGCCCTCGATATGCTCGATCCGGGCCTTGCCGTGCGCGCCGTCCGTGCGCAGCGGGATCTGCCAACCGCTCCAGGAGCGCGCATCCACGCCCGCCGTTTGCAGCGCGATCGCAAGAAGTCCGCTGGTGACCTGCTCGCCGGTGGCCACCACCGCGTCGTATTCGCGCGCGTCGTGCAGCGGCGACAGAGCCTGGCAATAGCCGACGAGCTGGTTGGTGACGCCGGACATGGCGGAGACCACCACCGCGACCTCGTCGCCGATCTCGACCTGACGTTTGACGCGCTCCGCCACCGCACGAATGCGGTCGAGGTCGGCCACCGAGGTGCCGCCGAACTTCATCACGATGCGGGCCATGAACCATCCACTCCGGTGGACACCGACACCGCTCCGGTGCGGGGCAACGAACAGAAAAGCGTCCACGCGTTGCAGCCGGCCGCCTGGCGGGTCACATAGCTTTCCCGCGAACGAGCAGCAACATGCAACAGCCACAAACGAGCCACCCTTCCACCGTATCCCCGGACGAGATCGCCCGTTTCGGCCGGCTCGCCGCCGAATGGTGGGACCCGCGCGGGCCGATGCGCCCCTTGCACGCGATGAATCCGCTGCGGATCGGCTGGGCCGAGGCGCGGCTGTCGCGGCTGCGTCCGGCCGATGGCGAGCGCTTGCGCGTGCTCGATCTGGGTTGCGGCGCCGGTCTGGCCAGCGAGGCGCTGGCGGCGCGCGGCTTCGACGTTCTCGGCGTGGACGCGTCGGCGGAGGCGATCGAAGCGGCGAAGACGCATGCCGCGCTGGGAGAATGGACGGGGCAAGGCGGTGCTCTGCGGTATCGCGCCTGCGACGGCGAAACGCTGCGGGCCGAAGGAGAGCGGTTCGATGCCGTGTGTTCGCTGGAGGTGATCGAGCACGCGACGAACCCGGCCGGTTTCCTGCGGCTGATCGCGTCGCTGGTGCGTCCGGGCGGTCTGGCGATCGTGTCGACGCTGAACCGCACCGTGCGCTCGCTGGCCACCGCCAAGATCGGTGCGGAATATATCGCCCGGCTGCTGCCGGCCGGCACGCATGACTGGCGCCGGTTCATCTCGCCGGCGGAGTTGCAGCGCCATGCCGCCGAGGCCGGGCTGCGCGTGTCGGACATTGCCGGGATGACGCCGCGCTGGGGCAACCCGTCCGGCGGCTGGCGCGAAAGCCGAGATCTGTCGGTGAACTACATCGCCGCCCTGTCGGCGGACTGAGGCGGATCAGGGCAGTTTGCAGGCGGCGCCGATCGGACCCGCATAGCGGGTCCATTGCTGCGTCTGCCCGAGAATGGGCAGCAGCAGATACCCATGCAGCTTGAGGATGCCGGGTTTGGGCGACCAGATCGTGGCCTGATAGCGGTGGTTGTTGTCCGGATCGCGGATGGTGCCGTGCCAACGGCCCGGTTCGTCCGTGGGCACGAAGCCCTCGAGCAGCGTGAGGCCGCATTGCGGATGGTGGTCCGTGTCGGTGGGCATGACGCCGGAATAGCGCATGCCGACGAGCTGGCCGCAGAGCACGGCGCCGCAATGCCGGATCTCGAACACGCCGTCGGAGTCGCGCGTGAGCCAGCGGCCGAGCACGGGTTCGGCCGGATCAGGTGCCGCGAGGACGGGGACGGCGGCGCCCATGCAGAAGCTCGCGACGATGGCCAGCACGATGCCGCGCAGCCGAGACGTGCGGATCGCTGTATCGAGGGGCGGCATTCTAGCCGTCCGCCGATCGCAGCCAGGGAATCGCGACCACCTCGACACCTGCGTCTTCCAGCGCCTCGCGATCGCTTTCGGTGGTACTGCCGTAGATGCCGCGCTCTTCCGCATCGCCGTGATGGATGCGGATCGCCTCCTCGGCGAAGCGGTCGCCCATGTTCTCGCAATTCCGCTCCACCTCGGCACGGATCCGTTGCAGCGCCGCGCGGAGAGCATCGGGCAGAGCGGGCACACCGGCCACGGAAGCGGAGGGCGCGGCCGTCGCCGGCGGCGCGGAGGGCGGCACGGGAGCCGCGTTCCGGCTGCTGCGCACGGCGGGCGCCATCATGCCGCGCTCGACGCCCCTGGTGCCGCAGAACGGGCAGTTCAGGAGTCCGCCGGCTGCCTGCTCGTCGAACGCGGCGCTGCTGCGGAACCAGCCTTCGAAGGCATGGCCGGCATCGCAACGGAGCTGGTAGTGGATCACGCTGTGGAACTCTCGATCAGACGGCCAGAAGCGGATCAAGTCCGCCCGTGCGGTTCAGGGCCATCAGATCGTCGCAACCGCCGATATGCCGCCCGTCGATGAAGATCTGCGGCACGCTGGTGCGTCCGGAACGCTCGCGGGATTGGGCGCGCTCCGGGGAGCCGCCGGGCGCGTCGATCTCGGTGAAGGCCACGCCCTTCTGCTGCAGCAGCGCGACCGCGCGCGTGCAATAAGGGCACCCCCACTGCGTATAGATTTCGACCACCGCCATCACATCACCCCGGATATCGCAGCGACAGAAATTGCGTGCCGCCTCGCGCCTGACAAGTCCTGCCGGTTCAGCCTTCCTCCCGCGTGGTGCGGGCGGCGGCCAGCACGTCGACGCTGGCTGCCCCTGACTCGAGCAGGACCCGGGCGCAGACGCCGGCCGTGGCGCCGGTCGTGAGCACGTCGTCGATCAGGACGATGCGCCGCCCGACGATGGACCCGCGGCGCGAGGGCCGCAGCGCAATGGCGCCAGCGACTGTGGCGGCGCGTTCGGAGGGAGAATGGCCGACCAGCGTGGCGGTGGCCCGTGTGCGAACGAGGGCATCCACCGACACCGCGGTCTTCGCCAGCCGTCCGACATTACGGGCCAGAAGGGCGGCCTGGTTATAGCGCCGGGTGAACAAACGACGTTTGTGCAACGGCACCGGGACGAGCAGGTCGGCCTCTGCAAGCAGGGTTTTGCCCGCCCGGGCCATATGGCGTCCGAGCACACGGGCGTTCTCGGTGCGGTCGGCGTATTTGAGCGGCAGGATCAGGCGGCGGGACAGCTCGTCATAGGTGAAGGCCGCGCGTGCCCGGCGCCAGGGTGGCGGCTCGGCGTCGCAGCGCGGGCAGCAAAGGGACAGGCCGACGAACCCTTCGCTGGCGAAGGCGGTCCCGCAGCGATCACAGCAGGGATCGGTGATGAAAACGGCCTTGCGGAAGCAGGCGGCGCAGAGCTGGCCCGGCTCCGACGCGATCTCGTCGCAGGCCGGGCAATGGCCTGGCAGAGCGAGGTCGAGCGCTGCCCGGCCGACGCCGAGCCCGCCATCCAGAACCGCCTTCGCCAACCCGGACGCTCGCCGCATCGTTCCGCCCCCCGCACGACAGTGTCGGTCGTCCCCGGGCGGGCGGCAAGGCTCGGCCTCTTGGTGGACTGCCCCATCGGGAGCACATGATGTTCCGGACGAACGATCCGCCGGAGGAACCGCGCCGCATGGATGACAGCCACATCTTCGACCGGCGCGCCGTGCGTCTGCATCGCGATCGTGCGGCCGCGACGGTGGATTCGGTGGCCGACATCCTCTCGGCCGGTGCCGATCTGCTGCTGGACCGGCTGGACGACGTGAAGCGGCGGTTCACGCGAGCGCTCGACGTAGGCGGCCGCGGCGTGGTGGCCCCTGCCCTCCGGGCACGCGGGATCGAGACGGTGGGCTGCGACCTGTCTGCGGCGATGGTGCGGCGATCCGGAGCCGATCTGGTCGCCGCCGTGGACGAGGAGTGGCTGCCTTTCGCCGAGGGAAGTTTCGATCTTGTGGTGGCGAGCCTGTCGCTGCATTGGGTGAACGATCTGCCGGGGACGTTGATCCAGCTTCGCCGTGCGTTGCGGCCAGACGGGCTGCTGCTGGCGTCGCTGCCGATCCTTCCGACCTTGTCGGGGCTGAGGTCGGGGTTGCTGAAAGCGGAGTCGGAGTTGAGCGGTGGGGCATCGCCGCGCGTGTCGCCGTTTCCGGAGTTGCGCGATTGCGCAGCCTTGCTGCAGCGGGCAGGGTTTGCGCTGCCGGTCGTGGATTCGGATCAACTCCGGCTGAGCTACGGCAATCCGATGACATTGCTGCGCGATCTTCGGGCAGCCGGTGAGACCAATGCCGTCAGGCTAAGGGATCGACGGCCTGTTTCTGTCCGGATGATCCCGATGGCGATGGCGGAACTGGAGACAAGCGAAGACGGGCGTATCCCCGCGACGCTGGACATCGCGGTCATGACCGGCTGGGCGCCCTCGCCGGACCAGCCGAAGCCCTTGAAGCCGGGCCAGGCGACGATCCGGCTGGAAGATGCTCTGGCCGCAATGCCCGACGCGGACGAGCCGTGCTAGTGGGGCATGAGATTTCCGGCGAAGGAGTTCCCATGCGTCTCGTTTCCACTACGCCACACCACCTGCTCGGTGGTGTCGTTCTCCTGACAGCGTCTGTTCTGTTGGCTGCCTGTTCGGGCGGTACGGAAGCGCCCGTGACCAGCCCGACGAGCACACCGCAGCAACATTCGCCACTGGCGGCACCGCCCTCGTCGATGATGACACCGCACGGCTACTGAAGCGTCAGCGCCTCCGCGTCGGTCGAAACCGGGGGCGTCTGTCAGTCGGTCATGACCAGATCGACGCGGTCGATGTTGATCAGAACCTTTCCCTGGTTCTCGAAATTGACGGTCACGCGGGAACCGATGACGGATTGAACCTGACCGGCGCCCCATTCGGGACAGGTCGGATGCAATACCCATTGCCCCGGTTCGATCGTCGCGGCGGCTGACAAGCGATCAGTCATGGCAGCCGAAACGAATTTCGTCGGAATCGGTTCGCGTTTACCGTTTGTTTTCTCCTCTACCTCCAAGATGGCCCACCAGTGCGATGGATGGAGCCTGTCTTGGACGATCTTCTGGCGGACTTTCTCACCGAATGTTCCGAGAATCTGGCTGAACTCGATCTGGCGGTCGTTCGCCTCGAACGGACTCCCAACGATCAGCCCACCTTGTCGCTGATTTTCCGGCTTGTGCACACGATCAAGGGCACGTGCGGATTTCTGGGGTTGCCGCGTTTGGAGAAGGTCGCGCACGCGAGCGAAACGGTGCTGGACAAGTTCCGCAACGGCACGCTGTCCGTCTCGCCCGGCGGTATCGGGGTGATCCTCGCGGCGTTGGATCGTATTCGCGCAATCGTCGACGGCATCAGCACAACCGGCACGGAACCGTCCGGAAACGACTCCGCCATCATTGCCGAGCTCGAAGCCCTGGCGGACGGCCGCAAGGTGGCCGACGTTCCGCAGGTGATGATCCCGCAGCCGGAATCGACCCTGGCGCTCAATCTCACAGCTCTGCCGGTCGATGCGGCAGCGAACAATGCGCAGGCAGCAGCTGACCATCCTTCCGACAATGTTCCAGTACGCGGACAGACCATTCGCGTGTCGGTGGACGTGCTGGAAACGTTGATGACGCTGGTGAGCGAGCTGGTGTTAACTCGCAACCAGTTTCTTCAGCAGCTCCGCCTGAGCGGCAATGCCGAACTGACCGGACCGGTGCAGCGGCTGTCGCATCTGACGACTGAGTTGCAGGAAGGGGTGATGAAGACCCGCATGCAGCCGATCGGCAACGTTTGGAACATGCTCCCCCGCCAGGTCCGCGATCTGGCGCACGATCTGAACAAGCGGGTCGATCTGGTGATGCTGGGCGCCGACACCGAACTCGACCGCCAGGTCCTCGAACTCATCAAAGATCCACTCACCCACATGATCCGCAACAGCGTCGATCATGGTTTGGAGAAAGCGGAAGAGCGTCAATCGGCCGGCAAGAGCGCTACCGGCACCATCACCTTGAGCGCGCGCCACGAAGGCGGCCACGTGGTGATCGAGATCGAGGATGACGGGCGGGGGATCGATGTTCGTCGCGTGGCCGAGAAGGCCGTCGCACGCGGCATCGCCACCCAGGACCAGATCGCACGAATGACGGATTCGGAGATCCACGGCTTCATCTTCCAGCCGGGTTTCTCCACTGCCGCCGCCGTGACGTCCGTTTCCGGGCGCGGCGTGGGCATGGACGTCGTCAAAACCAATATCGAGCAGATCGGGGGTCTGATCGAACTGCACAGCACAGCGGGTCGCGGCAGCCGCTTCGTGATCAAGATTCCACTGACCCTCGCCATCGTATCAGCGCTGATCGTCGGCGCCGCGGGAGAACGCTTCGCCATTCCACAGAGCAGCGTCATCGAAGTCGTTCTTCCCAACGCTCAGTCGGCCACGCGGATCGAGACGATCGACGGCGCATCCGTGCTACGTCTGCGCGAACATCTTCTGCCGCTGATCCGACTGCGCACTCTGCTGCATCTGCCGGAAAGCGCCAGCGAGAACGGCACCGAGATGGTGGCCGTGATCGGTGTTGGCACCACGCGACTGGGCCTAATCGTCGACGGCGTGTTCGACACCGAGGAGATCGTGGTCAAGCCAGTGGCCACCGTGCTGCGTAACATCCCCCTGTTCGGCGGCAACACCATTCTCGAGGATGGGGCGGTCATCATGATCCTCGATCCGACCGGTATCGCACGCCATGCCGGGCTGGATGCTGCCCGTAAGGACGTCGTGGTCGCCGATAATGAAGAGGATGAGACCACCGAGAAGGCGGACATGCTTCTGGTTCGTGCCGGACGGGGCGCACCCAAGGCGCTGCCCTTGTTTCTGATCTCCAGGTTGGAAACCTTCGCGGCATCCCGTATCGAACAGGCGGGCGGTCGGACAGTGGCGCAGTATCGCGGCCATCTGATGCCCGTGGTCGCGCTCGACGAAACGGTCGATCTGCCGAGCCTTGCCGCCGAGGCGGGCCCCGACGACGCGTATCCGGTTCTGGTTTTCGAGAATGGCGGCCAGCCGGTCGGTATTCTGGTCGATGAGATCATCGACGTCGTCACTACGGACGCCAGCTTGCAGCCGGGAACGGCCGGCGCCGGCATTCTGGGCGTGTCTGTGGTGGCCGAGAAAGCGACCGATGTCATCGATGTCGGCTACTGGCTGAACCGGGCTTCAGGCAATTGGTTCCGGACCGCCGCCGCCGCGGCTCGCAAACCAAGACTCCTGGTCGTGGACGATAGCAGCTTCTTCCGCCAGCTCGTGGCGCCCAGCCTTTCCGCCGCCGGTTACGAAGTCACCGTGACCGAATCCGCCGAGGAGGCGCTAGCGTTACGGGATGCCGGCCGGTGTTTCGAGGCCATCGTATCCGACATCGAGATGCCGGGTATGGGCGGCCTCGGCTTTGCCCGCGAGGTCCGTGACGGTGGCCCATGGGCCGATCTCCCGATGGTCGCTCTGACTGGCAGTGATGTCGTTCAGGAAGCGCGTTCGGCCGGATTCACCGACACCATCCGCAAGTTCGAACGCGACACGCTGCTGCTCAGTCTCGAGCAGTGTCTGTCGCACCGTATCGCCGCCTGAGGGAGGGAATTCCATGTCCGTTACGCTTCAAACCCACCCGTCCCAGGCCGCAGCTCCGGTACTCGATCGTGGAGAAGAGGTTGGTTTCGTCACACTGATGCTGGCCGGCATGCTATGCGGAGTACCTGTGCTCTCGGTGCGCGAGGTCGTCACCAACAGCAAGATCGTCCGGGTGCCGCTGGCGCCGGCCGAAATCGCCGGCAATATCAATCTTCGTGGCCGCATCGTCACCGCGATCGACACACGTTCCAGGCTGGGTCTCGAACCCGCACCGCCCGCTGCCGAGCGCGTAGCGCTCGTCGCGGAGGCTAACGGTGCCCTTTATGCGCTGCTAA
The DNA here is from genome assembly GCF_055386855.1 of Lichenicola sp. GTC18331. Classification (NCBI taxonomy): domain Bacteria; kingdom Pseudomonadati; phylum Pseudomonadota; class Alphaproteobacteria; order Acetobacterales; family Acetobacteraceae; genus Lichenicola; species Lichenicola sp. GTC18331. The sequence goes on along the minus strand of NZ_AP045015.1, from coordinate 3,489,688 downwards.
TCGACCAGGTGCTGGAAGTTCTGAGCCTGCCGGCCGATCGAATTGAGGAGCTGCCGGTGAACTTTGGTTCCGCCTGGCGCACCTACAGCAAAGGCGTCCATCGCTTGTCGGATCAGCTCATGATCGTGCTGGATCTCCAGGCGCTGCTGTCGTTCCAGTCATGAGCGCGCTCGCTGGCAGACTCTGCCTGATCGTGGATGACAGCCGCACCGTTCGCAGGATCGCCCGCACCATCGTCGAGGACGCCGGAATGCGAACGCAGGAAGCGTCAGACGGAATCGAAGCCCTGACGGCCTGCCGCAAGGAGCGTCCGGACTATGTGCTGCTCGACTGGAACATGCCGAACATGAATGGCCTGGATTGCCTCAGGGCGATCCGCTCCGAGTTCGGCGCCTCCGCTCCGAGCGTGATCCTGTGCACGACGGAGAACGAGCCGGATTTCATCATCACGGCGATCGAGGCCGGCGCAGAAGAGTTCGTGATGAAACCCTTCGACGCCGACATTCTTCTCGGCAAACTGAACCAGGTATCGCCGGGTGCGGGCGGTTTTGCATGATGGAACCGCCATCGGCGCCGGCACGCATCCGTGTCATGATCTGCGACGATTCCAGCGTCGTGCGTAGTCTGATTTCCCGCATCCTCCGTGAGGAGCCATCCATCGAAATCGTCGCCAGCGTCGCAAACGGTGCGATCGCGGTGGAAACGTTGAAGCAGATCGGTGCGGACGTGATCGTGCTCGACGTGGAAATGCCGGTCATGGACGGGCTGACGGCGCTGCCGCTGCTCCTGCAGGCCGCTCCATCGGTAAAAGTGATCGTCGCCTCCGCACTGACCAGTTCAGGGGCGGCTATCGCCTTGAAGGCGATCCGTGCCGGGGCGGCCGACTGTCTGCACAAACCACATGCCGACACGAGAGAACAATTCGCCCAGGAGGTTCGGGCCAAGGTGCTTGCCTATGGGCGCCGCACGCGCCCGGCCGCTGCGTTGCCGTCGGCGAACGCACGCAACACGCCGGCAATTTCCTTGCGCCCCGTTTCGATGCGTAAGCCGAAGCTGATCGCCTTCGGCAGTTCCACCGGCGGCCCGCAGGCGTTGTTCAGCGTATTCGGTGGTCTGTCCGCGCGTTTTTCGCAGCCGCTGCTGCTGACCCAGCATATGCCGCCGATCTTCACCCGAAGCCTGGCCGAACATCTCGATCGGCTCGGCCATCGGCCCTGCGTCGAGGCCGAAGACGGCATGCTGCTGCTGCCGAACCGGCTCCATGTCGCGCCCGGCGATCGGCATATGTTGGTCGAGGCGGTCGGGGACCAATTCCGGGCTCGCTTGACCGATTCTCCGCCGGAGAATTCCTGCCGTCCATCCGTCGATCCGATGCTGCGCAGTGCCGTGACCGCAAGCCGGGGCCAGGTGCTGGCCGTGATCCTCACCGGGATGGGGCGCGATGGCGCGGCCGGAGCACGGGATGTGGTCGATGCCGGCGGCGCGGTTCTGGCGCAGGACGAGGCGACCAGCGTCGTCTGGGGCATGCCCGGGGCGGTTGCGCGCGACGGGCTGTGCCAGGCCGTGCTGCCTTTGGACCGCATCGCGACGAAGATCCGAGAACTGGCAGGTGCGGCATGAACGGCTTCGGCACGATCGCCGCCATCGTGAAAGCGAAGTCCGGACTGGCACTGGGTCCGGACAAGGAATATCTGGTCGAGGCGCGGCTGGGTCCGATCGTTCGCCGGCGCGGCCTGGCGAACCTGTCCGCTCTGGCCGATCGTCTCAGGACCGACCCCACCCTGGAACAGGAGGTGGTCGAAGCGATGACCACCAACGAAACCCTGTTCTTCAGGGACGGCAAACCGTTCGACCACGTGCGCGACGTAGTCCTGCCACGCTTGACGGCGACGCGGCCGCGGGGTGCCAGAATCCGCATTTGGTCCGCAGCCGCTTCCACCGGTCAGGAGGCTTATTCCATGGCCATCCTGGTTTGCGAGATGGGGGCGGCTCTGGCCGGGCGACCCGTGGAGATCGTCGGGACCGATATCGCCCGCGACGCCCTGGCGAGAGCCAGCGAAGGTCTCTACTCGCAGTTCGAGGTGCAGCGCGGCCTCCCTGCCCGTTTGCTGGTGAAGTATTTCACCAAGGAGGAACAGGGCTGGCGTATCAACCGGTCCTTGCGCGACATGGTGCAGTTCCGGAGCTGGAACCTGCTGGGCGATCTCTCGGCGTTGGGACGGTTCGACATCATCTTCTGTCGCAACGTGCTGATCTATTTCGACCAGCCGACCAAAGCGCGCACGCTCCAGGCGATGTCTCGCCTCCTGACCGAGGATGGCGCGCTTTATCTCGGCGGTGCGGAAACATTGCTCGGGATCGACAGCGATCTGTGCAGCCTTCCAGGCGCGCCGGGAACGTTCACGCGCCAGCCGCAGGGAGCGTCGCTCAAGGCCGCGACGGCTCCAGCGCCGTTCGCAATCGGTCGAGCAGCTCAGGCCGTTCCGTGAAGTAGTGTCCATCAAGTTTCGAGACCTGGCGGACGCCGAGACTGTTGCAAAGAAACAGGGCCGACGCTTGGTCGAGTGCGCTCGGGTCGATGCTGCGTTCCGCGATGATGCCGGCCTCCAGCAGGACCTGCCGCGCGATACCCGGCAAGGCTCCGTCTTGGAGTGGGGGCGTCCAGAAGCGGTCTTCCTGGAACAGGATCACCGTCGCGATCGTGCTCTCTACGACCAGACCGGCGGTGTTGAGCATCAGGGCATCGTCCGCGCCGACGGCTTCCGCTTCCCGCCTTGCCAGGATGCCGTCGAGATAGTTCAGCGACTTGATCCGGCTGAGCGGCGAATACTCGTTGCGCCGCGTCGAGCGAGCGGTGATCAGGGCGACGGCGTCCGACCGCGGCGAGCCCGTATTGGCGGAGATGAGCAGGGTGGGATTCGGCCGTGTGGGAGAAGCCAGACCACGCGTTGCCGGGCCGCGTGACAGGGTGATGCGAAGCGAGCCTTCGATAACGTGCTCGGCGACGATCACGGAGGTGCAAGCTGCACCGATGATCGCCTCGTCGAACGGAACCGGGATGCCGAGCGACGCAGCCCCCGCGTACAGCCTGGCCAGATGCCGATCGAGACGGACCGGTTCGGCGCGGACGACGCGGATCGTCTCGAAGACCCCGTCTCCCAGCGTGAATCCGCGATCGGACGGGTCGATCCGGACCGAAGCCGCATCGACCAGCGCGCCGTTGTGCCAGAGCGTCATCGGAACGGTTCCAGCACCGAACGAAGCTTGGCCAGCATCTCCTGATGCTCCGCTTCGGGGTCGGAGTCCGCGACGATCCCGCCGCCCGCATGGGCGAAAATCTGCCGCTCGGTCAGGAACAGGCTGCGGATCAGGATCGAGCTGTCCATGGCGCCGTCATGGCCGATCCACACCACCGAGCCGCAATACGGGCCTCGCGCCGAGGCTTCCAGCGCATCGATGATCTCCATCGCCCGGATTTTCGGTGCGCCCGTGACCGAGCCGCCTGGAAAGCACGCTCGCAGAAGAGATACCGCATCTTCGTCTTTTCGCAGGTGCGCCGTCACCGTCGAGACCAGATGATGCAAGGTGGCGATGCTGTCGATCTCGAACAGGGCGGGTACGGAAACGCTGCCCGTTTCGGACACGCGTGCGAGATCGTTCCGCATCAGATCGACGATCATCAAATTTTCGGCGCGGTCCTTCACGCTTTCGGAGAGCGCCCGGATCGCCTCCGCATCGGCCTCGGCGCCCGTTCGCCTGCGGATGGTTCCCTTGATCGGCCGCGTTTCGATCGTGCCGTCGCGATCCAGCCGAACGAAGCGTTCGGGGGAGGCGCTCGCCAAAGCTCGCCCGTCTTGCCAGCCGAGATAGGCGCCGAACGCAGCCGGGTTGTTGTTCCGCAATATCTGGTAGAGCGCCGCCGGATCGAGGCTTGGCGGTCTTTCCGCGACATGACGCACGGTCAGGTTGGCCTGGAAGATATCTCCCGCCTCGATCAGGTCGAGCCCTTGCCGCACCATCCGGCGATAGGCGCTCGGCGGAAAATCCGGCTTGAAGTCGAGTTTCGGCAGCGGGTCGAATCGCGGGATGTCGGCTCGATCGATCAGCGATTCAAACCGGTTCGCCCGATCCTCGGCCGTTTCGTGCGGATGCAGCCCCGTCGAGATCAGCCAGCAGCTTTCGTGCAGGCGATCGAAGGCCAGCACCAGATCGTAGATGCCGATCCACAGCGCCGGCAGCTCGGCATCGGCGTGGTGCCGCGTCGGCAGGCGTTCCAGCTCCCGTGCCAGATCGTAGCCCAGCATGCCGACCGCACCGCCTGCGAATGGCACCGGGCCGGGCGGCCGCCGGAACGCGGGATCTCGCACAAGCGCGGAAAGTGCGTCGAATGCGCCGCCCTGTTGATCGACACCGTTACGCCGGAGGCGACCGTTTCTCTGCTCCAGCACCTCAACCGGATCGGCGCAGAGATAGGAAAAGCGGCTGCGCGGACCGACCGGGCCGCCGCTATCGAGCCAGACCAAAAACCGCTCATGACACAGCCGGGCAAAACTTTCGGCCGGTGGGCGCCATGCGATCGGCCGGATGACCGGATCGGGTGGTTTACGGCCCGAGAAAAGCATGGACCTCGTCATCCGTCGGCATCAGCGCCCGGTCGTAGGCGAGCCCCTGCACCTCATCCGCCTGCCTGCAGCGCAGTTCCTTGTAGCGGCGGCCCGTCACCGTTGCCGCGAACCAGAAAAACGTGTCCGGCATGTCCGCGCCCGCAAACATGCGCACCTCGGCCCCTCCCGCCGCGAAGATCAGATTGGTCATCGCAGCCCCCATCGCGCCTGCCACGATTCGTGCGTCGCGCAGAGCGGCGATCTGCTGCTCGAGCGACAAACCGTGCGGGTCCATGATGTGAAAGCCGCGCTCGACGGCCAAAGCTTCAACACGGGCGGGATCTCCGAAATCGCGTCGCATCCCGTCGCCTCTGCGGATGAAGACGCGTTCGTGACCTTCGCCTTGGATATCGCGGGTCAGATCATCGATCGCCGGGGCGACCAACGGCGACATATAGACGCCGTGCGCCGTCAGCCCTTCGACCAGAAGCAGTTTGTCGACCAGCACCGGCTCCATGCCGGCGATACGGACTTTGTCGTCGGGCACGCCGAGCTTGCGCAGACTGCTCAGCATCACCCAGCCGAGCTGCGGCTCGGTCACGTTGTGCACCAGCACACCGAGCGCATCGCTCCGGATACGCTGGCGGGCGAAATGCAGCATCGGCAGCATTTCCAGCAGCCAATGGCCGTAATTATGAGCCCCGCGCTTGCTGCCGAGCACGACCGGCAGGTCGATGCGGGGGCCAGCGCCCGAGCTCTGCGCCTCCGCGATCCGGGCACGCGCCCATTCGATCTCGGAGGGGTGATGTTGCGTGGCGCTCGGTGCGAGCAATTGGCCGGTGCGATCGAAGACCAGCCCTTCGAAGGCGACGAAAACGTCGTGCAGCAGCCAGATCCTGACCGGACGCGGCGCGAAAGAGCCCTGCGACTGCGCGAAGCCGGCGGCCAGAACCTCCGCCGGCATCAGCCCGGCGCCGATCCTGTCGATCGGTGGCGCCGTGAAGCCCGGCGACTGGGCTTCCAGCAAAAGGCAGGACGACGGCGGATCGATCACGGACACGATCCGCCGCAGCCCTGAAGCTTAGTGGCCGGAATTTTCGCCGGAGAAGTCCGGAGCTTCCAGCCCGGAAGCGGCAAGCTGTTCGACCAGGGCAGCCTTGAGCCGCTCCAGACCTTCATCGCTGAACGCCTCGCAACGTGCCACCAGCACCGCCTGGGTGTTGGACGCACGCAGCAGCCACCAGCCATCCTCGGTCTTGACGCGCACGCCGTCGATCGCCGCGACCTGGGCGCCGGAGGCTTCCAGACGGGCCGCGACTTCCTCGATCACCTTGAACTTGCGGGTGTCTTCGCAATCGAAGCGCAGCTCCGGCGTGCTGACGGCGACCGGCAGTGAGTCCTTCACGTCGGAGAACGGGCCGTCCATGCGCGCGACGATGCCGAGCACGCGAACGGCGGCGTAGAGCGCGTCGTCGAAGCCGTACCACTTGTCGGCAAAGAAGACATGGCCGGACATTTCGCCCGCAAGAGGGCTGCCGGTCTCGGCCATCTTCGCCTTGATCAGCGAGTGGCCTGTCTTCCACATCAACGGCTGGCCGCCTGCGCGCTCGATCTCGTCGAACAGCACCTGGCTCGCCTTCACATCGGCGATGATGGTGGCACCCGGATGCGATTTCAGCACGTCGCGGCCCAGCACGACGAGGAGCTGGTCGCCCCAGAGGATCTGGCCCTTGTTGTCGACCACGCCGATGCGGTCCGCATCGCCATCAAAGGCGATGCCGATATCGGCACCCTTCTCCTTCACCGCGGCGATGAGCTGCTCGAGGTTCTTGGCCACGGTCGGATCGGGGTGATGCGCCGGGAAGTTCCCGTCGATCTCGGCATTCAGCACCGTGTGTTCGCCCGGGAGCGAGCCGACCAGACGCTGCAGGATCTCGCCGGCGGAGCTGTTTCCGTTGTCCCAAACCACGTTGAGAATGCGGTCGCCGCCATCCCAGTCGGAGATCAGGCGTGCGACGTAGTCGTGGCTGACATCGACCACCCTGTCGGAACCGGTGGTCTCGGGCACGACGTCGCCCGCCGCCGACAACTTGCCGAGGTGCTGGATCTGCGCGCCGAAGAACGGCTTGCGACCCAGCATCATCTTGAAGCCGTTATAGTTCGGTGGATTGTGGCTGCCCGTGACCATGATGCAGCCATCGGTCTCGAGCGTGGTGGCCGCATAATAGAGCATCGGCGTCGGGCCGCGGCCCACGCGCAGCACGTCCATGCCGGAGGCCTTGAGGCCTTCCACCAGCGCTGCTTCCAGCTCCGGCGAGGACAGGCGTCCGTCGTAGCCGACGGCGACCGTCTTGCCGTCCTTGCCCGCGACGATGCTGCCGAAGGTACGGCCGATCGCGAACGCGTCCGCGGCGTGCAGGGTCTTACCGACGATGCCGCGGATATCGTACTCGCGCAGGCTGGTCGGATCGAAGCTGTGAGCGAAGGCCATCAGAGCGCTCCCACATAGGATTTGAGGAACTGGCGCACTGCCGGGCCGAGATCCGGGCGCTCCAGCGCGAAGGCGATCTGCGCCTCGAGAAACCCGACCTTGTCGCCGCAATCGAAGCGACGACCTTCGTAGCGCAGGCCGTGGAACGGGTGGTTGCCGATCATCTTGGCCATGGCGTCGGTGAGCTGCACCTCGTTTCCGGCACCACGCTCGAGCTTGCTCAGGTGCTCCATCACGTCGGCGGTCAGCACGTAGCGGCCGATGATGCTGAGATTGGACGGGGCGTCTTCCGGCTTCGGCTTCTCGACCAGCCCGGTGACCTCGACCATGCGGCCGTCATCGTGACCGACCTTGAGGATGCCGTAACGGTTGGTGTGTTCGGGCGGCACTTCCGACACCGCGACCACGGAGCCGCCGGTTTCGTTGTAGGCGTCGGCGAGCTGCTTGAGGCAGGGCGTCTTGGACAGAACGATGTCGTCGGGCAGCAGGATCGCGAACGGGTCGTCGCCGATGAAGGCGCGGGCGCACCAGATGGCGTGCCCGAGGCCCATCGGCTCCTGCTGACGCACGGACAGCATGGAGCCCGGCAGCATGCTGGAATCCTTGAGCGCGTCGAGCGCGTCCTGCTTGTTGCGCTCCCGCAGGGTGGCTTCGAGCTCGTAGGCCCGGTCGAAATATTCGACCAGCGCGGTCTTGCCGCGGCCGGTGATGAGGCAGAACTGCTCGATGCCGGCGGCGCGCGCTTCGTCGATCGCGTACTGGATCAACGGCCGGTCGACGACCGGCAGCATCTCCTTGGCCATCGCCTTCGTGGCGGGCAGGAATCGGGTACCGAGCCCCGCGACCGGGAGCACTGCCTTACGTAACGGCTTGATCACGCGATGTACCTTCACCCTGGGGGGCGCTGCTTCGTTTAAGCAACGCAAAAGCCAGGGGAAAATGCCACGCTGCGGCACCTGCCGCAATGCCGGGTCACCGGCCTATGATCGCCTCTTTCGCCCTGGAGGGATCAGATTGGTGCGGTCGAGAAGACTCGAACTTCCACGGGGTTTCCCCCACAAGCACCTCAAGCTTGCGCGTCTACCATTCCGCCACGACCGCACCGTGACTTTCCGGGACCAAACGGTCATATCCGGATCGACGGAGGGGCATATAGACGATGGTTGGACGCTCGGCAATCACCCTTGATGCGACGATCGGAAAAGAGCGCCCGAACGTCGCGTGGAACCGTAGCGACGGCCTGATCCCCTACCCCGACGCCATGGCGGCGATGCAGGCGCGGACAGCAGCGATCCGGGCCGGTTCGGCGCCGGAGCAGGTGTGGTTGCTGGAACACCCGCCCGTTTTCACCGCCGGAACCTCTGCGAAACCGGAAGACCTTTTCAATCCGCACGGCTTCGACACGTTCGAGGCCGGGCGGGGCGGCCAGTGGACCTATCATGGTCCGGGGCAGCGAATCGCCTACATCATGCTCGATCTGCAGCACCGCCACGGGACGGTACCGGACCGCGACGTGCGCTGCTTCGTGCATGCGCTGGAAGGATGGCTGATCGCCGCTCTGGCCGAGCTAGGCGTCGAGGCCGGGCGCCGCGAGGGGCGGGTCGGTGTCTGGGTGCGCGATGCCGCGACAGGGCGGGACAACAAGATCGCCGCCCTCGGGGTCAGGATCACGCGCTGGGTGAGCTGGCACGGGATCTCGGTCAATGTTTCACCGAACCTTCGCCATTTCGAGGGTATCGTCCCGTGCGGGATTCGCGAACACGGGGTCACGAGTCTCCAGGCGCTGGGCCAGGATACGGGCATGGCGACACTGGATGCGGCGCTCGCCGCGTGCTGGCCGCGATTTTTCGGTGGAGATGCGCCCGTTATCCGGGCGGGGTGAACAGGGAAGCGGCGAAATTCTGGCCGGTCTGCTGGTCCGAGAGATCGAACCGGGTGCGATGACGCTCCGCGTCGACGGCTTCCAGGCTGGACAGCAGCAACGTGCCGTTCGCCTGACGCACGAACAGAAGGGTCAACAAGCCCTGCGCAGGATTGGACGCCCGATCCAGGGACAGTTGCAGCGTACCGGGCGAGCGCTGGATGTCGGTGACGTCGATATCGCCGGACAGATGCACCGGACCGGACAGCAGAAGACCGAGCGGGTTGGCGGCCAAAGAAATTCGCGTGGTGGCGCCGGTCGGCGCGTCATACAGGATCAGTCGGCCGTTGGTCGCCACCACGGTACGGCGCAGCGGCGGCGCATAGTCCAGCCGAAGATGGCCGGGCTCGAACCGTGCGACGCCGTTGGCGACGTCATTCGCGCCCGGGCCGATCTGGATGAAATCGGCCTTGAGTCCCCCCATGCGATCGAGTGCGTCCTGCGCCTGGGCGATGCTGGCATGATCGGCGGCGTCATGGCTGGTGGCGGGCGGCTGCAGCCCGCACGCGCCCAGCCCGGCGCACAGGGCCAGCATCGCGCCCCAGGACTGCGCTCGCCTCTTTATGCTAGCCATCCGAACGCTCAAACGGCCCCTTCGGACTCAGCACGAATACGCGCCGGATCTTCCAGATCGTAGAACAGGCGATCAACGCGCGAGAAATTGGGGTTGAAGAACGGATCGTTCTTGAAGAACGGCTTGTCGCCCCAGCGCTGATACATGGTCTGCTGCTCGCGGAAGAAGCGGGCTTCCTGATCCGGGCGCATGTCGGAACCGCGCGACAGGCTTTCGTGATGCCACGCGACGAAGTCGGCGCACCACACGACACGGCGGCCGCTTTCGAACACCTTCAGACACAGATCGACGTCGTTATAGGCGACCTTGAGATGTTCCTCGTCGAAGCCGCCGATTTCCTTGAAGACGTCGGCCTTGATCAGCATGCAAGCGGCGGTCACCGCGACCATGTCCTGGCTCAAACGCGCGCGACCGATATAGCCGTAATCGTCATCGGGAATGCCGAGATGGATATGGGCGGCGACGCCATGCGTGCCGACGATGACGCCGGCGTGCTGAACGGTCTTGTTCGGATAGAGGAACTTGCCGCCGACGATGCCGATCTTCTCATCCGCCATGGCTTCGCCGAGGATGCGGTTCAGCCAGTTCTCGTCCTCGATGAACACGTCGTTGTTCATGAAGACGTAGTATTCGGCGTCGCTTTCGGCGGTGGCGAGGTTGTTCAGGCGCGAGTAGTTGAAATCCTCGATCACGTCGAGAACGCGCACGTTCGGACGACCCTTGATCTCCTTGAAGAAGCGCGCGGCCTCGACAGTGGTCGACCAGTTATTGACCAGAATGATCTCGTAGTTCGGGTAGTCGGTGTTGTCGCGCAGATAATCGATGCATTTCCGGGTGGTCTCGATCTGGTCGCGGAACGGGATGATGATCGAGATCTTCGGCTTGGACTGCGGGATCCATTCCACACCGTAGATGGTGAGGCCGTTGATCGACGAGACTTTCGCCACCTGCCCTTTGCGCTTCAGATGATCGGCGACCGCGCGCACGCCGGCATCGACCGCATAACCTTTCTTGGACACGTCGGCGGCCGTCGAGTTCGGCGTGATCCGCCAGTGGTAGAGCAGTTCGGGAACATGCACGATCTGGGACGGATCGAGAATCTCTGAGCAGCGCAGGATGAAATCGTGATCCTGTGCGCCGTCATATTCCTTCTTCAGCAGACCGACCTCGCGCATGGTCGCGGTCTCGATCACCGTCAGATGGCAGACATAGTTGCAGCCGAGAACGTAGCGGTAGTTCCAGTCCGGCTTGAAGTTCGGCTCCAGGAAGTAGCCGGCCTGATCGATCTTGTCCTCGTCGGAATAGAGCAGCTTGGCGCCGGTGCGCTGGGCGGTGCGGATCATCACCTCCAGCGCGACATCGACCAGAACGTCGTCATGGTCGAAGAACACGGTCCATTCGCCGAGCGCCGCATCCATGGAGATATTGGTCGCCTTGGCGATGCCGACATTCTTCTTGGAACGGATGCAGCGGATGCGCTTGTCCTGCGCGCAGAACGCGTCGATCCGGTCGGACACCTCCTGGGACTTGGAGCCGTCATCGACGATGACCAGTTCCCAGTTCTGGTAGGTCTGGGCGATCACGCTTTCCACCGCCGCCACGAAGTCGGACAGCAGCGGCTTGTAGGTCGGCACCATCACGGTGACGAACGGCTCCTCCGGCAGCTTGCCGGCCTGCTTCAGAAGCTGCCGCTCGGCGGCGACACGTGCGCGGAGATTCTCGTAATAACGGCGCGCCCAGCGATCGTAATCGCCGAGATGATAGCCCTGGCTCGGCAGCAGCGAGATGATCTCGCGGCGCAGCCGCTCCATGTCCGCATACATCTTGCTCATGTCGTTGCCGATCGACACGAGCTTGCCTTCAAGGAAATCCGAGACCGTGGCGGTGACGAACGGGCTGTTGCCGAGCTCGATCATCTCCGGCAGCACGAAGAAGCGGAATTTCTGCGTGTACGTCTTCTGGAAGGCGTGCGGCACGGTGAATTCGAAGCCGCAATTCGGGTCGCAGCCGAGCACGTTGCCGACGTCGCGCCGGAACCGGTCGGCTTTGATCTGCGCGATCTTCACGTTCTCGCAGGTGATCAGGATGTCGCAGCGTGCTTCCACGATCGGCGTGCGGCCGATCTTGCGGATGACCCAGCCGCGCAGGGCATTGTGCACCAGACCGTCGACATTGCCCTGGACCTCGACCGAAGGCGTATCCGCGAAGGGATAGGACGGCTTCAGTTCGGCCAAGCCGCCTTCGCCCATATGCGGCAGAAAGGCGTTGTCCGGCAGGACGAACGACAGCACATGCTCCTCGCCATCGAGGAACTGAGGCGGAACATCGTAGGAGAAGCCCACCTCGGAGGTGGGAAGGCCGAGGGCGCCGCGCACGTCGTCGCGGATCTCGTTGCAGACCACCTCGCCCTGATCGACGCCGTCGACCAGGGCACGCAGCACCACTACCTTGGTCGGCTGCGACAGGTCGGTGACCCATCCGGACGCGCGGCCGCCCGTTTCGTAGCGATCGAAGTAGCCGTTGAAGCGGGTGGAAACGGCGTCGGCGTCAAAATTGTCCACGTCAGCCATTCCATACCCTCGAAAGCGCTTGCGTGCAGGTTTGCGTGCCCGGAACGCTAGCCGAACGTCCCCTACCGCGCAAACGACAAACCCGCGTCGGAACCGCCGCGCGGGGGCGTCCTGCGGTCAGCCTTCGCCGTGTTCGGCCGGGGTGCGCAGCACCAGCGACAGGGCGTGCAGCCCGCCACGAAGCTCGGCATCTAGCGCCGCGTGCACGGCGCGGGAACGCTGCACACGCGACTGGCCGACGAAGGCGTCGCTGACCACCAGCACGTTGAAGTGGGTTTCGCTTCCCTGGGCGCCGGCATGGCCGGCATGACGGGCGCTGTCGTCCTCGACCTCGAGCCGTCGCGGCGCGAAGCCCGCGCGCAGAATGGTCTCGATCCGGCTCGAACGGGTGGAAACGGCGGTGTTCATGCGTTGCTCCTCATGGGGACGGACCCTTTCGCGATCCGGTCGCGACCGCCCTTGCGCCGGCCGGAACTGCGCGCACATAAACGCGCGTGATGACGAGAAAGAACCAGCGGCACCGGGCCTTCGACCCCGACCCGGCGGCGCCGGATCGCAGTTGCGACCTGCCGGGCTGCGGGGAACGCGCCGGCTACAAGGCACCGCGTTCCAGACAGGCCCTGAACGATTATTTCTGGTTCTGCCTCGACCATGTGCGCGAGTACAATGCGCGCTGGGACTACTACAAGGGCATGAGTCCCGGCCAGATCGAGGCGCATCTGCGCGCCGATGTCTCCTGGGACCGCCCGTCCTGGCGCCTGGGCCATCTCGGCGGCGCCGCCGCGGCATTCGACGAGGAGAAGATGCTGGACCCGCTGGGGCTGCTGCGCGGCGCGGGCGAAGCCCGTGCGCGGGCAAAGCAGCGCGGGCATGGCGCGGCAGCAAACAAGGATCAGCGGCCGGAAGCGTTGCGGCAACCGCTTGAGACGCTCGGGCTCGGCTGGCCCGTCTCGATGGCGGAGGTGAAGAGCCGTTACAAGGATCTGGCCCGCCGCCATCATCCGGACGCCAATGGCGGCGACCGGGCATCCGAAGAGCGTTTGAAGACCATCAACGTCGCCTACACCGCAGTGAAGCAGCATCTTTCCGGCGCCGGTCTGGCCAAGACCGGCTGAAGACCGGACGTGACGCCGGACGAACCGGGCATGGCCTCGCGCCGTTGGTGTGCGGCCGGTTCGCACCTTGCATCGCGCGGAACAAGGCCGGACCATGAGATCACGCGGCCGGGCGCGGAACCGGCCCAGGGTTCCGATCATCATCGGATTGAACAGGATACGGAGTTCATGGACAGCATGGCCGAGCGCAACGCGAACCAGAGCGACATCACCGACCAGGTTCCCGGTTCCGATCTCGCCGATGCCGGCACCGAGGGTCTGCCGGGCATCGCCGTGCTGACGGTTCCGGACCGCATGGTGTCGGTGCGCTCGGTGTTCGGCATCGACAGCGATCTCGAGGTGCCGGCCTTCTCCGTGCGGACCGATCATGTTCCGGAGATCGATGCCGCCTACAAGTTCGACCGGGAAACCACCCTGGCGATCCTGTCGGGCTTCTCGCACAACCGTCGCGTGATGGTGCAGGGCTATCACGGCACCGGAAAATCCAGCCATATCGAGCAGGTGGCGGCACGGCTGAACTGGCCCTGCATCCGCATCAATCTCGACAGCCACATCTCCCGCATCGACCTGATCGGCAAGGACGCGATCGTGGTCAAGGATGGGCAACAGATCACCGAGTTCCGCGAAGGGCTGCTGCCCTGGGCGTTGCAGCACCCATGCGCGCTGGTGTTCGACGAGTATGATGCCGGGCGTCCGGACGTGATGTTCGTGATCCAGCGCGTGCTGGAAGCGGGCGGGCGTCTGACGTTGCTGGACCAGAACAAGGTGATCCGGCCGAACCCGGCCTTCCGCATCTTTGCGACCGCCAACACGGTCGGTCTGGGCGACACCACCGGGTTGTATCACGGCACCCAGCAGATCAATCAGGGCCAGATGGACCGCTGGAGCGTGGTCACCACTCTGAACTATCTGCCGCATGCGCAGGAAACCGCGATCGTGCTGGCCAAGAGCGGCTGGGACGGCAAGGATCAGGCAACACGCAAGCGTGTGGAAAGCATGGTGGCGCTGGCCGATCTGACCCGGTCCGGCTTCATCAACGGCGACATCTCGACCGTGATGTCGCCGCGCACGGTGCTGACCTGGGACGAGAACGCCCGCATCTTCGGCGATCTTGGCTTCGCCTTCCGCCTTACCTTCCTGAACAAGTGCGACGAGACCGAGCGCCAGACCGTGGCGGAATACTACCAGCGCTGCTTCAACGAGGAGCTGCTGCCGGCCGGACCCCGGGCGCGCTGATGAGCGGCGGCGGCGGGGACGGCACCCGGTCGGAAGCGTTCAAGCGCGCCACCGCCGGCGCGCTTCGAGCGATCGGCGGGCAGAAGGACGTGCAGGTCACGTTCCAGTCCGGGCCGCCGCAGGTGGCGGAAAAGCGCGTACGCCTGCCGCAGCCGAGCCGGGTTCTGCCGGACACGGAGGTGGCGCGCCTGCGCGGAGCGGCCGACCAGGCGGCGCTCCGTTTGAAGCACCACGACGCCGCGATCCATGCCGCCCGCACGCCGGAACAGCGCGATGCCCGCGAGGTCTACGACGCGCTGGAGCAGGCGCGGATCGAGGTGGTCGGCGCGCAGCACATGAGCGGCGTCGCGGCCAATCTGCGCCAGCGCCTGGAAGCAGATTGCGAGCAGGCCGGCTATAGCCGGATGACCAAGCGCGAGCAGATGCCGATGGCCGCCGCGCTGTCCCTGCTGGTGCGCGAACGTCTGGCCGGGGTTCCGGCACCGGAGTCGGCTCAGGCGATTCTGGGGCAATGGCGCGCGAATCTCGCCGAGGGCGCCGAGGACGCGCTGCGCGCGCTCGAGGCCGCCCGGAACGATCAGGCCGCCTATACCCGCGCCGCACGTCGCCTTCTGGCCGCCTACGAGCTCGCCGAGATGGAAGCCGACGCGGAGCCGGAAGAGGAAGACGAGGAACCAAGCGAAAGCCAGGATTCCGGCGACGACGAGAACGAGCAGGAGCAGCCGCCCTCCCCCCAGCAGGAACAAGGGCAAGGCAGCGCAGAACAGACGCTGGGCTCCGAACAGGAACAGTCCGGCGGCGGCGAGTCTGATCCGGACGAGAGCGAGGACGATAACGGCGCGGCGGATGGCGAGGATCGTCCGGGTGGGCCGCAGCAGGACCGTCCGCCGGCCCAGGGCGAGGTCGGCACCGCTTATCGCGTGTTCACCACGCAGTTCGACGAGGAGATCGGCGCGGAGGAGCTATGCGACCCGGACGAGCTGTCCCGGCTGCGCGATCAGCTCGACCAGCAATTGCAGAACATGCAGGGCGTGGTGTCCAAGCTCGCCAACCGCCTGCAGCGCAAGCTGATGGCGCAGCAGACCCGGGCCTGGGAGTTCGACCAGGAGGAAGGCATCCTGGATGCCGGGCGTCTGGCGCGGGTGGTGGTGAACCCGATGCTGTCGCTGTCCTACAAGCACGAGCGCGACACGGATTTCCGCGACACGGTGGTGACGCTACTGCTGGACAATTCCGGCTCCATGCGCGGCCGTCCGATCACCGTTGCGGCGATGTGCGGCGACATCCTGGCGCGGACCCTGGAGCGCTGCGGCGTGAAGGTCGAGGTGCTGGGCTTCACCACGCGGGCCTGGAAGGGCGGCCAGAGCCGGGAGCGCTGGGTGGCGGCAGGCAAGCCGCGCGATCCTGGACGCCTGAACGATCTGCGCCACATCATCTACAAGGCGGCCGACATGCCGTGGCGCCGGGCGCGCCGCAATCTCGGGCTGATGCTGCGCGAAGGATTGCTCAAGGAGAACATCGACGGCGAGGCGCTGAACTGGGCCTATCGCCGTTTGCGGACACGCCCGGAAAGCCGCCGCATCCTGATGGTGATCAGCGACGGCGCACCGGTCGATGACAGCACGCTGTCGGTGAACACCGGCGCCTATCTGGAGCGGCATCTGCGCGAGGTGATCGCCGAGATCGAACGCGGACGGGCGGTGGAGCTGATCGCGATCGGCATCGGCCACGACGTAACGCGCTACTACCGTCGTGCCGTGACCATCACCGATGCCGAGGAGCTGGGCGGCACCATGCTGGCCAAGCTGTCGGAGCTGTTCGACGAGAAGACGGGGCGCGGCGCCGGCCGTTCGGCGCGGGCTGCGTGAGCACGTCGTTTCCGCTGCGGATCGCCCGGGTGGTGGCGATCGGCCTCGCCACGGGTTGCGGCTTCATCTTCCCGATGGCGGCGATGAAGCTGACCGTGTCGGGGAGCAACCGCACGGTGGCGCTGATGATCGGGCTGGTTGCGGCCGTGGTGGTGATCCGCGGCCTCGGGCGGGTGCTGCACCGGCTGCTGGATCGGGAGCGGCGCGAGCGGCGTTTTCCGCTGCTGGCGCTCTACGGCGCGGCGGCGATGATGCCGCCGGTCGCGTTGCTGGTCGTGCCGGCCGGGCTGTTCTGACGCCAGGGCTGCGTTCGCGACGTCTCCGTCAGCCGACAAACTCGGGCCGAACGGAATGGCCCGGCATGGACGACAGCTCGGAGAGCGCGTCCCGGATCGCGTGCTGGGCGTCGGTCAGGCCCGGGCGCCAATCGTCCGCGGACAGGGACAGGCTGTGCGGCGAGAGAGCCTGCGCCAGATCGGCATCCGGCCAGTGTTCGCCCTTCGACAACGCGAAGACGAGGGTGCGGCCGACCCTGGCGGCCATGGCCTGCTCCGCTTCCCGCTGCGCGAGCGCGCGCACACGGCCCAGGTCGCCGTGCCAGGCGAAGGCGCGTTCCAGGGCCTCGCGCATATCGGTCGCGGCAGGGTAGAGCGCATTGAGGAAGAGCTGGTGTGTTTCCGGGTAATAGCGCGCGGCGCGACCGGATAAGGCACGAGCGGCGATCTCGTCCGGAGTTCGCAGGAGCAGGATCTCCGGCACGTGTTCGGCGACGAACGGGTCGGAGACTGGTCCGCTCTCGGTTTCGGCAGAAACGCCGGACGCACGCTCTTCGGGTGGAACGGGCTGATCGGTCACGACGAGGCGATGTCTGCGCGGCACGCCCAGTTGGCGCAGCAGGTCGCGCAGGGAGCGATAAAGTCCGTCCGACACCGTGGCGTCCGGAGCGCCGGAATCGATCAGCGCGCGGAGCCAGTCCGGGCGGTGCTGATGCAGGACCGGGGCGAAGTCGCGCAACTCGATCCTGTTCTGGCGTCCGTCGGCGCTGCGCAGGAACTGGCGATAGGCGTCCGGCAGCGCCGGATGATGGTCCGGCAACTCGACCAGCAGAACCACGCTGCCGGCATGGAACGGGACGCCGAACACCGGGGCGATGTGCAGCCAGTCGCTGTCGCGACGGACATCGTAGAGTTCGCCGCGATACACCAGCCCGGCCATGGCGGGCGGCATGTCGAACCGGCCCGGCGGGCAATGGACGTAGTGCAGCGCAACGCCGTCGGGGAGCGGAACGGTTTCGAACCGCGCAGCCAGACGCGGCAGGCGGGAGGCGAGCGGCTCGAACCGGTCCTCACGAACAAAAAGGTCGACGCTGTTCTCGATCCGGAAGAAGCGGGCGCTGAGCTCGTCCCAGAGCCATCCCGCTGGCATCGGCGGATCGCCCGCGAACGGGTCCAGGCTGGTATCCTGTTCCGGCGCGTTGCCGAACAGGACGACCTCGGTCCAGTCCGGGCCGTTCTCGCGCCCGGTTTCGATCACCTCAGCGCCCTTCCCGTCCGGTCCGGTCTGCCGGACGCGGCCATAGGCGCCGTCGCGCCAGCCGAGCAGCATCGCCCGCACGATCCCGTCCTGGCAGGAGCGATAGCGCAGGCCGAGGCGGTTTGACGGTAGCGACGCGACCTTGGCGCCCATGCCGAAATTGCCGTCCAGAGCCTGGGTCTTGCGGATGGAGGCGGCGAGATCGGCCATGGCGAACAATTCGGCCGCATCCATGCCGCGGCCGCTGTTGCGGATCCGCAGTTTGGGCACGCCGTTCACCGGCACGGCATCGATCCGCACCGTACGCGCGCCGTCCGGTGCGGTTTCCGCGGCTTCGAGCGCGTTTCGCACCAGCTCGCGCAACATCATCACCCGTGGGCAGCGCTCGATGAGGCTGGAGACCAGAAAGCCTTCGTCGCCGATCTGCAAACGGGTGAGCGACATCTACGCCACCACGAGCGGAAGCTGTTCCATGCCCGGCACCGTCACCAGCCCCTTGTCGGTGATGCGGATGTCGGGGATCACGGAAAGCGGGATCAGGTTGAAGCCCATATAGGGCAGACGGCAGCCGGCGGCGTCCCAGGCCGCTTTCAGCGCGCGGGTTTCGTCGGCCACCTCGGGGGCACGCTTGTCGGACAGCAGACCCGCGATCGGCAGGGCGATCTGCGCCACGACCGTGCCGTTCGCCACCACCACCACGCCGCCTCTGCTGGCGCGGATGGTCTCCACCGCCAGCCGCATCGAGGCTTCGTCCAGACCGGCGACGATGATGTTGTGCGCGTCGTGCCCGACCGAACTGGCCACGGCACCCTCGCGGAGGCCGAAGCTTTGCAGCAGGCCGTGCGCGACGGCGCCGTTGTTGCCGTGACGCTCGATCACGCTGACGAAGCAAAGATCGTGTGCTTCGAGATGCGCGGTCCAGTCCGGAGCCTGATCCAGGGAGAGGACGACGTGACGCAGGGCGATGTCGGACGGATCGACCGTGCGGATCGCGTTGACCTTGCAGGCCGTTGCGGGAAGGTCCGGCACCAGGGAGGGCAGCGTGTCCGGCAGGATCACGGTGCGGAAGGCGGCATCGGGATAGGTGAAGCGACCATGCTCCATCTGATTCGCGAGCAGCTCGGTGGAGCGCCCGTTCTCGACCATCAACGCGCCGCCGAACCAGGTGTGGCGAACGTGCAGATCGTCGGACAACAGCACCAGATCGGCGCGACGTCCGCCGCCCATGCCGCCGATCTCTCCGTCCATGGCGAAGCGCGTGGCCGGGTGCAGCGAGCCGAGGCTCCAGGCGCGTTCCTGCGACAGGCCAGCGCGCACCGCTTCGCGCACCACCCAGTCCATGCCGAAGGAGAACAGATCCTCGGCGTCGCGATCATCGGTGCAGACGCAGACGCGCTTGGGATCGCAGCCGAGTTCGGTGACGGCGCGGATCGCGGCCGGCAGGCTGTGCCAGGGCGTGGTCGGCGGGCCGCCGCGCAGGAACACCCAGACGCCGGCTTCGATCAACGCCTCCGCGATCTCGCGGGAGACGGCTTCGTGCGTGTCGGTGACGCCACTGGCGGCATAGGCCGGGACGAAGTCGGTGCCGTAGACGTGGCCGCTGACCGGCAGGCCGCGCTTGAGGGCCTCGGCGATGACGCCGTGCGAGCGTTCGTCGCCCTCGCAGACCTGCACGAAATCCATCTTCTCGCCGAGCGCCACCGCTTCCGGCCAGCGGTCGAACAGGGCGCCGATCTTGTCGGGGGTGAGGTCGCCGCCGGCGGTCTCGAAGCGGGCGGAGGTGGCGGGAACGGTGCTGGGCACGGTGAGGAAGATGTTGAGCGGCGCACGTCGGGCGTCTTCCAGCATCCATTCCACGCCGGCGACGTCGGAGACGTTGCCGATCTCGTGGCTGTCGCAGAAGATCGTGGTGGTGCCGTTGAGCAGCGCCGCTTCCGCATAGGCGCAGGCGGTCATCATGCTGCTCTCGATATGCAGATGCGGGTCCACGAGGCCAGGTGCCAGGATACCTCCTTCGAGATCGGTGATGCGGCCTGCGGCGAGACCGAGGCGATTTGCCGTACCTGCCGGCTGCATCGCGGCGATGCGGCCGTGGCTGATCCAGAGCTCGCGATCGGGAAGGATGCGCTCGGAATAGGTGGACAATATCCGTGCATTGGTGAGCACGAGATCGGGCGGCGTGCGCCCGCTGGCCACGGCGGCGAGAGGGCGCGTCACGGTGTGGAGCGCGGGGACGGAGAAGCGGGTCAGGAACGGTTCTGCGTGCATGAACCAGTCTAGCATCGGGGCGACGGGCCCGGGCAAGCGCTTCCGCATGGAGCCGATACCGTTCGCGTCGGCGATGGGATAGGGAAGCGTCCATGCTCAAAGGCTTTCTCACCGTCGGCGGCTGGACGATGCTCAGCCGCGTGCTGGGTCTGGTGCGCGACCAGCTTCTGGCCGCCCTGATGGGCGCCGGTCCGATGCAGGACGCCTTTCAGGTGGCGTTCCGTCTGCCGAACATGTTCCGGCGTTTGTTCGGCGAAGGCGCGTTCAACGCCGCCTTCGTGCCGCTCTTCTCCGAACTTCTGACCAAGGAGGGTCCGGGCTCCGCGAAGAGCTTCGCGCGGGAAGCGTTCGGCGTGCTGGTGTTCTGGCTGCTGCTGCTGACGATCCTGGGCGAACTGTTCATGCCGCAACTGATCTCGGTGATCGGCTGGGGGTTCACCGGCAACCGTCCGCTGGCGGTCTCACTCAGCCGGATCACGTTCCCCTACGTGATCCTGATCTGCGCGGCGGCCCTGGTGTCCGGCATGTTGAACGGGCTGGAACGGTTCGGCGTCGCGGCGGCGGCCTATGTGCTGTTCAACGTGGTGGGCATCGCCTCGATCCTGTTCCTGACGCCGCATGTGCAGTCGGTCGCGCATGCCGCATCCTGGGGCATCACCTTGTCCGGCGTGGTCCAGCTCGGCGTGCTGCTGCTGGCGGCGCGCCGTGCCGGCATGCCCCTGGGGCTGCCCCGACCCCGGATGACGCCGCGCATGCGCGCCTTGGGCCGGCGGATGACGCCGGGGCTGATCGGCAGCGGGGTGGTGCAGCTGAATCTGGTGGTCGACACGATGATCGGCACCAGCCTGCCGGCCGGCAGCGTGTCCTATATGTATTTCGCCGACCGGGTGAACCAGCTTCCCCTGGGGGTGCTGGGTGCGGCGGCCGGCACCTCGCTCCTGCCGCTGCTGACCCGGCACGTGCAGTCCGGCAAGCTCGAGGATGCGCGCCGGACGCAGAACAGCGCGATCGAATACGCACTGATCCTCGTGATCCCGGCAATGCTGGCGCTGATGCTGCTGGCGCGGCCTATTCTGGCGACGCTTTTCGGCTACGGGCGGTTCACGCCGCAGGACGTGATCCTGTCGGCGCAGTCGCTGGTGGCCTATGCGCTGGGATTGCCGTTCTTCGTTCTGGTGAAGGTGCTGGGGCCGGGGTTCTTCTCGCGCGGCGACACGGCGACGCCGGTCCGGATCGGCATGGTCACGCTGGGGCTGAACCTCGTCTTGAATCTGGCCTTGATGAGGCCGTTGCAGCATGTGGGACCGCCTCTGGCGACCAGCCTCGCCTCCGCCCTCAACGCGCTGATCCTGGCTGTGATGCTGAGCCGTCGCGGCTGGTTGTCGCCGGACCGGATCATGCTGTCCCGGCTGGGTCGGATGGGGATCGCCTCCGTTGCCATGGCGTCCGTGCTGCTGCTGCTGCGGATGGGGCCGATGCGCGGAATCGAGGATCACCATGGCGCCGTGCGCGTGCTGCTGCTGGGGGTGATGATCACGGCCGGAATGGGCAGCTACGCGCTGTTTCTGGACCTGCTGGGCGTGGTGAAGCTGCGCGATATGGGGCGCAAGATCGCCGACCGACTGCGGCGGAGGCGGACACGATCCGCCTGAGGGCGATCCACGTCGCACGTCAGTGTAATAATATTTCGTTTTATACTGCCTTTGCGTGTCGTTTACAGTTGCAGAAACGTTACATAGAGACAGATTATCTCGTAAATCCGCGCCTTGGCGGTGGGTTTGCCTGGACAATGCGAGGTGTTGCGCCGCACCAGAGGACACCGTCCGGATACCGGTCCGGCGGGGTGCTCGGGAACAAAGGACCCACCATGACGACGCGCGGCTTTCTTCTGGCTTCGGTTTCTCTGATGGCGTCGTTGTCCGCCGGAACCGCTTTCGCCCAGACCGCGGCTCCAGCGCCTGCCCAGCTGACGGCGCCCGTGGCGGCGCCCGCCCCCGCCGCCCCGAAATCCTGGGCCAGCGCGATCACCTTCGGCGCGCAGGTGGATGCGGGCATCACGGGCAATTTCGACAGGCCGTCGGACGGTCTGAACTACGGTCGCCTGTTCGACGACAAGGCGAACACGGTGCTGCTGAACAATCTGCAGCTGACCGCGATGCGTCCGATCGACAGTTCCTCCTCCGACTGGGATCTGGGCTTCACCCTGCAGGGCACGTACGGTTCGGATGCGCGCTACACGCATTATCTGGGCGAGTTCAACGCGCTGACGCATGACCGCAACCAGTTCTCGATCCTGCAGGCCGATCTGTTGCTGCATGCGCCGGTGCTGACGAAGGGCGGTGTGGATTTCAAACTGGGTCAGTTCGCGACGCCGATCGGCTACGAGACCATCGACCCGTCCACCAACCCGTTCTATTCGCATTCCTACAACTTCAATTTCGGTCCGTTCCAGCACACCGGCCTGCAGGCGGTGGTGCATCTGAACCCGACGGTCGATCTGTGGGGCCAGGTGGATACCGGCCTCAGCACCACGTTCGACGGCGGCGACAACAATGCCGAGCCGGCCGGTTTGTTCGGCGTCGGGTTGAACAACATTGCCGGCGGCAAGCTGACGGTGCTGGCGCTGATGCATCTGGGGCCAGAGGATGCGGTGAATTCGATCGGCTCCGCCGCCAATCGCGACATGCGTTACGAGGGCGACGTGGTGGCTACCTACAAGGCGACCGACAAGCTCACCTTTGTCGCCGAGGGCCAGTGGCAGCACGACGATTCGATCGGTGCCGACAGCTACGGGCTGGCCGGCTACATCTCCTACGCGCTGACGCCGACCCTGACCGCGAATTTCCGCGGCGAGGTCTATCGCGACAATGCCGGGTTCTTCGTGGCGGCCTTCCCGGGCAATCTCGATCCGGCACGCGCCTTGAACGGTCTGCCCAACACCTCCTATGGCGCGGGGCGGCAGACCTACAGCGAATGGACCTGGGGCGTGAGCTACAAGCCGGTGATCCCGCACGTGGCGCTGCTGGCGTTCCGGCCGGAAATCCGCTGGGACAAGTCGTTCAGCGGCGGGCATCCGTATAACGGTTTGAGCGATAACGGCTCCTTCACCCTGGCCGGCGACGTGGTGCTGGGCTTCTGATCCTCGTGCCGGACGGAATGGACACCGCCCGGCTCTTGGGGGCTTCGCCGCGGCGTTCTACAGACGCTGGCATGAGCGAAGCCGCGATTTCCTCCTTTCCCGATCCGGACGGCGCATCGCCGGCGATGGCGCAGTGGTTCACGCTGAAGGCGCGCCAGCCCGATGCGCTGCTGTTCTTCCGGATGGGCGATTTCTACGAGATGTTCTTCGCCGACGCGCAGGCGGCCGCAGCGGCGCTGGACATCGCCCTGACGGCGCGCGGCAACCATGCCGGCGAGCCGATCCCGATGTGCGGCGTGCCCGTGGCCGCCGCGCAGGCCTATCTGGCGCGACTGATCCGGCGCGGCTTCCGCGTGGCGATCGCCGAGCAGACGGAAGCGCCGCGCAAGACCGGCTCGCCCAGCAAGGGACCTCTGGCGCGCGATATCGTGCGTCTCGTCACCGCCGGCACGCTGACCGAGGACGAACTGCTGGAAGCCGGGCGGTCGAACCTGCTTCTGGCGATCGCCCGTCTGCCGGGCGCCAAACCGCGCGATTCCGATCTGCTGGGCGCGGCATGGATCGACGTGAGCACCGGTCTGTTCGAAACGGCGGCGCTGTCCGGCCCGCAGGTGTTGCCCGAATTGCTGGCGCGTCTCGATCCGGCGGAGATTCTGGCGCCTGCTGGCTTGCCGCTGGGCGAGCACGAGGCTGCGCGCGGGCCGGAGCCTGTGCCGCATGCGCCTCTGGCCGCGCGGGCCAAGCTGACGCAGCCCTTCGAGGCGGCGAGCCTCGATGCATTCGGCGATTTCTCCGATGCCGAAGCCGTGGCCGGACTGGTGGTGCTCGACTACGTGCGCGACAGCCAGGCGGGAAAGCTGCCGCGCCTGTCGCGCCCGGTGCCGCAGGGCGACCGGCTGCTGCTGGGGATCGACCCGGCCACGCGCGGCAGTCTGGAACTGCTGCGATCTCGCGACGGGGGCACCGAACATACGCTGATCGGGACCATTTCCCGCACCGTGACGGCGCCGGGCAGCCGGATGCTGGCGGGATGGCTGTCAGCGCCTTTGGCGACAGCCGAGCCGATCGGCGCGCGGCAGGATGCGTGGCAGTTCCTCCAGGCCGAATCCGGGCCGGTGGCGCAGCTTCGGCAGATCCTGCGCGGCACGCCCGATATTGCCCGCGCGCTGGGGCGGCTCTCGGTGGGGCGCGGCCAGCCGCGCGATCTGGCGGCGATTCGTGATGGCCTCGCGGCGGCGCATGCAGCGGCGGCTTTGTTGACGCCGGATGCGCCGGCCGCCCCCTTCGCAGGCCCCCTGCCCGCTTTGCTGGACGCGGCGCGCCGAACCCTGGACCGCGCGGCCGGGCTGGAAACGCTGTTGCGCCGTGCCCTGTCGGACGACCTGCCGGCGCGTCTCGAGGATGGCGGCGCGATCGCGGAAGGGTTCGATGGCGAGCTGGATGCGGAACGCCGTCTGCGCGACGACAGCCGCAAGGTGATCGCCGGAAAGCAGCTCGACTATGCGCAGCAATTCGGCGTCGCCAGCCTGAAGATCAAGCATCACGCCCAGCTCGGCTACGTGATCGAGGCGCCGGTGGGGGCGGCTGCGGGATTGCGGTCGAACCCGGCTCTGGTGCTGCGCCAGGGGACGGCCAGCGTGTCGCGCTTCACCACGGCGGAGCTGAGCGAACTGGATCGGCGGATCTCCGAGGCGGGCAGCCGCACGTCGCGGCGGGAACGGCTCGTATTCGACGCTCTGGTGAGCCAGACCCTGGCGACGGAGGCGCTGCCGGCGATCGCCGAGGCGCTGGCGCTGCTGGACGTAACGCAATCCTGCGCGACGCTGGCCGCCGATGGGCGCTGGTGCCGGCCGGAAATCCTGGAGGATGCGACGTTCCGGATGACGGCCCTGCGGCATCCGGTGGTGGAAGCGGCGTTGAGCCGGACCGACCGGTTCACGCCCAACGATTGCGATCTCTCCGACGGGCGGCGCGTGATGCTGCTGACCGGCCCGAACATGGCCGGAAAATCGACCTTCCTGCGTCAGGCGGCGCTGGCGGTGGTTCTGGCGCAGGCCGGTCTGCCTGTGCCGGCGGAGCGGGCGGAGATCGGGCTTGTGGACCGGTTGTTCTCCCGCGTCGGCGCGTCCGACGATCTGGCGCGCGGGCGCAGCACCTTTATGGTGGAGATGACGGAGACCGCGTCGATCCTGAACCTCGCCGGACCGCGCTCGCTGGTGGTGGTGGACGAGATCGGCCGCGGCACCTCGACCCTGGACGGGCTGGCGATCGCCTGGGCGGTGCTGGAGTCGCTGCACGGCGCGCAGCGCTGCCGCACCATCTTCGCCACCCATTTCCACGAGCTAGGCGAGCTGGCCGACACGTTGCCGGGCCTGTGTCCACACACGATGAGCGTGCGGGAATGGAAGAACCAGGTGGTGTTCCGGCACGAGGTTCTGCCCGGCGTGGCGGGACGGAGCTGGGGCGTGCACGTGGCCAAGCTGGCGGGCGTACCGGAGCCGGTGGTGCGTCGTGCCGGGCGGCTGCTGTCGGCGCTGGAAAAGAGTCGCGGCGAGACGGCGGCGCGCCTGCCGCTTTTCGCCGGGCTGGACAAGGAGGAGTCGAAAGCCGACCCGTTCCGGGAGGCGATGGCGGCGATCGACCCGGACAGTCTCACCCCGCGCGAAGCGTTAGAGGCGCTGTACCAACTGCGCGCGATTTTTGTTGCATCGCATGATCAAGCTGTTGCGACCAACAGCGACGCGCTACGTTCGCGCTAGCATGCCCAAGCCCGCCGCGACTCTCCTCGAACCCGCCATGGCCGCTCGTCAGCTCGCCTCCGCGCTCGCCAGACCCGCCGATGCGCCGCCCACCCCGCGTGGCACGGCGATCGCTGCGTTCAGGCGTCATCTTGCGCGCATCCAGCAGAGCGTGCGCGATGCGTTCGAAGCACACGAGCTGGACGGCATTGGCGCCGCGCATCAGCTGGCGGCGCTGACCGACGGGCTGATCGCGGCCCTCCATGATTTCGCGCTCCAGGACGCCTTGGCGGACGAGGTCGCCGCCGCCAAACGCATGGCCGAAGCAGCACGCGGGGCCGATGCGGGCGGCATCGCGGACGGTTTCACCCTGGCGATCGTCGCGACCGGGGGCTACGGGCGCGGCACGCTGGCGCCGTTCAGCGACATCGATCTGCTGTTCCTGACCGACGAGGAACCCGAACCGGCGATCCTCTCCGCGGTCGAGTTCATGCTCTACTTTTTGTGGGATCTGGGGCTGAAGGTCGGTCATGCGACCCGGTCTGCGAGCCAATGCGTCGCCGAGGCGGCAGCGGACACCACGGTGCGGACGACGCTCCTGGATGCGCGGCGCATCGCCGGCGACGCCGCCCTGTTCGCCTCGTTCCAGGCCCGGTTCATTCTCGCCAGCGTGGAAAGCGGCGCCGGCAATTTCATCGCCGACAAGCAGCGCGAGCGCAGCCTGCGTCACCAGCGCTACGGCGAGAGCCCGTTCCTGGTTGAGCCGAACATCAAGGAAGGCCGGGGCGGTCTGCGCGACATGCAGACGCTTTACTGGCTATGTCGTTACACGCTCGGAACGCATACCTTCGCCGATCTGGCGCGTGCCGGCGCCGGGCGCCCGCCGCTCCTGACCGAGCAGGAGGCCAAGCGGGCCAGCCGGTCCTGGGATTTCCTGTGGACGGTGCGGTTCCATCTGCACTACGTCGCCGGCCGCGCGGAAGAACGGCTCACCTTCGACATGCAGCCGGTGGTCGGCGCGCGCATGGGCTACACCCAGCATGGCCGTCAGGTCGGCGTCGAGCGGTTCATGCGGCACTATTTCCTGACCGCGCGCGAGGTGATGCGCTTCACGCACATCCTGGAGCCGCAGGTGCTGCGTCAGGCGCTGGGCGTGCCGGCGACGGCGCCGGAAACCGACGAGGCGCTGCGTCGGGCCGGTTTCATGATCGCCGACGGCGCGATCATGGCCCAGCCGGACGTGTCGTTCGATCGCGACCCGATCATGATGCTGCGTCTGCTGGCGGCGGCGCGCGACCGCAAGCTGCCGATCCACCCGCTGGCGATGCATCTGCTGATCCGCTGGGAGCGCCGCGCCGCCGCGCTGCGCGACAACCCCGAGGCGATGGGTATTCTGCTGGAACTGCTCTGCGGCGAGCGCCCGACGCGCAAGCCGCGTCCGGACCGGTCCGGCGAGTTGCGTCGCGACGAGATCATCCGCGCCGATCCGCCGCGCTCGGGCGCACGATGGCTGCATGTGCTGAACGAGACCGGGCTGCTGGGGCGTCTGATCCCGCAATGGTCGCGCATCGTCGGCCAGATGCAGTTCGACACCTATCATGTGTTCACCGTGGACGAGCACACGATCGAAGCGGTGCGGATTCTGGGTGCGCTGGAAGCCGGGCTTCTGGCGGAGGAAACGCCGGTCGCCAACGATCTGGTGGAGGATCTGCAAAGCCGTCGGGCCCTCTACGTGGCGACGCTGCTGCACGACATCGCCAAGGGACGCGGCGGCGATCATTCCGAGCTGGGCTCGGAGATGGCGCTGGAGATCTGTCCGGCCCTGGGTTTGTCGGCCGAAGAAACCGAGACGGTGTCCTGGCTGGTGCTGCACCACCTGCTGCTGAGCCAGACCGCATTCCGTCGCGACATCGACGACCCGAAAACGATCCTCGATCTGGCCGACACCATCCAGTCGCCGGAGCGCCTGCGCCTGCTGCTGATCTTGACCGTCGTGGATATGCGCGCGGTCAGTTCAAAGGTGTGGAACGCCTGGAAGGCGACGCTGCTGCGCGAGCTCTACGCGCGCGTGGCGGAGGTCCTGGCCGGCGGTCTGGCCACCACCGAGCGCGATGTTCGCGTGGCGCGCGGCAAGGAAGCCGCGGCGATCCTGCTCGAGGAGGAAGGCTTCACGCCGGAGGAGACAGAGGATTTCCTGCGTCTCGGCTATGGCGGCTATTGGCTATCCTTCGATCCGGAAACGCATGCGCGCCATGCCCGCATGATCCGGGATAGCGTGCAGCGCGATGCGCCGTTGACGGTGGAAACACAGCCCCTGCCGGCCCGTGCGGTGACGGAGGTGACGATCTACACCGCCGATCATCCGGGCCTGTTCAGCCGGATCGCAGGAGCGCTCGCCGTGGCCGGCGCCTCCATCGTCGATGCGCGCATCCACACCATGACCAACGGCATGGCGCTCGACACGTTCTGGGTCCAGGACGCGTCGGAGGACACGTTCGACGCCCCGCATCGTCTGGCGCGCCTTTCCGTGCTGGTGGAACAGGCTTTGTCCGGCACCATCGATCTGGAAGAAGAGATCGCCCGCAGCTCGGTCAGTCTGGTCGGGCGTCGCATGCGGGCGATCCATGTGCCGCCGCGCGTGGTGATCGATAACCGTGCGTCGAACGCCTACACCGTGATCGAGGTGAACGGGCGCGACAGGCCCGGCCTGCTGCATGACGTCACCGCGGCGATGAGCCAGCAGGGCATGCAGATCGCGTCGGCGCATGTGACGACCTACGGCGTACGTGCGGTGGACGTGTTCTATGTGAAGGATCTGTTCGGGCTGAAGGTCGGCAGCGAACGCAAGCTGGAAGAGCTGCGCGCCTCGCTGGTGGCCGTGCTGACCCGGGCCGAGGATGCGATCGCGCGGGAAACCGTGGCACCGATCCGGAAGCGCGGCGCGAACTGATCCGCGCCCGGGCCGTCCGCTCTCAACCGGCCAGAAGGGCGGCGGCGCGTTCGATCACGACGGGCCATGCCTGTTCGGGCGGCAGGGGTTCGGGCTGATCCAGGACCCGCACGCTGGGATACCACAAACTCCGCCCCTGCTCGTCGCGGTTGGCGCCGCGCCAGCGCCAGTCCCCGCCGAAGCGGTTCAGCAGCAGGGTCGGGCGATCCAGGGCGCCGGCGAGATGAGCCACGGCAGTATCCACGGTGACGACCAGCGAACATGACGCGATCCAGGCGGCGGTGTCGGCAAGATCGCGCAGGACGGGACGCGCGAGTTCCATTCCGTCCGGCGGCGTTTCGTCCTGCCGGTCGGGCTGGAGCGCGACGAAGGACCGGCCCGTTGTCGCCAGCGGCGCCAGTTGCGCGAGATGGAGAGAGCGTCGGCGGTCGAAGCGATAGCCGGGGCTGCCGGACCAGCACAGACCGATCGCCCCGGACGACCCGGCGGGGTCGGCATCGAGATAGGCACCAGGGAAAAACGGTTCGGGCAGACCGAGCAGGAGCGGCAGGCTGAGCAGATCGGCCAACACCGCACCCTGCGGGGCCGGGTCCGCGCGGCCGATGATGCGGCAGGTGGGCGGCAGGGATCGCCGCGCCAGACGGTGCAACGAATCGGGCAGGCGCAGCACGACGGACGCCCGGCGCATCGCCTCCGTTACGTAGCGCAGGAACTGGATCATGTCGCCGAGGCCCTGCTCGGCCTCGATCAGCAGCGGCACCGATGGATCGAGCAGGGTGCCGTCCCAGGACGGCAGCGGGGAGGATGCGCGGCCGAGCACGGCGTGACGCGCCTCGAACCCGGCCCAGCCTTCGGTGAAGCGGCCGGTGCCGAGCAGAAGCGTCGCCCGGTTGAAGCGCGCGCGCTCGGCATCGAGCGTACCGGCATCGTTGTGTTCCACCTGCGAAAAGCAGCGTTCGGCCTCGTCGACTCTGTCGAGGTCCAACAGGGCGGTGCCGTGATTGACGCGGATGCCGGCGCGGTCGGGGGCCTGCCGCGCGGCATCGGCCAGTCTGCGCTCGGCCTCGGGCAGATGACCCAGAGCGAGCAGGACGAGGCCGAGATTGCTGCTGGTTTCCGCCGTGGGCGCCGCGAGGGTTTCGGCGCGACGCAGGGTGTCGAGGGCCTCGTCGAGCCTGCTGTTCTCCCAGAGACGCGCCCCGAGATTGGCGAGAGCCGCCGGGTCGTCCGGGAGCAGGGCCGCGACCTGCCGGAAGCAGCGTTCGGCCTCGTCGCTCCGTCCCGATGCGGTCTGAGCGACGGCGAGACCGTGCCAGGAGGCGACATCGGACGGGTTTTCGGCGACCGCGCGCGCGAAAGCCGCGACCGCATCGGGCCAGCGTCCGAGTGCGGAGGCGGCGCGGCCGGCGAGAGCCTGCGTGCCGGGAATCGCCTTCGGGTCGATGACGCGATCGAGCGCAGTCCGCGCCGAGGCGAGCGCTTCGTCCGGCCGGCCGAGCCGTTCCAGCACGGCCGCCAACGCGGCATGGGCGCGCGGATCGCCCGGGTCGAGCAAGGCCGCGGTGCGCATCGCCGCGCGGGCTTCCTCGACGTGTCCGCACCCGAGCAAGGCGTGACCGAGATTGAGGGTGAAGAGCGGCTGGTCCGGACGGGCGGCGGACGCGCGGCCGATCAGGGCGATCGCCTGCGCCGGCAGGCCGCGCTGGAGAGCCAGCACGCCCATGCCGTGCAGCGCGTCAGGCGAGGCCGGATCGATCGCCAGCGCTTCGCGATAAAGCCGTTCGGCGGCGATGGTGTCGTTCTGCTGATGGGCCGATGTGCCGCGATCGGCCAAGGTTCGCGCCGCGCGGAGCCGCTCCGTGTTCTCGGTCACCTGCACGCCTCCCCGCACCCGGCCATCCGCCCTTGTTCCCGCGACGCGACCGGTCTGCAATAGCGGGACGAACGAGGAGCCACGGCATGACCGCCTATACGAAGCTGGAACAGCGTTTCACCAGGCTGTCGCGCCTGGGCGACGCGCTCGGAATCCTGGGCTGGGACAAGGAAACCACCATGCCGCTCGGGGCCGCCGAAACGCGCGGCGAGGCGATCGCGACCCTGTCGGTGATGGCGCATACGCTGCTGACCGAGACGGAAACCGCGGAGCTGCTGGCGGCGGCGAACGCCGAGCAAGACGGGTTGGGGGCGTGGCAGCGCGCCAATTTGCGTGAGATGCGGCGCCAACATGCGCATGCCACGGCGGTGCCGGCGGATCTGGTGGAAGAGGCCGCGCGCGCCTCCACCGCATGCGAGGTGCGCTGGCGCCAGGCACGCAAGGAGAACGATTTCGCGGGCCTGCGTCCCGATCTGCAACGCGTCCTGGACACGCAGCGGGAGATCGGCCGGGCCAAGGGCGAGGCGCTCGGCCTCTCGCCCTACGATGCGCTGCTGGACCAGTTCGACCCGGGCACGACGCAGCGCTTCGTCGATCCGATCTTCGCCGAGCTTGGCGCTGCTCTGCCGGAACTGATCGGGCAAGCGCTGGAGAAGCAGGCCGCGCAACCTGAGCCGACGCCGATGGAGGGCCCCTTCCACATCGCGGCGCAGAAGGCGCTGGGCGAAAAGCTGATGCGCGCGGTCGGGTTCGATTTCGAGCGCGGCCGGCTGGACATCAGCGCCCACCCGTTCTGCGGCGGCGCCACCCAGGACGTACGGATCACCACGCGATACGACGAGGAGGATTTTTCCAGCGCGCTGATGGGGGTGCTGCACGAGACCGGCCATGCCCTCTACGAACAGGGGCGGCCGGCGGCGTTCCTGGCGCAGCCGGTCGGGCAGGCGCGGGGCATGAGCCTGCATGAAAGCCAGTCGCTGCTGATCGAGATGCAGGTCTGCCGCAGCGACGCGTTTCTGCGGTTCCTGTCGCCGCTGCTGTGCGACACGTTCGGCGATCAGCCGGCGTTCGAGCCGCACAACCTCGTGGCATTGATGCGTCGTGTCGAGCCTGGGCTGATCCGGGTCGACGCGGACGAAGTGACCTATCCGGCGCACATCATACTGCGCTACGGCCTGGAGAAGGCGATGGTCAACGGCGATCTGGCGCTCGCCGACCTGCCCGCTGCCTTCAACGATGGTCTAAAGCGGTCGATCGGCGTGGAGGTGCCTAACGACGCCTCAGGTTGCTTGCAGGACGTTCACTGGCCAGCCGGACTATTCGGGTATTTCCCGACCTACTCGCTCGGCGCGATGACGGCGGCGCAGTTGATGGACGCGGCGCGGAGAACACTGCCGACCCTGGATAGGTCGATCGAGACCGGAGAGTTCGGACCGCTAAGAGCGTGGTTGCGGGACAC
Organism: Lichenicola sp. GTC18331; assembly: GCF_055386855.1. NCBI lineage: Bacteria > Pseudomonadati > Pseudomonadota > Alphaproteobacteria > Acetobacterales > Acetobacteraceae > Lichenicola > Lichenicola sp. GTC18331. The sequence goes on along the minus strand of NZ_AP045015.1, from coordinate 3,457,349 downwards.
CGTCCACGACCGAGCCAGCTTTGGCGAAACGCCGCAGATCATCGCGGAAGCGACCGGCGGAGCGCTCGATCCGACGATCTACCTCGCGCATCTGCGGCGCCGCTACCTTCAGCGCTGATCAGTTCAGCGACGACAACGTCGTCGATACCGGCATCACGACACCGGATTCGGTGGCTGCGACAGTGCCGACGGCGAAGGTGAGAACGATGCCGGTGAGAAGAACGACCCGTGCCATGGAAGTTGCCCGTTGAAGGAGTGTGGACCTGCCTGCTGAATGCCGGTGGGGTGGAGAAGTTGTTTCACGTTTAGGTCAAGCACGAAGCTGCGATCAGGGACGGGACTGGGCGGTTTTCCCGAAACGAAAACAGCCAGGGAGACGAGAGCGCCGGTGCGGGCATTGCCGCCCGGCGTCCGGCCGCTCTTCGCGATGGAGGCCGAATTTCGTATGCTGGCCGGATGCGTTACGTTTCGACCCGCGGCCAGGCGCCGGCTCTCGATTTCAGCGGTGTTCTGCTGGCCGGACTGGCCGGAGACGGCGGCCTCTACATGCCGAAAAGCTGGCCGGTCTTCTCCCCCGACGAATGGCGCGCCATGCGCGGCCTGTCCTACCCGGAACTCGCGGCACGGGTGATGGCACCGTTCACGGCGGGTTCGATCGACCATGACACGCTGCTGGGCTTGTGCCGCGAGGCCTATGCCGGCTTCACCCATCCGGCCACCGTGCCGATGGTTCAGCTCGACCGCGATTTGTTCGCGATGGAGCTGTTCCATGGCCCGACGCTCGCCTTCAAGGACATGGCGATGCAGTTGCTGGGCCGGCTGTTCGACCATGTGCTGACGCAGCAGGACCGGCGCGTGACCATCGTCGGCGCGACCTCCGGCGATACCGGCTCGGCGGCGATCGAGGCCTGCCGCGACCGTGCGCGTCTGCAGGTGGTGATCCTGCATCCGCTCGGCCGCACCAGCGCGGTGCAGCGTCGGCAGATGACCACAGTGCTGTCGCCCAACATCGCCAATCTGGCGTTGGAGGGCACGTTCGACGATTGCCAGGACATGGTGAAGGCGATGTTCGCCGATACGACGTTCCGCGACGACATGCAGCTCAGTGCCGTCAACTCAATCAACTGGGCGCGCGTCGCGGCGCAGATTCCGTACTATGCCGCGGCGGCGCTGGCGTTGGGGGCACCGGATTGCGAGGTCTCGTTCGCGGTACCGACCGGCAATTTCGGCAACGTGTTCGCCGCCTGGGCGGCGCGCCGGATGGGATTGCCGGTGGCGCGTCTGGCCATCGGTTCCAACGGCAACGACATCCTGGCGCGGTTCCTGGCCAGCAACGACATGAGCATGCGCCCGGTGGCGCCGAGCCTGTCGCCGTCCATGGACATCCAGGTGAGCTCGAATTTCGAGCGTCTGCTGTTCGAGCTACTGGATCGCGATGCCGCGCGGTGCACCGAGATCATGACTGGCTTCCGCCAGACCGGGCGCATGGCGGTGCCGGATGCGAGCTGGCGCCGGGCGACCGAACTGTTCCATGGCGAGGCGCTGGACGACGCGGCGACGGAGGCGGAGATCCGCCGGCTGCATCGCGAGACGCAATATCTGGCCGATCCGCACTCGGCGATTGGCATCGCCGCGGCGCGCGCCTGCGCGGTGCCCGGCATTCCGACCGTGGCGATGGCCACCGCCCATCCGGCCAAGTTCCCGGACGCGATGCTGTCCGCCACCGGTCTGTCCCCGGCCTTGCCGCCGCATCTGGCCGATCTGTTCGACCGCGAGGAGCGCTTCCGGGTGGTGCCGAACCGCCTCGACGCGGTGGAGGACGCCGTGCGCGCCGCGGTGCTGAAGAACGCCGCCTGACCACCCATATACCGTTCGACACGGCCCGCCCGCTTCTGGTTCAGCAGGCCGCACACAGGAACAGCATGACCGATCCGATCGCCACCACACGCCTGCCCAATGGGCTCACCGTCGTTTCCGAGCGCATGGACAGGGTCGAGACGGTGTCGTTCGGCGCCTACGTCGCCAGCGGCACCCGCAACGAACGCGCTTCCGAGAACGGCGTCTCGCATTTCCTCGAACACATGGCGTTCAAGGGCACGGAGCGTCGCAGCGCCGTGCAGATCGCCGAAGAGATCGAGAATGTGGGCGGTCATATCAACGCCTACACCGCGCGTGAGCAGACCGCCTACTATGTGAAGCTGCTGAAGGAGGATCTGGCGCTCGGTGCCGACATCATCGGCGACATCCTGACCCACAGCACCTTCGTGCCGGAGGAGTTGGAGCGCGAGCGCGGCGTGATCCTGCAGGAGATCGGCCAAGCGAACGACACGCCGGACGACATCATCTTCGATCATTTCCAGGAAACCGCCTTTCCGGATCAGGCGATGGGCCGTCCGACGCTCGGCACCGAGGCGCTGATCCGCGACATGAAGCGGGACACGCTGACCGGCTACATGCGCCAGCACTACACCACCGGCAATGTGGTGATCGCGGCGGCCGGCAATCTGCGCCACGAGGATGTCGTGGAACTGGCCCGCGCGCATTTCGGCGATCTGCCGACAGAGCTGGTCGAGCAGGCCGATCCGGGCCGCTATCTCGGCGGCGAGTTCCGCGAGGAGAAGGACCTGGAGCAGGTCCATGTGGTGCTGGGTTTCCCGTCGGTCGGCTATCGCGATCCGGATTATTATCCGGTTCTGCTGCTGTCGACGCTTCTGGGCGGCGGCATGTCGTCGCGTCTGTTCCAAGAGATCCGGGAAAAGCGCGGGCTGGTCTATTCCATCTACGCGTTCAACTCGCCGTTCAACGATGGCGGTCTGTTCGGCATCTATGCCGGCACCGGTGAGGATGAAGCCAAGGAGCTGGTGCCGGTGACGCTGGAGGAGTTGCGCAAGGTGCAGCGCGCCTCCGGGCCGGATGCGGTGCGGCAGGCGGAGCTGGATCGTGCGCGGGCGCAGCTCAAGTCGAGCCTGCTGATGTCGCTGGAATCGACCGGCAGTCGTTGCGAGCAGCTGGCGCGGCAGCTGCAGATCTTCGGACGCATCATCCCGACGGCGGAAACGGTGGCGAAGATCGAGGCTGTGACGCTGGACGACATACGCCGGGCGGCGACGCGGATGTTCGCCGGCAGGCCGACGCTGACCGCGCTCGGACCCGTAACGCATATTCCGAGCCTGACGGACGTGGCGGAGCGGCTGGCTGCATGAGCGACCGTCTTTCGCTGATCGAGGAGCTGGTTTCGGCCGCGACCAGAGCAGGCGCGGACGCCGCCGAGGCCATCCTCGTCTCCGGCACCTCGCTGGGCGTGCAGGTACGCCAGGGCAGGAGCGAGGAGCTGGAGCGCTCCGAGCACAACGATGTCGGGCTGCGTGTTTTCGTGGGCCGGAAGAGCGCGATCGTCTCCACGACCAGCACCGATCCCTCCGGCTTCGGGCGGCTGATCGAACAAGCGCTCTCGATGGCCAAGGTGGTGCCGGAGGACCGGTTCGCCGGGCTGTGCGAGCGCAGCCTGTCTGGCCGTTTCACCGCCAACCCGCTCGATCTGGTCGACGGATCCGAGCCGGATGTGGCGGCGCTGACCGAGCGCGCGGGCATCGCCGAGGCGGCGGCTCTGGCGGTCGAGGGGGTCACCAACTCGCAGGGCGGTTCCGCCGGCTATAGCCGGAGCGAGATCATGCTGGCGCATTCGGGCGGGTTCGCCGGGCACTATGCCCGGACCAGCCATTCCGTATCGGCCACGGTGCTGGCCGGCAGCGGCACCGGCATGCAACGCGATTACGACTACGATTCCTGCGTGCACCTCGCCGATCTGGACGATCCGTCCGGGATCGGACGCAGTGCCGGCCAGCGCGCCGTCGCGCGTCTGAACCCGGTCAAGCCGCGCACGGGACGGATGCCGGTGGTGTTCGATCCGCGCGTGTCGAACAGCCTGCTGGGGCATCTGGCATCGGCCATCAACGGCGCGTCGATCGCCCGTGGCACCTCGTTCCTGAAGGAGCGGATGGGCACGCGCATCCTGCCGGCTGGAATCACCGTCACGGACGACCCGACCCGGGTGCGCGCCAGCCGTTCGAAACCGTTCGACGGAGAGGGCGTGGCGACCGCGCCTTTGGTGCTAGTCGAGAACGGCGCGCTGAAAAGCTGGGTGCTGGATGGGCGCAGTGGGCGCCAGCTCGGCTTGCCCAGCACGGGCCATGCGGCACGTGGTCCGTCCTCGCCGCCCTCCCCGTCCCTGACCAATCTGTTCCTGACCGGCGGTACCACCACGCCCGGAGAGCTGATCGCGGACATCGCCGAGGGTGTCTATCTCAACGAGATGATGGGCAATGCGGTGAACGGTCTCACCGGCGATTACAGCCGTGGTGTGGCCGGATACATGATTCGCAACGGCGCTCTGGCGGAACCGATCGCCGAGTTCACCATTGCCGGCAATCTGCTGGAGATGTTCGCCGAGCTGCAGGCGGCGAACGATCTGGCGTTCAAGCGTGGGATCGATGCGCCGACCATCCGCATCGACACGCTCACAATCGCAGGTGCCTGACATGTCGACACCCCTCCTCCGCCGTAGCCGCGCCGCCGCCGTGGCTCTGCTGCTGTCCGGTGCGCCGGTTATCCTGCCACCCGTATTCGGCGTCGTTGGCGTACTCGCGCCGGTCGCCGCGGATGCGCGTCCGGGACAGGGCGGCTCCATGGGCAGTCGGGGCAGCCGCACCTACAGCGCACCCCCGTCGACCAGCACGAGCCCCTACGGTGCCGCGCCGATGAATCGCAGTATGACGCCAAATCCCGGTCAGTATGGTGGCGGTGCCTATGCCGGAAGCGGCTACGCACCCGCGCGGCGTTCGCATCCCTTCGCGACCGGTCTGGCCGGCGGCCTTCTGGGCGTGGGGATCGGCAGTCTGTTGTTCGGCCACCATGGTGCCTATGCCGACGGCTACGGCCAGCACCGATCCGGCTTCGGCAACATCTTCTGGACCCTGATCCAGTTGGCGATCCTGTTCTTCATTGGTCGCTGGTTGTTCAGACGCTTCTTCCGCCGTGGTCAGGTGAACGCGTCGGCCCCTATGATGGGTGGCACAGCTGGCGGTGGTTTCGGTGGCAACACGGCCATCCAGATCACCAACGCTGACTATCAGAGCTTCGAGCGCGCTTTGCTGGATATCCAGCAGGCCTGGAGCATGCAGGACCTGCGCTCTCTGTCGCGCTTCGCCACGCCCGAAATGGTCAGCTACTTCTCCGAGCAGCTGTCAGACCTGTCGAGCCGCAATCTCCGCAATGCGGTCAGCGCCGTGCGTATGGAGCATGGCGACCTGTCGGAAGCCTGGGCCGAGAATGGCCGCGAATTCGCCACGGTGGCGATGCGCTATTCGATGATCGACGTCACGACCGACCTGACCGGCCGGGTGGTGGATGGCAGCCCGACCGAACGCCAGACCGTCACCGAACTCTGGACGTTCGTACGGGCGCGCGGCGGAAGCTGGCTACTGTCGGCGATCCAGCAGGCACGCTGATCAGAGCAGTTTGACCACCGTCATGGCGTAGAGCAGCGCCGCGAAACCGATGAGAACCAGCACCAGGGCGACGCTCCTGCTGGTTCTCGCACGGACCGGATCGACCGGTGCCACAGGCTTCTGTCTTGCCTTCACCATCAGATCAGCCGGTCCACGCAAACGGCGCCGAACAAAGCGGCCAGGTAGGCGAGCGAATAGCGAAACGCCTGCTTGGCGGGCTTGTCACCGGTCAGACTGGTTCCTGTCGCATCCTGCCTGTCGCGCAGAACACGAACCGCCAGCACCAGAAAACCCGCATCCAGGAGCGCCGCGGCGACCGTGTAGACTGGCCCGGTCAAGCCCATGACGGCTGGCGTCAGAGACACAGCGGTGAGCAGGATGGTGTAGAGCAGGATCTGCCAGCGCGTATGGCGGGCGCCCTTCACCACCGGCAGCATCGGCACGCCGGCCGCGCCATAATCCTTGCAGGCGTAGAGCGACAGCGACCAGAAATGCGGCGGTGTCCAGAAGAAGACGATCGCGAACAGCAGCACCGGCAACAGGCCGATCTGCCCGGTGGCAGCGGCCCAACCCACGATCGGCGGGAAGGCGCCGGCCGCTCCGCCGATGACGATGTTCTGCGGCGTCGAGCGCTTCAGCCACATGGTGTAGATCACGACATAGTAGAAGATGCAGAAGGCGAGCGTCACGGCAGCGACCCAGTTCGTCGCCAGTCCGATCAGACAGACCGAGAGCACGCTGAGCGCAATCCCATAAGCCAGCGCGTCGACCGGCGCGACGCGGCCGGCCGGAACCGGACGATTGGCGGTTCGACGCATCACCGCATCGATGTCGCGATCGAACCACATATTGATCGCACCCGCCCCGCCCGTGGCAATGGCGATGGAAAGGATCACGATCGCGCCGATCAGCGGATTGACCGGAGCCGGGGCGATGAACAGTCCGATGGCACCGGTGAATACCACGAGCGTCATCACGCGCGGCTTGAGCAGATCGAACCAGTCGCGGACCGTGCTGGTGCCGTGCGGCAGAGCAATCATGCTGGAGTGGCTCATGGAGTGTAACCTGCAGCGACGATATCGGATGTGGCTTGCCTCGCTTCCCAGGCGCGATGAACGGCGCTCAGGCTGACGAGCAAGAGACGAGCGGCGAACAAGCCGATCGAGACGGCAGCCATCGCAGCACCGACAGCCTTGAGAACGGGGGGTAGCGGGACCAGTACGGCAAAAGCACCTGCCAGCAGCAAGCCGAACTGAGCCTCCGCGAACATGATCGCGATGGGGCGCCGAGGAGGCTCGGTGTCGAGCCGATAAACACCCGCGAACAGACCGAATACGATGGCCAGCGACACGGCCTCATGCCGGGCCACGCCCAGCATGTCGAGCAGCAGGCCGAGCGGCAGTAGGACGGCCATCCCGGCGGCGAACAGCCCAGGCATCCGCCGCATACGAGGCATCAAGACGATCCCAGGCAGAGCGGGGATCCAGCCCAGGGCAAAGGGCGCAGCGATCATCAGGAGAACGACGTGAACGATGGAAGCCGGAACCACCGCGCCGTGTCCGCCGAGCACGAGGACGCCCCAGAGCATGAGGAGCGCCAACATGCCGCTGCTCAACAGGGCGAGCAGCAAGGCTTTAGGTCGAACCCCGAGACGCGGGCGAAGCAGATCGGTCGCCAGTCCGAGGAGGACACAAAAGATCGTGGCAAGAGCCGGCGAAATCATCGCATCGGCGGCCACGGTCGCCGTGCGCCCGGCGACGATCTGCATCGTGAATGAGGCAGCGGCGATCGGGGCGGCACAAACCGCGAGCGAGCCGGCAATCAGGGAAGCCCAGCCTCCGAACGCGACCGCGCCGTAAGACACGTCACGCTGGTTGAGGATGGTGGCGACGATGTTCGAGCCTGCCAGTACCATCGACATCGCCAGAAGATTGGCCGACAGAACGATCGCCGGGGCACCGATACCGGTTGATCCGGCAATGAGGGCGGCAAGGGAGAGCGCGTAAGAGCCGAAGCCCAGGCGTCCCAAAAGAGGAACGGCATTTTCGCGAGCGCCGACCGAGACCGGCGCAGACATCGCGGCAAGTCCTCCCAGCGCGCAGGGCAACGCGGCAAAGAAGACCAGGAGAGCGACGTGAGCCGACGCCGCCGCGTGCCACGCAGGCACAGCATCGTCCAAGCCGGGCCATTCCAGTATCAGCGAAAGAACCGCGCCGACGACCCCGACCAAGACGCCGATCGAGAGGAAAAGTGGTCCGGTCGCATTCGGGGCGGCCATACCACCGGCGTCAGGCCGATGCAGCATCAGGTGTGGTTCCCTCGCCCAGACGCGAAAACGAGGCCTCCCTTCAGGGCGCGTCGTTCGTCAGGGTCACAAGCGTAAATAGGCCGAATGGCGGCACGGGCTCGATGTCCGCGCGCCTTAAATCCACCTCCGGGAGCAGGGATTCAATAGCAAAATCGGGATGCCAGCCCAACGAATGGGAAGCACGTGCCATTCCGCGTTCGACGGCTAGCCTGACGCCCCCTGTGGCCAGAAAATGGTTGACGAACAGGATGCTGCCGCCGGGGCGCACGACGCGTTTGAGTTCCGATAGCAGGCGCCGCGGGTTCGGCACGACGGAGGCCACGAACATCGCGACGGCGATATCGAAGCTGTCGTCGGCGAAGATGGTTTCCTCGGCATCCATTTCAAGCAGATCGGCGACATGCGGCATGGCGTTGCGCTGTACCCGCAGCCGCGCCCGATCAAGCATCGCTCTCGACAGGTCGATGCCGGTGATTCGCTTCTCGGGCCGATAATGCGGAAGTGCGAGGCCGGTACCGACACCCACCTCGAGCACGGCCGTCCCGGGCAGGCGATTTACCGCAGAAACCGCGCGCTTGCGACCGAAAGCGGAAACGCCACCGAACACGGCGTCGTAGACGCCGGCCCAACGTTGATAGGCCGTACGAACGGCATCCGCGTCTAGGGCGGATTTGGGGAGCGGACCGTTCGACGGCATGCCGCTCGGCGCGAGTTCGCTGGACGACGTCATGCCGGTCGTCGTGTCTGGCCGGTCGAACCGACCAGCATGCGCATCTTGGACATCGTTCTCATCAGCATCGGGCTCGTGCCCTCTCTCTGCCCTTCCTCGCCGCCCTCAGCAAGGGTGACCACACGACAGCCCATCATTCAGTTGCCTGAGCCGGTGCTTTTCCCCTATCACGAACTGATCGAACTCATATGGGACCGCCCGATGCTCGTAGCGATCCTGATCGTTCTCTGCATTCTTCTCTGGAGCGGCATCGTTGTCGCATATTTCAGGAACGAGATTTATGCGTGGTATGACAACAAGTTCGGTCCAGATCTGACCAGACCGAAGAAAGCCGATACGGGAAAGAAGCCCTTCTGGCGATTCTACGGCTGACCCGATGTCGGTTCGGTAGGGTCGACCCCACCGAACCCTGAAACCCGCTATCGCCCGCGCGCCGCCAGGCGTTCCTCGATACGATCCCAGATCAGTGCCGCGCTATTGATCCCTTCGAACCGATCGATCTCCTGCAATCCGGTCGGCGAGGTCACGTTGATCTCCGTCAGCCAGTCGCCGATCACGTCGATCCCGACGAAAATCAGCCCACGTTCACGCAGCATCGGACCGATCCGCCGGCAGATCTCCTCCTCGCGCGGCGTCAGGGCGGACCGGACCGGCTTGCCACCCACATGCATGTTGGAACGGGCTTCACCTTCAGCCGGAACCCGGTTCACCGCACCGATCGGGTGCCCGTCGGCCAGGATGATCCGTTTGTCGCCCTGTCGGACCGCCTTCTCGTAACGCTGTACCATCAGTGGCTCACGAGACTGGGAGAAGAACATCTCAAGGAGGGAGGCGAGATTCTCATCGTCCGGGCGGATGCGGAACACCCCTGCCCCACCATTGCCGAAGAGCGGCTTGACGATGATGTCTTGGTGCTCGGCACGGAAATCGCGAATTGCCTGCACGTCCCAAGTGATCAAGGTCGGTGGCATCAAATCGGGGAAATGGGTGACCAGGAGCTTTTCAGGCGCGTCGCGTACGGAGCGGGGATCGTTCACCACCAGCGTGCCGCTTCCGTCCGGATCGTGCACATGCTCCAGCAGATGTGTGGCGGTGATATACGCCATATCGAACGGCGGATCCTGCCGCATCAGCACCACATCCATGGTCGAGACATCGACCATGCCTTCTTCGCCCAGCGTGGCATGCCCGCCGCTCACACGCTGCACATGCACCGGGCACATCCGAGCGGTCAGCCGGTCCGCCCGCGGAGCGCGATCGGATACGCGCCCCTCCCTCAAACTCAGACTGCGGACGTCGTAGACCGAGAGCTCGTGTCCACGCGCTTGTGCCTCCAGCATCAAAGCGAAAGTGCTATCACCGTTGATATCGATATGCTGGATCGGGTCCATCTGGACCGCGACTTTCAAGGTATGGGTCATCCGGTTATTCCGCCCCGTCGCCGGCTCGTGGCCCGATATGGGCTTTCAGCCATGCCGCCACGATCTGATGCCACTGCAGGGAGTTCGCGGGTTTCAGAACCCAGTGATTCTCGTCCGGGAACACGAGCAGGCGGCTCTCGATACCACGCCGTTGCAGAGCATCGAAGGCGCCAAGCCCTTGCTCAACCGGGATGCGATAATCGCGCTCGCCGTGAATGATCAGCTGGGGAACACGCCATGATGCGACGTGCGCAGCCGGGTTGAAGCGCTCATAGGCGGCAGGATCCTGCCATGCCGTATGGTTTGGACCGCCATGCTCCCACTCGGAGAACCAAAGCTCGTCCGTCGCGAACCCCATCATGCGGTCGTCGAACACGCCGTCATGGGTCACGAGGCACTTCCAGGGTGCCTGCCAGTTGCCGGCGATCCAGTTGACCATGAATCCGCCATAGGAGGCGCCCAGCGCGCAAGCACGGTTTCCATCGATGAAGGGATAATGTGACAGGACGTACGTCCATCCCTTCTGGAGATCCTCCAGCGGGCGATCTCCCCAATGTCCCGAGATCGAATCGGTAAAGGCCTGGCCGTAGCCGGTGGAACCGTGGAAATCGATCATCACGGCTGCATAACCGAGACCGGCATAAAATTGCGGGTTCCAGCGATACGACCAGTCGTTGCCGAACGAGCCCTGCGGACCGCCATGGATCAGCATCACCACCGGATAGGTCTTGCCGGTCCGATAGTCATACGGTTTCACGACGTAGCCATGAACCGTTTCGCCGTTCCAGCCCGCAAACGCGAAACGCTCGGCCGGTGAGAGCTTGACGGTTTCGAGCTGTTTTTTGCCCATATGGGTCACTTGCTGCGCAGGGCCGCCTGCTTGAGGCACCGTCCAGAGCTCTGCCGGGCTCTGCAGCGAATCACGTAGCAAGACGAGCTCATCTCCGGCGGGTTCCACAACCGTGACGTGGCCGTCCTGCGTGAGCGGCGTCACCGCGCCATCCGCCACGTCCATGGCGAACACCTTGGATTGACCATCCTCTTCCGCGGTCACGAACAAACGTTTCCCGTCTCGCGACCAGAGCAGGCTCTGCGCGGACCGATCCCAGCCAGGATCGATCTCGCGGCTCTGACCAGTCGCCAGATCGAGGAGACGAACACCGAAGCGATCGGCTTCGAACCCGGCCCGTTTCATCGCGCGATACGCCAGGACCCGGCCATCGGGCGAAGGCACCGGACCGGCATCCCAGGCCGAATTCGCACCAGTCAGATTCTGCGCGGCTCCGCGACCATCGATCGGAACACGATAGATATCGAAATTGGTGCTCCAGGGCTCGCTGCGACCTGCGAGGCGCACCGAGAAGAACACCGCCTTGTTGTCGGGGGAAATGGCGTAGTCGGCGTTATCGCCGAAAGGCTTCGAGGGGGTGTCGCCATCCATCCCCTGCATCAGATCGACCGGCTCGCCCTGTGCGACGCCGTTCGTATCGAGCGTCACACCAAAGAGGTGCGATCGCGTACCATCGTCCCACCGGTCCCAGTGACGGACGAACATCCGATCGTAAACCCGTCCGCTCATATGCGAAGCGACTGTCTCGCCATCTGCACCTGGTTTCGGCCCATCCCCCGGACGAACCGCCATCGACAGGACAAGATGCCGGCCATCGGCAGACAACCGAAAGCTGCCTACGTCGGACGGCATGTTGGAAATCTTGACCGGATCGCCGCCGGCGACCGGAAAGCGCCAAACTTGCGACGTTCCCGACCGGTCCGAAATCGCCAGGACGGACCGCCCGTCGATACTCCAGACGGGCTGCGATATCCCACCCACCGCGCCGGGAACATCGGTCGCAACGGCACCCGGTGTCAGACGCATCACCTCGAGACGGTGCTCCGTCTTGTTTTCCGCGAGCATCACCGTGCGCACGGAAAACACGACGCTCTTGCCGTCCGGGGAAACAGCCGGTTCGGACAGCCTGTCCAGAGAAACCAGATCGCCCATGGTGAATGGGCGCGCCAACGCCGGAGCGCCGAAGGCAACAACGATGCCGCCGACCGTCAGGGCGACACGAAAAGCACGATCAATCATGCCCCATCTTGTCACGGATAAACGATCGCCGTCACCTCCAGCAGACTGGTTCTGCCCGGCATACGCAGAACCACCTCGTCACCGATCCGCGCACCAAGCAGCGCTCGCGCGACAGGGGACGCCAGGCTGATTTCGCCCCGCTCCATATCTGCCTCGTCGACTCCGACGATCGTCACCGTCCGGCTCTCATCCTCCTCGTCGAGAAACGTCACCATGGCACCGAAAAACACCCGGTCGCGATGCGGCTGGGCGGCCGGATCAACCACCAGCGCCTTATCGATACGCTTCTCGAGAAAGCGGATCCGCCGATCGATCTCCCGCAAGCGCTTCTTGCCATAGAGATAATCCCCGTTCTCGGATCGGTCCCCGTTTCCAGCGGCCCAAGAAACGATCTCGACCACACCCGGGCGATCGACCCTCAGAAGCTGCCGAAGCTCTGCTTCCATACGGGCAAGACCGTTGCGCGTCACATACTGATTGATGCCGGATAACTGGCCTGGGGCGGGCACCTCATCATCGTCATCGTCCATACCCGTCACTTTCACCTCTAACCCGAGCCATCCGCCCCGAAGGCGCGGATGAGACCGTCATCACGGCCTCATCATGACCCATTAGCGTTTCCTAAAGACTTCCTCACTATCCTGCGCCACAGCAGGAGGATTGATGCGCCCTCATATCTTCATCGCCACGCCGTGCTTCGGCGGTCTGGTTACGCAGGGATACATGCAGTCTGTGGTCGGCCTGATGGCGGCCGCTCCGACGTTGGGGCTGGACCTGAGTCTTGCCATGCTCGGACAGGACGCACTCATTACCAGAGCGCGAAATACGCTCGTGGGTCAGTTCCTTCACCACGAAACGGCGACCCATTTGCTGTTCGTCGACAGTGATATCAGCTTCCGGCCCGAGGATGTGCTCCGACTGGTTCAAAGTGAGAAGCCCGTCGTGGCGGGGATGTATCCGCTCAAGAATTTCTATTGGGATCGCTCATTCCAGGAACGGCTCCAGGCAGGCGAGACGATCGAGACGGCCGGCCTGCACTATGTCGGGGCGCCAACGGATCCGCGGTGCCGGGACGGCAATCTGATTTCCGCCGACTTCGCCGGCACCGGCTTCATGCTTATCCAACGCCAAACGCTGGATCGTATGACCAGCGCCTATCCCGAGACGCAGTACAGTGTCGTCGATGCCTATCGCAACGGACCCGCAGGGCCGGTCACCAATCATGCGTTGTTCGACTGCCAGATCGACGTGGAGAGCGGCTGCTATCGGAGCGAGGATTTCGTCTTCTGCGCCCGTTGGCGGCAGCTCGGTGGCGAGATCTGGCTCGATGCTGGCATCCGACTGACGCACACCGGTCCATCCGATTTCACCGGAGCGCCGCTCTCTCGTTTCGGCGCCCCCACAACTGATGGGTGTTAGCCGAGCCACTCGATCACAACGAGGCCGTCAGCCCCACGTCCTCCGTTGCCGGTAGACCCCCCGCTCCCGCCGCCGCCAGGCCAAACGCCATCGTTTCCGATCGCCCGTCCGAAGGCCGCCTGCCCCCCCGACGCACCGAAACAAGCACCACCCGATCCACCGACAACGACACTGCCAATTGAGAAACCCGGTGCACCGGAGGTGACACCGACGGCGCCGACGATATTTGCATTTGTGGCGGAGGATGTCCCTGCACCACCACCACTCCCAGGAGACGAACTGCTTCCGTTCGCTCCGGTTTGACCCATACTGACGGTGGCAAGACTGGCGAATTGGGATGCACCGGTGCCGGACGTACTCGACGCGACCTGTACGGCATAAGTGATTCCCGGCTGCACATTGAGAAGCACTTCAACATAGCCGCCCCCTCCTCCACCGCCGCCGGCATTCCCGCCGCCTGCAGCGCCGCCACCACCGCCCGCACCCCAGAGCTTGGCAAGAACACGGCTCACGCCCGTTGGGCAGGTCCAGCTGTAGTTGCCGGCAGTTCCCCAAGCCGCTCGGTTTCGCTGACAGGCGGCAGCGACGAACTGGGTTGTTGCAAGCGCGTTAGATGAATCACCGGGTGTCGTGGTGGGAGCGGTCGGAACGCCCTGGAATGCGGGCGACATCAACGGTGCCGCGCCAGGCAGCTTCACCCCGAGGAATGGCGCGCCGGCAGCGACGCCGATCATCGACGATGTGACAACCGTCGATCCGGCCGGCACATTCACCGTGTAAAGCGCGACTGCACCATTCGGTACCGCGTTTGCGGCGGTCAACTGCAAGCCGACGCGCTGCTGCACCACGCTCGCCTGAAGCTGCCCGTTACCCTGAGGCCCGATCAACGTCTGTGCGGGATTCGCCGCGTTGTAGTACAGAGTCGCGGCGCTGCCGCTCTGCTGCTCCGACATCTGTGCTGACACGACGAACTGCCCGCTGCCCGGAACGCCGAGTACCGTCGCCGTCGTGTTGATCCCGATTTTGACCAGTGGATCGCCATCCACAGGCAGCGAGCCGAACGGCTGGGAGTCCACGATTCCCGGGCTGGTCAGACTTCCGGGACCGACCGACACCGAAAGCGCCCCGGTCGGCGAACAGGCGAGACCGTCCGCGAAGGATTGTCCATCACCCAGCACGAACTTCGCGAGATAACCGAGCGCCACCATGGTGGACCGGCTCTGCAGAAGATGATCGGTATCGAGCGGTATCGCACCGGCATACACGATTTGTCGGTCCAAGCGCACGCTCCATTAGTTTTGGTTTTATGTCTACGACGATCTTTTCAAGAACCAGTCAGCTACTGCCGAAGCTGAATATTCAGCCAGGCAATACTGCCAGCCGGAACAGTCTGCCCGATCACCTCTTGAATATCGTCACGCAGCAAGATGGTTGGGTTATTGACGCTGATATCACCGACGACCCGATCCTTGTCGCGCACACCGATCTGTCCCGCAGATGGGATGAAACTGGTCGCCACGGTGCCCGGTTCAAGCTGCCAGCACTGGGTGAGGATCTTGTTGCTGGTTGTCCCCGAGCTCGTGCCAACCAACCAGGTCGTAACCGTCCGCATCACGCCGGCGACGCCCGCAAGCGTCGTCACCAACTGCTGCCACTGATCGACCCGGGTCAGATCGGCCGATACGTGCCCGGTTCCAGACGCGTCGCCGCACTGAAGATGAAATTCCGTCAGCGTGTGACCCGACGGCAGCCATATCCAAACGGAAGCGGTAACCGACTGGTCCCCGATAAACGTTTTGACCGAAGGGCCGGGAAAGGATCCCGCCGTGGACACGGTCATCTCGAGAACAGGATTTCCCGCCCACAGAGCGATGCCGGGATTGGTCTCGACCGACCAGCTCGTGATCGCGCCGGCGGACGGCACGGACCAACCCGAGAACCCAACACTGTCCTTCAAAAGATTATATCCCGCAGGCTCGACCATGAACGACGTCCATGTGCCGTTTGCGTAGACCGGCCTTGCCGCATGTCTGGGCGCGATACGCAATTGCCCCGTAATGTCGAGATAGCTACCGACGCTCTCACGCCGGATCACCCCTGCATTCGCATCGAGGCTTACGAGATATTGGAAAGGCATATTCGAACCGTAGCCGAAACCAGCCACTCCATAACCGCCGGCATCGGCACTTCGCCGCAGCTCGAAGACCCGCACATTCAGACCGGTTAGACTAAACAGTGCCTCCAGCAGCGCACTTCGTGTTGCTCTCGGCAGCAGCAGGCTGGATGACAGACGGGCCCTGAATGCATCGTCAGCTTCATAAGCACGCCGGGCAATCGTCTGCCCGAAGAAGTCGACGGCCAGCAAGTCGAGGAAGTCACCGGAGGCCGTGGCCAACCTAGTCTGCGACCGCACCGCGTCGAGTAGCTGGAAACAGAAGGCCCATGCTGAGCCCATGCCTGAAAGAACGGCATCCAGCACAGGCGTCGCGCTCACGCTGCCCAGCGCGGTGGTGGGGAACCACGCGAAGGGCAGCACCGCCCGCATTCTGCCGACCATGTCCCCTATGCTGCCGACGGTCACGGACGCTCCCGTAGAGGCGTCCCCGCTCAAAACAACGACACCGACAAGTTGATGGACTGGCAGCGCACGACCGTACCGCTTCGCCCCCCAAGATCGGCCGTGGCGCCATTCATCGTCAAGCCCGTTACGTTGCCGACTGACGAGGAGGATGCATACAGAACCGCGATCGCCCTGGAGAAAGGCAGCATCTGCCCGACCGACAGCGAATTGATGAAGGTCTGCAGCGCGGTCGTTGCCGTTGCGATAGTCGCGGCCTGATCGGCTCCACCGACCACAGTCAAAGTCGCAGCAACCGTGACATCGATCACGGATGGCGCCGTCACCGTCACCGTCGTTCCAACAGGGCGAACCGGGTCGATCGCCGCCGAAACAGCGGCAAGAACGGACGCAGGAGGAGAACCACTTCCGTCATCAGCAACGACGTTGATATTGCCGGGAGCCACAGCGCCGCTCGCGGTCAGGTTTTCCTGGATCGACACGCTGATACTCGGGCCGACAGACTGCGCAGCGTACAAAATCGCCTGCTCGGTCGCCTGAGCGCGGGTGTTGATGTAGTTCACAAATCGCGCGCGCAGGCCCGCATCCGTTTCCGCCGCGGCACCGCCGGCGAATGCCAACGCGTTCGACACGGTATCGATGCCGGAGATGGCGGTCCCCAATATATTGACCGCTCCGGCTTGAACATTTCCTGCCACCCCGGGCAACAACGCCCGCACGGTGACATCGATCGATGCCTGGCCGATCGCGCGCACGTAAGGTCCGTTCACGACAGTAAAGGTCTGGGATCCATCAGACAGCCGGACCGTCATGCCGTTGGTGATCACCGCCGCCTGCGCGGACGGATTGAATGACGACATCGTCACGACGCCCTGTGAGGCAGCGGCCGGAAGGCGGACCATCCCGAAATCGCCCACCCAACTATCCGCATCAGGTCCAACGCTCGACGACAGACGAGTCATCGAGAGAACCTGGAGGATCAGATATTGCAACCACAGCGCGACAGAAGCGGACGCCTCCAGGAGAGCGCGCAGCACCGAACCGACCGTGACGTCCAGAACAGTGGCGGACGCCCCCTGTACCGATGCCGACATGTTGCTCACGAGGCTTGAAAAGTTCTGCAAAGATAACTGCATCTACTTAGGCCCCTGTTGTCAGGTTCAGGGTCTCCACCAGCCCCGTATCGGTATCGGAATAGGAGATAGCCGCGCTGATATCGCCCAACGCGCCGAGCTGCACGCGCACGCTCGGCTCCGGCGTCGTCGCAACAGCCGGCTCAAGCATCATCTGTGTCTTGATGATCGCAGCCACCTGCTGCGTCGATGCGACCTGCCCAACCAACGAAGGCAGACCGGCGCCGTAGGCCGGCTGCCAGATGTACGATCCGGTGCTTGTCAGAAGCCGCCGGAGAACACGCTGCTGTGTCGCCGCACTACCCTCCACAATCGACAGACTGCCACCACTTCCGATCGAAAGATCACCGCCGACAAGATGCGAGAGATCAGCCATTGGCACCCTCCGGTGGAGTGGTGAACGTCTTGCCTCCCTGGACTCCACCATGCCGGTGCGACTGAAGGCTGATCCCCGCCCCGACCACGTCTCCGGTCGCCTGGATGGCCCCATCGACCTCAAGGTTTCCCTTCAGGCACAACCTGCCTCCCGTGAAATGCAGGCAGGTTCCATCATTCCCGAACAGGGCGAGTTCGCCCGGCTGCACATGAGTCTGAGTGAACGGACTCTGCGGCGGCATCGCCGTCGCGTCGAAGAGCCGGCCAACTACCACAGGATGCTCCGCATCGCCTTCGACCGGGACGACCAGCACCTGCGTACCGATCTCGGACGGGCAGACCATCTTCAGGCCACCGGCGGCCACCGCCCCATCCGGTATCCATCCCGTCTCCAGCCCCTCGGGCTGAATCGTCACCCTCACAGCGTGTGCGGACGGATCGACACTGGTAACTACACCATGCCGCGCCTGCCCGAGTGCCGCCGACTGAATGGCCGCATGCAAGCGGACGGTCTGCAGCCAGTCTGCCATTGTTTATGATCCATCCTGCAGAGTTGTCGCCGTCAGGTTCTGACTGAACCCGCGTTCCGCTGAGATATGTCTGACGATGCGATCAATGACATACACGGTGTCCCAGCCTGTGCCGGTTCCGCTCAGATTGATCGAGCGCCGGGGCGTCAGCGAAAGTTCGCCCGGCATGGTGGCATGGAACATTCTTCGCCGGGCACGGAGCTGGAGATAGGTCGACTGCGCCAGCGCCTGTGCATCATCAGGCAACAGGTTCGGCTTCAAGACCGTATAAATGCGCGCGCCGTCGCCTGCCGCGGTCGGATAGGATTGCGCGATGGTCTGCTTCTGCCGGCTGTTCCAGCTCGCGACGCGAACCTGGATCGCTCCCGAGACACCGAGTGTTCTGTCCAACGAGATCGAACTCATCGTGTTGCAGGTGATGGCACTCCCCATACCATCCTGCTGCAGAAACACAGCGAACGGAGACTCATCCTGGATTGGTTGCTTGAAATGCAGCGTCGTTCCATCAACCCAAAGTTCGTAGTTCTGGATCTGCGCCAGTTCGCACAACAAGTCCCAGCCATTCGCATGGCGGGAATAGGCACCGAAGACCGTCTTGCTGTGCTGGATCTGGTAATATTGCCCGACCAGCCCGGCAGTCTGGTCGACATCCGCCGTCAAACCGCATTGGGCGGCCAGGTCGCTCGCCACCTCGGATGCCGTCCTGTTGAGGTAACCGTCCTCCAAAGGTAAATCGATCAGCTTAGCCGCGTTATCGCGCCCCTCGATTACAACAACGCCGTACAACGGTTCAGCCGTGATCCTGTCCACAGGTCCGGAGATCATCTCGAACCAGGATTGCGGCTGATTGTATCCAGGATCGGCAAAACCCATTTCGATCCGGACGTCGATTCCGTCCGCATCGAGCCAACCGGGAGACAGCGACGTCGAAGCTGCGTTCACGCTCACTTCAACCCGATAAGTTCCAGCGACAGAGCCGCGGCCCGAGGTAATTTCCGCGGAGACGCAACCCGAAACGATCGCTCCGTTAATCGTCAATCGGAGGCGCGGGCGGCGAACACATCCCGCATCGTTCACTGGCTCGGCACTCCACCACCGAGCGTATTGTCGACGTTCGGCAACAGAAGACTGGTGACGCCATAGACCATCGGATCGCTTAAACGGTTGATCGCTGCGATTCGATACCACTGTGTCGCGTCACCGAGTTCGGCGGCTGCAACTGCGAAGAGATTGGTTCCGCTTACCTGTATCGTCCGCACCGTATCTCCTCAGGAATGTATGCCGACCATGGCCGGTAGCGCGTTGGATGCCGCCACACCCACGCTCGCCCGATTGATATACCCACCAGCTCCGACCAGGCCGGCCAACGCCCCAGCCTGCTGAGCCACCGCAGCGAGTTGTGTTCCGCTAGCAACGCTCAATGACGATGCCCCTGTTGCCAGATTCCCGATCGACACGTTCGCAATCGCCGTCTGGACAGCGGCGGTGGACGACAATAGCGCCTGCGCCTGGAGCGTAGAGTCAGCCGTACCGGACACTCCACCGACCGTCGATAAAACACCTGAAAGAAGCGACGAGGTCCCACCCGAAAGTCCCCCGGTCAGACCGCCATATGCTGCGATCGAAGCCCGTGTATTGGTGAGAAACTGAACAGCCGTCGCACAATCCGATATGGCCCCCTGCCACGCCGAGATGGACAGAGGATCGGTGATGTCCTGAGTCTTTTCCGCGCGAATGCTATAAGAGATCACCGCACCGCGTGATTGATAGCTATAGCTAAAGTCGACGACGATGATCTGGAAAAGATAGTCACCAAACGACAAAGTGCAGATTTCTCCGCTTGTCCGAAGCGCATCCACCATCCTGACCCGGCTTGCAGCTGCCGGCCCGATGAAGACGCCTTGCCACACGATCGCGTTGTCGTCCGGCCCCATCGCGTCGATGATGCGAGCGCCACCCGGCAGCTTATGGATCGCCGCCAGCTGACGACCGCCGATCGTGACCCGCGAGGGTGCCTCGGCACCGAACAGAACCATTGATCCCAGGACAACCGGTGCTGGCTGATTCGCCAGAGTCGCCGCAACGCTGCCGACTACATTGGATGCAAGGCTCATTGAGGAATCCGCATTCCGGTGTACACGGTGGTGCTCCGTATGTTGGGGCGCGATTGTGTGGAGAGCGGCAGCGAAGCGTCGCGCGAAAGAGCGTGAGCGCTCGCCTGTCCAACGCGCCGCCCTTCCATCGTCACGTTACCGGAGAATTGGAGCTGCGTTCCGGAGGCGCTCGAATACGGAGGACGGGCGTCGGACTCGGCATATCCACCATGCCCGATCGACTGCGTCCCTTGATACATCGCCTTCGCTCCAACCGGTGGCGCGATCTCGGCACCTTGTTCACCGGACACCGGCTCCATGAGCGCAGGCGGTACGCTTCGTCCGGCCATATCCGCAATCGTCCCTTTAGCGCTGCCGGACAGGCTCAAGGGACCACGAGGCGCCGCAGACGAAGATGGGCGATCGAAGAAGACGTCCGACGCTCTCTGCGATCTGCCTGACGACTGTACGGAAACTGTTCCCAACGGCCATCGGTCGCTTACGGCGTCAAGAGAACCGAACACATCTGCGCCCGACCCGCCTTCCTTCTTGTCCAAGACGCGTAAGAACGAGTGCGCTCTCGATCCCTTACCATCTCCGGCCGGAAAAGGCGGCCGCTCCTTCGACGGAGGAGAGTTATTCCGCAAGATGAAACCGGTCCCCGGCAGGCGAGCCGTCGATATCGGCGACACGGAGAGGATGTGAGAGACCGATCTCGCCGCACGTCCTACTGGTAGAAGAGAAGCCGGACGCTGCACATGTGGAAGCATCTGCTCCAGAGCGGCATTTGTAGTCCCCACCACTGCCGCCTCCCAGATCGAAGCGCCGGCAGAGTGACGAGTATCGAGATTTCCCCCGATGAAACCCTTGTCTCGATCACGCGACGGAACCCCGCGGCTCGCCGGGCCGCCAGCATCGCGAAGGCCACCCACAGAGCGGCCGGCGAGCAGAGCGCTCAATCCGACCGGCAAAGCGGCGAACATCTCTATCCCCTCCCCATGCGCCGTTCCGGGCAACACAGGCGGAAGACGGGCACGCCGACGGATCGGCACGGGTCGAGACCGGAGCGGCCGCGCATGGAGATCGGAAACTAGCCGCGCAAAAAGCGCCAGAGACGAACGCAGCGCTGTTGTGTTCTTCATCAACGCTGCCTTTCACGGCTAGAGGGAACGAAACTTGTAGGCGGCCTCAATGCGCCACCCAGCCCATGCCATCCCAGTCGAAATGTTGGCCATCCAGTTCGCCCATCGCAACGCAACACGCGAACCGTCTGGTTTCCGACATCGTCATGACCTCTTGCCAAGGCACCCCATGCTTCACGAGGTACAGAACCTGCCGAAGCAAGGGGTGCCTGCTCAGTTTTTTGCGCGAACCTGCTCGGCCTCATCCTCGGCGGAGTGATCGGCCTCGTCCGGATAATGGAAGCTCGACAGCGCTGCGATACCGGCATTGCCAATCTTGCGCCCGAGCTCCCGCACGCCGTCCTTCGTGTGCGGCATCATCACCGGCTTGCCGTCAATCGCTTCCACCGAACAGATCAGCAGAGCATAACGCATCCAGGCCGCCGAACCTGCCGCCGAACCCGCCGCTTCGATCAGGTCCAGCATGTCGCCGGGATTGATCTCCCGCAATGAAAGCCGCCGACCATCCTCGGTGGTGACCTCCGCGATGGGCCCGCTCAAATCTTGTTCCTCTGGCTGGCGAAGAAGCTGACCGTCTGCTTCACGATGTTCTCGGCCTGGTAATGACCGGAGTTCGTGAACGTCAGAGACACGCCCACGAATTCATAGGTGCTGGTCGACCCATCGGGCTCCGAGATGTACTGATAGATCGTTCCCGACCCGATCACGCCCGCGTTCCAGAATGCGGCTTCGATCGCCGACACGAGATCGTCCAGCGCGGAAGACCCGCGATCAACCTGGAACTGCCCACGCCAGCCGGCAGGCGTATTGAATTCGATCGGCACGCTGTTCAGCGGATCCGCCCGCTGCTGACGCACCTGCTGCTGCGCCTGAAACCCGGTCACGTCCCGAAGATCGATGCGAACGCCATTCCAGAGCAGGACGACCTGACAGTCCCGTCCAATGCTATAGGGATTCCCCATTCGAAGTCCTTGTCGCTATGCCGCCGGAAACGTTGCGTCAGTTATTGGTGGTGACGGTCACGTTCTGACCGCCTTGCAGATTCACGATGAAACGCTCGTTGATGCCCTGGTAACGAACCTGAACATCCGCCTGAACGTAGCCAAGCGCAGTACGGCTCTGCGGATTGTTGCTAGGATCGCACACCACCGCGTACGGCGCCGTTCCATCGACGCTACCGAGAATCCCCTGCGACACGAGATTGGACAGGTAAGCCAGAAGCGTCGCGCGAATGTTCGACAGCAGGGTCGAATTGATCACGCTGCCGACATACTTTCCCATGCCAGACGACAATGTTTCGGCGATGAAGTTCGTCATACGCGTGTAAGCATCGCTGGCAATGACCGAGGAACTGGAGCTGTTATGGCCGCAGCGAACGGTCCAGTACGCTCCACCTGGCGCCGGATTGGACACGACATCGATACCAGCCGAGAACAACTGCTGCAGTTCGGCCGACGAATAAGCCAGAACCTGGCCGCTGCTCGCGAGCCCGCTCTTCTGACTACCGATTACGCCGGACAACCTCTTGTTCAAGCTGGATTGCTCGGGCGACAGATTGGACAAGCACCCCGCCACCACGCCTTGCGGGCTGACGAGCCGTGTCTGCACGTTCACCTGATCGTACCAGTACAGCCAGTCGCCGAACATCAGCTTCGCGGCGTAGCTATCGAGGCCGGATTGCTGCTTCATCTGCACAGCGCTGGAGATCACCTGCCCCTTCGCACCGGTGAGGATCATGTAGATCCCCTCGCTTTCGCCGAACGCGCTCTGGATCGTCCAGAATGCCGGGTTCGAGCAATCCGCCATCACGGCGAGCGCGCAAGACTGACCGCGCAATGCGTACATTCCGGTACGCGCCATGCCGTCGGTCCCGATAACCGCGGCATCCGTCATGCCGGAAGCACCGTCGGAACCATTCATCAGGAACTGGTTCGTGACGGCCTGGGGCACCGCCGACAGATTGTTCCCGATCGAAGCGACGCACAGGTTGGACGGGCCTCGGGAAACACCGTTACCGTTGTTCACCGCCGCGACGAGATTGTTCCAGAACGTAGCCGTACCCTGGGACGCGTCGATGTTGTCGAACACCTCCGCCAGCTGGCCCGGCATCTGCAGGGTCAGACACCATGTTCCCGACCGCGAGCCCGCGGCCAGTGTCAGACCGATGCGGTTTCCGAGCGTTCCGGTATAAGCAGCCGTCAGAATGGCCGGATATTCGGAGTTCGCGTAGAACAATGCATACGTCGCGGCGCCATCGGTACCGTCCGTCACACGAACGGCCACGAAAGACGATGCGCCTTGCTGTTCCGCAAGCGCAATCGGAGTCCCCAGATCGTACAGACGGGTCTGTACGGTGCCGAACGCCAGATTGTAGTCGGCGAGCCCGCCCAGTACGACGGGCTGATTCACTGGCCCCCAGGACGCCGTGCCCACCACACCGATGCGATCGGTCGCAACGCCGTTCAGCGCAAGCGCCTGGGGCGACGCGATCTGGACATACAGATCCGGAACGACCAAGGCCGCCGTGTTGAGCGCCCCGAGCTGGGTTATCTGCGCCATGGCTCAGCCCTCCGATGCGGCATTGTGCAGGGCGGTCGGCGGCGTGGTCGGAACCACGAAGGACGCAAGTCCACCGCCGAGAATGGAGGAGATCGTCGCGGCATCCACGATCATCTGGCCCTTCTGATAGGAACCGAATGCGTGAATCACGACGAGTGCTGCGGGCATTGCTGCGGCCATAGGGCTCCTAGCTCACCAGATTGAAGGCAGGTTTCGTGGAATTCGCGACAAGCGTCGAAAGCGAACCGCCGACGGCAGCACAACGCGCACCATCGGGTCCGTCCGGCGTATAGGTCGGCATCAGCCATCCTCCTTCCGCCAGCTCGTTCCACGCGTAGATCAAGCCGATCTGCGCAGCGCAGGCAGAAGGCTGATCGTGAATGAACTTCGCCATTGCCGCGACATGATCGCCGATAGCGGATGCGGTCGCGGTATCGTAGAAGTTTCCGGGACCGAGGCTCGCCGAAATCGGATAGAAGGGCTGCGGGGTCTCGATCAGGGGCCTTTGATCCCAACCGCTCATCGCCGTGGGAATCATCGGAAAACCGGATGCCGCCCGAGCACTCCAGTCGGCAACGGCAGCACCCGTTAACGCCGCGAACGGCTGTTCGCTCCCGTTCAACCGCGGCGTTGCGTACGAACCAGAGGCGTCCGCCCCGACCTGCTGCGCCATCGGAATGTTGTTGTAGTCGGCCATCGCAGCACCGGAAAGCCAAACGATGTAGGGATTGCCGCCACCAGCCCGCATCACCGCCGACCGGACGGTAGCGATCGCTTCGGAAACGCTGCCGTCCGGCAAGCCCGCCGTTTGCTCACTCGAGGAGTCCAGAACAAGGTATAGAGGCCTGTTGCCGAGGACCGTCAGGTAGCCAGGCTGCGTCATCATGCTGATGTCGCGCAGGAGCGATGGCTGATCCTGACCGTCTGCGCCCCAGTTCGACGTTTGACCCAGCATGCAGAAACGCAAACGGCTGCGAAGCGAACTCGTCAGATAGAGTTGCAGCGGCAAGCTTAACGTGTCGTCCGGCTGATAGCTGTCGAACGCCCAGAACTGGAGGCCGGCCTGCAAGGCCGCTGCGATCTCTAGGTCGATCGTCGCCTGTGTCGCAAGCGGCCAGCGCGCAACGCCATTCTCGACCATTGCATTTGAAGGGAGCCGGAAATTGAATGCGGCCGGCGACAGAACGGCAGCACATTGCTGATCGATGCTATTCGCCGGATCATACCAGGCATCGAATCTGATAGCCCCCAAAGGCGGAATCACCAGCCTTTCCTGCGGAACGAGACAGCTGAACCCGACGGTCGGACCTGTTCCCCCCAAAGTACCGACACCGTACGCCATCTGTGAGCCGGTCATCGTCTTCAGCGTCGGATACTCGATGGTGTAGATCAGGTTCCGACGGTAGAGATTGGCGTTTTCAGAAACGTCGGTCTCCATCGTTCCGCCGTAGACCATCCGCGCCACGGAACCATCCGCTAGATCGAACCAGTCCACATCGGATAGGGCATTGTCGACGGCGGCCGCGACGGCGTCGCGCGCCAGCGGCGTCGAAGACCAGACAGAAACGAGAAAGCCCTGTTCTTGCCGCCGCGTTTCCATGACGGCAGTTCCCGATCCGACAACGCGTCCGCTCAACTGCGTACCAGGAACGAGAACGACATTACCACTGGCCGTCGCTCCCGGCACAAGGGCAGCAAGACTCGCCGCGACCGTGAAAGGAGTGTCATCCGCCC
This sequence comes from Lichenicola sp. GTC18331, assembly GCF_055386855.1. Lineage (NCBI taxonomy): Bacteria > Pseudomonadati > Pseudomonadota > Alphaproteobacteria > Acetobacterales > Acetobacteraceae > Lichenicola > Lichenicola sp. GTC18331. The sequence goes on along the minus strand of NZ_AP045015.1, from coordinate 3,431,731 downwards.
CCACGGCAACAGTATAAGCGACACCGTTCGCTTCCAAACCAGCCACCTGCCCCGCCCCACCGGTCCCGGTGAGGGTGGCCGCCTGACCGACGACCTTGATGGCCAGACTGGGCGATGTTGTCGAGACGGTCCGCCAGATACGGGCGTAGCGGGACGTGTCCTTGCTCGATTTCTCTTTCGTGAACACCGTGACAGTGTCGATCCCGGCGGCAAGATCGGCATTCAGCATCCTGCTCGCAGGCCAGCCTCGATAGATCTTGATAGTCGTACCGGTGATGCTCGATGCGGAAACCCCATTCGGATAGACCGCATTCTCGATCAGGCCGCATAAACCGTTCTCAACGTCGGATACGTCCGCGATCGCAAAATCCTCCCACTATGACGAACAGGCGCGGTTCACGTCGTCGCCAGCCCAACAACCAGCTTCCAGCCGTAATCCGACAGTTCTGCGCTGATGATCTCGTAAGCCTGCGCGGCGGCATCCCGAACGCGCATGCCGAACGACAACGTGATGTCGGGCAGGATCGGCGCCAGAACGTCGTAATAGACACCCCTGGTGTCGCTCGGCAGCTTCGTGACATCGGTGCCACCACGCGTCCGCGCAGACATGCTCACAGGCCATCCAATGCCAACCGGCGTGTCGTTCGAAGCGACATGCCCGCCATACGCATTCGTTCCTGCCGTGGTCGCCACATCCGTATTCAAAAAGTCGATCGTTTCGTTGCACAGCACACAGAGCGCCGCGCGGAGCGGCTCGACCCTGACGACGAAATGCGTATCCTGGCCGACAAGATAATCTCCAGCCTGCACCAGCGTCTGATCCGCCATCAGGCTGGCATAGGCATGTCCCGCCTGCGCCGTTTCAATCATCCTGAAACTCGGCTTCACATCCCAGGCACAAAACAGCGTGAGCAACGGCGAGCCGCTAACCGGCTGATTCGGACCGGTCGGCCTGAACAAAGACTCTTCCGATCCAACGATCGATGCCGCCTTGTTGAAACCATAGGCGATATGCTTGTTCAGCGTCCCCTGCTGCATCGCCATGCTCCGATTCTACGCGACGGAAATGACACCACCATTGTTCCAGAGCTGCCCCGTTCCGCTCGGCGGCTGCGACTGCGGCAGGAGATTCATCGAGACCGTGGCTCCGAATGCCGGAACCTGGGCAGAAATCACGCCACCGCTCAGCTGCAGTGGGACGCCGACCGTCACCTGCCGCCCATCCGTCGTATTCGCCACGACGGCACCGGTCGGCCACGCTCTGACGGACGACGCCGCACCCAGATCGGGAAACACCATGCGCAACGAGCCGGCAGACGAGCTGATCGTTCCGCCGACCGCGATCTGCATCGGCCTCGCCATCGTAAGCCAGAACAGCAAATTGCCGCCGGTCGGCGCGTCGAACACGCCGATGAACCCGATCGTCCCCCATGCTGTTGCTGCGGGTCCCACAGTGCCAGGCACGAGATCGACCAGCGTCGCGCGATCCAGCGTGCCGAAACTGATCGGCTGCCGGGCGTAACTTCCATCGGCCGGCTCCACCAGCGAACCGGCCGCCAGGGACGAGCCGTAGCCAAGCCATCCGTTCAAGGTATTCGCCACCCAAACCACCTTTCTGCCTCAGATCACAATATTCGCAGTCGTGCTCAGCGCGGGCCCGGGCGGCACACCAATGAAGGCGGCGAGCCGGCGGCACCAATCCTCGAACAGCCGCGTCCGATCCAGAACCTCTGACCGATTCCTGGTCCACACCGCGGCCTGATCGGTATCCAGATTTTGCGCTGCTCCTGGGATCGCCTGGTCAAGTTGGTTCAGCGTCGCCAGCTTCTGCCGAACCACCTGGAATTCGCTCGAAGACATGTTCGTCATGCGATATTCGAGCGTTCCGTACGCCTCGAAGAACCGCCAGGACGACATACCGGAAGCGCCGGATCCATAGGCCGGATACCCGCAAAACCGCCTGACATCGACCCGCTCGGCATCGCTCAGCGGATCACCCGAATAGCCGGTCGTTCCAGACATTCCATCTCCCGCCTGCAAGAAGGGCGGCGGCACGACGCCGCCGCCCCGAACCGATCCTTACAGACTCTCGATAACCACACCGCGCTTCAGATAGCTGTTGGTCGCGGTCGGAATGATCGACGTATTCGCCGTGGCGTCGGTCGGAAGAGCATAGCCGCCGATCCAGTACCAGGACTGCGCGATGATCTGCTTCAGCCGGTCGAGCGGCTCGCGCGTCACCATCACCACGTTGTCGACCTTCTCCATCAGCGACTTTTCCACGTCGGGAATGTCGCTATGGCCGGCATCGGCGTAATCGCCCTCGATCAGAGCGCCCTTGCCGCACACGATCGCACGATGGATCGCACCGGCGCCGAGCGAAACCTGCTGCGGCGCTTCCGTGGTCGGAATGAAGCGAACGCCGAGCAGTTCCACCACCGAACCGGAACGATAGGTCTCGGTGCCGTAGGCGCCGCGATACAGATACTTGAAATCCCCGTCACGGAAGAGACCGAGCATCTGCTGATCGTCCAGATAGCAGTGATAGGCCCCATCCACCGTCGGCACGTTGTTCATGCGCAGCGCAGCGACCGCAGACAGAACGGTCTGGATGCCCAGAGTATCGCCGGGAACGTAGGTGGTCGAACCATACATGCCCTGCGGCGCCGTCAAAGCCGCCGTGGTCAGACGGCCGTTCGGACGCAGCACAAGCGGCGCCGTCGAGGCGATCACCGGCTGCGCCAGCGCACCGTCGGAGGTGATCACGTTGGTGGAGAAGGTCAGCTGCCCGGAAACGCCGTTCGGCGCAGTCGACACGTTCACCGCATCCGCCGTCGTCCCGGTCAGCGTGTAGGCGTTGCTGCCCACCGTGACGGTCATCCCGCCCGTGGTACCCACCGCCACCACCTGGCCATACGGGTTCATCACGTTCTGGAAACCGCGGATGTCGTCCACCGAAACGACCTTGCCGGCCGCCGTCAGAGCATTGTTCACACGGGTGTTGCCACCCAGATAGCCGCCGACGCCGTTCAACGCGCCGCCGAACAGGGCATTGCGCGCGATGCGGTCGAGAGACTGCATCGCTTGCACGCCATTGGTACGCGCATTGGCCAGGAACTGCGAGGCGATACCGACGCCCTCGCTCACCATGTTCAGGTCGATCGTGTCGCCATACTGGTTGATCGACAGCGTATACTGCTCGATCGACCAGCTCGACGGGCTCATGCCGTTGTCGAAATTGCTGTTGGCGACAGGCGACATCGGCGTCGTCACCGGCGCCTTCAGGCCCTTGCGGGTCTTGGTCACGCTCTCACCGATCCGGTTGGTGAAGACCTCGCGGTCGGCGATGGAGCGGAAGCTCAGCCGGGACTGCAGACCATCCTGGAACTCGCGGGCCAGAAAGCCCTGCTGGATGATCGGCTGCAGCTGCGACGGAAAGTTTTGAATCGGCATGAAGCGGTGTTCGCCTTTCAGGGAAACCGGAACCGAAGTCCCGGGAAACGATCTTGGAGAGTGTCGGGGGCCGCCGGGGCGTCAGCCCCGATGCGCAGCCAGAAGGCGCTCGCGCTCCGCATGCCAAGCCTCGCGCGACAGGCTGCGTGCATCCACGGCGACAGGCCGCGCGGGCTGCGGCGGACGCATGGTCTGGGTAGTGGTGGTGCCGGTCGCATGTGTCTGCTCCGACGCGAACAGGTACGGCTTCTGCGCCTGAAGACGCGACACCACGTCCTCGACACCCACCGTGTTGCCGGCCTCGTCGAAGCTCACACCGGTCACGTCGGCCAGCTTCAAGGCATCCAGATCCAGGATGCCGCAGCGAAGCGCATGGCTCTTCAACTCGGCATGCAGCACGCGATGGCGCGCATCGCTCTGGGCGGCGGCAATCGCGTCATCGCGCTCGCGCACGGCACTGGCGCAGGCAGCATCCCGTTCGGACTGGGCGATGCGGACCTGCTCGCGATACCGCGCAACCTCACGGCGCAGTTTCTTTTCGGTTTCGCTGATCTCCCGAGGCAACTCGGGACCCTCGCTCGGCGCCGCCTCTTCGACGACACCCTCCAGCTCTTGGCCTTGCTCTGCCATGTGTGTTGGATTTCTTTCCGTTAGCGCCGACCGCGCCGCCGCCCCATGGCGACAGGCAAAGCATCGGCTGGGGAAACTCGTTTCGCCGGCGCCGAAACCAGGCGCCATCCGACCGAACGGGATCGTCCGGCGGGCAAGGACGCTCGCCGCGACATCGCGGAAAGCGCGCGACCCGATCCGCATGGATCGGACGCCGCTCTACTCGACGGCCAGGCGTTCTTCGGCCGCAGGCTCGGGCGGCAGACGCGCACCAAGCCCATACAGCGGCGCAATGATCTGGAAGGCGGTATCCTGGTCGATCACGCCCGCATCCAGCAGGGTGGCCACACCCGACGCCTGCGATTGCCGATCGGCAGCGGTCGCCGGGAACCAGCTCGGCCAGCTCAGCGACAGCCCGGCAGGATCGAGATCCTTCTCCGCCGTCCCGCAGACGATCAGCCCGCCCTTCACGCGGCCGGACGCGCGACATACCATCCGCATCAGCGGCAGCAGGCCGCCTTCGCCGTAGGAAATACGCAAACGGTCGGCAAGCCAGATCAGGCCCTGGCACATCAGCTCGATCGCCCGCCCGCTCGGCGCGGTACCGGCGCGGTCGCCATGGGCGCGGTTGCCGTGCATCGCCTCCAGAGCGATCGCACGCAGCTCCTTCACATGCGCCAGAACCGCGGCCGCAGCATTGCCGTTGATCTCCAGCAGCTTCGCATCGCCCTCCGGCGGCAGCGTCAGCGCCGAGGAGGCCCCTCCGACACGCGCAGCAACGGCGCCGCCGAACCCGGCCGACGGGTCCTTCAGAACCAGCGTCGGATCGGAACCGTATTTGAGCCCGCGCCCCGCCTGCGACAGCAGGTAGTCCACCTCGATCACCGTGTCGATCGCAGCGGCGAACGTACACGTACCATCGGGCCCATCCACATCATGCCCGAAGGAACCGGAGATGTTGCGGATCCACACGATCGGCACGAAACCGAGCCCGTGCACCACGCTCCGCTCCGGATCCAGCTCCATCTCCGACGGATCGGCATAGGAGGGCACTGGCTTGAACCAGCATTCGGCCTGGTTGTCCCAGACGCGCTTGAACCAGTACGGCCCGGCCGTCGGATCGACTGCGAAACCCTGCGCCCGCAGATCGAGCGCACTGACCTTGTAGCATTCGGTCACCGACAGAAGCTGATCCGGATCGTCCTGACGCCACACGGGCGACAGGTATTTCGTACCCAGAACCTCGAAGAAAGGCTTCGACTTCAGGACACGCAGCAGGATCGCCACGGATCCGACCGAACCGCGCGTGGCCGCATCCAGCATCACCTCGTTCAGGCGGCACCCGTCGACGAGCCGCGCCACAGCCTCCCGCGTACGCGGATCGTCGGCGCAGATGGTCGGCCAATGCCCTTCGCTGAACAGCAGGGAAACGGAATCCTCGACCACGACGCGGCACAATCCGGTCCGCACGGACGGACGACGCTCGTCGAGCGGAATGTACTCGCCCGCCTCCGTCCGCTCCTTCGAGAAGGGATACTGCAGCGTGTCGTAGTGGCGCCCTTCCAGAACCGCCTCCAGCGCCGCCAGCCGCGCGCTGCGGCGAGACAGGCCGGCATCCCTGGGCATGCGCCCCTGCAAAGACAGCCAGTCCATCCTCAGCGCTCCATGAAAGTCGATCGAACGCCGGTGCCGGCGGCGATGCGACGTCCGCACAGAAAATATCCCGTGGCGTCCACGAGATGATCGAAACCGCTCAGCTTGTCCGGTTCGCTCGTGCCCTCGCGGAACACCAGGCGTTCATAGGCTTCGATCGATTTGACGCAGCGTGGATCGACAATCGCCAGGACCTGTCCGTCCGCGGTCTTGAACTGCCGATTCACCGTGTTCATCCGCTCGCGCACGGGCGGATGCGACCGCAAGGCACGGACGCGAAACCCTCGCTCCTGCAGAATGCCGATATCCGTCCGCCCCCCTGCCGAACTACGACGCTGGGCGCCGGCCGGGTCGGGATAAACGGTGATATGCGACACATCCGGCCGCCCGGGTTCGAAACCGTCCCGCCCGTAGCGGCAGGAAATCTCGTCCGCGAGTTCGTCCGTGTTCGAGGTCGGCAGAACGATCTCGTCGATCTGACAGACGACATCGCCCTGCTCCTGCCACACCGTCGCAGACATCGGGTTGATGTTGAAATCGATTCCGACATGAACCGTACGAGACGGATCGTAACGCACGGGTCGCACATGCTCGTGCCGACCGAACGCATAGATCACACGCCCCGCATAGGTCTCGAAACTTCCGCAATATTCCTGCCGGAACGTGCGTTCGTCGAGCTGCCGGCGCGCCGCCTCCAGTTCCTCCGCAGGAACGTTTCCGCCATCCTCGGTGGTATAAAGAAACGAGCGATAGCCCGCCTCCCCGCCCGGCTGCCCGAGCAGATACGCGTCGCGGAAATGATCGAACCCCTTCGGCGTACCGATAAAGAGAGCGTGTCCCCTGGTGGTCGACAGCATCGGCCGGATCACCTCCAGCCATGCCGATGGACGGCAATCAGCCCATTCGTCGCCTCCGAAGAACCACAGCCCGGACCCGCGCAGATTCTCGCACGCATCCAGACCGACCAGCCTGATCACATGGCCGCTGACCAGACGGATCACGCAGGCGGTCTCGTTCGGCTTGCCCGCCACCCAGTGACGCGGAATGGATGCTTTCAACCGGCTCCACATGACGCGCTTCGCCTGCAGAAACGTGGGCGCGCCATACCAGATCTCGTTTTCCACCCCGATGCCGTTGCGGACGGCGAGGCGCGCCGCGCGGCGCAGCTCCTCGGCCATCAGGAAGGTGTTGTGCGTCGGAATGCAGCTCTCGGCGCACAGGAACAGACGTGTGGGACTGTCCACGGCGATGCACCGCACGGGGCGGCTCGCGATCGGCTCGATGCGCCGGATCCGGTGCAGTTGCTCCGCTTCCGCCTCGTCCCAATGCAACCGCCCGCACGACAAACGGGTCACTAGGCCCAGCCGCGCGCAAACGCGTCGAGCCAGCGAGAAGACCCGCTCGCCGCCGGACACGAAACCGCTCGCGGCGTTTCCGCCCCCGAAGCGCATCGCCAGCCACCAGAGCCGCGACCGGTCGGACTGGCGGCCGTTCCCGCCCGCAAACCGCAACGCCGGCACGGCCGGGATCGCGATTGCATTCCCCAGGGCCAGGAACACACGCAATTCTATCGTCCGGCGAAGCTGCGCCACGCCGCCATCGACGCGGACCGACCAGAGATGGTCGTCATCCGCCACCACCATGCTGCCGTCGCCGAACATCACCGCGTTGCAGGGACGCTCGTGCATCACATCGGTCGCGAACGTCACCCGACAGACGGCGCCGGTCTCGTCGAACAGACGATCCCCGACGGCGATGGCACCCATCGTGGTCCAGCCATCCGGAGACGGAAGCTTCGTATCGAGGCAGAGAGCCTTGCCGAAGCGACGACCGCATACGGCGACGCGGAATCGCGCTTTCTCGTCCCACCCCGCTTCGTAGATCGTCCATTGCGCCGGCGTCAGCGCCTTTCTCGTGTTCTGCCCCCGCCTCTCAGAGCCGCGGCGGATCGTCGTCAGATGCGATCTCCTCGGTTACGGACGGCATCACCCCTGTGGGCGAAAAGCCGGCCCTCGTGTGATACTTGTTCGGCTTCGAGCCCTTCAGCAGCAGCACCAGCAGAGGATCGCTGTAGCGCCGCGTCATCACCGGCTGATCATTCGCATCGCGGACGATCTGACCGTTCTTGATCAAAGGCTCGGAGACACCCTCAAGGCCGCGTCGCCAGGCTTCCGCCTCGATGCGGTCCGCGGCCTCGTCCATCGCCTCGTCATAGGAAGCGGCGAATTCGGCATCCGTACGCTGCAGATGCGTGACCTGACGTCGCGTCATGTTCGCCGCATGGCATGCCAGAAACAGGTTTCCGCTCTCGGCGAGCGAAGCCAAAAAACGTTCCGTCGCCAAAGACGGTACAGCACCGTTCGGCACGGGGGCGGATCGGCCTGAAGACCCTTCCGCGGCAACGCCGTTCAGTTGTACCGAACCGCGCCGACACGACGTCCGTACGAGGCCGTCGAGGCGAGGAGATTGCTCTGAACAGGCGGGCTGTCCTCGAACCGCCGCACCACCTCCTCCCGCTTCAAAGCGGTGTGGATCCGGTTACGCAAGGTGTCCGGCAGCGCACCGAGCTTGGTCAGATTGGCAGAACCGCGACGCCTGATCGGGACACACCGGATCACGACATCCTGGGCAGGCAAACCGCTTTCCGCCAGATCCGACCAGTGCTCCGGCACCACATCGGCGCGATGGCGCGTCGCTTGTTTGCTTTCCAGCTTCAACAGCGTGACTTCCGTGTCCGCCATGGATTGCACGACGTAGACCGCCGCGCCGCAGGCGACGACATCCCCAGATACGATTCCGATCCCATTGGAAAACATCGCGACCACCTATCGCAAAAGCCACAAAAAAAACCGCCGGGGTTAACCGGCGGTCGCAACTATTCGAGTATGAGAAATGTATAGATCAATCCGGGTCCAGCGTCAATCGTTATTTTAGCGTTATCTTAAACATTTTTGTACCGGAACGAAAACGGGCGGCTCGCATGTCGCGAACCGCCCGTCCCAATCTTCCTGTGATGATGCCTTGTCAGTTTGGCGCTGGCGCAGTCCGCTTCTTGTCGAAACGAGCATAGATCTCGTTCAGCTGCTCGAGCAGGAACACCATCTGCGCCGCGATCTTCTTGCGCCCGTTCACGTCGCCGGGCAGCAACTCCGACGCGATCGCCGAAAACGAAAGCTCGTCCACCAGAAGAAGCTTCAATCGAACTTCCCCGCACAGACCAAGAGATTCCCGAACGAATTTGCAACGTCCGATCGCATGGGTGCGGGACAACATTGCGGCGTGGATGTCCGGCGCTTTCCCGGAACTCTTCCGCTCCGGATCACGCGCGCCGATCACACCCATCACATAATCACGGTACCAGCGTTCAGCCGCATTCACCTGATCTTGCGTGACGTCACCGGCCTTGTTCAACGTGACGAGGCCGCCAACCACACGCTGGACATCGTCCTGTACACGCAGGACCTGCCCTTTGCGCAAACGCTGCGCCGGCGCACGGTCCGGTAGCAGGCCGGCCGGAACTGCAGGCGGATACTCCGTGCCTGCCGAAGAATAAGCCTGTATCATTGCTTGAACTCCACCTTACCGACCCAATAAAACGAGCCTGAAAGGTTCTGGGTAATCGACGACGCGCGAGACCGAGAAGCTACATGCGCATCGCACTGCCGCCCGAGAAATTGCCCTGGTCCAGGAACGCGATGGCCGTCCAGGTGATCGGATGCCCGGCCGGCAGCGGCGCCGCTCCGGCATCCTCGCGATCGCGCGTGCAAACAGAACGGACGCTTTGTGCATCGAGAAACTTTGCACGCCGCTGCGCGAAGCTGCGGCTCACGCCCATCTGCTGAGCGGCCTTCCTCAGCGTGGAACCATGTTGATGCAGCAGGGCCGTGAGACGAGCATCCTGAGCGGGAGTCCAAGGCAGGGGACGAGGCATACCGGCTGATCCATGCAACTGATGACCGGCACAAACTAACAAAGTGTTAGGGACAGTACAAGAAAACTTTCGCTCCGAATAACGCCATTTTTACGTTTTTACAGGTTGGGACAGCCTCAAGCAGAGTCTTCGTGACCCATCTTCACAGCGCGCAGAGTCGTCGCAGCAGCGTCCGTACTATAGATGCGCATCGGTACTGAGAAAGGAGTGCTCAGCCCTGGACGGCGAGGGCGCAAGGTTCCACGCCCCAATGCCAGGACACCCCGACCGGAACGGTCTCCGATCAAGACGGACCGGCCCGCGCATGCTCCGCCGTCGCCAGCAGGCACGGTTTATCTCTTTGAACCATCGCCTTTGACCAATGACGCCCCGCGAGCAACAGCACTGATCACCACGCAGCTGGCCTGACAAGGCGCGCGGCGCACCTCAGACGGTCAGCGAGGCGCGTCCAGCACCCGGCAGGCCTCGCGATCGACGCGCGCCGCGTCTTCATGACAGGCGCGCTCGGCATCCGCCCCACAAAGCTGCGAAGCATTCTGATAGGAGAATTCGAGATCCTGCGGCGACGGATCGGCTCCGCGCTCCAGCCTGTGCACATCCCGCATGCTTGAAAGGCAAGCGGCACTGGCCTCGCCTGGCACAGTCCGTAACACCGCGAGGATATGGTTCAGCTGCGTCCGGTCGACATCCGCCGACCGCGCATCGCGCGGCATGCTCAACACCAGCACCATGGCGGCACCAGCGGCAGCGAACCTGCATCTGAAAAGAAAAGCTTTGGCGGAGGGGATGGGATTCGAACCCACGGTACGGGTTGACCCCGTACAACGGTTTAGCAAACCGCCGCCTTCAGCCACTCGGCCACCCCTCCGCCGAAGAGCGTGCTCATCACACGGCGTTTGCAGGCCGTTCTTACGGCCTGCACCGCACCCCGTCAATCAGCCTTCAGAAGATGCGCCAAGCGCTCGTTGATCAGGGCCGGATTCCCCTTCCCCTTCATCGCCTTCATCGTCTGCCCAACGAAAAACACGAACAGCTTGTCCTTGCCGGAACGATATTCCGCCAGCTTGTCCGCATTCGCCGCCAGCACCGATTCGATCGCTGTGTCGATCGCTCCGGTATCCACCACCTGGCGCAGCCCCTTGCGCTCGACGATCGCGTCGGCCGCCTCGCCGGTCTCCACCATCACCTCGAACACGTCCTTCGCGATGCGCCCGTTGATGGTCCCGTCCTTGATCAGGTCCAGCAGCCCGCCCAAAGCCTTCGCCGTCACCGGGCTGGTGCCGATCGTCTTGCCCGTCCGGTTCAGCGCCGCGAACAACTCGCCCACCACCCAGTTCGACGCCAAACGCCCGTCACGCCCACGCGCCACCGTCTCGTAGAAATCGGCCGTCGCCTGCTCGGCCACCAGCACCGACGAATCGTAATCCGGGATGCCGTATTCCGACACGAATCGCGCCCGCTTCGCATCCGGCAATTCCGGCAGCTTCTCCCGCAGCGAATCGACCCAGCCCTGCTCCAGCACCAGCGGCAGCAGATCCGGATCGGGGAAATAGCGATAATCGTGCGCATCCTCCTTCGACCGCATCGACCGGGTCTCGCCACGATGCGGATCGAACAGCCGCGTCTCCTGGTCCACGACGCCGCCGCTTTCCCAGATCTCCACCTGCCGGCGTGCTTCCACCTCGATCGCCTGCATCACGAAGCGAATCGAGTTCACGTTCTTGATCTCGCACCGCGTCCGGAACGGCTCGCCTGCCTTGCGAACAGACACGTTCACGTCCGCACGCAGCGATCCTTCTTCCATGTTGCCGTCGCAGGTGCCCAGATAACGCATGATCATGCGCAGCTTGCGCACATACGCACCCGCCTCTTCCGGGCTGCGCATGTCCGGCTCGCTCACGATCTCCATCAGCGCCACGCCGGCCCGGTTCAGGTCGATGAACGACCGCGTCGGATCCTGGTCGTGCACCGACTTGCCCGCATCCTGCTCCAGATGCAGACGCGTCACGCCGATCTCCCGACGCGTCCCGTCGGCCAGCTCGATGTCGATCTTGCCGCTGCCGACGATCGGATGCGTGAACTGGCTGATCTGATACCCGGCCGGCAGATCCGCGTAGAAATAATTCTTCCGGTCGAACCGGCTCACCAGGTTGATCCGCGCATCCAGACCCAGCCCGGTCCGCACCGCCTGCGCCACGCATTCAGCATTGATCACCGGCAGCATGCCCGGAAACGCCGCATCCACGAGGCTCACATGGCTGTTCGGCTCGCCGCCGAACGTCGCCGAGGCGCCAGAGAACAGCTTCGCACGGCTCACCACCTGGGCATGCACCTCAAGCCCGATCACCAGCTCCCACGGACCGGTGCTGCCCTCGATCACGTAGCTCATGCCACCGCTCCCGCACGCAGGGCCGGCAGGTGATCGAACCCCGCCGCCTGTTCCAGCGCCGATCCCAGTGCGAACAAGGTTTCCTCGTCGAACGGACGTCCGATCAGCTGCAGCCCCAGCGGCAGACCGGTCGAATCGAGCCCCACAGGCACCGACATGCCCGGCACACCGGCCATGCTCGCCGGAACGGTGAAGATATCGTTCAGATACATGGTCACCGGATCGCTCATCTTCTCGCCCAGCCCGAACGCCGCCGACGGCGCGGTCGGCGTCAGCAGCGCATCCACACGCCCGAACGCCTCGGTGAAGTCGCGCAGGATCAGGCTCCGCACCTTCTGCGCCTTCAGGTAGTACGCATCGTAATAGCCGGACGACAGCACGTAGGTGCCGATCAGGATGCGGCGCTTCACCTCGTCGCCGAACCCAGCCGCACGCGAACGCTCGTAGAGCGCATCCAGGCTGTCCGCCTCCACCCGCTCGCCGAACCGCACGCCGTCATAGCGCGCCAGGTTCGAGGAACATTCCGCAGGCGCTACTATATAGTACGTCGCCAGCCCATGCTTCGTGTGCGGCAAGGACACGTCGACGATCTCGCAGCCCGCGTCGCGCAGCCAGTCGATCCCCTGCTGCCACCAGCGCTCGATCTCCTCCGGCATGCCCGGCGCGCGATATTCGGCCGGAATGCCGATCCGCATGCCCTTCACGCTCCGCCCCACGGCGGCACGGTAATCCGGCACCGCCACATCGACGCTGGTGCTGTCCTTCGGATCGAACCCGGCCATCGACCGCAGCAGGATCGCGCAATCCTCCACGGTCCGCGCCATCGGCCCGGCCTGGTCCAGCGAGCTCGCGAACGCCACCGTGCCCCAGCGCGAACAGCGCCCGTAGGTCGGCTTGATGCCGGCGATGCCGCAGAACGAGGCCGGCTGGCGGATCGAACCGCCGGTATCCGTCCCAGTCGCCCCCAGCGCGATCCGCGCCGCCACCGCCGATGCCGACCCGCCCGACGACCCGCCCGGCACCAACGGCGCATCGTCGCCGCGACGACGCCACGGGTTCTGCACCGCGCCGAACGCCGAGGTCATGTTGGACGAACCCATCGCGAACTCGTCCAGGTTGGTCTTGCCCAGAGACACGGCACCGTCGCGCTTCATCTGCGCCGTCACCGTGCTCTCATAGGGCGGCACGAAGTTGGACAGGATCCGGCTCGCCGCCGTGGTCCGCACACCCTCGGTGCAGAACAGATCCTTGATCGCCACCGGCGCGCCGCAAAGCGGACCCGCCTCGCCACGCGCGCGCGCCGCATCGGCCTCGGCCGCCTGCGCCATCGCCTGCTCGGCCGTCACGGTGATGTAGGCGTTCAAGGTCGGATTCAGCGCATCCACCGCGTCCAGATGCGCCCGCGTCAGCTCCACCGACGAGAAACGGCCCGCCTCCAGGCCATCCAGCGCCGCGGCCAGGCTCTGCCCGCACAGTTCCATCGTTTCTGACATCACTCGACCACCTTCGGCACGGCATAGAACGGACCGGCACGCCCCGGCGCATTGGACAGCACCGCATCCACGCGATCGCCGTCGGTCACCTCGTCGGCGCGCAGGCGCAGAGCGGCATGGCCGACGCCGGCGATCGGCTCCACGCCGTCCAGATCCAGCTCGCCGAGCTGCTCCACCCAGCCGATGATGTGCCCGAGCTCGGTTTGCAGCCGTTCGATCTCGGCCTCGCCGACGCCCAGCCGCGCCAGTCTCGCGATACGTCGTATGGTCGCGGCATCTAGCGACATCAATCGGAGTCCCCGTTTTGTTGCTGGGTGCACGCGGTGCGCGGGTGGCGGCGGAAACACGGCGCGATCGCGCGGCTCCGAACCGGTCGCCCCCTGGTCGCCCGAATGCAGGCGGACCATAAACCTTGCCCATGCCCCTGTTCAACATGCAGCAACTGCGCGCCGCCCTGCCCCGAGACTCGCGGCTGCTCGGCATCGATCTCGGCACACGCACCATCGGCCTTGCTTTGTCCGACGTGTCGCTGCTGCTGGCCTCCTCCTATGCCGCCCTGCCACGCGGCAAGTTCGCCGCCAATGCGAAGGAGATCGCCGCCATCGCGCGCAAGGAGAATGCCGGCGGCCTCGTCGCCGGCCTCCCCCTCTCGCTGGACGGTTCGCTCGGCCCGGCCGCACAGGCGGCCAAGGACTGGCTCCGCAATCTGTCCGACCACACCGGCCTGCCCGCCGCCCTTTGGGACGAACGCCTTTCGTCGAGCGCGGTGAACCGCATGCTCATCAGCGACCTGGACATGACGCGCAAACGCCGCAGCGAGGTGGTCGACAAACTCGCCGCCGCCTACATCCTGCAAGCCGCACTGGATGCCAGCCGTCCGCTTCCGTCCGGCGAAATGGCCTCAGACAAAGCCTGACCGACCATGCAACAAGAGTAGGGAGAAACGGATGGTGGGCGCGACAGGGATTGAACCTGTGACCCCTACCATGTCAAGGTAGTGCTACTACCGCTGAGCTACGCGCCCATCCGTCGGCGCGCTTCTTAGCCCCCTCTCCGCGCCCATGCAAGCCCGCCCGTCCCGTTTCTTTCTCATGACGGACGAATGACGTGACAGGATCGTGCGCCGGAACGAGAATGGCGGCATGACCGCCCTTCTGCAGCCTTCCGAACCCGCCCTGTCGGAACTGCAATTCCGCGTCGTCCAGCCCGAGACCCAGACCGTCCCGCTGGTCGTCGCCTCGCCACATTCCGGGCGGCTCTATTCCAGCGACTTCCTGGCCGCCTCCCGCCTCGACGCCCATACGCTCCGGCGCAGCGAGGATTGTCTCGTGGACGAGCTGCTCGCAGGCACCACGGCCAACGGCTTTCCCCTGCTGCTGGCCGATTTCCCACGCGCCTTCTGCGACGTGAACCGCGAACAATGGGAACTCGACCCCACCATGTTCGCCGATACGCTGCCGGATTGGTGCAACACGCGCACCGCCCGCGTCGGAGCCGGCTTCGGCACCATCGCGCGGCAGGTCGCCTCCGGTCAGCCGATCTACAACGACAAGCTCCGCTTCGCCGACGCCGAACACCGCATCCGCACCTGCTGGGAGCCCTATCACGCCGAGCTGGCCGCGCTGATCCGGCGAACGGAGGATCGTTTCGGACGCGCGGTGCTGATCGATTGCCATTCCATGCCGGCCGAGGACTCGCTCAATCGGCACGAACCCGATTTCGTGCTGGGCGACGCGCACGGCAGCGCCTGCCACCCGTTCCTCACCCGTGCCGCGCATCAGTTCCTGGAACGGAACGGCTACAGCGTCCGGCGCAACGATCCCTATGCCGGCGGCTACGTCACCCGCTTCTACGGGCGCCCGCGCCGCAACCGTCATGCACTTCAGATCGAGATTTCCCGCCGGCTCTATCTGGATCAGCAGACCTACAGGAAACGCCATGGCTTCGACGCGGTGCGGCATACCCTGAACGGGCTGCTGCGGACCCTGGGCGATACCGCCCGATCCCTCCCGACCGCCTGATCCAGGCATTCGGGCAAAAAAAAGGCGGTGCAGAAGCACCGCCAAGTTTAGGGAGGAAACGTCCAAGAAGCAGCGCGCCAAAGCAGCGCCGCTGAAGACACATATAGGGCGACGGCGCGTTCCGGTCAACAAGTTTTTTGCGCCGCACAAAACATTCCAGGCCGGAACGACTCCCTCCGGCCCGCGCACGCACGTTCGCGGTTCGTTAACCATCGCCCGCTATGCTCCTTCTCCATGTCCCGGCTCGTGTCGGCCCTGTCGGCCATCCTCCTTTGCATCGTGCTCGCCGGGCCGAACCGGGCCGCGGCCACGCCGAATCCCGGCGATTTCGCCCTGTGTCAGGCTGCGACCAGCCGCACCGAGCGTACCACCTTCGTGCCGGACCAGCTTCTCGGCGCCATCGCCAAGGTGGAAAGCGGCCGTGCCGATCCCAGCGACGGTGTCGTTCACGCCTGGCCCTGGACCATCAACGCCGAAGGCGTCGGCCATTACTACGACACCAAGCAGGAGGCGGTCGCCGCGGCCCGCGCCTTCCAGGCCGCGGGCATCCGCTCGATCGACGTCGGCTGCACCCAGATCAACCTGATGTTCCACCCGGACGCCTTCGCCACGCTCGAACTCGCCTTCGACCCCGGCACCAACGCCCTGTTCGCCGCTTCCTTCCTCACCGATCTGTTCCATCAGACCGGAAGCTGGCCGCACGCGGCGGCGGCCTACCATTCGCAGACCCCCAATCTCGGCAGCGACTACCAGCGCAAGGTGCTCGAAGTCTGGGCCGAACCCGAAGATTCGGCAGGCGAACCCAGAGCACCGAAGCCGCCACGCCCCCATCCGGCCGCCCAAGCGGGCATGGCCTTCGCCGCAGCCGCGCCCTCCTCTCAATCGGCTGCGGCGAGCATGCCGTTCGGGGGACGTCCGCTCGGCGGCTACGGGCGCGTCATCCGCAACGGTCCCATCACGGTGCCGGGCGCCGGCGGAATGGGCATCGTTCCCGGCAGCCTCGCCGCCTATCGCGCCAGACCGGTCGCTCTCGCCTCCATGCGCATGCCCCCATCTTGACGGTTGGGGTCGGTTCGCCTTTGTGACAGGCAACCACGCCGCGATGCCGGCGACGCCATCAGGAGATGTTGCGACCATGAGCGATCACGCCCCCACACAGGATCAGGTCCGGCCGGGAGAGGAGCGCCACGAATTCGGCGCCGAAGTCGGCCGGCTGCTCGATCTGGTGGTCCACGCCCTTTACTCCGAACGCGAAATCTTCCTGCGCGAGCTGGTCGCCAACGCCGCCGACGCGTCCGATCGCCGACGTTTCGAGGCCCTGACCGATTCCGCCAAGGCGCTACCGGACGGCGCCAAGATCCGCATCCATCCCGACAAGGATGCGCGCCTGCTCACCATCTCCGACGACGGCATCGGCATGAGCCGCGAGGAGCTGGCCCGCAATCTCGGCACCATCGCCCGCTCCGGCACCCGCGCCTTCGGTCAGGACATGGCGAAGCTCGAGAATGCCAAGCCGGAAGAACGCCCGAGCCTGATCGGCCAGTTCGGCGTCGGCTTCTATGCCGCCTTCATGATAGCCGACCGCGTCGAGGTCACTTCCCGTCGCGTCGGCGAAGAGCAGGCCTGGCGCTGGTCGTCCGAGGGACAGGGCTCCTACACCCTCGCCCCGGCCGAGCGCGACCTGCCCGGCACCGACATCGTGCTGCACGTGAAGACGGACGCGGACGAGTTCCTCGAGCCCTATCGTCTGGAAACCATCGTCCGCAAATGGGCCGACCACATCACATGGCCGATCACCATCGTCCGTGACGGCAGCGACGTCGCCGCCAACGAGGGCACGGCGCTCTGGCGCAAGCCCAAGAGCGAGATCACCGAAGAACAATACGCCGAGTTCTACCAGCATCTCGGCCACATGTTCGACAAGCCCTGGGCGACGCTGCACTGGCACGCCGAAGGCACGATCGAATTCACCGCCCTGCTGTTCGTGCCCGGCATGCGCCCGTTCGAGCCGGTGGAATCCACTCGCGAAAGCCGCGTGCGCCTGCATGTCCGCCGCATGTTCATCACCGACGAAGCCGCTCTGCTGCCGCCCTGGCTCCGCTTCGTGCAAGGCGTCGTCGACACCGAGGATCTGCCGCTCAACGTGTCGCGCGAGATGCTCCAGGCGACGCCGGTGCTGGCCCGCATCCGCAAGGCCGTCACCAACCGCGTCATCAGCGAACTGCGCGCCAAGAGCAAGGACGCCGAGACCTACGCCGCGTTCTGGGAGAATTTCGGTGCGGTGCTGAAAGAAGGCATCTGGGAAGACCACGACCACCGCAACGAGGTCGCCGCCCTGTCCCGTTTCCGCTCCTCCACCGAGGAGGGCCTGGTTTCGCTCGCCGATTATGTCGGCCGCATGAAGCCCGCGCAGGAAGCGATCTATTATCTGGTTGGCGACAATCACGACGCCCTCGCCGGCAGCCCGCAGCTCGAAGGCTTCCAGGCGCGCGGTATCGAGGTGCTGCTGCTGTCCGATCAGGTCGATGCGTTCTGGCCGGAACGTCTGGACCGCTTCGACGACAAGCCGATCCGCAGCGTCACCCAGGGCCTCGCCGACCTGTCCGCGATCCCGCTCACCGACGAACCGACGGGCGAAGCCGCCGACGTCGAAGCCCTGCTGCCGGCTATCAAGGACGCCCTCGGCGACGCCATCGCCGAGGCCCGCACCACCGACCGTCTGGTCGGCAGCGCCGTGGTCCTGGCCGCGTCGCAGTCCGGCCCGGATCTGCAGATGCAGCGTCTGATGCGCCGCACGGGCCAGCGCATGCCGGGCGGCGCGCCGTTCCTGGAGATCAACCCGCGCCACCCGCTGATCCGCGCCCTGTCGGCGCAGCTCGCATCCGGCCAGCCGATCAAGGACGCGGCACTCACCCTGCTCGACCTCGCCCGGGTGCAGGACGGCGAGGCCCCGGCCGATCCGGCCGCCTTCGCCCGTCGCGTCGCCGACGCGCTGGCCGGCGCCCTTTCGGCCACGCCGGCCGCCTGAGCGAATCGCCGCCCGCATGAGGATCGATCCTGCCACCGACATGCTTGGCGTCGTCGATGTGCAGCCGACCTTCATGCCGGGCGGCGAACTCCCGGTCCCGGACGGCGATGCGGTGGTGCCGGTGATCAACCGGCTGCTGCCACACTTCCCCGCCGCCTTCGCCACCCAGGATTGGCACCCCGAGGGCCATGGTTCGTTCGCCAGCGCCCATCGGGGCCGCGTCCCCGGCGACACGATCAAGATGCCCTACGGTCCGCAGATCCTCTGGCCGGACCACGCCATCCAGAACAGCGACGGCGCCGCCCTCCATCCGGCGCTCGATCAGGCCCGGATCTCGCTGATCATCCGCAAGGGCTTCCATCCCGGCATCGACAGCTATTCCGCCTTCCGGGAGAACGACCATCGCTGCTCCACCGGCCTCGCCGGGTGGCTGCGCGCGCGCGGCGTCGAACGGCTGTTCCTGTGCGGCCTCGCCGCCGATTTCTGCGTCGCATGGTCGGCCGAGGACGCGATCGCCGCCGGTTTCGAGACGATCGTCATCGAGGACGCCACGCGCGCCATCGCCCTGCCGCTTCCCGGCGGCGGCGGCACCGCCGAAGCCGCCCGGGCGCGACTCGCATCCCTCGGCGTCCGCTTCCTCCAAACGACCACCATCGAAAGCTGACCCCGCCATGATGTGCTGGACCAGGCTGCTCGACGACACCCGACTCGGCGACGATCGCAAGACCACGAGCCGCACCGAGACCGCCCGCTCCGAATTCCAGAAGGACCACGACCGGCTGATCTTCTCCGAGCCGTTCCGCAAGCTCGGCCGCAAGACCCAGGTCCATCCGCTGCCGCAGAACGACCGGGTGCATAACCGCCTTACCCATAGCCTCGAAGTCTCCTGCGTCGGCCGCTCGCTCGGCGAACTCACCGGCAAGCATCTGCACGAGCGCGGCCTGCTGCCCGACGGCGTGGTCGCCGCAGACGTCGCCGCCATCGTCCAGGCCGCCTGCCTCGCGCACGATATCGGCAACCCGCCGTTCGGCCATGCCGGCGAGTTCGCCATCCGTGACTGGTACGCCAAGCGCGACCCCGGGGTCTTCGACGGCATGCAGCCGGCCGCCGTGCAGGATCTCCTGACCTTCGAGGGCAACGCGCAAGGCTTCCGCCTGCTGACCAGCCTCGTCGACAGCGTCGGCCTGCGTCTCACCTACGCGACGCTCGGCTCCTTCATCAAATACCCCTGGTCCGCCCTGCACGCGCCCCGCTACAAGCCGGGCAAATTCAGCTATTTCGCCTCCGAAGCCGCACCGTTCCGCACCATCGCCACCTCCATGGGGCTGATCGAGATCGAACCGGGTGTGTTCTGCCGACACCCGCTCGCCTATCTGGTCGAGGCTGCGGACGACATCTGCTACGCCATCATCGACATCGAGGACGGCATCGAGATGAACCTGCTCGTCCCTTCCGAGGTCGAGCAGCTGCTTCTTTCCGTCATGCCCGCGGCCACGCGCGCCCAGTACGACCTGCACCGGATCGGCCGCACCGACCGGCAGCGTATCCGCTGGCTGCGCGGCAAGGCGGTCGACGTGCTGATCGAGGATTGCGCGCGCGCCTTCTTCGCCCACGAACAGGCGATCCTGGAAGGCCGCTTCACCTCCACCCTGGTCGAGAGCGGCAGCAAGCCGGTCGCGGCCGGCATCCACGCCGCCAAGAACCTGGCCCGGGAGCGCATCTTCACCCACACGCGCAAGATGGAGATCGAGATCGGCGCCTATGCCGCCGTCGATACGCTGCTGGATGCCTGCTCCAATGCCGCGCGGGAGCTGGTGGCGGCCGATTCGGCGCATCCGCTCTCCTATCGCGCTTCGCGCGTTCTCGGCCTGATGGGCGAGCTGGCGCCGTCGCAGAGCACCGGTCTCGAGGAAAGTTACCGCCGGATCAACGACTTCCTGTCCTCACTGACCGACAACCGCGCCACCGAACTCGCCCAGGCGATCCGCGGACACGGATAAACGCCGAACCGCCACGAGGGGGCTTGCCCCCCGCCCTCGAATCCCATAGAACCCGCCCCACACCAGCGGATGGGCGCGTAGCTCAGCGGTAGAGCATCGCCTTCACACGGCGGGGGTCACAGGTTCAATCCCTGTCGCGCCCACCATCCCTGGTTTCCCCCCAAAAGCTGAAAATCGGGTCGGCTGGTCGCAAGGTGCGGTGTTCGATCGCGTCGCGGATCCGGCGCTCCGAGCCGATTAAATATCACCATGCAATTTAATCGAGCAGGCGCGACCGCCCGCCGTCGCGGATTAAGTTTCACGCTGTCATTTAAGATGCCCGCCCGTTCGCCGAATGGCAGGATTTTCTCCCGCCTCGTCGGCAAGGGCATGAACGATCGTCGGGACCTTGCCCGTCTGCCGCGGCTGAAACCGCCGCTGGTCGCGCCAGCGGATCACGGCACGCGGAAATCCCGCCGGCAGGTCGGATACCGACCCACCCGCTCGATCGCCGTGATGGCTGGATGACGCGAGCGCGGCCGGCGGGAGCCGGCGCCGCGTCGCAGGGTCAGAAGCCGAACATGTGGTCGAGGGAGAAGTGGCCCTCGGAATCCATCAGGCCGTGATAGCCGAACAGACGGCAGGTGACGTCGCGGATCAGCACGTAGCCGCGCGGGCCGGCCTGATGCAGCAGGGCCTCGCCGAAGATCTCGTGCGGCCAGACCAGTCTGGAGCCGCAGCAGGCGATCTTCACCGGGCGTTCGGCCAGGATCTCGCCACGGCCGTCATGCAGCAGCAGCATGGTCTGGGACTGCGCGTGCCATGGGGCGGAGGCGGGATACATCAGGGCCGCGAAGGAGCGGCGACGCTCGTCGCCCAGGCGCAGGAACAGGCGGGTCGACAGGCCGGGCGGCGGGCCGGCATAGGATTGCGGCTCGTCGCGGTAGCACATGGCGGTGTTGAAGATATGCGCGCCGAACGAGGTTTCGGCGACGTGGCCGCTGTCGCGGTCCTCGTAGCGCACCAGAGCGTGCAGCCAGCCATCGGCCGAACCGCCGTCACGGAAATCGTAGACCAGCTCGGCATGGCCTTCCGGCACGCCGAGTTCGCCGAGGTCGAGCGCCAGATCGTGGTCGCGCGGCAGGCAGCCGAGGAAGCGTTCGCCTGCCTTGTTGCCGGCGGCGTCGAACAGGTCGAGGCGGAGCGGCAGGGTCTCCTGGCGCTCGGCCATCGGGGTCGGCTGGACGATGGTGCGGAAGCGCTCCGGATCCAGCACCGGAAACGGCAGCAGATAGCCGCGTCCCAGCGAAGGCGGCAGGGCCGGGATGCCGGGATCGGGGCGGAGATCGGCGCGCTCGACGTTGAGGTGGGCGATGCGCCGGCGCTCGCCGCGCGTGATCTCGTAGCGCGGGCGGACCATGTGGCGGCCTGCGCGCAGCTCGATCTGGGCCGGCCAGCGCAGGCCGGGCAGCAGGGTTTCGACATCCAGCGCCAGGGTAGCGTAGGGCGGGACCGCGACATCGAGCGCGACCGGTTGTTCGCGGCCCATGCGGTCCAGGGTGATGGCGCCGGGGGGAATCGCGGTGGCGTGGCTGTTCTGCACCCAGAGCACCACATGTTCGTCCTCGCGCGGGGCCGGGAGGTTGGCGTAGCGGTCGGACGGCCAGGCATTGGCGTCGTGGGTGACGGACAGACTGTCGGCGTCGCTTTCGAAGGTGTCGAGCGCGTATTTCACCACGTCGTGGCCGGCGACGCCGATGGCGTGGATGAAAAGCTGGCCGGTGAAGGCGGGCAGTTCGAAGCGCTTGCGGATCTGGCCGCTGTCGATGGACACGCCGCCCGCACCCTTGGGGAGGGTTTCTTCCCAGGTGGCGAGCGGGTGACCCTTGGCGTCGAACAGCCGCAGCCAGAGCCGGACCTGTTTGGCGCCGTAGGACGCCCAGTAGTTGGCGGTGACCAGACGGGTGCCGAACCCGTCCTCGTCACGGAAGAAAGCGTAGTTGGTGGCGAAGTTCAGCCGGTCGAGATAGGCGCGGCTGCTGGTGAGCATCTCGGCGGGGAGGCGTGCGTCGTCCAGGCTCGCCACCTGCATGCCGGACGGCAGCAGATGGGCGATGCGGGCCAGCACTCGTCCGGCGTCGAAGGTTGCGACCAGCAGGGTGGCGGCCGCGCTCTGGCCGAGATCGGTGACGGGTCTGACGACCGTGCCGAGGATCTCGCGGCCGACCAGGGCGACGTCCTGGACATAGAATTCGGCGATCGGCGGCAGGTCGG
Source organism: Lichenicola sp. GTC18331 (assembly GCF_055386855.1). Taxonomy (NCBI): domain Bacteria; kingdom Pseudomonadati; phylum Pseudomonadota; class Alphaproteobacteria; order Acetobacterales; family Acetobacteraceae; genus Lichenicola; species Lichenicola sp. GTC18331. The sequence continues at coordinate 3,408,901 of NZ_AP045015.1, read as the reverse complement.
GGTGGAGCGCGAACAGCATCGCCGCGACGCCGTCCGGGTCGAACACGGCGAGGGTGCCCTGTTGCCGCAGACGGCCGCCGAGGGTGGCGATCGCTTCCGCCGCCAGCGGGTGCGCCAGGGCCTTGTAGAGAGCGTTGCCGCCCTGCCTTGCGTCGTAGGTCTGGATATCGAGCATCAGAACGGGTTCCCAACCGGGGCCTGCTGTCGCGGTGCTGACGGTTCCGGCAGGCCCAGCCGGCGGCACAATTCGGCCGCGACCGGCCCCGTATCGTCCAGCGGGAACGCATCGCGGCCTTCTATTCCGCCGTTGAAAAACCGAATCCGTCCGGCGTCAATCAGCGCCTGCAGAAACAGGCCGATCCGACGTGAGCGGCCGGGCAGTCGTTCCACCATCACCGGCACCGTGGTGGCCGCGGCTTCGGAGACCATAGACACGCTGTCCGCGGTCACGACGATCGCGTCGGCGCAGGCGAGCAGGCCGAGATAGGGGTTCTCGCCCTCCATGTCCCAGACGAAGGCGCCGAGCGGGCGCAGCGTACGTTCCAGGATGGCGCGGACCGGGAGGGCGGTGCGGCGCGAGGGGGTGACGGCCACGCCGACGCCTTCGGTGCGCATCATCGCGGCGAGCTTGTCGGCCAGGGCCTGCGCCTCTGGCTCGCCCAAACGGAAGCGCCCGTTGGAGCCGCCGACCAGCACAGAGACCAACGGGCGGCGGAGATGGGCGAGACGGGGCGTCCATTCGGCGCGGGCGGCGTCGAGTTTCCCGGGCGTGACGCGATGGAGCGCGGTGCGGGCCACCAGCACGTTGGGGCCGTCGATCTCGTCATGGGTGTTGGCGACCACCAGATCGAACCGGTCGAGACGCATGCGCGGGTTCTGGATCTGCACGATCCTGCGGCCCGTCTGGCGGCGCAGTGCGGCGCCGACCGAGGCCCCTGCCCCGCCCAGGGTGAAGAGCAGCCCGTCCGGCAGGGGGCCGAGCGGTTCGACCTGGGAGAGCGGGCGCGGCCATGCGGCGGGGGCGAGACGGGAGAGCACGCCGCGCCGGCGCAGGGTGCGGGCTTCGAGCAGGAGCCCCGCGCGTTCGGCCAGGCCGAAGGCTTGCGATTCGAGGCCGGCGAATCCTTCCGAGAGGATCGCGCCGTCGGGCGTTGCGTCGGTGTTTCGCATGGGAGCGCTTGTGGGGGGCGGGGGTGGTGGCGTCAATCGGCGGGGGAGGAGCCTTCTTTTTCTGAAGAAAAAGAAGCAAAAAGACTTCTATCCGCTGGGGTCTCACACCGGCCCGGTCCTCCGCTCCAAACGGATAAGAGTTTTTTGGTTCTTTTTTGCAAAAAAGAACGCCCACCACTGCCGGATAACACACGATGACCGCGTTCGCCGCCCTGGGGCTCGCCGAACCCCTTCTGCAGGCCCTCCAGGCCGCCGAGATGACGCAGCCGACGCCGATCCAGACCGAGGCGATCCCGGTGGTGATGCGCGGGCGCGACCTGATCGGGCTGGCGCGCACCGGCACCGGCAAGACGGCGAGCTTCGTTCTGCCGATCCTGCATCGTCTGCTGGAGAGCGGCGAGCGGGCCGATCCCGGCACGTGCCAGGCGCTGGTGCTGGCGCCGACGCGGGAGCTGGCGAAGCAGATCTGCGATGCCGCGCGCACGTTCGGGCGGCGCACCACGCTGCGCGCGACCACGCTGGTGGGCGGCGTGCCGCGCGACAAGCAGGACCGGGCGCTCGGCAACGGGATCGATCTGGTAGTGGCGACGCCGGGGCGTCTGCTGGACCATCTCAGGAGCGGCACGCTGCGTCTGCACGAGACCGGGATCCTGGTGCTGGACGAGGCGGACCACATGCTCGATCTGGGCTTCATCGACGAGGTGCGGAGCATTGCCGAGCATCTGCCGGAGGAGCGGCAGACCTTGCTGTTCTCCGCCACGATGCCGGCGCCGATCGCCGCGCTGGCCAAGCAGCTTCTGCGCAACCCGGTGACGATCGCGACCGCCCCGCCCTCCTCCACCGCCGAGCGGATCGACCATCGCATCGTGTTCGCCGAAGGCGGGCAGAAGCGCGCGCTGCTGGTGGACATGCTGCGCGGCGGGCGGATGGAGCGGACGCTGGTGTTCGTGCGGACGAAGCAGAACGCGGATGCGTTGTTGCAGGCGCTGGACAGTGCCGGCATCCGCGCCTCGGCGATCCATGGCGACAAGAGCCAGGCACAGCGGGACCGTGTGCTGGCGGATTTCCGGCGCGGGGCGTTTCCCGTGCTGGTGGCGACGGATGTGGCGGCGCGGGGGATCGACATCGCCGATCTGACGCATGTGGTGAACTACGAGATTCCGGAGGTGCCGGAGACGTATGTGCATCGCGTGGGGCGGACGGCGCGTGCGGGGGCGCGGGGGATCGCCATCAGCCTGTGCGCGGGGTCGGAGCGGGTGGCGCTGCGGAATATCGAGAAGCTGCTGGGGATGCGGTTGCGGGTGTATGAGGGGCGGCAGGCGGCGGGGCGGCCGATCACCCAATAGCCATCGTGCGTATCGCGCTGGCTTCTGGCAGAGCTATATTGGTAGGATTTATCGCAACGGGACTGTCAATACGAAATGAGCAGCCTGCGCTCCGTCGACCTCAGCTTAATCGATGAAATCCTGCGTGGCGGCGAGAAAGGCTATGTGCTCGACTTCTCCAACCGAACTTTTGCAGACTTCTTCATCCGCGAACTTAACGTTGATATCGACGCGCCAGAGTATGCCGTCGAAGGCAGCTCCAAGGCCAAGCGACTTCGGTGCTTCCTTGGCAAAGTTGACGATGGCACTGCCGCCCGAGCTCTCAGAGTTTTGTGGGAGCGTAGGGAGTTCTTGCGACGCAACGGCGAGGATGACCCGTTACCTCGCACTTCGGGCCAATACGCAGCGTTGATCACTAAACTACAAGGCGCCGGTCCGACGACTCCGGTTAACGTCATCGCCGCGCCGGTTACCGAGACGATCGAATTTGATCGCTTCCGGACTCGACTACTGGCTATTCGAGACTTGCCGCCACAGCAGCGAGGATACGATTTCGAGCGCTTCCTGAAAGACCTCTTCGACGCTTTCCGTCTTACCGCCCGCGATCCTTTCCGCCTTGTTGGCGAGCAGATCGATGGCAGCTTCGAACTGGCAGGCGAAACCTATCTGGTCGAGGCAAAGTGGCTCAACCGAAAGGTCGGTGTGGCAGAACTTGGGGCGTTTCACTCGAAGCTTGATCAGAAAGCTTTCTGGGCACGAGGGTTGTTCGTCAGCTTCGGCGGCTTTACCGAGGATGGTCTACAGGGTTTTGGCCGAGGCCGGCGGCTTGTCGCAATGGATGGGCGTGATCTCTACGAAAGCCTTACCCGCGGTATCACCATTGATCGCGTTATAGCGCGCAAGGTACGCCACGCTGCGGAAACCGGCGAAGTTTTTGTGGCGATTGACCAGCTGTTTCGATGATTTTCGCAACCCGCTGCCACGTAGCCAGATGTTCAGATCGAACGATAGGTATCACTACTTGCTATCGCCGGTGCGACTTTTCTGACCCCATCCAATAGCACAGCGGCGGCTCGGTTCCAGGCAGCGTGAGGCTCTTCCGGAGCGGAAGCCACTGCCGGAGGCTCGCGAAGAAGCTGGGCGATTGTCGCCTGCAGCGGACCAGCCTCCGGCTCGCACAAAACCGCCATCGGCTCGTCGCGGAACTGCTCGACCAACCCGCCCACCCGCGTGGACACCACCCAGCGCCGCGCCGCGATCGCGGCGGCGGCGACGCCGCTTTGGCTGGCTTCGCGGTAGGGCAGCACGAGCGCGTCGGCCCAGGCGATCAGCGTGCCTATCTCGTCTTCCGGCACCCAGCGATTCTCAACGGTGACGCCGGGGATCGCGGCGAGGCGGGCGAGTTCGGGAGAATCCGGGCCCTGGCCGACGACGCGAACGGAGAGGCCTTGCGGCATGCCGCGTTCGAGCGCGTCGGCGAGCAGATCGAGGCCCTTATAGGGCAGCAGGCGGCCGAAGAAGAGCAGGCGCAGGGCGCCGCCATGCGAGAGGGGTGCTGCCGGCCGCGGGCCGAACACGAAGGGCGGCAGGCTGGAGATGAGCAGCGGGCGGTTCCGCACCAGTTTCTGTTGTTCGAGGCGGGCGGCGACGTGCGCGGACAGGGCGACGAGGCCGTTCGAGCGGCGGATCAGTTGGCGTTGCAGGGCCATCTGCAGAGCGGAGCCGTCGCCGGGGTGACGGTCGGCGTCGTGGACCATGACCAGGAACGGCACGCGGAGGGCGCGCAGGACGGAGGCCATTTCGAGGTCGAGCGGGCCGGGCATGGCGCAGATGGCGACGTCCGGGCGGAGGGCGGCGATGCGCCGGCGGAGCTGGGACTGGCGGAGCACGCGGCCGAGCATGCGGAGCGCGAAGCCGATTCGCGTGCTGTAGGTGGCGACCGGAAGGGCGACCCTGCCGCGCCAGGGCTGGCCCGCGCGCATGATCTCGGCGCCCGTGGAGAGGGAGAGCAGCGCGTCGCAGCCCGGAAGGGCGTCGAGGCCGGCGGCGAGTTCCGCGCCGACGCGGGGACCCGCGCCGAAGCGGCCCCATTGCCAGACCAGGACGCGCAGAGGCGGTGCGTCGGTCAAACGGAAGCGCCCGGAGTGGGGACGCCGATGGCGGCCAGGGCGGCTTCAAGGCCGGCCGTGCCGAGGCGGGCGGTTGCGGCGCGTCGTGCGGCGTCGCCGATGGCGGCGCGACGTTCGGGCGCGTCGGCGAGGGTGCGGAGGGCCTGGGCGGCGTCGGCGATGTCGGCATCGGCCCAGACCGCGCCGGGGGCTTCGAACACGCCGCGCGGATCGCGTGCGGGGATCAGGCGGTAGCGGACCGGCACGCCGCATGTGTCGTCGAGGAATTCGGTGGTGGCGGACCAGTTCGTGGCGATGACGGGTTTGCCGAGCAGCATGGCTTCGGCGGGGACGAGGCCGAAGCCTTCGCTTCTGTGCAGGGAGAGGACGATGTCGCAGCTGCGCGTGAGCGCGTGCATGTCGGCGACGGGGAGCGTGCGGGTTTCGAGGCGGATGTTGGGGGCGTCGCCGATGGCGTTGCGGAGGCGGACGAGGTCGTCCGGGTAGTGTTCGCCGTGACCGGCCTTGAGCACGAGGATGCGGTCGGGGCGGTCGGCGAAGGCGGTGCGGTGGGCCTCGATGGCGGCGAGAGGGTTCTTGCGCTCGAAGGAGGAGGCGAGGCTGAAGGAGCACAGGGTCACGACGGCGTCGGGGTCGAGACCGAAGGCCTGGCGGTCGAGGGCGGAGGGCGCCGGCGGGGCCGCCGCGACGGGGTGCGGGACGACGCGGACGCGGTCGAGACCGAGTGTGCGGAGGGCGTCGGCGGTGAAGCGCGACGGGGCCCAGACCTCGTGCACCAGCCGGAGGGCGGGGCGCCAGTGATCCGGGACGGTGGGGAGTTCCCAGGCCCAGAAGCCGACCACGCGGCGGCCGCGCAGGGCACGGCGGCCGAGGCCCAGCAGGGCCGCCGGGAGCACGGGGGCATTGACGTGCAGCACCAGGGCGGAGCGATCGGGCCAGTCTCGGAGGGCGCGGCCCGCGCGGATACCGGGGCCGGCCTCGATCGCGCCGCCTGGTACGCCGAGGGTGCGGAGGGCGGACGCCATGAGCCGCGCGGATTCGCCGAGGCCGGAAGCGCGGTTGATCTCGCCGCCGACGATGATGCCGTTCGAGCGTTCGGGCTGGGTGCGGTCCGGGCTGGGGGCCAGCCATGCGCTGCCCCGCGCCAGCCAGAGACGGCGCGAGCGCGCGGGCAGACTCTGCCAGGCGCGATGCAGGGGGTGGAGGCGGGGCGCGTCTGTCAGCATCGTGATGACGGCGATCCTGGCTGCGCAGGGAACGGTCGGCAAGCCCGGACGAGGCGGAGCTGCCGATCGGGTGCCGCGAGCGGATGCCATTGCCCGATGATGGGTCCGGTATAGGATGGCGGGATGCGAAGCGGGCCGACCCTGACCACCCTGCAGATCCTGGACAGCCTGGTGGGGTTCGACAGCACCAGCGCGAAATCGAATCTTCCTCTGATCGACTGGATCGAGCGCTATCTGGCCGGGCATGGGATCGCCGCGCGCCGGTCTCTGAACGCGGACGGGACCAAGGCCAATCTGCACGCGGTGATCGGGCCGGCGGTGGATGGCGGTCTGGCCTTGTCGGGGCATGTCGACACCGTGCCGGTGGAGGGGCAGGCCTGGGGGACCGACCCGTTCCGTCTGCATGTGGCGGATGGGCGGGCCGTCGCGCGGGGTGCGTGCGACATGAAGGGGTTCGTCGCGTCCTGTCTGGCCGCGGTGCCTGAAATCGCGGCTTTGCCGTTGCGGCGGCCGGTGCATCTGTTGATCTCGTTCGACGAGGAGGTGGATTGCGACGGCGCGCATGTGCTGGTGGCCGATCTGCCGAACGGGCCGAAGCCTGCGTTCTGCGTGGTCGGCGAACCGTCGATGATGAAGCCGATCGTGGCGCATAAGGGGCGGCTGGCGGTGCGGGGCACGGTTCGCGGGCGTGCGGGGCATTCGTCGCAGCCGGACCGGGGCGTGAACGCGATCTACGCCGCTTCCGAGGCGATCGGGCATATCGCTGCCGAGGCGCGTCGTTTCGCCCGCGAGGGGCGTCGCGTGGAGGGATTCGAGCCGGACCATTCCACCGTGCATGTCGGTCTGGTGGAGGGCGGCGCGATCCTGAACATCATTCCCGAGCACGCGTCGTTCGAGATGGAGTGGCGCACCGTGCCGGGCGACGATGCCGTGGCGGAGCTGGAGCGTTTGCGCGCGCATCTGGCGGAGACGACGGAGCGGTGGATGCGGGCGGTCGATCCGGAATGTTTCATCCGGCTGGAGGCGTTGAATACGTTGCCGCCTCTGGCGATCGCGCCGGAGCATCCTCTGGTGACGCTGGTGAAGCGCTGCAGCGGGGCGAACGACGAGGGCAAGGTGTCGTACGGCACCGAGGCGGGGATTTTCCAGGATGCGGGGATCGCGTCCATCGTGTGCGGGCCGGGGGATATCGCCCAGGCGCACAAGCCGGACGAGTGGATCGCTCTGGAACAGCTCGATGCGTGCGACCGGTTCGTGCGTCAGCTCGCGCGAAGTCTGGCCGAGGGTGAGCCTGCGTGATGCGGGGATCGGGCGCGGGCGCATGAACGATCGGCCGCTCGATCCGACGTTCCTGCCGAGGCTGGGTGGCGGCCACCGTCCGTTGCCGCATTTCGACGTGCATTTGCAGCCGCCGGATCTGTCGCCCTGGCGGGCGGGCAATACCGGTCTGCCGGGGATCATGCGGTTCGAGGCGGTGGAGCCGGGGCCGGACGTGGTGGTGACGGCGCTGATGCATGGCAACGAGATCGCAGGGGCGATCGTACTGGATGCGTTGCTGCGGGACGGTTTGAGGCCGCTGCGGGGCGCGCTGACGTTCGGGTTCCTGAACCTGGCGGCGTTCGACCGGTTCGATGCCGGCGATCCGACCGCGTCGCGCTTCGTGAGCGAGGACATGAACCGGGTCTGGGACCGGGCGATCCTGGAGGGCAGCCGCGACAATGCCGAGTTGGCGCGGGCGCGGGTGCTGCGTCCGGTGTTCGACCGGGCGGAGATCCTGCTCGATCTGCATTCGATGTTGTGGCCGTCCGATCCGCTGATCCTGAGCGGCGGCACGGAGCGGGGGCGCACGCTGGCGGCGTCGCTGGATACGCCGAACCTCGTGGTGGCGGATGGCGGGCACCGGTCGGGGCCGCGTTTGATTGATTACGCGCCGTTCGCCGATCCGGAGGGGCTGCCGACCGCCTGTCTGGTGGAGGCGGGGCCGCATTGGCATCCGGACACCGTGGACACCACGCGGATCGCGGTTCTGTCGTTGCTGCGGCAATTGGGCATGATCGCGTCGACGCCCCTGCCCGGCCCTGCGTCGCGCACGCGGTTCGCGACCGTGACCGAGGTGGTGACGGCGCGGACCTCGCAGTTCGAGTTCGTGCGGGCGTTCCGGGGCGGCGACGTGATCGCGCAGGCGGGGACGCTGATCGCGCGGGATGGCGGGGTGGAAATCCGCACGCCGCATGCGGATTGCCTGCTGGTGATGCCGAGCCTGCGTCCGAGCCGCGGGCATACGGCGGTGCGTCTGGCGCGGCTGGAGTCGGTTTCCGTCTAACGACATCTGGGGGAAACGGCCGGATGCGAACGGGCGGCGAGAGCCGCCGCGTTCGCTTTTTTGACACGCCCTTCTTCGTTTTCGATTGCGTTTGGTTCGAAAACCGGGAATCGTTTTCGGATCGGTACCGATAAACGCGCATCAGACGGATAAATGCGACAAATTCGGTTCGAAAACGAAAATAATCGGGAGAAGCGTCATGTCCCAGACCGGTAGCGGAACGCTGAACGGGCAGCTGCTGAACTGGATGTTGTCCGCCTTGCCCAGCGACCGCGCTTCGGTTCTGAGTGCCGCCGGGACGCTGTTCGCAGGCGAGGTGACGAATGCGGTGCTGACGGCCGGGCCTGCGTCGCCTGCGATCGGCGGCAATGCTGCGGCACAGCTCGCCGGCATCGCCCAGGCGCTGAACGGGTTGCAGGCCGGGGCGGACAACACGCTGTTCAACGCGGCGTGGAGCGCTGCGGATTCCCTGCCGCAAGCGCTGCTGCTGCACGAGACGCCGACCAATCTGTCGTTTCTGTCGAACCAGACGGCGATCCTGGTGCCGGATGCGGCCGCCCAGGCCAGCCACTCGCCGACGATCGCGCAGCTTTTCGGGGCGGCGAACGCGGCCTACACGCTCGATCCGGCGTCTCCTCTGGGGCTGACGCCGTTTCTGGTGGACGGAAAGCAACTTGCCGCTGTGGATCAGGTGTCAGGCCTGTCCGCGCGGACGTGGATCAATGCAGATCATCAGGTGATCATCGCCTATTCCGGCACCGGCGGCGGCGACACGGTGGTGGCCGATCCGTCGCAGGTGATCGGGCAATATGCCGCGGATGTTCCGTCTCTGGCCGGGATCAATTCTCAGGCGCAGAAGGATGCGTTGTCGTTCGCGCGTCTGGTGACGCAGGAAGCGGCGAAGCAGGGCATCGGGACGAACAATATCTTCGTCAGCGGCCATTCGCTCGGCGGCGGTATCGCCGAATACGTGGCGCAGCAGAGCGGGCTCGGCGGCACCGCGTTCGACGGCACCGGCATTCCGGCCTCGTCCGGCGCGGTGGGCGACGGATCGAACTTCATCAGCTTCGACACCTACGGCGATGTGTGGGGCGGTTATTCGAGCGATATCGAGGGCGACCAGCCTGCGGCTCCGGCCTTCGTCGCGGGTGGCGGCGAACTGGCGCATCGGGGCACGGTGATCATGCTGGGCGACGTGGCGGATCAGGTGTCGATGCAGAACGACCTGCGCGCGCTGGGCGGCGGCGCTCTGGCCGTGGTGGGTGATTTCGCCGTGAAGGCGCCGACATTCCATTATCCCGGCAATCAGGCGGCCGATCTCGGCATCACGCCGTATCCGTATTCCGTGAGCCAGGATACCGGCGGCGCTGCACGCGGCGTGGTGTTCAATGTCGGCGGCGATACGATCGCGCAGACGATCGCCGCCAATGCGGCGCGGACGGATTATCATTCCACCGCGTTGCCGCACGGGTAAGAGTCTCCGGTTCGGGGCCGGGCAGGACGCCCGGCCCCGGGCGCGGGGTCGGGAACGTCGCCCTTCAGGGCGCGGAGATCGCGCCGTATCGCCGCGAGCTTCCCAGCGAGACCATGGCCTATGACGGTGCTGTGCGGGTTCGGCGTCCCCACCACGCCGCCAGCACCGATCCGGACAGGTTGTGCCAGATCGAGAACAGGGCGGCCGGGAGAGCGGCGAGCGGAGCGATGTAGGCGCGGGCCAGGGCGGCGGCGAGACCGGAGTTCTGCATGCCGACTTCCAGCGCCAGGGTGCGGCAGATGCTTTCGTCGAAGCCGAGCGCACGGCCGCCCCAATAGCCGCCGAGCAGGCCGATTCCGTTATGCAGCGCCACGGCGAGCAGCAGGGCTGGGCCGACCGTGCCGATGGCGGCATGCGCGCCGGCGACGACGACGCCGATGATGAGCAGGATGGTGAGCATCGACAGGATGGGGAGTGCTGGGGACAGGCGTTCGACCAGTCGGCCGGCGAGGCGGTTGACGAGGAGGCCGGCGAGAACGGGAAGTGCGACCACCTCGACGATGCCGAGCAGCATGGCCCAGCCATGCACGGCGACGGCTTCGGAGACGTAGAGGCGTGTGAGCAGCGGCGTGGCGACGACGCCGACCAGGGTGGAGAGCGCGCCGATGCTGACGGACAGCGCGACGTCGCCGCGTGCGAGGAAGACCATCACGGTGGAGGCCGTGCCGCTGGCGACGCTGCCGACCAGAATGAGACCGGCGCCGAGCAGGGGCGGCAAATGCAGGATTCGGGCGATGAGCCAGGCGGCGGCGGGCATGATGGCGTAGTGCAGCGCCACGCCCGCGAGCACCGGGGCCGGACGGCTGGCGACGCGTCGGAAATCGGCGATGGTGAGGGTGACGCCCATCAGGAACATGACCGCCGCGAGCATGGGCGTGACGAACGGGCCGAGGGGGGCGAACAGGAGCGGCAGGCGCAGGGCCAGAAGCGAGACCAGCAGGGCCGCGACGGGAAAGATCAGCGTTCTCGACATGGTGCGCCCGGCCGTTTCGACGTCTCCGGTCTAGTCGATGGTGAGTTTTTTGGAAGGACGAAACAGGGGCGCATCTTCTTTTTCTGGAGAAAAAGAAGCAAAAAGACTTCTAGTTGTTCAGGGTTTGAGAATTCGGCGACGCATGTCTTCGAGAAGATGAGCGTTGTTTGTTTCTGTCTTTCGGAAAGGGCCTTTTCCGTCAGCCCGAAGTGTCGGGAAGATGGTGAGGAGCACCGACAAGCCTGCGGTGATGCGGGCTTCCGGCAGCGCAACCGATACGCGCCGCTTGCATCCCAGCCCTCGACGCGGAACAACGCTCCGAGATGAACTTCCAACGAGGACCACGAACCGTGTCCCAAACAGCCTCGGCCCGCTCGTCCTTGTGGCGCACCAAACCGATCGAAGCCGATGCAGGTGACGAGGAAGGCGGGCTGAAGCGCGCGCTCGGCCCCTGGGCGCTGATCGCGCTCGGCATCGGCTGCACCATCGGCGCGGGGCTGTTCTCCCTGACCGGCATCGCCGCCTCGGAGAATGCCGGGCCTGCGGTGATGCTGTCCTATCTGATCGCCGGCATCGGCTGCGGCTTCGCCGGGCTATGCTATTCCGAGCTGTCCTCGATGATCCCTGTGGCGGGCAGCGCCTACACCTACGCCTACACGGCGATGGGCGAATTCGTGGCCTGGATCATTGGCTGGGATCTGGTGCTGGAATATGCCGTGGCGGCGGCGGCAGTGTCGGTAAGCTGGTCTCGCTACATGGTGAAGCTGCTGGCGGAATGCGGCATCGCACTGCCGGCGCGCTTGTGCGCGGCGCCGTCGGAGGTTCTGACGCTGGGCGACGGCAGCACGGTCCATGGGCTGATCAACCTGCCGGCGATCTTCGTGACGGTGGCGGTGTCGCTGCTGCTGATCCGGGGCGTCACGGAATCGGCGCGTGTGAACAACATCATCGTCGCCATCAAGATCGCGGTGATCGTCGCGGTGGTGGCGGTGGGCGTGTTCTACATCAAGATGAGCAACTACACGCCGTTCATTCCGCCCAATACCGGCGAGTTCGGCCATTTCGGCATCTCGGGCGTGATGCGTGCGGCGGGAACGATCTTCTTCGCCTATGTGGGCTTCGATGCCGTGTCGACCGCGGCGCAGGAGGCGAAGAACCCCAAGCGGGACATGCCGATCGGCATTCTGGGGTCTCTGGCGGTGTGTTCGCTGGCCTATATCGTGTTCGCCGGCACGCTGGTGGGGATGCTGAACTACCGCCAGATGCTGAACGATCCGGCGCCCGTGGCGACGGCCTTGGCGCAGACCGCGTATCCGTGGCTGAAGATGGCGGTGAATGTCGGCATTCTGTGCGGCTTCACCTCGGTTCTTCTGGTTCTGCTTCTGGGTCAGTCGCGCGTGTTCTACGCCATGGCGCGCGACGGTCTGCTGCCTGCGTTCTTCTGTCGCACCCATTCGCGCTGGCAGACGCCGTGGCGGTCGAACCTGTTCTTCATGGCGATCGTGTCGGCGATGGCAGGGTTCCTGCCGATCAGCGAGCTGGGGCACATGACCTCGATCGGCACGCTGCTGGCGTTCATCATCGTGTGCGCGGGCGTCCTGGTTTTGCGTCGGACGAAGCCAGACGCGACGCGCGGGTTCGTGGTGCCGTTCGGTCCCGTGGTGCCTGTGCTGGGGGTTCTGAGCTGTGCGGCGATCATGGCCTCGCTGGACGGCCTGACCTGGATCCGTCTGGTGGTCTGGCTGCTGATCGGTCTCGGGGTGTATTTCGGCTATGGTCATCGCCACAGCCGGGTCCAGTCCGGCCGACCGCCCCGTTCTGCGTGAAGGATCGCCCATGAGCCTCGGCCGCTTCCCCGCCACCCGTCTGCGCCGCAACCGTCACGACGCGTTCACGCGCCGTCTGGTGGCGGAGAACAAGCTGTCGGTGGACGATCTGATCTGGCCGATCTTCTTTACCGAGGGGTCGGGCGTGCAGACGCCGGTCGCCTCGATGCCGGGTGTTGCGCGTGTGTCGCTCGATCGTCTGGAAGCGCATGTGGAGCCGGCCGTGCGTCTCGGCATTCTGGCTCTGGCGTTGTTTCCGGTGACGCCGTCCGAGGCGCGCGACGCGGAAGGTACGGAGGCGACCAATCCGGACAATCTGATGTGCCGTGCGGCCCGTCTGCTGAAGCGGTCCTTCCCGGAGCTGGGGCTGATCGGCGACGTCGCGCTCGATCCGTATACCGATCACGGTCATGACGGTGTGCTGCGCAACGAGCGCATCCACAACGACGACAGCGTGGCTGTTCTGGTGCGCCAGTCGCTGAACCAGGCCGAGGCCGGGATCGATATCCTGGCGCCGTCCGACATGATGGACGGCCGCATCGGCGCGATCCGCGCGGCGCTCGACGCGCGCGACCGCAGCGACGTGCGGCTGATGAGCTACGCCGCGAAATATGCCTCGGCGTTCTACGGGCCGTTCCGGGATGCGCTGGGGTCGGGTGCGCTGCTGCGCGGCGACAAGAAGACCTACCAGATGGACCCGGCCAACAGCGACGAGGCGCTGCGCGAGGTGGAGCTGGATCTGGCCGAGGGCGCGGACATGGTGATGGTGAAGCCTGGGATGCCGTATCTGGACATCATCCGGCGCGTGCGGGACCGCTTCGCCGTGCCGACCTTCGCGTATCAGGTGTCGGGCGAATACGCGATGATCATGGCGGCGGCGAACAATGGCTGGATCGACCGGGAGCGGGCGATGCTGGAAAGCCTGCTGGCTTTCAAGCGGGCGGGGTGCAACGGCATCCTGACGTATTTCGCGTTGGATGCGGCGCGCACGCTGCAATACGCCTGAAGGGGCTCTTCCAAGATAAGAGTTGTTCTTTCTTGAGAGAAAGAACCAAAGAACTTTTATCCGTTTGGAAGTTTGCTTACCGAGCTCTCGCAATCCAAACGGATAAAAGTCTTTTTGCTTCTTTTTCTTCAGAAAAAGAAGACTTTCATTGTTTCCAGTCCCTTTGCCCGAGGGACGGCATCCCCCCAACCTGCACGGCGGTCCGTTCATGCGACGCAGCTTTCGACGCATCCTGTTCGGCGGCTCCGTGCTGGCCGGTCTTGTCGTGGCGGCGGGGCTTGGCGCGCTGGTTCTGACGCTGCCGCCATCGACGCGGGCGCTGCATCTGGCCGGACTGCATGAACCGGTGACGGTGTTGTTCGACGACAAGGGCGTGCCGCATATCCAGGCGTCGAACCTGCCGGATGCGGATGCGGCGCTGGGCTATGTGCATGCGCGCGACCGCATGTTCCAGATGGAGTTGATGCGTCGTCTGGGGTCGGGACGGATCAGCGAGATCGCCGGGCCCGCGGGGGTGCCGACGGATCGGATGATGCGGGCGATGGGGCTGCGGCATCTGGCGGAGGCGAGCTACCGGACTCTGCCGGCGCCTGTGCGGGCGCAGCTCGACGCCTATGCGGCGGGGGTGAATGCGGCGATCGCGGACCGGGGGCGGTTCATCGCGCCGGAGTTCGTTCCGTTCGGCCGGCCTGCGCCCTGGAGCGGGGTGGACACGCTGCTCTGGGGGCGGCTGATGGGGATCAGCCTGTCCGGCAACTGGCGCACGGAGCTGGATCGTCTGGATGCGTCCGGGCGGATCGGCCGGGGGCGCCTGCTGTCCTTGTTCGCGACCCATGCGGACACGCCGGCGCCGGACCAGACCGCGCTGGCGGACACGGCGCATCGTCTGGCAGCGCTTCTGCCGCGGTTTCCGGCGCCGTTCACCCTGCCGGACGAGGCGTCGGACGAATGGGCGATGGATGGACGACACAGCGAGACCGGCGCGCCGCTTCTGGCGGGCGATCCGCATCTGGCGTTCGCGTTTCCGGCGCTCTGGTATCTGGCGCGGATCGACGTCCCCGGGCTGCAACTGGTTGGCGCCACGGCGCCCGGCGTGCCGTTCGTCGTGATCGGCCAGAACGGGCAGATCGCCTGGACCTTCACCAGCAACTCCGCCGACACGCAGGATCTGTTCGTAGAAACCGTGCTGCCGGACGGGCGCTACGCGACGCCGGACGGGCCGGAAGCGTTCGAGACGCGCCGTGAGGTGATCCATGTGCGCGGTGCGGCGGATGTGGTGATGGAGGTCCGGACGTCGCGGCATGGGCCGGTGATCAGCGATGCGCTGCCGGGGCGGAGCAAAGGGCCGGTTCTGGCGCTGGCGGCGGAGAATTTGCGGCCGGAGGATGCCGTGGCCGGGATCGCGGCGCTCGACCAGGCACGGAGCGTGGCGGAGGCCGGCGCGGATGCGGCGCTGATCGCGTCTCCGGTGCAGAACCTTCTCGTGGCGGATCGGAACACGATCGGCCAGTTCACCACTGGGCATGTGCCGATCCGGCGCACTGGGGACGGGTCGTTTCCGGCGGACGGGGCCAGCGGCGTGTCGGACTGGATCGGCGAGGCCAGCGGGGAGATGCTGCCGCATCTGGTGTCGCCGTCATCCGGGCAAATCCTGAACGCGAACGAGCGCACGGCGGGGCCGGATTTTCCGGTGTTCATGGGACGGGACTGGCCGGGTCTGTGGCGTGCGGACCGTATCCGCGCGCTTCTGGCGGCATCGCCGAGGCATGATCTGGCGGAATTCGGGCGTATGCAGAGCGATACGCGGAGCACGTTCGCGCCGGCGGTCCTGCCGCAGATGCTGGCGCGTGTGCCGCGTGCGGACGGGGTCGCGGGGGATGCTCGGGCGCTTCTGGTGGGGTGGAACGGTGACATGCGGGCGGATGCGCCGCAGCCTTTGATCTTCAACGCCTGGGTTCAGCGTTTCGTGGCGGATGTGGAGAAGAATGCCGGGATCGGCGGGGTGTCGGGCGGCTGGGAGGATATGGCGGCGATGCTTCTGTCGCCGGAGGGGGCGTCGTGGTGCGGCGGGGATTGTTCGCCGGTCCTGGCGCGGGCGCTGGACGAGAGCGTGTCGGCGCTGAGCGGGCGGTTCGGCGGCGATCCGAAACGCTGGCGCTGGGGGGCGGCGCATCATGTTGTGTTCGAAAACGCTCTGTTGCGGGCGATTCCGGGTGTGAAGTGGCTGGCGCGTGCGGATGCGCCCGTGGGGGGCGACGATACCACGCTTCTGCGGGCGGGGGGTGCGCTGGGCGATTTCGACGCGCTGCATGGCGGGGCGTATCGCGGGCTCTATGATCTGGCGGAGCCGGACCGGTCGCGTTTTGTGGTAACGCCGGGGCAGTCGGGAAACTGGTTGTCGCCGGATGCGTGGAATCAGATGCGGAACTGGCTCGACGGTTCTAGCATGGCGCTTCCACGCCAACCCGAGCACGTCGCAGCGCGACTTTCGCTGCTGCCGTGAGCGGGCGCGTTCGGAGGAGATCGGACCCCGTCGCCCATGACCTACAGTTCGCCCCGTCGCCCGCAATTCTTCTACACCACGGCCCCCCTGCCCTGCCCCTATGTGGCCGGGCGCGTGGAGCGGAAGGTGGTGACAGAGATCACCGGGCCGGATGCGGAGGCGTTGCACGACCGTCTGTCACGGGCGGGGTTCCGGCGGTCGCACAACATCGCCTATGCCCCGGTCTGCCCGAGCTGCAATGCGTGCGTGCCGATCCGGATTCCTGTGGCGCGGTTCCAGCCGGGACGGACCTTGCGGCGCATCCGGGCGCGCAATGCGCTGGTGGACGGGTTCGAGGTGCCTGCACGGGCGACAGCGGAGCAATACGCCTTGTTCAAGCGCTACCAGCAGGCGCGGCACGGCGACGGCGACATGGCGGCGATGAGTTTCTATGACTATCGCGCGATGATCGAGGACACACCGATTGACACCGTGCTGGTGGAGTTCCGCGACCCGGAGGACGAGTTGATCGGTGTGTGCCTGACCGATCGTCTGGGGGATGGGCTGTCGGCGGTGTATTCGTTCTTCGCGCCGGAACTGGCGGAGCGGTCGCTCGGGTCGTTCGCGATCTTGTGGCTGATCGACCGATGCGTGGCACTCGGGTTGGCGCATGTGTATCTGGGGTATTGGGTCTCGGATAGCCGGAAGATGGCCTACAAGGCGCGGTTCAGGCCAAGTGAGGTGCTGACGCCGGGGGGGTGGCGGGAGCTAGAGATTTGTGCCAATTGACAGTATGTCCAATCCGGTGAAAGCAACAAATTGGACAACGCATCGCTCAACAAGATATATAGAATTTTTATACGAACTGTCATCAGACTTCATTCAAGGACGTTGTGCTGGGCAGTAAATCCGCTCAATTTTCGTATTCGATCGACATGAGCGTCAGATTGTCACAGGGCGGTTCCAATTAAGGCGAGGTCGTATGACTAGTATTGCATCTGCAAAGCTAACCGGCTTCACAGCAACGGGAATTCTGGGCTTACGAAGCTATCGGCTTGACCTATCTCCCCCTGCCTCAATAATTGTTGGTCCAAACGGAACTGGGAAAAGTACTTTCTTGAGCTTGTTTTATTTGTTTCTAAGCCGACAATGGCAGCGCCTAAATGAATACGATTTCGAAACTCTTATACTCCATCACGCCGAAGGTGAAATATCTCTAACGAAAACCGATCTACTAAGCCTTGATGTTGCTCAAGCTAAGAGAATAAATTCTGATCGCATCTTGAGCCGTGTTCAAGAACGCGGAGCAATGGAACTGCTCTACAAAACTTCGTTGACCCGTGAAGAACGAGAAAGACTCGCGTCAGTAAGCGGCTTTCCTATCGACCAAATAGCAAGTTTTCGTAGATACGCACAATCTGAGTTAGGATTTACCAGACGTGCTTATCAGATTGATACGGAAATTTCAACATTGGGTCTGGGAGAAATACTCTATCTTCCTACATATCGGCGAATTGAGAAAGACATAAAGTCTATCTTTCCCGACATTGAGAGCAGAATAAGAGCCCGTATTGAGGAGGGACACATGACTCCGAGAACAGGGACAGGATTCAGAGAAATCGCCGGATTTGGGATGGGCGACATTCAACATATCGTAGACAGTTACACGTCGGAGATTCGCGATTATAGACGTTTGGCATCGGAAACTGCTTCTCAGGAATACATCCGCGACATTGTTACCGGTAAAATCAAGACTTATTCATTGCTAAATCTACGCAGGATGCCTAATGACGATTTTGAGGAGTTTAAGAATAGTCTCGATGACAAACTATTTAGCAATACAAACAAGGAGAGCATACATAAGAGGATTGATGATCTTCGCAAGCGCCATACAGGGCAGCCGACAGCTGAATCTCGTTTTCTTGGAATGTTTATTGAAAAGCTATTGGCAGCTCATATGCAGGTTAAAGAGCGCGAGCGCCCACTGAGAATGTTTACAAATCTTGTAAGTAGCTACCTGAAACCAGGAAAACGAGCTTTCTTGGACGGGCATCAAATTATCATTCAGAGTGTCGCTGACGGAAATACGACAGTACCACTCGATAAATTATCCTCGGGAGAGAAGCAAATCGTATCGATATTTGCTTATCTACTTCTATCTAAGCAAAAGAACTTTATTTTAATGATTGATGAGCCTGAGCTATCTCTCTCCGTGCCCTGGCAGAAACGCTTTCTGATTGATCTTATAGATACTGATAGTTGTGCGCAAATCATATCTGTTACACATAGTCCGTTTGTGTTCGACAATAACCTGAGAGATAGCGTGGTTGATGTGAGGCGCCTTAGGATAGACGCAAATGGATGACTACGTCGCAGACTTGCTAGCTGAGCAAGACAACCCAAATGGGCTCCTTCTCGAAATACTAACGTCCGGATACGAAGATTGGGATTACATTATAGCAATTGAAGGACCGGCTGATCGGGTTTTCTATTTTGATTTTCTGCAGGCCTCTCTGAAAGGAAACGAGTTCTATGTGGTAGACTGCGGAGGAAAACCAAACCTTCTCAAATTTAAAGACGCAATTGAAGGTTATTCTTGGGTCCACCCACCAAAGTTTCGATACCTATGTGACAAGGACTTTGACGATTACCTGCGCCTAGACCACCCAAACGTTTGGAAGACTCATTGGTATAGCATAGAGTCTTACCTTACCGATCAGAATTATATAATGTATGGTTTAAATAAGCATTCGACCAAAACAATTAGCTTGTCAAAACGTCAAATTTTTGTTAACGCTTACGACGATCTATTCATGAAGATGGCAAAATCTGTCCGGACGTACTGCGCCTTTATGTGCGAATTACGCGCCAGCGGCGAACACCCACAATTTGATGCGTTTGGAATTGAAAGGCTGTTTGATCTTACCAAGCCTAACAATCCAAGAAGACGTGGCATTCTTCATCAGGCAATTACGCTATTGGGCGTTGATCCTAAGTTTACATGCAGTGATATTTTACGCCGAGCGAGGACATTCAGCATGGAGGATGTACGAAAATGGCTCCGGGGAAAATTAGCGCTTCAGCTTGCACGAAAGTGCTATGAGAATGCGATAGACAGTGTACCTTTAGAGGTGCGTATAGCCATACCTTCAGCAGTATTTCTGGCGGGAGGCTCATTAGGTTCAGCTCATTCATTCTGGGGTAATTTGCCTGGTTTGACGGGCTACTGTACAAGTCCATAGGACTTTGTAAATATGCAACATCGACCGATCACAAGACTGTCTAATCGAAATTACACGTCTACGGTCGCCCACCGCGGCGCAAGCTTCCCCACGTCCCCGCGCCCACCGGTCCACCCCAGCAGATCCCCCATCGACCGCGCCTTCACGCCCTCGCTCCACACCAGCCCCTGCGCCGCCGTGAACACGCGCACCGCGCGCAGGCCGCCGTCCTTGTAACGCTGGAGCGTCGTCCCGGTCCCACGGCTCAGCACCGCCACCTGCTCCAGAGGGAACACCAGCAGCTTGCGGTTCTCGCCCAGCACAGCGACCGTATCGCCCTCGGCCTTCACGCAGGCGACCGCGCTCTCGCCCGGCTTCAGGTTCAGCACCTGCCGCCCGGTTCGCTTCTCGGAAGCGAGATCGGCCGCCTCGATCACCAGCCCGCGCCCATTCGAGCCGGCCAGCAGGAAGCGGCCGGTCTCCGGCAGCGGGAACAGCGCGATCACCTGCCCTTCATTGGCGAGTTCGATCATGAGGCGGATGGGCTGGCCGTCGCCACGGCCGCGCGGCAAATCGCCGGCCTTGAGGGTGAAGGCGCGTCCGTCGCTGGCGAAGGCGCAGAGGCGGTCGGCGGTGTTGCATTCCACCACGCCGAGATCGGTGCGCAGACCGTCGCCTTCCTTGAACTTCTGCGCGGCCGGGTCGAGTCCATGTCCGCGCACGGCCCTGATCCAGCCCTGACGGCTGAGGATGACGGTGATCGGTTCGCGCTCGACGGCGGCGATGGAGGAAATGTCGATCGGGGCCGGAGGAGCGCCGATGGTGGAGCGGCGCTGTCCGAGCGGGCCGCCGCCGAACTGCTTGCCGAGACGGTCGAGATCCTTGGCGATGCGCTTCCAGCGCAGGGATTCGCTGGCGAGCAGGGCGTCGAGCTCTTCGCGTTCCTTCGAGAGCGTCGTGTGCTCGCGGCGGATTTCCATTTCCTCCAGGCGGCGCAGCGAGCGCAGGCGCATGTTGAGAACGGAATCGGCCTGGAGTTCGGTGAGGTCGAAGGCACGCATGAGGGCGGGCTTGGGCTCGTCCTCTTCACGGACGATGCGGATCACCTCGTCGAGGTTGAGGTAGACGGCGAGGAAGCCGTCGAGGATTTCCAGGCGGCGCAGCACGGCGGCGAGGCGATGCGCGGAGCGTCGGCGCAGCACCTCGTGGCGGTGGTCGAGCCATTCCAGCAGCACCTCCCGCAGACCCATGACGCGGGGCGTGCGGTCCGTGGCCAGCACGTTCATGTTCAGGCCGAAGCGGGTTTCGAGCTGTGTGGCGCGGAACAGCGTCTCCATCAGCACCTCCGGCTCGACGCCCTTGGTCTTGGGTTCCAGGACCAGACGGATATCGGTGGTGCTTTCGTCGCGGATGTCGCCGAGCAGCGGGAGCTTCTTCAGCTCCATGAGTTCGGCGATCTGCTCGATCAGGCGGGCCTTCTGCACCTGATAGGGAATCTCTGTGACGACGATCTGCCAGGTGCCGAAGCGGAGCTCTTCCTTTTCCCAGCGGGCACGGATGCGGAATCCGCCGCGGCCGGTCTCGTAGGCAATGCGGATCGCGGCCGGATCCTCGACGATCAAGCCGCCCGTGGGGAAATCGGGGCCGGGCATGAGGGCGAGCAACGCGTCGAGCGGGGTGTCGCGCTTCTTCGCCAGCAGGGCGGCGGCGAGGCAGACCTCGCCCGCGTTGTGCGGCGGGATCGAGGTGGCCATGCCGACGGCGATGCCGGCCGCGCCGTTGGCGAGCAGGTTGGGAAAGTTGGCCGGGAGAACGACCGGCTCGCTTTCCTCGCCGTCATAGGTGGGGCGGAAATCGACCGCGTCGTCCTCGATGCCTTCGAGCAGGGCCTGGGCGACTTCGGTGAGGCGGGCTTCGGTATAGCGCATCGCTGCGGCGTTATCGCCGTCGATGGAGCCGAAATTACCCTGCCCCTCCACCAGCGGATAGCGGACGGCGAAATCCTGCGCCAGGCGGACCAGGGCCTCGTAGACGGCGACGTCGCCATGGGGGTGGAACTTGCCGATCACGTCGCCGACGACGCGGGCGCACTTCTTGAAGCCGGCCTTGGGGTCGAGCTTGAGCTGCTGCATGGCGTAGACGAGGCGGCGATGCACCGGCTTGAGCCCATCGCGCACGTCGGGCAGCGAGCGCGACATGATGGTGGACATGGCATAGGCGAGATAGCGCTCGCTGAGGGCCTCGCTGAGGCCGGTCGGCTCGATATGACCTGCGTGATCGTCCGGCATTGTCGTATCTCCCCCGAGGCTGAGCAGGAACAAACAGAGAAAACGGCCCTTGTCCAGCCCGCAGCAAGCTGCAACGCTACGCGTGCGCCGGGATCGGAGACCGGCCGGCAGCGGGAGCGAGCGTGATGGTGAACCTCGTTTCCGGCGATGCCGTGTCCGAAGCCGTATCCGGTGCCGGGCAACGATTTCCCACCAGACGGGCGACGCGGATGCGTGTGCTGGCCCTGGCGCTGCTGATGGTGGCCGGCACGGTGAATTATCTCGACCGCTCGGCGCTTTCCATCGGCAATTCGTCCATTCGCGCCGATCTGGGTCTGGACGATGCGCAGATGGGGTTGCTGCTGTCGGCGTTCTCGATCGCCTACGGTCTGGCGCAGATCCCGGTGGGCATCCTGATCGATCGTGTGGGGCCGCGCCGCGTGATGGGGGCCGGGCTGGTTCTGTGGTCCGGCGCGCAGATGGCGGCGGGGTTCGTCGGCGGGCTGTCGCCGTTCGTCGCCGCGCGGGCTGCGCTGGGGGTCGGCGAATCGCCGATGTATCTGGCCGGGACCAAGGTGTGTTCGAACTGGTTCCGGGCCTCCGCGCGAGCGTTTCCGATCGGGCTGTTCAACGCATCCTCCGCCTTGGGGCCGGCGATCGCGCCTTTGGTGTTGACCGCGCTGCTGCTGGCCTATGGCTGGCGGACGATGTTCATCGTGGTGGGGGCTCTGGGGCTGCTGATCGCTGCGGCCTGGGTGCTGATCTATCGCGATCCGGAGCAGCATGGTTTGTCCGGCGCCGAGCGGGACTGGATCGTCGCCGAGGACGAGCCGGACGCGGGAGCGCCCTCCGGCTGGACCAGTCTTCTGCGCGACCGGACCGCCTGGGGCATGGCGATCGGCTTCATCGGCGTGGTGTATCTGACCTGGCTCTACGGCACCTGGCTGCCGGACTACCTGCAGCGCGAGCGGCATCTGAGCATCGCCCAGGCCGGGATCTGGACGGCGGTGCCGCAGGGTTGCGGCTTCCTGGGGGCGCTGCTGGGCGGTGCGGCGTCGCGCGTGCTGACCGGTCGCGGGGTGCGGCCTCTGGCGAGTTGCCGCCTGCCGCTGGTGGCCGGGATGCTCGTGACGGCGGCGTGCACCGCAGGGGCGGTGCTGGTGACGAGCACGGCGGCGGCGATTGCTCTTGTGTGCGTGGCGCTGTTCGCGGCCAGTCTGGCGTCGTCCTGCGGCTGGGCGATGGCGGCGGTGGCGACCACCCATGACAAGGTGGCGACTCTGGAAGCCTTCCAGAACGTGGGCGGCTCGGTGGGCGCTGCCGCGGCACCGGCGTTGACTGGATTCATGGTGCAAGCGACCGGCTCTTTCACGGCTGCGCTGCTGGTGGCGGCGTCGATCGCGGTGCTGACGGCGGTGGTCTACGGAGTCGGCACGCGAGAGCACGACAGGAGGACTGTGCGATGAAGATTGGAATCGTCGGTCTGGGGGCGATGGGCGAGGCGATGGCGCTGCGTCTGCTGGATCGCGGGCACGAGTTGCTGGTGCATAACCGGACGCGGGCGCGAGCGGAGGCGGTGCTGGCAGCGGGCGCACGGTTCGCGGAAACGCCCGCGGAGGTGGCCACCGGCACGGAGATGGTATTCAGCATGGTGGCGGACGATGCCGGGCTGGATGCGGTCGTGAACGGTCCGGCGGGAATTGCAGCAGGTCTTCCGAAGGGCGGGCTGCATGTGTCGTCGAGTACGGTGTCGGTGCGTTTGACCGAGGAGTTGGCGGCGCTGCACGCATCGCGCGGCCAACTTTTCCTGTCGGCTCCGGTGCTGGGCCGTCCCCCTGCGGCCCGCGCGGGTGCGTTGTTCATGCTGGCTGCGGGCAACGAGGCGGCGAAGGCGGCCTCTGCCACGGTTCTGGCGGATCTGGGGCAGCGCATTTTCCCGCTGGGCGACGACCCGACCGCCGCGGCTTTGCTGAAACTGAGCCTGAATTTCCTGATCTTCTCGACGATCGAGCAGATGGGCGAGGTGTTCGCGCTGAACGAGAAGAACGGGACGGCGCCGCGGGCGGTGCTCGACGTGCTGCTGAACAGCTTCTTCGATGCGCCTGTGCATCGTAATTATGGCACACTGGTCGTGGAACGCCTGTTCGAAAATCCCGGCGCGCCCGTGTCGCTGGCGGCGAAGGATACGCGTCTGCTTCTGGAGGCCGGCGAGGCGCTGAACGTGCCGCTGCCGATGGGGTCCTTGGTGCGTGACCGTTTGCTGGCAAGCATCGCGCGCGGCGGCGCGTCGTTGGACTTCGCCAGCCTGTCGGATCGTGCCCGGGAGGATGCGGGCTTGCCGACTAGCTGACGCACGATCGAACCGAACGGAATCGTTCGGTGGATAGGTTCCAGGACGATCGGGAAGACTGCGAGATCCCATCCGCAAGGATCGGGCAGCGATCTGGGATGTCGGACGACTGAACGAAATCGTCTGGACGGAAGAAGATGGCCGGCGCAGGGCTCGGGCTTCGATCCCTTCCGAGAGGCGCAAAAGAAAAGGCCGCGCGGCGAACCGCGCGGCCTTTTTTCGCTGACCGATCCGGAGATCAGAACAGCTGGATATGGCTCTTGAAGCCGATCACGGCCGCGTTGCCGACATTGGCGAGCGCGTTCGGACGGATGAAGTACTGGAAGTCCGGTGCGAAGGTCACGCCGCGGAAGACGTGGATCTGGTAGTTGGCTTCGAAGGTGTAGGTGTGGCTCTGCACGCCGCGCGCGGCGGAGTTGTAGAACTGGCCACCGGTGCCGGTGATCGGCAGGCCGAGTTCCTGCTGCAGCGCTTCCGTCTTGCCGAGCTGATCGGAGACTTCGAGATAGGAGAACGCGAGTGCGAAACCGTCCTGCGGACGTGCCTTCCAGAAACCGTGATCGATCAGGCCCACTTCGCCCTGGCTGGTACGGGTCGAGGTGTTGTTGTCATTATGGTAGAAGCCGCCGAACGCGATCAGACCGTTGGTGTTGCCGGCGCCGTGACGGAGCAGCATCTGGTCGACGAGGGCGTACTGGGCGGTCTGACCCTTGCGGATCTTGCGCGGCAGGCCGCTTTCGACGAACGGCGCGCCGTTGACGTCGAGATAGTTATCCGGGTGGTTGTTGCTGTCGTAGATGAAACCGATGCTGTAATGGCCCGGCAGCTTGTCGCGGCCGATGAACGGCTCGTAGCCTGCCTGCACGGGGAAGGTCTGGCCGGAGATGTGGCTGGAGTCGAAGCGGAAGCCCGACCGCATGCCGTTGGTGGCCTGATAGATGTTGTCTTCAGTGAAGAAGATGCCGCTCTGGATATAGGTGTAGGCGGTCGGGCGGACGCGCAGGCGGAAGGCCCAGTTCGCATCCGGGTAGGACGACACGGCAAAGTTGTCGGACGACGCCTTCGGGTTACCGCAGAAGGAGTTGTTCATGAAGTTACAGTAGAGCGGCGACGACGCGAAGTCGTTCAGCACCGGCATACGGCCGAACGCGAAGTCGACGCGGCCATGCGCTGCGGTTTCTTCACCATAGAAATACACGAGATGGATCGCGACGTTGCCGCCTGCGCCGTAGATTTCCTGGCTGGGAACGAGGTTGTCGCCGAAGATGCGGCTGGCCGGGATGCCGTAGCGGCCGACCATGATGGAGTGGGTGGAGAAGCCGCGCAGGCCGGCGAGCTTTTCCCAGTCCACGTCGGTCTCGAGGCCGTACTGGCCGGCGTTGGTGGAGCCCTTGTGGTCGCCCTTCACGATTCCGGCGAACTCGTCGACGTTATCGAGGCCGACATAGATGCCCATGTCGCGCAGTTTGGCGCGGTAGCCGCCGAAATCCGGCAGCAGGGCTTCGTTCACCGGCAGCGGCGGAACGGAGGAGGTGGCGAAGGAGGCGGCGCCCGGGCCCACCGGCGGGGTGGCGACGCGAATGCTGGGCACGAGGCCGGTCTGGGCGAACACGGGCGTCACGATCGCGGTCGTGCACAGCAAGCCGCCGACGGTCAGCGCGACGGAACCGGCGCGACGAGCGGCGGAGAGGGCGCGCGCGCCTTTCTTCACTGCGGTGGTATTCATTGTTTCCTCTCGGTGGGCTTCTTTTGTCGGACTATTTGGCTGCCGATCCACCCGACCATAGAACCCCTGTTCCGCATTACCAATCGGTATGGCGCGGAAAACCCGGTTCTCCGTAGGGAAACGTTCCACCTGTTGCCAAGAAAGCGCAGTCGGATCGTTTGCGCGACGAACCATCCGTTCTCCCGCGTTGACGTAGGTGCCTCAGGGTGGTTGGCTCAGCCGCAAGGCGACGAAGTGCGCCAGACCAGAAAGCAGACAAACCGAAAGCCGGTTCCGGGAGGACCACCCATGACGACACGTCCCGCCAGCATGCGCGCGCTGCTGGCCGCCACCTGCCTTGCCGGTCTCGCCACCGTGGCGACGACCGCCCGGGCTCAGGCCGATTCGACCATCACCATCGCCACGGTGAACAACGGCGACATGGTGGTGATGCAGAAGCTGTCTTCGGAGTTCGAGAAGCAGCATCCCGACATCCATCTGCGCTGGGTGGTTCTCGAAGAGAACGTGCTGCGCCAGCGCGTGACCACCGACATCGCCACCAAGGCCGGCCAGTTCGACGTGATGACCATTGGCAACTACGAAGTGCCGATCTGGGCCAAGCAGGGCTGGCTGTCGCCAATGGACAACCTGCCCGCCTCCTATGACGTGAACGATCTGTTGAAGCCTGTGGCGCAGGGCATCAGCTACCAGGGCAAGCTCTACGCGCTGCCGTTCTACGCCGAATCGGCGATGACCTATTACCGCACCGACCTGTTCAAGAAGGCCGGCGTGACCATGCCGACGGCGCCGTCCTATGACGAGTTGCGCCCGATCGCCGACAAGGTCACCGACAAGAGCAGCCAGACCTACGGCATGTGCCTTCGCGGCAAGCCGGGCTGGGGCGAGAACATGGCCTATCTGACCACGCTCGTGACCGCCGAAGGCGGCCAGTGGTTCGACGAGCAGTGGAAGCCGACGATCGACACCCCCGCCTGGACCAAGGCCGTCACCTACTACGTCGACATCCTGAAGGCCGACGGCCCGCCGGGCGCGTCTTCCAACGGATTCAACGAGAACCTGGCTTTGTTCTCTTCCGGCCACTGCGCGATGTGGATCGATTCCACCGTCGCCGCCGGCCTGCTCTACGACAAGAAGCAGAGCCAGGTTGCGGACGAGGTCGGTTTCGCGCCGATGCCGACCGGTTCGTTCAAGGGTGGCCCGACCTGGCTGTGGAGCTGGAACCTGGCGATTCCGGTGTCGTCCAAGCAGCAGGATGCGGCCCGCACCTTCGTGACCTGGGCGACGTCCAAGGAGTATGTCGAGCTCGTCGCGAAGAACAACGGCTGGGTCGCGGTGCCGCCCGGCACGCGCCAGAGCACCTACGACAATCCCGAGTACAAGAAGGTGGCGCCGTTCGCGAGCTTCGTGCTGGCGGCGATCAACTCGGCCAATCCTGACGGCCAGACCGCGCAGCCGCGCCCCTATACCGGCGCGCAGTTCGTGGCGATTCCTGAGTTCCAGGGCATCGGCACCCAGGTCGGCCAGACCATGGCCGGCGTTCTGAGCGGCCAGTCCACCGTGCAGCAGGGTCTGGCGGCGGCGCAGTCCGCCACCGCGCGCACCATGCGCCGCGCGGGCTACCCCAAGAAGTAGGACGGATACGATGCAGGCCGGCGCCGCGAACTCCTCGATGATTCACGGCGCCGGCGGTGCGCCGCCGGGCGGCCATGCCGCGCCCGCGGCGCGCCGGTCGACCCCGGGATGGCTGGTGATGCCGTCCGTGGGCGTGCTGCTGGTGTGGATGATCGTTCCCCTCGTGATGACGTTGTGGTTCGCCTTCCAGCGCTACAACATGATCGACCCGACGATCCGCGGCTTCGCGGGTCTCAGCAATTTCCAGGACATGGTCACCGACCCCGATTTCTGGGCGTCGCTGAAGAACACGCTGCTTCTGCTGGGTTCGGTGCTGATCATCACCGTATGCCTGGGCACCCTGCTCGCGGTTCTGTTCAACCAGTCCTTTCCCGGCCGCAACATCGCCCGCGTGCTGGCGATCTCGCCGTTCTTCGTGATGCCCACCGTGGCGGCGCTGCTGTGGAAGAACCTGCTCATGCACCCGATCTACGGCGTGCTGGGGGTTCTGGCACATAAGTTCGGCGTCCCGCCGGTCGATTTCTTCGCCCAGTTCCCGCTGACGTCCGTGATCGCGGTGGTGTCGTGGGAATGGCTCCCCTTTGCCCTGCTGATCCTGCTGACCGCCGTGCAGTCGCTCGACACCGACCAGCTCGAGGCCGCCCGTATGGATGGAGCCGGACCGGTCGCGCAGTTCTTCTTCATCACGCTGCCGCATCTGTCGCGTGCGATCAGCGTGGTGATCATGATTGAGACGATCTTCCTGCTCGGCGTGTTCGCGGAAATCCTGGTCACCACCAATGGCGGGCCGGGCAACGCGTCCACCAACCTCGCCTATCTGATCTATTCCCGCGCTTTGCTGCAGTTCGACGTGGGCGCCGCGTCCGCTGGCGGCGTGGTTGCGATCCTTCTGGCGAACATCGTCGCCTTCTTCCTTGTCCGCACCGTCGCCCGACGGCTGGAGACCTGATCCGATGCAGCAGAGCCTTGCCTCGCGCATCGCCATCGCCCTGATCGGCTGGGCCGTGGCGCTTCTCTTGTTCTTTCCGATCTTCTGGATGGTGCTGACCTCCTTCAAGACGGAAACGGACGCTATCACCGCCAGTCTGGTGTTCCGCCCGACGCTGGTTTCGTATGCCGAGGTTTTCGAGCGTGCAAACTATCTCAGCTTCGCGCTGAACAGCGTCGCGATCTCGCTCGGCGGCACCGTTCTCGCGCTGCTGTTCTCGGTGCCGGCGGCCTATTCGATGGCGTTCCACCCGACGCCGCGCACGCGCGGCACCTTGCTGTGGATGCTGTCCACCAAGATGCTGCCGCCCGTGGGCGTGCTGGTGCCGATCTATCTTCTGTTCAAGTTCACCGGATTGCTCGACACCCGTTCGGGTCTGATCATCATCTACGCGCTGATGAACCTGCCGATCACGGTGTGGATGCTGTTCACCTTCTACAAGGAAGTGCCGCACGAGATCCTGGAAGCCGGCCGCATGGATGGCGCCAGCACCTGGGGCGAGCTGGTGCATATCCTGATGCCGCTCACTCTGCCCGGCGTGGCCTCCACCGGCCTTCTGTCGCTGATCCTGTGCTGGAACGAGGCCTTCTGGTCTCTGAACCTCACCTCGTCCAACGCCGCTCCGCTCACCACCTTCATCGCCTCGTTCTCCGCCCCCGAAGGGTTGTTCTTCGCCAAGCTCTCCGCCGCCTCCACCATGGCGGTGGCGCCGATCCTCGTGTTCGGCTGGTTCAGCCAGAAGCAGCTCGTGCAAGGCCTCACCTTCGGCGCCGTGAAGTAGGATCCCCCGCAATGGCCACCCTGTCGCTCCGCAACATCCGCAAGGCCTATGGCCCGGCCGAGGTGATCAAGGGCGTCGATCTCGAGATCGACGATCGTGAATTCGTCGTGTTCGTCGGCCCGTCGGGCTGCGGCAAGTCGACCCTGCTGCGCATGATCGCCGGACTCGAACCGATCACCTCCGGCGAACTCCAGATCGACGGCGTCCGCGTGAACGAGCGTGGCCCGGCCGATCGCGGCCTCGCCATGGTGTTCCAGTCCTATGCGCTCTACCCGCACATGACGGTGGCGCAGAACATGGGCTTCGCCCTGAAGCTGGCGAAGGTTCCGGCAGCCGAGCGCGATCGCAAGGTCCGCGAGGCCGCGCGAATCCTGCAGCTCGAGCCCTATCTGGAACGCCGCCCGAAGGACCTTTCCGGCGGCCAGCGCCAGCGCGTGGCGATCGGCCGCGCCATCGTGCGCGCGCCGAAGGTGTTCCTGTTCGACGAACCGTTGTCGAACCTCGACGCAGCTCTGCGCGGGCAGACCCGCATCGAGATCGCCCGTCTCCACGAGGAGCTGGGCGCCACCATGATCTACGTCACTCACGATCAGATCGAGGCCATGACCCTGGCCGACAAGATCGTGGTGTTGCAGGCAGGCCGCATCGAGCAGGTCGGCTCGCCGCTGGAACTGTATCACCACCCGGCGAACATGTTCGTGGCCGGCTTCATCGGTTCGCCGCGCATGAACATGCTGCCGGTCTCGGTGGTGGAAAGCAGCGCTGCCGGGATCACCGTGAGCCTGCCGTCCGGCGCGATGCTGACCGTGCCGTCCGCCGGCGACGTGGCGCCCGGCACGGCGCTGACCCTGGGGCTGCGTCCCGAGGCGCTGCGTCCGGATCCGAATGGTACGCTCGCCGGCACGGTGAGGCTGGTCGAGCGTCTGGGTGGTTTGACGCTGCTGCATGTGGAGACCGAGGGCCGCGAGGACGTGATCGTCCAGATCGAGGGTCTGTCGATGCTCAACATCAATCATCCGGTGCGTCTCGCGGCGGATACGGCGTCGCTGCATCTGTTCGACGCGGCCGGTCTGGCGCTGCCGGCCCTTGCCCGGCACAGCCTGGTCGCCTGACGCGTTTCGCCGGATGCGCCCCCGCATCCGGCGCCGCCGAGCCTTCGCGCTCCCACCAACAGAAACGGGACCGCGGCTCCGGTCGCGGCTGTGAACATGTTCCTCGGACTCGACTACGGCACCTCCGCCGTGAAGGCCCTGCTCGTCGACGGCGAGCAGCGCGTGGTGGCCACCGAATCGGTGGCCCTGTCCGTCAGCCGCCCCCTGCCCGGCCATAGCGAGCAGGATCCGGCGGACTGGTGGCAGGCGACGCTCGATGCCATCGAT
Source organism: Lichenicola sp. GTC18331 (assembly GCF_055386855.1). Classification (NCBI taxonomy): domain Bacteria; kingdom Pseudomonadati; phylum Pseudomonadota; class Alphaproteobacteria; order Acetobacterales; family Acetobacteraceae; genus Lichenicola; species Lichenicola sp. GTC18331. The sequence continues at coordinate 3,378,563 of NZ_AP045015.1, read as the reverse complement.
GCGCTGAAGCGTTCGCATCCGGCCGAGCTAGCCGCCGTGTCCGGCATCGGCCTGTCGGGCCAGCAGCACGGCGCGGTTCTGTTGGGCGCGGATGGCGCCGTACTGCGCCCGGCGATTCTGTGGAACGACGTGCGTTCGGTCGAGGAATGTGGCGCGTTCGAGCGCGCGATGCCGGATTCGCGCGCCGTTACCGGCAACATCGCCATGCCTGGCTTCACCGCACCGAAGCTGATTTGGGTTCACCGGCACGAGCCCGAGATCTTCGCCGCCACGCGCACCGTCCTGCTGCCCAAGGCCTGGGTTCGCCTGCAGCTTTCCGGCGAGATGATCGAGGAGATGTCGGACGCGGCCGGGACGCTCTGGTTGGATGTGGCCCGTCGCGACTGGTCCGACGCCGCCCTGGCTGCCTGCGGGCTGGACCGGTCGCATATGCCGCGTCTCGTGGAAGGCAGCGCGCCTGCGGGGCGGCTGAAGCCGGAACTGGCCGCACGCTGGGGCATGGCGACGCCGCCGGTGATCGCGGGCGGTGCCGGCGACAATGCGGCCGGTGCGATCGGCCTGTCGGCGATCCGTCCCGGCGACGCCTTCGTGTCGCTTGGCACCTCCGGGGTTCTGTTCGCCTGTACCGACCGGTTCCGCCCCAATCCCGAGGCGGCCGTGCATGCGTTCTGCCATGCGGTGCCGAACAGCTGGCACCAGATGGGCGTAACCCTGTCCGCCGCGTCCTCGCTGGCATGGTGGGCCGGGATCGCCGGGCAAAAGGAAGCGGCACTGCTGGACGAGCTGCGTCTGCCGATCAAGCCGGCCGAGGCGCTGTTCCTGCCCTATCTTGGCGGCGAGCGGACGCCGCACAATCACGGCGCCATTCGCGGCGCGTTCGCCGGCTTGAGCTACGACACCGACCGGGCCGCCCTGACCCAGGCGGTGCTGGAAGGTGTGGCGTTCTCGATGCGCGACTGCCTGGACGCGCTGCTGTCGTCCGGCACCCACATCGACAGCGCTGCGGTGATCGGTGGCGGGTCACGGTCGCGCATCTGGATCGCGATCATCGCCTCGGCGCTGAACCTGCCGTTGAAGCGGCTGGCGGCCGGCGAGACCGGGGGCGCGTTCGGCGCGGCACGTCTGGCGCGCATGGCGGCGACAGGAGAGTCGCCCGAGAGTGTCTGCGTGCCGCCGGAAACGGTGGAGATCGTCGAACCGGATGCCGCGCTGGCGGCGTTGTACGACGAGCGGATCGCACGCTACCGCGCGCTGCACCGCCAGGCCGGCGACGCGCTCAGGGTGCTGTAGCGGTCGCGATCTGGTCAGGCGGTGGCGGCAATGTTCGTCTACCGGCAACCGGACGATGTGGTCCCCCGCGACACGAGACATGCGGCCGCCCCGGCGACGGATCGGCTTCGCCTCAGGCGTCCGGGAGTATCATGGCATTCACCCGGTCGAACAGCCGCCCGCGCGCGGCGGGCACTGGGCGATGGCGCTGGCCGAAGACGTCGCGCGCCAGGAAATGTCCGGTGAGGAGCAGACCGTCGCACCAGTCCTGAGCATCGCCGGCCAGCGCAGGATCGAGAAACAAGGAGGGCAGCCGGAGCAGGCGGTCGCGCCATTCCCCTGCCCCATCCGCCGAGACGGCGCGTCCGGTGCGCGGCGAGACGTAGCGGAGCCCGCCGGTCGCTCCGCTGACGGCGCAGACGGAGAGGTCCATCCCGTAGCCGAGATCGGTGAGCAGGGTCGCTTCCCAGCGGAGATAGGCGGCCGGTCCGAGGCGCTCGCCTTCCCCCGCGTCGAGGCTAAGCAAGGTCAGCAGGCGCAGAAGCTCCCCGAAGACGGCCGGATGGGCTTCGCGCTCCGGCAGCGCCGTATCGGCGAGGGCGCAGGCGGAACTGAGCAGCGCAAGTGGAAGCGGGGCTGACAGAAGCCGGGCGGCGGAAGGGTGCACCAGCTCCGCGCGGAGGGTGCCGAGCTGGTCCGGCAGACGGGCGGACCATTGCGCGGTGACCAGATTGCCGGCCTGCCAGGTGGCGAGGTTGGCTCTGGCGCCACCGCCGCGGACGAGGCCGCGGAAGGCGCCGTGATGCTCGGTCATCACGTGCGCGACCGCGCCGCCCTCTCCATAGGACGACGCGGCCAGAACGATCGCGGGGGCTTCCCAATCCATCGGAAGCCCCCTCGTTTCGTTCGGATCAGGCGGCGGGCTTCTGGCCCACGCCGGAAACGGCGGCGACTTCGGCGGCGAAGTCGCTGGTTTCCTTCTCGATGCCCTCGCCGAGCTGGAAGCGGTCGAAGCCCACCAGCTTGCCGCCGGCCTTCTGCACCACCGCCTTCACGCGGCTCTCGCCGTCATGCACCCAGACCTGCTCCAGCAGCACCACTTCCTCGTAGTACTTGCGGATGCGGCCATCGACCATCTTCTCGATGATGGCTTCCGGCTTGCCGGACTCGCGGGCCTGCTCGACCAGAACGGCGCGCTCGCGCTCCAGCTCGGCCGGGTCCACCGCATCGACATCCAGCGCGGACGGGCGGGTGGCTGCGACATGCATGCCGATCTGACGGCCCAGCAGTTCCAGCGCATCGCTCTCGGACGGCGCCTCGATGGCGGCGAGAACGCCGATCTTGCCGATGCCCGGACGCAGCGCGGAGTGGACATAGGTCGCGACCACACCCGACGGCACGCGCAGCACGCGGGCGCGACGGATGGTCATGTTCTCGCCGATGGTGGCGATCAGGTTGGTGATGGTCTCGGCGACCGTCTTGTCGGTGCCCGGCACGGTGGCGGCCTTGATGGCTTCCACGTCCTCGCCGACCGTCAGCGCGATCTTGGCGACCGTCTCGACGAACTGCTGGAAGCTCTCGTTGCGCGACACGAAGTCGGTCTCGGAGTTGACCTCCACCATCGCCGCGACGTTCGGCGCGGATGCCACACCGATCAGGCCCTCGGCGGCCACGCGGCCGGACTTCTTGGCCGCGGCGGCCAGACCCTTGGTGCGCAGCCAGTCGATCGCCTGCTCCAGGTCGCCGCCGTTCTCGGTCAGCGCCTTCTTGCAGTCCATCATGCCGGCGCCGGTCTTCTCGCGCAGATCCTTCACCAGGGCTGCCGTGATTTCCGCCATGTTTCTCTCCATCAAACGGTTCTGCGCCCGGCCATCCGGATGGGAGATCCGAAGACGAGGCGCAGTCCCTGCACGTTCAGACATCGAAAAACCGTGCCGCGGCCATCCGCGGCACGGCCGGTTCGCGGTTTACTCCGCGTGGGCTTCCGCGCCCTGCTCGGCGGCGGCTTCCGGTGCCAGCTCGACCGGCAGCTCTTCGGATGCGCCGTAATCCTGGCCAGACGCGCCCAGCTCGGCGGAGATGCCGTCCAGCACCGCGGAGGAGATCAGCTCGCAGTAGAGGGTGATGGCGCGGATCGCGTCGTCATTGCCCGGGATCGGGTAGGTGACGCCCTGCGGATCGGAGTTGCTGTCGAGAACGGCGATCACCGGGATGCCGAGCTTGTTGGCTTCCTCGACCGCCAGCTTCTCCTTGTTGGTGTCGATGATGAACAGCATGTCCGGCAGGCCGCCCATCTCCTTGATGCCGCCCAGCGAACGCTCCAGCTTCTCCTGGTCGCGGGTGATCTCGAGGATTTCCTTCTTGGTCAGACCCTGCGTGTCGCCACCCAGCATGTCCTCGATCTGGCGCAGGCGCTTGATCGAGCCGGTGATGGTCTTCCAGTTGGTCAGCATGCCGCCGAGCCAACGGTGGTTCACGTAGTACTGACCGCAACGGGCCGCCGCCTCGGCGACATGCTCGGCCGCAGCGCGCTTGGTGCCGACGAACAGGACGCGGCCGCCGCCGGCGACGGTGTCACGCACGGCCTTCAGCGCGCGATCGAGCATCGGCACGGTCTGCTGCAGGTCGATGATGTGGACCTGGTTGCGGGTGCCGAACAGGTACGGCGCCATACGCGGGTTCCAGCGGCGGGTGTGGTGGCCGAAATGGACACCGGCCTCGAGCAGCTGGCGCATGGTGAAATCGGGCATCGCCATCGGCGTGCTCCTTTCTGAACGTCTGGTTGATCCTCCGCGGGCGCCCCGTCCTTTCGGACACCAGAACGCTTCCCGCGTGCGAATTACCGCAGCGAACGCCCCTGGCCTGTGGCTGGGGCGTGCGAACGGCGCACGCGGTATGGGCGAAACGGGACGCGGTTGCAAGCCAGAACCGCCAAGCAGGACGCGAGCACCACACAGGGCACCCTTAAACGCTGCGTTTGTCGGACCGAAGGTGGCCTTTCCCGGTCGGGGCGCTACACAGGACGGGGCATATTACGGAGGCGACAGTTAAGATGGCCATCAGCGCAACACGCACCCCGGACGATCCCGGCCGCGGCAAACGCGCCGACCTCACGGTGCTGATCATCGCCGCCGTGTCCGCCCTCGGCGGGCTTCTGTTCGGCTACGACACCGGCATCATTTCCGCCGCGCTTCTGTTCATCACCCGCGACATTCCGGTCGACACCTTCGGCAAGGAGCTGGTCACCTCGGCCATCGTCGCCGGCGCTCTCGTGGGCTGCCTGGTCGCCGGTCCCGTCTCCGACCGGGTCGGACGGCGTCCGACCATCCTGATCGCGGCCGTGATCTTCATCATCGGTTCCGTCGCGTCCGCCACCTCGAACTCGGCCACGACGCTGATCGCGGTGCGCTTGCTTCTGGGCCTCGCCGTGGGCGCCACCAGCCAGATCATCCCGGTCTATATCGCCGAACTCGCACCCGCCGCGCGTCGCGGCTCGCTGGTGCTGTTGTTCCAGCTGGCGATCGTGGTCGGCATCCTGGTGTCCACCATCATCGGCTGGGCGCTCGGCGGTGCCAACGGCTCCGGCGGCGATTGGCGGCTGATGTTCCTGCTCGGCGCGGTTCCTGCGGCGATCCTGTTCCTGGGCATGCTGTTCCTGCCGGAAAGCCCGCGCTATCTCGTGCTGCGCGGCCAGTCGCAACGCGCGCTGTCCATCCTGCAACGCACCCGTCCGAGCGATGCGGCCGCCGCCGAGGAGCTCGCCTCCGTGGAAGCGCAGCCGCGCGAGAACGGCTCGTGGAAGCTGCTGTTTTCCCGACGCGTGCGCCCTGCCCTGATCGCCGGCGCCGGTCTCGGCATGTTCTGCCAGATCACCGGCACCAACGCGACGATCTACTACGCGCCCACCGTGCTCGCCTCCGCCGGTTTCGGCGCCAACGAGGCGTTGCAGACCCAGCTTCTGGTCGGCGTCACCATCGTGGTCGCGACCGCGTTCGGTCTTTGGGCGGTGGATCGCTGGGGCCGTCGCACGCTGATGCTGCGCTTCCTGCTGCTGGCGGCGCTCGGCCTGGTTCTGCTCGGCGGCTCGTTCATCGGCGGCAACCCGACCGGAATGGGCCGCTACACGGCCGTCGCCGGTCTGGTCGCCTACGAGATCTTCAATGTCGGCTCGATCTCGGCCTCGATCTGGCTGGTCGGCGCGGAAGTGTTTCCGCTCGCGATCCGCGGCAAGGGCATGAGCATGGTCGCCCTGTCGCACTGGGTGTTCGATCTCGTCGTGTCGCTTTTCACACTGACGATGGTGCAGGCGCTGGGCGCCGGCTACGCGTTCTTCGTGTTCGCCGCCATCAACGTGCTGGCCTGGGTATTCGTGCTGCGCGCCGTGCCGGAAACCAACGGGCGCAGCCTGGAGGAGATCGAGCAGCGCCTCGGCGACGGAACGTTTCTCGCCATGCGCTGACCGGTTCGGTCCGCCCGTCGCGCGTCCGCGGCGGGCGGCCGGATCAGCGTTCCTCCACCCGCATCACCCCCGGCACGCGCTTCAACGCTTCGGCCAGACGCGGCGTGACCATGTAGGGCTCGGGCAGAGCCACTTCGAGGTCGCGGGTTTCGTCCAGGCAGGGCAGCAGCACCGCGCGACCGCGCCCGCCGCGCTCGCGGCCCAGCAGCCCCTGCACCTCCGTCACCGCATCGGGACGGTCGAGCCAGATACGGATCTCGCCGCGATCGTCCGCCGCCGCCTGATCAAGCGAGATCGCATCCTGTGCGGTGACGCGCACCATCTCGCCATCCATGCGCAGTTCCACCGTCACCAGAACCGCCTGGCCCGCGACGAGAATGTCGCGCGAGCGGTTCAGCGTTTCGGAGAAGAACGTCACCTCGCAGGCGCCCGTGCTGTCGGACAGGCGCACCCAGGCCATCTTGGAGCCGCTGCGTGTGGGCCGTTCCTTGCGGTCGATCACGCAGCCGGCCAGCTTGGCGCGGGTCATGCCCGCCTGCCCCGCCGCTTCCAGATCGGTCGAGCGCGTCACGCCGAGACGGCGCAGCAGCGGCCGATACGCATCCAGCGGGTGGCCGGTGAGGTGGAAACCGATCGCCTCCGCTTCCAGCCCGAGGCGTTCGATGCCCGGCCATTCCGGCACGTCCGGCAGGCGCAGCGGCGCGGACGAGTTGGCGCCGCCCGTTGCTGGGCCGCCGAACAAGCCGATCTGCCCGCTGGCAGCTTCCTGGGCTTCGGCCTGAGCGCGGCGCAGGATCACCTCGGCGGCAGCGAAGACGCGCGCGCGGTTCGGCTCGAGACTGTCGAAGGCGCCGGCGCGGGCGAGGTTCTCCAGCTGCATCTTGTTGAGCATGCGCGGATCGACGCGATGGGCGAAATCCACCAGCGAGGCGAACGGCCGGTCGCCGCGGGCGGCTTCCACCGCCTGCATCGCCGCCAGACCGACCTTCTTCACAGCCGCCAGGGCGTACCGCACCTGCTGGGTGCCGTTCTCGTCCACCTCCACGGTGAAATCGGCGCCGGAGCGGTTGATGTCCGGCGGCAGCACCGCGACGCCAAGACGGCCGGCTTCCTGCCGCAACGCCGCCAGCTTGTCGGTCTTTTCCCGCGCCAGCGACATGCAGGCGGCGAGGAACGCGACCGGATGGTTCGCCTTCATCCAGGCGGTATGGTACGAAACCAGCGCATAGGCAGCGGCGTGCGATTTGTTGAAGCCGTAATCGGCGAATTTCGCCATCAGCTCGAACACCTCGACCGCCTTCTCGCGATCCACGCCGCGACCCACCGCGCCCTCTGTGAAGATCTCGCGTTGCGTGTCCATCTCCGCGCGGATCTTCTTGCCCATGGCACGCCGGAGAAGGTCGGCGCCGCCCAGGCTGTAGCCCGCCATCTTCTGGGCGATCTGCATCACCTGTTCCTGGTAGACCATGATGCCATAGGTCTCTTCCAGGATGTCGCGGATCTCCTCGTGCGGCGCTTCCCATTTCTCGCCGTGTTTTCTCCGGCAATAATCGGGGATGTTCGCCATCGGGCCGGGACGGTACAGCGCCACGGCGGCGATGAGATCTTCCAGCCGCGTCGGGCGCATCTGGCGCAGGACGTCGCGCATGCCGGCGCCTTCGAACTGGAACACGCCGCCCGTGTCGCCCCGCGCCAGCATCTCGTAGGTGCGCACATCGTCGAGCGGTTGCTTGGCGAGATCGACGGCAACGCCGAGCTTCGCCAGCATCTGCACGCCGCGTTGCAGGATGGTCAGCGTGGTGAGGCCGAGGAAGTCGAACTTCACCAGCCCGGCCTGTTCCACGAACTTCATGTTGAACTGCGTGACGAGCATGTCGCTCTTCGGATCGCGATAAAGCGGCACGAGCTCGTTCAACGGCCGGTCGCCGATCACCACGCCGGCGGCGTGGGTGCTGGCGTGGCGGTACAGCCCTTCGAGCTGCAGGGCGATTTCCATGAGACGCCGGATCGCCTCGTCGCTCTCGCGCATCTCCTGCAGGCGCGGCTCGCCGTCGATCGCCTGTTTGAGCGTCACCGGCTTGGCCGGATTGTTCGGGATCAGCTCACAGACTTTGTTGACGGCGAAGAACGGCAGGCCGAGCACGCGGCCCACGTCGCGCACGGCGGCACGCGCCTGGAGCTTTCCGAAGGTGATGATCTGCGCGACGCGATCGCCGCCATATTCGCCGCGCACATAGGCGATCACCTCGTCGCGCCGGTCCTGGCAGAAATCGATATCGAAATCCGGCATCGACACGCGTTCGGGATTCAGGAACCGCTCGAACAGCAGCCCGAACGGGATCGGGTCGATATCGGTGATGGTGAGCGCCCAGGCGGCGAGCGACCCCGCCCCCGAACCGCGCCCCGGCCCGACCGGAATGTCGTGCGCCTTGGCCCATTGGATGAAGTCGGCGACGATCAGGAAGTAGCCGGGAAAGCCCATCGAGGCGATCACGTCCAGCTCGAACGCCAGACGCTCGCGATAGGCCTGTTTGGCGTCGTCATCCAACGTCATCAGTGCGAAGCGGGCTTCCAGCCCCTCCTCCGCCATGGCGCGCAGGGTTTGTTCTTCCGTGCTGCCTTCGCGCACTTTCGGGCAGATCGGCAGAAGCGGCTTGCGCGTTTCCGACATCACCGCGCAGCGTCGCGCGATCATCAGCGTGTTGTCGCAGGCCTCGGGAAGATCGGCGAACAGCGCACGCATCTCAGCGGGCGGCTTGAACCATTGCTCCGGCGACACGCGCCAGCGATCGCGTTCGGCCATGGTGCGGCCTTGCGCGATGCACAGCAGCGCATCGTGCGCCTCGTGCATGTCGGGACGCGCGAAGAAGCACTCGTTGGTGGCGACCAGAGGCAGGTCGAGTTCGTCGGCGAGCGCGATCAGGCCGGGCTCTACCGCCTTTTCCACCGCCAGGCCGTGCCGGTTCAGCTCCACCGCGACACGGCCGGGAAAACCCTGCGCCAGACTGTGCAGAAGCTTCTTGGCTTCGTCCGGCTGCCCGTCGGCCAGCATGCGCGTCAGCGGCCCACGCGTGCCGCCGGTGAGCAGGAACAGGCCTTCGGCGTGCTCGAACAGGGTTTCCAACGTGATGCAGGGTTCGGCCGGATCGCTCAGCAGGTAGCCGATCGAACTCAGCTTCTGCAGATTGGCGAGACCGGCCGCGTTCTGCGCCAGCAGCACCAGCGGTTCGGCCGCGGCGCCGGTGCGGCCACCGGGGCCGCCCAGGGAAACCTGACAACCGACGATCGGCTGCACGCCCTTGTCGCGGCAATATTGCGAGAATTCCAGCGCGCCGAACATGTTGCCGCTATCGGCGATCGCCACCGCCGGCATGCCCATGTCCCGCGCCAGACCGGCGAGCTCGGCCGGGCGGATCGCGCCCTGGCTGAGGGAGTAGGCGGAATGGGTTCGCAGATGGACGAAATCGGCGTGCGGCATGGGCGCGAGACTAGCATGCGGCGCCTGGACGCGCATGCCGGATCGAAGCGGCGTTCTGTCTTGAAAGAAAGAACCAAAGACCGTTTGTCCGTTTGGCTACGAGCACACCGACCGCTCAGAACCCAAACAGACAAAAGTCTTTTTGCTTCTTTTTTTCAGAAAAAGAAGAAGTTCACCTCTTCACCGCACGGCCAGAACGGGACGCCGCAGACGCTGCGTCACCACCAGCATCAACCCGCCCGCGGACAGGATCGCCGCCGCGATGGCCACCGCCGGGTAGCCGAGCCCCGTATCCAGCACCTCGCCGCCCACCGCCGCGCCGATCGCGTTGCCGAGGTTGAACGCGCCGATATTCATCGCCGAGGCGAGGTTCGGGGCCTCGGAGGCTTCCGACATGATCCGAATCTGCAACGGTGCCACGAGCGCGAACGAGGCCACGCCCCATAGGAGCACCAGCGGCACGGTGGCCCATTCGCTGCGCATCGTTACGGCGAACACCAGCAGCAGCAGCGTGACCGCGCCGAGACCGCCGATCAGGGTGCGGTCGATCGAGCGGTCCGCCGCGCGTCCGCCCAGCCAGTTGCCGACGGCGAGGCCGATGCCGAACAGCACCAGCATGGCGGTGACGAAGCCGGAAGACGCGCCCGCCTCGCGATGCAGCAGCGGCACCACATAGGTGAACACGGTGAACATGGCGCTGAAGCCGATCACGGTGAGCAGCAGCGCGAACAGCACTGGGCCGCGACGGAGCACGCGCAATTCGGCGCGCATGTCGGCGCCGCGATCCGCCGGGAGTTCCGGCAGCGCCGCACGCAGGGAGACCATGGTCAGCAGGCCGATCGCGGCGATGCCCCAGAAGGCCGTGCGCCAGCCCAGCGCCTGCCCGACGGCGCTGGCCAGCGGCACGCCGCCAATGGTCGCCACGGTGAGGCCGGAGAACATCGCCGCCACCGCCGAGGCGCGCCCCTCTGGCGGCACCACACCGGCCGCCACCACAGCGCCGACGCCGAAGAACGCGCCGTGATTGAACGATGTGACGATGCGCGCCACCAGCAAGGTGGCGTAGCTGTCGGACAAGGCAGCCAGAAGATTGCCAACGGTGAACAGCCCCATCAGCCCGACCAGCAGGGTCCGCCTGGCCGTGCGGGCGAACAGAAGCGTCATGATCGGCGCGCCGACCATCACCCCGATCGCATAGGCGCTCACCAGCAGACCAGCGGTGGGGATCGACACGTGAAGGTCGCCCGCGATCAGCGGCAGCATGCCCATCGGGGTGAATTCCGTGACGCCGATGCCGAACGCCCCCAGCGCCAGGGCCAGCAGGGAAGTGTTGAGTTTCATGCCGCGCTCCGATCCGTTCCGGTGCAACATGGAACCAGACTGGTCCCTTGATTAGGGGCGGGTCGGGAACAGCATTCTTGCCTGACGGGAACAAATGAGCCGATCACCCATCGACCGCACCGCCGATCTCGCCGTGTTCCAGGCGGTCTGCCGCGCGGGCAGTTTGAGCGCCGCGGCACGTGCGCTTGCGCTGACGCCCTCCGCCGTCAGCCGGATCGTCGCCCGGCTGGAACAACGGCTGGGCGTGCAGTTGATCGTGCGGACGACGCGCCGGCTGCATCTGACCCCGGAAGGGCAGACCTACGCGGCCGCGGCCCGGCGCATCCTGGCCGATCTGGACGAGACCGAGAGCACGCTCGCCGACCGGGCGGTGCCGCGCGGGCGTGTGCGGATCAGCATGGCCTCCGCGCATGGCCGCCTGGTGATCGTGCCGCTGCTCGGCCGCTTCGCCGAACGCTTTCCCCATATCACGGTAGAGATCGACCTGAGCGACGAGATCGCGGACATCGAAGGCGGATTCGTGGATGTGGCGATCCGGTTCGGCGTGCTGCGGGACAGTGCGCTGACCGCGCGTCGCCTGGGCGATACCGGACGGCATGTGGTCGCCTCGCCCGCCTATCTGGCCCGGTTCGGAACGCCGCAGGTTCCGGCCGATCTGGACGGGCATAATTGCCTCGATTTCTCGTTCCGTCGCGCCGAGCCGGGCTGGCCGTTTCTCGAGGACGACCGGACGGTTCTGCGCGCCGTGCACGGCAACATGGTGGCCAATAACGGCGAAACGCTGGTGCAGCTGGCGCTGGACGGGGTCGGAATCACCCGCGTCGGCGCGTTCCATGTCGAGAATCTGCTCCAATCGGGCGCGCTGGTGCCGCTCCTGACCACGTTCAATCCCGGCGACCGGGAGGCGATCCATGCCGTATTCATCGGCGGCCCGTCCATGCCCGCCCGTATCCGGGTTCTGGTGGATTTCCTGGTGGAGACTGTCGGCCGGGTTTGAGACCGGCCCCGTCGTTCAGGCCGCCTTCTTTCGCTTGCGCGGCGATTTGGCGACTTTGTCGAGCGTGCGGTCCAGAAAAGCCAGCACGGCGACTTCTTCGGCGGTCAGCCCATGATCGCCAGCCTTGCTCTCCGACAGTTTTTCGTCGGCGCGTCGTTTGAGCGCATCCACCAGCGAACCGTCGAGGTAACCGTCGAACACCTTCGGGTGGATGTAGCATTTGCGGCAGATCGCAGGCGTGTTGCCCAGCACCTTCGAGACATGCTCGATCGCCGCAAGAACGTTCTTCTTCGCGCGTGCCTCGCTGTCGAACTGTTCGAAGGCCTGCAGCGCCAGAGCCGCAAGATTGGTGGCGGCCCAGGTACGGAAGTCCTTGGCGGTGATGTCCTCGCCGGTGATCTCGTGCAGGTAGTCGTTCACGTCCGAGGAGGAAACGCCATGACGTTCGCCATCCTCGTCGAGATATTGGAACAGATCCTGTCCGGGCAAATCCTGCAAACGGCCGAGGATTCCGGCAAGTTTGCGATCCTTCAGCTCGATATGCTGCTGGATGCCGTGCTTGGCCCGGAAATCGAGCACCACGGCGCTGCCGCGTATTTTGGCGTGGCGGTTGCGCAGAGTGGACAGGCCGAAGCTCTTGTTCGTGCGCGCATAGTCCTCGTTGCCGATACGCATCATGGTCTTCTCGAGCAGAGAGACCAGGGTGGCGAGCACCTTCTCGCGCGGCAGCCCCTGTTTCGCGAGATCCTTGGCCACGCGGGCGCGGATCTCGGGGAGCTTCTGCCCGAACAGGCTCATCTTGCCGTATTTCGCCTCATCCCGGACCGAGCGCCAATCGGGATGATAGCGGTACTGCTTGCGTCCGCGCGCGTCGCGTCCGACCGCCTGGAGATGACCGCGTGGATCGAGGCAGATCCAGACATCGGTGTAGGCCGGGGGCACCGCCAGCTTGCGTAGACGGGCGATCTCATCCTCGTCGCGAAGCACGGCGCCGTCCGGCGTCAGATACTCGAACCCGTTCCGGACTGGGCGGCGGGAATAACCCGGCCGCCCGTCATCCACGTAATGCAGCCTGGCCGCCTTCGCCGCCAGCCTGGCCTCGTCCAGCATGGTTCCATGTCCCGCAATCAGGATTGCAGAACTGCGGAAACGCCCTCCGGTTCGCCATGCCGCACCACCAAACCGTGCCGCAGGGTCAGGATGCGGTCCATCCGCGCTGCCAGCTCGATGTTGTGAGTGGCGATCATCGCCGCCACGCCCTGCTGCCGGACCACACGCAGCAGTTCGGCGAACACGCGGTCGGAGGTGCCGAGATCGAGATTGCCGGTGGGCTCGTCGGCCAGCAGCACGGCTGGACGATTGGCCAGCGCGCGGGCGATCGCCACGCGCTGCTTCTCGCCGCCGCTCAGCTTGCCCGGCAGATGGTCGAGACGGTGCGACAGGCCGAACGCGCCCAGCAGTTCCTCCGCCCTCGCCTTCGCCGCAGCGCGCGTGGCCCCGGCGAGGATCTGCGGCAACACCACGTTCTCGAGCGCGGTGAACTCGGCCAGCAGGTGATGGAACTGGTAGACGAAACCGATCCGGTCGCGACGGATCGCGGTGCGCTCGGCATCGCTCAGGCGGCCAGCATCGCGCCCGTCGAGCAGCACCTGGCCTTCGCGCGGCTTTTCCAGGAGACCGGCCAGATGCAGCAGGGTGGATTTGCCGGTGCCGCTCGGCGCCACCAGGGCGACGATCTCGCCCGGATGCAGCACCAGATCGGCCTGACGCAGGAGCTGGAGCGTCTCGTCGCCGCTGCGATAGGAATGGCTGACGCCGCGCAGTTCCAGCGGCGGGTTGGAGATGTCATTCATGACGCAGCGCCTCCACTGGATCGGTGCGCGCGGCACGCCAGCTCGGATAAAGCGTGGCCAGCAGAGACAGGGTGAGCGCCATCAGGATCACCTCCGTCACCTCGGACCATTGCAGCTTCGCCGGCAGGTGGGTGAGGTAATAGACCTCCGGGTTAAACACGTTCGCGCCCGTGACCCATTGCACGAAATCCTTGATGCGCTCGATGTTCCAGCAGAACACGATGCCGAGCACGGTACCGGCCAGCGTACCGGTGACGCCGACGAAGGCGCCGCACATCAGGAAAATTCGCATGATCGCGCCGCGTGATGCGCCGAGCGTGCGGATCACGGCGATATCGCGCGTCTTGTCCTTTACCATCATGATCAGCGACGAGATCACGTTGAACGCCGCGACAAGGATGATCAGCGTCAGGATCAGGAACATCACGTTCTTCTCGACCTCGACGGCGCCGAAGAAGGCGTTGTTGCTCTGGGTCCAGTCCAGCACGCGCACCGGCGTGTCGCCCAGCGCTTCGCGGATATGCGGCGTGACGGAGCGCACGTCGTCGGCGTTGCGCGTCATGACCTGGATCAGCGAAACCTGGCCCGGCATCTGGAAGTATCGCTGCGCCGCATCGAGCGGCATGAACACCATCGAGGAATTCACCGTGCTGACGCCGGCATCGAAGACGGCCACCACGCGATAGGCGCGCACGCGGGGCACGGTGCCGAACGCGGTGGCGGCGCCGTTTGGCGACACCAGGGTCAGTTTCGAACCGACCGCCAGATGCGCCTGCGCGGCGAGACTGTTGCCGACCGCGATTGCGTCATCTCCGGTGAAGTCGTTGAGCGAGCCGTCGACGATGTTATCGCTGATCGCGTGCAGGCCGCGCAGGTCGGCCTGCGTCATGCCATGCACCATGCCGCCGGCACTCATCGGGCCGGAGCTGAGCAGCACCTGCCCTTCCACCATCGGCGTGGCGGACGTGACGTCGGCAACCTTGCGGATCTTCGCGGCAATGTCGTCGTAGTTCTCGATCGTCGCCGACACGCCGTAGATGCTGAGATCGCCGTTCAGCCCCAGGATGCGCGACATCAGATCGGCGCGGAAACCGTTCATCACCGCCATGACGATGATCAGCGTCGCCACGCCGAGGGCGATGCCGACCAGGGAGAAGATGGCGATCACGGAGACGAACCGCTCGCCGCGGCGGGCGCGCAGATAGCGCCCCGCCACCGCACGCTCGAAGGCGCCGAACATACCGCTCAGTTCCAGGCGGCGATCTGGGCGAACGCTTCGTCGGCGGAAACCTCGCGCTTCTCGCCGGTGGCGCGGCATTTCAGTTCCACCATGCCGGAAGCGGCGCCGCGCGGGCCGACAACGAACTGCCAGGGATGGCCCATCAGATCGGCGTCGTTGAACTTCACCCCGGCGCGGTCGCTCCGGTCGTCATAAAGCATCTGCTGCGGGGCTGCGCCGTAGAGACGTTCGCACAGCGCGTCGCAGGCCGCGTCGCCGGTTTTGAGATTGATCACCACGCCCTTGAACGGCGCCACGCTTTCCGGCCAGACGATGCCGGCCTCGTCATGGCTGGCCTCGATGATCGCGCCGACCAGACGCGACACGCCGATGCCGTAGGAGCCCATCTCCGGCGTCACCGGCTGTCCGTCCGGACCGGACACGGTGATGCCCATCGACGCGGTGTATTTGGTGCCGAAATAGAAGATATGGCCGACCTCGATGCCGCGCCCTTCGCGACGACGTCCTGCATCGACATTGGCCCAGGCCGCGTCGTCGTGCTTCTCGTCGGTGGCGGCATAGAACGAGGTCATGCGCTGGAAGAACCCGCCGAGCGACTCGCGATCGGCGATGTCCACCGGCTCGCTCAGCCAGTCCTGGTCCTCGAACGCACCGTCATAGAACACGCCGCTTTCGCCCGTGGGCGCCAGGATGATGAATTCGTGGCTGAGGTCGCCGCCGATCGGACCGGTATCGGCCACCATCGGGATCGCCTTCACGCCCAGACGCTGGAAGGTGCGCAGATAGGCCAGCATCATGCGGTGATAGCTGGCGACGGCGCCGGCATGATCGAGATCGAAACTGTAGGCGTCCTTCATCAGGAATTCGCGCCCGCGCATCACGCCGAAGCGCGGGCGCACCTCGTCGCGGAACTTCCACTGGATGTGGTACAGCATCTGCGGCAGTTCGCGATACGACTTCACAGACTGGCCGAACAGGTCGGTGATCATCTCCTCGTTGGTCGGCCCGTAGAGCAGGTCGCGCTCGTGACGGTCCTTGATCCGCAGCATCTCGGGGCCGTAGGCGTCGTAGCGGCCGGAGCGCTTCCACAATTCCGCCGATTGCAGGGTCGGCATCAGCACTTCCTGCGCGCCGACCGCATCCTGCTCCTCGCGCACGATCTGCGCGATGTTGCGCAGCACGCGCAGCCCGGCCGGCAGCCAGGCATAGATGCCGGACGCGGTCTGCCGCACCAGCCCCGCGCGAAGCATCAGGCGATGGGAGACGATCTGCGCGTCCGCGGGGGTTTCCTTGAGGGTCGGCAGGAAGCTTCTGGACAGGCGCATCGTCGGGCGGGCTTTCGAATGGATCGGCTTTGAGCGGGCCCGGACCCTAGAACAAACGCGTCCCGGTTGGAACCGAACCCGGTCGCTACCGGCGGCGGCATATTTTTCCGCACTGCACAAGTAATAGTTTCGAATGACTGCATTTTGTCCGATGACAAGATGCCGCCGAAGTCTTAAGAAGTGTCCATGACGCTTGGTCCGGCGTAGTGGGCCAGGTTTAGGGAGAAAACGCCAGTCGGGCAGTGTATTACACAGCGTGTATTCACTGGATCGTGACGGCCGGACCTGAAAACAGGTCCAAGACACACCAAATAACAATGAATACGACAGAAAAGTCCGGCAGGGCTGCGCAAGACGCGCAACCCGACCGGACTTTTCTGTTTCGACGTCGTTCCGAAAGATCGGTCGGGGGCGGTTCGCCCCCTCGCCTCACACCCGCAGCAGATGCACGTCCACCAGCGGCCGCTTCTGCAGGCGCCGTCCCAGCGCGCGGCGTAGGGCGGTGCGGGCGGCATCGCGGAACATCGCCTCGTCGTCGCGCACCGGATAGGGGATCTCGTCCAGACCGCCGGTGAAGGCTTCCATCACCCGCGCCTGCTCGGAATCGTCCTGATCGAACAGGCCGGGAGCGCTCAGCTTGGGCTCGCCCAGAACGTGACCGTCGCGATCCACCACGAGGCTCGCCACCACGATGCCGTTGAACAGCATCTTGCGGCGTGCGGCCAGAAGACCGCCGTTCAGGGGCAGGATGCGATGCCCGTCCAGCGCCAGACGCCCGACCGGGGCGCTGTCCACCACCTCGACCCGGCCCGGCGCCAGGTTCAGGATGTCGCCATCCTCCAGCAGGATCGGGGTGATGCCTTCTTCCCGCGCCAGTTCGGCATGGGCGGTGAGATGGCGCCACTCGCCATGCACCGGCACCGCGTATTTCGGACGCACCAGATCGTAGAGACGGCGGATCTCGTCGCGCGATGCGTGCCCGGAGACATGGACGCTGTGATCGCGATCGGTGAACACGCGCACGCCGCGCTTCACCAGACTGTCCTGCACCGCCATCACCGCGCGCTCGTTGCCGGGGATCATGCGGCTCGAATAGATGACGGTGTCGCCCTCGCCGAGCGAGATGTTCTGGTGGGTGTCGGCAGCGATGCGCGAGAGAGCCGAGCGCGGCTCGCCCTGGCTGCCGGTGACGATCATCAGCAGATGGTCGTCCGGCACGTCCTCCGCGTCCTGCTCCGACAGGAACGGCGGCACATCGGCGAGATAGCCGCATTCGCGCGCCGCCACGTCCAGATTGCGCAGCGAACGACCGACGATCAGCACCGAGCGCCCGGCTGCTTCCGCCGCAAGCGCGATGCTCTCGACGCGCGCCACGTTGGAAGCGAAGCAGGTCACGGCGACGCGGCCCTTGATGCCGCGGATCAGGCTGGTGAGGTTGCGACGCGCTTCGGCCTCCGAGCCGGAGGTGCCTTCCACCAGGGCGTTGGTACTGTCGCAGACCATCGCCAGCACGCCCTCGCGGCCGAGTTCGGCGAAGGCCTCCAGATCGGTCGGCGGCCCGACCAGGGGCTCGGGATCGAGCTTCCAGTCGCCGCTGTGCAGAACGGTGCCGTAGCGGGTCCGCACCACCAGCGCCTGCATTTCCGGCACCGAATGGGTCATGCCGATGAAGCGCAGCGAGAACGGCTCCAGTTCGAACGAGCCGCCGCACGGAATCACGTGCAGCGGCACCTGGCTCTGAAGCTGCGCCTCGCCGAGCTTGCGCCGCAGCACGGCGGCGGCGAACGGCGTGGCGTAGACCGGGCAGCGGAGCTGCGGCCACAGATGCGCGACGGCACCGAGATGGTCCTCATGCGCGTGGGTGATCACCAGCCCCACCAAGTCGCGCTTGCGCTCCACGATGAAGGCTGGGTCCGGCAGCAGGATCTCCGCTTCCGGCGTTTCGTTGCCGCCGAAACCGATTCCGCAATCCACCGCCAGCCAGCGTCCGTCGCAGCGGTAGAGGTTCAGGTTCATGCCGATCTCGCCCGTCCCGCCCAGGGGCAGGAATGCGAAATCGCCTCTCACATCATTCATTCTTTCTCTTTCAATCGTTCTCGAGTGGTCGTTCTGTTCCGAAATGGGCGGGGTTGCGCCCAGCGAGTATGCGGAGACCCTCGATCGTGAGATCCGGATCGATCCGTTCGAATATGTCCGTGCCTTCGGCCAGCAGCGGCGCCAGCCCGCCGGTGCCGATCACCTTCATCGGCCCGCCGAATTCCTTCTTCACCCGGGCGACGATGCCTTCCACGAGGCCGATATAGCCCCAGAAGATGCCCGACCGCATGGCGGCGATGGTATTCTTGCCGATCACGCTCTGCGGACGGCCGATGGCGATACGCGGCAACCGGGCCGCCGCCTGATGCAGCGCCTCGATCGAGAGATTGATCCCGGGCGCGATCGCGCCGCCGTTATAGCTGCCGTCCTTGTCCACCACGTTGAAGGTGGTGGCGGTGCCGAAATCGACGATCAGCACCGGACCGCCGTAAAGCGTATGCGCGGCGAGCCCGTCCAGCAGACGATCCACGCCGACCTCGGTCGGCTGGTCCATCCTGACCTCGAACCCCCAGTCCAGCTCCAGATGCGCGATCAGCGGCTCCCTCTTCAACCAGTCCCGGCAGAACCGGCGCAGATGATACAACGCCGCCGGCACCACGGTACCGATCACGGCCCGGTCGATCAGCGCGGCCGACAGGCCGTTGCGTTCCAGCAGCGACAGCAGCCACACCGCATACTCGTCCGAGGTGCGCTGGATGTCCGTGGCGATGCGCCAGGAGCCGTACCATCGCACCCCGTCATGGACGGCGAACACGATATTGGTGTTTCCGGCATCGATCACCAGCAGCATCAGCGACCATCACCCAAAAGCAGCACTTCGCCGGTCTCCACGCGCCAGAGGCGCTCATTCCATGCGAACAGCAGCGCCCCGTCCGGCGCGATTCCGCCGAACGATCCTTCTCTCTGCTCGCCCGACGCGCCATTCGCAAGCGCGTCGGCCTCAGCCCCCCCTGGCAGCGTGGCACGAAGCGGCGTGCCGACCGGGTGTGCGCGTGCCAGCCAGGCCTCCCGGATCGGTGCGAAACCATGGCGCTCGAACACCCCGCACCAATGATCCAGCGCCAGCAGGACGGCTTCCGCGGCCTCCTCCTGCGACGGTGCCGAACCGGAATCGGCAAGGCAGGCCACGACCCGGTCCGGCAGGACCGGCGCCGCGCGCAGATTGGCGCCGAAGCCGATCACCATCCAGATCCCGTTCGAGCCGAAGCCGCGTTCGATCAGGATACCGGCCAGCTTGCGACCGCCCAGCAGCAGATCGTTGGGCCATTTCAGCACGAGATCGGCACCGGAGACCTGCTCCAGACCGTCATGCAGCGCGAGCCCGGTGACGAACGGCCACAGCCCCGGTTCGCGCGTCGCCGCCGGGCGGAGCAGCACCGAGAGGGCGAGGTTTCCGGCCGGGGGCTCGGACCAGGACCGGCCGCGCGAGCCGCGCGCTCCGGTCTGTCGTTTCGCCAGAACCGCCAGACCGTCCGGCGCGCCGGCTTCGGCCTGGGCGATGCAGTGATCGTTGGTGGAGCCGAGCGTGTCGTACGTCTCGAGCCGCCAGCGCCCGACCGGGCGGTGCGAGCGAACGGGCTGCGTCACCCTACCTGAACAGAACCGCCGCCGCCGCCTGCGCCGCGCCCGTCACCGGGCCCAGCACCAGCAGGAACAGGGCGGTCACCAGACCCATGGCGCCGGCCACGGCGCCGACGGAGCGGGCGCTGCGATCGAAGGCCGGCTCCGGCGCATCGAAATACATCACCTTCACCACACGCCAGTAGTAGTACAGGCCGATCATGGAGGTGATCACGCCGATCACCGCCAGCGTCCACAAGCCGGACTGCACGGCGGCGGCGAACACCATCAGCTTGCCGAAGAAGCCCGAGAAGGGCGGCACGCCGGCCATGCTGAACATGAAGATGCCCATGGTCAGCGCCAGCAGCGGGTTGGTACGCGACAGGCCGGACAGATCGGAGATCCGGTCCAGCGGACGGCCGTTGCGACGCATCGCCATGATGCAGGCGAACACGCCCACGGTCATGAACAGATAGGTGGCGAGATAGACCAGCGTGCCGCGCACGCCGGCTTCGGTGCCCACCGCCACGCCGATCATCGCGTAGCCCATATGGCCGATGGAGGAATAGGCCATCAGACGCTTGATGTTGGTCTGCGGGATCGCGGCCAGGGCGCCGAGCGCCATGGTGCAGATCGCCACCAGCTCGACCAGCATCTGCCACTGCGGTGCCAGGTGGCCGAACGGTCCGGCCATGATCCGCAGCAGCAGCGCGAACGCCGCCACCTTCGGCGCACCGGCCATGAACGCCGTCACCGAGGTCGGCGCGCCCTGATACACGTCCGGCGTCCACATATGGAACGGCGCGGCGGACAGCTTGAACGCCAGTCCCACGAACACGAACACGATGCCGATCACCAGACCGGCCGGAACCGGGGCGTCGCTGGCCAGGGCCGCGCGCAGGCCGCCATATTCCATGGTGCCGGCGAAACCGTAAACCAGGGAGATTCCGTAGAGCAGCAGTCCGGACGCGAGCGAACCCAGCACGAAATATTTCAGGCCGGCTTCAGAGGAGGTCACCTCGTCGCGGGCGAAGGCGCAGAGGATGTAGATCGCCAGGGATTGCAGTTCGAGACCGACATACAGCGTCATCAGGTTCTCGGACGACGCCATCAGCATGGTGCCGACGGTGGAGAACAGGATCAGCACCGGAAACTCGAACCGGTCCACCTTCTGCCGGCCGTTATAGTCCAGCGACAGGATGGCGCTGAGCGCGGCGCCGGCCAGGGTCAGCAGCTTGGCGAAGCGCGCGAAATCGTCCGACACGAAGGTGCCGCGATACCCGACACCGCTCGGCGCCCCGATCACCAGCACCGCGGTCGCCACGAAGGCGGCCACGGCGAGACCGGTGCAGAGCAGGCCGGACGCGTTCTTCCGCTGGAACACGCCGATCACCAGGATCAGCAGGCCGCAGACCGAAAGCACGATCTCCGGGAGCGCCAGGGACCAGTTGAAGGAAACGGGCATGGCGGCGCTCATCCGAAGAACAGGAAGACCGAGCACAGCGCGAGCAGGCCGATCAGCATGGTGAAGGCGTAGACCGCGATCGAGCCGGTCTGGATGCGGACGATCTGCGCCGAACCGCCGGCGGTCAGGCGTGCCAGACCGGTGGCGCTGCCGTCGACGATGCCCTCGTCCGCGTCGTGCCAGAGCACGCGGGCCAGCGCCTTGTAGGGACGCACGAAGATCGCGTCATACAGCTCGTCGAAATACCACTTGTTCAGCAGGAACAGATAGAGCGGGCGCATCGAAGCGGCGAGCTGACCGGGCAATTCAGGCTTGAGCACGTAACCCACCACGGCCGCGAACAGGCCGAGGAAGGCGGCGATGGTCGGCACCAGCGTGATCAGCGCCGGAAGCTGATCCAGGTTGGCGAGCACGTGGTTGTTGGCGCCGGTGAAGATCGCTCCGTTCCAGTACGCCGCCTGACGCTCGCCGACATAGTACGGATAGAGCAGCCAGCCGGCGACCACGGCAGCGATGCTTAGCAGCACCAGAGGCAGGGTCATCACGAACGGGCTTTCATGCGCGTGGTCGGCCAGTTCCGGCACCTTCGGCCGGCCATGGAACACCAGGAACAGCATGCGCCAGCTATAGAGAGCAGTCAGGAACGCCACCGCCACGCCGAGCACCCAGCCATAGAAACCGAGACCGCCTGCGACGAAGGCGCCGTCGATGATCGCGTCCTTGGACCACCAGCCGGCAAAGGGCGGAATGCCGCCCAGCGCCAGGGCGCCGGCCCAGACCGCGGCATAGGTGACCGGCAGCTTCCGCCACAGTCCGCCCATGCGGAACATGTCCTGCTCGCCATGCAGCGCATGGATCACCGAACCCGCGCTGAGGAACAGGAGGGCCTTGAAGCAGGCATGGGTGGTCAGGTGGAACATTGCAGCCTGATACACGCCGCATCCCGCGGCCATGAACATGTAGCCGAGCTGCGAGCAGGTCGAATAGGCGATGGTGCGCTTGATGTCCGGCTGCACCAGACCGACCGTCGCGGCGAAGAAGCAGGTGGTCGCGCCGATGAACAGCACTACGTCCTTGGCGACGGGCGCATATTCCAGCAGCGGCGACATGCGCGCCATCAGGAATACGCCGGCGGTGACCATGGTCGCGGCATGGATCAGCGCGGAAACCGGGGTCGGGCCTTCCATCGCGTCCGGCAGCCAGGTGTGCAGAAAGAGCTGCGCCGACTTGCCGGCAGCGCCGATGAACAACAGCACGCCGATCACCTCGTAGGCGCGCAGATCGCTGCCGAACAGGTGATAGACCGCGCCGGCATGCGCCGGGACCAGGGCGAAGATGTTGTCGTAGGCGACGGTGCCGAACTGGAGGAACACCAGCGCGATGCCGACCATGAAGAACAGGTCGGCGACGCGGTTGACCACGAAGGCCTTCACCGCCGCCGCATTGGCGCTGGGGCGATCGAACCAGTAGCCGATCAGCAGATAGCTCGCGAGACCGACGCCTTCCCAGCCGAAGAAGAGCTGGATCAGGTTGTCGGAGCTGACCAGCATCAGCATGGCGAAGGAGAACAGCGACAGATAGGCGAAGAAGCGCGAAACCGGCGTCTTCTCATGCGACATGTAGCCGACGCTGTAGAGATGGATCAGCGTGGAGATCACGGTGACCATCGTCACCATCGACGCCGAGAGCGTGTCGAAGCGGAGCTGCCAGGAAGCGTGGAACCCGCCCGCCTGCACCCAGGTCGAGACCGGAACCGCCACCGCCTGGGAGCCGTTATGCAGCCCGGTCATGAGCGCCGCGATGGCGCAGGCAGAGGCCAGCACCATCAGCGCGATGGTGACGACGCGGGATGCCGCGTCGCCGATCAGGCGTCCGAACACGCCGGCGATGATCGCTCCCAGCAGCGGCGCGAAGACGGCCGTGCCGAAAAGAAGGCCCAAGGACAGCATCTCAGCCCTTCATCAATGTCACGTCCTCGACCTGGATCGAGCCGCGATTACGGAAATACACGGTGACGATGGCGAGACCGATCGCTGCCTCGGCAGCGGCCACCGTCAGGGAGAACAGGGTGAAGACCTGCCCGGACAGCTCGCCATGGGCGGCCGAGAAGGCCACCAGATTGAGATTGGCCGAGAGCAGGATCAGCTCGATCGACATCATCATGACAATGATGTTCTTGCGGTTCAGGAAGATCCCGAACACGCCCAGCACCAGCAGGATGGCACCGACCGACAGGAACGGGCCGATACCCACCACAGCGAGACCGTTTTCCATTCTCAGGCTCCCAGCCTTTCGTCGGAACGCCGCGCCGGAAGCGCGCGCGGGTCGATCGGCTCGGCAGCGGCGCCGTAGCCGTCACGCGGGCGGATGAACCCGCCCAGGGCGTTGGTACCGGCACCGGTTTCGAGCTGCATCAGCTCCATCGTGTCGGCCGGCATGCGCGCATGCTGGAGGGCGATGTTCTGGCGGCGCGCCGATGGACGATCGCGCAGCGTGAGCACGATCGCGCCGATCATGGCCACCAACAGCACCAGACCGCAGGCCTGGAACAGCAGCACGTAGTCCGTATAGATCAGCCGGCCCAGGGCCTCGGTGTTGCTGATCTGCGGGCCCGGCAGCACCGGCTCCTGCACGCTCGGCACCAGCTTCAGGCGGCCGACGGTGAAGATCAGCTCGGCCAGAAGCGCCACGCCGACCGCCGCGCCCACTGGCGCATAGCGCTGCAGGCCCTCGCGGAGCTGGTTGAAGTTCACGTCCAGCATCATCACGACGAACAGGAACAGAACCGCGACCGCGCCCACGTAGACGATCACCAGGATCATCGCCAGGAACTCGGCACCCGCGATCAGGAATAGCCCGGCGGCGTTGAAGAAGCCCAGGATCAGGAACAGAACCGCGTGGACCGGATTGCGCGCGCTCACCACCATGCCGGCGCAGAGCACCAGAATGGTTGCGAACAGATAAAAGGTGATCTGCGTGATCATCGATAGGGCGCATCCATCTCGAGGCGACGCGCCAGGACGCTTTCCCAACGGTCGCCGTTCGCCAGCAGCTTGTTCTTGTCGTACATCAGCTCTTCGCGCGTTTCGGTGGCGAACTCGTAGTTCGGCCCTTCCACGATCGCGTCCACCGGGCAGGCTTCCTCGCACAGGCCGCAATAGATGCACTTGGTCATGTCGATGTCGTAGCGCGTGGTGCGGCGCGAGCCGTCATCGCGCGGCTCGGCCTCGATGGTGATCGCCTCGGCCGGGCACACCGCCTCGCAGAGCTTGCAGGCGATGCAGCGTTCCTCGCCGTTCGGATAACGGCGCAGCGCATGCTCGCCGCGGAAGCGAGGGCTCAGATGCCCCTTCTCGAACGGGTAGTTGATGGTCGCCTTCGGCTTGAACATGTAGCGCAGCGTCACGCTCAGGCCGCCGAGCAGCTCGGTGAGCAGAAACGACTTCAGGAGATTTCCGGCAGCCATCAGCCGACACCATTCGCTTGAAGCCCGGGCAGCATCCCGGTCGCCATGAGGAACCCCGCCGTCAGCACCATCCACACCAGCGAGAAGGGCAGAAACACCTTCCAGCCGAGACGCATGAGCTGGTCGTAGCGGTAGCGCGGAAAGGTCGCGCGGACCCAGATGAACATGAACAGAACGAACACGATCTTCAGGATCAGCCAGATCGGTCCCGGCACCCAGGTGAAGGGCGCAATGTTGAACGGCGCCAGCCAGCCGCCCAGGAACAGGATGCTGGTCATCGCCGACATCAGGATCATGTTCATGTACTCGCCCAGGAAGAACAGGCCGAAGGCGAGCGAGGAGTATTCCACGAAGAAGCCGGCCACGAGCTCGCTCTCGCCTTCCGGCAGATCGAACGGTGCGCGATTGGTCTCGGCCAGGGCGGAGATGAAGAAGATCACGAACATCGGCAGCATGGGCAAGCAAAACCACACATGCCGCTGCGCCAGGATGATGTCGTTCAGGTTGAGCGAGCCGACCACCAGCAGGATCGACACGATCACGAGGCCCAGCGACACCTCGTAGGACACCATCTGGGCTGCGGAACGAAGTCCGCCCAGAAAGGCGTATTTGCTGTTCGACGCCCAGCCGGCGATCAGCATGCCGTAGACGCCGAGCGAGGAGATCGCGAAGAGGTAGAGCACGCCGACATTGATGTTGGCGATCGCCCAGCCGTTATTGGTCGGGATCACCGCCCAGGCGATCATCGCCAGCGCGAAGGTGAGGAACGGCGCCAGCAGATACAGCACGCGGTTGGCACCGGTGGGGATCACCGTTTCCTTGGTCATCATCTTGATGGCGTCGGCGAAGGTCTGCAGCAGCCCGAACGGACCGACGACGTTCGGCCCTTTGCGCAGCTGCATGGAGGCCATGACCTTGCGCTCGCCATAGACCAGATAGGCCACCGCCATCAGCAGCGGCACGAGGATCGCCAGACATTCCAGCACGGTCAGGACGACCAGCCCGGCGACGGTATGGAAGAAGAAGTGTTCCACCGTCGGTTTACTCCGCCGCCTGGATGACCGGGTGCGCATACACCCGCGAACATTCGGCCATGGTCTCGCTCGCCCGGCTGATCGTGTTGGTCTGGTAGTAGTCGAACACCGGCTGCGCGAACGGAGCGTTGCCGATCGCCGACACCTCCCCGGACGGTCCGGACGCCTCCGTCGCGCCGAAGCGCGGCAGCCCCTGACGCGCGAAGACCGGATTCACCTCGGCCAGACGCCGACGCACGCCGTCCAGATCGTCATAGGGCAGCGTGTGGCCGACCACCTCTGAGAAGGCGCGCAGGATGCGCCAATCCTCGCGCGCCTCGCCCGGCGGGAACACAGACTGGAACGCGGTCTGCACCCGGCCCTCGGTGTTCACGTAGGTGCCGGATTTCTCCGTGTAGGTCGCACCCGGAAGGATCACGTCGGCCCGGGCTGCTCCGGCATCGCCGTGATGCCCCTGATACACCACGAACGTATCCGGCCCGATCCGTCCTGCGCCGATCTCGTCGGCACCCAGCAGCCACAGCACATCCACGCCGCCGCTCATCATGCCGGCCACGGAACGGCCGCCGGCACGCGGCACCAGACCGAGATCCAGCGCGGCGACGCGCGACGCCGCCTGATGCAGCACATTGAAACCATGCCAGTCCGGCAGCAGCGCACCGACCTGATGCGCCAGCGCCCAGCACGCCGCCAGCACCGCCGCACCGTCCTCGCGTGCCAGAGCCGCCTGCCCCACTACGATCATCGGACGCTTGGCGTTGCGCAACGCCTCGATGAAGCCGACCGAACCGTCCAGCAACCCGCTCAGCACCGACGGGCGGTCACCCAGCATCTCGACCGGATAGGTCAGATCGGCGCCAAGCGTGCCGACCACGCCGACCGGGAACGCCCCGGCCAGCCAGCGCTTACGGATGCGCGCATTGATGACAGGCGCCTCATGACGCGGATCGGTGCCGACCAGAAGCAGCGCGTCGGCCTCCTCGATCCCGGCGATGCCAGAATTGAAGGTATAGAACTCGCGCCGGCCCAAATCGTACTGCGCGCCGTCCTGACGGCAATCCACATTGGGCGAGCCCAGGGCGGTCATCAGGTCGCCAAGCGCCACCATGCTCTCGGCATCGCACATGTCGCCGATCACCGCGCCGATACGCTCGCCCTTCACCCCGTCGAGACGGCGGGCGATGGCCACGAACGCATCCTGCCAGCTCGCCTGACGCAGCTTGCCGTGCACACGCACCCAGGGGCGATCCAGACGCTTGCGGCGCAGACCGTCGATGGAGAAACGGCCCTTATCGGCCATCCACTCCTCGTTCACCGCGTCGTTCACGCGCGGCAGGATGCGCATCACTTCCGGACCCTTGGCGTGGATGCGGATATTCGTGCCGGTCGCGTCCATTACGTCGATGGAATCGGCTTTCCGCAGCTCCCAGGGCCGCGCCGTGTAGGCATAGGGCTTGGAGGTCAGCGCGCCGACCGGGCAGATGTCGATCAGATTGCCGCTGAGCTCGGAGGTCAGCGCCTTCTCGACATAGGTGCCGATTTCCATGTTCTCGCCGCGCGAGGTGGCGCCCAGCTCCGGCACACCGGCCACCTCGGTCGCGAAACGGACGCAGCGCGTGCACTGGATGCAGCGCGTCATCACCGTCTTCACCAGCGGACCGAGATACTTGTCCTTCACCGCACGCTTGTTCTCGGCATAGCGCGAATGATCGCCACCATAGGCGAAAGCCTGGTCCTGAAGATCGCACTCGCCGCCCTGGTCGCAGATCGGGCAGTCCAGCGGGTGGTTGATCAGCAGGAATTCCATCACCGCGCGGCGGGCGCGTCGCACCACCTCGGTGTCCGTCTTCACCACCATGCCGTCCATGACCGGATAGCCGCAGGAGGCGACCGGCTTCGGCGCCTTCTCGACCTCGACCAGGCACATGCGGCAATTGCCGGCGATCGACAGGCGCTCGTGATAGCAGAAGCGCGGGATTTCCTTGCCGGCGGCTTCGCACGCCTGCAGCACGGTCGCCCCGTTGGCGACCTCGACCTGGATCCCGTCGACGGTGACCTTCGCCATGACGCTACTCCGCCGCCACGGGAATGGGCAGGTTTTCAGGGGTGGGGGCCAGCCCGGACAGGCCATGCGCTCGCTTATACTGGGCGATGCGCGCTTCCATCTCCGGACGGAAATGCCGGATCAGCCCCTGGATCGGCCAGGCCGCCGCGTCGCCGAGCGCGCAGATGGTGTGGCCTTCGACCTGACGGGTGACCTGCTCCAGCATGTCGATCTCTTCGATCTCCGCACGCCCTTCGACCATGCGATACATCATGCGCATCATCCAGCCCGTGCCTTCGCGACACGGCGTGCACTGGCCGCAGCTCTCATGCTTGAAGAAGCGCGAAAAGCGGGCGATCGCCCGGATGATATCGGTGGACTTGTCCATCACGATCATGCCGGCAGTGCCGAGACCGGACCGTTCGGCGCGCAGGCTGTCGTAATCCATCAGCACAGTGGCGCAGGTCGAGGCCGGCAGCACCGGCACCGAACAGCCGCCCGGAATCACCGCCAGCAGATTGTCCCAGCCGCCGCGCACGCCGCCGGCATGCTTCTCGATGATCTCGCGCATCGGCACGCCGAGTTCTTCCTCGACCACGCAGGGACGGTTCACATGGCCGGAGATCGCCATCAGCTTGATTCCGGCATTGTTCGGCCGGCCCAGAGACGAGAACCACGCCCCGCCGCGACGCAGGATGGTGGACGCCACCGCGATGCTTTCCACGTTGTTCACCGTGGTCGGACAGCCGTACAGCCCCATCGCCGCCGGGAAGGGCGGCTTCATGCGCGGCATTCCCTTCTTGCCTTCGAGGCTTTCCAGCAGCGCGGTTTCCTCGCCGCAGATATAGGCGCCGGCGCCGCGATGGATATGGAAGTCGAAATCCCAGCCCGAACCGCAGGCGTTGCGGCCGATCAGACCTGCATCATACGCCTCGTCGACGGCGATCTGGAGATTGCGCGCCTCGTTGAAGAACTCGCCGCGGATGTAGATGTAGGCGGTATGCGCGCCCATCGCGAAGGAGGCGATCAGCGCGCTCTCGATCAGCTTGTGCGGCTCGTGACGCAGGATCTCGCGATCCTTGCAGGTGCCGGGCTCGCTCTCGTCGCCATTGATCACCAGATAGGCCGGACGCCCATCCGAGTTCTTCGGCATGAACGACCATTTCAGCCCGGTCGGGAAGCCCGCGCCGCCGCGGCCGCGCAGGTTGGAGGCCTTCATCTCGTTGATGATGCCGTCGCGCCCACGCGCCAGGATGGCAGCCGTATTGTCCCAATCGCCACGCTTGCGCGCGCCGGCCAGACGCCAATCGTTCTGGCCGTAGATGTTGGTGAAGATGCGGTCCTTGTCGCTCAGCATGATCGCGCCCTCACACCGTGCCCGGTTCGACCGTCGGCATCACGCCCGGCTGGCCGTCAGCATGTTCCGTGTTCGGCTCGTCCAGCAGCGTGGTCCGGCCACCCATCGGCGCCGAATTGAACCGGTCGATGGTCGGGCCGCGCTCCGGCACCTCGCCCCGCTTCAGCGCCTCGATCAGCGCCACGGTGCGGTCCGCGTCCAGATCCTCGTAGTAATCGTCGTTCACCTGGAGGATCGGCGCATTGGCGCAGGCGCCCAGGCACTCGACCTCGGTCATGGTGAACAGACCGTCCGCGCTGGTTTCCTCGAACGCATGCAGTCCGGCCGCCTTCTTGCAGGCCGACACGATGTCGTCCGAACCGCGCAGCCAGCACGGCGTCGTGGTGCACACCTGCAGGTGGTAGCGGCCCACCGGCTTGGTGTTGAACATCAGATAGAAGGTCGCCACCTCGTAGACGCGGATCGGCGGCATGCCGAGACGCGTCGCGATCACGTCCATCGCCACGCGCGGCACCCAGGCGCTGCCGGTCTGCCGGCCCATCTGCTTCTGCGCGACATAGAGCAGCGGGATCACGCCGCTGGCCTGACGCCCTTCCGGATACCTGGCCAGGATCGCGGCGATCTGCGCCTCGCTGTCGGCGTCGAAGCTGAACTGGCTCGGCTGATGATCGGACTCGGGGCGCGGCGCATGCCCGGGCGTGCCGTGACCGATATTCTCGGCGGAAAAATGACCCGACATGATCCCTACCTGTCGATCTCGCCGAACACGAGATCGAGCGATCCGATGATCGCGACCGTGTCGGCCAGCATATGGCGCCTGGAAAGCTCGTCGATCGCCTGCAGATGGGCGAAGCCGGTCGGCCTGATCTTGCAGCGATACGGGCGGTTGGACCCGTCGGCCACCAAATACACGCCGAACTCGCCCTTGGGGCTCTCCACCGCCGTGTAGGTGGAGCCCGGCGGCACGTGATAGCCCTCGGTGAACAGCTTGAAGTGGTGGATCAGCGCTTCCATCGAGCGCTTCATCTCGCTTCGGCTCGGCGGCGAGATCTTGTTGTCCTGCACCTTGACCGGGCCGGCCGGCATCTTCGCCAGACACTGTACGATGATCTTCACGCTTTCCCGCATCTCGGCGACGCGCACCAGATAGCGGTCATAGCAATCGCCGTTGCGAGCCACCGGCACCGCGAACTCGACCTGGTCGTACATATCGTAAGGCTGCGAACGGCGCAGATCCCACGGCACGCCCGAGGCACGCAGGCACGGGCCGGAGAAGCCCCAATCCAGCGCCTGCTCGGAGGTGAACACGCCGATGCCGACGTTGCGCTGCTTCCAGATCCGGTTGCCGGTCAGCATCGATTCCAGATCGTCGATGAAACGCGGGAATTCGTCGGCCCAGGCGGCGATCCGGTCGGTCAGCCCGAGAGGCAGGTCGCGCGCGACGCCGCCCGGACGGAAGTAGTTGGCATGGAACCGCGCGCCCGACGCCGCCTCGTAGAACTCGAGCAGCTTCTCGCGCTCCTCGTAGCCCCAGAGCGCCGGCGTCAGCGCGCCGCAGTCGAGGCCGAACGAGGTGATGTTCAGCAAGTGGTTCAGGATGCGCGTGATCTCGGCGAACATGGTCCGGATCCACTTGGCGCGGTCCGGGATCTCGATGCCGAGCAGCTTCTCGGTCGCCAGCGCGAAGGCCTGCTCCTCGCACATCGGCGAAACGTAATCGAGCCGATCGAAATACGGCAGCGCCTTCATATACGTCTTGTATTCGATCAGCTTCTCGGTGCCCCGGTGCAGCAGACCGATATGCGGCACCGCACGGGCGACCACCTCGCCGTCCATTTCCAGGACCAGACGCAGCACGCCGTGCGCGGACGGATGCTGCGGGCCGAAATTCAGCGAGTGGCTGTCGATCTCGACCGTGTGGAGTCGACGCCCATCCGCGGCGCCGTCCGGCAGCATGGTGTCCGGAATATCCTCGCGCAGGACGATGTCGCTCATCGGGACACGCTCCCCTTGGACGCAGCGCCGCGCCCGGCGGCGCTCTTGTCCAGATAGGACAGACCCTGCCGGGTCTCGTGCGCCTTCTCGTCGCCCGGCAGGGTCATCATCCCCTCCCATGGCGACACGAAATCGAAATTGCGGAAATCCTGGGTCAGCTTCACAGGCTCATACACCACCGCGCGGCGATCCGGATCGTAGCGGACCTCGACATAGCCGGTCAGCGGGAAGTCCTTGCGCAGCGGATGCCCCTCGAACCCGTAATCGGTCAGAATGCGACGCAGATCGGGCTGGCCGGAGAACAGCACCCCGAACAGGTCGTAGCACTCGCGCTCCCACCAGGTCGCCGCCGACCACAAATGATGGACGGACGGCACCGGAATGGTCTCGTTGGTGGTCACGATCACCCGGCAGCGCTGGTTCAGCGTCACCGAGAGCAGGTTGTAGACCACTTCGAAGCGCTCGGCCCGCTCGGGGAAATCCACCCCGCACAGATCCATCAGCTGCTCGAACCTGAAGCCCGAACCGTCGCGCAGAGCGGTCATCAGCGGCAGCAGCGAGTCGCGCGAGACGCGCACCACCAGCTCGCCCTTCTCCACCGAAGCGGAGGAAACGCCCGGAAGCTTGGTGCCGAGCGACGCGGCGAGCGCACTCAGCGAGGCCGTGCGCGCGGCCATGGCGAGCAGAGCGTCAGCCACGGAGAATGGTCCCCGTGCGGCGAATCTTTTTCTGCAATTGCAGGATTCCGTAGACGAGAGCTTCCGCCGTGGGCGGACAGCCGGGCACATACACGTCCACCGGCACGATGCGGTCGCAGCCGCGCACCACCGAATAGGAGTAATGATAGTAGCCGCCGCCATTGGCGCAGGAACCCATGGAGATCACCCAGCGCGGCTCTGCCATCTGGTCGTAGATCCGGCGCATGGCCGGCGCCATCTTGTTGGTCAGCGTGCCCGACACGATCATCACGTCAGCCTGACGCGGAGAACCGCGCGGAATGATGCCGAACCGGTCCAGATCGTAGCGCGGCATGAAGGCGTGGATCATCTCCACCGCGCAGCAGGCCAGACCGAAGGACAGCGGCCAGAGACTGCCGGTCCGGGCCCAGTTCACCAGCTTGTCGACATTGGCGACCACGAACCCCTTCTCTGCGATCTCGCCGGTGATGCCCTTGATCACCGCATCCTGTTCGGGACCGGGCGACAGCGCCTCGCGGTTCCAGGCCAGGGCCGAACCGGGGGCGGCATTGCGGTCGTCGGTCACCAGGGGAGCCTGCGCACTCATGACCTCACTCCCAGTCCAGCGCGCCCTTGCGCCACTCGTAGATGAATCCGACCGTCAGAACGCCCAGGAAGCCCAGCATCGACCAGAAACCGAACAGGCCGATCCGGCCGAGGCTGATCGCCCACGGAAACAGGAACGCCACCTCAAGGTCGAAGATGATGAACAGGATCGCGACGAGGTAGAACCGCACGTCGAACCGGCGGCGCGCATCGTCGAACGCGTCGAAGCCGCATTCATAGGCGCTGTTCTTTTCCGCGTAGGGCTTCTGCCGGCCGGCCAGCAGCGAACCGCCCAGCATCGCGGCGGACACGCCTGCGGCGATGACGATGAACACGGCGATCGGAAAATATGCGGACAGCAGGTTCTGCATGGTCTGACCGAACTCGTAGCTAAACGTCGCGACGTGCGGCGAGGACGACACACTAGTCCCCGCGAACGCATCCGCAAAGTGCAGTGCAGCATATAAAAACAACTCTTCGGCCGCTGCCGAGAATTGTGATTACTCTATGTCAAAAGGAGAAAACCAGGGCCATTCCTTGAGAAGAAAATGGCGCGAGTGACGGGGCTCGAACCCGCGACCTCCGGCGTGACAGGCCGGCGCTCTAACCAACTGAGCTACACCCGCAACTGGCGTGAGCGGCGGTTTAAAGGCCGCTCCCTCCCCCGTCAACCCACCCGAACCCACCTTTCGGTCGATTTCTCGAATGGATGTTCTGGTGGGCGGTGACGGTTTCGAACCGCCGACCCTCTCGGTGTAAACGAGACGCTCTACCGCTGAGCTAACCGCCCCGAACGAGCCCCGAATCTCGCGATCCCGACCTCGCCCGTCCGGTGGTTCTAGCAACGACCGCGACGGTTTGTCTCCCCCACCCCGGACATGCGAATCGCGCCGCACCCTTTCGGATACGGCGCGATTCGTTTCGGACACCGGCCCCGGCACCGAAGCGCCGGAATTTTCGCTTCAGTGCGGCAGAGACGCCGCGGCAGGTTGCGCTGCCGCCGTCGCGACGGGCTCGGGCGGCTCGACCCATTCGATCGCTTCCGGCTTGGCCACCAGCGCCTGGCCGATCACCTCGTCCACGTGGGCCACCGGGATCAGCTTGATGTGCTTCTTCACCGAATCGGGGATTTCGGCGAGATCCTTCTCGTTGTCCTTCGGGAAGAACACGGTGGTGATCCCGGCGCGCATCGCCGCCAGCAGCTTCTCCTTCAGGCCGCCGATCGGCAGCACGCGACCGCGCAGCGTCACTTCGCCGGTCATCGCCACGTCGCGACGCACCGGAATGCCGGTCATGACGCTGACGAGCGAGGTCGCCATGGCAATGCCGGCGGACGGACCGTCCTTCGGCGTGGCGCCCTCGGGCACGTGCACATGGAAGTCGCGCTTCTCGAACAAGGTCGGCTTGATGCCGAAATTGATCGAGCGGCTGCGGACGTAGGACAGGGCGGCGGACACGCTTTCCTGCATCACGTCGCCGAGCTTGCCGGTGGTCTTCACCACCCCCTTGCCCGGTACCATGACGCTTTCGATCGACAGGATCTCGCCGCCGACCTCGGTCCAGGCAAGGCCGGTGACGACGCCGACCATGTCCTCGCTTTCCGCCTCGCCGTAGCGGAACCGCTTCACCCCGGCATATTTCTCGAGGTTCTTTTTGGTGATCGCGACCTTCTTCACCTTGCCGGTGACGATCTCCTTCACCGCCTTGCGGGCGAGATTGGCGATCTCACGCTCGAGGTTCCGGACGCCGGCCTCGCGCGTGTAGGTCTGCACCAGCTCGCGGAGCGCGTCGTCGGAAACCGACCACTCGTCCGGCTTCAGGCTGTGCGCCTCGCCCTGCTTGTTCAGCAGATGGCGCTTGGCGATCTCCACCTTCTCGTCCTCGGTGTAGCCGGGGATGCGGATGATCTCCATGCGGTCCAGCAAAGGCTGCGGCATGTTCAGGCTGTTCGAGGTGGTGACGAACATCACGTCGGACAGGTCGTAATCGACCTCCAGGTAATGGTCGGCGAAGGAGCCGTTCTGTTCCGGGTCCAGCACTTCGAGCAGCGCCGAGGACGGATCGCCGCGCCAATCGTTGCCAAGCTTGTCGATCTCGTCGAGCAGGAAGAGCGGGTTGGAGCTCTTCGCCTTCTTCATGCCCTGGATCACCTTGCCCGGCATGGAGCCGATATAGGTGCGCCTGTGGCCGCGGACCTCCGCCTCGTCCCGCACGCCGCCTAGCGACATGCGTACGAAGTTGCGGCCGGTCGCCTTGGCGATCGACTTGCCGAGCGAGGTCTTGCCGACGCCAGGGGGCCCGACCAGACACAGGATCGGCCCTTTCAGCTTGTTGGCCCGGCTCTGAACGGCGAGATATTCGAGGATGCGCTCCTTGACCTTCTCCAGACCGTAATGGTCGTGGTCGAGCACCTTCTCGGCCTCCGCCACGTCGTTGCGGACCTTGGAGCGCTTCTTCCAGGGGATCGACAGCAGCCAGTCAAGATAGTTTCGGACCACCGTCGACTCGGCCGACATCGGGCTCATGGCGCGCAGCTTCTTCAGCTCCGCCATCGCCTTGTCGTGCGCTTCCTTGGACAGCTTGGTCTTCTTGATCCGCTCTTCGAGTTCGGAGGTCTCGTCCTTGCCGTCCTCGCCCTCACCCAGCTCCTTCTGGATCGCCTTGAGCTGCTCGTTCAGATAGTACTCGCGCTGGGTCTTCTCCATCTGCCGCTTCACGCGGTTGCGGATGCGCTTTTCGACCTGAAGAACGCCGATCTCGGCTTCCATGTGCGCGAAGACGCGCTCCAGCCGCTCGGAGACCGGCAGGGTTTCCAGCAGTTCCTGCTTCTCGGGGATCTTGAGGTTCAGGTGGCTGGCGATGGTGTCGGCGAGCTTGCTCGGCTCCTCGATCTGGTTCAGCGAAACCAGCACCTCGGGCGCAATCTTCTTATTGAGCTTGATGTACTGCTCGAACTGGCCGACCACGGTGCGGCCCAGCGCCTCGACCTCGCTGCCTTCCACCGGCGCTTCCGGCAGATCGTCCACCAGCGCCTCGAAATGGCTCTCGGTCTCGCGGAACTCGCGGATGCGCGCGCGACGCCCGCCTTCCACCAGCACCTTCACCGTGCCGTCCGGCAGCTTCAACAGCTGGAGGATCGTGCTCACCGTGCCGGTGCGATAGATGTCCTCGGCGGTGGGATCGTCCTGAGACGCGTTCTTCTGCGCCACCAGCAGGATCTGCTTGTCTTCCTTGGTGACCGCTTCCAGGGCGCGGACGGATTTCTCGCGTCCGACGAAAAGCGGCACGATCATGTGCGGAAATACGACGATGTCGCGCAGCGGCAGCACCGCCAGCGTGTCGTCGCCGAGTTGCACCGGGCCGCGCGGGGAATGGGTCGCCTGCACCGTTACCGATGCAGCCGGGGCGCCTTCAAGCGCGTCGTCATTGGCCGCATGAGCGCCTGTGTCGTCGCGCTGCGCATCGTCGTTCTCGATTTCCGTGGGGCCCTCGGGCTTCCGGTCGGATTCATCTTCCATAAAGACCTCCTGAGGACAGTCGGCGATCCGGTTCCCGATTGCGGCAAACGAGGATCACGTCGCGGGCACGATCCAACCGGCGTGCCGTCGCAAAAATGAATGTCGGGCGCCCCAGACCCGGCTGCAAGGGCCGAGGCAACGCGACGGCCTGCCGGCCGAGCGGGCAGTGGAAAAGCCGGCGTGCCCGCGCCGGCTCGTCGTTTCGTCCGCTGCTTCTCAGGCGGATTGCTCCGCCGCACGCTCCTGGCCGTAGACAAACACGGGGTCGGCCTTCGATTCGACCACCTCGCGGTTGATCACCACCTCGTCCACGTTCTCCAGCCCCGGCAGATCGAACATGGTGCCGAGCAGAATGCCCTCCATGATCGAGCGCAGGCCGCGTGCACCCGTCTTGCGGGCGATCGCCTTGGCGGCGATCTGCTTCTGCGCGTCCTCGGTGAAGGTGAGCTTCACCCCCTCCATCTGGAACAGGCGCGCATACTGCTTCACCAACGCGTTCTTGGGCTTGGTGAGGATCTCGATCAGAGCATCCTCGTCCAGATCCTCCAGCGTGGCGACCACCGGCAGACGGCCGATGAATTCCGGGATCAGGCCGAATTTCAGCAGATCCTCTGGCTCCACCTCGCGCAGGATCGCACCGGTCCGGCGCTCGTCCGGGCCCTGCACATGCGCGCCGAAACCGACGCCGGCACCCTTGCCACGTGCGCCGATGATCTTCTCCAGACCCGCGAATGCACCGCCGCAGATGAACAGCATGTTGGTGGTGTCGACCTGCAGGAACTCCTGCTGCGGATGCTTGCGGCCGCCCTGCGGCGGCACGGAGGCGACGGTGCCTTCCATGATCTTCAGCAGCGCCTGCTGCACGCCCTCGCCGCTGACGTCGCGGGTGATGGAGGGGTTGTCCGACTTGCGACTGATCTTGTCGATCTCGTCGATATAGACGATGCCGCGCTGCGCCCGCTCGACGTTGTAGTCCGCCGCCTGCAGCAGCTTGAGGATGATGTTCTCCACATCCTCACCGACATAGCCGGCTTCGGTCAGGGTGGTGGCGTCGGCCATGGTGAACGGCACGTCGAGGATGCGCGCGAGCGTCTGCGCCAGCAGCGTCTTGCCGGAGCCGGTCGGGCCTACCAGCATGATGTTGCTCTTGGCGATCTCGACGTCGTTGTTCTTCGCGCCATGGGCGAGGCGCTTGTAATGGTTGTGGACCGCGACCGAGAGCACCTTCTTGGCGTGGAACTGGCCGATCACGTAATCGTCCAGAACCTTGCAGATCTCCTTCGGCGTCGGCACCCCGTCCCGGCTCTTCACCAGATGGGTCTTGTGCTCCTCGCGAATGATGTCCATGCACAGTTCGACGCATTCGTCGCAGATGAACACGGTCGGGCCGGCGATGAGCTTGCGCACCTCATGCTGGGACTTGCCGCAGAACGAGCAGTACAGGGTGTTCTTCGAGTCTTTCGTCGCCGCCATGACCACTCCTACTCCGGGCGGAGGTGCGCGCCGCCGCGGATACAAGCTGGGGAGACTAGCGCTGCCCCAGAAACTTCATCAAGGGCGCGGTGCCCCGACATGCCCGCGCCCGCATTAAACGATCGTCAGCCGCGCCC
This sequence comes from Lichenicola sp. GTC18331, assembly GCF_055386855.1. Classification (NCBI taxonomy): domain Bacteria; kingdom Pseudomonadati; phylum Pseudomonadota; class Alphaproteobacteria; order Acetobacterales; family Acetobacteraceae; genus Lichenicola; species Lichenicola sp. GTC18331. Next base: position 3,341,172 of record NZ_AP045015.1, on the reverse strand, counting down.
GGCATCTTCGGTGGCCGGAGCCGGCCGGTTCTGCAGCACCTCGTCGATGATGCCGAATTCGAGCGCTTCCTGCGCGGACAGGTAGCTGTCGCGTTCCAGCTTGCGCTCGATGGCTTCCAGGGTCTGGCCGGTATGCTGCTCGTAGATCCCGTTCAGACGCGAGCGGAGATACAGGATCTCCTTGGCCTGGATCTCGATGTCGCTGGCCTGGCCCTGCGCGCCGCCGGAGGGCTGATGCACCATCACGCGGGCGTTCGGCAGCGCGACGCGCTTGCCCTTGGTGCCGGCAGCCAGCAGCAGCGAGCCCATGGAGGCGGCCTGGCCGATACAAACGGTGTTCACCGGCGCCCGAATGTACTGCATCGTGTCGTAGATCGCGAGACCGGCCGACACCACGCCGCCCGGGCTGTTGATGTAGAACGAGATGTCCTTGGCCGGATTCACGCTTTCCAGATGCAATAGCTGGGCGCAGATCACCGACGCGACCTGATCGTAGACCGGGCCGGTCAGGAAGATGATCCGGTCCTGCAGCAGACGGGAATAGATGTCGAAGGCGCGTTCGCCGCGGGAGGTCTGCTCGACCACCATCGGCACGAGGGCGCTGTTGTAAGTCTCGACGGGATCACGATCCCACATGTCAGTCATCCTGATCTGGTCGTTTGGTGCCGCACGGGGAGGCTTCCGCCCGCCGGTCGCCGGCGGCACGGCTCGTCCAAACCAAGATAGACATAAAACCGTCGGTTGAAAGCCCGCCCCGACTGCGGAAAATCATCGGCCCGAACCGGCATGGTGCCGGATCGGGCCGCGTTCAAGAGTGGAAAGGATCAGAGATCGGCAGGCGGAACGTCGGCCAGCTCTTCCGGCGTGACGGTCTTGTCCTCGACCTTGGCCAGCTCGAGCACGTAGTCCACGACCTTGTTCTCGAAGATCGGGCCACGCAGCGACTCGGCCGCCTGCGGATTGGCGCGGAAGAACTCGATCACCTGCATTTCCTGGCCGGGATAACGGCTGGCCTCGGCTCGCATGGCGCGCATCATCTCTTCCGGTGTCACGGTCACGCCGTTGACGCGTCCGATCTCGGCGAGCAGCAGACCCAGCTTCACGCGACGCTCCGCGATCTTGCGGTAGTCGGAACGCAGGGTCTCCTCGTCCTTGCCCTTGTCTTCCTCGTCGAGCTTGTCGGCCTTCAGGTCCTGCTCGACGCGGCTCCAGATCGACCCGAACTCGGCATCCACCATGCCGGCGGGGGCCTCGAAATCGGTCTGGGTCGCCAGCGCGTCCAGCAGCTCGCGCTTGATGCGCATGCGGGACAGCTGCTCGTACTCGTTGCGGACCTGACCGGCGATCGCCTCGCGGACCTGCTCCAGTCCCTCGAAGCCGATCTTCTTGGCCAGCTCGTCGTCCAGCGCCACGTCCACCGGGCGCTTCAGCGCCTTGGCGTCGATGTCGAAAGTCGCTTCCTTGCCGGCCAGCTCGGTCGCCTGATAATCGGCCGGGAAGGTCACGGTGATGGTGCGCTTCTCGCCGGCGGACATGCCTTCGAGCTGCTCTGCGAAGCCCGGGATGAAGCCCTGGCCGCCCAGCTCGACGTTCACGTCGTTGGCGGTGCCGCCATCGAAGGCGACGCCGTCGATCTTGCCGACGAAATCCACTTCCAGCACGTCGCCGTTGGCGGCCGGGCGGGTTTCCTCGACGGTCTCGAACGAGCGCTGGCGCTTGGCGATGTCGGCGAGCGCCTTGTCGATGGTCTCGGCGTCCGGCTCGGCCTTGAGGCGGGTCAGCGAAAGCTGGCTCAGATCCGGCTGGGCGATCTCGGGCAGCAGCTCGAGCTCGAGCGTGAATTCGAGATCCTCGCTGTCGCCGGGCGCGGCGCCACGCACCAGCTCGACCTTCGGCTGGGCGGCCTGACGCAGGCCGCGCTCGGTCATCACCTCGCGGGTGGCGTCGTTCACCGCCTGCTCCAGCACTTCGCCGGTCACGGCCGTGCCATAGCGCTGCTTGACGACGGCCATCGGCACCTTGCCGGGACGGAAGCCCTTCAGGTTCATCGACTTGCCGAGCTCGGCCAGACGGGCCGTGCGCTTGGAGTCCAGCTCCGCAGCCGGCACCACCACGGTGAAGCCGCGCTTCAGACCCTCGTTAAGGGTTTCAGTGACCTGCATGAGCCAGGCAATCCTCTCGCGTGAACAAAAACGCGCCCGACGCCTTGTTTTCGGCACCGGACGGAACGATTGAGCCGGAATCGGGGCATGATCGGGCCCCTTTGGTGCGGGCGGAGGGACTTGAACCCCCACGACTTGCGCCACCAGAACCTAAATCTGGCGTGTCTACCAATTCCACCACGCCCGCTTCGCAGCCGCGGCCCTTAGCCCAGTCGGGCTCCGGCGGCAAGAGCGCGCACCCGCGCGCGGGCTCCGGCACAAGCGGCCGGGAGACGGGATTCGAGATCCTCGGCCAGGAGCCCCTCCCCCGCGCGCAGCCCGGCATCGCCATGCAGCCACACCGCCGCGGAAGCGGCCTCGAACGCATCCATGCCGCCCTCCCCATCCTGCTCCCCACCTTGGGCCAGGCAGGCGGCGACGATGCCGGACAGCACGTCGCCCGAACCCGCCGTGCCGAGCCAGGGCGTCGCATGGGCGTTGATCGACACGCGGCCATCCGGCGCGGCGACCACCGTGTCCGGTCCTTTCAGCACCACCACGCCGCCGATCAGCGCCGCCGCGCGTCGTGCCGCCCCGACTTTGTCCGCACCCGGATCGCCGAACAGCTTGGCGAATTCGCCCGCATGCGGCGTCGCCACCGCGACCCCGCGCAGGCGTTCCGGCTCGCCCGCCGCTTCGCTCAGCACCCCGGCATCGGCCACCACCTGGCGCCCGGCCCGAAGCAGGCGTGGCAGGGTCTCGGCCGCTTCCTGCGGTTCCAGCCCGGGACCACAAACCCAGACGCGACGGCGTCGATCCTCCAGCAGCGTATCGAGCGGAGCGTCATCGACGATCAGGCCCGGCGCCCCGACGCGATAAAGTTCGGCGCCGCGCGCGGCCGCGATCCGCACCAGACCCGCCCCCGCGCCCCTCGCCCCGCCGGCGCTCAGCCGTGCCGCCCCCGGCATGGCGGCGCCGCCGCAGATGCTCACCACGCCACGACGATATTTATGGGTCTCGATGCCCAGCTCGGGCAGGCGCCACAATCCGGGCTCGTTGCGCCATGCCCGCGCCTCGACCGTGCGCGTGGGGTCGACGCCGATTTCGGCAACCTCCAGCGCGCCGCACAGAACACGGCCGGGAAGGAGCAGATGGCCGGACTTGGCGCGATGGAACGTCACCGTGCGCCAGGCCGGAGCGACACGGCCAAGCGGGGCGCCGGTCGCGCCGTCGAGCCCGCTCGGCACGTCCACCGCCAGGATGCGTTTCGCCGCGGCAAGCGTTTCCGCGACCCTCCCCTCCAGCGGGCGCGACAAACCGGCGCCGAACACGGCGTCGATGACGAGCCCGACGCGAGCCGCTTCCTCCGGCACGAAGGGACGCACCGGGCCCCGCCATGTGGCGACGACGCGGGCGGCGTCGGTTCCGGGTTTCGGCGGCGTCAGCATCGCCACCGCCACAGGCCAGCCTTCCCGCGCCAGGATGCGCGCGGCCACGATCCCGTCGCCGCCGTTATTGCCCGGCCCGCACAGCACCAGCACCGTGCAGGGGCGTGCATGTCTCATCGCGCTCCGCGCCACGGCTCTGCCGGCGTTCTCCATCAGGCGGAACAGCCCGTCCGGGCGCATTGCGGCTTCCGCCCTGTCCAGCACCGCCATCTCGTCGGGGGTCGGCAGAGCGAGGCGGTCGAGGAACGGGTTCATGCGCGGCATCCTTTCGCGTACTCTTGCCTTCAACGCCCGAAACCGCGATCAGCCGCGTTCGGATCACGAGCGTCGCGAAGGAGCGATTTGTCCATGAGCGGTTCCATCACCAACACCGCCGGCGGCACCGTGGCCGACCCGACCCTGTGGGGCGCGGTTCTGTCCCTGCATGTGCTGGGCATGGCGATCTGGATCGGCGGCGCGGCCTTCGTGCTCTACGGGCTGAAGCCGAGCCTCGCTCTGCTGGACAACACCCAGCGCGTCAGCGTTCAGCTCCAGAGCCTGAAGAAGTTCTTCTTCCTGGTCTGGCACGCGATGCCGGTGATGCTGATCACAGGCTGGCTGATGCTGGCCTTCCCCATGGGCGGATTCGGCGATCCGGACTGGCACATCCAGGCAATGCAGGGTCTGGGCCTGGTGATGGCCGCGATCTTCCTGTTCACCTTCTTCGGGCCCTACAAACGCGCACGCCGCGCGCTGCGCCCGCAACCGGCCGTGTTCGACCGCATCCGCTCGCTGCTGACGCTCAACCTGTTTCTGGGCGCGATCACGGTGGTGATCGCGGCGCTGGATCACTTCAACTGGTGAGATACGGCACTCGGGACGGTTGATCGAACGGGCGCTCTCGGGCGCCCGTTTCCGTTTCAGGCTGCCTCTTCCGTCTCGCCACGCACGGTCACGATTCCATCGCGCAAATGCAGAGCGGCGACGATCAGCGCCACGTGGGAGAAGGCCTGCGGGAAGTTGCCGACCTGCCGCTTGAGGCGCGGATCGTATTCCTCGGCGAGCAGGCCGAGATCGTTGGCGAGTCCGACCAGCCGGTCGAACAGCGCCTTGGCTTCGTCCATTCGGCCCAGCAGCACATAGGCATCGACCAGCCAGAACGAGCAGGCCAGGAAAGCACCCTCGTCTCCGGTAAGACCGTCCTGCGCCTCGTCGGTGCGGTAGCGCAGCACGAAGCCATCCTCCAGCAGCTCGCGCTCCACCGCCTCGATCGTACCGACGATGCGCGGATCGGTGGGGGGCAGGAAACCGATGGACGGCAGAAGCAGCAGTCCGGCATCGAGGCCCTTCACGCCATAGGCCTGGGTGAAGGTGTTGCGCTCGGCATCGAACCCGTTCTCGCAAACGGAGCGATGGATCTCGTCGCGCACCTGACGCCAGCGATCCACCGGGCCGGGGAGATCGTAATCCTCGACATCCTTGATGGAGAGGTCGAACGCCATCCAGCAGAACGCCTTGCTGACGGTGAACTGGCGCCGTCCGCCGCGCACCTCCCACATGCCTTCGTCCGGCTCCTGCCAGATCTCCTCCAGATGCTTCAGCAGACCGACCTGGAGCGACCAGCCATGCGCCGGCTGACGCAGGTTCTCCCGACGCGACAGATGCAGAGCGGCGATCACCTCGCCATAGACATCGAGCTGGAGCTGGCCGGCGGCGGCATTGCCGACCCGCACGGGCAGTGAACCCTCGTAGCCCGAGAGCCAGGGGACTTCCCATTCCATCAGCTGGCGCTCGCCGCCGATGCCATACATGATCTGGAGCTGTTCCGGCGATCCGGCGATGGAACGATGCAGCCAGTCGCGCCAGCGCACCGCCTCGTCGTAATAGCCGCCGCGCATCATCGCCAGCAGGGTGATGGTGGCGTCGCGCAGCCAGCAGAAGCGATAGTCCCAGTTGCGCGGACCGCCGACCTGTTCGGGAAGCGAAGTGGTGGGCGCCGCGACGATGCCGCCTGTTTCGGCGAAGGTCAGCGCCTTGAGCGTCAGCAGGGAGCGGCGCACCACGGCAGGGTGCGGGCCGTCATAGGCGCATCGGCCGATCCATTCGCGCCAGAATTCGGTGGTGCGTCGCAGGGCCGCCTCGGTGTCGATCGCCGCCGGCACCGGACGATGCGATGCGCCAAAGCTCATCACGAAGCCGACGCGCTCGCCGTCCACCACGTCGAATCGCGCCACCGTGCGCATGTTCTCGCCTTCGAGGGGAATCTCCGTGCGCAACGCCACCAGGGACGGGCCGGCGATCGCCGCGACGCCATCGCCATCCGGCAGGCGGGTGACCCAGGGCACGGAGGTGCCGTAATCGAAGCGGAGCAGAAGCTCGGAGGTCATCCGCACCGTGCCCTTCCGTCCCTCGACGATGCGGACGATGGACGGGCTGGCCTCGTTGACCGGCATGAAGTCGATCACCGCCACCGTGCCGGTATCGGTCTCGAACACGGTTTCCAACACCATGCCTTCGCCCGGATAGCTCCGGGTGGAGCGGGCTTCCGCTTCCGGCGCCATCAGCCAGCGGCCGTTCTCCTCGTCGCCGACCAGCGCGGCGATGCAGGCGGCGCTGTCGAAACGCGGCCAGCAGAGCCAGTCGATCGAACCGTTGGAGCCGACCAGCGCGCAGGAGGAACAGTCGCCGATCAACGCGTACTGCTCGATCTTGAGGGGCTTGTAGGGCAAGGCGGAACCTTTCCTGTTGTCGGCTTCCCCCGGCAACGTCCCGGGGCAGGATCGGTTGTCCGAAGCCAGGGAAATGGCCGTCATATCTTGACTTCCCGCAACGATTCACCGATACGCGGCACGCCTGGATGTCGCCTCGGCGGGCTCCGGGCCGGTGATCGTCCGTTTCAGGACCGATTCCCACCCGAAACGCCGGCCTGTCCGCCGCTGCAGCGGCCGATGCGAACGGCAGCCTCCATGCCGACCGACAGGTTCGCCAACCGACAGGCCCGAGAGTTTCTTGAGCGACAGCAGCAACCAGACCACCGACGCGTTCAGCAGCGAGACCGAGCACGCGGCGGTCGATACCGGCGTCGAGGCTGAGGCGATCGCGTTCACCACCGGGCCCTTGCATGTGGGCGGCGCCTTCGCCGAGCCGGACAGCCCGTTCGAGGACGACAAGCCCGTCCAGGCCGGGCCCGAAACGGGCGAAACGCTTCCGGCGGCGGAAGCCGATGCGCGCCCGCTGTTCTCCGATCTGGGCCTGTCCGAGCCGCTTCTGCGCGCCATCGACGAGATGGGCTACAAGCACCCGACGCCGATCCAGGCCCAGGCCATTCCCTACGTGCTGATGGGCCGCGACGTTCTCGGCGTGGCGCAGACCGGCACCGGCAAGACCGCCTCCTTCACCCTGCCGTTGCTCGACATCCTGTCCGGCTCCCGCGCCCGCGCCCGGATGCCGCGTTCGCTGATTCTGGAGCCGACCCGCGAGCTGGCGCTGCAGGTGGCCGAGAACTTCGTGATGTACGGCAAGTACACGAAGCTCACCCATGCGCTGCTGATCGGCGGCGAAAGCATGGCCGACCAGAAGGCGGCGCTCAATGCCGGCGTGGACGTCCTGATCGCGACGCCCGGCCGTCTGCTCGACCTGTTCGAGCGTGGCGGCCTGCTGATGACGCAGACGCGCACGCTGGTGATCGACGAGGCGGATCGCATGCTGGACATGGGGTTCATCCCCGATGTCGAACGCATCGTCACCCTGCTGTCGCCGAACCGGCAGACCCTGTTCTTCTCCGCCACCATGGCGCCGGAGATCAAAAGGCTGGCCGACGCCTTCCTGCAGAATCCCAAGGAAGTCACCGTGTCGCGCGCCGCCTCGGTCGCGACCACCATCGAGACCGGCCTCGTGCTGGTGGACGAGATGGACAAGCGCAAGGCGCTGCGCAAACTGATCCGGTCGGAAGAGGTGCAGAACGCGCTGATCTTCTGCAACCGCAAGCGCGACGTCGACATGCTGAACAAGTCGCTGACCAAGCACGGATTCTCGTCCGGGCCGCTGCATGGCGATCTGGCGCAGTCGCTGCGCTTCTCGACCCTGGAGAAGTTCAAGAGCGGCGAGATCCAGCTTCTGGTCTGTTCCGACGTCGCCGCGCGCGGCATCGATATCGGCGGTCTGAGCCACGTCTTCAATTTCGACGTGCCGATCCATGCCGAGGACTATGTGCACCGGATCGGACGCACCGGCCGCGCCGGCCGTACCGGCCATGCCTACACCATCGCCGCTCCCGAGGACCGTCAGTTCGTCGAGGCGATCGAGAAGCTGACCGGCAAGCCAATCCCGCCAATGGCCGTCGAGGGCATCGAGACCGCCGAATGGGCCGAGGGCACGGTTCGACGCGGGCGCGGGCGCGGCAAGAGTAACGATTCGCGCAGCAAGAGCGGTCGGGACGAGAGCCGGTCCAGCACCGCCGCGCAGAGCACGGACGAGAAGCCGCAGCGTTCCGAGCGTCGGGACGAGCAGCGCAACGATCGCGGTAGCGAGCGCCGCAACGACCGGGGCGATCGCAACGAGCAGCGCACGGATCGTCGCAACGATCGCGCACCGGAGCGGACCGACCGCAACGAGCGTCAGGATCGTTCGAGCGAGCCGCGTCGCGACCGCTATCGCCAGGACGATCTGGGCCCGGCGGTGATCGGGTTCGGCGACGAGATTCCGGCCTTCATGCTGCTGCCGACCCGGCGCGACCGCGCCGGACGCGCCGAGGTCGAGATCGATGTCGGGGACGATCCCGGCTTCGATGCAGGCTGAGTTCCGGGCCAGGATCGACCAGCTCGGCGCGGATGGCGACGGCGTCTGCCGTGCCGAGGGCGCGCCGATTCATGTCCGCTACGCCCTGGCCGGCGAAACCGTCCTGGCCGAACCGATCCCGGGTCGCAACCGCGCCAGCACGATCGAAGTGATCGAACCGAGCCCGGACCGGGTTCGGCCGCCTTGTGCCTTGTTCGGCCAATGCGGCGGCTGCGTGCTGCAGCACCAGAGCGATGCCGCCAATCTGCGCTGGAAGGTGGAACAGGTCTCCGCCGCCTTGCGTGCCGCCGGCTTCTCCCTCCCCGCGCGGATCGAGACGGCACAGAGCGCGCCGCACACGCGTCGGCGCATGGATCTGGCGATCCGCCGCCTGCATGGCGGGGCGCTGCTAATCGGACTGCACGAGCGCGGCGCCGAGGCGGTGGTCGACCTGACCGAATGCCAGGTTCTGGAGCCGGCCTTGTTCGCGCTGGTGCGCACCCTGCGCGGCGTTCTGGCGCGGGTGCAGGCGGTGCGGCGTGAAGGGTCCCTTGTGGTGAACGCGCTCGATGGCGGCGCCGATCTGCTGATCGCGACCGACGGACCGCTGAACGCGCGCGACCGCGCCATTCTGGCCGAATTCGCGACCGAGAACGCGATCCCGCGCATCGCCTGGCGCGCGGAAGGCACGCAGGACACGCCGGAGATCGTTAGCCAGACCGCGCCGATCGCGCATCGTTTCGGCGACGCGGTCGTGCAGCCGCCGCCGGGCGCGTTTCTGCAGGCCACGGCGAGCGGCGAGCAGGCGATCGTGTCGGCGGTTCTGGCCGGTCTGCCGCCGAAGCTGCCGCGTTCGGGACGGATCGTGGAACTCTATGCCGGCTGCGGCACGATCAGCTTCGCCCTGTCGGAGCGGGCGCGGGTTCTGGCGCTGGAAGGCCATCAGGCGGCGGTGGATGCGCTGCGCAGCGCCGCCGGTGGTCGGCGCATCGAGACCGGCACGCGCGACCTGAACCGGCAGCCGATGCTGTCGCGCGATCTGGCCGGGGTGGGAGCGATCGTGCTCGACCCGCCGCATGCCGGGGCCGGGGCGCAGATGCGCGAGATCGCGGCGTCCGGGGTCGGCCAGGTGGTCTATGTGAGCTGCAACCCGGCGGCGTTGCAGCGCGACGCGGCGATGCTGGCGGAAGCCGGCTACACGCTGGAGCGTTTGTCGGTGATCGACCAGTTCCTCTGGTCGGCGCGGATCGAGGCCGTGTGCGTGTTCAGCAAGAAGGTCGTGGTGCGTCGTGGGCCGATGCCGCGGCCGAACCGTGGCTGAGACGCGCGCGCTACGGATCGAACGGGACGATCTGACGGGCGAGCAGAGCCGCATGCTGGTGGCGTTGCATCTGGCCGGAATGCACAGCGACTCCCCGCCGGACGCCGTTTTTGCCCTGTCGATCGACGCCCTGCGAGCGCCTGACATCAGGGTCTGGAGCGCCTGGCGCGGCGACCGGATCGCTGGAATCGGTGCACTGCGCCTGCTGCCAGACCGCACCGGCGAAGTGAAGAGCATGCGCACCCATCCGGACCATCTGCGGCAGGGTGTGGCGGCGGCGTTGCTGGACAGGATCGTCGCGGAGGCGAAGGACGCCAGGCTGACGCGTCTCAGCCTGGAAACGGGGAACGGTCCGGGGTTCCAGGCGGCGCTATCGCTTTACCGGAGCAGAGGCTTTCGGGACGGCGCCCCGTTCGGCAGCTACGCCGAGAACGGGCACAGCCTGTTCCTGCACCGGGATCTCGAACCGGCGTGACTTCCGTCAGACGTGGAAGCTCTCGCCGCAGCCGCAGCGGCCCTTCTCGTTCGGATTGATGAAGACGAAGCCCTCGGACAGGTCCTTGACCTCGAAATCCATTGTCGTGCCGATCAGGAAGAGGGAGGCCTTGCGGTCGACCAGTACGGTGAGGCCGCGATCGGAAATCACCTCGTCGGTCGGCGCGGCTTCCGGCACCCAGTTCATGTCGTAGGACAGGCCGGAACAGCCTTTGGTGCCGACGCTGATCCGCAGCAGCTGTCCGGCATGCGCGCCGTCATACATGGCCTGGAGCCTTGCGGCGGCTTTCTCCGACAGCTGCATCAGCGGCGGCAGGGCGCGACGCTTCGTCGGCGCGGCGGTGGTCTCGGTCTGGCCCATGATCGGCTCCTTCAGAGCACAACGAATATCATTCAGCGTGAACGTTAATCGGCCCTAGAACATGTTGAGCGACAGGCGGGCATCCTCGCTCATCCGGCTCATGTCCCAGGGCGGGTCCCACACCGTTTCGACCTCGCAGCCGGTGACGCCTTGCACCAGCAGGATCGCGTCGCGCACCTGCACCGGCAGTTCCTGCGCCGACGGGCAGCCGGGCGCGGTCAGCGTCATCTCGACCTTCACCCGGCCATCATCGTGCAGGTCGATGGCGTAGATCAGGCCCAGCTCGTAGATGTTCACCGGGATTTCCGGGTCGAACACGGTGCAGATCGCGGCGATGATCGCGTCCTCGTCGAGCGGCGCGGGCTGCTCCCCGTCCGGGGTCCAGGCGGAGACATGCGCGGTCTGCTCCGGCGCCGAGTCGGTCGCCAGGGTGAAGTTCGGCAGTTTCCTGCCGGTTTCGGCCGCTTCGGTGGGCTCCGTCATGCTTTTCCGTCCGGTGCGAGCGCGGCCGACAAGGCCGACCACGGCAGCGTCGCGCATTTCCGGCGCGACTTGTATTCATGTAGGTCGGCGAAGGCGTTCAGCAAACCGAGCCGGTCGCGTTCCGCCTCGGGCATGGCCTCGGCGCCGTCACGCAACAGCGCCTCGAACCCATCCCGAAGCGCCCCGATCGCCTCGGCATCACGGCCCGCTACGGTCTCCGCCATCAGATCGGCGGCGGCGACGCAGATGGCGCAGCCATCGCTCTGGTGACGGATGTCCGTGATGCGTCCGTCCGCGTCGCGCCGCAGGCTGACCGAGACGCGATCGCCGCAGAGAGGATTGGACCCCTCACCCGTTCCGTCGGCCGCCTCGACCGCGCCTGCGAACACGGGCGCACGGGCACGACCGACCACGAGCGTGCGGTAGAGCGCGTCCGTCGCGGGGGGAGAGGCTGCGTCAGGCAAGAAACAGCCGGACGCGGTCCAGCGTGTCGGCCAGAACGTCCACCTCCTCGCGGGTGGTATACAGCGCGAAGCTCGCCCGCGCGGTGGAGGTCAGGCCGAGACGGCGCATCAGCGGCTCGGCGCAATGGGTGCCGGCGCGCACGGCGATGCCGTTCTGGTCCAGCAGCGTGGCGATGTCGTGCGCATGCGCGCCGGCGAGGCTGAACGAGATCACCCCGCCCCGTTGCTGCGCCTCCCCGATCACGCGCAACCCTTCGACCGCGCGCAGGCGGTCCAGCGCATGCGCCGTCAGTTCCGTCTCGTGCGCGTGGATCGCGTCCATGCCGATCCGCTGCACATAGTCGATCGCGGCACCGAGGCCGATCGTTTCCAGGATCGCTGGCGTGCCCGCCTCGAATTTGTGCGGCACCTCGGCCCAGGTGGAGCCCTCGAACCGGACCGTGCCGATCATGTCGCCGCCGCCGAGGAAGGGCGGCATCGCCTCCAGCAGTTCACGGCGTGCCCAGAGCACGCCGATGCCGGTCGGGCCATAAAGCTTGTGGCCGGTGAAGACGTAGAAATCGGCGTCCAGCGCCTGTACGTCGACAGGCTGGTGCACGGCGGCCTGCGAGCCGTCGAACATCACCCGCGCCCCGGCCTCGTGCGCGATGCGAGCGATCTGGGCCGCCGGCGTCACCGTGCCGAGCACGTTGGACATATGGGTGACCGAGACCAGCCCGACCCTGCCGTCGGCGAGTTCGGCGCGCAGGGAGTCGAGATCGAGTTCGCCCCGGTCGGTCACTTTCGCGACGCGCAGCGCGATGCCGGTGCGGTCGCGCAGCAACTGCCACGGGATGATGTTGGCGTGATGCTCCATCTCGGAGATCAGCACCGCCTGATCCGGCTTCAGCAGCGACCCGAAGGAATGCGCCACGAGATTGATCGCGGCGGTGGAGTTCGCCGTGAACACGATCTCCTCGCGGGAGGCGGCGCCGAGGAACGCCGCCACCTTGTCGCGCACGCCTTCATACACGTCGCTGGTGCGCTCGCTCATCCAGTGCAGGCCGCGATGCACGTTAGCGTATTGCCGGCGCATGGCGTCCGACATGGCGTCGATCACCTGCACCGGCTTCTGCGCCGAGGCTGCGCTGTCGAGGAACACCAGAGGCTTGCCGCGCACCTTCTCCCCCAGAATGGGGAAATCGGCGCGATAGGCGCTCAGATCCGGCCCGACGGGGGAAACGGCTTTCATGACGCGGCGAGCCCGTCCGCGTGATCCCACCAGCCATCTGTGGCGCGTTCCAGCAGGGCGCGGACGGGCTCGTCGGCGACGAGGTCGAACGCATCCTCGAGGAAGGCGCGCACCAGGATCGCGCGGGCTTCCCCCTTCGGCACGCCGCGCGAGCGCAGATAGAACATCTGATCCTCGTCAAGCGCGCCGGCCGTGGCGCCGTGCGAGCATTTCACGTCGTCAGCGAAGATTTCCAGCTCGGGCTTGGCGTCGATCTCGGCCTCTTCGGACAGGAGCAGCGCCTGGTTCATCTGATAGCCGTCGGTCTTCTGCGCGATGCGATCGACCAGGATCTTGCCCTGGAACACGCCGCGCGCGCGACCTGTGAGCACGTTCTTCACCGTCTGGCGCGACGAGGTATGGGGCGCCGCATGCACGATGGCGCTGGTGAGGTCGGCGATCTGCGTGCTGCCGAGAAGCTGCGCGCCGTTCACATGCACGATGGCGTAGGGGCCTTCGAGACGAGCGCGGACCTCATGACGCGCCACGGCGGAGCCGAGGGCCAGATTGAACCCGTCATAGGAGCCGCGCTCGGCGACGGTGGCCCGCACATGCGACAAGGAGACGGCCTCGGCCGCATCCTGTTGCAGGCGAACATGCTGGAGTGCGGCCTCGGCCTGCACGGTGATCTCGCTGACCGCGTTGCCGGCATAGGCGCCCTCGCCCGCCGCGATCTCGACCAGGGAGAGCCTGGCGCCACGCTCCAGCACCACGCGATGACGCAGATGCGCGTCGGTGCCGGCGCTGCAGAGAGAGATCAGCACCAGGCGCCCGGCATCCGTCCCTGCGGGGACATGCACGGTGGCGCCGTCCTCGGCCAGCATGGTGTTCAGCGCCACCACCGGATGGTCCGGCGCATCGCTGCCGACGCCTGCAAAGCCGCCGGAGGAGGTGTTCGACAAGGCGGCGTCGAGACGGCCGTTCACGAACACCAGACGCGGCCAGTCGCGATCGAGACCGGACCGGTCGAACAGGGCGTCGAGCAGAGCGGGCGCGAAGGCGGAACCGGCCGGAGCCGCCGAACGGTCGCGCTCCCAGAGCGGACGCAGATCGGTGTATTTGAACGCTTCTTCCGTGCGTCGCGGCAGGCCGTGACGGCCGAGCCATTCGCCCGCGGCGTCACGTGCGGCCAGATCGCCGAGACGGTCGCGCTTGGTCTGGTATTCGGCGACGAATCCGGCCGCGTTGTCGCGTCCGGCCGTGCGGGGTGCGAGCGCGTTCACGCCGCCTCCGCCAGGAAGCTCGCATAGCCCTCGGCTTCGAGCTGATGCGCCAGCTCCGGGCCGCCCGTGCGCAGGATGCGGCCGCGCGCCATCACATGCACCTTGTCGGGCACAAGATAGTCGAGCAGGCGCTGATGGTGGGTGATCACCAGGGCGGAGAAGGACGGCGAGCGCAGCGCGTTCACGCCTTCGGCGACGATGCGCAACGCATCGATGTCGAGGCCGCTATCGGTTTCGTCGAGAATGGCGAGGGACGGATTCAGCATCGCCATCTGCAGAACCTCGTTGCGCTTCTTCTCGCCGCCGGAGAAGCCGACATTGACGTTCCGCTTGAGCAGGTCTTCCGGCATGGACAGCGCCTTCGCCTTGGCGCGCGCCGCCTTGAGGAACTGCACCGCGTCGAACTCGTCCTCGCCACGCGCGCGGCGCACCGCGTTCACCGCCGTGCGCAGGAAGTTGGCGTTGTTGACGCCCGGCAGTTCGACCGGGGCCTGGAAGGCCAGGAACACGCCTGCGGCGGCACGCTCTTCCGGCTCCATCGCCAGCAAATCCTGGCCCTTGAACGACACCGTGCCGCCGGTGACCTCGTAATCCTCGCGCCCGGCGAGAACATAGGACAGCGTGCTCTTGCCGGAGCCGTTCGGACCCATGATGGCGTGCACTTCGCCGGCCGGGATCGCGAGATCGATGCCCTTGAGGATCGGCTTCGGCGCGCCGTTGTCGTCGATGGAGGCCTCGAGCCCCGCGATGCGCAGGAAATCGCTCATCCGACGCTTCCTTCCAGGCTGACCTGCAACAGCTTCTGCGCTTCCACCGCGAACTCCATCGGCAACTCCTTGAGCACGTCCTTGCAGAAGCCGTTCACGATCAGTCCCACTGCATTTTCCTCGGAAAGGCCGCGCGAGCGGCAATAGAACAACTGGTCCTCGGAGATCTTCGAGGTGGTGGCCTCGTGCTCGATCTTCGCGGTCATGTTGCGGTTCTCGATATACGGCACGGTATGCGCGCCGCACTGGTCGCCGATCAGCAGGCTGTCGCACTGCGTATGGTTGCGGGCGTTGGACGCCTTGGGCAGCATCCGCACCAGACCGCGATAGGTACTGTCGGACCGGCCGGCGCTGATGGTCTTGGCGACGATGGTCGAGCGCGTGTCGCGGCCGATATGGATCATCTTGGTGCCGGTATCGGCCTGCTGGTGATTGTTGGTCACCGCCACCGAATAGAACTCTCCGACCGAACCCTCGCCCTGGAGGATGCAGGACGGGTATTTCCAGGTGATGGCCGAGCCCGTCTCCACCTGCGTCCAGGAGATCTTGGAGCGAGCGCCACGGCAGGCGCCGCGCTTGGTGACGAAGTTGTAGATGCCGCCGCGGCCTTCGCTGTCGCCCGGATACCAGTTCTGCACGGTGGAGTATTTGATCGAGGCGTCGTCCATCGCGATCAGCTCCACCACGGCGGCATGGAGCTGGTTCTCGTCGCGCATCGGCGCGGTGCAGCCTTCGAGATAGGACACCGACGCACCATCCTCGGCGATGATGAGCGTGCGCTCGAACTGCCCGGTGTTGCGGGCATTGATGCGGAAATAGGTGCTCAGCTCCATCGGGCAGCGCACGCCCTTGGGGATGAACACGAACGAGCCGTCGGTGAACACGGCCGAGTTCAGCGCCGCATAGAAATTGTCCGAGGCCGGAACCACGGTGCCGAGATATTGCCGCACCAGATCGGGATGTTCTTTCACCGCCTCGGAGATCGGGCAGAAGATCACGCCGGCCTTGGCCAGGGTGGAGCGGAAGGTGGTCGCCACCGACACGCTGTCGAACACCGCGTCCACCGCCACCTGCGGACGGTCGCCTTCTTCCCCGGCCTCGGCGCCTTCGACGCCGGCTAGGATCGCGCGTTCCTTCAACGGAATGCCGAGCTTCTCGTACATCGCCAGCAGTTCGGGATCGACCTCGTCCAGCGACTTCGGACCGGCCTTCTTTTTCGGTGCGGCGTAATAATGCGCATCCTGGAAATCGATCGGCGGATGGTCGCCGACACGGGCCCAGCGCGGCGGATCCATCTGCTGCCACAAGGCGAAGGCCTTCAGGCGCCAGGCGAGCAGCCATTCCGGCTCTTCCTTGCGGGCCGAGATCAGCCGGATCGTGTCCTCGTTGAGCCCTTTCGGCGCGAGGTCCATCTCGATCGCCGTTTCGAAGCCCCATTTGTACGACGACTGGGTCAGCGTCTCGACGGTGTTCAGGGTCTCGGCGACAGCAGGCATGAGAACCTCACTCGGCAGCAAAAGAGGCGGACAGGGTCCGCTGAGAATCGAATCCGGCGGCAAGATGCGCCTCGGCGGCGGGCGCGTGCGGCATCTGGGGGCGATCGGACGCGTTGTCCATGCTGTCGAGCGTGATGCTGGACAGCGTGGCGCGGATCGCGTCGTTCACCGGGTCCCAGCGCCCCCGGATCGGGCAGCAGGTCTGCGCCTCGCACCCGCCCGTGGCACCATCGACGCAGGCGGTCATGGTGATCGGCCCGTCGATCGCCGTGATCACCTCGGCGACGGCCACGGCGGACAAGGCGCGGGCCAGACGATAGCCGCCACGCGCGCCACGCTGCGACGACACAAGACCGTACGCGGCCAGCGCCTTGAGCACCTTGGCGACGGTCGGCTCGGGAATGCCGGTGGCCTGGGCGAGGCACGGCGCGGTGGACACGCCGGTCCCGCCCGATGTCTGGCGCGACAGCTGCACCATCACCACCACGGCGTAGTCGGTGAGTTTGGACAGCCTCAACATGGCAGCCTCGAAAAGGGACCGGTCGAGCGAACCGGACCGGAATTGTACGGTTTCGGGGATTTGGAGCGGAACCGTGCCAAGGTCAAGTCTTCATAACGCGTCCGGTTACGATTCCGGCGGGGCTCAGGGGCTTTCCAGCGGCCCAAACACGAGGCGCAGCAGCACGTAAAGCAGGCCGCCGACCAGGGCGCCGACCAGCGTGCCGTTGATGCGCACATATTGAAGATCGGGGCCGAGCCGGAGTTCGACCCGCTCCGTCAGGGATTGCGTATTCCATCTGGTCACCACGCCGCCGATGAAGCCGGACAGGCGCGTGCGCAAACCGGGCAGCAGATCGCGCACGATCCGGAGCGTGACGCGCGTCACCGCCGTCCGCGCGGCGTCCTCTTCGGTCAGCGCCCGCGCTGCGCGCTCGATCGCCCGATTCATCAGATTCTGCACCCAGCCATCCGGCGCGTGCAGATCGGCTTCGATCACGCTTCTGGCCCGGCCCCACATATCGGCGCCCCAGGCACGCAGGCTGTCATGCGACACCACGCCGCGCACGGCCCGTCCGATCGCCTCGGCGCGTCCCGGCTCGGTTTCGATCAGATCGATCTCGTGCCGGATCCAGTCCGTCACCGCCTCGCGCAGCTCGGAATCGTGCGGATCGGTGCGGTCGAGTTCCTGGTTGAGCGCACTCAGCACGCGGCTGGCGATGGAACCGCCGATCGCCCAGCCCAGCAGCCGTCCGCCCTGCTCACGGACCCTGTCCTCGATCATGCGATGCAGACTGGCTTCCTTCTGCAGCAGCAACTGTTTGACCTGGTCGAGCAGAAAGGAGACGACCTCCTGGTGCTTGTTGTTCTCGACCATGGCCCGCAGCGCCCGCGCCACGACGGGGGCGAGCTGGCCGTCGCTCATCATTTGCGGCGCGAGCTTGGCCATCAGGTCGCCGACCTTGCTGCCGCCCAGACCGTCCAGCAGATGCGGCACCAGCTGCGCGAGACCGTTGCCCAGCATCTCGCCCAGACGCGGATCGCGCAGAACGGCGCACAAGGCCGCCGGCACGTCGATCTCGGCCAGCGCACGCTCGATATCGGCCTCGGTGAAGACATGATCGGCGACGAAGCGGCCCAGGGCGCGGCCGAGGCGCTCCTTCTGCGCCGGGAGAATGGCGGTGTGCGGGATCGGCAGGCCGAGCGGATGGCGAAACAAGGCGGTCACCGCGAACCAATCGGCCAGGCCGCCGACCAACCCGGCCTTGGCTGTGGCCTGTAGGAGCCCGGCCCACCAGCCATGACCGGCGGCGTAGCCTAGCACGGTGAGTCCGCCCATGCCGCCGAGCAGCAGCGTGGCGCGTCGTTTCTGACGTCGCAGGGCGGCGCGTGCCTCCACGTCCGCAGGGCGCGACGCGGGAACCGATCGGGTGTTGTCCGGCGACGCCTGCATCGGCGATGCGATACCATCCCCCGCCGCTTTCGCCCAAACCTGCAGCGACGATTGACCGCCCGATCGGATCGGCCGCGCTCGAAGCCGTTGCGGTATGTCGTTTTCTTGCTGCGGGCGGCTTGAACCCGTTCCGGCCACCGCTGCCGTTTCCTCCGGGCGACGACTGGGTATGATGCATTGCCGCAATCGCCGGCCGGCACGAGGCCAGGCGACACGGCGTTCCCCAAGGAGCGGACCCTTCCATGCAGCACCAGGCCTCTTCCGCACCCGATGCACCCCCGGCGGATGAGCGCCTGAGCGAAATTCTGGCCCTGGCCGGACGCATCGTCGAACGCCAGTCGGAAGATCCGTTCGGCAACCCGGTGCTGGGCATCGCCCTGAACCTGTCACGTCGTCTGGACGAGAACAGCCTCGATGTGGACGCGCTGGGCGGGCTGGTGCGGCGGCTACGCGACGACGCCTTCGCCAAGCGGGCGGAGCGCATCGCCCGTTATGTCGGGCTCGAGCCCGGCGAAGGCACCGGCGCCCGGCTGCGCCGCATCGCCGAGCATCTGGTGCGCCCGGACCCGGATGACAGTCCGGTGCCGCTGGCCGCGTTCCGCAAGCTGATCGGCCGGACCCGCTTCGCCGCCGTGTTCACCGCCCACCCCACCTTCGCCCTGGCGCCGGACGCCTATGCCGCCCTGGCCGCGTCCGCCTGTGGCGCCGCGCTGCCTGCAAGCGAGGCGTCGCATCGGCCGCCCGCCCCGACGCTGGAAGACGAGTTCGGATTCGCCACCGCCGCGATCCTGCGCGGGCGCGACGCGATCGACCGCTTCAACCGCGCCCTGCTGGAACAGGCGGCGACGGTGTGGCCGCAGAGCTGGACCACTCTGGTGCCGAAGCCGCTGATCCTGACGAGCTGGGTCGGCTACGACACCGACGGGCGCACCGATATCGGCTGGTGGGACACGCTTCGCCTGCGCCTGCGGATGAAGAAGCTACAGCTCGATCGTCTGCTGGCGCAGGTGGAGGCGGTGCAGTCGCCGCCGGACGCGCTGACGGGGATGCTGTCCCGGGCGATCGAGGCGGTGTCGGCGCAGATCGCCGCGGCGCCGGATCGGGCCGACCCGGATCAGGTGTCACGCTTCGCCGCCGCCCTGGTGGACCGTCGCGACGACGCGATCCCGACGGTCGCACCGTTGGACGACGCCTTCGCCGCCGCGATCGAAACGGCGGCGAACGAGGACAAGATGCCGCTGGCGGTGGCGCGTGCAGGTCTCGCCTCGCATGGTCTCGCCGCCGCGCACACCCATGTGCGTTTGAACGCGACCCAAATCCACAACGTCGCCCGGCAGCGTCTGGGCATCGAGGACAGTCCGGAAAATCCGGCGCAGCGCCGCGCTCTGCTGGCACAGATCAACGACGCCTTGTCCGACGTGCAGAAGGTGCCGGTGGATTTCGGCGCGCTGCTGTCCGAGCAGGCCTCGGCGGCGCGTCTGATGATGACCGTGACGCAAATGGTGAAGCATATCGACGGCTCCACGCCGGTGCGCTTCCTGATCGCGGAGACCGAGAGCGGCTACACGCTGCTGGTGGCGCTGTGGCTGGCACGCCTGTTCGGGATCGAGGAGCAGGTCGAGATCTCGCCGCTGTTCGAAACCCAGAACGCGATGCGCGACGGCGCCCGCATCGTCGAAGAGGCGCTGCATTCGCGCCATTACCGCGATTACCTGCGCCGCACGGGCAAGCTGAGCCTCCAGTTCGGCTATTCCGACAGCGGCCGCTACGTGGGTCAGCTGGCCGCCACCTATCTGGTGGAGCGTCTGCGTCTGAAGATCGCCGATCTGCTGGCCAAGCGCGGTCTGACCGATGTCGAGGTGATCCTGTTCGACACCCATGGCGAGAGCATCGGCCGCGGCGCGCATCCGTTCTCCTTGGCCGACCGTCTGGACTACCTGTCGCCGCCGCAATCGCGTCTGATGTTCGAGAAGCACGGCATCGCCTGCCGTGAGGAAAGCGCGTTCCAGGGCGGCGACGGCTACATGCTGTTCGGCACCGAGGCCCTGGCCGACGCGGTGATCTGCACCATCGCCGAGCACGCCTTCGCCACGGTCAGGGCCGAGAACGACCCGATCTACGACGAGCCGGATTTCTCGGCTGATTTCTTCGCCGCCATCGGGCTCGGCATGACCGAGCTGGTGGAGGACCCCGGCTACGCGGCGCTGCTGGGCGCGTTCGGCCCGGCCCTGATCGACCGCACCGGCTCGCGTCCCGCCGCGCGGCAATCCGACGCTTCCGGCAGCCCGGCGCGGATCAGGCATCCGCGCGAGCTGCGGGCGATCCCCAACAACGCCATCCTCCAGCAGCTCGGATGGTGTGCCAATACCTTGCAGGGTCTCGGTTTCGCCGCCGCCCGGCATCCGGAGACGTTCGAGGAGTTCATGCTGAAGAGCCCGCGCTTCCGGCGCGCGCTCGACTTCGCCTCCCATGCGCTGCGCCATTCGGACAGCGACGTCCTGCGCGCGATCGTGCTGACGCTCGATCCCGGCGTATGGCTGGACCGGGCCGGGCACGAGAACGACCCGGTGCGGCGCGAAGCGTTGGTGCAGCTTTCCGGCGGGCTGGAGCGGCTCGATCTGTGGAGCATCACCCAGAGCATGTTCCGGCGCATCCAGGCCGACCATCTGGCGCTGCGCACGGCCTGGCCGGATGCGCCGCGCATGGCGCTGCCGGAGATGGTGCTGCATGCGATCCGGCTGACCGTGATCGAGCGGATCTGGCTGCTCTCGACGCGGATTCCGTATTTCTCGCCGCGCTACGGCTTCACGCGGGAAACGCTGGACGAGCAGGTGCTGCGTCTGGAGATTCCGGCGGTGCTGAAGCAGATGGAGGAGATCTTCCCGGATGCGACCGACCGCACGGCGAGCCATGATTTCCGTGAGCCGACCGGGCCGCGCTTCGAGAACGCCTATACGCGCGAGAATGCGGAGATCTTCGTGCCGATGCGACGCCTGTTCGAGCTGCTGCGCGAGATCAGCGTCGTGGTGATGCACGAGGTCGGGGCGTTTGGCTGAGCACCCTGCCTTGTCGCGCCAGAGCGGGTCGAAACGTCGGCCCTGGAAGCTGACGGAGCCGGAGCCGGAGCGGTTCGTCCCGCTGCGGTTCCGGGACGGCCTACGGCGCATCGTGGCGCCGAATCCCGGCTCCATGACCTATCACGGCACCAATACCTGGCTGATCGACTGGGAGGGCGGCACGGTCGTGCTCGATCCCGGCAGCGAGGACCAGGCGCATCTGGATGCGATCGTTCGGGAGGCCGGGTCTCGCTTGTCGCATATCCTGGTATCGCATTGGCACAACGACCATCTTTCCGGCGCCGCGACGCTACATCGGCGGACCGGCGCGCCGATCGCCTCGTTCCACCGCTTCGGCGGCGATCCGTCGCACGATCCCGATTTCGCGCCGACCATTCCGCTGCATGATGGCGACCGAATCGCCGGGCTGGAGGTGTTGCATACGCCGGGCCATGCCAGCGACCATCTGTGTTTCGCGGCGCCCAACGGCATCTTGTTCAGCGGTGACCATGTCATGGGCTGGTCCACCTCCGTGGTGCCGCCGCATCCCTACGGCGATCTGGGCGAGTTCGTTCGCCAGCTCGAACGGGTGCGGGACCGGGACGACCGGGTGATCCTGTCCGCGCATGGGCCGGCGATCCAAGAGCCGCGCGCGCTGGTACAGAGCCTGCTCGACCATCGCCATGCACGGGAAGCATCCATCGTGGTTCTGCTGACGCGTGAGCCGCAGAATTTCGAGGCGGTGTTCGCGCGTGCCTATCCGAATGTGCGGGCGGAGCTGGAGAAGCCGGCGCGTGCGAACCTGCTGGCGCATCTGGAGAAGCTGGAGGCGGATGGGCGGGCGACCAGGGACGAACGAGGCTGGCGCGAGACGGGCTGACAGCACATCCATCTGCTCGCACCGCATCCGTTTCTCCTGCGGCTCTCAAACGGGAAAGGCCGGCCCCTTTCGGGACCGGCCTTTTGCCGTTTCAGACCGAAGCCGCGATCAGGCGGACTTCGTCATGATCTCGTCGGCGATGTTGCGCGGCACCGGATCGTAGTGATGGAACTGCATGGTGAAGGACGCACGGCCCTTCGTCATGGAGCGCAGGTGGGAGATGTAGCCGAACATTTCCTTCAGCGGCACCTGGGCACGCACCGTCACCGTGGAACCGGAGTTCTCCTGGTTCTGGATCTGGCCGCGGCGACGGTTGAGGTCGCCCACCACGTCGCCGACATGGTCCTGCGGGGTGGTGACTTCGACGTCCATGATCGGCTCGAGGATGACCGGACCGGCCTTCTTCATGCCTTCACGGAAGCAGGCCTTGGCGGCGATTTCGAACGCCAGAGCGGACGAGTCGACGTCGTGGTACTTGCCGTCCACCAGCGAGTAGCGGAAGTCGACGGTCGGGAAGCCGGCGAGCACGCCCGTGGAGGCCTGAACCTTGATGCCCTTCTCGACCGCCGGGATGTATTCCTTCGGCACGGTGCCGCCGACGATCTTGTTCTCGAAGGTGATGCCGTCGTTGCGCTCCACCGGGGCGAACTCGATCTTCACTTCGGCGTACTGACCCGAACCGCCCGACTGCTTCTTGTGGGTGTAGGTCTCGGTGTGCGGCTTGGTGATGGTCTCGCGATACGCCACCTGCGGCGCGCCGATATTGGCATCGACGCCATATTCGCGACGCAGACGGTCGATGATGATCTCGAGATGCAGCTCGCCCATGCCGGACAGGATGGTCTGGCCGGTTTCCTGGTCCGTCTTCAGGCGCAGCGAGGGATCCTCACCGGCGAGCTTCTGCAGCGCCAGCGTCATCTTCTCGACGGCTTCCTTGGTCTTCGGCTCGACGGAGATGTCGATCACCGGCACCGGGAAGGCCATGCGCTCCAGCACCACCGGATCGGCGGCGTCGGCCAGCGTGTCGCCGGTGCCCGTGTCCTTCAGGCCCACGAACGCGGCGATGTCGCCGGCATGCACTTCCTTCACTTCCTGACGCTTGTCGGCGTGCATCTGGAACATGCGGCCGACGCGTTCCTTGTGGCCCTTGGTGGTGTTCAGGACCTGGTCGCCGGACTTCAGCACGCCGCGATACACGCGGACGAAGGTCAGGGTTCCGTACTTGTCGTTGATGATCTTGAACGCCAGACCGGCGAACTTGCCGTCCGGGTCAACCGGAATCACTTCCAGCGCCTTCTCGTCCAGGTCGTCGCCGGCATCTTCCGGCGGGGCGACGCGGATGCCTTCCACGTCGATCGGCGCCGGCAGGTAGTCCAGCACGCCGTCGAGCAGCGGCTGCACGCCCTTGTTCTTGAACGCCGTGCCGCACAGCACCGGGCGGAACTCGCCGGAGATGGTGCCCTTCTTGATGGCGCGCTTTAGCGTTTCGACGCTGACGTCGCCGTTCTCGAAATACTCTTCCATGCCCGCATCGTCGACCGCGAGCGCCGTGTCGAGCAGGAGCTGGCGCGCCTCGGCGGCCTTCTCCTTCAGGTCAGCCGGGATCTCTTCGTCATGGAACTTCGCGCCGAGCTCGCCGCCTTCCCAGATGATCGCCTTCATCTCGACCAGGTCGACCACGCCCAGGAAGTTCTCCTCGGCGCCGATCGGCAGCTGCAGCGGCAGCGCCACGATGTCGAGCTTCTCCTTCAGCGTGTCGAACGCGCGGTAGAAGTCGGCGCCGGTGCGGTCCAGCTTGTTGATGAAGATGATGCGCGGGACGTTGTAGCGATCGGCCAGACGCCAGTTGGTCTCGGACTGCGGCTGCACGCCGGCCACGCCCTCGATGATGAAGATGGCGCCGTCGAGCACGCGGAGCGAACGGTTCACTTCGATGTTGAAGTCGATATGGCCGGGCGTGTCGATGATGTTGATGCGGTGGTCCTTCCACTCGCACGTCACCGCCGCGGAGGTGATGGTGATCCCCCGCTCGCGCTCCTGTTCCATGTAGTCGGTGGTGGTGTTGCCCTCGTGGACCTCACCGATCTTGTGGCTCACGCCGGTGTAATAGAGAATCCGCTCGGTGGTGGTGGTCTTGCCGGCATCGATATGCGCGGTAATCCCGATGTTGCGGATCTTCGACAGGTCGGACACGGCGGTTCTCCTCAAGCCAAGAAGGCGCGAGGGTCACGCCGCCGGCGGAACCTTCGCACCTTCCGGGGCCGCCATCTGCCTGCGGCCGAAAGACTGATGGGCCCTCACATGCGCGAGAAGCCCTGCGTTTGCAAGCGCGAACCGGACCGGTTTGCCCGGCTCGGCGCCCGCGTCGGATCAGGCGGTCGCGCCGGCCTGCTTCTTGGCCTGGGCGCGGACGATGCGGCGCTTCAGCACCTGCGCTTCTTCCGGCAGGCGGCGGTTCGGCGTGGTCAGCAGGAACGAGTCCAGGCCACCATTATGCTCGATGGTGCGCAGACCATGCGTGGTGACGCGGATGCGCACCGAGGTGCCCAGCACGTCGGACAGCAGGGAGGTTTCCTGCAGGTTGGGCAGGTAGCGGCGGCGGCTCTTGTTGTTGGCGTGGCTGACGTTGTTGCCCGTCAGCACGCCCTTGCCGGTCATCTCGCAGCGGCGCGACATCGTTCCAGATCCTTTGGTAGGCTCGACACCGTCCCGCAAGTCCGGGACGTACAAGCAGCCGGCAGCGATGGCGGCCGACAGCGATTCCGATAGAGGCGCGGCTTATCGCCAAGTGCGGCCGATCCGTCAAGCACGGAGTGGCCGCCGCACGCCGTTTCAGGCCACTCAGCCCTTGGCGAAACCTCGGTCATGCTGCGGATCGAGCTCGCCCGCCTCCACGCTGTGGATCGCATTCTCCAGCATCCGCACCATCGCTTCCCGGCTCATGGTGCGGGCCAGGAGACCGAGCGACCCGCCCAGCAGGGCCGAGGCGATCGCCATCGGCGGCAGTTTCTCGCCCAGCATATACTCGATTGCCTTGTCCGTGACGGCGCCGGCATGGCTCAATTCGGCCGGGATCTGGCCGTCATGGCCGAGCGGCTGTTCGCCGGTGTTGCGATCGGGACTGGCGGGGGTGGGATCGAAATCCATCGGTTCCTCCTTGTTCTCTGGTGTTGTGTCAGAAAGCGGCGTCGAAAGCAGGGCTGGGCAGATGCGGCTCGCCTGCCGCCTCTTCCTCCGATTGCGCCGCCCACATGCGGGCATAGAGACCGTCCTGTTCCAGCAGGCTGCGATGGGTGCCGCGCTCGGCGATGCGGCCCTCGGACAGCACCAGGATCTCGTCCGCGTCCACCACGGTGGACAGGCGATGCGCGATCACCAGCGTGGTGCGATGCGCGGCCACGGTGCGCAAGGCTGCCTGGATCTCCGACTCGGTATGGGTGTCGAGCGCGCTGGTGGCTTCGTCCAGCAGCAACAGGCGCGGGTTCTTCAGAATGGTCCGGGCGATCGCCACGCGCTGCTTCTCGCCACCGGACAGTTTGAGGCCGCGCTCGCCGACCCTGGTGTCGTAGCCGTCCGGCAGGCTGGTCACGAACTCGTGCACCTGGGCCAGCCGGGCCGCGTGCTCGATCTCGGCCTGGGAGGCGCCGATCCGGCCATAGGCGATATTGTAGCGGATGGTGTCGTTGAACAGCACCGTATCCTGCGGCACCACGCCGATCGCCGCACGCAGGCTTTCCTGGGCGTAGTCGCGCACGTCCCGCCCATCCACCAGCACACGTCCGGAATCGACGTCATAGAAGCGGAACAGAAGCCGGCTGATGGTGGATTTTCCTGCACCCGTCGGACCGACGATGGCGACGCGCCCGCCGGGCGGCACGGAGAAGCTGATCCCGTGCAGGATCTCGCGGTCGGGGCGGTAGCCGAAGCGGACGTTCTCGAACCGGACGGAGGCCGGCGCCGCGTCCTCCAGGCTGGCCGGCAGCAGGGCGGGCGCGGCAGGATCGCGCACCTCCTGGGTCTCGCCCAGCAGCCGGAACATCTGCTCCAGATCCACCACCGATTGGCGCAGGGAGGAATATACGAAGCCGAGCAGGTTCAGCGGCGCGTAGAGCTGCATCAGATAGGTGTTCACCAGCACGAACTTGCCGACCGTGAGATGCCCGGAGGCCACGCCCTCGGCCGCCATCAGCATGATCGCCGCCAACGCCACGGCGATGATGGTGGCCTGCCCGAGATTGAGCAGGTTCAGCGAGACCTGGGTGCGCACGGCGGCGCGTTCGTAGCGGCCGAGGGTTTCGTCGTAGCGTCGCGCCTCGTGTCCTTCGTTGCCGAAATACTTGACGGTCTCGAAGTTCAGCAGGCTGTCCAGCGCCTTGGTGCTGGCCTCGCTTTCCACCTCGTTCATGCGGCGACGGATGCCGATGCGCCAGGAGGTGAAGGCCACGGTGAAGCCGACATAGGCCACCACCGTCAGCAGCACGGCCAGGGCGAATCGCCAGTCGAACAGGCGCCAGATCACCACCGTGACCATCAGCGTCTCGATGAGGGTCGGGACGATGTTGAAGATGCCCAGGCGCAGGATCAGCTCGATCGCCTGGGTGCCGCGTTCGATCGCGCGCGTGACGCCGCCTGTCTGGCGATCGAGGTGGAACCGCAGCGACAGGGCATGCAGATGCCGGAAGGTGCGGATCGCCGCGACCCGGATCACGCGTTGCTTCACCGGAGCGAACAAGGCGTCCCGCAACTCGCCGAAACCGCCCGCGGCGATACGCAGCAGGCCGTAACCCAGGATCAGCGCGATCGGCACCACCAGGGCATGGGTGGGGTCTCGATGCGACAGCCGGTCCACCGCGCGCGCATAGACGATCGGTACGCAGACGGTGGCGAGTTTGGCCAGAATCAGCAGCAGAACCGCGCCCACCACCAGCAGCCGCGTGCGCAGATCGCCGCGCGGCCACAAAAACGGCAGGAGCCCCCTTACGGTGGACAGCGCGCCCGTTGGCGGACGCGGCACCGTATCGGCGCCGGAGGAAGCGGATGACATGCTTCCCGATGTGGCATGCGGGACGGTTATTTCAAACCGTCACCGCTTAGGAGCGCCGATGACACGTTGCCAACCGGGCGAGGCTCTGGAACGGTTCGGCATGGATATCGCCCCGTTTCTCCGCCATCTCGACTTTTGCAACAACACGACACTGCCGGGCGACCGGTTGCCGTTTCATCTCGGCATGGAAGCGGTGGGGTTCGTGCGGCCTGCCCTGGCGCCGGAGCTGGAAGCGCGGGGCGTTCGGCGCGAGGGCGATGGGCTGGTTCTCGACGATCCGTCCGCCCTGGCGGCTCTGGGGCGATCGCTGGCCGAGGCGAAGCTGTTCAGGTTTCGCGACGAGCCGTTCGATATCCGTGCCGTGCCGGACGGGCCCGTGCTGGCGACACTGGATCGCGGCGTGCTGCCTGGCTTCGGCGTGTTGGCGCAGGGGCTGCACCTGAACGGGCTGGTCGAACGCCCGGACGGGCTGCATCTCTGGGTCGGACATCGGGCCGACAACAAGCTGCTGGACCCCGGCAAGCTGGACCATCTGGCCGCGGGTGGCATCGCGGCCGGACATGACGCGCTGTCCACCTTGGTGAAGGAAGGGGCAGAGGAATGCGGCCTGACGCCGGAACTGGCGCATCAGGCGGTTCCGGTCGGGATCATCTCCTATGTGATGCAGCGTCCCGAGGGGCTACGTCGCGACCGTCTGCATTGCTTCGACGTGGTGTTGCCGGACAGTTTCGAACCGGTGGCGCATGACGGAGAGATGACCGGCTTCACCCTGATGCCGCTGGACGAGGCGTTCCGTTTGGTGCGCGACACGGACCGATTCAAGTTCAACGTCAATCTGGTGCTGATCGATCTGTTCTTGCGACGCGGATTGATCGACCCGTCGAGCGCCGGCGGAATATTGTTGAAAAAGCGGCTCGAAGGCCCTTACGGCGAGGGAGCGATCAGTTCGACTGTCGATTGGATCTCCACCAGGCACGCTTCCGAATGATGTACCAGATAAAGGAGCATGGCACGGCTTCGGATTGACCAGCCCGATCGGGCGACATGCTCGGATGCCGCCCGATAATCGTTTTCGGTCTCCACCAGGACGATTGCGATCAAGACTGTTGCGGCGTTTTCTCCAGACGCCGACAGAATCAGCGTGTCGGCAAGCCCATCTCAGTCGATCACGAGAACACGCGCGGCCTGCTTGGTTTTCTGCACGGCTTCCGCGACGTGATCGACGGCCGTCGATATCTCGTTGATGCTGGTGAAGACTTTCGATACGGTTCCGGAAGCGTTCCGCATCTGCTCCGACATGCTGTGTGTCAGGGCGTTCTGTTCTTCTACCGCCGATGCCGTGACCATCACGCTTTCACGCACCGTGACCATGTCCTCGCGGATCGTCCCGAGTGCGCCAGCGACGCCGGCAGAGATTTTCTGGATGCCTTCGATTTCGGTGGAGATACGCTGCGTCGCCGATGCTGCCTGAATCGCCAGTGTCTTGACCTCGTTCGCCACCACAGCGAAGCCTTTACCGGCCTCGCCGGCCCGTGCCGCCTCGATGGTAGCGTTCAACGCCAACAGATTGATCTGGCTGGCGATGGATCGGATCAAGCCGACGATGCCATTCATTTCCTGAGCGGAGCGTGTGAGCGCCTCGGTATCGCTCCCGGCGGCAACGGTCTGCGAGAAGGCCTTGTCCGTGACCGAACGCGACTGGGACATGCTTTTCGCGATTTCGGCGATCGAGACCGCAAGCTCATCCGCGCTGGTGGCGACGGATTGTACGTTGCTCGACATTTCTCCGGCCGCCTTGGCGGCGGTATCGGCTTCGGTGGAGGAAGAGCCAATCGCCTGATCGATTTCGCCGAAATTACGGTCGATCAACGCCTTCAGATTCGCCAGCAATTCCACTTGTGTAGTGACGTCGTTAGCGAATTTAACGACCTTGTAGATTTTGCCGCTTTCGTCAGGGATCGGGTTGTAGGCGCCCTCGATCCAAACGACCTTCCCATCACGGGTCAGGCGCTTGTATTTGCCGAATTGGTAATTGCCGTTGCGGAGGTTCTCCCAGAACTTGGCATAGGAGGGATCCTTCGACTGCTCCGGATCGACGAAGATGCTGTGATGCCGCCCTTTGATCTGATCGAGCGTGTATCCGACGGAACGAAGAAAATTTTCGTTGGCGGACAGAATGGTTCCGTCGATGGAGAATTCGATCATGGTCTGGGATCGGCTGATGGCAGCCATCTGCTCGCGGAAATCGAGATTATGAAGACGAGCATTGGCGTCGGCCCATTCGACCACGAAGCCGACGGTCTTGTTCTGATCCCGGACCGGATTCACGATCAGGTCGAAGCCATGCCCGGCGATCCAGATCGTCGCGACATGCTGCTTCTCCAGCTTGGAAAGAATACGGTGCTGATGCGACGGCACCTTGTGGAAGATGTCGATATTGCTGCCGACGAGCTTGTCCACACTGAAATGGGGCATGTCCTTGCGCAGATCGGCTTCCGCCTTCTGCAACAGCGCGATCACCGAGTTGTTCACGAAGACGATGTTCAGCTTCTCGTCCGTGACCATCACCTTGGTGTGCTGATACTGTAATGCCAGCGCCCGGAGATCCAGTCGCGTCGTCCTGCGCAATGTGTCCAGCATTGTCGACCCTTCGAGTATCGCGGCGCAAAATGGTTGGACGCCGCCGTTGTGACTATGACGGCATCGCCTTTCCATTCGGTTAATGCAGATCGTTTCTTTTCGATCGAAAATTGCCGAACGGACGCCACACAGTCTGCAATCCGTCCGAATGTCGACGGCCACGACCCGCACCGACATGCGGCACGAAGGCCCAGTCAACCGAGCCGCCTTTGTTTTTCCATGCCGGGCAGAACATCCGGCTTCCGCCGACCGCCGTTTGTTCGCTATATGTTCTCGTCGTGACATATGAGGGCGGGGGGCGGATGTGGATCGTGGACGAACGGAAACGGCGGCGCTGGCGGAAATCGAACGTCTGCGTCGGCAGGTTCACAGGCTCGCACGCCCGAGAACGGCCGCACCAGGCCTTCCCCGGATCGGTTTTGGCCTTTCCGCCGTCGATGGCCGCCTGTCCGGCGGTCTCGTCGTCGGGGCCCTGCACGAGATGCTGGGGCAAGGTGCCGACACCGAACATGGCACCGCTGCGAGCCAGCTGATAGCCGGCTTGCTTGCCGGTTTCTGCCGCACGCTGCCGCCCGACAAACTCGTGTTGTGGGCCATGCAGGGCGACGACCTTTATCCGCCCGGCCTCGCTTCGGTGGGACTATCCCCGCGCCGCCTGATCCTGGCCCGAAGCGGCCGCAACGTCGCCGCCGTGATGGAAGAAGCGCTGCGCCATCCTGGCCTGTGCGCCGTGGTGGGCGAGATGGAGGGTGCGTTCGGTCTGACCGCCTCGCGACGGCTGCAACTCGCTGCTGAAACCTCTGGGATTCCGGCCTTTCTGGTCCGGCGCAGTCGGCGTTTCGACGATCCGGTACTGCTGGCGCCCAGCGCTGCCGCCACGCGCTGGCGCATCGGCGTTCTGCCGCCGCGTGGACAGCTTCACGCCTCTCATCTCGACGACCGGCCGCTTTGGCGCCTGAGCCTTCTGCGCAGCCGGGACACCAACCTGTTCGAATGGACCGTACAGGCTTGCGACTCGGAAGGCCGCCTCGCCGATGCCCCTCCCCTCACCACCGCCCCGACGCATCGGGTTCCTGTTTCTGCCGTTCTGGGCGATCGAGCATCGCCGCACGGAGAACGGGCTGCCGCCGGATGAGCCGCCGCCCAGCGTCACCTGGTCACAGCACGGATCGCGCCGCCTGATCGCAGCGGCCTGTTCGCGGGCGCAGGCGGAGGGTGTGCAGCCCGGCATGAAGCTCGCTCAGGCGCAGGCCATGCTTCCGGACCTTCTGGTACGCCGTGCGACGCCAGAGGAAGATGCCGTCGCCCTGTCGGCGCTGGCGGATTGGTGCCGGCGGTTCACACCGCTGAGCCGTCCTGAGCCGCCGAACGGGATCTGGCTCGACCTGTCCGGCTGCGCGCACCTGTTCGGCGGTGAGGACGCACTTCTGCACGATATGGCGAGGCCATTGCGGCACTGGCGATTGAGCGCACGCATCGCGATCGCGGACACGGCCGGTGCCGCTTTCGCTGTCGCGCGGCATGCCGCCGGAAGCGCCTCCGCCACGTTCTCGGTCGCATCCGGAATGCTGTCGGACACGCTGGCACCGCTGCCGATCCTGGCGCTGCGCTTGCAGCCCGAGGACGAAACCTTGCTGCACCGGTTCGGACTGCGCCGGATTGGCGCACTGGAAGCGATTCCGCGCGGCCCTTTGTCACGCCGGGTCGGCACCGCCGTTCTGCTGCGTCTCGATCAGGCATTCGGGCGTGTCGCCGAGCCGATCTGCCCGGATCAGCCGCCGCTTTTCCTGCAAGAACGTCTCGGTTTTCTGGAACCGCTGCAAACCGCCGAAAGCCTGGCCGCCGCCAACGCGCTTCTGTCGCAGCGCCTGTGCGCCCGGTTGGAAGCGCTGTGTCTCGGCGCGCGCCAGCTCGAACTGGTGTTCGTGCGGCTCGACGGTTCGTCCACGAGCCAGCGTGTCACCCTGGTGGTGCCGACGCACGATTCGCGCCATATCGGACGCCTGCTGGACGAGCGCCTGGATCAGGTAGACCCGGGCGAAGGCGTGGAAACCATGTGGCTGCTGGTCCGGTTCGCCGAGCCGGTCGGGCAACCGCAAACGACGCTGCGCAGTGTGATGCAAGGCGATGCGAACGACGCCGCCTCGGCGGAATTGGCGCCGCTGATCGATACGCTGGCGTTGCGTCTGGGGCGGCATCGTTTGTGGCGCCCGGTGCCGGTGGAAAGCGACGTGCCGGAACGCAGCGTGGCGCGCCGGTCGCCTTTGGACAGGCAAGGCATCGAACCGGATGGCTGGCCGCGCGCGCTACCGCGTCCGATTCGTCTCATGGACCCGCCACAACCCGTGCGAGCCATGGCCGCTTTGCCCGATCATGCCCCGCTCTGGTTCATTTGGCGTGCGCACCGTCATACGGTGCGACGCGCGGACGGGCCGGAGCGGATCGCCGGCGAATGGTGGCTGCGCAGCAGCGAATGGCTTGCCCTACGCGATTATTTCCGTGTGGAAGACGAGCACGGACGTCGCTTCTGGTTGTTCCGGCGCGGCGACGGAACCGACCGAGGCACGGGCGACCTCGGCTGGTTCCTGCACGGGCTGTTCTGATGCGCTCAGTATTGCGGCGGAGCCGGCTGTGCATAAACCGGCATCGGGTAAGGCGACCGCGCAGTGACCGGCGCCGCGGTGACCGGCGGAGGCGGCGTATAGCCTGGCAGCACGCGATTGGGCGGCACGACATACCACGGGCCGCGATAGTTCTGGTTGAGCTGGCTTGCGTTCAGATCGCCGACCACGTCATTGCCGGTACCATCCGGATAGGACGACCGCGGCGGTGGTTGCGACGCGATATGAGCCGGTGCCGTCCGGGTCTGCGCGGCGCACAGGCCGGTGGTCGCGAACAGCAGAGCGGCGGCCAGGATGGTGGTTCTCATGATCCTCTCCCCTATGGATGCCCGTTGCACACCGATTTCGTGGCGTTTTCTGGGCGGCCATTGTGATAAACGCCGACGCCCCGATCGAATTGCAGGTTACGAGTAATTATTCGTTTCTCCACGGCGCCAGCCATGTGGAAGAGCTGCTGAAACAGGCGCACGCTTTCGGGTTTGAAGCGCTCGCGCTCACCGATCGCAACACGCTGGCCGGCCTGGCGCGGGCGCATCAGCGCGCCCACGAGATCGGGCTGCGCCTGATTGTCGGGTGCCGGCTCGATCTGGTCGATTTTCCGTCTTTGCTGCTGTTTCCGACCGATCGCGAAGCCTATGCGTGCTTGTGCGGCGTGCTGAGCCATGGAAAGCGGCGCGCCAAGAACAGCTTCGCTTTGCACTGGAGCGAATTGCAGCCGCACGTCGAAGGGCTGGTCGCGATTCTGCTGCCGGAACAAACCTTGCACGCTCTGCCGGAGACATTGCCACCGGCGTTGCGACAAATGCACGACGTTTTCGGCGATCGCGCCTGGTGCGCGTTGACTTTGGAACGACGCCCGGATGACCGTGCCCGCTTGGCGCTCATCGAGTCGCTCTGTGCGCAAGCCGATGTCCCGACGGTCGTGACCGGCGACGTGCTGTATCATGAACCTGGACGGCGTATTCTCCAGGATGTGGTCACCTGCATTCGCGAAGGCTGCACCATCGATGCGGCCGGTTTCCGGCGCGAACGCTCGGTGGATCGGCATCTGAAAACGCCGCAGGAAATACGGCGTCTGTTTGTGAACGATCATCCGGCGGCGTTGGCGGCCACACGGCACATCGCGGATCTGTGCCGTTTCAGCCTCACCGAACTGTCCTATCAGTATCCGGAGGAAAGCGAGACGCCCGGTCTTTCCGATCAGCAGGATCTGGAGCGGCTGGTACGAGAACGTTTGCCGATCGTCTACAAAGAGGGTGCCCCGCCCGCCGTTTTGGCACAGATCGCGCGTGAACTCGCCATGATCGCCGAGTTGGACTACGCACCGTATTTTCTGACCGTGAACCGCATCGTCCGTTTCGCACGCGAGAAAAAGATTCTGTGTCAGGGACGCGGATCGGCGGCGAATTCTGCGGTCTGTTTCGTGCTTGGCATCACGGCGATCGATCCCAAGGACGGCAATCTTCTTTTTGAGCGCTTCATCTCCACCAATCGGCGCGAGCCGCCCGATATCGACGTGGATTTCGAGCACGAGCGCCGCGAGGAGGTGATCCAATGGGTGTTCGATCATTACGGCCGCGATCGCGCGGCCTTGTGCGCCACGGTGGCGCGTTATCGTCCACGCGGTGCCGTGCGAGAAGTCGGCAAGGTTCTGGGTCTGCCGGAGGATGTCACCGGGCTTCTTGCCGCTCAGGTCTGGAACTGGGGCGACGAGGGCGTGGAAGCACAGCATGCGGAAGCCATCGGCCTCAACATCGCCGATCGCCGTTTGCGCCTTACCTTGATGCTGGCCAAGGAGCTTGTGGGATTTCCCCGCCATCTCGGCACCCATCCCGGCGGCTTCGTGCTGACGCGCGACCGGCTCGACCGGCTGGTGCCGATCGAACCCGCGGCGATGGACAAGCGACAGGTCATCGAATGGGACAAGGACGATATCGACACGCTGCGATTCATGAAGGTCGATGTTCTGGGTCTGGGCATGCTCGGCTGCATGCGGCGGGCCTTCGATCTTCTGCATCGCCATCGCGGCGGGCGGCGCATGGAACTGTCCGATATTCCCCGTGATGATCAGGCGACTTACGACATGATCTGCCGCGCCGACACGCTCGGCACGTTTCAGATCGAAAGCCGCGCGCAGATGGCGATGCTGCCGCGCTTGAAGCCACGCGAACTCTACGATCTGGTGATCCAAGTGGCGATCGTGCGTCCCGGGCCGATCCAGGGCGACATGGTGCATCCCTATCTACGGCGGCGCGACGGCATCGAAAAACCCGTCTATCCGCAGGAAAGTCTCGAGCGGGTTTTGAAGAAAACCCTGGGTGTTCCCCTGTTCCAGGAGCAGGCGATGCAGGTGGCGATCCATTGCGCCGGTTTCACACCTTCCGAAGCGGATCAGCTTCGTCGCTCCATGGCCACGTTCAAGATGACCGGCGGGGTTTCCAACTTCAAGACCAAGCTGATCGACGGCATGGTGGCGAACGGCTTCGCGCGCGACTTCGCCGAACGCACCTTCGGACAGATCGAAGGGTTCGGCTCGTACGGTTTCCCCGAGAGCCACGCTGCAGGGTTCGCGCAGATCGCCTATGCCAGCGCCTGGATCAAATGCCACCATCCGGACGTGTTCTGCGCCGCACTTCTGAACGCGCAGCCGATGGGATTCTACGCTCCGGCGCAGATCGTGCGCGACGCACGCGAGCACGGCATCGAGATCCGCCCGATCTGCGTCGATAACAGCGAGTGGGATTGCACGCTGGAAGAGACACGTGGCCGTTTCCTGGCGGTGCGTCTCGGTTTGCGCATGGTGCGTGGCCTCGCCCGCGCGGATGCGGACCGTCTCGTGGCATCGCGCAACGGGCCATGGCGCTCGATCGCGCTGCTGCATCGGCGCACCGGGCTCGATCCGGCGCCGCTGGAGCGGATCGCCCAGGCGGACGGGTTCGCGTCGCTCGGCCTGTCGCGGCGCTCTGCGCTTTGGCACATACGCGGTTTGGGCGAAACCGCCTTGCCCTTGTTCGCCGCCAGACCGCATTACGAAACGCCGGAACCGGCCAGCGTCCTGCCTGCCCTGAGCGAAGGCGGCGAAGTGGTGGCGGATTACCACACTGCCGGACTGTCTTTGCGACGCCATCCGATGGCGCTGCTCCGTCCCGAACTGAGCCGGCGCGGCATCTCCTCCTGCGGCGTGCTCGCCCAGGCGGGAGATGGCAGGCGCGTTTCCGTCGCCGGGCTGGTGCTGATGCGGCAGCGTCCCGGATCGGCCAAAGGCGTGATGTTCATGACGCTGGAGGACGAGGAGGCGATCGGCAATCTGGTGATCTGGCCGAGCCTGTTCGAGCAGCAGCGCACGCTGATTCTGGCAGCCGGGGTGATAGCCTGCCACGGGACCGTGCAGCGCTCCGGGCAGGTGGTGCATCTGGTCGCGCATCGGCTGGAGAACCTGTCGGCGATGCTGCGTGAGCTGGGCCAGGAGCAAGATGATGCCCAGATCACCGTTCGGCCGCGCAACTTTCGATAGTTTCATCACGATTTCGAGAGCGGAAGCTTGTTATCGACCCCTTTCTGCCGGGACGATTGCCGTTACAAAATCGTTTTAGAACAGACGTTTGAATCACCTGTCATGCAGATGAACGATCCTCCATCCCACGCGAGGCAATGCTGGTTCAGACCCAATTCCGGAGATTGACGCGACCATTGTCGAACTGCGTAGTCAGCATGTCTCAATGTTTCAGTTCGAGACCAACCGTTGCACCAGGAGACAATCTTCATGGGTCGATCGGAACTCTCCCGTCGGAATCTGCGCCGCATCGCCGTCGGCGCCGCCTCCGCCGTCTGCCTTCTGGGCAGTCTCGGCGCCGCTCGCGCTGCGGACTGGGCGCCCACGAACACCAAGGCATTTCTGCCCAGCATCCTGGCGCCGCGCGCCCATGCCAGCGCCGCTCTGCAGCGTTTCCAGCACACGCTGAGCGCTGCCAGCACGCATGCCGTCGACCTGTCCGACGACACCCCGGTCGACATCACCGTGGCGCTGAAGCTGCGCAACGAGGCCGATCTCGACCATGCGCTGGCCGAGATCGCCGATCCGGCCAACAAACAGTTCGGTCGTTACATGACGCCGGCCGAGTTCCTCGCCGCCTATGCGCCGAGCCGGGCGCAGGTGTCCGCCGTGGTGGCGCATCTGCAGAAAGCCGGCTTCACTAACATCCAGGTGGCCCCCAACCGTCTGCTGATCACCGCCTCCGGCGATGCCGCGGCGGTGAAGAGCGGTTTCCACACGGGCTTGAGCCATTTCACCTTCGACGGACGCGACGTGTTCGCCAACAAGGCGGCGGCTTCGGTGCCGACCGCGCTTGCCGGCATCGTCAACAGCGTGCTCGGCCTGCAGACCGTCTCGGTCGCGCACACCATGCACAAGGCGACGTTGATCGGCGACGCCAATCGCAGCTCGGTCCTGCGCGCCAGGGACGCCGGCAGCGCCACCGCGCACGCTCCGACCGATTTCGCCAAGATCTACGACGCCAGTTCGATCGCCACCGGCAGCAAGACATCGGTCGGCATCATCACCTGGGGCACGCTGACCCAGGTGCAGCGCGATCTCAGCAGCTTCACCACCAAGTATGGCCTGCCCGCGGTGACCAACAGCGTGGTTAAGACCGGCACGTCGCGCTACTACGCCGACACCAACAGCGACGTGGAATGGAACCTCGACAGCCAGTCCATCGTCGGCAGCTCCGGCGGCGTGTCGCAGATCATCTTCTATTCGGCGCCGGATACCGCCAGCGACGGCGCCGGGGGCCATGCCGCGACCTTGTCCGCCATTACCGGCGCCTATAATCGCGCCGTGACCGACAACAAGGTGAAGGTGATCAACGTTTCGCTCGGCGTGGACGAGGATTCCGCCAACAGCTCCGGCTCGCAGGCTGCGGACGACGCCATCTTCAAACAGGCGCAGGCACAGGGCCAGACCTTCTCGGTTTCCGCGGGCGATCACGGCGCCTACGAGAGCTCCAACGGCGCGATCGCGGACGGCGACGGCAATCCCACCGTGGATCTATCGCAATATTCGGTCAGCGAGCCGGCTACGTCGCCCTATGTGATCGCAGTGGGCGGCACCACGCTCTATACGTCGGGCACCACCACCTGGTCGTCCGAAACGGTCTGGAACGAGGGGCTGGAAAGCACCAGCGATCCGAACGTGGAGCAGCTTTGGGCCACGGGCGGCGGCACCAGCGCCTACGAGGCAGCCCCGAGCTGGCAATCGGGATCGAACCGCACCGTGCCGGATATCGGCTTCGATGCGGCGCAGAGCACCGGCGCCACCGTGATCAGCCACGGCAACACCTACCAGGTAGGCGGCACCAGCCTTGCCTCGCCGATCTTCGTCGGCCTCTGGGCGCGTCTGGAAAGCGCCAACAACAACGCACTCGGCTTTCCGGCAGCGTCCTTCTACAAGTACTTCCCGTCCAATCCGTCGTTGCTGCACGACGTGACCTCGGGCAACAACGGCTACGAAGGTTACGGTTTCGCCGCCGCGAAGGGCTACGATCAGGTCACGGGTTTCGGCTCGTTCGACGTCGCCAAGCTGGCGCGGTTCATCTCGTCCACCAGCGGTTTCGCGCGCTGAAACGAGCGAGAGCCGACCGGTGCAAACCGGTCGCCTCTCGCGTCCACAGCTTGCGTGCCATCACCCAGATCGGCACGACGAGCAGCAAACAGCCAGCTGACGCTCCGAATGCGTTCTCCACGCACAGGGACAGAAACAATCCAGCTAATGTCAGCGCCGCCAGCAAGAGCGGCCAACGCCAGAGACTCATGACTCGCCGCGCACCAGACGCCCCTCCTCGTTTCGCGCACGACGTCCCGAAGACGGCCGCGCGAACAGCAGATAGACGCCGCTGCCAAGAACCAGGATCGTCGCGACGTCGAACGCGGCCCAGACGATCTTCAAGCCCAGGCCACCATAATCACCGAAATGCAGAGGTCGGCTCAGTTCCAGAAGCCGCAGATACCAAGGCAACCGTCCCACCATGACGGTGGCGCCCGTCGCGGCATCGACCAGAACAGGCGTCATCAGACGACGACGCAGTTTCGTCTTGCCGGCCATCCAGACCACGTAGTGACGCGGACTGCCCGCCATGTGACTCGGAAACGTGACCGACAACACGCGGTCGTCCGGCACGGAGGCCGAGGCGGACGCGATCGCCGATGCCAGCGTCGCCGTCGGCGTCATCACCGGAGCGGTGCGGAACGCGGCCAGTTTGGGCGCCACGTCGCGCATCACCCACAAACCGAACAGGGGTGTCGCCAGCGTATTCATGACGCCGGTAAAACCCACCACCCCCATCCAGGCGGCGACGCAGGCGCCGACGAGGTTGTGCGTGTCGAGCCAGCGCAGACGCGACGACCCAGAACGACGGATCTGGCCGAACCGTAGGCGGCGCATGAAGGGCGCATACAGAACGAAGCCCGACACGATGGCGACCAGGAACGCGATCCCCATCGCGCCCAGGAACAACTCGCCCGCAAGCCCTGACAGCATCTGCCGGTGCAACGACAGCACGATCCGCATGAACCCGGAGCCGGGCGTCTCGCCATCGCGCAGCAGCGCGCCCGTACGACGGCTATAGCTGAGCGGCACGCTGCCAGCGTAGCCGTCGTCAGGCCCTCGCGTGAGACGCAGCTGAGCCACCGGCTCGTCCTGATCGAAGACGACGATACGCGGGCGAAGCCCAGGATGACGTCGCAGAGCGTCGGCCACCATACGGTCCGGCCCCGCGCCGGTCCCAGGCGGTGACGGATCGGCCGCGATCGCCGGATGCAGCCCGTCCAGCGCATCGTCGATCTCGTCGGAGAACACCAGCGGCAGACCCGTGATGCAGAGCATCAGCAGGAACAGCGTGGACACGATGCTGCTCCACCGGTGCCACCAGCGCCATCGGCGCAGGGACTCGCTGTTCCCGCCCGCGATCCGCCCGGCCATGCACCCTCCTGCAATTGCGAATCAGTCTTACTATCGTCTATAGCGAAAACGACCCGTGAACAATGGCTGGATCAGACGATGCCGGTGCCCCTCCGCCCCCTCCCTTATTCCGCCCTGAAAACGATACGTCTCGGCACTCTGGCGACCGCCGCGGCCTGGCCCTTGTTCGCCGCCATCCCGGCACGTGCCGGCGACGATTCGGAACGCATCCGCGTTCAGGGCCAGACCCGGCAAACCGCGACCGTCGCCTCGACCGCCACGAAGACGGATACGAAGCTGATCGAAACCACCCAGACCGTTTCGGTGGTGACACGGGCGCAGATGGACGAACGTCTGGTGCAGACGATCGACGAGGCGATCCGCTACAGCCCGGGGGTGCAGCCCGACACCTACGGCGCCGATGCGCGCTTCGATTGGTTCCGAATCCGCGGCTTCGACGCCACGCTCTACGGGCTCTATCTCGACGGCACCCGCTTCACCCCGGGCCAGTCCGGTCCGGTGCAGGAACAATACGGTCTGGAGCGGATCGAGGTGCTGGATGGCCCGGCTTCGGTTCTCTACGGGCAGAGTTCACCGGGGGGCTTGGTCAACATGACCAGCAAGACGCCGAACGGGGTCGCCTCGCACGAGCTGCAATTCGTGGCCGGTTCCTATAACCGGTTCCAGGGCCAGGGGGACATGAACGGCACCATCCCCGGCACCCACCATCAGCTCGATGGCCGCGTGGTGTTCCTGGTGCGCGATGCGGACACCCAGGTGGACCAGGTGAAGAACAACCGCGTCTACGTCGCCCCCTCGCTCGCCTGGCACATCACACCGGATGACGACCTGACGTTCCTGTCGAGCTACACCCACGACCATACATCCGGCACCCAGTTCCTGCCGGCCTACGGCACCGCGCTCCCCAATCCGAACGGCAAGCTGCCGACCAGCGTGTTCCTGGGGTCGCCCGACCTGAACAAATGGGACCGCAACCAATCGACACTAGGATTTCTGTTCGACCATCGCTTCAACCGCGACTGGTCGTTCGACGAGAACTTCCGCTGGCTGCATCTCGATCTGGACTGGGCGCAGGTCTACGGCAGGGCGCTTCTGCCCGACATGCGCACCCAGATCCGCGCCGCCTACCACCAGATCTCCAGCGCCGATCTCTTCACCTCCGACAGCCGGATCACTGGCCATCTGCATACCGGCCCGGCGGAACAGACGATCGTGGCGGGGCTGGACTATAGCCGTCTCACGAGCGCCGACACCCGTCTGGGCGTCGCCGCCGGCAGTCCGATCGACATCTATCATCCGGTGTACACGCCGCAGAAACCGCTGAAGCTATCGCGGATCGCCAATCCGCAGGCCGCGCAGACCGGCTTGTATGCCCAGGACCACGTGAAGCTGTTCGACCATCTGATCCTGACCGCCGGCGGCCGGTTCGACTGGGCAAGCAACACCACCGAGCTTGCCGGCGTCACTACCAGCGGCATGTCGGAGAACGTGTTCAGCTATCATGGCGGTGCCGGCTATCTGTTCTCGTCCGGCCTGTTCGCCTACGCCGATTATTCCCGTTCCTTCCAGCCCACCGCCAGCACCAATCTCTACGGCGAGGCGCTGAAGCCGACCTACGGCAAGCAGGTCGAGCTCGGAGTGAAGTACCAGCCGCGCGGCATGGACAGCTTCATCGGCGTGTCCGCCTTCGATCTGCGCCAGACCAACGTGGCCACGACCGATCCGCGAAACCCGATGAACACGATCCAGACCGGGGAGATCCGGGTCCGCGGCATCGAAGGCTCGGCCACCATGAGTCTCGGCGGCGGCGCCGACGTCATCGCCGCCTACACCTATCTCGACCCGGTGATCACCCGCGCCAATGACGGCACCCAGGGCAAGGAACCGTCCATGATCCCGCGCAACACGGCCTCGCTCTGGAGCGACTACCAGTTCCATGAAGGCGGCCCGCTGCCCGGCCTCCAAGGGCTGGGGATCGGCGCCGGCGTGCGCTATGTCGGCCAGACCGCTGCGAGCAATTCCGACGTCTTCAACGTTCCGTCCGTGACCCTGTTCGACGCCGCCATCCATTACGATTTCGGGCGGACGCAGCGTTGGCGGCTCGGCGTGAACCTGAACAACATGTTCGATCGCACCTTCGTGGCGAGCTGTGGCGGCACCACGACCTGCTATTATGGCGACCGTCGCACGGTACTGGGCAGTTTACGCGTGCGCTGGTGATGCCCTGGGCGAACCAGCCGCGCGTCGGTTCATTGTGTCTCGGAGGGAGACACGCCGATGAACCGACCGATCCATCACGCCGCCGACATGCACAGCTACGAGCCCGCCAACGGGCACGGGCTGGCGCATGATCCGTTCAACAGCATCGTCGGTCCGCGTCCGATCGGCTGGATCGGCAGTCGCAGCCCGACCGGCGCGCTGAACCTGGCTCCCTACAGTTTCTTCAACGCCTTCAACTACACGCCGCCGATCATCGGCTTCTCGTCCACCGGCTGGAAGCACAGCGCCGCCAACATCGCCAGCACCGGCTGCTTCACCTGGAATCTGGTGACCGACACGCTGGCGGAAGCGATGAACGCCAGCTCCGCCGGCGTGGACGAGACGGTGGACGAGTTCGCCCTGGCAGGCCTGACGCCAATCAACAGCCTACAGATCGACGTGCCGCGTGTCGGCGAAAGTCCGGTGGCGTTCGAATGCCGCCTGCTGGACCAGCACAGGCTGCACGACCTGGAGGGACGCGAACTCGACACGTGGCTGACGCTGGGCCAGGTGATAGCGGTGCATATCCATCGCGCGCTGCTCCGCAACGGGGTGTTCGACACCGCCGCCGCCGCGCCGATCCTGCGAGCAGGTGGGCCTGCCTCTTATATAAGAGTGACGCCGGAAGCGTTCTTCGAGATGAAACGACCGGAATGAGCCGACAGGCTGCGGTCCCGGCGATCACCCCGTCACAGGACGCGCCTTCACACGCAGAAGCGCCAGCGCCGTGACCAGCGCCATCCCCAACAGGGCAGCACAGAACATCGTCACGCCGGGCCACGCGCCGTGGCTCCAGAACCAGCCGCCCACCGTGCCCATGATGCTAGAGCCGACATAATAGGCGAGCAGGTAGAGCGCCGAAGCATGGCCGCGATCGCGCGTGGCGCGCTGGCCGACCCAGGCGCTGGCGACGCTATGCGATACGAAGAAGCCGATCGTGACCAGGGCGAGCCCCAGCATGATTGCCGGCAGAAACGGCAGCAGGGTCAGGCCGAGCCCGAGCAGCCCGAAGCATGGTCCCGCCAACAGCACGGGGCCCGGCCCGAATCGTCCGGCCATACGGCCCGCGATCGGCGAGGCGAGGATGCCCACCGGATACACCGCGAACACGGCACCCGACGCGGCCTGTCCGAGCGAGAAAGGCGGTTTGAGCAGCCGAAAGCCGAGATAGTTGTAGGAGGTGACGAAGCAGCTCATCGCCAGGAAGCCGACGAAGAACAGCGCCAGCATGCCGCCATCGCGCAGATGCCAGACCCAGCCGGACGATCCGGCGACGGCACGCGTCTGAACGGTCTGCGCGCGATGATCGATCCTGGCCGGCGGCAGCAACAGCGTGAACGCGATCCCCGATGCGAGACAGACCAGTCCGGTCACGAACAGACCGATACGCCAGCCTCCCCACTCCGACAGCAAGGCGATACCGACGCGGCCGCCGAACCCGCCGATCGCCGTGCCGGCGATATAGAGTCCCATGGTGGGGCCGAGTTCGGCCGGGGCGATCTCGTCGGCGAGATGCGCCATCGCCACCGCAGGCACGCCACCGAGCAGAATGCCCTCGATCCCGCGCAGGATCAGCAGCACGCTCCAGTTGGGTGCCAGCGCGACGCACAGATTGCACAGAGCCGCGCTGATCATCGAGACGCACATCACCCGCTTGCGTCCGAACCGGACCGCCAAGGGCGTGGTGCCGACGATGCTGAAGGCGAGGAAGCCGGTGGACAGAGAAAGCGCCAGCGAGGCGTTGGCAGCACCGACATGGAAATCGTCACCGAACACGGTGAGCAGCGGCTGGACGCAATAGAGCAGCGCGAATGTGGCGAACCCGGCCAGGAACAGGCTGGCGCGCAGGCGTGGATAAAGCGGGCTGAGCCGATCGATCGGCTGGCGTAGGGCCGTCATCGGCACTCCGGCGCTGTGGAGATCGGAGTTATGAACCCGGCCGACCGGTCCGACCAAGCGCATGGGCGAACGTCGGTCGCATGGGACGACCGGCTCGCGTCGCCGGGCTTTCCCCTGCGGACGATGCTGCTAGCCTCACGGGCATTCTCGCCGGCACCCTCGCTGCCAGTGACCGATCCGCTGCCAGTCTCCGAACGGATATCCGCATGACCGACGCC
This sequence comes from Lichenicola sp. GTC18331, assembly GCF_055386855.1. Taxonomy (NCBI): domain Bacteria; kingdom Pseudomonadati; phylum Pseudomonadota; class Alphaproteobacteria; order Acetobacterales; family Acetobacteraceae; genus Lichenicola; species Lichenicola sp. GTC18331. Next base: position 3,297,404 of record NZ_AP045015.1, on the reverse strand, counting down.
CCGAACCCGCCTTACGCCCGTCGCGAACCGAAGCAGATCGTGCAGCACGGGCAGGAACGGACCGACCCCTATGCCTGGATGAAGGATGAGAACTGGCAGACCGTGCTGCGCGACCCCTCCGCGCTGCGCGCCGATATTGCGGAGCATCTGCGGGCGGAGAACCGCTACGCCGATACGCTGCTGGAGCCGACCAGGCCGCTCCAGGAGGCGATCCTGGCCGAAATGCGGGGCCGGCTGAAGCAGGACGAGATGTCGCCGCCGGTGCCGGACGGGCCGTTCGAATATTACGCCCGCTACGAGCCCGGAGCGCAGCATCCGGTGCATGCCAGACGACCACGCGGCGGCGGTGCGGAAGAGGTGCTGCTCGACGTGCAGGCCTTGTCCGCTGGCAAGGATTATTTCGTGGTCGGCGCCGCGCATCACGCCCCGGACCATCGCCTGTATGCATGGGCCGAGGATGCACAGGGCTCCGAAGTGTATCGCATCCAGGTGCGGGATCTGGAGACCGGTGAAACGCTACCCGACCCGGTGGAGAGCTCGACCGGTGATTTCTGCTTTTCCCCCGCTGGAGACTGGCTGTTCTGGACCTGGCGCGATGAGAACGGCCGCCCGGCACGAATCTATCGACGCCCGTCGCGCGGCGGAGACGACACGCTGATCTACGAGGAGCGCGATCCGGGCTTCTTCATCGGCGTCGGGCTGAGCGCATCGCGCGACTGGATCAGCATCACGGCCGGTGATCAGGAAACCAGCGAAACGCTGCTGATCGCGGGCGACGACCCGACGGCGGAACCGCGCGTCGTCGCGCCGCGGATCAAAGGCGAGCGCTACGAGCTGATCCCCTGGCGGGACCGGTTCGTGATCCACACCAATACCAACGGTGCCACGGACTTCACGCTGATGCAGGCGCCTCTGGAAGCGCCGGACCGCGCCCATTGGACACCTTTCGTCGCGCATCGGCCCGGCCATTTCATCATCGGCGCCAGCGTGTTCCGCGACCATCTGGCCTGGATCGAACGCAAGGACGTCAACAACCGCATTCTGGTGCTGCCGTTCGCGGAGGCCGGCAACGCCGATCCACGGGCTGTGGCGCGCGAGATCGCCATGCCGGAAGAGGCATTCCTGCTTTCGCTCGACGGTTCCTACGAATACGACACCACCACTCTGCGCTACGGCTACCAGTCTCCCACCACGCCGCGTCACTGGTACGATTACGACATGCGCTCCGGTGAAACGACGCTGCGTAAGACACAGGAAGTGCCCTCTGGGCACGATCCGGACGCTTATGTCACCCGGCGTCTTCACGCGACCGCATCCGACGGCGCAGAGGTGCCGATCACCCTGCTGATGCGGCGCGATACGCCGACCGATGGCAGCGCGCCGGTACTGCTCTATGGCTACGGTTCCTACGGCCATGCGATCGAAGCCAGTTTCTCCACGCGCACGCTGAGCCTGGTGGATCGCGGCTGGGTCCATGCGGTGGCGCATGTGCGCGGCGGCTCCGAGAAGGGCTGGAACTGGTTTCTGGGCGGCCGCGGCCCGACCAAGCCGAACAGTTTCAGCGATTTCGTCGCTTGCGCCCGGCATCTGATCGACCGGAAATTAGCTGCGGCCGGACGCATCGTTGCGCATGGCGCTTCCGCCGGCGGCCTGCTGATGGGCGGCGTGGCCAATCTGGCACCGGAACTGTTCGCCGGTATCGTCGCGCAGGTTCCGTTCGTGGACATGCTGAACACCATGAGCGACGTCTCCTTGCCGCTGACGCCGCCGGAATGGCCGGAATGGGGCAATCCGATCGAGGATGCGACGGCATTCGCGCTGATTCGCTCCTACTCGCCTTACGAGAATCTGGCGCCGCGCCCCTACCCGGCGATCCTGGCCATGGGCGGCCTGTCCGACCCGCGCGTGACCTATTGGGAGCCGGCGAAATGGGCGGCGGCTCTGCGCGACGTGTCCACCAGCGGAAGACCTGTCCTGTGCCGTATCAACATGGAAGCCGGCCATGGCGGCTCGTCGGGGCGGTTCGATGCATTGAAGGAGGCAGCGCTGGTTCAGGCTTTCGCGATCTGGTCTGTCGGAGCAGCCTGAGAACTGCTCAGCCGCCGAAGACCCTTCGGAACGCTCCCAGAAGACTCGGGTCGAGCTTGCCATGCATCTGCTCGAGCAGCACGAAGGCCTCGGCCGGCGGCAGGCTGGGTTTGTAGGACCGACGCTCGACCAAAGCGGTGAAGACGTCGCAGATGGTGGCGATCCGCACCGAATCCGAAATCTCGGCACCGCGCAGGCCGTCGGGATAACCGGTACCGTCCAAATATTCGTGGTGGCTGCGAACGATGGATAGAATTTGCGGATGCTGTCCGCCTTGAAGAGCCAGCAGATCGTATCCGTAGGCCGCATGGCAGCGGACGATATTCATCTCCTCCGGAGTAAGTTTGCCGGCCTTGTTGATGATGTCCACCGGGATCAGCGCCTTGCCGATATCATGGAGAATCGCCGCCTGAGTCAGCCTCTCGCAATCCTCTCGTCGGAAACCGAGTCGTAGGACGAAGGTGGCCATGACGCCTGCCATCAGCAGGCAATGATGATAGGTAGGGTCGTGAATCTGGCTGACCGTTTCCATCCAGTCGCGAATGCCATCGCCGTCGAGGGCGTTCAGTAACAGCACACCGGCTTGTTCGGTCAGATTGGCGTCCACGGGACCGCCCGCGGCAGCACTGTTCATCAGATCGGCCAGTGCGAAGCCGACCTCCTGAGCTGTTGCACGCATCGCCGCCTGTCGAGCGGCGGAGGTGGGCTTGGGAGGAGCGCCAAGCAAAGCCCGGACTGCTGAGCCGATCAGCCGGGACGGTGTTTCCTGCGGCATCACCATTGTCGCGCCGATCACGCGAGCATGCACCTCCTCATGCGGAGTCGGCTTGTCGAGCAGACACAGCAACGGGATCCCGTTGGCCAGGAAAGGCTTGAACACGCAACGAAGACTCTCGATTTCGCTGCGGCAGCTGAGCGGCGTCCCGATCGTGACCACCAGATCGGGCAATGCATGTCGCGGAGCGCCACGGCGGAGATCGTAGTACTCGACCGAATACGCCATCCCGAGTGTGCGGGCGAGCGCACGCCCCTGACGCTCGTTCTGGCTCAGAAGCAACAGCCGCCGGTTCAGGTTTGCACCCGCCTTCTGGGAGGAGCCGCCGCCGCTGCCGATCGAACGAGGCCGGATCCAGGTTGCCCCGGCCTGGCTCAGCATGATCTGGCGAAAACCAGAGAAAGGTGAACGAACATGACAGCTCGTGTTCCAGAACGGGATCGCCCGTCAGCGGGCGTTCCGCTGTTCTACCTGGGTAACAATGAACGCTCGGTTAAGAAGCCCGGGATATGGGGCGTCCAGCGCTTGGCAAACATATCGGTTGGCCGAAGTGGACCCGCAAGTTGAACCCGCCGGCTGGTGAACCAGCACTGTGTTCGTCCACGGCTTACGAACCGCCCGGAACGGATCGTCGATGCTTCCCGCAGCCAATATCGCGTGCAGATTTGCCGGAGAGATCGTCATGATATCAATCCGCTGACGCATTTCTCCATCAGGAGACAAATTCAGCGACTAAAATTCGATCTGCAACAGGTTCTCGATACGGCATGAAGGCAACGTGATCATCTGTGAGGCCGACCGCGGGTTCTTTCGGAGCGCTCAGGCCATTCGTCAGTACATATCGGGCGATTGGCCTTCATGATCCATCAGGACCAGAACGCAGGCTCGATGCATGACGGATGCAGCGTGGAACTGTGGAGCTGCATCCTATCAGAAACGACTGAGACCATCACGATACATCGGCCACCTTTCGAGACCCGACCGCGCAACCAGACACGAAGATCTCTCAGCGAGATGAGCGTTACTGAACGAAACACGTTCACAATTCTGAAACCCACTTCCCTTCGAGTCGTGAGGCCGTGGTGACTGCCCTTTTATCGAAGCAGGGAGGCTGCTTTCCGTGTCTCGAGCTCACAAGCGAGGAGAAACTCGAGTGCCTCGAGATGGCAGAGCGCCTGTTCCGCGTCGCGACCCCAGGCATAAACGCCATGACCGCGCAGAACGTAGCCGGGCACCGGACCATGCAATCGGTCAGCGACGACGCCTGACAAACGTTCGATATCCTGATCGTTCGCCAGCAGAGGAACGATCACGCTGGTTTCGTGGGTCGTTTGACCAGCAAACGCCTTGATCATCTCGTAGTGGGACAGAACGATCCCGTGTTCCTGATTCAGACGCGACAACACGGTCGCTGCCACCGAGTGACCATGCAGAACGGCGCCCATCTCCGGAAAGGCGCGGTAGATCTGGCAGTGAAGTCCGGTTTCCGCACTGGGACGTCCCCCTTCGGTCAGCGACCGGCCGTGGAGATCGACCACCATGACCCCATCCCGAGTCAGGAAGCCTTTTCGACCACCGCTGCGAGTAATGGCGATGCGGTCTGCATCCAGGCGCACGCTGATGTTGCCGCCGATCGACGGCACCCAGCCGAAACGGTCCATACGCTGGCCGATTGCGATGATCTGGTCGGCGGCACGCTGGAAGGCGGGTTCGGAAGCGTCGGAGGTCACGGGCTGATCCTGGTCGGTTCGATAGGGCCGGAATCCTAGCCTGCGACAGCGCGTAATGCGATGTTCGGAACCGTGAACCCTCCGAGACGACAGGGGCCGGACGAACCGACATCCGGCCCCGCTCCGGTCAGACCTTGTTGACGGACGCGTCGTAGATTTCGTCCACCGAGCGGCGCAGCGCCGCATCGAATTCGGAATCGCTCATCTGGTCGCGCAGATCGTCCACCAGGGCGCGCGAGAACGAGGCGATCATGCCCGGGTTGTGCTTAAGACGATGGCAGGCGTCGGTGCGCTGATAACCGCCCGAAAGCGCCACCACGCGCACCACGCGCGGATGGGCGATCAGGGGCGCATAGAAATCGGCCTCTTCCGGAATGGTGACTTTCAACATCACGTTCTTGTCCGACGAGAGCGCATCCAGACCACGATGCAGTTCCTCCCGCAGGATCGCCTCGGCGGCCTTCTTGTCCGGGCTCTTGATCAGGACTTCCGGCTCGAGGATCGGCACCAAGCCATGCGCGAGAATCTGATCGGCAACCTCGAACTGCTGCCGAACGATGGCGGCGATTCCGGTGCGCGACGGCAGATTGACGGTGGAGCGCATCTTGGTGCCGAACACGCCGAGCTTGACGGCACGCTCGAGCAGAGGGTCGAGATTCGGGATCGGCTTCATCAGGCTGACGCCGTCTTCTTCCGCTTCCAGGCCCTTATCCATCTTGAGGTAGGGAACGACGCCGCGTTCCTCCCACAGATAGCTCGGAACGGGCTTGCCGTTCACATCCCCGTCCATGGTCCGTTCGAACAGGATGGCCCCGATCACCTTCTCGCCGGTGAAGACGGGGGAGGTCATGATACGAACACGCATCTTGTGCATCAGGGCGAACATTTCGGCGTCGCCGTTGTAGCGATCCTCACCGATGCCGTACTGGCGCAGGGCGCCCGGCGTCGACCCGCCGCTCTGGTCGAGAGCCGCGATGAAGCCCGCTTTGTCGCGAGCCTGCGCCATCATCTTCTGGTCGGCCAATGAACTCTCCCTCGTCGAATTGATTAGGTGCCCCGGCGGACGATACGGGATCGACCGGCGGTTTGCACGCGCGCCACGCCTTTGCGCCGCGCGCGGTCCTCGCTGCCATAATGCGGCAGAGGACCGACCGTTGCCGATCGGCTCGGGCTGCCTGACGGGGGCAGCCGCGGTTCTCGGCGAGTGGCGGAGGCGGACAGCAGCACCCTCGCCTCGGGACTTTGCCCAGAACGTCCTCAGGACGGACCGCGTCGCCCACCGAGACGATCGTGGCCTCCTGCCCGTCTCGGCCTTTACATCGTCGCAACCTGCCGTCGCCGGTTCCGACGATGAGCGTTCGAACGGGATCAGGGGCGGCTCGTCGCCTGCATCGTGCCCGGCCCGTCGCTTCCGGTCAGCCGGCCCGTCGCGAAAGCCAGCACGGCGCTGGCGGCAAGAACCCCTGCGTGGCTGCGCACCACCGTGGCGGAGGCGGAATCGAGCGACGCCGCGGCGGAACTCGCGACCGTCAGCGGCTCGACGCCCTGACGGAACGATGCGGCATCGGCGTCGAACGCGGTCTTGGCGGCCTTGCGCAGCGCGATCGCCGCCTTGTAGCGGGCAACCGCCGAGACCAGCCCGTCATAGGCCAGGGCGACCTCCCGCATGCCCTGGTCTTCTGCCTGCTGCAGCGTCGCCTCCGCTTCCGCACGCCGGGAATGGGCCATGCGGACGAGGTTGGCGCGCTCGCCGCCCTGGAACAGCGTCCAGCGGAAATCGAGATAGATGCCGGTCTCGGGGGCCTCGAAGCTGGTCGAGGGGGAGCGGTTGGTGCTGATGCGTCCGATATCCTCTGTGCCTTTGGCGGCGATCGACAGGGACGGCATCAGATCCGATCTGGCTTCCGCCTCCGCCGCCTCGCTCGCCCGCAGCTTGGCGAGGTCGGCCTGAAGATCGGGGCGCCGTCGCAGCGCATCGTGCATGAGTTCCGGCAAGGCCGCGTCGATGCCGTCCGGAACCGGCTGCTGGTCGAGCGACACGATCTGGATCGGCGTCGCCGGCGGCAATCCCAGCGTGGTGGCGAGGCTGTCGCGGGCGGCGTCGCAGCGTGCGGCCTTGTCCGTGAGGTCGTATTTGGCCTGCATCACGTTGCGTTCGGCGTCGCCGATATCGGTCACGGTCCCTTCCCCGTGCTTGTAGCGGTCACGAGCACCGTCGGCGAGCAGCGTGGCGTTGCGGAGCGATTGTTCCGCCGCGGCGCGATCGGCCTCCGCGCCCTGAAGGGACAGTTCGGCCTGCGTGACGTCGAGAATGACCTGCTGATGGGCGGCGGTAAAGACGATGTTGGACGCGACGGAGGATTGACGGGCCTCCTCGACGGACGCGGCACGCCGGCCGAAATCGAGCAGCAGGTAGTCGATGGTGAGGGACGGAAACACCGCGGTCGCATTGGAGGTGATGTAGCTGTCGCCGTTTCCGCTGAGCTCCTTCGGGAAAGGCGAGGTCTGCCTGCGATAGCCGCCGAGCGCTTCGAGGGTGATGCGCGGAAGATAGGCGCCCTGAGCGATTCCGACACCGATCGCGGCCTGCTTCGCACGCTCCCACTCGATCCTGGTCTGCTTGTTGTTGCGCTGCGCGATATCGATCAGCTCGACCAGAGTGTAGCGGTGATGCGGGTCGATCGTCGGATGCGGGTCGGGCCAGGGCAAGGCCGGGTCATGCGGGAGGTCGTAGACCAGTCTCGGGTGTCCGGCAGCGACAGCACCGCCCGTGGCGGCGCCGTCGGGCCGCCACGGCGCGCTCGGGCTTGCCGGTGCGAGATCGCTGGTGTCGTTGCACGCGGCCAGAACACAGCACAGCATGGCGGCTCCGGCGCGAAGCGGCGCGCGACGGATCATTCCGTTCTCCCCGTTGCGGACAGGCTTCGGCTCGGCAGCAACGTCGAGGCCAGTTTGGCGGCATCCCGGTGGAACTTGCGCGCCCAGAACACCGACGCATCGGACGCGCCGTCGTCCGGCCGGTCCGGAAACGTGTCGCGCAGAACAGCGGGGTCGGTTCCCGCCTGTACCCAGTCGGCCAAAGCGGTGAGCCATGCGGCCATGTCGGCGCGGTAACGGTTGTCCGCATCGGTCACGCGACCGTCGGGATCGGTGAGACGAAGCGCCAGAGCGGGGATTTCCAGCGCCTGCAGATCGCGCAGGGTGCCGCCATTGATGGCGCCCGGCGAGGCGGCAACGAGAGGGCCGCGATTCCGGTCGCTGGGATCGAACGGGTCGTTGACGAGATGGGATTGTGCCGCGCCGATCGCCGCATCGATGGCGCCGCGGATATCGCGTGCAGGGCGCTTGTCTCTGCCTCCGAGTAAGGCGGCGAATTCGCGCAATGCCCGTGCGACCGCGTCTCGCACCTTGGCCGCGACGGGTGACGGCCAGAGGTTGGCATAGACCACGAACACCACGACGTCGCCGAGCAGGATGCCGACCGCGCGGTCCCGGCCACCCTCCATGTTGAGCGTCGGGCCGTAGCCGCTGAGCACGAAGGAGAAGAAGGCGATTGCCATCTGCTGGCCGACATAGTTCGACCGCGGCGAACCGCTGCGCACCCAGGCCGCCAACAGCAGCGGGCCGGCCATCGCCAACAGCAGATCGCCGAGTCCGGTCAGATGCGGCATGACAAGCAGGATAACGATTAGGCCGAGCAGCGCGCCGATCACGCAGCCGCCGATGCGCATGACCATCTTGTGCACCGAGGCGCCGTTGGTTTCCAGCGCCACCACGAAGCACGTGACGAGGCATGTATGGATACCCGACCAGTCGGTGACCCGCTCGATCAGGTAGACGATCATGGCGCAGATGGTCAGCTTGAGGCCATGCCGCACGTATTCAGGATTGGTCCATGCATCCGGGCGCAGCAGAGCGGACGACGCCTTATTCTCTGGCTTCTCGCGATGCGTCAGCGCGGCCTCCGCCTCGTCGAGGGACGTCTGAAGCTGGAGCGCCAACGGATGTTCGTTCGACGGTGCCGCATCGCTATCGACGATCGCCGGATCGGAAACGGGCTTATTGCCGCCGTCGATCCTGCGAAGGATGTCCGTGCATCGCGCGGCGGCGGTCCGGCGAATACTGTCCGGAATGGTTCCCTCCGGCAGATGCGCCGCCGCGAGCAGAACCAGGCACAGGCGATGCGCAGCACTGATGAGGGCGGAAACGTCGGCGCCCGGCACCGGCTCGCGCTTGAGCACTTTGGACGCGGTGACGAGCGCCTGGACCGGACTGGTCCCCTCACGCGCAAAAGCGCGCAGCCGCTCGCGCGCATCTGGATCACCATTGCACCAATCCGCGGCGGCGGCGATCCGTTCTCGGATCCGCTTTCGTACGACGGGGGCCGGATCGCGGCCCGCGAAATAGTTGACCAGCACGACGATCGACAACGCGAGAAGCAGGGTGAACGCGTTCCAGAGCTCGGAATGCAACAGGGCTTCTTCCGGCGACATGAAGGCGATGTCAGGGATGGAGGACGAGGTCGTATTGCCGGTGAGATAAGATTGCTGGGCCGCATCCTCGATCAACGTGTCGCCGCTGGGCAGCTGATACACCGTCCACAGACCCAGCACGTAGAAGATCGGCCCCTTCAAGGCGGCGCGGGACAGGAAGCCGGTGAGGAAGATCAGGACCGACATGAGCGCGATCCGCAACGCCGGTTCGGACAGGCTGATCGCGAATACACCGATGCTGGCGAAGGTGGCGACGATCAAAGCCGCACCTCCGGTCAGGGCCAATCGAATCGTCGAACCGGCTTCGTTATTGGCAACGATAAACGAAATATAGGCGAGGAAGGCGACACTCGGCAGACGGAAGCATTCGCCGATGATGATCGCCAACATGCAGACCGCCGTGAGACGGATCGTGTTGCCGAGGCGACCATCGGTCGGTTTCAGTTCCTTTCGCAGAATGCCGGCCCAGCCGGTGGTGTCACCAAGGTCGACGGCAGGTAGGACGGAACCACTCACGGTCCAAACACCAGCGTCACCGTCGCGCCGATCCGCATCATGTCGGCCGGCGGCCGATCGAGCATGACCCGCACGGGGAAGCGCTGGGCGATCCGGACCCAATCCAGACTTCTGGCGACTTTCGGCAACCCGTCGGTGCCTTCCGCCTCGTCGGGCGTGACGCCCCAGCCGAAGCTTTCCACCCGGCCTGTGAGCGGCCGGTCGGGATTCGACAGAACGAACACACGCACGGATTGACCGATCGCGATGTTACGGAGATCGGTTTCGCGCAGATTGCCGGTGGCGAACCAATGTTCGGTATCGATGATGGTGAAGACCGGCTTGCCGACGGTCGCGTATTCGCCGGCTGCGATGTCCAGCCCTGTGATCCGGCCGTCGCAGGGCGACAATACCCGCGTCAGACGCAGATTGCGTTCGGCCAGCGCGAGGCTGGCGCGAGCGCCTTCGAGATCGGCGGAGATGGATGCGGTGTCGCGCACGGCCTGCTGGGCGCGATCCGCCTCGGCGACGGCGTGTTCCTGCGACACTCTGGCTTCCAGGGCGCTGGCTCTGGCATCCTCCACTTTCTGCGTGGAGACGAAGCCATGCGCGCCGAGAGGCACGAGACGAGAGGCCGTGTCTTCGGCCAACTTGCGCTGGATACCAGCTGCCTTCACGGAAGCGCGCGCCGCCAGGGCTGCCGATTGCTGCGATTGGACTTCGCGAGTCGCCGTGGCGAGAGACGCCTCCAGCGACGCCACCTGCGCCCTGGCCTGGTCGACCTGCAAGCGGAACGGTTGCGGATCGATCTGGAACAGAACGTCGCCGCGATGGACGATCGCATTGTTCCGCACCGGGAGCGCGACGATCTGCCCGCTGACCTGCGGCGCGAGATGCACGAGATCGGCCTGCAGGAAGGCATCATCCGTGCGTGGCTGATGCGACACGCGCAGCAGAGCGATTGCCGAAAGGACGATGGCGCATAGGAGCGCTGCGGCGAACAGGCCACGCCCGAGCCAGGTCTTGAACGATGCGGTCATCTCGTGCGTGCCGTGGCTGGACGTTCAGTTCGCATAGATCAGCAACCACATGGCCACACCCGCCGCGACCCCGATGGCAAACAAGGCGACGCCGGACAACGGGACGTATTTCAGGAAACCCAGTCGGCCGAGCAGCAGATTGACCATGCCGACGCACAGAAGGCCGAAAGCCGAGCAGATCAACCAGGCCGGAACATAGGAGCCGAGAATGCTGATCGACGGCGCGCGGTCACAGGAGCACAAGGCAAGGACGGGAGTCGCCACGATCAACCGCGCCTGGACCGATAGCATCAGTGAGCGAGGTTTGTTCGATCGCGCTAGCAACGGATGCGTTCCTCGGTCCAAGCGGATCCCATTCCCAGCATCTGATACCGATCGATACCCGTTATCGTGGTTCAATCTAGGCACGATTGCGGGCATCGAGGAAGCCCTCCGCATTCAGCTCTTCAGCCCCACCGGGAGAGATGCACTTATACTATGTTTCTTCGATCTAATTTCGCCTCGCCATCGATGTTGTAGGTTGCAGGCGTATGCACCTCAGGCACTCCGATACTGCAAACTGTTCGCACGGCGAATGAGCGTTACGGTGTTCGATGACTGACACGCTGCGATCGGGCCTGACAGATCGGTGCGACGTACGGCCTGGCGCGGTCGGTCATGCCGCAAATTCCGAGGCCCGATCATTCAAACCCGCCTCGATCATGAGCAGCGAACGAAACCGGTCTCGATCGGCAAAGCCGTCGTCAACGCCGACGATCGATCGTCGACGGTCAGAGCGGGAAGGGTTACCGGCGATTTGAGCACACGTGCCGAGAAACCGGTTGCCGGATGCGACAGGGCCGTTCGACAGAGTGTCTCCTTCCTACGCCCGAAGGTCGACGACCGGGCAATCCACTCTAAACGGACATCTTAGCGCGTCACATGTGAGATGCAGAGCCCCAGCCTGCCTGGAGGCATTCCCGATCGCCTGAGAGCAACGATCAGCACCCGAAGATCGGCCGGTAGCGCGGGATTGCATCTCGGGTCAGGTGAGCGGCAAGGACGGTCAACAATAAAAGGCGTGCACCAGATGGGGGTGAAGGTAGGAGCGAGAGCGACACCTGCCCAACCCACTGGCTTTGCTTGCTTTTTGGTGCGGCTCTGGCGGAGAGGGTGGGATTCGAACCCACGGAGCCCTTGCGAGCTCGCCAGTTTTCAAGACTGGAGCCTTAAACCACTCGGCCACCTCTCCGGCCGGCCTATATGGCCGCAAACCGGAGTACGGGCAAACAGTCACCGGCCGAAAGGAACGCCATCCCCTCGAATACCAGCCCACGATGGCCCTGCACCTGCCCGCTCCTGTCGCACGACCGTCACGCAGGTCTTGGCGGGCGCACCTTTTCTTGCTTTTTTGAGATGATCAAACACGCCAAATGTCAGGTGTCCCGGATGTCGAACCCACGCCTGAACCACGCCCGCGGCAGGACGAGCTTCCCCAAGGATTCCGCCGCATGAGCCCGGTGTCGGGTTCCGGCCTGTTCCAGAATTACGGCAATCCGCGTTTCTTCTGCGAGATCATGAATGCGATCGGTCCGATGGACCCGACCGTGGCGCTGGTGCGCGACCGTCTGCGCGGCTTCGACGAGGATGAACTCCGCCGACGCGCCAGCGCAGCCGAAGCCGAGCTCTACAATCTGGGCATCACGTTCACGGTTTATTCCGAACGCGATTCGATCGACCGCATTCTGCCGTTCGACCTGATCCCGCGCATCCTCACCGCCGCGGAGTGGGACGTGGTCGAACGCGGCGTCGTACAACGCGTCACCGCCATCAACCAGTTCCTGTGGGACATCTACCACGACCAGAAGATCTTGAAGGACAATATCCTTCCGCGCGATCTGGTCCTGGGCAACGGCAATTTCCGCCCCGAGATGATGGGGCTCGACGTGCCGCTGGGCGTCTATGTGCATGTCAACGGCACAGACATCGTGCGCGACGAGCTGGGCCGTTTCCTGGTTCTGGAAGACAACGCCCGCACCCCGTCCGGCGTCTCCTACGTGATCGAGAACCGGCACATGATGCTGCGGGTACTGCCGGATCTGGTCGCCGGGCTACGCATTCGCGGCGTCGATGAGTACGGCGTGCGGTTGCAACAGGCCATGGCGGCGATGGCGCCGGAACACGTCCCCGACCCGCAGGTCGTGCTGCTCTCGCCCGGCATCTACAACGCCGCCTATTTCGAACACGTTTTTCTTGCCCGAGAGATGGGCGTGCCTCTGGTGGAAGGCCGCGACCTGGTGGTGGAAGACGGGCGCGTGTTCATGCGCACCATCGCCGGTCTCCGTCCCGTTCACGCCATCTACCGCCGTCTGAACGACGATTTCCTCGACCCGGACGTGTTCCGCCCGGATAGCCAACTCGGCGTCCGCGGTCTTGTCGATGCGTGGCGGCGGGGGAATGTGGCGATCGCCAACGCGGTCGGCACCGGCGTCGCCGATGACAAGGCGATCTATGCCTATATGCCGCGCATCATCAAATACTACCTCGACCAGGATCCGATCCTGGACAATGTCGAGACCAACATCTGCCGCGAAGCGGACGGTCTTCAATACACGCTCGACAATCTCGAGAAGCTGGTGGTCAAACCCGTCGGGGAGTCCGGCGGTTACGGGCTGATCATCGGGCCTCATGCGAGCACAGCCGAGCTGGACGAGTTCCGCACCAAGCTCAAGGCCGATCCGGCCAACTACATCAGCCAGCCGGTGATCAATCTGTCCACCGCCCCCACGCTGTCCGAGGAGGGCGTGCAGGCCAGACATGTCGATCTCCGACCGTTCGCCATCACCGGACATTCCACATGGGTTCTGCCCGGCGGCCTGTCGCGCGTCGCACTGAAGAAAGGATCGCTGGTGGTGAACTCCTCCCAAGGCGGCGGTTCCAAGGATACCTGGGTGCTGCAATCATGACGGGCGCGACGATTCATCCGGTACACGAACCGCTGCGCAGGGGACAGGCGCTGCTGTCGCGTTACGCCGAAAGCACGGTCTGGCTCGCTCGTTACATGGAGCGGATCGAGAACCTCGCCCGCATCATCGACGTCACCGACACCTTCACCCGCACCGGCACCGGCGAAAACGACTGGCGCTCGGTGGTGCAGATCAACGCCGACGAGGAACGCTTCTTCGCAGGCCGCGCCGAAGCGGACGTGAACAGCGTTGCCGAGTTCTATCTGCTCGATCGCGAAAACCCGAACTCGATCGCGTCGCTGATCCAGGTCGCCCGCGAGAACGCCCGCACCCTGCGCCCGCTGATCTCGACCGAGATGTGGACACATCTCAACATGATGCACAAATGGGTGCGCGGCCTGACCCGCTGGGACATCCGCCCGTCGCAGCTGTCCGCGCTCTGCGCCCGTCTCAAGCAGGAATGCCAGACCCATTACGGCATCACCGAAGGCACGTTCTACCGTGACCAGGGCTGGTATTTCTACATCATCGGCAAGTATCTGGAGCGCGGCAACCAGACCACGCGCCTCATCGACATCAAATACCACACGCTTCTGCCGCGCGATGCCGAGGTCGGGAGCCAGGTGGATATGAGCCAGTGGAGCGCCGTTCTGCGTTCCGCAGCCGCCTACCATGCTTATCGCCGCATGATGCCGCGCTCGCTCACTCCGGCAGCGGTCGCCGGCTTCCTGCTGCTGAACAACGCATTTCCGCGCTCCCTGGTGCTCACGCTCCGTCAGGTGAACTGGGCGCTCAGTCAGCTCCGCACCGATTACGGTCTGCGTCGCGGCGGCAACGCGCTGGAACGGATGGACGAGCTTCGCGCCGCCCTCGCCGACCAGACCATCGAGCAGATCATCCTACGTGGCCTGCACGAGTTCCTCGACTGGGTGCAGGTGCAGCTTCATCATATCCACGACGAAATCGCCGAGGCGTTCTGGGCCATTGCTCCGGTGCCGGTCGAGCCGGCCAGCGGGACGCAGATCGGCCACTCTGCGAATCAGACCATGGGCGGAGGCGGCATGAGCCAGAGCATGGGAGGCATGACGCAGACCATCGGCGTCATCAACCAAATCGACCGCGACAGCAGAAACGCGCCGCCGGAGCCGATTCAAACCTGAAACAACGATGCCCGGCACCGGGAGAGGTGCCGGGCAAAACAGCCTCAGCTCGGCGGATTGGCGGTGCTGGAGTCGGCCTTGGCCTTCTTGGCCGCCTCATGATGACCGACGGCGCAGCCAGCCGCGGCGCCCATCGCACCGTGATGACCGGCCACATGCCCGGCGACACCGCCGACGACGGCGCCCTTGATGCAGCCCTTGGCCATCGCCTGGCCCGACAAACCCACACCCATGAGCATGGCAGCGCCGAACAGTACAGCCATCGTGGAACGGTTGGACATGGAACTCTCCGTGATAAAGTCTGGGCCGATCTAACCGCCCCGATTATGGCCAATCCGCGCCGGAAGGATGCCGGACGCGCGATTCATGACACAGTGTGACGGTGTCATTTCGACACAACACGATCCCCTCGGTGCCGGTTCCCCCAGATCCCGATGGCTTTCGCATCGGCGGCCGCTGGATCGAGTCCGGGCTCCAGCGCCAACAGTGCCAGGGCGATCGTCCCCACCACGGTCTGCTCCACGCGCTCGTACCGTCCCGTCCCCGCCCACACCGCCGCGAAGACCGACGCATCCACCGCAACCGGCGCGCTTTCCGGCGCCAGGGCGGGCAGAAGCAGTTCGCTCACCCCCATGGCCCCCAGGCGATGCGCCGTGACCGGCTTCAACGGCGTGCGCTCCGCTTCTCCACCGCCACCCTTGATCACCACAAGGCTCCGTCGGGCAAATCGCTCCGCCACAGCCACATGCACGGCGATGTAGGGCGGGTGGAACACGCCATCGACCGAGACCGAACTGTCTGCGGGGTCGATCAGCCGCGCCACCGTGTTGATCGGCGAGCGCAGACCGAACAAGGCGCGCATGGCCAGCAGCCGATCGAGCTTCGGCGCCATGAACCGCACAGGCCAGTAGGCGAAACCGGACCGCTGCAGCGCCTCCCCCACGGAGGCCGCATCCTCCGATGGCTGCAAACCGAGCACCGACAGCCCGTCCTCCACAGACAAGCCGCTGCCGAATGCGTTGGTGCCGTGCATCAGCACGCGCACACCGCTCCGCCCCAGAGCCAGCGCCGCCAGAAGAAACCAAGGCGCCTCCCGCGTGCGGCCGGCGCCGTAGCTTGGCCAGTCCAGGTCCACAGGCCCGCTCGCCGCCATGTCATGCCCGGTCTGAAGATCGGCCCGCGCGGCATCCACCAGCCCTGCAATCTCGTCCGCGTCCTCGCCGCGATAGCGCAGCAGCATCAGAAAAGCGCCGAGCTGCACCGGATCGACCGCGTCGGCCAGAACCAGCGACAGTGCATCCCTTGCTTCCTCGCGCGTCAGGGCGCGCGACCGCCCCGGCCCACGGCCAAGGGTCGCGACATACTGGGCGAAGCGTGCGACGGAATCGGGATGCGGCGTCGGCATGCGCAGGGTCGTTCCTTGCAGGAGGTGCTCCGAAAATCCGGTGCCCGAGCGATGATCGCGCTGGCTCGGCGCCGGTTTTGGCATAAAATGACGCTGTGAACGCACTCAACCCACGCCCCGGCCGGCAAACGATCGAGATCATCTTCGATTTCGTCTGCCCCTGGTGCTACCTGGGCATCACCCGGCTGCTCGACGCGCTGCACGGTCGCCCCCTGCTCAGCTTCGATCTGATCTGGCGGCCTTTCCTGCTCGATCCCGATATGCCCCCGGAGGGCATGAGCCGGCTCGATCATGCGCTGCGCAAATATGGCGGCGAGGTGCGTGCCAGGCGGCTCTATTCAGCCGTGACACGGATCGGCCTGGAAGATGGCGTGCCGTTTCGCTTCGAGCTCATGAAGCGCGTGCCCTCGACGGTGAACGCGCACAGGCTGATCCGCTGGGCCGCCGAGCGCGGCGACGCCACCAAACTGGTCTGCCGGCTGATGCAGGCGCACTTCGCCGAAGGCGCCGATATCGGCGATACGCATACGCTGGCTGTCCTGTCGGCAGAGTCCGGCTTCGATCCAGCAGCGGCGGCGCGTATGCTGGCCTCGCGTGCCTTCGAAGATGCGGTGCACGTCGATAATCTCGGCACGCATCGGGCCGGGATCGCCGGCGTGCCCTGCGTGGTGATCGACGGGGATTTCGCCGTCGCCGGGGTGCAAGACACCAAGGTTCTGGAGCGCCTGCTGGACGCCGCGGCGCTGGAAAGGATTATCGGCTAAGGATAATATGCATTCCAGGAAAGTTAAGATGGGAATGACCTTCTTTTTCTGAAGACAAAGAAGCAAGAAGACTTCTATCCGTTTTGATGATCTATCCCAAATGGCACTCGCTCAAACAGACAGAAGTTCTTTGGTTCTTTCTTTCAAGAAAGAACACCTCTTCCGCCTTCCTCCAGACCGAAAGAAAGGCGGAACGGTGTCGCGCGCCTACTTGCGGACGGCGGTGACCTCGATCTCCACGAGCCAGCCCGGATTGGCCAGGCCGGCCACCTGGAAGGCGGATCGGGTCGGCAGGTTCGGCTGCTCCTTGGTGCCGAAGAACTCGGTATAGGCCTTCATCAGCCCGGCGAAATCCATCTTCCCGAGCTTCGGATCGGCGACCATGTAGACATGCATCTGCACGACGTCGGCCATCGTCAGATGCAGCGTCTCCAGCTCTGCCTTGATCTTGCCGAGCGCGCTGCGCGTCTGCGTTTCGGTGTCGCCATAGGCCGCCAGCGTCATCGGCTTGGCGGTCTTGTCGGAGGGATCGGCGCCCTGCCCGGAGAGATAGATCGTGGTGTAACCCGGCGGCACTTCGATCGCGGACGCGATCGGGAATTTGCCTGTGCTGTGGCGCAACAGTTCGGCCGCCTGCACGCCGCCGGTGCCGGCGATCAGGGTGGCAGCCACGAAGGCGGCACGCAAAGCGAGAGCGTTCATCGACATCATTTCTCCATGGTAGGCGCAGGCCCACGCTGCTGAGCCACGTCTTCGGGCTTCACGGGGTCGGTGTAGTGGTTGCCGAAATTGGTGCGCACGTAATTCACCACCGCCGCCACCTGGGTATCGTTCAGCATGGTGCCGAACCACGGCATGCCGCCGCGCCCGTTCAGAACCATGAAGACGGGATAACCCGAACTGGCGAGCTTGGGGTTTCCGGCCAGGGCCGGGATCGTACCGGCGCCGGTGCCGCCCTTGCCGTTCTGCATGTGGCAGCCCTGGCAGACCTGCTTGTAGATCTCGGCACCGTTCGTGCTGTGCGTGGCCTCGCCGGCGACGTTGGCGGCGGCATCGGCGAAGGCGGCGCGGGCGGGCACGATCGCTGCACCGGCCAGAAGGATCGCGGCAAGCGTCCGGGAAGAACGGCGCATCAGGCGGCTCCGATCGCACGCTGGTGGAGACGGGTGATCGCGCTGATGGAGGACAGGATCGCGCCTTCCTGCCAGCAGCCGATATAGGAAGCGTGTTCGCCAGCCAGTACGAGGCGACCGTCGATCTCGGTGAGCGGCTTGTAGTGCGCCTTGCGCGCTTCCTCGCTCCACATCGAGCAGCAGCCGAGCGACCACGGCATACGGCTCCAGGCCACGCCGACCCCGTTGGAAAACTCCGAGGCATATTGCGGATGGAACACGGCGCCCTGCTTCAGCGCCTCCTGCACGCGTTCTTCCGGGGTCATGCCCGCGAATGCATAAGCCGCAGGGCCGAACATGTAGCCGCCCAGCAGCACCGCCGGACCGTCGGTGAAATAGCGCGTGGACGGATAGGATATCTGGCTGATCGGCTGGTTGGTGAACGAGATGCCGCCATAGATCTGATCGTCCTGCTCCCAGAAACGGCGCTTGAATTCGAGCCCGATCTTCACCGAGGACGCGTAAGGCACCGCCTGGATCGCCGCCTTCATCGGCGCACCCGCCTGCACCTCGATCTCGCTCAGGATCGACAACGGGATCGTGCACACACACCAATCCGCCTTGGCTTCGCCCACGGCGCCGCCCTTATTGTTGTCGAGATAGGAAACCGTGACCCCGTTTCCGTCCTGCGCGATCTTGGTGACCTTGATGTTGTGCGTGACCAGATCGTTGACCTGCTTGGCGAAGCCCTTGCCGATCATGTCCATGCCGCCCACAGGCTGGAACATGGTGGTCTGCATGTCGTAGGTCATGTTGAAGCTCAGCCATTCCCACAGGCCGGACTTCATGACGTCATGCCGCGTGAATGGCGTGGACGGGGTCGGCGCACCGTCCGGGCCGCCGCCCTGCGGTTTCTCGAAACCGCGACGCAGAGAAGCGGATTCGCTTTTCACGTAGTTGTAATTCTTGTCGAGCAGACCCCAGCCACGCATGGCGGCGAGAAGATCGTGCTTCTCGTCTTCGGTGACGGGCTGGTCGAGCTTGTTCTGGTTGACCGATTTCGCCACCAGCTCGGCGGTGTAGCCGGTGAAATCGGTCATGATGTCGCGGTAGCGCTGCGGCTTGCCGCCGAACGTCGCGCTGTCGTGCAAAAGCGCGTTGTGGTTCACCTGCACGAACGGTTCGAGCTGCACGCCGAACAGCTTGCAGTAATGCAGCAGACCCTGGTGGTGATACGGAAT
This sequence comes from Lichenicola sp. GTC18331, assembly GCF_055386855.1. Lineage (NCBI taxonomy): Bacteria > Pseudomonadati > Pseudomonadota > Alphaproteobacteria > Acetobacterales > Acetobacteraceae > Lichenicola > Lichenicola sp. GTC18331. The sequence continues at coordinate 3,278,156 of NZ_AP045015.1, read as the reverse complement.
GCGCCACGGGCCGGGATTGATGTAGTTTCCGGCTGCAAACTTCACATGCTGCGTCGCGCCGCCCAGTTCAGTGAGCGTGTCGCCGCCGCGCAGGGTGAAGTTCCGGCCGCCGGAGCGGTTCTGATATTCCAGCACGCGCACGCTGTAGCCGGCCTTGCGCAGTTCGTAGGCGGCCAGCATTCCGGCCAGACCGGCGCCGAGCACCAGAACGCTGGTGCCTTTCTTTGCCCCGGAGAGATCGGGCGAACCATGGAAATCGGTTCCGGCGGCGTGTCCGAGCCGCGTCATCGCCTGATACACGGCCACGCTGCCCGCTGCGGCGCCGATGCGCATCAGCAGCTGCCGTCGGGTCGGCGCCATCGAGAATGGTCGATTCAACGTGTCATGCTCCAACGCTGTCAACGGATCATGTCCGGACCGGAACAAGGCTAAACAGGCAGCAAACTTGCCGTCAACAAGATGGTTTAATGGGCTTATGCCTATATTTCGAGCGTTTCTAACTGTCTCTTTTATGTCGCACCCGCCGTAATGCTTCAGGTTTGTGCAATAAACCGCTTGGCAACCGGAAGCGGCTGATCAGATCATCGCGGCAGAGCAACGTTTGGCGACGGCGTCATGAAGCCCGCATCGAAGGGTTTCCGCTGCCGCCACGATGGAGAGGCGAATGAGGATTTCGACGACGAGCGGCCTGCGCGGATTACTTCTGGTGTCCGTCTGCCCACTCGCCATCGCGGCCGGGATTGTTCCGGCACAGGCGCAGACCGCGCCGTCAGCCGGTTCGGCCCCCACGCATCACGCGCACAAACACGCGAAAAAAAGCGTCCACAGCACCGCGGCGAGCACCGCCCCGACGGATAATGGCGTCGCTGTGCCGGCCGCCGCTGTGACCGCACCGACCCTGGTCGCGCCCGCCGGGCACTCCTCGCGCTCGGCCGTGTCGTCGATGGATTCCGGTGAATCCGTCATCGTCACCGGCACCCGCAATCTCGGCAAGAAGGCACGCGACAGCACGAGCCCGATCGACGTGATCTCGGCCGCCACGCTCAGCCGCTCCGGCCAGGTGAACCTGTCCGCGCAGCTCTCGCGCACCGATCCGTCCATCAGCATCCAGGCCTATGGCGCCGACACCCAGGCGCTGGTCGCGGCGATCCGACTGCGCGGCCTGAACCCGAACGACGTGCTGGTGCTGATCGACGGCAAGCGCCGTCACATGACCTCCAACATCACCGCCGATGCCGGTCCCGAACAGGGCGCCACCCCGGTCGATCTGAACATGATCCCGGCGGCCGCGATCGACCATATCGAGATCCTGCGCGACGGTGCGGCCGCGCAGTACGGCTCCGACGCCATCGCCGGCGTGGTCAACGTGATCATGAAGAAGACCAACCATGGCGGGAGTGCCACGGCGTTCACCGGCGCCAGCGCCTATAACGGCGATGGTTGGCAGTATCAACTGGATGCCGACAAGGGATTCTCGTTCGGCGACGACGGCTACGTCCATGTCGGCGGTCAGGTCTACCACACCGATCATTTCGTGACGCAGGCGACGGACTCCCGGTCCAGCGCCTCACCCTTCTGGCCAATCCAGCCGGCCGCCATCAAGCACGGTCCCTTCACCACCCCAGGCAATTCCAACAAGATCAACGGAATGCCCGAGGAGACGCGCGAGACCCTGTCGATCGATTTCGGCAAGACCCTGGTACAGGACGCGCTGGGCGGGATCGAGGGCTATGGCCTGATCACCTACGGCCACCGCCACGCCGAGGCGTACGAGAACTATCGTGCACCTTATATCGCGCCCACGCTCTATCCGTGGGGCTTCTCGCCGCTCGAAACCGACGAAGAAAACGACTACGCGGCGACGATCGGGGTCAAGGCGAACGATGTGCTCGGCTTCCGCGCCGACCTGAGCACCACCTACGGTGAAGACCTCACCAATATCGGCAACAAGAATACGGCCAACCCCTATCTGCTGACCACCGCCGAAACCGGCCTGCCGAGCTACGGCTATCCGCTCGACTTCTCGCCCACAACGGTTCTGGCGCAGAGCCAAGCCAACGCGCAGTGGACCAACAACCTCGATTTCACCCGGCCGTTCACCGCCTTCGGCAAGAAGATGAACATCGCCTTCGGCGCCGAGGAACGCTCGGAAGTCTATGTGCTGGGCGCGGGTAGCCTCGCCTCCACGGCGGGCGGCGGCACGCAGGGTTTCGCCGGATTGCTGCCCTCGAATGCCGGCCGCTTCTCGCGCAATGTTTGGGCCGGCTATATCGACTACGACGTTCACCCGCTGCAGCACTGGGATGTCGACTTCGCGGGCCGCTTCGAGCATTACACCGATGCCGGCAATGCCGAGAACGGCAAGATCTCGACACGCTACGATTTCACCAAGTGGCTTGCGCTCCGCGGCACCATCTCCAACGGCTTCCGCGCGCCGACGCTGGCGGAAGAGAACTACTCCTCGCTCAATGTGTCACCCACCGGCGCCAGCGGCATTCTCGCCACCACGTCGAAAGGCGCGCAATCGATCGGCGCCGTGCCGCTGAAGGCGGAGCGCTCCACCAACGCCAGCGCGGGCATCGTGCTGCAGCCGCTGTCGAATCTGTCGATCACGGCGGACGTCTACCAGATCAATATCCGCGACCGCATTGTCGGCGCCGGCGGCCTCAGCGGCAGCCAGACGTCCGGCAGCGGAGCCACCGCACGAAGCGCGATCGAGGCTACCGGTGCCAGCCTCCCGGTCGGCATCGAAGACTCCGATATCTCGGCCTATTACTTCGCCAACGGCGCCAGCACGCGCACGCAGGGCGCGGACGTCAACGTTGATTACCACAGCAACTTCCACCAGTACGGCACGGTGAACTGGAGCGCCGCCGTCGACCTCAACCGTACGCGCCTGCACCATAACGGCACCGACGCGTTCGGAAACCCATTCATCAACGAGCAAAGCATCTCCTATCTGACCACCGCCTCGCCACGCTCGAAGATCATCCTGAACGCCTACTGGAAGAAGGATCGCTGGGACGCCAACCTGCGCTGGACCCGCTACGGCCAGACCAAGGACATGGTCACCTATCAGGATCTGGCGCCGGCCGACATCCGGTATTCCTCCACGCAGTTCGCGCAGTTCGTCAATACGCCGCAATGGCTGACCGACCTCGAAGTCGGCTACCAGCTCACCGCGCGTCTGCATCTCGCCATCGGCGCGAACAACCTGTTCAACCTCCGTCCGCGCAAGATGCCGCCCGAGCTCTCCTACCTGAACGTCGCCTTCTATGATCAGACCTCGTCCACCATCCCGATCAATGGCGGCTTCTATTACGGCCGCCTGAACTTCAAGTTCTGACCAGAGCCGCCTCGGCCCGTCGCGCATAGCGGCGGGCCAGCACCGCGCACACGAACAATTGCAGCTGGTGGAACATCATCAGCGGCAGCACCACCTGCCCCACCATGGCGGCGGGAAACAGAACCCCCGCCATCGGTACGCCGGTCGCGAGCGTCTTCTTCGATCCGCAGAACACGATCGCCACCTCGTCCTCGTGCGGAAAGCCGAGCAGACGCGCCCCGTAGCGGGTCGCCAGCAGCACCAGGGCCAGCAGCACCGCATCCACCAGCAGGATCAACCCGAGCTGCGCCGGCGGCACCGCCTGCCAGATCCCCTGCACCACCGCCGCGCTGAACGCCGTGTAGACCACCACCAGGATCGACCCGCGATCGGTGAAGGTGAGCAGACGCTTGTTGCGCGCCGCCCAGCCGCCGAGCCACGGCTGCAGGACCTGCCCCGCCACGAACGGCACCAACAGTTGCAACACGATGTCCAGCACCCCATCCGCCGACACATGCGTGCCGCCCTGAACCGCGCCTGCCAGCACCACGCCGGTCAGCAACGGCGTCAGCATGATTCCGAGCAGGTTCGACGCGGTCGCCGAACACACCGCCGCCGGCACATTGCCGCCGCCAATGGAGGTGAACGCGATCGAGGACTGCACCGTGGACGGCAGCACGCAGACGAACAGCACGCCGAACCACAGAGACGGCTTCAGCAAACTGGGAAACAGCGCATGCAGCCCCAGTCCCAGCAGCGGAAACAGCACGAACGTCGCACCCAGGATGCAGAGATGCAGACGCCAATGCGCCAGCCCCGCCACCACCGCCGCACGCGACAACCGCGCTCCCTGGAGAAAGAACATCAGCGCGATCACGACGATCGTCAGCGCATGGAACAGCGGCACCGCGGCACCACGGCAGGGCAGCACACTCGCCAGCGCCACCACGGAAAGAAGCGCCAGAAGAAACGGATCGAGTTTGGGCATGGTGAGGGGCCTGGACCTGGAGCGATTGCCACCCGGCGATGGCTGCGCCACCCTAGCAAGGTGATGACCCATCTCGAAAATTCCGCCGCCCCGCTCCGTCGCCGCCCGAAATCCATGGCACGCCCCGTATGGCCGGCCCTGGCGCTCGGCAGCAGCCTGCTTCTGGGCAGCGGCGCGGCGTGGGCAGCCTCCCCGCTCGATTTGCCGGGTGGCTGCGTGGTCGCGCACGCCACCGTGCACGGCACCGACAGCAAGCTCGAGGCGGACAAGCTGGAGATCAGCCTTCCGGCGGAACAGGCGGCGGCTTTCCACGCCAGCCACCTTTCCGCCACCGCGCGCAACGCCACCCTGCCCCCGGGTGCTCTCGGCCATGCCAGCACCGCCGCGGCAGCGGCGCTCCTCGGCGCGTTGACCGGCCATCACGACGCCGGCTGCTCCGATCAGGCCTTCAAGGATGCCATCGCCCCGGTCGCGCAGGCGATCGCCCATGGCGGCCACGCCAGCTTCGCCTGGACCGGCGTGTCGTTACGTTCGGGCACGAGGCGCATGGGCGCCGCCCGGATCGCGCTGCAACTCGACGGCGCCGGCGATACGGCGCATCTCGCCCTGCAGATCAGCGGCGCGGCCTCCAACGATCCCGCCGCGCCCCTCCTGCCGGAGCGACTGGAGTTGAACGCCAGCCTGCCGACCAGCGAGCTGCCTGCCCTGGTTGCCGCCGCCGGCGGACGCGGCGCGCCGGTCGATCTCACCATCGACCAAATCCACGCCGTTCGCGGCGACACCACCCTGACCGGAAACGGTCAGGCCCGCATCGCCGCGGACCCGGCCGAGAATTCCGGCACCGCCCACGTCACCGTCGCCGGCTACGACTCCCTCGTCGATGCCGCCGGCACGGCCGGGCTACAGAAGATCCGCACCGCCCTGTTCCTCGCCAAGCTGATGGCGCACCAGAATGGCGGCAACGCGGATTGGGACCTGAAATGGCAGGGTAGCACGCTGCTGGTGAACAACGTGCCGCTGCCGATCCGCTAGAACAAAGAGAGCCTTCTTTTTCTGAAGAAAAAGAAGCAAAAAGATTTCTGTCCGTTTGGTCTACGGCATCCGCCCGAACATACCTAAATGGACAGAAGTTCTTTGGTTCTTTCTTTCAAGAAAGAACACTCTTTCATCACGCCGCCTTCGCCTGCTCCGCCAGTTTCGCCAGCTTGCCGACCACAGTCCGCGCCAGTCCGATGCGCTGCGCCGTGGTCATCTCCCGTGAGATCGCCAGCTTGTGGTCCGGCCGCAACCGCATGTCGCTGCCCTTCGCGCCGATCAGCCCCACCAGCCCGGCCGGATTGCCGAACGCGTTGCCGCGGAACTGCAACACCATGCCCTTCGGTCCGGCCTCCAGCTTCTCCACCCCCGCCGAACGGCAGGTGCGCTTCAGAGACACCACCTGGAGCAGGTTCTCGACTTCCTCCGGCATCGGCCCGAACCGGTCCACCAACTCCGCCTGCATCGCCTCGGTCTCGGCATCGCTCTGCAACGCGCCGATACGGCGGTACAGACCCAGACGCACCGGCAGATCGGCGACGTAGGTTTCCGGGATCAGCACCGGCAGTCCGAGCACGATGTTCGGCGTCCAGTCGCGATCCTCGGCCTTGCGCTTGCCCTTCTCGCGACGCAGATCGGCCACCGCATCTTCCAGCATCTGCTGATACAGCTCGATGCCGACATCGCGGATATGGCCGGACTGCTCGTCGCCCAGCAGATTGCCCGCACCGCGCAAATCCAGATCGTGCGAGGCCAGCGTGAAGCCAGCGCCGAGCTGATCCAAAGTCTGCATCACCTCCAGCCGCTTTTCGGCCGAGGCCGACAAACGATGCTGTTGCGGCCAGGTCAGATACGCATAACCACGCTGCTTGCCGCGCCCCACACGCCCACGGAGCTGGTAAAGCTGCCCGAGACCGAACATGTCGGCGCGATAGATCACCAGCGTGTTCACCGCCGGCATGTCCAGACCGCTTTCGACGATGTTGGTGGACAGCAGGATGTCGTACTTTCCGTCGCCGAACTCGGTCATCACCCGTTCGAGTTCGGTCGGGCTCAAGCGCCCATGCGCCTGCACCGTTTTCGCATCGGGCACGATCTCGCGCAGGCGCTCGGCCATGCGATCCAGATCCTCGATGCGCGGCACAACGCAGAACACCTGGCCACCCCTGAACCGCTCGCGTTGCAGCGCCTCGCGGATCACCACGCTGTCGAACGGCATGATGAAGGTGCGCACGGCCAGACGATCGGTCGGTGGCGTCGCGATCAGGCTCATTTCGCGCACGCCGGTCAAAGCAAGCTGCAAGGTGCGCGGGATCGGCGTCGCGGACAGCGTCAGCACATGCACGTCCTCGCGCAGCGCCTTCAGCTTCTCCTTGTGCGCGACACCGAAATGCTGCTCCTCGTCCACGATCAGCAAACCGAGATCGGCGAAGGACACGCCCTTGGCCAGCAGGGCATGCGTGCCGACGACGATGTTCACCGTGCCGTCGGCGACGCCCTTGCGCACCGCCGTCGCATCCTTGGCCGAGACCATGCGCGACAGCTGCTCGACACGCACAGGCAGACCTTCGAACCGCGCCGCGAAGGTGCGCGCATGCTGCCGGGCCAGCAGCGTGGTCGGCACCACCACAGCCACCTGCGCGCCGGACATGGCGGCGACGAAGGCCGCACGCAAAGCCACCTCCGTCTTGCCGAAACCCACATCGCCGCACACCAGACGATCCATCGGCCGGCCGGCGGCCATGTCCTCCAGAACATCGGCGATGGCGCGCGACTGGTCCTCGGTCTCCACGAAGGGGAAACGGGCGCAGAACTCGTCCCACGCCCCTTCCGCCGGCGCCAGGGTCGGCGCCTCGCGCATGTGCCGCGCAGCCGCGGTGCGGATCAGCTCGCCCGCCATGTCGCGGATGCGCTGCTTCATCTTGGTCTTGCGCGTCTGCCAGGACGAGCCGCCGAGCTTGTCGAGCGCGACGCCGTTCTGCTCCGAACCGAACCGGCTCAGCAGCTCGATATTCTCCACCGGCAAGAAGAGTTTCTCGTTGCCGTCATAGATCAATCGCAGACAGGCATGCGGTACCGAACGCACGCCGACGCGGTCCGGCCCGCCGCCGCGCTCGATCCCCAGGGTCTCCAGACCGTCATAGCGGCCGATGCCGTAATCCTGGTGCACCACCAGATCGCCCTCGGCGATCTCGGTCGCCTCGGCGATGAATTGGTCGGCACGCTTGCGTCTGCGCGGCGGACGCGCGATGCGCTCGCCCAGCAGATCCTGCTCGCTCACGATCGCCAGATCGCCATGCTCGCCCGGTCCGGTGAAGCCGCGCTCCAGCCCCAGGGTCAGCAGACCGATCCGCCCCGGCTTCAGCTTGGCCGTGCCGGCCCAATCGTTCACGGACTCCACGTCGAGCCCGGCTTCCTTCAACAGGACGCCGATGCGCTCGCGCGACCCGCGCGTCCAGGCCGACACGAAGCAGCGCCGCTTCTGTTTGCTCCAGCTCTCCACCTGCTCGCGCAGCATGCCGAACACGTTCTCGCGCTGCCCCGCCGGCAGGGAGCGGGCGAACATGATGCCGGGACGACCCCCGGCATCGAAACCCGGCGCATCGTCCGGACGCGCGAAGGGCGAGAAGCTCAGCACCGGCAGACGGCGCAGCATCTCGGTCCAGGCGGCGCGGTCCAGATACAGCAGCTCCGGCGGCAGCGGACGATACGGCACCTCGCCTTCGCGCGGCGGCATGCGGCGCGCCTCGGCATGGTCGGCGATCATCTCCAGACGCGCGGTCAGAACCTCGTCCACCTGATGGTCGAACGACACCGACACGCCCGGCAGATAATCCACCAGCGTTTCCAGCCGCTCATGAAACAACGGCATCCAGTGCTCGACACCGGAATGGCGGCGCGCGTCGGAGACGCTGTGGTAAATCGGGTCGTTGGTCGCCTCGATACCGAAGCGCTCGCGCCAGCCGGTGCGGAAACGGCTGACGCTGTCCGGATCGAGCGAAATCTCCGACACCGGACGCAGGATCAGCGCCTCAAGCTTGCCGGAGGAACGCTGCGTCGCCGGATCGAACGAGCGGATGTTCTCCACCTCGTCGCCGAACAAATCGAGACGCACCGGCTCGCCTTCGCCGGACGGGAAGATATCGACGATGCCGCCGCGCGTCGCGAACTCGCCCGGCTCCATCACCGTGTCGGTGCGGTTGTAGCCGCTGGCCACCAGCACCTCGACCAGGAACTCGACATCCAGCGTCTCGCCGGCCTTCACCGACAAGGATTGCCCGGCGAACGCCGTGCGCGGCGGCACGCGCTGCACCAGCGCGTTCACCGTGGTCAGAACGATGCGCGGACGCGCGCTCTTCTCCAGCAGCGCCGCCAGCGTGGCGACGCGCTCGGAGACGATCGCCGGATTGGGCGAAACACGGTCGTAGGGCAGGCAGTCCCAGGCCGGAAAGCGCAGGATCTCAGCGCCGGGGCACACGAAGCCCAGCAAATCGGCCAGACGCGCGGCACCGGCATCGTCGCGCGCCACATGCAGCAGCGGCCCGTCATGCTCGCCACCGAACGCGGTCTGGCGACGGGCCAGAAGCAGGGCATCGAACCCGTCCGGCGCGCCCCAGACGGTGGTGACGGCAGGGGCGCTCATGTCCACGCTCATCGGCCCATATCGCCCGGCTGACGGCTCCTCGCGGCCTCGAGCACGGCGCGCAGCATCGGGGTGTCGCAATGCGGCGGAATCGGACGGCGTCCCATCAGCCAATCGGCGAGATCGATATCCGGCAATTCCATCAGTTCCTCCAACGCGTCCAGCTCCGCGTCGGTGAAACCGGCGATCCTGGGTGCCACGAAACCGCCGATCAGCAGATCGGTTTCGTGCGTGCCGCGATGGGTGGCGCGGAACAGGATGCGGCGACGCCGCGGATCGAGCCCGCTCGGGTCGGAGGACGGGGTTCGGGCGGGATTGGTGTCGGGGGCGTTTCGTTGCATGGCGCGCGCTGTCATATAGCCGCGCACTCCCCCACTGTCAGCCCGGGGGGTTTGGAAGATCGGCCCCGACGATCACCGGAGTTCGCTTGAACGATCGCCTCTCCGCCCCGATCGCCCCACCGGACGTGCCGCTCGCGCGACGCGCACCGGAAGCCGATCCGCTGCTGCTGCCGCTGCTGGCGCCGCTCACCGGCCTGCCGGGCGTGGGCGCCGGGATCGCCGGGCTGATCGGCCGGGCGGTCGGCGGCACGCGGGTGATCGACCTGCTGTTCCACCTCCCCGACAGCATGATCGACCGGCGCTACCGCCCCACCCTCGCGCAAGCCGAACCAGGCCGCATCGCCACCTTGCTGGTCCGCGTGCTGCGCATCGACGGCCCGACCCGACCGCGCCAGCCCTGGCGCGTGATCGCGGGTGATCCCGACGGCGGCACCACGACGCTGGAGCTGGTGTTCTTTGCACCGCATCAGGCCAGACGCCTGCAACCCGGCATGGTCCTCACCGTATCCGGCACGCTGGAATCCTACGGCAACCGCCTCTCCATGCCGCATCCGGAGCATCTGGTTCCGACCGGGCCGGACGGGAGACCCGGCTTCGTGCCGGAGATCGAGGCGGTCTGGCCCCTGACGGCGGGGTTGAACGGACGCCTGCTCGGGCGCGCCATGCGCGCCGCGCTGCAAAGACTGCCCGCCCCGGAGGCGCTCGGCGAATGGCTCGACCCCACGCTGGTGGCGCGTGAACGCTGGCCCGATTTCGGCACCGCGCTCCGCACCCTGCATCTGCCCAAGGGCGACCCGGACACCGAAAGCCGGGCGCGCGCACGCCTCGGCTGCGACGAGCTCCTGGCCGAACAGGTCGCCATCAACCAGGCCAAGCGCGTGGCCCGTCGTCGTCCCGGCCGCTCCCTGCACGGCGACGGCCATCTGCGCGCCGAAGCGCTGCGCCGGTTCGGCTTCCGCCCCACCGAAGCGCAGCACCGCGCGCTGCACGAGATCGACGCCGATCTGGAACGTCCCACCCGCATGCTGCGCCTGCTGCAAGGCGATGTCGGCGCCGGCAAGACCCTGGTGGCGCTGATGGCGATGCTGCGCGCGGCCGAAGCCGGGGCGCAAAGCTGCCTGATGGCCCCCACCGAGATCCTGGCCCGGCAGCACCACGCCACCCTGTCCAGGCTCTCCCCGGTCCCGGTCGCCCTGCTCACGGGGAGCATCAAGGGCCGCGCCCGCAAGCAGGCGCTGGACGCGATCGCCACCGGCGCCGCGCCGCTCGCGGTGGGCACGCATGCGCTGTTCCAGGACGGGGTCGCGTTCGCGGATCTGGCGCTCGCGGTGATCGACGAGCAGCATCGCTTCGGCGTCGAACAACGCCTGCTGCTGGGCGACAAGGGCCGCGCCACCGACGTGCTGGTGATGACCGCGACGCCGATCCCCCGCACCGTCTTGCTGACCCAGTACGGTGAGATGCAGGTCAGCCGGCTCGACGGCAAACCGGCCGGGCGCAAGCCGATCCGCACCACGCTGCACGGCATCGGCGCGGAAACCGACGTGATCGAGGCGGTACGGCGCGCGCTAGGTCGAGGCGCGCAACTGTTCTGGGTCTGCCCGCTGGTGGAGGAAAGCGAGATGCTCGACCTCCAGGCCGCGCAGCGACGCTTCGAGGCGCTGGACGGGCTGTTCCCCAGGAAGGTGGGTCTGGCTCATGGGCGGCAGGACTCCGCGATCCGTCAGGCCGCGCTCGACGCCTTCGCCGCCGGACGTACCCGAATCCTGGTCGCGACCACGGTGATCGAGGTCGGCGTCGACATCCCCAGCGCCACGATCATGGTGATCGAGCACGCCGAACGCTTTGGACTGGCCCAGCTGCATCAGCTGCGCGGACGGGTCGGGCGCGGCGCGGAAGCGAGCTACTGCCTGCTGCTGCATGACGAGCCCCTGGGCGCGGCGTCGCGCCGGCGCCTGTCGCTGCTGCGCGACACCGAAGACGGCTTCCTGATCGCCGACGAGGATTACCGCATCCGCGGCGGCGGCGAGCTGATGGGGCGCAGGCAATCCGGACAGGCCGGCTATCGCCTCGCCAACGGCGTGGAGTTCGAACGCCTGCTGCGCACGGCATGGCAGGATGCGGAACGGCTGGGCGAACGGGATCCACGCCTTGAATCGCCACGCGGCAGAACGATCCGCCGCTTGCTGACGTTGTTCGACAAATCGGACGCAGCGCGTACACTCGGCTCCGGCTAAACCCGGAGCGGCTTGCACCATAACCGCGGTTGCGATTTTCGTTGCGTTCAGCCTGTGTGGCCAGGGGGGTTCAGTTGAGCGTGATGAGCGGGACGACGGCCAGCGAAGGCGCGATCAGGATTTCCCTGCCACTCGCCGGCACCGTCAAGGACGACCCATCCGCAGACGGTCCGTTCAGCGCCTTCGCTCGGCTCGCCCTGCGCGCGCACGGGCCCGCGACCGAACCAGGCTCGGGCAGCGCCGTCGCCTTTCTGGTGCTGGAAAGCGGCTCCGGCCTGCAACTGCATGCCGCTGCGGGCCGCACGGACGGCGAAGCCCTGCCGCTGACGCTGATGCGCGCGCAGATGAAGAGCCGGCGACGCATGCTGGTGGAGATCCCGGACATCGCCGCCGAGCGCGGCCAGAACACGGCGCCGCTCCAGGAGCGAACCAACGGATTCATCTCGCTCGTAGGCGCGATCATCCGGGACGGCAGCGGCGATGCCATTGGCATGCTGGGTCTGCTGGACCGCGAACAGCGCCGCCATAATCGCGAGATCGTGCTCACCATCGCCGATCTCGCACGTGGCGTTTCCGCGCTGCATGCGGCGCGTCAGAAAGCGCAACACGGCGCGGCTCCGGCGGAACCCGGCCTGATCGACGCCGTCACTGGTCTGCCGGGACGGCGCGCCCTGGTGGCCCAGATCGAGCAGATGGCAAGCCCGGAAAACGGCCGCGCCATGTTCGCGCTTCTACGGGTCGATTTCGGCGGCTTGGCGGCTCTGAACGACGCCTATGGCAGGGAAATCGCCGACCTCTACCTCCGTCAACTCGCAGACAGGCTCGAAGCGGTTGCGCCGGTGCCTGGCTTCCTGGCCCATCTGGGCGGCAGCGGCTTCGCCATCCTGTCGCCCGGGCGCATGGGCAACAGCGATGCCGAGACCATGGCGCAACGCATGATGGAGCGGCTGCGCGAACCGGCCCAGCTCGGTGCGCTGGAATTGCCAGTGCGCCTGTCGGTCGGCGTGGCGCTGTATCCGGTCGATCTGCCAAGCGCCAGCGACAGCGCCGACGCCGCCCAGGAAGCTGCGCAGCTGCTTCTGGCCGCCGAAGCGGCGCTGGCCCATGCCAAGACCCAGGGCGACGGCCGCCACAGCCGTGCCGTGCGCTCGGTGATCGACAGCTACGCCATCTCCAACGGTCTCGAGCTCGACCTCCAGGCCGCAGCCCATGCCGGCGCGTTCCACCTCAATTGGATGGCGACGATCGACACCGCCAGCGAGCATGTCACCGGCTTCGAGGCGCTTCTGCGCTGGAACCGGCCGGGCTTCGGCGAGATATCCCCGGCCGCCTTCATTCCGGTGGCCGAGGCCAGCGGCACCATCGAACTGCTGGATGCCTGGTCGCTGCGCACGGCCTGCACCGAGGCGCAGCGCTGGGACACGCCACTCAGTGTCGCCGTGAACATCTCGTCCATCTGGTTGTCGCATGGCAGGCTGTCGCGCACGGTCCGCCGCGTCCTGGACGAGACCGGTCTCGACCCGTCCCGCCTCCAGCTTGAACTCTCCGCCCGTACCACGCTGGACGAGGACGGCCATCTGCGGCGCGAACTCTCGCAGGTTCGCGCCATGGGCGTGCGGCTGACGCTGGACGATTTCGGCAGCGGTTATTCCTCGCTGGGCGCGCTGACCATGTTCCCGTTCAACAAGGTCAAGCTCGACCGGCAGTTCATCGCCGCGCTCGGCCACGACCGCCGCGTGGAGATCATCACGCGTTCCGTACTCCAGATGGTGCAGTCGCTCGGCATGACCTGCTGTGCCGAGGGCGTCGAAACCGAAGCGCAACTGGCCTTCCTGGACGCGCATGGCTGCGACGAGATCCAGGGCTACCTGCTGGGCCGGCCCGCACCAGAATTGCCCCGGCAGGCGATGGGAGCCGAAGCCTAACCGTCGCGGCCGCCTGTCATCGGCCCCGATACCGTCGAGGGAAGCGGCCTGTCGGGCTCCCGCAGCGTCTTGTTCTTGATCCTTGGTCGGGCAGCAAAGGAGTGTCACATCTCCTTCCACGCAAGGCAGCCGCCATACGTGCGCGCCGGATCGGGGAGACTGGAATGAGTGAAGCTGACGCCTCTTTGTCTCGCCTTTCCGGCAACCACGAGAAGGTAACCGGTCCGCGAGCAACGTTGGCGACCATGCTGCTGGTCGGCCTGGCGATCGGAACCCCCGCCCTGGGCGCGACGCCCCCGCCCCCTTCCATCCAGAAACAGCCCGGTGTGCAGGTGCTGCAGGTGGGCCAGCGAGCCGGTTTCCTGGTCGCCGCCACCAATGCCACCCATTATCAATGGTCGGTCTCGTCTCCGAATGGTGGCAGCCCGCGCACCATTCCCGGCGCCACCAACGCCTTCCTGCTCACCGCGCCGGTCAGTGCTGGAGAGAACGGCGAAACCTACAGCGTGGCGGTTTCCGGCCCTGGCGGCACCACGACTTCGACTGCCGCGCCACTCTATATCGGCCCGAACGCCGATGGCGCACCACCCGACTCCCTGTTGGACAATCCGTCCTCCCTGCCCAAGGCCAGCCAGGTGCTGACGGTGTCTTTCGTCGACCTGTCGTTCGGCCGCGTTCCTGCCAGCCAGATGTTCTGGTCGCTCAGCTACAGGAACGTCGCCGGCAAACAGGTCAGGGAAACGCACTCCTTCGCCGAGGCGCCCGTTTTCGACATGCCCAAGATCGGCGGCACACGTCTCTACGTCTATGTCGCGCAGAACGCCGCACAGATCGGCACGGGCGCCACGAGCTACTACGACTTCCTCGAACTCAATGTCGGGCAGGACGCCCATGACGGTCCGTATTGGATCAACATGGACACCACGCGCGTCGATCGCTGGGGCCTGCCGGTCGCGTTCCGGCTGCAATGCGGCGACGGCACGCTAAAGAAACGCGGAGACGATCTCGGCGTATTTGCAGAGGACCGGCAGGTGACGCTGCTGAAGTATCAGGCCGAGCTGGGCGGCCCGTGGGCCGCAGCGGCCGCAAAAACCCTGCCCTATGGCATCAACGAGCCCGGCGGCTCCGGCTTTGGCAGAAACGGCCCTTACGCCGGCTACTACACCAACTACGTGAACCAGGTCTGGGCGGCCGACGGTCTGACCATTCCGAAACCGACGAATTTCCTTGATCTCGCGACGCAGCTGCCGGATCTGAGTGCGGCCCTAAATCGCCACGTCGCACTGTCTCCAGGCTCGTTCCGAGCCAACGGAACGCTGGCCGATAAGAGCTTCTGGAAGAACAACCCGCCTGCGCGCTTCTATCAGCACGAACCGGCCAACCTGTATTCCGCCCACTGGCACGAATACGCGATCGGCCATCTCCAGTACGGCTTCCCCTACGACGACGACGATTCGCAGTCCTCGGATGTCGGGTGCAAGAAGCCGCAGAGCCTGGTGATCGCCGTCGGTCTCTGACGGCAAGGGCCTCGCCGACACCGTTGGGCGGTTTCCGATCCATGCGGATCGGACCCGCCTTCTGGTAAGCGGCAAGCGTCCCGATCGGCCCGGACGACTCCGCTCCGGCGGAGACGGTTAGTCTTCGCCTGCCGCCAGGGCCTGCATCCGAGCTGGCTGGCGCAGGTGGATCTCGGTGGCCTTGCCCACCGTGATGCAACCCCGCGTCTTCAAAGTGCCCAGCGTGCGGCTGACCGTCTCGATGGTGAGCCCAAGATAGTCGGCGATATCACCCCGGCTCATCGGCAGGGACACCATCTCTCCGCCGCCGCGACACACAGGCACCGCCGCCTGGCGTTCCAGCAGGAAGCTCGCCACCCGCTCCAGCGCGGTCTTGCGGCCCAGCAGAAGCAACTGTTCCTGTGCCGCCGCCAGCTCCGTCGAGGCGCTCGCCAGAAGCCGCTGCTCCAGCTTCGGCACATTGTCGATCAGACCGCGCAGGCGCTTGCGGCTGAAGCGGCAGGCGGTGACGGCGTCGATCGCCTCGGCACCGAAACCGAAGCGCTCCGTCGCGGCCAGACCCAAGAAACGACCCATATCGGCGAAGCCCGTGATCTGCCTCCGCCCGTCCGGCAGCAGCTTGAACAGGCGCACCGTGCCGGAGGTGATGTTGTAGAAGCAATCCGCCGCCGTGCCTTCGATAATGAAGGCAGCACCCGGCGCGATCCTGATCCTCTCCGCAGCTGCCTCGAGCTGGCGAAGATCCGCGTCCTCAATAACGTTGCACACGCTGGCCGCGCGCGCGCCGCAGGTCATGCATGTGCCACCGCTGCCGGGCGACAGCACGGAAAGGGGGCGGTGGCTCTCGATCACGGTCATGCCCGCATCATGAACCCCTCGACGCCCCGCTTGAAGGGAATTTGACATGGGTCAAGGCGGAGCCGGGCGCATGGCGCTGGAATGACGGCGTTGCTTGAAGGATTACGTTTCATGTCGCCCCGCCTCGCCTCCCGCTTCGCCGCTCTGCTGCTGGCCTCCACCCTCTGCGCCCCGGCGGCGTTCGCCGACGGCCTCTGGGACCAGGCCCCGGTCGGCAAGCAAGCGGGCACCGTCATGGTGCGTCTGCGCGCCATCGGCGTGATCCCGGAAAACACGTCCAGCGCCACCAGCATCGGCGGGTCGATCAAGACGACGTCGCAGGCGGCGCCCGAGGTCGATTTCTCCTATTTCTTCACCGACCACATCGCCGCCGAACTGATCGCCGCCAGCACACGCCACTCGATCTCGGCCAGCAAGACCGCAATCGGCGGCGTCGATATCGGCAGCACCTACGTCCTGCCACCGACGCTCACGCTGCAATACCATTTCTTCCCGCATGCGCGGTTCAGCCCGTATGTCGGCGCCGGCCTGACCGTCGCGTGGTTCTACGACACCCACCCGGCCAATCCGCCGATCACCAAGCTCGGTCTCGCCACCACCGCTGGTCCCGCCTTCCAGATCGGTGCCGACTACAATGTCAGCGGCCATTGGTTCCTGAACGTCGACGCCAAGCAGCTGATCCTGAACGTGCGGGCCCGCGCCAACGAGGGTGCGATCCGGGCGCGCGTGTCGCTCGATCCGACCATCGTCGGCGCCGGCATCGGTTACCGCTTCTAGGACACGGTCCGGCCGCGCGGGATCGTTCGGCCGAATGGGGCTCTCGCCCACCAAACAAAGAACAACGCGCGGTCCGATCCCTGTGGGTCGGGTTTCGCGTCAGGAGCCGAAACGCCATGGACATGCTTCCGGACACCCCCGAACCGACACGCAAGGTCGCCGCCCCTGCCTGTTCCGGCTGCTGCGCACGGCCGGACAATGCCTGGGTGGTGCAAGCCCTCGCGCATGGCCGCGCGCAGCACAGTCCGTTTCAGCACTGGCTAATCGATTCTGCCCTCCCGCCTGCCCTGCTGACGGCGGCGGACGGACTGATCCTGACGGACGAGGCGACCGCCGTGGCCAATGGAAGGCGCGAGGGGATCAATGCCGACCGACGCTTCCTGGACCGGCAAAGCGTGGCCGAGGATGCCTGCGCCGCCGCCCTGGCGGAAGCGTTCGAGAACTGCCAGACACGCCGCCGGATCTCGGCCCTGTGCGGGATCGACTTGTCCGGCAGCCTTCTACGGATCGAACTCGCGGCCGACCGGGACGGGTTCTGGCTCGAACCGCATACCGATATCGCCGCCAAGCGCTTGACCCTGCTGATCTATTTATCCGAAGGACCAGAGAGCGAGGATTGGGGTACGGATCTCTACGACGCCAACCGCGAACCGGTCGGACGGGTAAGCGCCAGACGCAATTCCGGGCTGATGTTCGTGCCGGGCCATTATACGTGGCACGGTTTCGAGCGGCGCAAGATCACTGGAATCCGGCGGTCGTTGATCGTGAACTACGTCGATCCAGACTGGCGCAGCCGACACGAGTTGGTGAAGGGCTGAGCGACACGGTCGCTCGTGAGCGGGTCAAAGATCTTACGAACGCGACCTTTCCGAGCGCGCAGGAGCGGGCGATGCTACCCGTGTGCCTGAGGCAGGCGTATCCGGCCGGTCGGCGCCGTCCAGTCGGATACCTCTCTACCGGCACTCCTCACAGAACGCGCCGATGCGCGTGCACGCTTGCGCCAGCGCCGCATCGCTCGACGCCACGCTGAGGCGGAGATAGGGGCTGAGGCCGAAGGCGGAGCCGGGAACGGTGGCGACAAAGGTTTCTTCCAGCAGCGCCATCGCCACGTCGTCGTCGGTGGCCAGCGGGCGGCCGGCGGGGCTGGTGCGGCCGATCAGGCCGGAGACGTTCGGGTAGACGTAGAATGCGCCGTCCGGCACGGCGCAGGACAGAAACGGGATCGTTCGCAACGCGTCGATCACCAGATCGCGCCGGCGCTTGTAGGTGTCGCGCATGGCGGACACGATGCTCTGCTCGCCGTTCAGCGCCGCGACGGCGGCGGCCTGGGTGATCGGCGAGGCACCGGAGGTGGCGTTGCTCTGGATCACGGACATGCCTCGGATCAGCGCCGCGGGGCCGCCCGCGAAGCCGATGCGCCACCCGGTCATCGCATAGGTTTTGGACACGCCGGACAGAGTCAGGATGCGGTCGCGCAGAAAGGGCGCCACCGCGGCCAGAGAGGCGTGCGGTTCGGACGTGAAGTTGAGCTGTTCGTAGATCTCATCGCAGAGAACCCAGACATCGGGATGCCGCTGCAACACGACGGCGAGCGCTTCGAGATCCGCGCGCGTGCTGATCGCGCCGGTCGGATTGTTGGGGAAATTGAGGATCACCCAGCGTGTTCGCGGCGTGATCGCCGCCTCCAGCGCTTCGGGGCGCAACCGGAACCCGTCCGCTTCCAAGCAGGGCGCGAAAACCGGCGTGCCGCCGAGCAGCTCCACCGTCAGCGGATAGGAGGCCCAGTACGGCGTGGGGATCACGACCTCGGAACCGGGATCGAGCGTCGCCATCAGCGCGTTGAACAGGAGCTGCTTGGCGCCGTTGCCGACGATGATCTCGTTATCGGCGTAGTCGAGCCCGTTCTCGCGCGCGAACTTGGCGCGCACGGCGTGTTTCAGCGCCGGCGTGCCGTCGACCGGCGGGTATTTGGTCTGGCCGGCCAGGGCGGCGGCGTGGGCCGCTTCGGTGGCATGGGCAGGCGTGGCAAAATCGGGCTCGCCGAGGGCCAGCGAGATGACGTCATGTCCCTGGGCGCGCAGGGCGCGGGCGCGCACCGACATGGCGATGGTCGCCGGCGCCTCCACCGAGGCCAGGCGAAGGGCGAGCGGCGGCATGTCGGTGCGCTCCGTGTCTTAGCGCAGCGCGGCGCAGAAGCGCTGGATGCGGGTGCAGGCTTCGCGCAGGCTGTCCGTGTCGGTCGCATAGGACACGCGGAAATGGCCGGGGAACATGAAGGCGGCGCCATGCACCGCGGCCACGCCCTGCTCTTCCAGCAGCGCCGAGACGAAGCTCTCGTCATCGGTGATGGCGACGCCGCCGGCGCTGGTCTTGCCGATGCAGCCCTGGATCGACGGATAGACGTAGAACGCGCCTTCCGGCTTGTGGCAGGTGATACCCTCGGCCGCGTTCAGCATCTCGACCACCAGATCGCGGCGGCCCTGATAGGTCGCGACCCAGTCGGTCAGGAAATCCTGCGAGCCAGTCAGCGCTTCGAGGGCTGCGGCCTGGGAGATCGAGGACGGGTTGGAGGTGGACTGGCTTTGCAGCTTGTCCATCGCCTTGATCATGCGCGAAGGCGCGCCCGCGAAGCCGATGCGCCAGCCGGTCATGGCATAGGCCTTGGAGCAGCCGTTCATGGTCACGGTGCGGTCGCGCAAACGCGGCTCGACCTGCACCACCGTCGCCGGCTTGAAGCCGTCATAGACCAGCTTGTCGTAGATGTCGTCGGTGAACACCCAGATGTCCGGGTGACGGAGCAGCACGTCGCAGATCGGGCGCAGCTCTTCGGCGGAATAGGCGGCGCCGGTCGGGTTGTTGGGCGAGTTCAAGAAGAACCATTTGGTTTTCGGCGTGATCGCCGCTTCCAGATCTTCCGCGCGCAGCTTGAAGTTGCTGTTCGGGCCGCAGGGCACGATCACCGGGGTGCCGTCCGCCAGCGCCACGATATCGGGATAGGACACCCAGCACGGCGACGGGATGATCACCTCGTCGCCCGCATCCAGCGTCGCGACCATGGCGTTGAAGATCACCTGCTTGCCGCCGGTGGAGACGATGATCTCGTCCGGCGCGTAGTCCAGGCCGGAATCGATGCGGAATCGTTCGGCGACCGCCTTCTTCAGCGCAGGCGTACCGGACACGTCGGTGTATTTGGTCTGGCCCGCCTCGATGGCGCGGATCGCCGCCTGCTTGATCGGCTCGGGCGTATCGAAATCCGGCTCGCCCGCCGACAGGGAGATGATGTCGCGACCGGCCGCCTTGAGCGCACGCGCCTTGGTGGAGATGGCGATCGTCTGGCTCGGGCTGATCTTGTTCAGACGGGCGGCGATGAGGTCCATGAAGTTCCTGCCGGATGATGTGGCTGCGGAATGCGGGTGGGGAAGCTAGTTCGAAAGGCGGCGGAGGGAAACGCCCTTCGGCTCATTGCAGCATCCCGGGCAGCATCCCGGCCGCTTCCGACATTCAGCGCACCGCGAACAGGTTGTACCCCCAGCCGGGCAGGTCGACGAACAGCCCGTCCCGGCCGATCTCGGCCCCGTCACGCTCATAGCTGTCCGCCCCCATGCGATCGTCCAGGGTGAGTGGACCGTCGCCGAGCCCGGCATGCAGGCGGCACTGGCCGCGATCGGGGCCGAAATTGACCACCAGCAGGAAGTGCGCGCCATCCCTGCCGCGCCAGAGGGCGGAGACGAAGCGCTCGTGGCTCGGATTGCCGTCCCAGGCCGGGCCGGGCTGGACCGCGTGGAACGTGCCGTCGCGGAAAACCGGCTGGTCCAGCACCGACAGGAGCCGGGTGTAGAAATCCAGCACCGGCTCGTCCACCGGCTCGTCCGGGCCGCGATCGAGATGGATCGGGATATGCACGCGCCGGCCTTCGAGCTGGCCCTGATGCAGGAAGCGCAGACCGGGGACGGCGAAGCACAAGAGCGCCGCCGCCTGGTGCTTCGACCAGGGAAACACGGCGGCGGCGCGCTGCTCGTCGTGATTTTCGAGAAAGCGAGCCATATACGCCTGGCCTTCCGGGTCCTGCGAGAGAATGTCCCGCACATGCCCGGTTTCGCCGTCGCGCAGCGCATCGTAGAGCGCCTTGTCGTAGGCCCAATCGAAGCCGTCCGCGAGCAGACGGCCGTCGAGACCCCAATACACTTCGGCCATGAGGCGGAAGGCCGGGTTCGCAGCCTTGGCGCGGGCGATCGCGTCCGGCCAGAAGGGCTGCACGCTGCGTCCGGCCAGTTCGGCCGACCACGTGCGCTCGAACACGTCCGGCAGCAGCAGCATGGCGACGTCGCAGCGGACACCGTCGCAACGAGCGGCGAGGCGTAAAAGCTGGTCCGACATGGCGGCCTGAGTGTCGGGATTGGCGTAGTCGAGTTGCACCGTATCGCACCAGCCGGGGAAATACGGGTCGCGGCCGTGCGCGAACACGGTATCCCCGATGCGGATCCAGTTCAGCGGTTCACGGTCGAGATCGGCCTGCGTGCCGCGCATGAAGAGGGCCGGATTCTCGCTGACCCAGGGATGGTCCGGTGCCATGTGGTTGGGAACAAAATCGAGCATCAGACGCAGATCGTGCGCATGCAGGCGCTCACGGAGGCGGGCCAGGGCCTCGTCACCGCCGAAGGCGGGCTCGGTATCGTAGCCGGCGATGGCGAAGGGCGAACCGGTGATGTCGTCTTCGCGCAGGTCGGGCAGCGCCTCGTGGAATTGCGGCTGCCAGGCCGGATTGCTGCGCGAGATCGCGCGGCCTGCGGCATCGGTGCGCCAGACGCCGAGCATCCAGACCCAGTCCACGCCGAGGGCGCGCAGATGCGCCAGCGCCTCGTCCGGCAGGTCGTCCAGCGTGGCCGGACGACCGAGCGTCTCACCCATGGCGCGCATCAGCACGCGCGTGTTGACCTGATAGAGCATCGGGTTGGCGGGCAGTTCGCGCATGCAACACTCCGATCGGACGGTTGGCCGACACGATAAGGCGGCACACTGCGCCCAGCCACCAGAGTTCTCTGTCCTCGACGCAGTTTCGCGTGAAGATTTACGTCGCAGCACAGGCCGGCGCGTTCGCTCCGGCATCCGCGAGACGCTTCACCGCCTCCGGCGTCCAACCCTCCGCACGCAAGGCGGCGATCGTGGCGGAGCGATTGCGTTTGGACAGGCGCTCGCCGTTCGCATCGCGCAGCAACAGATGGTGCGCGTAGGCGGGTTCCGGCCAGCCCATCAGCGCTTGCAGCAGGCGGTGCAGATCGGCGCTGGGTTCGAGATCGACGCCACGCGTGACCAGGGTGATTCCGGCCAGCGCGTCGTCATGGGTGCAGCAGAGATGATAGGAGGCGGGGCTGTCCTTGCGGGCGAGGACCACGTCGCCGAATGCAGCGGGATTGCAGCCCGCCCTGCCCTGCTTCTCTTCGAACCGCGTCAGGGGCCCCACCTGGCGGCAGGCGAGGTCGCCGCGCAGACGGAGCGCATGCGGCACGCCTTCGGCAAGAAGTGCGTCCCGGAGGGCGGGATCGAGATCGCGGCATGTGCCGGGATACAGGGTGGAACCGTCCGGAGCCGCGTGCGGCGCACCGGAAGCAGCAGCGATATCGGCACGGGAACAGAAGCAGGGGTAGAGCAAGCCGCGCTCGGACAGCGCGTCCAGAACCATGCGGTATTCAGGAAAATGCTCGGATTGAACGCGCACGGGGCCGTCCCAGTCGAGGCCGAGCCAGCGCAGATCGTCCAGGATCGCAGCGGCATAATCGGGGCGGCAGCGGCCAGGATCGATATCCTCCAGACGCAGCAGGAACGTCCCCCCGGCCTCGCGAGCGCGCCGCCATCCCTCCAGCGCGGAGGCGACGTGGCCGAGATGAAGCAGGCCGGTCGGGCTCGGCGCGAAACGGGTGCGGAGGATGGGTCGCATGCGACAAGATGGTGACATGAGCAGCGCGAATCCGCACGCGGCTTGCGATCGGACGGGGCACCTGCGATACAAAAGGGGAAAGTTCTCGACGACGCACATCGGCTGGCGTTTGTTTCAGTGAACGCTTCGACCTGATCGTGCTGCGTCCTTCGACACGGAGGCGCGTGATGCGGAACGACGTGGGCAGTATCGCCCGGCTTCGACAAGGGAGCCGGATCGCGTGAGCCATATCGGCGACCTGAGCAACCTGCAGACGCTGGTTCTGAACGCCGACATGCAGCCCATGAGCTGGGGGCCGCTTTCCGTATGGTCCTGGCAGGATGCGCTTGTGGCGGTTCTGCAGGACCGGGTGACGCCGGTGATCAACTACGAAACCGAAGTCCGCTCCGCCAACAGGAGCTTTCCGATCCCCTCCGTGGTGGCGCTGAAGCAGTTCCATCGCCGCAAACGGGTCGCCTTCACCCGCTATCATGTGTTCCTGCGCGACGGGTTCCGCTGCCAGTATTGCGCCGAAACCCTTTCCGCCAAGGAGTTGACCTTCGACCATGTGGTGCCGCGCTGCCGTGGTGGCGTGACGTCCTGGACCAACGTCGTGACCTGTTGCCAGCGCGACAATCTGCGCAAGGGCAGCCAGTCCCTGAAGCAGAGCGGCATGCAGCTCCTGCGCCGCCCGATGGAGCCGAGCCCGCGTCAGGTGGACGAGGCCGCCAAGCGTCACGCCACGCGCGACAATCTGCACAAGACCTGGCTCGACTTCCTCTACTGGGACGCCAAGCTGGAGGAATGACGCGCCGCAGCCTCAGGCCCGCTGGTGCAGTACGCAGAGCAGGGTGAACAGGCGACGTGCGGTTTCGAAATCGATGTCGATCTTGCCGTGCAAACGGTCGATCATGATCTGCGCGCCCTCGTCGTGCAGACCGCGCCGGCCCATGTCGATGGCCTGAATCGCCTGGGTGCGGCCATCCTGGATCGCGTGCTCGTAGCTGTCCACGAGGAGCTGGTAATCCTTGATCAGGCGACGGAACGGGCTGAGCGCCAGCGCGAAGACATGCAGTTCGCGGTCCTCGGCATCGCGCACATCCAGCACCAAACGCCCATGTGCGATCGAGAGATGCAGGATGAAGGGGCCGGTGAGTCCGACAGGCGCAAAGGAGGCGGACACGCGCAGATCGGCGATCGCTTGCGCACGCTCCCGTCCCTCCTGCTGATCGACATGGTGGCTGGCACGTCCATCGTCTCCCAGAACAACGGACAGGATCGAGTCGGGGCGGACGGAATTCATGCAGTGTGCCCCATCGCGTGTTGCTCGTTCATCTGTTGCATCAAAGTAATGACCACGTCCTGGACGCCCGAGACCATGATCTGCACGCCGATGCAGAGCAGGATCAGCGCCACGAGGCGGGTGACGATCCGGGTTCCGGATCGCCCCAGCAACTGAACCAGACGCGGCGCGCCGGCATAGGCGATCCAGACAACGAGACAAACAGCGGCAGCCGCGAGACAGGCGCCGGACAGGAACTCGATCTTCGCCAACCATCCGGACCGTTCGGGACGTTCGGCACCCAGCGCGATCGCAACGGAGATACTGCCGGGTCCTACGGTGAAGGGCATCGTCAACGGAAAGAAGGCGGTGGACGAGATATCGGCGACGGCCGTGCGTCCGTCTTGCGAGGCCTGGTTGGTTTTCTTGGCTTCGGTCACCTCCGGCGCCTGCAGCATGCTCCAGGCACGCACCGCCACGACCAGGCCGCCGGCCAGGCGCAGCGCGCCGATCGTGATGCCGAAGAACGCCAACAACGTGCTGCCGATCCAGAGCGAGACCAACAGGATCAGCAGCCCATACACCGCCACCATGCGTGCCAAGGCGGCACGCTCGCGGTCGCTGCGCCCGTCCGTGACCTCGGCGAAAATCAACGATGCGCCGAGTGGGTTGACGATGGAGAACAGGGCGGGAAAAGCCAGCAGGAAGGCGCCGGACAGGTTGGCGAAGTTGGTCATGAACGCCCCTGGGCGTGATTCGGCTGGCGGTCGTGCTGGCCTGCTCCTTCATACACGCGTTCCGGCTCTAGGGCACAGGCAACGCGGAGGGGTGCACCCAAACCGCAACTAGGGGGTTGCATCCCCGCCCGCCTTCCCCTAAATGCACCGCCACTGGCCACGTCCTGTTCGTCTAGGGGCCTAGGACACCGCCCTCTCACGGCGGTAACAGGGGTTCGAATCCCCTACGGGACGCCAGTAAAACCAATCAGATAGCGTAGCACATGGCAGCTTTCATGGTCCAATTGGATCAGAGGCACGGGTGCTCCTCGTTTCGGAATTGGCCGAAACAGCGATGCTATGTTTGCCTCGCTACGGCATTTTCCCAGGGCGAACGACCGTCATTCGGTAGCGGCTTGGCGAGGACCCCGTCAGACGCCTGAACGTCGCCCCGAACGCGCTTTCCGATTCGTAGCCAACAGACACGGCCACATCCGCCAAAGAGGATCCCGGGCGCGTCAGCCGGTCCGCCGCGACCACCATGCGCCATCGCGTCAGGTAGCCAATCGGCGTTTCACCCGTGACGCGCTCGAACCGCTCCGCGAAGCGCGACCGCGACATGCCGGCCGTGGTCGCGAGCGCGCTCACGGTCCATTTCCGCGCGATCTCGCCATGCATGGCCGCGATCGCGCGCGACAGGGCCGGGTCGGACAAGGCCGCAAGCCATCCGCCTCCGGCCGCTCCGCTTTCCAGATGAACTCGCAACGCCTCGACCAGCAGGGCCTGCGCCAGATGACTGGCGAGCAGCGCCCCACCTGGGCGCGGCCGGCTCAGCTCGTCCATCAAACGCTTCACGCCTGCATGAAGAGCGAGCCGGCTACTGTCCGAACCGACATGGATAAGCGGCGGAAGAGCGGCGAACAGGATCTCTGCCCCGGCCCCATCTAGCGCGAAGAAGCCGCCCAGCCCCAGCGTCTCGCCGCCGCCGTTCAACGTGGTGATCTCGCCCACCGGGACGCTGGACAAAAGGGCCATGGCATCGATCGGCTCGGCATTCGCGCACGAAAACAGGCAAACCTCGTGTCGGCCGTTCAAAAGAACCACGTCGCCACTCTGCAACGCCAAGGTGTCGCCGCCTCCGGACAGGCGCAGCCAGCAGCGCCCGCTCTCGATCGCGAAGCATCGCAGGCACGACGTCGACGGAAACATCAGCGCCCACGCGCCGGCCGTGTCGATGCCGCGAAAGACGTAATCGCTTGGCCGCACGAAACGCAGGATATCGGACAGCACATCCATGAGATTGGGACGATCGCAACGGAATTCGCGACCATCGCGCATGGCCGGTCTCGCGAGCCTAGTCAAAACTGGCGTCCGGCACCATCACCGGTCAGGACCGAACCATGGCTTCGTACCGCCTCGACGACCCTGAAGGGGGCAAGAAAGGCCTTTTCCCGACAGGCCGTCTCGCCTGGGCCGGGATGGCGGCTCTCGGCACCGCCGTCGCTCTGGTCTCGTTCCGCTACACCTTCGGCAAGGGACCGGTCCCCACCAATGTCGCCGCCAACCGGCATGTCGATCCCTGGATCGTCATCCACGCCACCAGTGCCGCCACGGCGCTGCTGCTCGGTCCCGCGCAATTCGTGCCGACGCTGCGGAAACGCCTGCCTGTGCTCCATCGCACCGTCGGCAGGCTGTATGTGGCCGGCTGCGCCATCGGCGGCGTCTCGGCCCTGGTTCTTTCCAGCGGCATATCCGCCGGACGGATTGCCCAGTTCGGATTCGCCTCGCTCGGCGTGACGTGGCTGGTCACGACAGGCACGGCGCTGGACCGCATTTTCGCGGGCGACGTGTCCGAACACCGGCGATGGATGATTCGTTCCTACGCCCTCACCTTCGCCGCCGTCACGCTGCGTCTCTATCTTCCGCTGTCGCAGCGTCTGGGCTTCGGCTTCGCACCCTCCTACAGCGCGATCGCGTGGCTCTGCTGGCTTCCCAACCTCCTCGTCGCGGAATGGTCTCTGCGCCGCCGCCATCCATCGGCGCGACCGGATGGGGCCGTCCTCCTCGACCTCGTGTAGCGAGGTCCGATCACACCGCTACGGCATGCCGTCCGCTCGACATCGCGCGATAGCGGTCGAACACCGCCGCCACGCTGCGCAGGAACGGCGTTCCGGGCTCCAGCACGCGCACTTGCGCGCCCTCGACCGACACCAACCCATCCTCCTGCGCCTCCGCCAGGGCG
The DNA here is from genome assembly GCF_055386855.1 of Lichenicola sp. GTC18331. Classification (NCBI taxonomy): domain Bacteria; kingdom Pseudomonadati; phylum Pseudomonadota; class Alphaproteobacteria; order Acetobacterales; family Acetobacteraceae; genus Lichenicola; species Lichenicola sp. GTC18331. Next base: position 3,251,356 of record NZ_AP045015.1, on the reverse strand, counting down.
GGCAGATCCGACAGCAGCGTGTCTGGCTCGAAACCATGTGCCTGCGCCGCGGCACGCAGATCGATCTCGCCCCGGCACATCAGCGCGCCAATCACCGCTGCGCGCAGACGATCATCGTCGGTCAGCACCACACCACGCGCGGTCGCGAAACCGCCCGCATCGATCGCCTCGGCGTAAGGCGGCAGCGTCGCGTGATTCTGCACATAGCCACCGTCGAAGCGACCGATCGCCGACGCGCCGATGCCGATCAGCGTCCTCGCATCGTCCGTGGTATAGCCCTGGAAATTGCGATGCAGCCGCCCGGTTCGTGCCGCCTCGGCCAGGGCGTCGTCCGGTTTGGCATAGTGATCGAGACCGACCGCCTCGTAGCCGTGCGCACGGAGCGCCGTATCGATCGCGGCGCGTTGCCGGAACCGTTCGGCCGCATCGGGCAACGTTTCGTCCGCGATCAGAGCCTGTTGCCGGCGCAACCACGGCACGTGCGCGTAGCCGAACACCGACAAGCGATCCGCGCCCATCGCCGATACGCGCGCGGCGGTATAGGCCGCACCGTCCTCGGTCTGTAGCGGCAGACCGTAGATGAGATCGAGATTGATCGAGCGCACGCCGATGCTGCGCAGGGACGCGATGCAGCCCGATACCATCTCCGCATCCTGGATGCGCCCGACGGCGCGCTGCACCGCCGGATCGAGATCCTGCACGCCCAGACTGGTCCGATTGATTCCCATGCGCACGAAGGCGTCGAGATGCGGGGAGGAGAGATGGCGCGGATCGACCTCCACCGACGATTCCGCATCTGCCCGAACGGCGAACGCACGTCGCAGCGTGGCATCCACCTCCTCCAGCGCTTCCGCCGGAAGTGCGCTCGGCGTGCCGCCGCCCCAATGGATGTGCGACACCGGCACACGACGCCCGATCACTTCGGCGACCCGCTCCAGTTCTCGGATCATGCGGCGCGCATAGGCCCAGCGCGGCGCCGACTGCCGCGCCACCACCGCATGGCAGCCGCAATACAAACAAAGCCGATCACAGAACGGAACATGCAGATAGATCGAGACCGGTTCATCGTCCGGCAGATCCTGCAGCCAACCGGCATAGACCGACGCATCCACCGCAGGACCGAACTGCACTGCGGTTGGATAAGACGTGTAGCGCGGCACCGCTCCGCCATGACGGCGCAGCAACCGCGCCAAAGCAGCATCCGACGGAACGGGCGGCGGAGTAGAGAGCGCGTCGCGAGAACGATCCAGCGACGCGCCGATCTGTCCACTCATGGCGGGAACCCTTTCCGGTTGCGATGATCGTGTCATCGAACCGGATCGGGCTCCCGCCGTCCTTGATTCACATCAGGGGCGATGCGTTCTTGCCGTTGAACCCGGAAGAATGCGGATCCGTCGGCAGGTTCTCTTCTTTCGGCAGACGGAACTCGTGCCACATGCCGTTCAGCACCGCGAACGACACGGCCAGACCCAGCCCCAGAACCCAGCTGAAATACCACATGGCGGTTCCCCTCAGTAGAAATCGTGATTGGTGGTCACTTCGGCACTGGTGATGCGTCCCCACAGAACCCGGTAAACCCAAGCCGTGTAGAGCAGGATCAAGGGCAGGAAGATCACCGTCGAGACCAGCATGTTGAACAAGGTGCTTTCGCTTGAAGACGCGTTCCACACCAGGAGGCTGGAATGCGCATCCACCGAACTCGGCATCAGGAACGGGAACATCGACAGACCGACCGTGGCGATAATGCCGGCACTCGACAGCGCCGATCCGGCCAGCGGCAATACGTCGCTGCGACGCATCAGCCCCAGCAGAGCGACGATCGCGCCACCGAAGCCGAGCACGGGGCCGATCAGCATCCAGGGATGGGCGCCGAAATTCAGCAGCCAGCCGCCGGCGGTGGCGATCGTTTCCGCACGCAGCGGGTTGGACGGTCCGGTCGGGTCAACCGCGTCCGCCAGACGGAAGCCGATGCCGCCGAACGCCATGTCCAGCCCGCCCACGGCGAACAGGACCACGGACAGGATCGCCGTCACCATGCCGACCTTGCGCGCCCGCTCATGCAGCGCACCATGCTCAAGCTTGATCGCCAGAAACGACGATCCATGCAGCAGCATCATCGACACCGACAACAATCCGCACAACAACGTGGTCGGCGTGAACAACCCGAAGAAGCTGCCCTCGAAATACACGCGCAGATCGTCGTCCAGACGGATCGGCACGCCTTGCAGCACATTGCCAACCGCCACGCCGAACACCAGAGCCGGCACCAGACCGCCGACGAACAGGGCCCAGTCCCAGCGCGTACGCCAGGAGGCTTCCGGCTTCTTGGAGCGATACTTGAAGCCCACCGGCCGCATGATCAGTGCAGCCAGAACCAGGAACATTGCCAAATAGAAGCCGGAGAAGCTGGCGGCATAGACGAACGGCCAGGCCGCGAAGATCGCGCCGCCGCCGAGGATGAACCAGACCTGGTTTCCTTCCCAGGTTGGACCCACGCTATTGATCATCATGCGCCGCTCCTGATCGGTCTTGCCCAGGAACGGCAGCAGGGCGCACACGCCGAGATCCCAGCCATCGGTGAGCGCGAAGCCGATCAGGAGGACGCCGAGAAGCGCCCACCAGATCACGCGAAGCGTTTGGTAGTCTAAGAGGCTGTGCATGACGGGCTCCTCACGCGACCAGGGGGGTGGCGGGCAGGTTGCCCGGCAAAGGCGACGGCTCGTCGTGTTCGTCCGGGCCGTGGCGCACGGTGCGGATGATCAGCCCGAGCTCGATCACGGCCAGCGTGCCGTAGATCAGCGTGAAACCGATCAGCGTGATCCAGAGCTGTCCGCGCGACAGCGAGGACGGAGCGAGACCCGTCGGCAGCACGCCGTCGATCGCCCAGGGCTGACGGCCCAGCTCGGCAACGACCCAGCCCAGCTCGGCGGCGATCCAGGGCAACGGCAGGGCGGCGACGGCGCACCACAGGAACCAGCGCTTATCGAAGCGGCGCAGCGTGCAGAGCACGAAGGCGGTGGCGAACAGCGCGATCATCGCGAAGCCGATCACGGCCATGATGCGGAACGCCCAGAACAGCACAGGCACGTCGGGCACGGTGTCCCAGGCGGCCGCGGCGATCTGCGCCGGCGTCGCGGTCAGCGGATCGTGCATGGTGCGGCGAAGCAGCAACGCGTAGCCGAGATCATGCTGGTGCAGCGCCAGCTGTTCGCGCGCCGCCATGTCCTTCGGGTTCTGCTTCAGAACCTGCACCGCCTTGTAGGCGACGAGGCCGGAGGTGATGCGATCCTGCGCCTTCGCGACCAGCTCCTCGATGCCGATCACCGGCGTGTCGATGCTGCGGGTCGCGATCAAACCCAGCACCCACGGCACTTCGATCGCCGCGTGGGTGACATGCGTCCTGGTGTCGGGAAAGCCGAACACGGTGATGCCGGCCGGGGCCGGCGCGGTGTACCAGGCGGCCTCGACCGCGGCCAGCTTCATCTTCTGGTTGTCGGACAGGGTGTAGCCGGACTCGTCGCCCAGCACGACGGCGGACAGCGACGCCGCCAGACCGAACGAGGCCGCCACCGCCATCGAGCGTCGCGCCACCTGATGCCAGCGGTTCTGCAGCAGATAGATCGCCGACACGCCCAGCACCACGACGGAAGCGATCACGTAGCCGGCGCTGACGGTATGCACGAACTTCGCCTGCGCCACCGGATTGAACAGCACCGCGCCGAAATCGACCACTTCCATGCGCATGGTTTCGGGGTTGAAGCGCGCGCCGACCGGATTCTGCATCCAGCCATTGGCGATCAGGATCCACAGCGCCGACAGGTTTGTGCCCAGCGCCACCATGAATGTCGCGAAAAGATGCCCGACGCGCGACAACCGGTTCCAGCCGAAGAACATCAGCCCGACGAAGGTCGCTTCCAGGAAGAAGGCCATCAGGCCCTCGATCGCCAAAGGCGCCCCGAAGATGTCGCCCGCATAGGACGAGAAATAGGACCAGTTGGTGCCGAACTCGAACTCCATGGTCAGGCCGGTCGCCACGCCGAGCACGAAGTTGATGCCGAAGAGCTTGCCCCAGAACCGGGTCACCTGGCGCCAGATCTCGCGCCCGGTCATCACGTAGATGCATTCCATGATGACGAGCAGGAACGACAGGCCGAGCGTCAGCGGCACGAACAAGAAGTGGTAGAGAGCGGTCAGTGCGAACTGCAACCGCGACAGATCGACGAAGCCGGGATCCATAATCGTATCGCCTCCGGTCCCCCGGCGCGACGAAATGGCGACGAAGGGTTCTGGCGCCTCGATAGGCCCGAAACGCCGACCGCTCCTTGATCAGGATCAAGGCGCCGCATCCCGTTCGCAACGAGGATGGCGGCCATGAAGAATGCCCAAGCCGCCCCCGCGCAAGCCGACCATCGCGCAGCGCGCAAACGCAGACGCGCCTGGCTCGCGGAAGTTAGCCGGCCGGGACGCCGGTGGACGCAGGCAGCGACCGGATGGCTTCTCGCCGATGCCCTGGCGGCCGCGGGTTTCGCGGCAGCCCTCGGCGGAGCGGTCGAGACCGCGACGGAAGCGTTCCGGGCTGGCCATACTCTCTCGGCCGGCCGACTTTCGGCTTGGCTGCTGCTCGGCCTGTTCTGCGCCGTGCTGCGCGGCGTCGCCAACCGGCAAAGCGCGCTCTGCGGCAACACGGCCTCGGTCGAGGTGCGGGTCCGCCTTCGGAGCCGCCTGTCCCGCGCCCTGCTCACTCGTTTCGGCCGCCAGGCGGACGACGCCGCCACGCTGGGCACCGCGATCACCGCGCTGGCCGGCGGCGTGGACAGCCTGGACGGCTACGTGTCGCGCCTGCTGCCAGCGCGGCAGGCGGCGGTACCGGCACAGCTGCTGATCCTGCTCGCCGTTGCCTGCGGAAGCTGGTTCGCCGCCGCCCTTCTGCTCGGCACGCTGGTGCCGTTCGCCCTGATCATGGCCCTCGCCGGGGGTGCCGCCGCCGACGAAGCCAGACAGCAATTCGACGCGCTGGCCCGCCTGTCAGGTTTGTTCGGCGACCGCATCCGCCATCTGCCGCTGATCCTGGCCGCGCGCGCCGAGCGGCGTCAGGCCCAGCTCCTCGGCCGCGCCTCGGCCGATCTGCACCGACGCACCATGCGCGTGCTGCGCCTCGCCTTCCTGTCCTCGGCCGGGCTTGAGTTCTTCGCCGCCCTCTCCGTCGCCCTGGTGGCGATGTATTGCGGCTTCTCGCTGCTCGGCCTGCTGCCGTTCCATGCGCCGGAACAGCTCACGCTGGGACGCGCCGTGTTCGTGCTGGCGCTGGCGCCGGAATTCTTCACCCCCATGCGCCGGCTCGCCGCCGCCTATCACGACGAGCGCGCTGCGGAAGCGGCCGCCGACCGGATGGCGCCGATGGAGAATGCCGGTCCGGCCCGCGCCACCGAGCCGCATCGGCCGCACGCCACACCCCCGCATCTGCGCTTCGAAGCCGTCAGCGTGCGCTATCCCGGTTGCGACCGTCCGGCGCTGGACGGACTGGAAATGGAAATCCGTCCCGGCGAGATGGTGGCGCTGCTCGGCGAAAGCGGCGCAGGCAAGAGCAGCATCATCAACCTGCTGCTGGGCCTCGCCCCGCTGACCGGCGGCGAGGTCTGGATCGACGACGCCCCGCTGACCAGCCTCGGCGACGTTTCCGCATCCGCGAGCTGGATGGGACAGAACTCGTTCCTGATCCCGGGCGCGGTGGGCGAGAACATCGCCCTGTCCCGCCAGGACGCCACCCCGGACGAGATCCGCGACGCGGCGCAGGCGGCCGGGCTGGAGCAGTTCGGCGCCGGCGCGGTGCTGCTCGACCGCCAGCTCGACGGACGCGGCGGCGGGCTGTCCGGCGGCGAGCGACGCCGGATCGCCCTCGCCCGCGCCCTTCTCAAGCCGTCTTCCCTGCTGCTGCTGGACGAGCCGACCGCCCATCTCGACCCGGAAGCCGAAGCCGCCCTCATCCGCACCATCCGCGAAGCCGCGCGCGGACGCACCACCATCGTCGCGACCCATTCGGCCACCTTGGCCGCCACCGCCGACCGCATCGTCAGGCTGCACGCATCATGAGAACCAGGACGCATCGCCCCTCCGGTATCCGAGCGCTGGTCCGGCGTGAATGCCGCGCCGAACGGCCCCGTCTGATGGCCGCCGCGCTCAGCGCCGGTCTCGTCGGCGCGTGTTCCGTGCTGTTGCTCGGTCTGTCCGGCTGGTTCATCGCCGCCACCGCCTTCGCCGGCAGCGCGGCGGCGGCAGCTTCGTTCAACGCACTGTTGCCGTCCGCCACCATCCGCCTGCTGGCGATCCTGCGCACGGGCGGACGCTACGGCGAACGCTTGTTCGGCCACGACGCCGTGCTGCGCGGATTCAGCCGAATCCGCCCGGCCTTGTTCTCGCAGCTCGCCGCAGGCGCACCTGAAACAGCCCTCGCCCTGCCGGAAGGCGACGCCGTGTCCCGTCTGGTGAACGATCTCGACGAGATCGAGCATCAGGCGGTGATCCGCCACACCGCCAGCTGGTCCTGGCTCGCCACGCTGGCAGCCGGCTTCGCGCTGCTGCTCCCGTTCGGCGGCTGGACCGCGTCGGCCTGCGTAGCGCTGCCGATCGCCGGTCTGCACGGCCTGGCCGCCGCACTCGACCGGCGCGCACACCGGCATGAGGACGGCCTCGCGGCCACGCGTGCGGAGCTGCGCGACGCCCTGTCCCTGCTCTGCGACGCCGGCGCCGAACTTCGCACCTACGCGCTGCAGGACTGGATCACGGCGCGCATCGAAGCCCTCTCGCGCAAACAGGCCGCCGCCGAACGCGGCATCGCCCGGATCGGCGGCTGGATGGTGCTGGCCCGCGTTGCGGCCTCCGGCATCGCGGGGATGCTGGCCCTCGGCGTCGTACTCGGAACGATGCAGGGGCATGACGGCGCATGGCGCATCGAGCGGGCGGTGCTCTGCGCTTTGACCGCGACCATGGTGGTCGAGGGCGCTGCCGAACGTTTGCGCGGCACGCAACGTTGGCAGGCCGCACGCGAGGCCGAAACCCGGCTGGACGAGATGGCAGGCACGCCGTCCCCCGTCCGGACCGGCAAAGGCCGTCCGAGCGGGCCGCTGACGCTGGACTGGCTCGACGGCACTATGCCCAGCCCGCCCGGCGGAATCGTGGTGCTGCTCGGTGCGTCCGGCAGCGGCAAGACCACGCTGCTGCATCGCATGACCGGGCTGCTCACCCCGCCCCCGGGCTGCATGGCGATCGGCGGCTGCGATCTCTCCGTGCTCGATCCCGCCGATGCGCGCCGCTGCTTCGCGCTGATGCCGCAGGATGCGCCGCTGCTGATCGGCACGATCCGCGAGAACCTCGCTCTGATGCGCCCGCACGCCACCGACGCCGAAATGTGGGACGCGCTGCATGTCGCCGCCCTGGACGACCGCATCCGGCGCATGCCGCAGGGCCTCGACACCTGGCTCGCCGCCGATGCCGCCCTGTCCGGCGGCGAACGTCGGCGGCTCACCCTGGCCCGCACCCTGCTCTCCGATTCGCCCTGGCTGCTGCTCGACGAACCCACCGAAAGCCTGGATGCCAGCACGGAAGCGCTGATCCTCGAACGCTTGCCGCAAAGACTGCGCCGCCGCCAACAGGGCGCGCTGATCGTGACCCACCGCACCGCGCCGCTGGCAATCTGTAGCGAGATCCACGCGGTGAACCCGAACGGTGGACCGCAACGCCGCGAACCCTATCCGATGAAACAGTGACCAGGCTCCGTCCGGTCGACATCGTCGGGTATCGCCACGACCAGACAAAGTGCCGATCCGAGATCCACGCCTCGGCAACCAGACAACTTTTGACATCCAAAACTCTCGTTTCGGACGTTTTGGGGTTCGGTCGGCTCACTCACATCGCGTCGCTTCAGGAGATGTTAATTTTGTTACTTTAACAGAATGGAAAGACCTGGCGCAGATGATCGGTCGCAGCGGAATCGCCTCCCAACCGACTGGACGGACATGCCTCTCTCTGACATCGCAACCGGATCATGTGCCAGCCGCCCGGGTCCGACCGTCCCATCACACACTGCTTTGCGGTCCGCGACTCTGCTCGGAACAACCATCCTGGCATCCTACCTCTTCACCGTGATGGCCGGCACGGCTTTGGCCCAGGACAAGCCGATCGTTATGGCATTGCCTGGCAAAAACGGCGCCAATGGCCATGCCAGGATAATCGGGTCGAACGACAGAGCCCAGCCAGGTGGCGACGGCCAGGTGCTGAACTTCGCCAATCCTCCGACAACGCTGAGCGGCCGGTTCGACCGAACCGCGATATTGCTCAGCTCTCTGGGCGGCACAGGCGGCCGAGGCGACGCTTTCGGACTTAGCGATGTTCCAGGCGCCGCTGGCGGCAACGGGAACGCGGTGACCCTGACGCAGAACGGCAATCTGCTTGGTTCAGGCAATCAAACCAACCTCACCCCCCTCATCCAGGCTTGGTCCACCGGCGGCAATGGCGGCGCCGCACAACAGATCTTCGGACGCGGCGGCGCGGCAGGCCCGGTGACGGTGACACTGAACGGTTCGACGGTGACCAGCGGCGACCGTTTCGGCGGACTCTGGGCGAGATCGCTGGGCGGTAAGGCAGGCGACGGCGGCACCCGGGAAGAACTCGCCACTTTGGACACGGGGGGCAATGCCGGCCTCGTTTCCGTGACCCTGTCCGCAGATTCCACAGTCACCACCCACGGCACCGATGCGCCGGCCGTGCTGGCCGAGTCGCGCGGCGGCGACGGCGGATTCCGAGGCTCTGGCACTTTCTATTCCAAACCCTTCGTGTCGGATGGAGGCGTCGGCGCCGATGCCCGGATTACCGCAGCCGGTACGATTGACGTGGCCGGCGCAGGCGCTCCCGCAATCGTCGTGCAGAGCATCGGCGGCAATGGCGGCAACCAGGGCGATTCCGGCGGACGCGACGCAGGTGCGGGAGGCAACGCGGGCAACGCGCAGGCCACGGTATCCGGCAAGATCGCGACGCACGGCAATGGAAGCCAGGCTGTCGTGGTGCAATCGGTCGGCGGCAGCGGTGGCAAGGGTGGCAACGGCGTATTCGTCGGCGGCGATGGGGGCGCCGCTGCTGGCGGCGCAATGGCGAAACTCGATAACAGCGGCATCGTATCCACGGACGGCAACGGTTCGGCAGGCCTGCTGGCGCAGAGCATCGGCGGCGGAAATGCCATGGATGCATTTCAAAGCGTGTCTCTCAAACCCCGCAGGACGGGGGGTGGGGGCGCCGGGGGCCGCACCTATGGATTCTTCTTCGGGCTCGGTGGCGATGGCGGCACAGGCGGTAACGGCGGCTATGTAACCGTGAGCAACACGGGCACCGTGACGACGGGCGGCGACGGCGCCTGGGGACTGGTTGCGCAAAGCATCGGCGGTGGCGGCGGCGACGGGGGCGAGTCCAGAACGTTCAATCCGTTGCTGGGGATCGCCCTCGGCGGACGCGGCGGTGGCGGCGGCAATGGCGGCGAGGTCTATGTCGAAACGACCGGCGATACCGCCGACCCGGCCCCGGGCATCCGGACGCTCGGGAACTCCGCCGGCGGCATTCTGGCCGAAAGCGTCGGCGGCGGCGGCGGGCTCGGCGGCACGGCACGACCGATCACAGCCGGGGTCGTGATATCCGTGGCCTACGCCATCGGCGGCGACGGCGGCAAAGGCGGCGACGGCGGTGGCGTGACCGTGAAGAACGGCGGCGTGGTCAAAACGATGGGCACCGATTCCACCGGTATCACCGCCATGAGCGTTGGCGGCGGCGGCGGCCAGGGCGGCGATGCGAGCAGCTATGCCATCGCAACATCCCCACCGGGCGAAGAACTGCCATCCATCGCCATTACCCGCTCCGTTGGCGGTTCGGGAAACGCCGGCGGTTCTGGCGGCACCGTCATCCTCAACAATACGGGTTCGGTCGAAACCGAGGGCAGGCAATCGTACGGCCTCAAGGCGCAAAGCATCGGCGGCGGCGGGGGCGATGGCGGTGCGGCCGCCGCTGAAAGCGCCATGCTCGGCTCCTTCATCAACCTCAGCGACAACACCTCGATCGGTGGCCGAGGGTCCGGAACTGGCGAGGGCGGCACTGTAACGCTCGACAACCAGGGAACGGTGCGCACAGGCGGCAGCTTTTCCACCGCGGTCTACGTCCAGAGCATCGGCGGCGGTGGGGGGACCGGCGGCACTGCCGGTGCCGACACTTATGTAGGCGTCCCGAAACAACTCCCCGGTTCGGACTATCTGTCCACGGCGACCAGCCTGATAACGGCAGACAGCATCAGCCGCACCATTGCGATCGGCGGCGATGGCGGCGGCGGTGGCAATGGCGGTCGCGTTTCGGTCGACAACGGCGGTCACATTCTGACCGAAGGTTCCAACTCCGGCGGCGTGTTCGCACAAAGCATCGGCGGCGGCGGTGGTGGCGCAGGCGGATTCAAGGGCAGCAATCAGGCCACTGCGAGCATGGACCTTTCGGTCGGGGGTCAAGGCGCCGGCGGTGGCAATGGTGGCGCCGTCACCGTCCATAACCATGCGACGGGCACCATAACCACCACGCAAAACGGCTCCTACGGCATCGCGGCTCAGAGCATCGGCGGGGGTGGCGGCTATGGCGGCGCGTTGAGCGCCTCCAACAGCAGCAAAAGCGCCACCGCCGAGAATGGCTACGACGTCGTGAAGAACGTATCGAACAGCTTGCTTTCGGACAACAAGCTTGTCGTCTATCTGAATAAAGAGCTTAAACTCAATATCCCGGCATTCGACAAGAAGTCGACAACACAAAATAATCTGAAAGAATACACGAATTTTATGAAAGGTCTCGACTATCTCCTTTCGACGAAAGACAGCGTCGTGGAGATGGCGTTCAAGGGTGCCTATTTCGTCGCGCTCGATGCTTTCGAAACGCAGATGAAAGAACAACTCGACAAGCTCAATGCCAAAACCCTGAAGGTTCCTCCCGCTTCGCTTACCATGAGCGAGGGCGGAGGCGGCGGCAAAGGCGGCACGGGTGGCGCCGTGACTGTGACCAACGATGGCATCATCACCACGTTCGGCGGCAAAGCCTGGGGTATCATCGCTCAATCTGTTGGGGGCGGTGGCGGCGTTGCCGGCGAAGCGAAAGCCGATGGCAGCAAGGGGATCGACCTGACCGCAGCAATCGGCGGCAAGGGCGGTGGTGGTGGAACCGGAGGCGAGGTTACCGTGACCAACAACGGTACGATCTCGACGGCCGGCAGCGATGCCGCCGGCATTTTCGCTCAAAGCGTCGGCGGCGGCGGCGGCATCGGCGCTCAGTCCCAGGCGCAGGGTAAAAAGCCGGTCAGCATCAACATTGCGTTGGGCGGAAACGGGGGCGTGAACAATGTCGGGGGGGCGGTCACGATCAGCAATACCGGCTCGGTGAGCACCTCTGGACAGAATGCCCACGCCGTTTTCGCGCAAAGCATCGGCGGCGGCGGCGGGATGGACATTGTCTCTCCGGTAGAAGATCCAGACCGGCAAGTTATCAGCGCAGATCAGGCTGCGCTCAACGAGGCCCTGAACGTCACGGCAGAGGTTCTGCAGAAAGCCGGTGTTGCGTCCGGCATCGCGACTGCCAGCGGCAACGACTACGGTTTGCTATCAACCTCGTTTGCGATCGGTGGCAATGGAGGAAAAGGCGGAAATGGCGGCAAGGTGAGCGTGATCGGCCGTGGCAGTCTCGCTACCACGGGAGACGGGTCCTTCGGAATTTTCGAGCAATCGATCGGCGGCGGAGGCGGCAACGGCGCCGTCGACCAAGCACGGCAGGCTGACATTCCGACCAACACGCACTTTATATTTGGCGGCCGGAACGGCGCGTCGGGTGATGGCGGCAGCGTCAACCTCGATTTCACCGACCTCAGCGTCACCACATCCGGACAGAGGGCCACTGGTATCATGCTGCAGTCGGTTGGCGGCGGCGGCGGTCAGGCAAACAGCGCTAAGGACACGACGGTCGCCGACGGAATTGCCTCCGGCAATGGAGGTGTCATCAAGGTGACCGGCAGCGGCCTCATATTGCGAACCAGCGGCGCAGAGGCATCCGGCCTTTTCGTGCAGAGCATCGGCGGCGGCGGTGGGATTGTATCCGGAACAACGATAGTCACACCCGGCACGGTACGCTACGGCGCCAGCGGAACCGGCGGGAAGATAGACATCGACGCAGGTGGCAGCATCGTCGTCAGCGGTGACGGATCCGATGGTATCCGGGCACAGAGCGGCACACAGACCACCACCGGTGCGCTTGACCCGAACCGCAAAGGCGGTGGCATCGCCATGACCTGGTCGGGTCAGGTGCAAGGCGGCGCTGGAACTGGCACGGGTATTCGAATGGACAGCGTCGCCGACAACACGCTGACGCTGAAATCTGGCTCAAGCATCAACGCGCTCTCAGGCAATGCCATCGTTGCCAGCTTCGGAAAGAACGAGGTCATGAACCATGGCACGGTGACCGGCAACGTCCTCCTGGCAGGCGAAGGCAGCACCTTCAACAACATGTCTGGCGGCGTCTTTCTTACGGGCTCAGCCGTTACTCTGTCAGGCGGCAATCTTTTGAACAGCGCGGGAACACTTGAGATTGGCGGCGCCGGAACAATCGCCTCGACACGTCTGGTCGGCAATCTCGCCAACAATGCAACCATGAACGTGGACGCCGACTTCGACAGGGGGGTGGCAGACCACATCACGGTCACCGGTGGTGCTGCCATTGGCGGCACGGTCAATGTTCGTCTCCTCGGGCTACCGGATACGTTCGACCCCAAGAACATGCCGATGCTCACCTTCGTCAGCGCCGATAGGCTCGACTTTGCCCAGCCCACACTCGGTTCGACGGTTGTCCTGAACTACCAAACGGCACGCGCCGGCAACGATCTATCGGTCGGCATCAAACGCGCCGATTTCGCCCCAGCCCGGGTCATGGACATGCCTGGGACCACCGACAACATGCGAAACGTTGCCGATTACTATCAGAAGGTTTGGGACTCCGGGCAGCTCGGTGGACAGGCCGAGCAGTTCCGCAATCTGGCGAGTTTCACTGATCCTGTTCAGTATCAAGCTGAATTGTCGGACGCAGCGGCCGACCAACAGGCTGTTCCCGGGGCCATTGAAGTCCTCGACGCCAACCATTTCCACAACACGCTGCATAGCTGTCCCGTCTTCATCGAGAACGGAACCCTGCTCGGCGAGCAAAGCTGCTTCTATCTTCGCACAATCGATACCGCCTCAAATTTCTCAGGCGGAGATGGCGGACCCGGTTTCAAACAGACCAGCGTGACGACTGAGATCGGCGGACAGATCATGGTAGCGCCGAACTGGTTCCTCGGTGGAGCGGTAGCACCAGGCAATAGCTGGACCCGGGGTTCCGAAAGCGGTGTCGCCATCAACAGCCGGTCGGTCGATATCGGCCTTGTCGTCAAGCATTTCGTCACCCCGCGCCTGCTCGTCGGCGCCTCTTTCAGCTATGGCCATGAACATTCCGACACCAGCCAGATCGTCGACGATATCGATACACCCGGGATAGCCAGAGCAAATCAGACGTTACACCGCGTGACCGGCCGCCTTCGTGCCGAATACGATATTCCACTCGGTCAAGCTTACGTGCGTCCGAAGGCTGACATCGATGTCAGCCACATCTCCATGCCCGCCTACAAGGAGACCGGTGCCAGCTTCATGGACATGGTATTCGACAAAACCAGCAAGACGGTCGTCGCTCTGACGCCAACACTCGAACTGGGTGGAAGGGTCGGACACGGCTCGACGATAGCCCGGCTCTACAGCGATGTCGGTCTCACCTACGTCGTCAATCCGACTTGGTCTCAGCAAGGACGTTTTGAAGGTGCCCCTGACGATGCCGTTTTCGCCACTGAATACCGAAGCCCGCAACTGGTCGGAAACCTTTCGATAGGCTCGGAGATCATCGCCTGGAAAAAGTTCGCTATTCAGGTCGAATATAATGGCACGTTCAACAGAAATTACGTCGAGCATGCAGGAACCGGACGTGTGAGCTACCGCTTCTGACGTCGCTCGAACGCATAGCACCCGAACGCAGCGTCATGCGCTCGGGTATGCTGCCGCATAACCAAGAAAATCCGTCTATCAACTTTCCTAAGGCGAAGGAATTTAGTTGACGACTTCCGTTGCAAAACCCTCCGCCAGGATTCTGAGAGTTGTTGAACCGCCGTATCCGCGCCGCGTCCGAGGGCAGGCAAAAGGCGAGAGATGTTACGAGCCAACCCGACACACGAATCATCGTCCCCTGCGATCCGAGGTACCAACAGGCTAGGCGTCCGGCACGAGGTCCAGATTAACCCATACCTCTATCACCTCCCCGGACTACCTCCTGACGTTGCTATCCGTTCTGCATGTAGACAGGACGTGCTATGGACATGGGGAGCGCTCTCCGTTCCGGTAGCGCGTTCCTCCAAAGTTCGGCGGTTCAAAGCGCTGGACGCTTCGGTGCGCGCTCGAACATCGGCCAACCCGCCGGTACCGCGCGGCGCTGCTTGATCGCCACGACGTAACCGGCCTCGTTGAGCGCATCGGCGATCAGTTCGGCGATCTCGCCTTGCAACGTGGCGTCCACCTTGTCCTGCACCGGGCCATGATGACGCATGCCCAAGGCCTGGCGCACGGCAAAGGCGGCATCGCGTCGGTCGAGCGGCAGAAGCGAACGGCGATCCTGAGTGGCGAACATGAGAAAGTTCCTTCCTGGAGTGGAAGGAACCCTAGCGGCCCTGAAGCGAACGAATCAAGAACAAAAGAACGTCGGTGTCCTCGTTAGTGCGCCAGCGACAGCTCCGATACGCGCCGGCTGGCAGCCAAGTCCCAGACCAGAATGCGATCCGGGCCGCCACCGGTGAGCGTGATGGACAGCATGGTGTCGGACTGGCGGGTGACGGCCTGGATATGCGTGCCGGCGGGCTCGTCCAGCGTGACCCTGCCCCCATCGGCCAAGCCTGGCACAGGAGTCGGGATCGCAGCCACCGCCTTGTGCGGCGTGCTCAGCCGATGCACGACCACACCGATCAGCCCCGCCGTGCCCGCCAGGATCAGCACACCCATGCCGATCACCAACCCCAACAGCGCTTTTTGTCCCTGCATTTCCACCACACGGTTTGAGCGTTAAGCCGGTCGGATGAACGAAGCACCCGAACCGATCGAGATCGTCGTTGGCCCGGAGCATGACGGACTCCGCACCGACCGATTCCTGGCCGAGACCACGGGTAGCCTGTCGCGCTCGCGCATCAAAGGCTTGATGGAAGCCGGGCACCTTCTGCGCGACGGCCAGGTGCTGCGCACCCCATCCGAACCGGTGCGCGCCGGAATGCGCTTCACCCTGGCGCCACCCGCTGCCGTGCCCGCACAGCCGCAGGCGCAGGCGATCCCGTTTCCGATCCTGTTCGAGGACGAACACCTTCTGGTTCTCGACAAACCCGCCGGCCTTGTCGTGCATCCGGCGCCCGGCAACGAGGACGGCACGCTGGTGAACGCGCTGCTGTCCCATTGCGGCGACAGCCTGCCCGGCATCGGCGGAGAGAAGCGGCCGGGGATCGTGCATCGTCTGGACAAGGACACTTCGGGCATCATGGTGGTGGCGAAGACCGAGCACGCATTGGCCACGCTGTCGGAGAACTTCGCCGCCCGCACGGTGGAGCGCTCCTATTTGGCCCTGTGCTGGGGAATGATCACCCCCTCTTCAGGCACGTTCGAGGGGCCGATCGGCCGCGATCCACGCGACCGCAAGCGCATGGCGGTGGTCGAACGCGGTGGCAAACCGGCTCTTTCGCATTACCGCACCCTGGCCGTGTCCTCGGGTTCGGTCAGTCTGGTGGAATGCCGTCTGGCCACCGGGCGGACGCACCAGATCCGGGTACATTTCTCCCAGGCAGGCCATCCCCTGCTGGGCGATCCGGTTTATCTTCGTCGCATTCCGGCAGCCGCCAAGCTATTATCCCCTGTAGCGAAAGGGGCGGCGCTGGATTTCCCGCGCCAAGCCCTGCATGCCGCGACACTCGGTTTCATCCATCCCGAAACCGGCGAAACGCTCAGGTTCGAGACCGCGCCCCCGGAGGATTTCGCGACACTGCGGCGCAGCTTGTTTGAATGAACGTTGTTTCATGACGGATTAAATTGACAGGACCGCAGCGGTCCTGTTACTGAATCGGGCAACAGCGAAGGGCGGGCGTGCCCTTCCGCCAGGACGTTCCGGGATGCTTCGCCGCCGGGCGGGAAGGGTCTCGGGGACGTGAAGTCCTTCCCCCGCGCCCATGCGCTGCGCTGCGAAACCCGCTTCGCACTGTGCCGTAAGGACAGTCGAATGCCTGCAGCTTCCAGGCGAAAGGAGCCGCTCACATGGTCTCTGCCGTCATCAATGTCAGTCCGGAGGGGAACCTTTCCCGCTATCTCCAGGACATCCGCAAATTCCCCATGCTGGCTCCGGAGGAGGAGCTGGCACTGTCCCGCGCCTGGCGCGACCACGAGGACAGCAAGGCCGCGCACAAGCTGGTCACTTCGCATCTGCGCCTCGTCGCCAAGATCGCCATGGGCTATCGCGGCTACGGACTTCCGATCGCCGAACTGATCAGCGAGGGCAATGTCGGCATGATGCAGGCCGTGCGCCGGTTCGACCCGGATCGCGGCTTCCGTCTGGCGACCTACGCGATGTGGTGGATCCGTGCCGCGATCCAGGAATACATCCTGCATTCCTGGTCTCTCGTGAAGATGGGCACGACCGCTGCGCAGAAGAAGCTCTTCTTCAACCTGCGCCGCTTGAAAGGCCAGATGCAGGCGATCGAGGACGGCGACATGCAGCCGGAACAGGTCGATCACATCGCCACCACCTTGGGCGTGTCCAGCACCGATGTGGTGAACATGAACCGACGCCTCGCTGCACCGGACCACAGCCTGAACGCCCCGGTGCGCGCCGACAGCGAGGGCGAGTGGCAGGACTGGCTGGTGGATGAGGCCGACAGCCAGGAAGAAACCCTGGCCGAAAGCGAGGAATTCAGCGGCCGAAAGGCTCTCCTCAGCAACGCGCTGAAGACGCTGAACGATCGCGAGCGGCATATCCTGACCGAGCGCCGGTTGAACGAAGAGCCGTCCACGCTTGAGGATCTGTCGCAGCACTACAACATCTCGCGCGAGCGCGTTCGCCAGATCGAAGTGCGCGCCTTCGAGAAACTGCAGAAGGCGATGAAGACCCAGGTGGCAACGCGGCGCCTGGAAGATCAGGCCGCCTGACGATCCCCGGCCCGGCATCGCGCCGGGTCGGGCGATAGGGTGCGATGTCTACCGACAGCCCGGTCGCAAGACGCGGCTGTTTTCGTTCGTGGTCCTTGCGAAGCTCCGAGACGGCGTCTCGGTCAAAGCGGCGGCAACGGCGCCGCCGCTGGCATCGGACCCCACTCGTCCTCGATTTCGCCGATTCGTGCCATCATGCGCCGTCTCTGCGACGCAGCGGCGATGTCGGACTGGATGCGTAAGGCCGCCGTTGCCAGTTCCGACACCAACCAGCCGGCCAGCAGCGCGATCCAGCCGACAGGCACCACCATGGGCTGGCGAAGGAGGACTATCGCCGCGGCCGGCGTGGTGTCGCCGCCCCACAGAACGTGAAGCGGGTGCACGCAACTGGCCAACCCGAACAGCAGCGACGCCTGGATGGTGCGGCCGCCGCCATTGCGGCTCATCGCCAAGGCGAGGCCGGCCAGGGGCAACAACAGGACTCCCACCAGAATCGCGCTGCCCGGCGTCAGCATCAGGATGACGCCACAGACCAGTCCTCCCCCCCAGAGTCCGGCGAAACCGGGCGTGTCGGCCTTCTCCTTCTTCGCCCGTTTCTCTTTTCTCTTGCCGGCAGCACCGCTCACAGGACGAGTTCCGTAATCACGGCGAGCAGCAGACCGATCACGCCGGCGGCGATGCCGAGATCCTGCCCACCGATACGGGCATTCCGCGCACGCTCCTGACCGGCATCGATGCTGGCCTGGTGCCCGGCACGCAACGCCTCGACCTGTCCGCGCGCGTCTCTAAGCGCCTGTTCGTCCAAGGCGCGCGCTTCGTTGTGCTCCACCAGGGCCAGTATCGCGGGCAGATCACCGGCTTCCGCAACGCGCTCGAGGCGCTCCAGGCGTCGAGCGCGCCGCCCTTTTCCGGGCCAGGACTTCAGCCGCTCACGGGCTGCCGGTAGCAGACGTGCGGCGAGACGGGGGCAGCCGCTGTTTTGCCCGGTCTTCTCCGATTTCTGTTTCTGCGCCCCCGCCAGAAGCGTGAGATCGAGCATGGCGGAATCCTTGTCCGCGATCGCTGGCAATGGACCCGAATGATCATCCGTCCCGACTCTGGCGGCGAGCAAAGCCAGCATATGCGTATCGAGCAGGCGACCAGACCCTGCCTGCTCGCCTTCCTGCGCCTCCAGCGCTGCCAGCAGCTGCTCGGCGCCCAGAACCCAGCTGCGCTGCAGAACCGGCGACAGGCATGGCAACAGCGGGTTCAACGCGTAGCACAGACCGGGCAGGCGCAACCCTGCGGCCAGTTCGGCCACCCGGCTATTGCGCCGCTCCACCTCCTCTACCGCAGCCGAAACGACGCGGCCGGACACGAAGCACCACCGCCGCAAGGCGCGGACTTTCAACATCTCCGCGACGGGTGCGAGATCACCGCCCTCGGAGACGAGGCGCGCCAGCATGGTCGGCACGGCGTCCGGCCAGATCCAGACGCCTTGCCAGAACATCGGCGCCAGCGGGTCCAGCATGGCGATCACCTGCATCAGCAGCATGGCATCGCTGCCTTCGAACGTTCGATCCCGCCCCGTTCGCAGCGTTTCCTCGATCCTCATCGCGATCGCCGGCTGCTCCAGCGCTCGTCTCAGCCACTGGTCCACGGTTCCAGCACGCAGAAACGCCAGTGCCTCCGTCGGCTGCCGGCTGAAGGCCTGGGCCAGCATGCGGGCGGTGTAGACCGGCGTCCTGCCCAGCATCAGCGGACGCGGCGCACGTGCATCCGGCCGCGCCGTCTTGGGACGCTCCGCACCGACACCCTGGTCGGCCAAACTCGACAGGGACGGACGCCCCACCGGATCGTCCGACAGCATGGTACGCAGCAGCGATGCCAAGGCCGGCGGCATGCGCTCGTTTCCGGCCAGCAGCTGGAACGAGCCGATTTCCAGCTTGCGTTGGACGATCTGGCCATCGGTCATGTCGGTCAGAAGCGGACGCCCGAGCAGCAGTTCGAGCAGAACCACGCCCAGCGCATAGACGTCATCGGCGGCCAGGCCGGGGCCGCGGCAATGCGGTGTGCACAAGCCGCTCGATGGCGGCTCGTAGAGCACCGGCTGGTCGAACGCGAATGGCACAAGGCAGCCCGGGCCGAGCAGGACCCGGCCGCTCTCGGACCGGAACAGATTGGCCGGGCGCACGGCGCGGTGCGTCAGCCCTGCGGAATGAAGCCGGCCCAGGGCCTGCGCGAGCGGCTTCATCACGGTATTGACCAGTTCCGCTTCACTCAGAGGCTGGGCGAACGGCGCATCCAACAAGGACGGCCCAAGCGGCGCATCGCAGACGATCCAATAGGCGCCGCCGCCGGTCCCATGCGCCACGGGCATCAGCAGGCCGGAATTGAAGGTGTGGATATAGTTCTGCAGATTGGCTGGCGGCGGGGCGTCGCGACGGGCCCGCACCGCCACCAGAGGCGGCGCCGTCACCTGATCGATGGCGGTCGCGGCATAGTCCACTGCGCATGAGAACAAGCCGCCGTAACCGTCCCGCGGCTGATCCGGCAGGACCCGGTAGCGCCCGCCGATCACGATGGAGCCCGACTCCGCGTCCCCGTTTTCCGTCATTCCCCGTCGCCGCCTTGCCTGGGCGCGAGAATGGACGCGGTGTGATGAAGAAACCGTAAACGGTGCCGGTCACGAGCCCGGCACCGCCCTCGTTCCGACCGGCGCTTCAGCCCTCGAACGGGTCGCGCATCAGAATGGTGTCGTCGCGCTCCGGGCTGGTGGAGAGCAGCGTCACCGGCGCTTCCACAAGCTCCTCGATCCGCTTCACGTATTTGATCGCCTGCGCCGGCAGTTCGGCCCAGGAGCGGGCGCCGCGCGTGCTGTCCTTCCAGCCTTCCAGCGTCTCGAAGATCGGCTCGACCCGGGTCTGCGCCATCGGCGCGGACGGGAAATGGCTCAGCTCCTTCCCGTCCAGGCGATAGCCGGTGCAGATGCGGATCTCGTCGAGCCCGTCCAGAACGTCGAGCTTGGTTAGAGCCAACCCGTTAATCCCGCCCACGCGCACGGCGCGACGCACCAGAGCGGCATCGAACCAGCCGCAACGGCGCGGACGGCCGGTGACGGTGCCGAATTCATGACCGCGACGGCCGAGTTCGGCACCGGTTTCGTCGAACAGCTCGCTCGGGAACGGTCCTGCGCCGACACGGGTGCAGTACGCCTTGGCGATGCCCAGAACGAAGCCCACCGCACCCGGCCCGACACCGGCGCCGGTACCGGCATTGGCGGCCACGGTGTTGGACGAAGTCACGAACGGATAGGTGCCGTGATCCACATCCAGCATCACCGCCTGCGCGCCCTCGAACAGGATGCGCGTGCCGGCACGACGCGCCTCGTCCAGACGGTCCCAGACCGGTTCCATGAACGGCAACAGCTTCGGGGCCAGGGACAGCAGATGCGACAGCAGCGCGCTCTTCTCGAAGGTCTCGGCGCCGAGACCGGCCAGCAGCGTGTTGTGATGGAGCAGGATCTCGTCGAGCTTCCAGTCCAGCGTTTCCGGCTCGGCCAGATCGCAGATCCGGATGGCGCGACGGGCCACCTTGTCCTCGTACGCCGGGCCGATGCCGCGCCCGGTGGTGCCGATCTTGCGATCGCCGCGCGCCGCCTCGCGGGCACGGTCGATGGCGCCGTGCACCGGCAGGATCAGCGTCGCGTTCTCGGCGATGCGCAGCGTGTCCGGCCCGACCGGCAGACCCTGCGCACGGACGCGGTCGATCTCGCCCAGCAGCGCCTCGGGGTCGACCACCACGCCGTTGCCGATGATGCCCATCTTGCCGCGCACCAGACCGCTCGGCAGCAGGCTCAGCTTGTAGGTCTGGTCGCCCACAACCAGCGTGTGACCGGCATTATGCCCGCCCTGGAAGCGCACGACGATCTCGGCGCGGCTGGCCAGCCAGTCGACGATCTTTCCCTTGCCCTCGTCGCCCCACTGGGCGCCGATCACGGTGACATTGGACATTGGGCGGCTCCGGAAACGAGGTTCAGAGGGCGACGGCGTCGTCGCCGCGAAGAAGATGGGTGCAATGGAGGCGGCGCGCTTCGGCCTCCTCCGCCACAGCGGCAGTCGCGACCGTGGCGTAGCCCTCGGCGCGCAAACGGGTCAGCAGCGCCGGATCGGCCCCGCGCGTCACCAGCAGCCGCGGACGCGACGGCTTCGGCGGAGCCGCACGCAGCAGCGCCTCGGTGCGCAGCGTCAGACCACAGGCCGGCTCGTTGTTTCCCCCCAGATACCGCCCGCCACGACCAAGCTCTTCATGGCGACCGGCGGCATACACCGTCACGCACACGCCCGTATGGTAGCGCCAGCCGCGGAACTCGATCGGGTCGATGGTCAGGCGCAAACCGGGTGCGGCGCGCTCGATCGCCGACACGGTCTCGGCCAGACGATCGCTCAGCGCCCGTGCGGCCGGCGGCAGAGGCTGGGCGCGCAAGACCTCCAGCGCCTTTGCAGCCGGACCGGCGGACAGCAGAAGCTCGGACAGAATCGGCGCCATGCGACCGCCCAGACGCGAAACGTCCGCGGCGTCCTTGCGGTCGAGCGCCCGCATCAGCACAACGCGATCCGCCTCCGCCACGCCGGCCTCGGCGATCAGGGCGGGTGCCAAAGGCGGCATGGTCAGGTCGAAGGAGATGCGCTCCAGCCCCAAGGCCGAAAGAGCCTCCGCGCCGATGGCGACGATCTCGGCATCGGCCTCAGGCGAATCCTCGCCCAGCAGTTCGATCCCAGCCTGACTCACCTGGCGGTCTGACGACAGCGAACCGCCCTTCACCTGCACGCAGGCGCCCGAATAGGACAGACGCAGCGGGCGCGGCGCGTTCACCAGACGGGTGGCGGCGATACGCGCCACCTGCGGCGTCATGTCCGGACGCAGACCCATCATCCGATGCGTGTCGGGATCCATCAGGCGGAAAGTCTGCTCGGCCACGGCGGCACCGGAACCGGACAGAAGGCTGTCCTCGAACTCCAGCAGCGGCGGCTTCACACGCTCGTAGCCGTGCGAGGAGAACACGCCCATCAGCGTTTCCACGCCCTGCGCCTCGATCTCGGCATCGGGCGCCAGCAGGTCGCGCAGGCCGGCAGGCAACAAGGCACGGCTGAAGCCGCTCGGCTCCTCGCTGCCGGGATGGGTGTCGTCGCTCATGAGGCGTCCTTACCATCGGCATCCGCGCGGATGAAGCACCGCGGCGTGGAAGCGGTCCTGCACCGAAACGATAGCGACTTAGCCGCCATGGGCGCGGCGCGTTTCCGCCCAGGCCCAGTCTAGCCACGGCAGTGCGGCCTGGAGATCACTCGTTTCCACCGTCGCCCCGCCCCAAAGGCGCAAACCGGGCGGCGCGTCGCGATAGGAGCCGGCGTCCAGAGCAGCCCCTTCTTTATGAAGAAGAGCAGCGAGCGATTTCGCCACCGCGGCCTGCTCGGCTGCAACAAGCCCCTCGAACCAGTCGCCGCTGAGACGCAGGCAGATGGAGGTGGACGAGCATGTCGCAGGATCGGCGGCCAGGAAGGACGCCCAGGGGCATGTAGCCTCCCATTCGGCGATCGCGGCGAGATTGGCCTGCGAGCGCCGGATCAGTGCCGGCAGGCCGCCGATGCTCTCCGCCCAGCGCAGCCCGTCCAGCGCATCTTCCACGCAGAGCATCGAGGGCGTGTTGATGGTGTCCCCGCGAAAGATCCCCTCGATGAGCTTGCCCTTGTTGGTCAGGCGGAAAATCTTCGGCAACGGACGCAGCTTCGGCGCAGCTTCCAGACGCTCGACGGCCCGCGGCGACAGAGCCAGCATACCGTGTGCGGCTTCCCCGCCCAGCACCTTCTGCCAGGACCAGGTCACCACATCGAGCCGGTCCCAGGGCAGATCCATGGCGAAGGCGGCGGAGGTGGCATCGCAAATCGCCAGACCGTCATGCTCGGCCGGGATCGCCTCTGCGCCCGGCATGCACACGCCCGAGGTGGTGCCGTTCCAGGCGAAGACGACGTCACGCGACCAGTCCACGGCGCCAAGATCGGGCAACGAGCCGTACTCGGCCGACAGCACGCGAGCCTCCGTCGGTTCGAGCTGGGCGGTGATGTCGTTAGCCCATTGGGCGGAAAAACTCTCGAACGCCAGCACGTCCACAGGGCGCGTACCGAGCAGCGACCAGAGCACCATCTCCACGGCGCCGGTGTCGGAGGCCGGAACGATGCCGAGACGCCAATCCTCCGGCATGCCGAGCAGAGCCCGCGACCGGTCGATCACCTCGCGAAGAGCGGCGGCGGTATCGGCGGCGCGATGCGACCGGCCGAGCACCGCTCCCCGGAGTGCATCGAGAGTCCACCCAGGACGTTTGGCACAGGGGCCGGAGGAGAAACGCGGATTGTCGGGCAGGCGCTGCGGCCGCTGGGTCGTGCTCATGGGAACGGGCCGTCTCGGTTGAACGGTGGGACACGGAACAACGCGGGCCGGGATGACGGCGCGCACTTTCGGCGGGTCCGCCGTCTATATCCTACGGTGCAGCACCATGTAACACGTCACAGCGCGAGGCGGCGGGTCGGGTCGGCCCCGTCCGGAAAGACTGGTGCGGGTGGTCGGGCTTGAACCGACACTCCTTGCGGAACCGGATTTTGAGTCCGGCGCGTCTACCAATTCCACCACACCCGCATGCAGTCGATCGGCTCCTAAACCATTTCGGGCAGTTCCGAAAGGGTTCCGGCACGGATCAGCCGCGCCGATGGATGCCACATTCCGTCTTGTTGCTGCCGGACCAGCGCCCGGCGCGAGCGTCCTCGCCCTCCCCTACCGCGCGGGTGCAAACGGCACACCCGATGGACGGAAAACCGCGTGCCACAAGAGGATGCGCCGGCAGATTTCTGCGAGCGAACTCGGCCTGGATACGCGGTCCGTCCCAATCGGCGATCGGGTTCAGCTTCAATTGATCGCCATCCAGTTCCACGAACGGGATCGCAGCGCGGGTACTGGCCTGATGGCGCTTGCGGCCGCTGATCCAGCCTTCGAACCCGCCCAGCGCATCGGCCAGTGGTTCCACCTTGCGCAGGGCGCAGCAGGCATCGGTATCGTATTGCCAGAGCTCACCGCCCGGATCGCGATCGGTCAGAGCCGCGCGATCGGGCGAAACGGAGCGCACATCGAGCAGGCCGAGTTCGCGCGTCAGGGTATCGCGATAGGCCAGCGTCTCCGGAAAATGCTTGCCGGTTTCCAGGAACAACACCGGCACGGTGTCGTCGATCTCGGCGATCAGGGCGAGCAGCACGGCGGATTCCGCCCCGAAAGAGGACACCGTGGCGATCCGGCCCGGCATCATCTGCAGCAACACATGACGTAACAGCATGCGCCCGTCCGCACCCTGCGCCTGCAGGGCATTCAGACGTTCGAACGCGTCGCGGACATCGCGCGCCTCTGCACGGGCCGGAATATCCGATTGCAGAGTGTGAAAATCGGATTGTAGGTCCATGGCCTGTGGAATCCTTCGGAACGCGCTCAGATATAAAGGACGCACCCGCGAAGGAAAGGTTTTATTTCACGTTGCAAAGCTGGATTGTATTCCCGACAGAGCAACGACGACGCAGCGTGAAAATAGCGTCAGCCGTGCAGGATCGCGGCGCAGAACCTTTTGGAAAGGGCGCCGGAATCCTCGTCCTCGGCCACCAGGCCGATCAGTTTCAGCTCGTCGACGTATTGTGCGATCTGTTCGCGTAGTTCCTGCCCGACCGGATGCACAGCATGGTTCTCGGCCTGCAGCATCTTGAGGATCGAGTCCTGCGGCATGTCCGGAAGCTGGTCGGCCATGACGCTGGCGGTCTCGGCCAAATGGCTGGCCACGGCACGCGCAGCATCCTGGAACGCCAGCACCAGCGACACCGCCGCGCGCGGATCGCGGTCCAGCAGGTCGTTCCGCGCGCCCAGGACGCGAACTACCCTGGTTCCGTAGCTGCCGGTCATGGAGGACGCCAGTTCGTTCAGATGCAGCGACTCCTTCGCCTCCCAGATCACCGGATCATGGCCGCCGACGGCCTGCGCCTCCCCGCTGGCCAAGGCCTCGCCGAACCGTTCCGGCGCGACCGAAACCCAGTTCACGTCCTTGTTCGGGTTCATGCCCTTGCGCCGCATGACGATGGAAAAGAACAGCCGATCCGCCCCTGCATCCGGACCGCCGGCCGCGTCAGGGAGAGCAATGGTGTGGCGGTAGAGATCCTCGATGCGCTTGAAGCGCGACTTGCGATCGACCAACAGGCGCGAACTGCCGCTTTGCAGGCCGCAGATCAGCTTGGCGTCGAGTCCGCCGAGCAACTCCGGCAGCCAGGATAAGGCCGGCGCGATCGCCACGTCGGCGGCCCCCTCATGCAGCTGGGCCAATGCCTGCCGCCCGGTATCGGCTCCGTCGAGAACGGTGATGTCGAGATTGTAGCGATCCATGAAACCGTCCCGCAGCGCCATGGCCAGCACCGGATCGTGCTGAGGATGCGGGCAGGCGAGCTTGAGCTTGCGGAACACGCCGTCCGGCTGCGCGTGCGGGGTTTTGCCCGCATGGTCGAGCCGGTCGCGCAGCAGGAACCCACCACCTGCCAGCACGCCGACACCGGCGAGACCGCCCAGAACCGCGCGGCGGCCGGGTCGGAGAAAGGGGCGCTGGCTCATGGAAACGGTGCTCCCGAGGATGGACAGGGGGCCGGTCGCGAAACTGACACGAATCCGCCGAGGGGGTCTTTACGTCCCCTCGAGAGCTCCGCTATAGGGTGCGCCGCCGGTCCCGGATAGCTCAGCGGTAGAGCAAGCGACTGTTAATCGCTCGGTCGTAGGTTCGATCCCTACTCCGGGAGCCAGGCATCTCTCCTTCTTCTATAAGTCTACCGCTGCCGCTCTGGTTGCGCTTGTGGGACGCCCGCGCCGTCGGCAAGATCGCGCGATGACAGAGCCACGCCCGACCGTCGGACTCGATCATTTCGAGGCGCTCGACATTCGCGTGGGCACCGTGACGGATGCCCAGCCCTTCCCCGAGGCCCGTAAGCCGGCGATCAAGCTGTGGATCGATTTCGGCGCGCCGATCGGAATCAAGCGCTCGTCAGCGCAGGTCACACGGCATTACAAGCCGGACCAGCTGATCGGACGGCAGGTCTGCGCGGTGGTGAACTTCCCGCCCCGGCAGATCGGATCGTTCATGAGCGAAGTGCTGACGCTGGGGCTGCCGGACCGAACCGGCGAGGTGGTTCTGGTGCGGCCCGATCATTCCGTGCCCGATGGGGGAAAATTGTTCTGATGGCCATCAACTACGCCACCGTCACCTGGGACCAGCTGCATCGCGACGCCCGTCTTCTGGCCGAGCAACTGATCGCGCATGGCCCATTCAAGGGAATCGTCGCCATCACCCGCGGCGGCCTGATCCCGGCCGCCATCATCGGTCGCGAGCTCGATTTGCGCCTGATCGAGAGCATCTCCGTGGTGTCCTACGATCAGGAGAATGCCGGCGAGCAGGCCCAGGGCGAGCCTCAGGTGATCAAGCCAGCGAGTGCGGCGGGCGACGGGGACGGGTTCCTGATCATCGACGATCTGGTGGATTCAGGCGTCACCGCGAAGCTGGTGCGCAAGCTGCTGCCCAAGGCCTATTTCGCCTGCCTCTACGCCAAGCCCTCCGGCCGCCCCTTCACCGACAAGTTCGTGGTGGAGGTGCCGCAGGACACATGGATCCTGTTCCCGTGGGACACGGCGCCGCTGTTCGTGCCGCCCCTGGCGCGCAAGACCGCCTGAACATGGCGATTCCTCCGGCGGCGACCGAACAGGTCAGCCGCCGCCATGCCGGGCTCGATTCGTGGACGGCGCGCGATCAGGTCGATTCGCTCTGGGAAGGACAGCTCGCCGCGGTCGCAGCGATCGGGCCGGCTCTGCCGGCGATCGCCGAAGCCGTGGACGCCGCCCTGCCCCGCCTGCGCGCGGGCGGACGGCTCTGTTATGCGGGCGCCGGTTCGTCCGGACGATTGGGTGCGCAAGACGGCGCCGAACTCGAGCCTACCTTCAACTGGCCGCGCGAGCGGCTGGTGCTGCTGATCGCGGGCGGTCTGCGCGCGCTCACCGAAGCGGTCGAGAACGCCGAAGACGACCGCGAGGCGGCGCTGTCGCAGGTGGCTGACGCAGCCATTGGCGCGAACGACGTGCTGATCGGCGTTGCGGCCAGCGGCGGCACGCCCTTCACGGTGACGGCGATCCGCGACGCACGCGTACGCGGCGCGCTCACCATCGGTCTCGCCAACAGTCCCCGTTGCGCCCTGCTCGACGCGTCGGAACACGCTTTGTTCGTACCCACCGGCGCGGAACCGATCGCCGGCTCCACACGCATGAAGGCGGGCACTTCGCAGAAGATCGTGCTGAATCTGCTGTCCACGGCGATGATGACCGGGCTCGGCCGGGTGCATCAGGGCCGCATGGTCGACATGCAGGCGCGCAACGAAAAGCTGCGCCGTCGCGCGGTGGCGATGGTGTCGGATCTGGCCGGGTGCGATCCCGAACATGCGTCGCAGGCGCTGGAACGCACCGGAGGCCAGGTGAAGCCGGCGATCCTGGTCGCATTGGGGCTGGAGGCCGATGCGGCGACAACGGCACTGGACCAGACCGGCGGCCATCTGCGTCCGGTGCTGGATGGGCTTGCCAGCGGGAAGCCAACTCCATAGCTTCTCCGGCGGTTCGGGGCGTGGCGCAGCCTGGTAGCGCGCGTGTTTTGGGTACACGAGGCCCCCGGTTCGAGTCCGGGCGCCCCGACCAGTTGAGGAAGGTGTTCGTCCATGCGTGCCCGGATCTATCAGCAGCCCAAGACCGCCATGCAGTCCGGCCAAGCCAACACGCATGACTGGATCCTGGAATACGGCCAGAGCGAGCAGCGCATCCAGGACCCGCTGATGGGCTGGTTCGGCTCGGGCGACACGCGCAGCCAGCTCACCCTTCGCTTCCCGACCCGCGACGACGCGATCGCCTATGCTGAGCGCGAGAACATCCCGTTCGACCTCGAACTCCCCACCGCGCGCGTGCGTCCGCCGAAGGCCTATGCCGACAATTTCCGGTTCGACCGTCGCGCGAACTGGACCCACTGATCCCAAACGGTTTCCCTGCGCGCCCTTAGCTCAGTTGGATAGAGCAACAGCCTTCTAAGCTGTGGGTCGGTGGTTCGAATCCACCAGGGCGCGCCACCTTCCCTCAGTCCGCCCGCCGACCGCCGGCACGCACGGCGGCGACAACCACCGCACTCTCGACGATCTCGGCGAACTCCTCGTTGAGATTGCTCAGCGACATGGCATGGATATCCTCGGCGCGATGCGGCGTTCCGTCCGGGCCGACGCGATCGAAGGTCCAGCACGCATCCTCGACCAAAACAGCATCGAAGCCGAGATTGCCGGCCATACGCGTGGTGGTCTCCACGCAATGATTGGTGGTGGCGCCGCAAATCAGCACCTGCTCGATACCGGCATCGCGCAGAAGCTGCTCCAGATCGGTGCCGATGAAGGCGCTGTTGACCGCCTTCACGATCACCGCCTCGCCAGGCTGCTCCCTGGCCATCTCGATCGGGGCGAAGAGCGCGCCGTCGGGATGGAAATCGGAACCCTCCGCCCGGTTGGCATGCCGGATATGGATGATCGGCCGATGCACGGCACGGAACGCCTCCAACAAAGCGGCAATCCGTTCAACGGCGCGGGGATTATTGCGATGTCGCCCACGCGACTCCCACGCCTCGAATGCCCGTTGCGCGTCGATCACCACCAGAACGGCCTTGTCGGACAGACGCATCGTCACACACTCCCTATCACCGGCCTTGCCCCGATGGTCACGCCTTGATCGGACGGTCGGCAACAGCGATCAACCGCAATGCTGGTCTCCACCTGCACCGCCCCCTAAACTCCGCGCCATGAAACCCTCGACCCCGCTCTGGATCGGCCTTGTCGTCGTCGCGCTCAACGGTCTCGTTTTCGGGCAGGAATTGCTGGAATGGCGCGCGGCACCGCACGGGACGGTCGCGTTTCCGGTCTGGACCGCCGTCACCCTCGCCGGGGCCATGGTCTATCTGCTGACCGCCGGCATCCTGTTCGACCGCGCCCGCCGCAAACGACGCTGAAGACCAACCGACGATACGATCGATCCCGACCGCTTTCGCGGCGGCCCGCGCAACCCCCCACCCACGAACGCTCCCTACCAGCCGCTCTGGGCTTTCGGCATACCGATACGACGAGCGAAGACCTGATCGTGAAGAGCCGCACCGGCTCGAAGGCCAGCGATGAGGGCTTATCACATGCCTCGTCAGTTCAGCACGAGGCGTTTCCCTGCGAACCGGCCTCGTCCGGCACGATAGCGATATCGCGCAAGCCGAGCCCCAGGCCGCGCCTGTCGGGATTCTCGGCGTCCGGCCGGGTGAGACGATCGCAACGCAACCGCACGTCCAGCAAGGTCCCTCCCAGCAGCATGTCCTGGGTGATCGCCAGGGCCAGCACCTGCTCGGTCCCGGGCAACATCTCCGCCCTGGTTTCGCTGCTGCCGGCGCACAGGGTGATCGTGACGGGCCCCGTTGCATGCGCCGGCACGCAGAGCCGCACCAGCAACGTGCGGCCGGCGCAGTGATTGGCGCGCAGATGCAACACGGCCTCCTCGGCGGACGACCAGTTGTAGTGCCCGTCGGCGCCCCACCAGTTCGCGACGAGGCTCGCCGCAGACAGGGAATCCGGCATGTCGGTATGCCGGGCCTGCAATGTCTCGCCGATCCGCAACTGCGACGGCAGCGACACGTGGTCCAGGCCCCACTGATGGTCGATCGCCTCGCGGAAAGGAGCGCCCACGGTCGGAATGACGTTGCCCGGGGTCGCCACGTCATGGTCGCCACGCACGAAGGCGGCCAGGGCACGCTGCAGCTGGTCCAGCGACAGCACCGACGCTTCATGACCGAGCGCGGCATAGCAGCGGCTCCTGTCGCTCTCGATCAGGCGATGGGCACGGGCACCGAACAAAGGCGCCTCCGTTAGTACGGAGGAGGACAGACTGATCACATCGGTGACGGATGCCGCGCTCAGGAGGTCGTAGGTGCCGATGGTGGTGAGGCAGGCACGCGGCAACGCGTCCGCAAGCCGATGCAATGGCGTGCGATCGGCTTCGTACGGGTGCGGGCTGATCAGCACGGCGTCGAGTCCGTCGGCGAGATGGCGGATCCGGTCAATATGATCGTCGAGACGGGCGAAGCGGCCATCGCTGATGAGCGAGGCGTCCACCGCCATCTGCCCGACCACCAGACCGAGCCGACCGGAATCGAACAATGGCAGATGGTGGCGGGCGCGGCGGGTGGCGCCGAAGCGGGCGGCGGCATGATCCAGTTCCGCCTGATCCACCGCCAGCCGGGCGGCCACACCGGCGAGCGCGACGGAAGAGGTCTGCAGTTCCACGAGCAGATCCGGCAGGAAGCGCTGTGCTGCCGGACCGATGCTGGCAAACGGGATCTGCCGGCGATGCGCCCATCGCGCCAGCCACGGCGGCAACTCGTAGCCGATCAACAGATCGGGCCATGGCTCTCCGAACTGCGCATCGAGGACGCGATCGAGAGTCTCGGCCTGCGGCGTGTCATCCCGGATTCCGGACAGGCTGGCCCAGCCGGCGGGGTCGCGCTCGAGGGACAGGGCGACGGCGACGGGCTCCGCATCGAAATCACCGCCCGCGGCGATCGGGGCAGCGAGGCTCACCGACCATCCGGCGCTCTCGAAGCCGGTACGAAGCAGCCCGTCGAGCCACTGATAGTTGAACCCGTTCGCGGTCATTCCGAAAACCGGTCCGCGGCACGGATCCTGGGTCAGCAGCAATTTCAAGGACGAATACCTGGCTTTCAGCTGAACCATGCGCGACGATGGTCAGCAATCCGGCCGGTCGGAGATCGGATCTTTCGACGAAACGGCCATGCTGTTGATCGCCGCATACGGACGAATTCAGCGAACTCTGTGGCGATCACGACCATGGCGCAATGTCGTGCCTGCCATTATTGCGTAGCGAAACATTGCAAACTGCCTAACGGCGGTCGCGTGGCGCACCCTCGCGAGCTCACCACGGACCGAGACTTTCGAGACTGCGGCTCATGCGTTGCTCACCCACGCAGCAGGCGCAACGTGTTCTGGTCCGCCCTGCCATCGAAGAACGCCGTCAGCGCCGAGCGAAAACCGTCCGGCTGCCCAGGCAGCGCCGCGAACAGCGTCATGCAGGAATGGAACTTCATGTCGTCCGGATAGCCGAACATATCGGTAATGGACGCCGGTCTGGCCGTCAGCACCAGATCGGTGCATGCCCGAAGACGCGGCCCCAGAACGGGATGGCGCAGAAACGCTTCCGCTTCCGCGCCGCCGTCCAGGGCGTAGAGCTGTGCCGTGGCGCTGTGGCCGAGCCCGCGTAGCTGCGGAAACACGAACCACATCCAGTGCGTGCGCTTGCGGCCCTCGGCCAGTTCGCGCTCCACCTGCTCGATCACCGGTTCCTGCGCTCGCACGAACCGGTCCAGATCGAAGTTTCCAGTCATGGCCTTTCCCCTTTCCCAGGGGATTTGGCTCACACCTCGAACACGACCCCCTGCGCCAACGGCAGGGAGGTGCCGTAGTTCACCGTGTTGGTCGCGCGACGCATATAAGCCCGCCAGCTGTCCGAACCGCTCTCGCGGCCGCCGCCGGTCTCCTTCTCACCGCCGAACGCCCCACCGATCTCGGCGCCGGACGGGCCGATATTGACGTTGGCGATGCCGCAATCCGACCCCTGCGCCGAGACGAACAGTTCGGCCTCGCGCAGATCCAGCGTGAAGATCGACGAGCTGAGCCCGGCGCCGACGTCGTTCTGCAGCGCGATCGCATCGGCCAGCGCGCCGTAGCGCATCACGTAGAGGATCGGCGCGAAGGTCTCGCGGCGCACCACCTCGGGTTGGCCAGCATTCGTCGGGATCTCCACCAGCGCCGGGCGGACATAGAACGAGTCCTCGCCTGACACCGGGACGCGCTCGCCGCCGCTCACGACACCCCCCGCCGCGCGTGCTTCGGCCAGCGCCGCCTGCATGCCGTCGAACGCGGCGCGGTCGATCAGCGGGCCGACCAGCGTGTCGCCCTCGCGCGGATCGCCCACCTTCACCGAGGCATAGGCCGCCTTCAGGCGCGCCACGAACGCGTCATGCACGCTGTCGTGCACGAACAAGCGGCGCAGCGTGGTGCAGCGCTGCCCGGCCGTGCCCATGGCGGCGAAGGCGACGCCGCGCAGCGCCAGATCGAGATCGGCGCTGGGGGCGACGATGGCGGCGTTGTTGCCGCCCAGTTCCAGGATCTGGCGGGCGAACCGCGCCGCCAGACGCGGCGCCACGGCACGGCCCATGGCGGTGGAGCCGGTGGCCGAGAGCAGCGCCACCTTCGGATGATCCACCAGCGCCTCGCCGATCTCGCGGCCGCCGATCAGAAGCTGCGACAGGCCGGCCGGCGCGTCGGCTCCGAACCGGGCTATCGCGCGCTCCACCAGGGCCTGCACGGCGATCGCGGTCAGCGGCGTCTTTTCAGACGGCTTCCACAGCACCGGGTCGCCGCAGACCAGCGCCAGCGCGGCGTTCCAGCACCACACCGCGACCGGGAAGTTGAAGGCGGAAATGATGCCGACCACGCCGAGCGGATGCCAGCTTTCCATCATCCGGTGCGAGGGACGCTCGGTGGCGATGGTCAGACCGTAGAGCTGGCGCGACAGGCCGACGGCGAAGTCGCAGATGTCGATCATCTCCTGCACTTCGCCGAGCCCCTCGGAGCCGATCTTGCCGGCTTCGAGCGTCACCAGACGGCCGAGCGCGTCCTTGTTCGCGCGCAGTTCCTCGCCCAGCAGACGCACCAGTTCGCCGCGTCGCGGGGCAGGCAGGACGCGCCATGCGAGGAACGCCTCGTGCGCACGCTCGATCTTCGCCGCTACCGTCTCGGCGGTCTCGGTCGCCAAGCGCGCGGTGATCTCGCCGGTCAGCGGCGAGCGCGCGTCGATCGTGCCGACGCCGTCGGCCTGCAGGATCGACGCAGCGATGCCGAACCCGCCGAGGATCGCGCCGGCCTCGGCCGCCATGCTGTCATGCTGTGCCATGGGAAAACCCTTTCGCTCGGTTCAGGCGGTGACGTAGTTGCGGCCGAAGCGGTTGCCGAGGAACGCGTCGAGCGCGATCTCCTCCTGACGGACGAAGCCCTTCTCCGGCAGGCTGCCCTCCATCAGCAGGTCGAGCACGGCGCAGATGCCGGACGCGGTGGTGATCTGGATCGCAGAGCACGGCACGCCATCGATCATGCCGGCGCGGACATGGTTGGCGTAGCTTTCCTGCATCAGGCGCCCGTCGCGCATGCCGGTGACGGTCACGAACACGATCACCACGTCCTGCATGGTCACCGGGATCGCGGTCTCGAAGATCTCCTTCAGCAGCGGACGCCGGTCGCGAAGACCGAGATCGTTCAGGAGGGTCTTCATGATCGCCGCATGACCCGGGTAGCGGATGGTGCGGTAGTTCAGGTTCCGCACCCGGCCCAGTAGCGTCTCGCACATCGAGCCGAGACCGCCGGAGGTGTTGAACGCCTCGTAGGCGATGCCGTCCAGCGCGAAATTCTCCAGCTCCTCGAGCGGCATGGTCTGCTGGATGCGCCCGTCGACGATCGCCTCGCAGGGTTCGCAATACTCGTTGATGACCCCGTCCGTGCTCCAGGTCAGGTTGTAGCCGAGCGCGTTGGTCGGGAATTGCGGCAGGGCGCCCACGCGCATGCGCACGTCGTGCAGCGTGTCGAAGCGCTGCGCCAGGTCGTGCGCGACGATGGTGATGAAGCCCGGCGCCAGGCCGCATTGCGGAATGAACGCGCTCGGCGCGCCGTCCGCCAGGCCGCGTACCACGCGGGTGCTGGCCACGTCCTCGGTCAGATCGAGGTAGTGCGCGCCGACCGCACGCGCCGCACGGGCGATGCGGGTGGTGAGCTGGAACGGGCCTGCATTCAGCACCGCCTTCATGCCGGAAAGCGCCGCCGCGAGCGCCGCCTCGTCATCGATGTCCACACGCACGCGGCTCACCGGATGGGCGCCGCGCAGCCGGTCGAGCTGGGCCTGATCGCGGTCGAGCACGGTGACGTCGTAGGACTGGCTGGCCGACAGCATGGCGGCGATCATGCCGCCGATCTTGCCTGCGCCGACGATGGCGATGCGCTGCATGAACCTGGAACTCCCTGAACTGTCGAGCGAAGGCGGGAGGATCGGTGCGGAACCGGACGAGTTCCAGCTGCGTATCGCCCAGGACGGACAAATCGGTTCAGCGTTTCGCCGATGGCATCGGCGAAACGCCGATGCGGGGAGATTTCGTTGCCACCCTCCCCGCTTTATGCTCCACCGGTGAGACCGAACGACGGAACCAGGGTGACCGAGCTTCCATCATCGACGACGCCCGACACGGTTTCCTTCCCGGAACCGTCCCCGTCGTCTTCCCCGCCGTCATCCCGCCATGCGGAGCCTTCCGCAGCGGCCGGCAGCTGGTCGAGCACGGATTTCCTGACGCCGCAGACAGAATGCGGGCGGCTCCTCCAGGCGATGGACTGGCGCGACAGCCCCCTCGGCACCCCGGAACACTGGCCGGAAGCGCTCAAGTCGACGCTCGGTCTGCTGCTCACCTCGCGCTCCCAGATCTGCCTGTTCTGGGGCGAGGAGCTGATCGCCTTCTACAACGACGCCTATCGCGCAGCGATCGGCGAGAACCATCCGCGCGCCCTGGGCCGGCCGGCGCGCGAAGGCTGGGCGGCGCTCTGGGGTTCGCTGGAGCCGTTGCTGCGCGGCGTGCAGCGCACCGGCCGCACCTACGACCGCGAAGCGATGCTGTTCCGCCAGCTCCGCCACGGCTTCCTGGAGGACACGTTCTTCGACGTGTCCTACAACCCCATCCGCACCAGCGACGGCCGGATCGAGGGCGTGTTCTGCATCGTCGTGGACCAGACCAGACGCGTGCTGGACGAGCGCCGTCTGATGATCCTGCGCGACCTGTCCCTGCGCGCCGGAATCGAGACCGCCGCCGATGCCGCGCGCGCCTTCGTGTCGGTTCTGACCGAGAAACGCGGACCGGACGTGCCTTACGCCCTGGTCTATCTTCAGAACAGGCAGGGCCATTTCCGTCTCGAAGCCACCCATGGCGGCAGACCCGATCCTGCGATCGCCGAGATCCCGTCCGGAACCGAACCGGCGGAGGATTCACGCCTCCAGGCCGTGGCACGCGTGGCCGCGGGCGGCCCGGTGGAAACGCTGCAAGCCGGCTTCCTGATCGATCCGCCGTCTTTCGCCAACCGGCTCACCGTGATCCTGCCGCTGCTGGCCGGCCATGACGTTGTCGGCGTGCTGGTGATGGCTAAGAACCGCCATATCGCCGTCGATGCCGACGCGCGGCGCTTCTCCGAACTGGTCGCGGGCCAGCTTTCCGCCCTTCTGTCCACCGCACGCGTGCTGGCCGAGGAGCGCCACCGCGCCCAGGCGCTGGAACAACAGGTCACCGCCGCCCTCGCCGAACGCGAGATCGCCGAGGCACGCCTGCGTCAGGCGCAGAAGATGGAGGCGATCGGCAAGCTCACCGGCGGCGTGGCGCACGATTTCAACAACCTGCTCCAGGTCATCGGCGGCAATCTCCACCTGTTGAGCCGCGACGTCGCCGGCATGCCGCGTGCGGAACGGCGCATCGCCAATGCGCTCGCCGGCGTCGCGCGCGGCGCCAAGCTCTCCTCGCAACTGCTCGCCTTCAGCCGGCGCCAGCCGCTGGAGCCGAAAGTGGTGCGGGTGGAACGGCTGATCGCCGGCATGGACGACATGTTCCGCCGCTCGCTCGGCGAGGCGGTCGAGATCGAGACGCGCGTCGGCGCCGGGCTGTGGTCCACCATGATCGACCCGACCCAACTTGAAAACGCGCTACTGAACCTCGCCATCAACGCCCGCGACGCCATGAACGGTCGCGGCCGCCTGTCGATCGACGCCACCAACGCGATCCTCGACGACAGCTATTGCCACCGTCACGGCGACGCCACGCCCGGCCACTACGTGGACGTGTCCGTGACCGATACCGGCCATGGAATGAGCCGCGAGATCATCGAGCAGGTGTTCGAGCCGTTCTTCTCGACCAAGCCGGAAGGCAAGGGCACCGGCCTCGGCCTGTCGATGGTCTACGGCTTCGTGCACCAGTCCGGCGGCCATATCCGCATCGACAGCGCACCGGCTCAGGGCACCACCATCCACCTGTTCCTGCCGCGCACGATGGAACACGAACCGCCGCTGCTGGAGCCGGAACACACACCCGTCGTCGCCGGCGGCAACGAGACGATCCTGGTCGCGGAAGACAACGAAGGCGTGCGCGACACGGTGGTCTCCATGCTGGTCGAGCTCGGCTACCGCGTGCTGAAGGCCAAGGACGCCGCCAGCGCGATGAACGTGCTGGAAAGCGGCGTGCGGATCGACCTGCTATTCACCGACGTGGTGATGCCGGGCGAAATGCGCGGCCCGGAACTCGCCGCCCGCGCCCGGGAGCGCATTCCCGGCCTCGCGGTCCTGTTCACCTCCGGCTACACCGAGGACGCGCTTCTGCACGGCGGCAAGCTGGAAGACGGCATCGACCTCCTGTCCAAGCCCTACACGGCGGAGTCTCTGGCCCGGAAGCTGCGCCAGGTGCTGAGCAATCGCGACCAGAACGGGAGCGATTCCGCCGGCGTCAGGCGCCGCCTGCGCGTGCTGCTGGTCGAGGACGACGTACTGATCCGCGACACCAGCGCCGAGTTGCTGACGTCGCACGGGCATGTCGTGGCCCAGGCCAGCAGCGCCGAAGCGGCGATCGATCTGCTGCGACGCGACCGGTTCGACGTGCTGGCGACCGATCTCGGCCTGCCCGGCGTCGGCGGCGCGACGCTGGCTCGCACGGCACTGGAAACCGACCCGTCGATCGGCCTCGTTTTCGCGACCGGCGACACCGCCTTCGAAGCCGAGCTGACGGGGCCGTTCGCCGGCGCCGTGCTGCTGGCCAAGCCCTATGACGAGCCGGCGCTGCTGGCGGCGATCCGGCGCGCGATCAACCCGCTCCGCTGAACCGCGCGCGCACTCGTTCGTTGTTCATCCGCAAGGGCCGAACCGGCCCGCAACGGAGAAACGACGTGCGATCCATTTTCAATGCTGCCTCGTTCAAGCCCGCTCATCTCGTGCTAGCGCTGCCGCTGGTCGCCGCGGCCTGCGGGCAGGCGGGCGCACCCACCAAGTCCGATATCCAGCAGGTCGTGACCGCGAAAATGGAGCAGGCCAACAAGAACGCGTCCGACAATTCGCTCGGCCTGCTCAAGGGCCCCTACGACGTCAACAACTTCGCCGTCACCGGCGCCGACTGCACGCCCAAGGAGAACGGCATCTATTCCTGCGCCGTAACGGCACAGAGCAAGGGCGGCACCAACACCGCCACCCTCGCCTTCAAGAAGACCAACGGTGTGTGGACGCTGGTGACGAACTAATCCGCGTCACGGGCCGGCGGAAACGCCGGTCCATTCCGAGACGTGATCGGACAGGGAGGGCCGGGCAACGACACGCTCGGCCTCTTTCGGCGTGCCGATGAAGAGGTAGCCGATCAGTCGCTCCGGCGCGCCGATCCCGAGAGCTGCAGGCATGGCCGGATCGTAGGCATTGGCACCGGTGATCCAGATCCCCGCGAATCCCTCCGCATGAATGGCATTGAGAATGTTCATGCTGGCCGCGGCCGCCGACATCAGCTGTTCATCCTCGGGAATCTTGTGGCCCGGCGTAATCCGCGCCACCAGGGCGACAAGCAGAGGCGCGCGCAGCATCTTGCCGCGCTGCTTCGAAACGGCGTCCGGCGATGCGTCCGGCTCGCGACGCCGAAACGCATCCGCCGAAATGTCCGCGAGCGTTTCGATGGCGTCGCCGCGCACCAGGATGAAGCGCCAGGGCCGAAG
This sequence comes from Lichenicola sp. GTC18331, assembly GCF_055386855.1. Lineage (NCBI taxonomy): Bacteria > Pseudomonadati > Pseudomonadota > Alphaproteobacteria > Acetobacterales > Acetobacteraceae > Lichenicola > Lichenicola sp. GTC18331. Next base: position 3,213,069 of record NZ_AP045015.1, on the reverse strand, counting down.
CTTGCCATGATCCGGTGCGCGGAGAGCACATCCGAGGATACGGTCCAGGACCTCGCCCGCCGGCGCAGGCTCGCGGAGCGCATTGGTCGAGCTGCGCTCCAGCAGGCAATCGGTCGCGTTCATGCCGAGAGCGCCTTCTCGATCGCACCGGCCAGCACGGGATCGTCCACGGTGATATCCGGGGCGAACCGTGCGACCACGCGTCCGTCGCGGCCGATCAGGAACTTCTCGAAATTCCACATGATCTCCGCCGAATCGACGGCGACGCCATGCTTCGCCAAGCGCACACGCATCCCGCCATCCTCGCTTTCGATTGGCTCCGGCGCCGCCGCCAGCAGGGCGCGATACAGAGGATGACGCCCCGGCCCGTTGACATCGATGCGCGAGAACATCGGAAACGTCACGCCATAGGTGGTCGAGCAGAACGCGGCGATCTCCGCGTCGCTGCCCGGTTCCTGCTCGCGGAACTGGTTGCAGGGAAAGCCAAGGATCACCAGCCCTCGATCGCGCTCACGGCGGTAGAGGTGTTCGAGCGCCTCGTACTGCGGCGTCAGCCCGCACTTGGACGCGACATTCACCACCAGCAGCACCTTGCCGGCATAATCCGACAAGGACGCGTCCCCGCCGTCGATGGTGGTCAGCGACGTCCGCATCAGATCCGGCATAAAGACTACCCCTCGTTCTGGCTCGAATACACCGTAGAGCCGCCGCCCCCTCAGTAGAAGTAGGGGCCGAAACCAGGGCCGAACCCGGGACCGAACGGACCGCCCCAGCCGCCGAAATCCCAAGCGGGATCGGAATAAAGCTGCGCCGTCATCTGCTGCTCGTCGGCCAGATGCTGCTGGAACATCATCTGCTTGTAGCGGCCGTAGGCCTGCTCGGAGCCGACATAGAGACAGCCGCAGACGAGCGGATCGGCATACAGATAGACGTAGTGGTCGCCCACCTGACGCATCTCGAACTTATGCGGCGGCAGCTTCTGCAGCATGGTCTGCCGCTGTGGCGTGTCGGCCGGGCGGGCGATGAACCCGGCGGCGACGAGCCGGTTCTCCTTGTCCTGCACCAGCTCCTGCGGGGTCGCGCAGGCGGACAGAACGAGTGGCAGGCTGACGGCGGCGCCAGCCAGAGCGATTCGAGCTTTGGATCGGAACATCGTGCGAACCCCGCGGGATGACCGGACATCGTCGTCCGGACCACCGAGGAAGACGCCGCGACCCGCCCTTCCGTTCCGGAAGGGCGAGGTTACAACGCAGACAGGGTCAGGACTGGCCAGCTTTCGGCAGGTGGCGCGCGATATAGGGAGGCAGATTGAACGAGCCGGCCTGGATTTCGGGAGTCCAATATTCGGTCCTGCCCGCGATCCCCGCCTCTTCGGCACGCGCGGCGATCGTCGCTGCCGGAACGGGACGCGCCAGCGCCTCGCCCTTGCCGGCGATGCCCAAGGTCATGAAACCACCGACATAGGTCGGCACGGCGGCGACATAGGCCGAAACACGCGGAAAGAAGCGTGCGCGACGCAGGCTGGTCTGGTGCAGCTCTTCCGCCTGCATGAACGGCACGCCGCACTGGTTCACGATCAGACCGTCGGTGGTCAGGATGCGCGCGCAGTTCTGGTAGAACTCGTCGGTGAAGAGAACGTCGCCCACGCCGATCGGATCGGTGCTGTCGACGATGATCACGTCGAACGACGCATCGGCCGCCTTGCGAACATAGTCGATACCGTCGCCGACGATCACCTCGGCGCGTGGATGGGTCCAGGCATCGCCGGCGATGTTCGGCAGGAACTCCTTGGACAGACGAATGACTTCGCCGTCGATCTCGACCATCACGGCGCGCTCGACGCCCTTGTGCTGCAGAACGCGCCGTAGCACGCCGCCATCGCCAGCGCCGATGATCAGCACGTTACGCGCAGCACCATGCGTCAGCAGAGGCACATGCGCCAGCATCTCCTGGTAAACGAATTCGTCGCCCTCGGTGATCTGGATGGCACCGTCGAGCACCAGGACACGGCCATGATGCTCGCTCTCGAACACCACGATGTCCTGGAAGTCGCTCGTCACGCGAGCGAGCTCCTGTTTCACGCTGAAGCGCTGGCCCCAGCCGGGATAAAGCGTCTCGTTGATCCAGGTCGGCTCGCTCATCGATCCCAATCCTCGTGCGTTCGGTATGGACCTAAACAAGAAAAAGGCCGGGACTGGCCCGGCCTCCCTCATAACGGCTCTGCGTCCGCAGCGTCAGAAGACGCGGCCGCGACGCTGCTCGTCGCACTCGACGCGCGCGGCTTTGAAGGTGCGCTGCATCACAGGGATCGCCAGATGCGGATCGCACGCGCCGCACATGAAGATGTCCACGGCCGCGAAATTGCGCTCCGGCCAGGTGTGGATCGAGATGTGGCTTTCGGCCAGCACGACGACGCCGGACACGCCACCATTCGGAGAGAAATGGTGGAAGTGGCTATGCAGGATCGTGGCGCCGGCAGTGACGGCCGCCTCGCACAGGGTGCGATCGATCAGATCGGGATCACCGAGATTCGTCGCGTCCCACAGGTCGACCAGAAGATGCGTTCCCGCAAACTTCATGCCGTCCTTCTCGACGAAATAATCCTTGGATTCCTCCGGCACGACAGCCGAAGAAGCGGAAGACATCTGGATATTGCTCGGAGAATCCGAAACCATCCCCAGTTGAGCAAGTGCGTTCATCACGTACCCCCAAACCAGTAGACAGCCTGTTGGGCAGGAGCGCCCCCTTGGGCCAAGGCGGCGGGTGATAGGTCCATCTCCCCCCCAACGCAAGCATAAATCGCAGTTTTGGCGAGAAAACTTTGCCAAAACCGAGCATGGCAGCCCGGCGCGGGTCGCTCCGTCATCAGCTCGCCCCACCCCCCAGCCCTTTCAATGCCGAGCGCGCCGCACTGAGATCGCCGGCGGAACGCGGCAGATCGGCGATCGAGGTGACGTCGGGCGCAGCGAGCAGACCCAGCATGTCGCGTTTCGGTTGATCGGCGAACGACGCCGACCACGTCTGGTCGAGTTGCTTCAAGGCATCGAGATGGCCGGCACGAGACAAGGCGCCGGCCAGACGCAGCACAAGGTCTTCGCCATCCGAATCCAGCACCTTTCCGTCCGGCCCCTTGGGCATCCTGAGGGACAGCAGCGCCGAAAGCGCATCGGCCTCTCCCTGCCAATCCTTGTTGTCGCCCAGCATGGACGCCTTCAACGTCAATGCATCCGCATCCTGGAGGCTCGTCAGAGCGGCGACCGCACCACCCCGATCGCCTTGTGCCTGCAGTATCCTGGCGTGCAGCATCGTGCGCCGCTCCTGCGCCGCTGCCGGCAGAGCATCATCCGGCACGGAGGACAGGATTGAAGCAGCCGCCTTGGGGTCGTCCTGCTCCAGCAAGGACTGGCTCAGCGCCAGCCCCAGCGTCGCCTTGTCCTTGCCGGGCGGAGACTGTTCGAACGCCTGCTGGAGGAAATGCGTCGCCTGGCCAGGCAGATCCAATGCGGCGAGGCGGTCCGCAAGCCGAGTCGTCAAGGCGACGCGGTCGAGATCCTGCGGCAACAAATCCTGGTTCTTCTGCAGAAGCGCCACTGCGCCGAGAACATCGCCCGCATCGCCTCCGCTCTTCCCGCCGGCGGCAGCGTCGCTTCCGGTGCCGGCACCGGCCGCCTGCACCATGATCTCTCCTGCCAACCGTTTGATCTGGGGCGAAACGTCGCCGGCATCCTGCTCGCGTAGGATCGCGATCGCTTTCGCGAATTCCCGGTTCTCCGCTCTCAACCGGGCAGCCCGAATGGCCACATCGGCTTCCCGCCCGGCCATGCGCCCGTCATAGATCAGGGCCTCGGTGCGTTTCGCTGCCTCGCCCGGACCGATCAGGTGGTCGTGCAGACGCAGATCGATCGCGTCCAGCGCCGCCGATAACGAGACATCCGGGTCGCGATCGGCGAACAACCTGTCCAGCGAAGCCAGGGCCGGCTTGTCGCCATCGACGCCTTCGCTCACGATCGCCCGCGCCAGCCCGATCTTGCCACCCTGATCGGGCAGTTCCGACACCAGTGTCCGCGCGGTCTCGTCACCACTTCGGGCGAGCGCGAGCGCCGCATCGCCCTGAACTCGCTGCCGCAAAGTCGCGGGATACGCCCCGAGAAGACGCCAGAAATCCCGGATCGAACGCAGCGCCGGCTTATCCGACGGCGTCTCCCGGGCAATCGCCAGCCCTCGCCACAAAGCGGCCTCGTCGCTGTTGCCGATCGCAGGATCGGCCAGCAAGCGCGCTGCATCCGGATCGCCCGCCAGAAATGCGCCCGCACCGATCAGGAACGCGCTGGTCGCCCGATCAGAAGCGCCCGGGGCATCCTGATCGGCGATGTCGGCGAGCCGTCGTGTCTCGATGCCGAAACCGAGTGCGAGGGCAGCACGTGCAGCATCCAGCCGCGCGCCACGACGCGCCGCGGCCGGGAGAGCCGCACTGGTGGCCAGAAAGGATTTGTAGCGCCGCCATTGTTCACCACGATCGACCTGCGCCAGCTCAACCGCACGGGAGAAGGACGACGCAGGATCGACCTGGTAACCACCCGCCGGAGCGAACGGATCGAACAAGTGAAGGCCCGCTGCATGCGGCCGTAACTCGACACGATCCGCCAGCCGCTCCACCACCACGCCCAAGAGGCTCGGAACCAGACGGTAACCCGGCGAACGTCCGATCGCCGTCACGGCATGGCTATCGCCGCGCACGGTTCCCACAAGCAGATCCCCACCCCCAGCCGGATCGGCGATGGTCAGCACGTCGCCTACATCGGAAAGAGCGAAATCCAACCCGTCCTGCATCGCCGCGGGTACAACCGGTTCGGCTTTGCCCGTGCGTCTGGTCAACAACCAGCCAGCTTCCACCTTGCGCAGGGAAATCGGACTGGATGCCTCGCACGGCATGTCGAGAAGCGTGCCGGCCGGCAACAGCGTCAGCCGCGCCTGCTGAAACACCGGATCACCGGACGAAGCCGACAGGTCGATCGGCTTCCGGCTGTCGAACACGACCTCCAATCGTCCGGCACGGCGAAACACAGCGGCACCGACCGTTCGGCCGAACGGAAGCAACAACTCGGCGGCTTCGTTCGACGCAGGCGGGATCAGCGCTGCCTCGATCGAAACCGGGCTGGTACCTACTGGCATCACAGCCGATACGCCCGGTGTCATCGCGGAGGAAGGCGACCTGACAAGGTTCGAGGACGGTATGCCCGGTCCCGGTTGATCCACGACGGCAATCATCGGTGACGGCAAGCCAGGCAGCACGCCGCCCGTCGCGGGAGATGCGGACACCGTCTCCGGCTGTTTCCCGGTAGCAAGGATCGGCTCGGTGTCGGGCGGCCTGATTTCCAGCACGTATCGCCCCGGCGATTGCACCGGTCGAACGACCGCCGCGCGACGCAGCCGTATCACCGTATGGCCCCGCGACGATCTGACCGTCAGCGCCCCGGATCCCGCCGCCGCTTTTCGGTCCAGCAAACCCAGTGCCGGCGTCAGCGTCAGTTCATCGCCGACCCGCGACAGGGAAACGGGTTCGTCGCTTCGGGTCACGAACACCAGCCGACCCGGCGGAACGGAAATATCCCCGGAGCCATGCGCGACGACGGGTTGATCCGTCCCCACCGCCGCGGAAGCACTTCCTACAGCACAGAACAAGCTGGCGAGGAGGATGCAGACGCGTCGCATCAATCGAAACTGGCCAGTAATCTGTCGATATCCGCCTGATCCATTGCGGCACCCGGAAGCTGCGGACCGTTCAACAAAGACACACCTTTCGGCTTGGAAGACAGTTCGACCTCGACGGTCGATTGCGGATGCCCGAACGTGCTGCTGATACGCGCGATCGTGCTTTCGATCGTCTTCAACGTCGCAACGACTTTCGTGATCCGCTGACCGGTGATGTCCTGGAAGCTGCAGGCTTCGTAGATCCGGCCGGTCGCCATCTGCAGATCTGCCCCTGCCTCGCCTTCCAGCCCGGCACCGAGCATATCGAGCGTCTCGCAGACCTCCAGGATTGACTCGGTGGCAGCTGCGGTATGCGCGACGATCGCGTCGAGCTCGTCCGTGGCACACGGAATGTGGCTGATCATGATGTCATCCACATGTAAGGCCGCGATCTCCTCACGCGCGGTAGCCACTGCCATGCCAAGCGTGTTGATTTCGTGCAGCAACGCCGCCTCGCGCGGGCCCATGTCGCCACTCATCGTGGACAGGACCGACATCACGATCTCTGCAACGGCGACGGATTCAGGGTCGGTATAGGCCGCTTTCCGCTCGGCCAGCCTGTCTGCCAGATTTGTCGAACCCATCTTGAGCCCTTCGCACGGGATCGTCGTTGCAGCGGCGGTGTTGATCCGCTGCCGCTGGATGTCTTTCCTATCCATGTTGACCGACCACCTGGGGAGCATCCGCATTCTCCTTGAGACGCTTGCGCGCCAGCATCTGCGTCGCCTGCCGGGCACGCTCCGGCAACATTGCCGCCAGCACCCCGGCTTCCTTGCGATCGTCCATGCGATCCAGAACTTCGAGCAGCACGTCCATATCGAGCACGTTGAAGATAGCGGCCGCATCGTCCGGCTTCATCGCCTCGTAGGTCTTCACCAAACCGGTCCAATTCGCATTGGCGCGCACCTTGCGCTGTTGTTCGGTTTGCTCGAGCCGCATCTGCAACGCCCCGAGCTGATCGAGCCGCGCCTGGAGTTTCTGCTCCGCCGCAGCCAGCAGTTCCGCCCGCTCGTCGAGGGCTGCCGAGCGCTTGTCCAGCGCCTCGCGGCGGCGCTTCAGATCGGCCAGGGCATTCGTTTCGTCCACGGCAGTCGGTGCGGTGGCAGCAGCGGAAACCTTGGCGCCCACGATCTTCGGAGCGGGATTTTGCGATAGCGGTGAGGCCAGCGCCGCCGGGGACGGCTTGGCTTCTGTCGCCGCCCTCGCCAAGGTCCCAGCGCGCTCTGTAAGCGCCACGAACATGACGGCGATGGTGGCGGGAAGCAGCGCACGCTGCCAGGACAGACGCGCCATGATCAACGCACTGCCCGAAGAGCCAGCAGCAGATCCTTTTCCGCCTGGCTGCGTGGCTTTGCTTCCGCCTCGGCTGCGCCCAAGGTGCTGGACAGGCTGAAGGACGGTTTTGGAGACAGACTATCCGTCGACGATCTCGCTTCCGCCGATGAAATCCGCTTGCTCGAGGTCAGACCGGCTTCTACCTGGTCGGCCATCTTTTCCGCCCGAGAGATCAGGAACTGCAAATCCGATTCCAGGCGCCGCGCCTGATCGATGTGACGCGCGATGTCCCGCCCCGTCGATTGCGCGGCAGCTTGCAGTTTCTCAATGCCGTTCTCGGCCTGCGCCGTGCTGTCGTTGAAGTTCTGAACCAGCTTCTCCAGGGATGCCCGATCCCGTCGGAGCACACCAAGTGCCCGCTCCAGCCTGAACGCCACCAGCATGGTCGCGAGCAGCATCACCATCAGCAGGACATCGACGGACAATTCCGTATTGTTCAACAAGAAGCCCATGTCAGCCTCGTTTCGAGCCGAGCGGTTCGTTGGGATGGGAAGGGTGACCCGTAACCTGATCGATCCGGACTGCGACGCGATTCTTCCGTCGTCCGACCCGCCCCTCGAACAGCACGACTTGGCCACATTTGAGTTGCACCGGCGCCTCGGGGCCCTGCCGGAGAATGAACTGGCTTCCTGGCTTCAGGTCCAGCACGTCCGATAAACGCATGTGCTGTTCATCAAGAACCACGTCGAGATCGATATCTGTGTTCCACAGCTCTTCAGCTAGGTGAGTCTCCCAGATGGCATCGCGGCCAAACTTCTCACCCATGAATTGCTGCAAAAGCAGCTCACGTACCGGCTCCAGTGTGGCGTAGGGCAGCACCAGATCCATCCGGCCGCCGCGATCCTCCATGTCCACATGCATGCGTGCGAGCACCGCCGCGTTCGACAACCGGGAAATCGCGGCGAAACGCGGATTCACCTCGAGCCGCTCGAAGCGGAACGTGATCGCGCAGAGTGGGTCAAAGCTGGTCGACAGATCCGCCAGCACGACACGAATGAGGCGTTCCACCAACGTACGCTCGATGGTCGTATACGGGCGCCCTTCGATCCGCATGGCCGCCGTGCCACGGCGGCCGCCAAGCAGAACATCGACGATCGAGTAGATCATTGCCGAGTCGATGACCATCAACCCGTAATTTTCCCACTCCTCCGCTTTGAAAACCGCGAACATCGCCGGTAGAGGAACCGAGTCGAGATAATCGCCGAAACGGAGCGATACAACGTTGTCGATCGACACTTCGACGTTGTCGTTGGTGAAATTACGCAGGCTGGTCGACATGATCCGCACTAGGCGATCGAAGACGATCTCCAGCATCGGCAGGCGTTCATAAGAGATCAGCCCGGAACTGATGATCCGCCTCATGCCGTCGCTGTCGACGTCATCCGATTGTCCCTGCTCGAAACCGAGCAGGCTGTCGATTTCGGCCTGATTCAGAATACGGGTCGAATCCGGCGCGACTTCCACTCCGGCCGGCGCGGCCTCTTCCTCAAGGGACGAGGCCCAGGCGGAGGCGAGATCCTCGTCGCTGTCGGTATCCGCGCCACTCATTGCACGAGCAACTGCGTAAACAGGAGGTCGGAGACCTGCACCGGCGCCAGCCGGGCATCCACACGGTTCATCAGGGCCTCGCGCAGCCTGTAGGTTCCCTCGCCGCCACGCAACTCCTCCGGACGCATCTCGCGGAGATAGGTCTGAAAAATATCGACCAGTTCGGGTTCAGCCGCGGTGATGGCGGCGACATCCGCAGCATGATCCACCTGCAATTTGACATGCAGTTTCACGAAGCTGGCCCGGCGGCCACCTGTGTCAAGGTTCGAGATCATGTCCGGCAGATCCACCAGGACCGGCTTTTCCGCGACGGCCTTCGCCTTGGCGGAATGGCCGCCATGGCCGATCAGACCGCCGAACCAGGCACCGGCACCGCCGCCACCGATGAGCAGCACCGCGGCGGCTGTGATGATGAGGCGCTTCTTGCCGCCCCCACCACTGCCAGCCTCATCCTTGTGTTCCGCTTCGCTCATCGATCCCACTCCGGCAGCAGCCCTTCTGGCTCCCGAACGAAGTGTGCACCGATGATCGTTAAGGCCCTCTTAAGAGCGGAAATGATTCGGCGTTAAGGGTTTGTTCAGCCCTCCACGCGACAATGACTCTCGTTACCGAGGGTCCGTGATGGAAAACACCACCTATATCGCCCTGTCCCGGATGGACGCCCAGCAACGCGCCATGGAAGTCGTCGCGAACAATATCGCCAACGCGAACACCGACGGCTTCAAAGCACAGCGCGTCTTGTTCAGCGACTTCCTGTCGCGTCAAAACGGCACCCTGCCATCGCATGGCGGCACCCCATACGCCTACACGCAGGATCGCGCGACCTATCTGGACCAGCGCGAAGGTACGATCTTACCCACCGGAAATCCGCTCGACGTGGCTTTGTCGGGCGATGGTTATTTCACGGTTTCTACCCCGCAAGGCACGAGACTGACGCGCGCCGGACGGTTCTCCCTCGGCCAAGACGGCGTTCTGTCCGACCCCGCCGGAAACGCGGTACTCGACACAGGCGGTCAGCCGATCCGACTTTCGCCGTCGGACACGCAGATCCGAATCGCCGGTGACGGCACCATTTCCACGGAGAACGGCCAAGTCGGCCAGATCGCCGTGGTCACAGCGGACACGCCGGCCGATGTCAGGCCCATCGGCGGTTCTCTTTATGCAACCAGCAGCGGCACCACGCCGGTGGCGCAGCCGAAAATCACCCAAGGAGCGACGGAAGGCAGCAACGTCCAGAGCATCGCCGAACTGACAACCATGCTGCAAACACAGCGGGAATTCGAATTCTCGTCTCAGTTCGTCGAGGCCGAAGCACAGCGTCGTCAGAACGCGATCGACAAGCTCGGCCAGACCCTGTCCTCCTGATCACGCCTCGCACGAGACATCGAGAAAGAAGCCATGCGCGCACTCGACATAGCCGGCACGGGCATGCAGGCCCAGCAAACCAACGTCGAAACCATCTCCAACAATATTGCCAACATGACCACCACTGGCTTCAAGCGGCGGCGCGCGGAGTTCCAGGATCTGATGTACCAGGACCTGCGCAGGGTCGGCTCCAACAGCTCGGATAGCGGAACTGTGGTTCCGTCTGGCGCACAGCTCGGCCTCGGCGTCAAAACCGCGGCGATCTACCGCATCAACGAACAGGGCAACCTGACACAGACCAGCAACACGCTGGACATGGCCATCCAAGGCAATGGCTACTTCCAGGTGACGATGCCCTCGGGCGACACGGCCTACACCCGCGACGGCACTTTCGCCCTCGCCGCGGACGGCACCATCGTCACCGCAGACGGCTACGCAGTGGCACCGGGCATTACCGTTCCGACCAATGCCGAGAACGTGTCGATCAACGCTTCTGGCCAGGTACAGGTGACACTGGCGGGGCAAACCGCCGCACAGACGGTAGGTCAGATCCAGCTGGCCGTATTTCCCAACGAAACCGGCCTGGATGCGAAAGGCGACAACCTCCTGACGCAGACGGCTGCATCCGGCGCCCCTACCACAGGCACTCCGGGAGCCGCCGGATTCGGCAGCGTGATGCAAGGCTTCGTCGAAAGCTCGAACGTCAACGTGGTGACGGAGATTACTGACCTGATCACCGCGCAGCGTGCCTATGAGATGAACAGCAAGGTGATCACCGCATCTGACGACATGATGCAGACCCTGACCAACCTCAAATGAAGCAGCGAAACCTTTCAGCCGCCATGATGGCGGTAATGGCGATGTTGTCCAACGTTCCGCTCACGGAGGCTGCAACGCTCCGGTCGGCGGCGACGCCACACGGGGCATCGGTCAAGTTGTCGGACCTTTTCTCCGGCCTGTTGCCCGGTCAGGACTGCGATATCGGCCCGTCGCCGACGCCGGGTCAGCGCCAGATCGTGCCTGCATCACAGGTCCAGGCCATCGCGTCGCAATTCGGCGTGCAGTTGCCCGATGGCACCACCATCCACGCCATTTCGATCCAACGCCCGGCACGAACGGTGCAGCGCGAAGAAATCGTTGCGGCGCTGAAACCTGCCCTGGCGGAGGCGGGGATGCCGCCGGACACCGATATAAGCCTGGGTGTCTTCGCTTCCATCGATCTTCCTGCAGACAACACGACGCCCCCGGCAGTCGCAGGGCTGAACTACGACCCCCAAAACGGCCGCTTTTCGGCCAGTCTTCAGTTCATGTCTTTGGACGAGGACACAAGAACGATCCGGGTAACCGGTCGCGCCGAGCAGATGATGCAATCGCTCGTTCTGCAGCACGCGCTCCCCGCCGGCTCTGTCGTGACCGCGTCGGACGTTGCCCCCGCCCGAGTTCGAAAGGCCGCCTTCCGTGGAACGCCGATCTCCGATATCGCGGAAATCGCCGGTCTGGTCACGCGCCAACCCATGCCAGCCGGTGCGTCATTGATGCAGGACGAGTTCCTGCGACCGATGCTCGTGACGCGCGGGCGACCGGTCGTGCTGCGTCTGTCCAGTGGCGGCCTGGCGCTCACCGCGGCCGGAACAGCATTGGAAGGCGGGGGCACCGGCGACCGAATTCATGTCATGAACAGTGCCACACGGGCGATCCTGATCGGAACGGTTGTCGCTGTGTCGGACGTCGCCATCGATCCCGGCACGGCCCCGGTCTTCTCCAACCAGCCCGGTCTGGGTGCTGGACAATTGCCGCGAATCGCCTCGAACACGTCGGTATCCGACTTGCCGCAACCGCCCACCCCCGCGCAGGAGGCGCGCTGATCGTGAACGCACGGCGACTGGTTCTCCTTCTGGTCTTATCGCCCGGGTTGGCAGGCTGCGGCTCGCTCTCACGCCTGTCCGATCTGGGGCGACCACCCAGTATGACGGCGATCTCCGATCCCACACAGGCGCGAGACTACCGCCCGGTCACGATGCCGACGCCGCCGCTTCAGCCCGCACCAGCAGAAATTGCCAGTTTGTGGCGCCCCGGCAGCCGGGCATTCTTCCGCGATCAGCGCGCGGCCCAGGTGGGCGACCTGATCACAGTGCTGGTCGATATCACCGACAACGCCGATTTCGAGAACAACAGCACCGGATCGCGCACCGGAACGGAGTCGATGGGCATCCCCAATCTGTTCGGCCTGAAGCAGAGGATCGTCCAGTCCGCCCTGGGCGCCGCATCATTGTCTACGAACAGCACCAACAGCAATGTCGCGACCGGAACGATCAAGCGGGCCGAAACCATGACCTTGCGCCTTGCCGGCACCATCACCCAGGTGCTTCCCAACGGCAATTTCGTCGTCAACGCCCGTCAGGAAGTTCGCGTCAACAGCGAGCTTCGCATCCTGGACGTCAATGGGATCGTCAGGCCGCAAGACATCACCGCCGACAACACGATCACCCATGACCGCATGGCGGAAGCACGGATTTCCTATGGCGGTCGCGGCCAGATGACCGATCTGCAGACCCCACGCTACGGTCAGCAGCTCATGGACATTCTTCTGCCGTTCTGATCAGACATATGCCCGGCTGAGTGATCCCTGCACCATTGGGCTCAGTCGTCGCGATGGACTTTCTCCATACGCTCGTGGCGCTCCTGCGCCTCGATCGACAAGGTCGCGATCGGCCGGGCTTCCAGACGCTTCAGACCGATCGGTTCGCCGGTTTCCTCGCAGAAACCGTAAGTTCCACTCTCGATACGCAGCAGTGCCTGACCGATCTTGGAGATCAGCTTGCGGGCCCGGTCTCGCGTGCGAAGCTCGAGCGCACGATCGGTCTCGACGCTTGCCCGATCGGTGATATCGGCTTCGTGAATGCCGCCCTCTGACAAGCTGGCCAACGTACCGTCCGCTTCCTTGAGCAGTTCCGCGCGCCATCTCAGCAGGCGCTGGCGGAAATACTCCACATGGAGCGGATTCATGAACTCCTCTTCGTCGGTGGGACGATAGTCCGGGGGCAGAGTGATCATGAGCGCCTTTCCTGGGGCAGCGTGCACCGCCATGGAGGAATGGCCGGGCTTATAGCGAGGGCCAAGCGACACGCCAAGCGCGAAGTCTGTTTGTCATCCGCCTGTCAAACGGCATCCCGGCCCTGCTTCCGGCGAGCCAACTCGATCCGGGCGCGCAACCGGATCGACGACACCACACCGGCCAGAACCGGATCGACATCTCCCGGCCCGATACGGCTCAGCGCCTCCAGCCGTTCGAGCGACCCCGAATCGCTTCCGTCCAGGAGCGCGCGCTGGAGCCCTGTCAATTCCTCCAGGAGAGCCCGACCATGGCGGCGCGCCTCCTCATCGGCCTGCTCGCGAGAGCCGCTCTCCTGAAGCGTCAGCATCATCGCGCTGCTGATTGCCCCGGCTGCCCCGGATTTTCCGACGCTCACCGATGCCCCCGGGGAGGCGGTCTGGTCCAGCACGGCGAAGCCGGAAGAACCGGGCCTCTGCACGGGCGAGGCCGCAACCGCCGCGATCGGCCCCGACCGCACGACGGTCACCACGAGGGCACCCCGAAAAAAAATGGGTCGAATGGGAGATTCTTGATCGCGCGTTCAGACATTCTTTGCCCTTTCCCGTCACACTGTAGACCGAAATCCTTGACGACCCTTGAAGGGCACGATGCGAGCGCCGCTTTTTCTCCTCCTTTTCGCACTTTCCGTTCTGCTCCCCGTCCGGGAGTCGATCGCGGAATCGGTGCGGATCAAGGATATCGCCGATGTGGAGGGAATCAGAAGCAACCAGCTCATCGGCTACGGGCTGGTGGTCGGGTTGAACGGCAGCGGCGACCGGCTGAACAACTCCGTCTTCACCCGAGAAACGCTGATCAGCATGCTCGAGCGTCTCGGGGTCAACATCCGCGATCAGGAAACCAAGCTACAGACGCGCGATATTGCCGCGGTCATGGTCACTGCCGAACTTCCGGCCTTTTCCCATAATGGAAGCCATATCGACGTCACGGTCTCCGCTGCCGGCGACGCCACAGACCTTTCTGGCGGGACCCTGCTGGTCACGCCCCTGATGGCTGCGGACGGCGACGTTTATGCGGTGGCGCAGGGCCAGCTCGTCAGCAGCGCGTTCAGCGCCAAGGGCGCCGCAGCCTCCATCACCCGCAATATCCCCACCAGTGCGCATATCGCCAACGGCGCCATCGTCGAGAAGGAGGTGCCGGTTTCGCTCGGCGCACAGAACGTACTGCATCTGTCGCTGCGCAACCCGGATCTCACCACGGCCGAACGGATGGCCAGCGTGATCAACGCCAATCTCGGCGACATGGCCTCGGTCGAAGACCCTCGCACGGTCGCCTTGTCCCTGCATGGCGGCGACGTCATGGGAACGCTCGGTCGGATCGAGGACCTCCTGATCCAGCCCGACACCCGAGCGACCGTCGTGGTGGACGAAGCGAGCGGCACCATCGTCATGGGCGATAACGTACGCATCAGCACGGTGGCGATCGCGCAGGGCAATCTCACCGTGCAGGTCAGCGAAACACCGGTCGCCTCCCAGCCGGGCCCGTTCTCGAACGGTCAGACCGCCGTGCTTCCGCGCACCTCCATCAAGGTGGATACGGGCGCCGGTAAGCGTCTCGGCATTCTTCCAGCTGGCCCGAGCCTTCGCGATCTGGTCGGGGGCTTGAATGCGTTGGGCGTCGGACCGCGCGACATGATCAGCATCCTGCAAACCATCAAGGCTGCGGGAGCATTGCAAGCGGATCTGGTGGTACGATGAAACTTTCAGCCATCCCCGCCTCCCAGCCGGGCGCATCCGCGACCGCCGATCAGGCCGCACCCATCGATCAGAAGACGATGAAGGCCGCGCAGGACTTCGAGGCCATGGCGATCGGTCAGTTGCTGGAACCGATGTTCGCGACGGTGGACACGTCGAAAAGCATGTTCGGTGGGGGCGAGGGCGAGCAAAGCTTCAAACCGATGCTGGTGACCGAGATGGCGAAACAGGTCGAGCAGCATGGCGGCCTTGGGCTTGCCGACGACATCTACAAACAGATGCTTAGGATGCAGGAAAGCCGAAAATGAATGCATCCCGACGCGACGCCGCCAGGCGTCTATGCGCGCTCCTGGAGCAGGAAAACGCATTTCTGGCCGATCAACATTATGCTGGCATCGAACGGCTTCTCGCAGGGAAACAGGCTGCGCTCCAGGCGCTCGAGGCCAGCAGAACGATCGCCGACGAACCGGACACGGATGAAGACAAGGAACTGGCACATACGCTGTGCCTTCTGGCTGACCAGAACAAGGATGCTCTCGCGCGCGCCCTGCGCGTGCAGGACCGGATTATGGGCATCATGGCCGATGCGGCACGAAAGATGATGGAGACACCGCTGTATGGCGGTGGCGGCCGGCACGCAATGCAGAAAGCCGGGATGGCAGTCGCAATGATCAGGCAGGCATAAAGAAAACCGGACCGGTTCGCACCGGTCCGGCTCTGACGTCACCGTGCGTTTAACGGATCAGTCGGTTTCCGTCTCGTTCGTATGCTCGTCATGCTCCACGGGAGCGCCGGACTCCAACGCCTCCATCTCGGTCACGATCGGATCGGCAATCTTCTTGCGACGCGGCGCGCGGGTCTTCGGCGCGTCGATCCCGGACAGATCGAACACCTCCGACGCGATCTCACGCTTGGCGCGCGGTTTGCGCGTCGCCGTGGTCGCGGTCTTGCGTGCGGTCGTCCGCGCCGTGGTGACCGCTGGCGTCTTGCGCGTTGCCGCAGCGCGGGTCGCGGCCGGTTTCGTCGCACGGGTCGCGCGAGTCGCAGGCTTCGCTGTCGTAGCGGTCTTGCGCGCCGCCGTGCCGGTCGCGCGCTTGGTGGCGGTACGCGCCGTGCTCGTGGTCGCCGTGGTCCGCTTCGCCGCCGTTGCGCGCGTCGTGCGCTTCGGGGCGGCAGCGGCGGTGCGCTTGGTAGCGGCCGTGCTGCGCGCCGGCGTCTTGCGCGTGCTGGTCGCGGCCTTGGCGCGCGTCGCAGGCGCTCGCGTCGTGCGGGTCGCAGTCGTCGTACGGGCAGCTGGCGTCCGCGTCGACGTCGCACGCTTGGTGGTGGCGGCCGTCCGCGTCGCCGGCTTGCGCGTCGCCGTGGCGCGCGTGGTCTTCGCAGGCGCCTTGGTCGCGCGCGTGGTCTTCGCAGCGGTGCTCCGACCGGTCGTCGCCGTGCGCGTCGTCGCGGCGCGTGTGCCGGTGCTGCGGGTGGCCGTGGCGCGGGTCGTCGTCGCACGCGTGGTCTTGGCCGGAGCCTTGGTGGCGCGCGTGGTCTTTGCGGCTACAGTGCGCGAGCCCGACTTCGGACCCGGCTTTGCGCCGGTGCGGGCCGGAGCCTTCGTCGCCGACTTCGCAGCGCCACGCACGGGAGTCTTGGTCGCCTTGGCCGGAGCCTTGGTCACCGTCTTTTTCGCGGTGGCGGCGGTGCGGCCCGTAGCCGTGCGCGTGGTGCGCGTGGCGCTACTGCGCGCAGTGGTCCCCGCCGTGCGGCGTCCGCCGGCGCGAACGGCCATCGCGCGGGTGCGGCGACGGTCTGTCTTCTCGTCGTTACTCATGGGCGTTCCTCTGGTTCACGTAGATCATTAGCCGGGGGATTCGGGACGGTCGCCTGATCCACTCCTCGGGGAGCAATTCCGAAATCCGGGCCGCGCCGATTCGCGTCGATACGGCGTACGCCTGACACGCTCATCCTCACTCGATCAGCCAATGTCAACCAAAAGCAACCGTTACGATAAAGTTCCGTGACGCAACACAGCGAAAACAACGTCGCAGAACTTGCCCGAACCGTATCGCATACTCGTCATGCCGCGTCAGCGATGATCGCCAACGGGAAGGATGCTATGCGAGTGCCGAACAGTCCCGGTTCGGGCGCGAACGCCCGCGAAGCGCGACACGGAGAAGCGAACATGAAGATCGGCGGCGAGTCCTTCCGCAGCGTTTGGGTCGACACCGAAGACGGTTACGCCGTCCACATCTTCGATCAGACCAGGCTGCCCTGGTCGCTCGACATCCTGCGTCTCGAAACACCCGAGCAGGTGGCGGAAGCGATCGTCACCATGCAGGTGCGCGGCGCGCCGCTGATCGGCGCCGTCGCAGCATACGGCCTTGCCCTCGCGCTACGCATCGACAACAGCACGGACGCGATGGAGCGCGATGCGGCGATGCTGGCGGAAACGCGTCCTACCGCCATCAATCTGCGCTGGGCGATCGAGCGCATGCTCACGCGCCTGCGCAACACCGTCCCCGCCGATCGCGTCCGCGTCGCCTACGAGGAAGCCGCCGCCATCTGCGACGAGGATGTCGCGCAGAACGAGGCGATCGGCCGTCACGGTCTCGCCCTCATCCAACAGATCGCCGACGCCAAGCGTGTGCGCGGCGATGACGCGCCGGTGCGCATCCTCACCCATTGCAACGCCGGATGGATCGCCACCGTGGACTGGGGAACGGCGCTGGCGCCGATCTACATGGCGCACGATCAGGGAATCGCCCTGCAGGTCTGGGTCGACGAAACGCGCCCACGAAATCAGGGCGCGGCCCTCACCGCCTGGGAACTCGGCAGTCACGGCGTCGACCACACGGTTGTCTCGGACAATGCCGGCGGCCACCTCATGCAGCACGGCAAGGTCGACATGGTCATCGTCGGCACCGACCGCGTCACGCGCAACGGCGACGTCGCCAACAAGATCGGCACTTATCTCAAGGCGCTCGCCGCGCACGACAACGACGTGCCGTTCTACGTCGCCCTCCCCTCCACCACGATCGACTGGACCGTCGGCGACGGGGTGCGGGAGATCCCGATCGAAGAGCGCTCTGCCCGTGAAGTCACGCATATCGTCGGCCGTGATTCCGACGGAAAGGTCGCTGCCATACAGATCACGCCGGACGGCACCGGCGCCGCCAACCCGGCCTTCGACGTTACTCCGGCGCGCCTCGTCACCGGACTTCTCACCGAGCGCGGCGTCTGCGACGCATCGCAACAGGGGCTTCTGACGTTGTTCCCCGAACGGAACACCGGCAAAACGGACTGAGAAACGGAATGGGCATGGCGATGGTGAGAATGTCGGCGCGTCTGGCAGCGGGTGGAATGGTTCTGGGCCTGCTCGCGGCCTGCGCCGACGAGCCGACGCCGAAACCCACCCCCGCACCGGTGCAGACCCCCGTGGCGCAATATCGCACCACGCAGGGTCCGGCCGGGCCGGACGATCACGTGCCCGATTTCGCCACGCGCGGTTTCGCACCATTCGCGCGGCAGAACGCCGTCGCCATCGCGCTGCGCGAATGGCGCTTGTTCGGTCAGCCCGTGGATGACGACGATCCGGAACAGCGCCCGGACGCCTCCACCACCGCGGTGAAGCCGGAACGCCTGCCCGGACTCTGGGAACGCGTCGGCGAATATTGGTGGATCGGTCAGGATCCTTACGAGAGCGAGGTCGCCTGGACCGGCAAGCACGACGCCAACGGTGCGCCGTTCGATTACGTGCATGACGGACGCTTCGCCTGGTCGGCCGCGTTCATTTCCTATGTCATGCGGATCGCCGGAGCCAGCGAGCGTTTTCCGTACTCGCCCAACCATTCCACCTATATCAATGCAGCCGTCTCCGGCACCGCCGCCGCCCTGCGCGCTCAGGACCCGGCCAACTACGCGCCGCAGGTCGGCGACCTGATCTGCGCCGGGCGCGGCCATGCGCGTTCGCTACGCTACGCCAACCTGCCGACAAGCAACGGCTTCCCCGCCCATTGCGGCATCGTCGTCGCGCGCACAGCGAACGGCATCAACATCATCGGCGGCAATGTCGACGATGCGGTGGCGCTCACCCATGTTCCCGTCGGCCCCACAGGGCTGCTCACAGGGCCGGACGGAAGGTCGCTCGACAGCCGCTATGCGTGGCTGGTCGTGCTCCAGGTTCTCTATGACGCCAACGCGGAATCCCCGGCGCAGGACTGAACCCGCGCCGGACCGGGATCAGCCCTGGCGCCAGGGCAGACCCGACATCTTCCACCCGGCCACCTGGCCGCGATGCCCATACGAATCCGGTGGACCCTCGAATCCGTCGGCGACGTTGAACACGCTGCCATAGCCGTTCTGCTGCGCCCGCTCCGCCGCATACAGGCTGCGTGCGCCGCTGCGGCAGATGAAGAACACCGGCTGCTCCGGCGTCACACCGGCCTCCCGCAACTGCTCCAGGAACGCCCCGTTCGGCGCACCGGTCGGAAAGGACTGCCACTGCACCAGATGCACGCGACGGCCCAGCGGAGACAGATCGGGCACACCGACATAGGCCCACTCCGCGTCCGTCCGAACATCGACCAATTGCGCGTCCGCGCGTTCCGTCAGAATGCGCCAGACATCCGCAGGCGCCACATCCTCGACCATGCCAACCATCCCTGCTTTCCTGTTCGACCCGTTTGGAGGTGAACCGCGATGCCCAGAACCATAGAAGCGACAGCAGCCGATCGCGAGACGGGCTGGCGCGAAACCTCCGCCGATCTCGACGCGGCGATCGGCGGCACCCCGCTCATCCTGCTGCGCGGCCCGTCAGAACTCACAGGCTGCCGCATCTACGGCAAGGCCGAGTTCATGAATCCCGGCGGTTCGGTCAAGGATCGCGCCGCAGCCGCCATCATCGACGCGGCGGAACGGGACGGCACGCTCAAGCCTGGCGGCACCATCGTCGAGGGCACCGCCGGCAATACCGGCATCGGCCTCACGCTGGTCGGCAATGCACGCGGCTACAAGAGCGTGATCGTCATGCCGGAAACGCAGAGCCGCGAGAAGATCGATTTCCTGCGCATGATCGGCGCCGATCTGCGTCTGGTGCCGGCCAAGCCGTTCAAGGATCCCGGCAACTACGTGCACGTCTCGCGCCGTCTCGCAGAAGAAACCGGCGCGGTCTGGGCCAACCAGTTCGACAATCTCGCCAACCGCGAAGGCCATCGTCGCACCACCGCCGCCGAACTCTGGCGGCAGACGAACGGCCGGCTCGACGCCTTCACCTGCGCCTGCGGCACCGGCGGCACGCTGGCCGGCGTGGCGCTCGGCCTGCGCGCTCTGGCCGAGCAGGACGGCAAGACTCCGCCGCGCATCGTGCTCGCCGATCCGGATGGCTCCGCGCTCTACAGCTGGGTCAAGACCGGCGAACTCGTGATGGAGGGCAACTCCATCACCGAGGGCATCGGACAGTCGCGCGTGCCGGGCAATCTGGACGGCATCCGCATCGACGACGCCGAGAAGATCCCCGACACCGAAGCGCTGCAGCAGGTGTTCGATCTGCTGATCAAGGAAGGACTGTCGATCGGCGGCTCGGCCGGTATCAACGTCGCGGCGGCGATCCGGGTCGCACGCGCCATGGGCCCCGGCCACACGATCGCGACCATCCTGTGCGACGGCGGCGCGCGCTATCAAAGCAAGCTGTTCAATCCGGACTTCCTGCGCGAACGCAACCTGCCCACACCGCCCTGGCTCGACTGACGCATACCTGAACGACGCCCGGCACAATCACGCCGGGCGTTTTCTCCGCCTCAGCCCTTGCGCAGCCGCCGCCGGATCGGCTGCAACGGCCCCGGCGCCGTTTCCCGGAACAGCACCGCCACGGCCGTCACGCACAGCGCGCCCGACGCCGCCAGCACCAGAAACCCCGCCCGCAGCGAGTGATCCGCGACGAGACCGGCAAGACTGGTGCTGAAGCTCGCCCCGATCCCCATCGCCAGTCCCAGCAGCCCCATGCACAGGTTGAACCGCCCGGTGCCGCGGCTCAGATCCGCCGCCACCAGCGGCATCATAACCCCGAACGCCGCCGAACTCACCGCATCCAGCATCTGCACCGCCACGATCAGAACGGGCGATGGCGACACGGCCAACAGAAGCCCGCGCAAGGGCACCGCGGCGAAGGCCACCATCATCACCGGACGCCGCCCGAAAATCCCCGCCCAGCGACCGATCTTCGGCGACAGATACGCCCCCAGAATCTGCGGCAGCAAGATGCACGCCGCGATCACCAGCTCGGCCAGATGCCCCGCATTGCGCGTTACCTCGCCCGCCGCCAGCGTCAGCATGCCGCCGTTGCCGAGATGGTACAGCACCACGCACACCGCGAACGCCGCCAAACGCCGGTCGCGCAGCAGAGCACGCACGCCGCCCTTCGGCTTGGCCGCGATCATCTCCTCCGAGGACGCGCCCTTGACCGCCTTGTCCCCCTTGTCCCCTTGCGCCGCCGGCTCCGGCACGCGTGCGATCATGCGCAGCGCGATCAGCCCCGGCAGCGCCAGAAGCGCGCCCAGAAAGAAGGTCGCACGCGCCGACACCAGATAGCCCACACCACCCATCAATCCCGCCGCCACGGCGTTGCCGATGGAGCCGAACGACGCGTTGCGCCCGAACCGCTCGCCCAGGGCGGCATGCGCGGGCGCCGCCGCTTCCGCCGCCGCCCGCGCCTCGACGTCCTGCGCGATGGCGATGTTGGCTGGCAGCGCACGCGTGTCCGCGCCGGTCCGCTCCGGCGCCACTTCGCCGGACGCGACCGCACCCGCATCGCCCTCCACCGTCGCGACCATTCCCGCGAGCCCGGCTTCCGCCGCCGCGCGGGCCGTGCTGGCGCGCAGCTCCGCCTCCTGTGCCGCCACGCCCGCCGCCACGACGGACAAGGTGATCGCCGCAATGGCAGGGTTCAGCATGCAGCTGGCGAAGCCATGCAGAATCTCCGCCGCCGTCACCGGCAGGCGATCGGGAAACACCGCCAGCAGCAGACAGGACAGAACGATGGCGATGATCGCCAGCGACGCCGCGGCATGCTTGTTGCGCAGCATGTCGACGGCGGCGCCGGCCGGCACCTGGCTCGCCATCGCCGTCACCGAGCCCACCGTCAGCACAAGCCCGATCTGGCCCTGCGTCCAATGCGCGCTGGTCAGATACACCGCGATGAACGGTCCGAACGCGGTCTGCAGATTGGCGACAAAGAAGTTCAGCCAGTCCAGACCGCGCTGGCTGCGCCGGTCCACAGGCGAGCGGCGCGCCGTCTTCGAGGTGGAAGGGGCCGTCATTCCGGACGGAACGCCGATCAGAACCGTGGTTCCCCGTTTCCATCCCGAGGGGACGCATCCCGGGCGCCACGATGCGCGGCATCCTCATGTGCGGGATCCGCCGTTTCGGCCGGATGCGCCGCCGGTTTCTTGTCCCCTGTCGCACCGTGCGCGTCCGAAGACGGATGCGCCGCTTCCCGGGGCGCCCCGGGCTTCGCAACCGGCGCCGTTCCGTCCTGCTTCGGCGTCGCGCCGCGCGGTTGCGTCGGCTTTGCGGGTTCGGCCGGCGAACCCTGTTGCTGGCCGCCCGGAACGCCCACCCCTGCCGGAGCCGGAGCCGCAGAACCGGACGCGGCCGTGCCGGGGGCAGTTGCGCCAGGGACGGTCGTGACAGGAGCGGACGTTGCAGGCACCGCTTTCGCCGGTCCCCCCGGTGCCGGCACGGCCGATCCGGGGGCACTCGCCCCCGCCCCCTGCGACGCATCCGGTTTCGCGTCCTTGGCCGGCGCCGGCCCGCCGATCGGCTCCGCACCGGTCACCACCTGGGTTTCGCCCGACTCGTCCATCGCCGGCGCGGACCGCACCTGCGCCGCGCTCAGCGCCACGCGCAGCGGATCGTTCTGCCCGGTGCGGGTCAGATCGAACAGGTTCCACGCCACGGCGATGCGCCGGTTGCCGACCCCCAGGAACCCGCCCACGTCCAGCTCTAGCGCCGCGGGCTTGCCGTCGTCGCCGGTCATCACGTCGATGACGCGACCGACCTCGTTGTTCTCCAGGCTGTGCACGCTGCGATCCAGCAGCCCGCCCAGCTTCATCTTCGCCGTCCGCAGATGCGACGGATCGCGTGAGGCGATCGCCGTCTGCGGGGGATGCTGCGCCACGTCCTGATCGATCAGCGCCGTGCGATCGCCTTCCGTCGGATTCGGCGCAACGGACGGCGAGGCAGGCGGCACGCTCGCCACCCCCTGACCGGCCGCCATCGGAGCGGCCGCCCCGGCCGCAGTCGCGGTTGCCGCCGCCGTGGCCTTGTCCGCCGGTTCCTTGCCGTCGGGCGCTTTCTGCTCCGAAGCCTGCTTCCCCGCTCTCGCCTCGGCACCCCGTCCCACGACGTTCTTCCCCGGATCGGCCTTTCCGGCGTTGGCCTTTTCCGGCTTGGCTTTTTCCGGATCGACCTGTCCCGCGTCGGCCGTCGCGGCGCCATTCTTCGCCGCGTCGGGCCGGGTGGTCTGCGTGCCCGCCGCGACGGCCGTGTTCGCCTCGGGCACCTCCGTCCCGCTCTTGGTCTGCGCCCGTGCGGACGCGTCGCCCACGGCGAGCGACAACAACGTCCATCCCAGAACAGCGCCGCAGCGCAGCGTCGAACCCGTCATCCAGCCTCCCGAACCCGGCCTGGTGCATCCCGCCCGGCGAAACGCGCGTTCAGCCACACGGGTTCGGACCGGGAGGCAACAGTGCCACAGCACGACGACGCAGACGATACGCACGCACCGCAACGCAGCCGGATCGCCCTCGTCACCGGCAGCGCGCACGGAATCGGACGAGCGATCGCCGATCGGCTCCTGCAGGACGGATGGACCGTGCACGCTCTCGATCGCGACGCGCAGCAGGCGGCCGCCCGCTTCCACCCGCATCGCCTCGATCTCGCCGACCCGGACGCGATCGAGCGCACCGTCGCCGCGATCGGCGACGCGCACGGCCGGCTCGACGCGCTGGTCAGCAATGCCGGCATCATGATCCGCAAACCGATGCGCGATCTCTCGGTCGCGGAATGGAACACGGTGCTGAACACCAACCTGTCCGCGTTGTTCCTGCTCGCCCGCGCGACACAGCCCTTGCTCGAACGCAGCGACGCAGCCGCCATCGTCGCCATCGCCTCCACACGCGCGCACATGTCGGAACCCGACACCGAAGCCTACGCCGCCAGCAAAGGCGGGATCGTCGCCCTCACCCACGCGCTCGCGATCAGCCTCGGCCCGCGCGTACGTTGCAACTGCATCAGCCCGGGCTGGATCGACGTCGCCGGGGAAACCCTCACGCAGCAGGACCACGCCCAACATCCCGCAGGACGCGTCGGCACGCCGTCGGACGTCGCCGCCATGGCGGCCTGGCTGCTCGGCCCCGAAAGCGGCTTCGTCACCGGCGCAGAGTTCGTGATCGACGGCGGCATGACCCGCAAGATGATCTATACATAAGGACTCCTCCGACACGCCGCGGCGTCCGCGTTCCCCGCGCGGAACGTTGCAACCAATTGCAACGGCCAGTGCACAGCCCGATTGTAACAGGCTATGCTGCGACTGATGGAAACGCTGCCTCACATCCTCATCGTCGACGACGATCGCGAGATCCGAGACCTGCTCGCCCGCTTTCTGGAACGCAACCGGTTCCGTGTCACGGCGGCGCGCGACGGACGCGAAGCGCGCAAGGCCTGGATCAACGGCCACTACCAGCTGGTCGTGCTCGATCTCATGCTACCGGGCGAAAGCGGACTCGATCTGGCGCGCTGGATGCGCTCGCAAGGCAACGTGCCGATCATCATGCTCACCGCCATGGGCGACGAGACCGACCGCATCATCGGACTTGAACTCGGCGCCGACGATTACCTGCCCAAACCGTTCAACCCGCGCGAACTGATGGCCCGCATGCGCGCCGTGATGCGACGCACGGCGGAACGCGACGAACGCAAGACCGACGGCGATGCGCGGCTTCTGCGTTTCGCAGGCTGGGTGCTGGAACCGTTGCGACGCCGCCTGCTGAATCCCGACGGCGTCGAAGTGCCCCTGACCGGCGGCGAATACGAACTCCTGGTCGCCCTGCTGGATCGCGCCAATCGCGTTCTCACGCGCGACATGCTGCTCGATCTGCTGCGCGGCCGTCAGGCCGGACCGTTCGACCGCGCGATCGACGTCGCCATCTCCCGCCTGCGACGCAAGCTGGAAGACGACGGGCGCAACGCGCAGGTGATCAAGACCGTGCGCGGCGGCGGCTACGTGCTGGCAGCCGACGTCGAACGCGTTTGAGGGTGTCCTGACGCTGCTGTCGACCGGCGACGTGCCGAACGCCGAACCCGTCGCGCGCAAACGGCGCCGGCATATCCTGCCGCGCAGTCTCGCCGCACGCACCGCCCTCGTGCTTCTGCTCGGCCTCATCGTGGTGCAGACGATGGGGCTGCTGATCCACGCGCTGGATCGCATCGACTTCGCCAGGCTCAACAACGAACGCGAAGTCGGCGGACAGGTCGCCGGCATCTACCGGACGGTCGCCGAAAGCGATCCGCTGGCCCGAAACGCCGAACTCGGCCGTCTGCATCTGCCGCCCGGCTTCCACGCCTTCGTCGCCGACACCCCCGTGCTCGGACAGCTGCATCCGGCCCCGTTCGCGGTGCAGGGATTCATGCGACACAACGTCGCCTCATATCCGCTGCCGCCACGTCTGCGCCCCACACGGATCCTGATCGCCAACAACTACGACAACCCGCACAATACCGGCTTCTTCGGGCCCAATACCCGTCCGGGCGCCGACAACGCGCCGCCGGTCTGGCATCCGTTCCGGCCCGGCGAACCGCCGCCCGACTGGCTGAACGGCGGCCCGCCGCCCGGCGGCGACATCCCGCCAGTGGAAGGCCGGCACGCATCGCCCTTCGCCCATCTCGGCCGCCTCTACGCCGTCGCCATGCAGTTCCCGGACGATCAGCGCTGGCTCACCGTGCGCTTCGTCATGCCGCTGGCCGACCCGTTCCTGTCGCCCACGCTGCCGCTCGCCTTTCTGCTGATGACCACCGCCGCCGGCCTGCTCAGCATCTGGGCGGTGCGACGTCTCACCGCCCCCCTGCGCACGCTGGCCGTCGCCGCCGAACGCCTCGGGCGCAACGTCAATTCCGAACCGCTGCCGGAGGACGGCCCGACCGAAGTCGCCACCGCCGCCATCGCCTTCAACACCATGGCCTCACGCATCCGGCGCTTCGTCACCGACCGCACGCTGATGCTCACCGCCATCGGCCACGATCTGCGCACGCCGATCACACGCATGAAGCTGCGCGCCGAATTCATCGACGACGAAGAGCTGCAGGCCAAGTTCCTGGCCGATCTCGACGAGCTCGAAGCCATGGTCTCCGCCACGCTCGCCTTCGGACGCGACAGCGCCGATCGCGAACCGATGGTGCCGCTCGACCTCAACGCCCTGCTCAGCACCATCCTCGACGACGCCACGGACGGACGCCCGGACCTCGCCGATCGCGTCGGCTTCGCCGCCCCGCCGCCCGCCGTCACCATCCATGCACGACCGCTCGCCCTCAAGCGCGCCCTCGCCAATCTGGTCGGCAACAGCGTCAAATACGGCGGCGGCGCACGCGTCACGCTGCATCCGCCCCGGGACGGCCATGTCTGCGTGCTGATCGAGGACGATGGCCCCGGCATCCCCGCCGAGATGCTGGAGCGCGTGTTCGAACCCTTCGTGCGCATGGAAACCAGCCGCAACCGCGAAACCGGCGGCACAGGCCTCGGCCTGTCCATCGCCCGCAACATCGTCCGCGCCCAGGGCGGCGACATCGCGCTGGCCAACCGCCCGCCGCACGGGCTCAAGGCCACCATCACCCTGGTCGCCTGAGCGCACCCATCTTTCCAGCGGGCCGATGACCGGCTAGTGGGCGCGCAGTTCTTGCCGGATCGGACCCCCCTTCATGCTGCAGCGCCTCTACGCCTCCGTTCTGGCGCTGTCCGCACGCCCCTCCGCACCGCTCTGGCTCGCGCTGATCGCGTTCGCCGAAGGCAGCGTGTTCCCGATCCCGCCAGACCTGCTGCTGATCCCGATGGTGCTGGCACGACGCGACCGCGCCTGGCTGCTTGCCGGCATCTGCACGATCGCCAGCCTCTGCGGCGGCACGGTCGGCTGGCTGCTCGGCGACCTGCTGATCGGCCTCGCCGACAGGGTGATCCATCTCTATCACGCCGAACACGCGCTCGCGGTGTATCGCGACAGCTTCGCCCGATACGGCTTCACCGTGATCCTGCTCAAGGGCCTCACCCCGGTCCCCTACAAGGTCGTCGCCATCGCCGCGGGCGTCGCCCATTACAGCCTGCCGCTGTTCCTGCTCGCCAGCCTGATCACGCGCGGCGCCCGCTTCTTCCTGGTCGCAGCCCTGCTCCGGCGCTTCGGCCCCGCCGCCCAGGTCTTCATCGAGAAGCGCCTCACCCTGCTCGCCCTGGCCGCCTTCGTGCTGGTCGTCGGCGGGCTGCTGGTCGCTCTCAAGGTCTGAACCACCCAGCCGGTCCCGATGGCGCCCTCCGCCGAACCGCGCCTATGCTGGCGCGGCCTGCAGGAGGAGCACGCGCCATGCTGCCGCCCGACCGTCCGCTCCAGATCGGCTCGCTGATCTTCGAAGGGCTGGACCAGATCGACCTCACCGGCCCGTTCGAGGTGCTGTCCCGTATCCCGAACGCCACCTACCGGCTCTACGGCAAGACCACAGACCCGGTCCGCGACCATCGCGGCCTGCGCATCCTGCCCGACGCGACCCTGTCCGACGCGCCCCCGCTGGACGTGCTGCACATCCCCGGCGGCTACGGCCAGGAGGCGCTGATGGAGGACGAACCGGTGCTCGACTGGGTCCGCCGGCAGGCATCCGGCGCGCTCCAAATCTTCTCCGTCTGCACCGGCGCACTGATCTGCGGCGCGGCCGGGCTGCTCCGAGGCCGGCGCGCCACCACCCACTGGACCGCGTTCGAGCTGCTGCCCCTGTTCGGCGCCATCCCGGTCGACGAACGCGTGGTCCGCGACGGTCCCTTCCTGTTCGCCGCGGGCGTCACCTCCGGCATCGACGGCGCACTGCATCTCGCCGCCGCCCTGTGCGGCGAGGCGGTCGCCCAGACCATCCAGCTCTACATGCAATACGCGCCCGAACCGCCTTTCGATTGCGGCACGCCGGACCGCGCCCCGCCGGATGTCCTGCGGGCCGCGCGCGCCAGCGCTGCCGCCATCACCGAAACACGCCGGGCGACGGCTCTGCGTTTGGCGCAAAAGAAGAAGTGAAAAGGGTCTTCTTTTTCTGAAGAAAAAGAAGCAAAAAGACTTCTGTCCGTTTAGGTACTGAGTATCCGGCTAGCTCATGACCAAACAAACAAAAGTTCTTTGGTTCTTTCTTTCAAGAAAGAACAATCCTGTCTCTTTGATCAGCTCGGCTTGCCGATCGGCCGCTCGCTGGAATGCACCATGCCCATATGCACGGTCAGCGCCCGCACCACCTTCTCCGTTTCCGCCGGCGGCAGAACGAACCCCACCGCCCCGTAGGCCGGATGCTGGAACGCGATCACCGACCCCTCGGTCAGCGCCTCCGGCTGCACCATCCAGCGCGTGTTGAACACGGGCGAGAACGTCGCCGTCTCCATCGCCGGCACGGGCTTCGCATCCAGCATCGCCGCACGCGCCTGACCCAGGCTGGTGATCAGCTGGGTGATCTGGTCGAGCGTCAGCGGCAGCGCCCCGGTCATGCCGCTGGCCGGCAACATCTCCAGCGTCGCGTGCGACCGGTCATCGGCAATGTTGACCCGCATCCGGGCTGCCTGTGCGCTCATTTTGTGCTCCTTGGCCCGCAACGGGCTCCCACCCTATGAAACGGCGTTCCGTCCCGTCGCGGCAACAGGGATTTGGGGGTCCGCCGCGGCCGGCGCAAGCGGTCCGCCCCAGACCCACCAGCCCGGACGCTCCAGCGCGGCGACGGCACGCTCCGCCTCCGCCCGCGCCGCGAACAAGCCGAAACAGGTCGCACCCGATCCGCTCATCCGCGCCAGCAGACAGCCCGGCTCGGCCGCGATCGCGTCCAGCACCACCCTGATCTCCGGGCACAGCGCGATCGCCGCATCCTCCAGGTCGTTGCGCAGCAACGCCAGATCGGCCGCCATCGCCCGCGCGTCCGGCCACGCGTCCGGCAGCACCGCCTCGGGCGTGAAGCCCGGCGCGCGCGCCCTGAACACGGCGGGCGTGGACACCGCCTGCCCGCAATTCACCAGCACCATGAACACCGGCGGCAGGACCGGCGCGGGATCGAGAATCTCCCCCACGCCCCGCATCCGCGCCGGCTTCTGGGCCAGGCATACCGGCACATCCGCCCCGAGCGCGGTCGCGATCGCATGCAGCCCGTCTTGCCCCGGGTCGCGATCGGGCCTCGAGGCCAGAACCAGACGCAGCGCCGCCGCCGCATCCGCCGACCCCCCGCCGATCCCCGACGCCACCGGCAGCGCCTTGTCCAGACGCAGAGCCGGCCCGTCCTCGTCGCCCAGAAGCGCCCGCGCCGCCCGGATCACGAGATTGCCGGACGGGTCCTCGCCGCTCAGCGCCGCACCGAACCGTCCCTCCAACGACAAGGAGAACGGCGCCCCCCGTTCCGCCAGCGCCAGCCGGTCATGCGCCCCGGCGAACACGGCCAGGCTGTCCAGCAGGTGGTAGCCATCGGCTCTCTTGCCAACCACGTGCAGATACAGGTTGATCTTGGCGTGCGCCTTCTCCGCGCGCGGACTCACGGCGACGCCTCCACAGGGCGCGCCGACGCCTCCCCCGCCTTCCGCAACGCATCGCGGATCTTTTCCGCATCCGCCGGCTCCGGCCCCAGAACCAGCGCCCAGCGCCATTGGTCCTCCGCCTCCGTATGCCGCCCCGCAGCCCAATAGGCCGCACCCAGATGGAAATTCACCGTCGGGTCTTCCGGCGTCTGCTCGGCGGCACGCTCCAGAGTCGTCACCGCCCCCGGAACATCGCCCTCGCGCAGCATCACCCAGCCGAGACTGTCGCGGATCGCACCGTCATCCGGCTTCGCCACCAGCGCACGGCGGATCAGCGTCCGCGCCTGCGGCAGATCCTCGTTCCGCTCCACCAGGCTGTAGCCCAGATAGTTCAACAGGATCGGCTCGGTCGGCGCCAGGGCCAGGGCCCGGTTCAGATCGGCCTGGGCCTTGTCCCACTGGTTCTGCCGGTCGAACGCCACCGCGCGCGCGAACAGGATCTGCCAGTCATCGCCGGACAAATGACCGTTGTTCAGCTTGCGACGCGCCGCCATCGCCTTGTCGTAGGCCGGAATCGCCTCCCCGTACCGCTTCGCGTCCGACAGAACGTCGCCCAGGGTCTGCCACGGCTCGGGACGATCCGGCAGCGCCACGGTCAGCGCCCGCAACCGGTCGACGCTCGCCGCCGTGTCGCCGGTCGCGGCCAGAAGCGTCGCGATCCGCAGCGACACCAGAGGCGACAACGGATCGCCTTGCCCCACCGCGCCCAGCAGATCCAGGGCCGCATGCGGATGCTCCGGCGCGATGATGTCCGCGAGGCTCAAACGCGCCGCGGTCAAACGCGGGTCCAGCACCAGAGCGAAGCGCAGCATGAAGCGCACCACCTCGTGGCCCTCCCCTGCGCCGCGCCCGTTGCGCTGCGGCTCGGCGCCGGACGCGTTCTCGCTGTCCAGCATCGCCAGTGCGGTCGCCAGATAGGCCCGCGCCAGCCCCTGCGACGGGCTCGCGATCACAGGCCGGTCCAGCGACCGGATCAAGCCCGGCGCGATCATCCCGATCGCCGG
This sequence comes from Lichenicola sp. GTC18331, assembly GCF_055386855.1. Lineage (NCBI taxonomy): Bacteria > Pseudomonadati > Pseudomonadota > Alphaproteobacteria > Acetobacterales > Acetobacteraceae > Lichenicola > Lichenicola sp. GTC18331. The sequence goes on along the minus strand of NZ_AP045015.1, from coordinate 3,182,430 downwards.
AATGCGCAGCGCCAGCCCGTTCACCAGCGCGGCGGCCTCGTCCGAATGGCCGTTGCGCGCCAGATAGCTGCCGATCAACTGCACCGAACCCAGACCGGACGCCGGAAACACGCCCTGCATCACGCGATACAACGACGCCGCGGCCGCCACGCGTCCGGCATAATCGGCGATCGACCCGGCTTCCAGCGCGGCCGCGCCGGAAAGCGGGTTGCTGCCCGGCACCTGCGCCAACAGCTGCAGTGCCTCGTCCGTGCGCCCTTCGCCCTGCAACGCCCAGGCGAGCAGCAGAGGCCGCAACACGTTGGCCAGGGGCGAACCGTTCAAACTGGCATAGGCATCCGCCGCCGCGCGCCAGTTCCCGGCCGAGGCCGCCTGGTTCGCCGTCACCAGCGTGCCGATCAGCCCCGTGCCGGGCAGGGACGCCAGCTTCGCGGCACGCGGATCGCCCGCCATCGCCGCGAACAGGAAGGCCGGCGCACGCAGCGCCATGTTGTCCGGATCGTGCGACAGCGCCCTGAACATGAAGTCCGCCGCCTGGCCCGAATCGCCCTCATGCCCGGCGACGATGCCGGCCAGATAGTCGCCGGCCGCGATGCCGGCGCCAGGGGCGGCGGCCGCAGGAGCGGAAGACGGAGCGGCGGGAGCGCATCGGGCCGCAAGCGGCGCGGCACAGGATAACACCGCGGCCAGGGCGGTGCACGTTACGAGCGAGCGGTGCATAATGACGCAGGCTAGCGCGCCCGGCCTGCACGCGCCATCGGGCGCCGGAACGAGCACGGCAACGCGAAGGGAGGGGACGAATGAACGCGATGTTTCTGCTCTCCCTCCAGATGGAATGGGGTGCGGACGAGGCGCTGCTGCCCGAACCGCTGTCCCGCCTCCATGCCCGCCCCGCCGAACCGCCCCCGCGCGCGTTCGCGCCACAGCCCGACGCGCATGCCTCCATCGCGCCCACCCCTCCCGCACACGCCACGGCGCCCGCATCGCCCCTTTCCCCCGCCGCGACCTGGACGCCCCGCACCACACAGGCCGCACCGTCCGCACGCGGCCCCGCTGCCGAAGCCCACGACGCCGCACGCGGCGCTTCCGATCTCGACGCGCTCCGCGCCGCCATTCTCGGCTTCGCCGGGTGCAGCCTGCGCGACACCGCCACCCATTCCGTGCTGCCCGCGGGCGATCCCGGCACGGGCATCGTCATCGTCGGAGAAGTCCCGGACGAGGACGAGGACCGCGCGGGTCACCCCTTTGCGGGACGCGCGGGCGATCTGCTCGACCGCATGCTCGGCAGCATCCGCCTGTCGCGGACGCAATGCCTGCTGCTGCCGCTGATCCCCTGGCGCCCACCCGGCGGCAAACAGCCGACCCCGATCGAGCTGGCCACCTGCCAGCCCTTTCTCGAGCGCGCCCTCGTGCTGGCCCGTCCGTCGGTCATCCTGTGCATGGGCAGCCGCCCGGCCCGCAGCGTGGCCGGCAGCACCATCCGCGCCGGCTGGCGAACCCCCGTCGTCGACGGCCTGCCGGACGGAACGAAGGCGCTCGCCATGCGTCACCCCAGCTATCTGCTGAGCCATCTCCCGGCCAGACGCGACGCATGGGCCGATCTGATCCGCCTCCGCCGCACCCTCGATACGCTGGACGCTTCTCCCGCCATCACGGATGCGTGACGCAAAGCGCCACAACGCGTTGTTTTTGGCCAATCGAATGGCGCCGCAGACCAGACACCCCGAAGTGACGCTTGTGTGAACCCTCCGGACGGGGGTAGGGGCCACACGTCATGACCGGGTTTCTTCGACGGGGCTCGCCCCTGGCTCCCCTGGTGGCAAAGGCCTTTCTGGCCGGCGCCGCACTCCTGGCGGGCAGCGCACACGCCGAACCGAGGCCGCAGCCGAGAACCGGCAACGCCCATCCGACCCCTCCCGAGGAGGTGGCGATGGCCTCCGTACGCCTGCCGCATCCCGCCGGCGGTACCGACACGGTCATCGCCCTGCCCCACCCGCTCGACGCCGCCGACGCGGCACGCCTGCGCCGCATCTTCGCCCTGCAGCGCGCCGGCAACATCGCCGAGGCCGATCACGAGATCACTCAGCTCCAGGACTTCTCCCTGCTGGGCGACATCCTCGCCGAACGCTATCTCGCCCCCGGCGCGCAGACCCCGCCGGACCGGCTCGCGGCCTGGCTCCGCACCTTCTCCGACCTGCCCGACGCCCCGGCGATCTACAAACTGCTCGCCAGCACCAGCCCGCACGGCACGCGTCTCGGCACACCACCCTCCCCGGCGACGCTGGACACGGAATCGCCCACGGCCCCGGTGCCGGACGAGATGGACCCGGTCGCCTCCGCCCTCCATCGCAATCCCCTGCTCGATCGCACGGTGCAGGCGAGGCTGGAGAACGGCTCCAAGGGGGCGGACAGCGCCCTGGCCCTGGTCGCCAGAACCCCGCATATCGACCCGCTCTACGCCGCGCAGCTTCGCGCCGAGATCGCGCTCCGCCTGTTCACGGACGGCAACGACGTCCAGGCACTCGAGGTCGGGCGCACCGCCTTCGAACAATCCGGCCGACGCATCGGACAGGCGGGATTCGTCGCAGGCCTCGCAGCCTGGCGTCGCGGCCATCCGGAACAGGCAGCCCCCCTGTTCGAAGCCGCGTCCCGCGCCACGCTGGCCGCACCCGGATTGCGCGCAGGCGCCGCCTTCTGGGCCGCGCGCGCCCATCGGCGCATGGGCGACACGCGCGCCTATCGCCCCTGGCTGCAACGCGCGGCCGCCGCACCGCGCACCTTCTACGGCCTCATCGCCGCGCATCTGCTGGGCCGCGACACGGGCACGCTGAACGACGACGCCCCGGACGACCAGACCGCCTCCGACGCCGCATGGTCCGCCCTGCCGCATAATCCAAACCACCTTCCGGTCGCCTTCTTCCCGGGCACACCCGACGCAGCCCCGACGCAGCCCGGCACGCCGGTCCTGACCGAAATCGACATCGACGCGGTCGCCGCGACACCGGCCGGACGCCGCGTCTTCGCCCTGCTCCAGATCGGCGAGAATGCCCGTGCGGAAGCCACGCTGCGGCGCCTCTGGCCCGGCGTGCAGGGCGATATCGCCATGGGCCGCTCGATCCAGCTCGTCGCCGACGCAGCCCACATGACCGCGCTGTCCGCCCAGCTCGCCGCCATCCTGCAGGCACGCGACGGCCATCTGCGCGATCAGGCCCGCTTCCCGATGCCGACCCTGTCCCCGCGCCACGGCTTCACCGTGAACCCGGCCCTGGTCTACGCTCTGGCCCGTATCGAATCGAATTTCGATCCCCACGCCACATCCGGCGCAGGCGCCTCCGGACTGATGCAGCTCATGCCGCAAACCGCGGGCTTCGTGTCCGGCAACCCGTCACGCTTCGCGGGCGACAGCAGCGCTCTGCACGATGCCGGCCTCAACCTCGAACTCGGACAGCGCTACCTGTCCTATCTCGCCCACGCATCCGGCGTGCATGACGACCTGATCCGCCTGCTCGCCTCCTACAATGCCGGCCCCAACGCCGTGCTCCGCTGGGACGGCGACGGAGACTCCGAGCGCGACCCGCTCCTCTACATGGAAAGCCTCAGGCTCGGCGAAACGCGCGACTACGTGCATCGCAGCCTCGCCTATCTATGGATCTACGCGGCGCGCATGCACCTGCCCTCGCCCTCCCTCACCGCCATCGCCAACGGCAACTGGCCCAGCTTCTCCGCCGAAACCACCATCCGACGCGCCTCGGTGCATTGAAAAGCCGACCGAGACTCCCCTGACGGGGATCGTGTTCGTTTCCGCCCCGTCCGTGATGCGGCGATGCCGACAACACCGACATCAGGCGTGATGCGACCGGCATCGTAACGACGCATGCAGGTTGATCCGTGCGGGCCGGATCAGGCGTTCTGGCCGAAGCGCATCGCCAGATCGTCCAGCAACCAACGTCCGGCCCGCCCCAGGGCGCGATCGCGCATGTGCGCGGCATGGATCGTCAACGGCCCCGCGGCTCGGATGGGATCGTCGGCGATCGCCAAGGGGACGAGCCGTCCATCCGCCAGATGCGGCGCGATCAGGCCGTCGGGCATCCGGCACCAGCCAAGCCCAGCCAGAAGGAAATCGAGCCGGCGGCCAAGATCGACGAAGCGCCATGTCCGCGTCCCCAAGATGCCGTAATCCGGTCCATCCGGCGCTGCGGGATCGGAAAGGACGAGCTGGACGTGCGCGTCGAGATCGGCATGCAGCGCGGGCCGCCCGAGACGGGCAAGCGGGTGCGACGGCGATACCACCGGCACCAGTTCGATGCCGCGCAGCGGCAGTGCCGCGATATCCGCCGGGACGATCGGCAACAGGATGCACAGCGCAAGCGCCGCATCCCCCCGCCGCAAGCGCCGTTCGGCACCCCCCAGACCTTCGGTCGAGAAGCTGACCGGAAGAGACGGAAAGGCGCCGCTCAGCGCATGGAGGCTGTCGATGAAGGGGGCGCTCGGCACCAGGGGATCGATCGCCACCGCAAGCTCGGGCTCGATGCCCGCGCGCATCCCGGCCGCCACAGTCTCGAACTGCGCCGCGCGCGACAGCACGGCGCGCGCCTCGCCCACCAGCACCCGCCCGATCTCCGTCGGCGCAGGCCGGAAGCCGGAACGATCGAACAAGGTGACGCCTTGCACATCCTCCAGCGTCGCCACCGTCTGGCTGATGGCCGATTGCGCGCGACCGAGCCGGCGCGCCGCGGCGGAGAAACTCCCGGACTCGGCGATCGCGACGAGAACGCGCAGCTGGTCGAGGGTCAGCCTTCCGATCATCCATCACCTTTGCCGATAAAGATCATCACAACTTCATCGCTTCCGTAGCATGATCGAGATTGCGATAGTGTCGGCATGCAACCGACCTTCTTCATCAATCATGGCGGCGGACCATGCTTCTTCCTCGACCCGGGCCCGATGCGCGATGCGTGGCGCGCGCTGGAGACCTATCTCTCCGGCTTCATGGCCGCGCTCCGGGAGCGGCCGCGTGCGATCCTGATCGCATCGGGTCACTGGGAAGAGGATGTTCCCACCGTCAACACCAACCCGCATCCCGCGCTCGTCTACGATTATGCAGGCTTCCCGGACCATACCTATCGCCTGACCTTTCCGGCGCCCGGCGCACCCGGGCTGGCGGCACGGGTCGGCAAACTCCTGTCGACAGCAGGGATCGAGAATCGCACCGACGGCTTGCGTGGATGGGACCACGGGGTGTTCGTGCCGCTCAAGGTCATGCTGCCCCTCGCCGACCTGCCGGTGGTGCAGTTGTCGCTCCGGGGTGGACTGGACCCTGCGGCGCATCTCGCGATCGGACGGGCGCTCAAACCGCTGCGGAACGAGGGCGTGCTGATCCTGGGCAGCGGGCAGAGCTACCACAACATGCGCGGCTTCTTCGGCAGCCGTGGGGTCGACACCCAGGGGGAAGCTTTCGACGCCTGGCTGCGGGACACAATGATCGACGCCCCTGTCCGGGACGCGGCGCTGATCGACTGGGAGCGAGCCCCCGGCGCACGCGGCGCGCAGCCGCACGAAGATCACCTTCTGCCGCTGATGGTCGCGGCAGGCGCCGCCTCGGGCGAGCCCGGCCGCGTCGACTTCCACGGCCATGCCCTCGGCAAACCGATCTCCGGCTTCCGCTTCGGCTAGATCGCTCAACGGAGAGACTCACATGACCAAGCTTCTCGTCGTCGAAACCAGCCCGCGCGGCGACAAAAGCATCTCGCGCGGGCTGACCCGGCGCTTCGCCGAACATTGGCGATCGAACCATCCCGGCGGCACCGTCATCGATCGCGACCTGGCGGAAACCGATCTGCGCTTCATCGATGCGGCCTGGCTCGAAGCCTACTTCACCCCGCCCGACCGGCACTCCGCGACCACGAAAGCGGAGCTGGCACTCTCCGACGAACTCGTCGCGGAACTGCTGGACTGCGACCATCTGGTCATCGCGACCCCGGTGTACAACTACAACGTGCCGGCCGCCCTCAAGGCGTGGATCGACGGCATCGTGCGCAAGGGGCTGACGCTCGGCTTCGACGGAAAGGGCCTCGTCCACGGCAAGAAAGCGACCGTCCTGATCGCCTCCGGCGGCGTCTACACCGAGGGTTCGCCCATACGCGACCGTGACATCGCCACCCAATACTTGCGGCTGCTCCTTGAGGTCATCGGCATCACCGACGTGACCTTCGTCGCAGCCGGCAACGCCAAGGCGGTCGACATGGGGGAGATCGATCGTGACGCCTTCCTCGACCGGTTCGAGCGCGAGATCGCGGCCCAGGCGGCATGAGACGGTCGACACACGCCCCGTGACCGGACGCATACCTGGCGGCGACCGTACGCTGACGAGCGCCCTGACCGACGCCGGCCCCGACGCCGTTCCGCGCTGGGCCGGCGACGGAAACCCCAAGCGCGACCCGCTCCTCTACATGGAAAGCCTCAAACTCGGCGAAACACCCGACCACGTGCATCGCAGCCTCGCTTGTCCGTGGCGCTACGCGACGCGCATGCACTTGCCCTCGCCCTCCGTCATCGCCGCAAGCAACTGTCTCACTCTCTCCGTTGAAGCCGGGATCAGATAAGTTCGACGGTAATGACGCTCATTCTTACCAGCTCTGATTCGCCCGTTCTTATGGAGGTCCACCAACATGACCAACATCAAGTGCACCTAGAGAAAACGCCTCTCTTAATGTTGAGAACTGATCTTCCTTGACGTCATTAGGAACAACCAAGACTCTATAATTTGTACCAACTTCTCCAGATAGAACTTGATTCATAAATAGTTCATTCCATGGTATTTTTATGGTAACATTCTCCCTAACTATGTCATACGGGCTACTTTTTGATATCTGCGGACTATCTAGAACATCCCCCGATTTGTCATGATGAAAACATACTCCAATAATATACATGCCTTTACTATACCTTCTGTATATTTTATTAGAGTCTACCACCATTATACTCGAATTTGGCCCCTCTAATCGTAATCCCTTGCCGTCATTAACAGCATACTCCATTCCGGAACCTCCCCACTGCAATATTACGTGTTGGTTCAAAATATCTTCATCGACACTGCATTTGTAAAGAAATACACATGCACTGACGCCCAACATAAGTAAGGGGTAGAGTTTCCAGAATGATCCTTTTGAGAATTTTGGCCTCCGCGCTTCCAATGCCGGCGCCAGTCCCGCAGCACCTTCTGCTGCCAGAACAAGCGCAACAACTAGAATTGGAAGATAAGCCAGCCAATCCCAAAAATCCCATTTCTCCATGTGAGAACTTTCTTATTGTTAGATAATTCAGTCCATACTGATTTATAAACAACCCGCCATTCTAGGTGGAAAAAAGTCCTAGTTCTCCGCCAGCGCCTGCCGGCTCGCCCGCACCTTCGCCACGCGACGCCCGTCCATCTCCAGAACCTCGAACAGCCAGCCCTGGAACACGATCTTGTCGTCCACCGCCGGCACGCGTTTGAGCAGCGCCAGAACCAGACCGCCCAGCGTGTGATACGAACCCTCCGCGGGAAGCTCCTCCAGGCCGAGCCGGTCCTTGATCTCGTCCGCGGGCGAAGCGCCGTCCAGAACCAGGACGGCATCGGTCGCGGCATGGCTCTGCGGCCCGTGCCCCGGCTCCTGCTGCTCGCCGACGATCGCCTCGAACACGTCGGCCGAGGTCGCCACGCCCTCGAACGAGCCGTACTCGTCCAGAACCAGCACCATCCCCAGAGGATGCGTCCGCAACTGCTCCAGCACGTCGTAGACGCTGATCGTATCCGGCACCACGACCGGCGGCAGCATCACCTCCGCCACGGTCGGCAGGCCGCCATCCAGCATCCGGTCCAGAACGTCGGTCGCCCGGATCAGACCGACCGGATCGTCGATGCCGCCGTCGCACACCAGCAGACGGCTGTGCTGCGAGCCCTTCAGCATCGCGCGCAGCGTTTCCGGGTCGGCGCTCCGATCGATCCAGAACACCTCGTTGCGCGGCGTCATGATCGCCCGCACCGGCCGGTCGGCCAGACGCAGCAGGCGCTCGATCATGTTGCGCTCCTCGATCTCCAGAACGCCCGCCTGGGCGCCCTCGGCGATCAGCGCCTTCAGCTCCTCTTCCGTCACCTGCTGCTTGGCCATCTTGGTGACGCCGATCAGTCGCAGCACCAGGGAGGACGACCAGCCCAGCGCCAGAACCGCCGGACTTGCCACGCGCGACAGGATCAGCAGCGGCAGGGACAGCCGCGCCGCGATGGTCTCGGGATGGCGCAGCGCCAACTGCTTCGGCACCAGCTCGCCCAGAACCAGCATCAGCGCGGTGATCACCAGCACGCACAGCACCAGGGAAAGCTCGTGCGCGAACGACGCCAGCGCGTGGATTTTGGCCAGACGCGGCTCCAGGCGCGCGGCGATGCTGTCGCCGCCGAACGTGCCTTCCAGGATGCTGACGAGGGTGATGCCGACCTGAACCGTGGGCAGGAAGCTCTGCGGGTCTTCCGACAGCGCGCGTGCCCGTTCGGCGCCCGGCATGCCCCGGCGCACCAGCACGGCCAGACGGGCCCTGCGCGCGGAAATCAGCGCAAGCTCGCCCATGGCGAACACACCGTTCAGCGCCACCAGAAGGAGGATCACGACCACGGAGAGAATCATTCCGCGATCCTACCGCATCGGGGGGCCGGCCGCGAAATCGTTCGGGGGGGCCGCGAAGCCCCCCGATTAAATTTCACGATGTCATTTAATCGCTCAGGCCTCGCGATACCAAAGCAGGATCACCCCCACCATCACGAAGCAGACCGGCCAGATCCAGCCGGCGATTCGCCCGCCCCGGCCCGGCAGACGCAGCTCCAGCCAGCGCCCCCACCCCGCCGCGATGCCTGCGATCGCCAGAGGCGTATGGGTCAGCTCGATCAACTCGGCATCCTTCACGTTGGCGATCTGGTGCGAATGGGTCAGCAGCAGCGCGCCACCGAACGCCACCATCAGGGGAAACACCAGGGCCGCACGCTGCGACCGCAGCCGCCCGGTCTGCACGGACCATTCGAACGCCGCGAACACCAGGATCAGCACCACGAAGATGCGATGCTGCACCACCTCCACGTCGCGGAAGGCGGCCATGAAATCCTCCTGCCCGAGCGGCCAGACCTCGGGGTCCGAGCGCAGCAGCAGGAACAAGGCCAGCGCCAGGAACACCAGCGGCCAGTGCCTCGCCGGCCTGACGCCCGCATGCGCCAGCATCACCAGGATGCCGATGGCGATCACGAACAGTCCGGCCCAGTGGTGGTTGTATTCCGACCAGGCGATGTCGTCGGCGTTGCGCGGCGGCAGGGTGCCGTCGCCGGGCACGAAGGCGGGCGATGCCGCGTGATGCTCCTGGGCCGCCTCGGCGTCGATCTTCGCCTGGAGCGCCGGGATCGCCAGCTCGTCGTGATCCGGCGAGCGCAGGCGCGGCCACGCCGGGGCGTTGCGCTCGACGATCTCGTGCCACGTCACGCGGTCCTGGGTCAGATCCACCGCAGGCGGCACCGAGGTGAGCGAGGCGGCGGCGAAGAAGATGGAGAAGCCGAGCCCGATCTCGACCTCGGCGAAGCGCTTCATCCGCACCACCGAGGCGGTCGGGTCGCGGCGCAGACGCTCGGTCACCAGGAAATTGCCCAGACCCAGGGCCAGCAGACCGATGAACAAGGCGATCTTGGCGCCGACCATCACGCCATAGGCCGTGCCGTAGAACGCAGGCAGCGAGCCGATATAGACGATGAACATGGTGATGCCGGATAGCAGGATGCAGGCGACGCCGGCCATCGACATGCGCGAGAAGCGCGCGCCGACCCGACGCCAGCCGGCGCCGTCCTTGATCTGGTCCAGGGCGAGCAGGAAGGACGGGATGCCGCCGATCCAGATCGCCGCGCCGAGCTGGTGCAGCCATTCCACCACCAGCAGCAGCACCGAGCTCTCGAGTCGCGCCGCCGCATGGGTGGTGGAGGTGGCGGCGGCGAGTTCGATCGCCACCAGCGCCAGCAGCGCCGCGCCCGGCACCCGTATCCCGTCCCACATCGTCGCCAGCGCGATGGCGACCGCGCAGGCGATCTTCACCAGGGCAGCCACGGCGAAGTTCGCCTGCATCACGTCGAGGAACGACAGGTCCACGGTGGACATCAGCACCGCGACCTGCAGCCCGTTGCCCACCGCCTCCACCACGGCCATGGCCACGGCGCTCCAGAAGGTGAGACGGCGGATGCGGCGGACGATGATGGCACCGCCTGCCAGCTCCGGCGCGAACGGCCGCGCCAGCAGCACCAGAAACAGCACGCCGCCCAGCGCCATGGACTGGGCGACGATGGTCAGCCCGTGCAGGACGATGCTGAGATAACCGAACAGATCAACGAGAAGGGACACGGGCTGAGCGACCTAACGGATCAGGGGGCGGAGACGGTGAACGGCACGTCGCCGCGGGTGATGTGGCCATCGAGCGCCAGAGCCTGCCAGCGCATCGTGTAGGCGCCCGGCACCAGATCGGCCTCGGCATCCAGCGCGTTGCTTGCGCTGCCGGGGGCGATCTTGAGCACCACCGGCTTGCCGTCCGGACCCGTCAGGGTGAGACGCGAGCGCTTGTGGTCGATCTTGCTGTTGTACTGGAAATCGAGCGTCTGATGGCCGGGCTTCATCGTGCCGCCCGGGGCCGGGGTCGAGCCGGTCAGGATCGCATGCGCGAGGGCCGGCAGCGGCGCCAGCAGCGCCGCACCGGCGAGGAGAGCGGAAAAACGGCGGATGGAGCCGTTGGACATGTCGAGAACCCCCACAATGGAAGGGTTCCCCTAGTCCAAATCAGGCCGGCACGGAATGGCCGGCTTTGGTCGCCGGCGGAACCCGTAGGCCCCGCCGGCGACCGGCAGATCAGATGTAGTGCTCGTGGATCGGCGCGAACCCGTTGAAGCGGGTCGAGCAGTAGGTCGATACATAGGCGCCGGTGGAGAGCAGCTCCACGCGCTCGCCGCAGGCCAGCTCCAGCGGCAGGCGGTAATCCGCGCGCTCGTACAGGATGTCCGCGCCGTCGCAGGTCGGGCCGGCGAGGGCCACCGGGCCGGTGGCGGAACCGTCATGCGGAGTGCGGATCTGGTACTTGATCGACTCGCCCTCGGTCTCGGCGAGACCGCCGAAGCGACCCACGTCCAGATACACCCAGCGCTTGCTGTCCTGCGCGCCGTTCGGCAGGCCGCGACGGCTGACCAGCACCACTTCCGCGCTCACCACGCCGGCATCGCCGACGATGAAGCGGCCCGGCTCGACGATCATCTCCGGGATCGCGTTGCCGAAATGGCGGGTCATGGCGCGGCCGATCGCATCGGCGAAGCGGTCGATGGTCGGCACGTCCTCGCGATAGCGGGTCGGGAAGCCGCCGCCCAGATTGACCATGCGGATGTCGAGCCCGGCCGCCTGAAGGTCGGTGAACAGCATCGCCGCGCGGCCGATCGCCGCCTCGTAGGCGCCGGTATCGGTCTGCTGCGAGCCGACATGGAACGAAAGGCCGTACGGATCGAGGCCCAGCTCCTTGGCGCGCAGCATCAGCGCATGGGCGTGCTCGACCGAGGTGCCGAACTTGCGCGACAGCGGCCATTCGGCGCCCTGGTTCTCGACCAGCAGACGGCAGTAGACGCGCGCGCCCGGCGCATGCTGCGCCAGCTTGTCGAGCTCCTCGTCGGAATCGAACGCGAACATGGTCACGCCGGCGGCGAAGGCGCTGCGGATCGACGACACCTTCTTGATGGTGTTGCCGAACGAGATCGCCGACGGGTCCGCGCCCGCATCGAGGCACATGGTGATCTCTTCCCAGCTCGCCGCATCGAAGCAGGAGCCGAGCGCCACCAGACGCTGCAGGATGGGGGTTGCCGGATTGGCCTTCACCGCATAGTAAATACGAGATAAAGGAAGAGCGGCCTCGAGTTCGCAGTAGCGAAGCTCGACCTGATCGACGTCGACCACCAGGCACGGCGTCGCGGGAGCCTGCTCGGCCAGAAACGAAGCGATTTTCGGGGTCATCGCACCCAAATCCTCTTCCAGGTCCCTCTGGGATTCGCCAGGGGACGAGTTGCGAAACGGTCTAACGGACCAGCGACCAAGACTGGGTTCCTCGCTTCGAAAAACGAGATCGCCCGATTGCCAGAACGCTTGACGTCGTTGCGTAACCTCGGAGGGCCAGTGGCACGTGCGTTGCTGCGTGGGGCGTGCATATGCGGCCAACCCTCCCCGGATGCAACAGCAAATCGGACCCTCGGCGCTTAAAATTCTTCCATGCCGGCGCAGGGGGTGCGAACACCCGTTGGGGCAGGCGAACAAACGATGGGCAGGAGCGTTCTGCTTCCATCCGATCCCGAAACTGACGAGACCGATTCATGGATCAAACCGACCTCGTCCCCGATCGCGACACGGCGACTCCGCTGCCGGAACTGCATGGAGCCGAGGCAGTGGCGCTTGGCCGCCAGGCACGGATTCCGGTGCAGATTCCCTGGGCCGGCTGGAAGCAGGTTCTGGTCCGCACCTTCTCGGCGATGATCTCCGACCGGATCGGCCTCGCGGCGGCGGGCTGCGCCTTCTACGCCACGCTGGCCTTGTTTCCGGCCATCAGCACGTTGGTGTCGATCTACGGACTCGTGTTCGATCCGGCGACGGTGGAGCCGCAGCTCCGCGTGTTGCGCGACCTGCTGCCGCGCCCGGCCTTCCAGCTGATCTCCGATCGCGTGCACACGCTGGTCTCCAAGCCCGGCGGCACGCTGACCATCAGCCTGATTATCGGCACGCTGGTGACGCTGTGGTCGTCCTCGGCCGGCACCAAATCCATGATCACGGCGCTGAACATCGCTTATGAGGAGAACGAGACGCGGTCCTTCCTGCGCTTCCAGGCGACGGCGCTGAGCATGACTCTGGGGGCGATCCTGGGCGCCGCGCTGACCGTGGCGCTGCTGGTGGCCCTGCCCCTGGTGCTGGATTTCATTCCGCGCCATTTCGGCAGCCACGTGATCGAGGCCGGCACGCAGCTCGTCCTCAAGATCGGTGCGCCGATCATGATGCTGCTGTTCGTGGGGATCTCGTTTTCGCTGCTCTACCGGATCGGGCCGTCGCGTCGCACCGCCAACTGGCACTGGATCACACCGGGCTCCCTGGTCGCCACGGTGCTGTGGATCGCGGCCTCGGCCGGATTCTCATTCTATGTCGGGCACGTCGCCAGCTATGACGCGACCTACGGGCCGCTCGGCGCCGTGGTCGGCATCATGATGTGGTTCTTCGTGACGGCCTACGTGGTTCTGCTGGGTGCGGAACTGAACGCGGAGCTGGAGAAGCAGACGGCGATCGACAGCACCGCCGGGACGCCGCGTCCTATCGGGCGCCGTGGCGCGTATGTCGCCGACCATGTGGCGACGGAGTGACGCCTTCGTTCGCCGCCGCGATCGCCTGATCGCTGGTATCCGAATCCTCGGCCTGGGCCACTTCCACCGCCTCCGCCGAGGCCGGCTGAAGCGTCACGTTGTCGGTGCCGGCGCCCAGCATGCCGATTCGGGCGGCGGCTGCACGGGACAGATCGACGATGCGGCCGCCATACGGGCCGCGATCGTTCACCGTCACCACGACCGAACGTCCGGTGGTCTCGGAAGTCACCAGCACCTTGGTGCCGAGCGGCAGGGTCGGATGCGCGCAGGTGAGCTGCATCGGGTTGAAGGTGTCGCCGTTGGCGGTGCGACGGCCTGCATGACGCCCGCCATACCAGGAGGCCATGCCGCTTTCGGACCAGGCGAGCGCGGCGCGGCCGGCCTGGGCGACGCGATGGGCGCGGCTGGCGAGATGGGCTTCCACCGAACGGGTCCAGGCGGTCACGCCATGCGGCGCGACCTGGGCGCCGGTATCGGAAACCGGGTCGGCGGGGCGGCTGTCGCCAAGACCGAGATGCTCGCGGACCGAAGCGGCCCAGGCGGTGGCATGAACGGCGGGCACCGTGGCGGGAGTGGTGGAAGCCGGGGCCGTGGCGGCAAAAGCCGGCACGCCGAACGCGAACGCTGCAAAGGCAGGAACGGCAAACGCGATGGTGAAGCGGGTGGTGGTCCCCTTCATCCTCTGTAGCCGTCTCGTCACTTGCACGCCCGTTCCATCCTGTCCTGTTCACGCTTAGTAGAGGACGATCACGTCCTGAAGATCAAGCCCTTTCTATCGGCATCGCGGTTAACAGAATGCTAAGCCGCATCCGAAAAGAATGTGAGGACTTTACGGAACCTTTGCATCGCATTGTTGCACCGCACCGTTTGTGGTGCGCTCGACGCCCCGCGGACTCACGTTATTGACCCGCTATACCGAGTATTATTGTGCGGCGCACAGACGGTCCTGCGAGCACCCTGCGGGGCCGCCCGACGGGCTCGCACTTGGAGGCTGGATGGCGACATGCTAGGGCCCGGAACAGAATGAGCCCGCCTTTGATCGCCGTTCTGAACGGCCCCAACCTCAACATGCTCGGTTTGCGCGAACCCGCCATCTATGGACGGGCGACGCTGGACGACGTGGAACAGGTCTGCGCCCAGGCGGCGGAGCGACTCGACGTCGCGATCGACTTCCGCCAGACCAACGGCGAAGGCGAGCTGATCTCCTGGGTGCAGGAATGCCGCGGCCGCGCCCGCGGTATCCTGATCAATCCGGGCGGCTATTCCCACACCTCCATCGCTCTGATGGACGCGCTTTCCGCCGTGGCCCTGCCCGTGGTGGAGGTGCATATCTCCAACATTCACCGCCGCGAAGAATTCCGACGGCATTCCTATGTCAGCCATGCTGCCGTGGGCGTGATCTGCGGGCTTGGCGTGCGCGGCTACGCACTCGGTCTGACCGCGCTGGCCGACATCATCATGGACGAGGACGAACGATGACCCGCCTGCCGATGGACGCCGACGCGATCCGTGCCCTGGCCGAGATCCTGACCGAAACCGGCCTGACGGAGATCGAGGTTTCGGAGAAAGACAGCCGCATCCGCGTGGTGCGCGCCCCGGCGCCGGCCGTGCAGGCCTATGCACCGCCGCCGGCAATCGCCGCCGCGCCGGCTGCCGCCCCTGTCGCGCATGCCGCCGAACCGGCCCATTCGGCCGATTTCTCCAAGCATCCTGGCGCCGTCACCAGCCCGATGGTCGGCGTGGTCTATCTGTCGCCCGAACCCGGCGCCGCGCCCTATGTGGCGGAAGGCAGCACGGTCACGGCCGGCCAGACCCTGCTGCTCATCGAGGCGATGAAGACCTTCAACCAGATCAAGGCGCCCCGCGCCGGCACCCTCACCCGGCTGCTGGTCGAATCCGGTTCGCCGGTCGAGTTCGGCGAAGCGCTGGCCATCATCGAGTGATGGAATAAGGTCCCTCGTCGATGTTCCAGAAGATCCTGATCGCCAATCGAGGCGAAATCGCCCTGCGCGTGCTGCGCGCCTGCCGCGAGCTCGGCATCCGCACGGTGGCGGTGCATTCCACCGCCGATGCCGAGGCTATGCATGTGCGCCTCGCCGACGAGAGCGTCTGCATCGGGCCGCCGGCCTCGCGCGACAGCTACCTCAACATCCCGGCGATCCTGACCGCAGCACATCTGTGCGGCGCCGACGCGATCCATCCGGGCTACGGCTTCCTGTCGGAGAATGCCGGCTTCGCCGAGGCGGTGGAGGCGCATGGTCTCGTCTTCATCGGCCCGACCGCCGACCATATCCGCATGATGGGCGACAAGATCACCGCCAAGGACGCCATGCGTCGCCTGGGCGTGCCGCTGGTGCCCGGCTCGGACGGCGCCCTGCCGGACCTGGAAAGCGCCCGCAAGGTGGCGGCCGAGGTCGGCTACCCGGTGCTGATCAAGGCGGCGGCCGGCGGCGGCGGACGCGGCATGAAGGTGGCGCAGACCGAGAGCGAGATCGAGGAAGCGTGGCGCGTCGCCCGCACCGAGGCCAAGGCCGCGTTCGGCAACGACGAGGTCTATCTCGAGAAATATCTCGACAAGCCGCGCCATATCGAACTGCAGATCCTGGCCGACACCCATGGCGAGGTGGTGCATTTCGGCGAGCGCGACTGCTCCCTGCAGCGCCGCCACCAGAAGCTGCTGGAGGAAGCCGGTTCGCCGGCGCTGACGCCGGAAGCCCGCAACGCGATCGGCGAGACCGCGACGGCTGCGCTGAAGAAGCTCGGCTACCGCAACGCCGGCACGCTGGAGTTCCTGTATCAGGACGGCCAGTTCTGCTTCATCGAGATGAACACCCGCCTTCAGGTGGAGCATCCGGTGACGGAGATGGTGTGCAACGTCGATCTGGTACGCGAGCAGATCCGGATCGCGGCGGGCGAGAAGCTCGGCTACACCCAGAACGATATCCGCTTCGAGGGCCACGCCATCGAATGCCGCATCAACGCCGAGGATCCGGACACTTTCATGCCGACCCCCGGCAAGGTGTCGATGTTCCACGCGCCGGGCGGTCTGGGCGTGCGCATCGATAGCGCGCTCTATGCCGGCTACACCGTGCCGCCGTACTACGACAGCATGGTGGCGAAGCTGATCGTGCATGCGCCGACCCGCCTCGAGGCGATCAGCCGCATGCAGCGGGCGCTGGACGAATTCGTGGTGACCGGGATCAAGACGGTGATCCCGCTGCACCAGCGTATTCTGGCCGATCCCGGCTTCCGGTCGGGCGACTACACCATCCATTGGCTGGAAAAGTTCGTCGCCGCCCACAACAAGGGCTGAGAACGGGGCGGCGGGCGCTCAGTCCGCCGCTTCCGCCCCCATCTGCGTGTCCGCACCGGTATCTTCCGGGCCGGACTCGTTCTCGATCGACGCTTCCTCCCGATCCTCACCCTTGCGCGGGGTCATCCGGTTCCAGGCGTCCAGCGCCGCGACCTTGTACGCCTCGGCGAGCGTCGGGTAGTTGAAGGTGTTCTCGAGGAAGTAGTCCAGCGTGCCGCCGAGATTGAGCACCGCCTGTCCGATATGGACCAGTTCGGTGGCGCCTTCGCCGACGATATGCACGCCGAGCAGCTTCCGGTTCTTGAGCGAGACGATCATCTTCAGAAGACCGCCCTGCAACCCCATGATGTGGCCGCGCGAGGTTTCGCTGAACCGCGCCACGCCGCACTCGTAGGGGATCTTGCGGGCGCGGACCTCCTCCTCGCTCATGCCGACGGTGGAGATCTCCGGCACCGAGTAGATGCCGTAGGGGAAGAATTTCGGCGCCGGCGGCAGGGCCTGTCCGAAGGCATGGCAGGCGGCGATGCGGCCCTGCTCCAGCGCAGTGGAGGCCAGGCTGGGAAAGCCGATCACGTCGCCGGTAGCGTAGATGTGCGGCACGTCGGTCTGGAACGTGTCCGGGTTCACGGTCAGGCGACCGCGCTTGTCGGCCTGCAGGCCGCAATGCTCCAGATCGAGCGTGTCCGTCGCGCCGACGCGGCCGGCGGTATAGAGCACCATCTCGGCGCGGACCCGACGGCCGCCTTCCAGCATCACCACCGGCTGACCGACTTCCATGTCGATGCTCTGCACCTTGTCGCCGAGACGGAACGACACGCCGCGATCGCGGAGTTGGTAGACGAACTCGCTCATCAGCTCGCGGTCGACGAAGTCGAGAAAGGTGTCGCGCGGCTCGATCAGGGTGACCCGCACGTCCAGGGCGGAGAAGATGGTGGCGTATTCGACGCCGATCACCCCCGCGCCGATCACGGCGAGGCTGTTCGGCAGACGGCCGAGACGGGTCATGCCGTCGCTGTCCACCACCGTCACGCCGTTGAACGGCACGTTGTCCGGGCGATGCGGGCGGGTGCCGACGGCGATCACGATGCGGCTGCCGCGCACCTGGTGGATGTCCCCGCTATCCTCGGTGACTTCCAGAACGTGCTGATCGACGAAGCGGGCCTCGCCCTGCATCATCTGCACGCGGTTGCGCATGAACTGGTGCTTGAGGCCCTCGACCTCGTGATCGAGGGTCTTGGTGAGACGGGCGGTGAGATCGCCGGCCTCGATATCCTGCTTCACGCGATAGGCGAGACCATAGAAGCCGCGCTCGCGCCAGCCGGTGAGGTTCAGCACGGTTTCGCGCAGAGTCTTGGACGGGATGGTGCCGGTATGTACCGAGACCCCGCCCAGGCGCGGCTGCTTTTCCACCACCAGCACGTTCTTGCCGAGCTTGGCCGCCTGAACGGCGGCGCGACGACCGGACGGGCCGCTCCCGATCACGATCAGATCGTATTCGCGCAGCATCGCCGTTTCCTTCTCAGCGTGGAGTGGACGGTCCTCCTCCCGACAGGCAGGGGACCATCATGGACGCAAATGGTTCACGATTCGTAAGTGACCAGGGCCGTGGACGGAACGCCGAGGCGCTCGCGGCCGCCGAGGGCCAGAATCTCGATGATCACCGCCGCCATGGTGACGTCGGCGCCGACCTTGCGCAGCAGCGAGATCGCCGCCGCCAGCGTACCGCCGGTGGCGAGCAGATCGTCCACCACCACCACGCGCTGGCCGGGCTTCACCGCGTCTTCCTGGATGTGCAGGCTGTCGGTGCCGTATTCCAGATCGTATTCGAGCGACACGGTCTTGCCGGGCAGCTTGCCGGGCTTGCGCAGCATGATGAAGCCGCAGCCGAGCTTGCTGGCGAGCGGGGCGGCGAGCAGGAAGCCGCGCGATTCCACGCCGGCCAGCAGATGCGGCTGGGCCGGGGCGACGGCGTGGGCGAGACGGCCCATTGCCACCTGCCACGCATCCGCGTTCCGCAGCAGCGTGGAGATGTCGTAGAACAGGATGCCCGGCTTCGGAAAATCCGGAATGCCGCGGATGTGCTGCTTCAGGTCCATCCTGGTGGAATCCATGGCGCGCGAGGCCCTTCTGCTGGCGTGAAACCGCGCTCTACGCGCTTCGCTGCGCTGCGGCAAGCGAGGAGCGCTTCAGGAGAACGAGACCGAGACAAGAGGAGAGGACGAACAGTCCGATCGCCAGCGCGATCTGGGTGCCGTGGCCGATGCGGGTGCCGCTGCCGAGCAGCACGAAGATCAGCGTCTGCGGCAGGCTGCCGACCAGGGTCGCGAGCAGGAACGGCGCCGGGCGCAGGCCCAGCACGCCCGCCGCCAGATTGAGCATCAAGGCGCTGCCGACCGGCAGCAAACGGATGCACAGGACGGTGACGAAGGGCTGGGCATGGATCTGCCGGTCGAGCCGGGCGAGCCATCCGCCGGCATTGCGCGACAAACGATGTCTGGCCCAGTCGCGGCCGGCGAGACGGGCCCAGAGAAAACCGATGGTGGCGCCGGCCAGCGTCGCCAGAAGCGAGAGCCCCACCCCCTCGCCGACACCGTAGGCGATGCCGCCGGCGAAGCACACGGTCTGGCGCGGCAGGCCCACGGCGCAGATCGCGGTGCCGATCAGGAGAAACAGGGCCCGGCCGTGCAGACCGGCCTGCAGCGCGGAGACCGCCGGCAGCAGCCCGGCCTGCGCACCATGCAGACGATGCAGGGCGAAACCGATCGCCAGCAGGCCGAGCAGCAGCCAGAGGGGCTTCAGGAGCTTGCGCCAGTCGAATCCCGGCACGACCGGCGGCGACATGGCGGGATCGGTCGAACCGGGGAGCATGGCCGGGCCGGTAGCATCCCGGCCCTCCGGGGCACAAGGGCGTGTGCTGCGGAACCGCATGGCTGTTCGGGGGCGACACTCCCTTGCGGGGAAACGGGTGCCGACCCTAATCAAAGAGGATGCCGTCCGAAGCCGCTTTCTCCTCCGTCACGCGCCGGCTGCCGCGCGCAGCAGACCCCCTGCGTGCCGAACGCGACCGCAAGCGTGTCTCCGTCTGGCTGTTCGTGCTCTGCGGGATGCTGCTGGGCATGATCGCCCTGGGAGGCGCCACCCGTTTGACCGGGTCCGGCCTGTCGATCATGGAATGGGCACCGCTCTCGGGCGTGATACCGCCGCTAAGCCATGCCGAATGGGAGCATCTGTTCGCGCTCTATCAGCAGATCCCGCAATACCGCCTGGAGCATGAAGGGTTCGGCCTGTCCGGCTTCCAGCACATCTTCTGGTTGGAATGGATCCACCGGTTCTGGGGCCGGCTGATGAGCCTGGTGCTGATGGTGCCGCTGGTGTTCTTCGCGGTCACCGGCGCGCTCAGGCCGGCGATGATCGCGCGCCTGCTGCTGTTCTTCGTGCTGGGCGGGCTCCAGGGCGCGATCGGCTGGTTTATGGTGAAGTCCGGTTTCGATCCGGACAGCGTCGCGGTGGCGCCGTCCAAACTGGTGCTGCATCTGTGCTTCGCCTTCGCGCTCTATGCGCTGATCCTGTGGACCGCGTTTTCCATTCGCTGGCCGGCACCGATCGCGATCCGACCGGCCCGGGACGCGGTGTGGACACGCCGCGTGGCGATCTGGACCGCCTGCGTGCTCGCGATCACCGTGATGGCGGGCGGCTTCACCGCCGGCACCCATGCCGGGTTCTCGTTCAACACCTTCCCGTTGATGGACGGGCATCTGGTGCCGCAGGGCTACGACGCGTTGCAGCCGTTCTGGCGCAACTGGTTCCAGACCATCGCCGCCGTGCAGTTCGATCATCGCCTGCTGGCGACGCTGACCGCGCTGTCGGTCGGCGCGACGCTGCTGCTGGGCTTGCGCGCCCGTCTGCCGCAGCCGGCGCATGCCGCCCTGGTGCTGCTGGGCTGGGCGGTGCTGATTCAATATTGCCTGGGCGTGACCACGCTTCTGCTGGTGGTGCCGGTCTGGGCCGGCACCATTCACCAGACCTTCGCCGCCGTTCTTCTGGGCGTGACCTTGTTCGTGCTGCACCGCCTGCGCGGTGTCGCCAGCCAACCCTTGCCGATCGGAAACGCATGAGCGCGCTCGCCACCACCGACGACCTGTTCTTCGGCCGGCCCGACGCGGCGCTGGACCGTGCCGGCGCGGAACGCATCCTCGACCGCGCCCTCCAGGGCACGGACGATGGCGAGCTGTTCCTGGAATATCGCGAAAGCGAGTTCATCTCGCTGGAAGAAGGCGTGATCCGCTCGGCCTCGTTCGACACCACCCAGGGTTTCGGCCTGCGCGCGGTACTGGGCGACGAGGCCGGCTACGCCCATTCCGACGAGATCAGCGAACACGCTTTGCTGCGCGCGGCGGAGACGGTGGAACAGGTGCGTCGCGGACGCAGCGGGATCGCCGCCGAACGGCCGCGCCCGACCAATGTGCGGCTCTACGGCGACGCCAATCCGCTGCGGGAGGCCGAGTTCGCCCAGCGTGCGTCGCTGCTGTCGGAGATCGACGCCTATGCGCGGGCGCGCGACGGACGCGTGGTGCAGGTGATGGCCTCGCTCGCCGCGGAATGGCAGGCGGTGCAGATCCTGCGCGCCGATCGCGACCGTGTGGCCGATATCCGGCCGCTGGTGCGGCTGAACGTGTCCGTGGTAGTGGAGAAGGACGGCAGACGCGAAAGCGGCTCCTACGGCACCGGCGGCCGGTTCGAATTCTCCCGCGTGCTGAACGAGACCTCCTGGAAGCACGCCGTGGACGAGGCGCTGCGTCAGGCGCTGGTCAATCTCGACAGCGTTCCGGCGCCGGCCGGCGAGATGGAGGTCGTGCTCGGCAATGGCTGGCCCGGCATCCTGCTGCACGAGGCGGTCGGGCACGGGCTGGAAGGCGACTTCAACCGCAAGGGCACCTCGGCCTTCGCCGGGCTGGTCGGCCAGCGCGTGGCCTCGCCGGGCGTGACGGTGGTGGATGACGGCACCCTGCCCGACCGCCGCGGCTCGCTCACCGTGGACGACGAGGGCACGCCCGCCTCCCGCACGGTGATGATCGAGGACGGCATCCTGACCGGGTTCATCCAGGACCGCATGAACGCCCGCCTGATGAACGTGGCGCCGACCGGCAACGGACGCCGGCAATCCTATGCCCATATGCCGATGCCGCGCATGACCAACACGGTGATGCTGAACGGCCCGCATACGCCGGAGGAGATGATCCGCTCGGTGAAGAAGGGGCTCTACGCGGTGAATTTCGGCGGCGGCTCGGTGGACATCACCTCGGGCAAGTTCGTGTTCGCCGCCTCCGAGGCTTATCTGATCGAGGACGGCCGCGTCACCGCGCCCGTGCGCGGCGCCACGCTGATCGGCAACGGTCCGGATGCGATGACCAAGGTGAGCATGATCGGCAACGACATGGCGCTCGATCCGGGCATCGGCACCTGCGGCAAGAACGGCCAGGGCGTGCCCGTGGGCGTGGGCCAGCCGACGCTGAAGATGACCGGGCTGACCGTGGGGGGCACCGGGCGCTGAACGACCCCGAACCAGGCACGCCCCAAGCCGAGACCGAGGCGACGACAGGGGCCCCGACCCTTGCCCCGGCCCGGGCCGCGACCGCCGCGCGCGCCGACAGAACGGCCCGACTGCTCGCCGTCGGCCGCATGCCGGTCTGGCTGGTGATCCTGCTGGGCTCGCTCAGCGCGGTCGGGCCGCTCTCCACCGACATGTATCTGCCGGCCTTTCCGGCGATCCAGGCCTCGCTCGGCTCCACTGGCGGGGCGGCGCAGGCGACGCTCGCGGTGTGGTTCCTGGGGCTGGCGGTCGGGCAGTTCACGCAGGGTCCCGCTTCGGATCGCTGGGGGCGGCGCGCGCCGCTCCTGTTCGGCATGGCGGTCTACACGGTGGGCTCGCTGGGCTGCACGCTGAGCCGCGACATCTGGAGCTTCTGCGCGTTCCGCTTCCTGGCGGCCCTGGGCGGTTCGGCCGGCATGGTGATCCCGCGCGCCATCGTGCGCGACATCGCCACCGGCGTGCGCGGCTCGCGTCTGATGTCGCAGCTCACGCTGGTTCTGGGCGTGGTGCCGGTGCTGGCGCCGTCCCTGGGGTCGCTGGTGCTGGGCTTCGCTTCCTGGCGCTGGATCTTCCTGATCGCCACGATCTACGGGATCGTGGAGTTCCTCACCGTCTGGCGCGTGCTGCCGGATACGCTGCCGCCGCCCGTGCGCCTGAAGCTGTCGCCGCT
Source organism: Lichenicola sp. GTC18331 (assembly GCF_055386855.1). Classification (NCBI taxonomy): domain Bacteria; kingdom Pseudomonadati; phylum Pseudomonadota; class Alphaproteobacteria; order Acetobacterales; family Acetobacteraceae; genus Lichenicola; species Lichenicola sp. GTC18331. The sequence goes on along the minus strand of NZ_AP045015.1, from coordinate 3,159,428 downwards.
CGACGTGTTCCGGCGCGTCTACACCATCGTCCGCGAGCCCGTGTTCCTGGCCAATAGCTGCATCTGCGGGTTCGGCACCTTCATCATCTTCGCCTATCTGGCCGGGACGCCGATCGTGTTCGAGCGCATCCGGCACTTCACGCCGACCCAGTTCGGGCTCGTCTTCGGCTTCAACGCCGCCTGCTACATCACCGGCACGCAGCTCAACGCCCGCTACGCCTATCGCATCGGCCTCGCCCGTCTGCTGCGCTTCGGGCTGACGGCGATGGCGGCGAGCGCGCTGCTTCTGCTGCTGGTGGCGCTGTCCGGGCTGGCCGATCCCCGCTATCCGCTGCTGTTCGTGGCGGTGCCGGTGCTGGGGGTGATGACGTCGATGGGGTTCATCACGCCGAACGCCACCGTTCTGGCTCTGGGCGGCCATGCGCGCCATGCCGGCAGCGCGTCCGCCCTTCTGGGCACCATGCAGTTCTCGTTCGGCGCGGTATCCGGGGTGATGATGTCGCTGTTTCCGCAGGTGAGCGTGCTGCCGATGGCCGCGATCATCCTGCTCGGCGTGGCCGGCGCCCTGCTGTTCTTCTGGTTCTACCGGCGGCATGCGGCGCATGGCTGAAACGGACCAGACCCTGCTGCGCCATCGCGGCCTGCTGGGGTTCCTGTCCAGCCGTTCCGCGTCGTCCCTCGCGTTCCAGATCCAGGCGGTGGCGATCGGCTGGCAGGCCTATGCGCTGACGCACAACCCCCTCACCCTCGGGCTGATCGGCCTCGCCCAGTTCGTGCCGATGCTGCTGTTGGTGTTCGTGTCCGGCCAGGTGGCGGACCGGTTCGACCGCAGGCGCGTGGTGATGGTGTGCCAGACCGTGGAAAGCCTGTGCGCGCTGCTTCTGTGCTGGGCGAGCTGGCACGGCGCGGTGACGCCGTGGCTGCTCTACGGAATCGTGGCGTTGTTCGGCTCGGCCAAGGCGTTCGAGGGGCCGTCCCTGCAGGCGCTTCTGCCGAGCCTGGTGCCGGCCGCCCTGTTTTCGCGTGCCGCGGCGCTGAGCGCGTCCCTTTTGCAGACCGCGACCATCATCGGCCCGTCCGTGGGCGGCCTGCTGATGATGGGCTCGCCGCGCTGGGCCTACGCGGTGTGCGCGTGTTTGTTCGTGGCGGCGCTGCTGTCGATGAGCCGGGTGCGGCTGGAACTGCCGCCGCGTCCGCGCGGGCCGGTGTCGCTGTCCACCGTGTTCGGCGGCATCGCCTTCATCCGCTCCAAGCCCGACATCCTGGGCGCGATCTCGCTCGATCTGTTTGCCGTTCTGCTGGGCGGGGCCACGGCGTTGCTGCCGGTCTACGCGCTCGACATCCTGCATGGCGGCCCGTTCGGGCTCGGGCTCCTGCGCGCCGCGCCGGCGATCGGCGCGCTGGCCATGTCGCTGGTTCTGGCCCGACGTCCGATCACCGGACGGGCGGGGCCGTTGATGTTCGGCGCGGTGATCCTGTTCGGTGTGGCCTCGATCGTGTTCGGCCTGTCGCGCTCCCTGCCGTTGTCGATCGCCGCGATGATCGTGCTGGGCGCGTCCGACGTGATCAGCGTAGTGGTGCGCTCGACCCTGGTGCAGTTGAACACGCCGGACGAGATGCGCGGGCGGGTGTCGGCGGTGAACATGCTGTTCATCGTCACCTCCAACCAGCTTGGCGAGTTCGAGAGCGGCAGCGTGGCGGCGTTGCTGGGAAGCGCGCCCGCCGCCGTGGTGCTGGGCGGTGCGGGGACGCTGGCGGTGGCGCTGATCTGGATGGCGCTGTTTCCCGGGCTTCGGCGGCTCGACCGGCTGGAACCGGCCCGGCAATAAATGCCGACCCGGCAGAATCTGCCGGGCAGATCGTGCCGGGTGGCCGGGCATTCGCACGCCGGCGCTGGCTCTTTCTCGTGGCCCGGAACTTGCAACCTCGAGTTGCGCAATTCAACCTTGGCGCGAGAGGAGCGCTTCCATGTCCGGCGTGTCCAGTGCCATGGCGATCTCGGTGTATCTGACCGCCAGCAAGAACGAGCAGGCGCAGGTCTCGAAATACATCAAGAGCGACCCGGTGACGCAGAGAACCGTGTCGTCGTTCCAGAACAGCGCTGCGACGCTGGGCAGTTCCAGCGCGATCCTCGCCAACTACAAGGCGCTGCAGGTGCTGACCGGCGCGTACAACATGAGCGGGCAGATCAACAGCCGCGCCATCCTGTCCGACCTGATGACGCAATCCGCGGACAGCACCACCTCGCTGGTGCAGAAGAGCGCCAACACCGACTATCTGCATTTCGCCCGCGCGACGCAGAACCGCAGCACCGATACCATCGCCCTCGGCGGCGCCGGATTTACCACGAGCGGCGCCAACGCCTCCACGCTGACGGTGCAGAACCTCGGCTGGATCAGTTCCAAGACGCCGACCAGCGCTTCGCCCGCCGTGCAGTGGTCGTTCGTCACCAATGACGGTTCGGCCGGAAGCGCGGTGGCCGCGGCACTGAATGCGGCCTCCAAGGCGGCCGGCGGCACAGGCGGCTACAGCGTCGGCGCGAACGGGATCGTGTCCAACACTGCGGGCGGCGCCGCCGTGACCACCAGCACGGACAAGAACGGCAACACCACCTACAGCCTGCCCGTCACACGGGATTCGTCCGGCAACGTCATCAAGCGTGTGGATGTCGTGTCGGTGAAGGTCGCCGCCGGCAGCACGCCGGCGGCGTCCACGGCGCAGGCTCAGGCGCTGAGCGGCGCGCTCGTCGGGGCCGGTTTCGACGCCACCCTGTCCGCCACAGGCACTTTGTCGGTGACGGCCCCGGCCACCGCAGGCGTGCAGAGCCTGGCCAATTCGTTCCGGATGCCGATCGCCACCGCCACGAACACGACGGTGGACCCGGGCGGGCGGCTGATGCTGGGCAGCGTCGGCAAGTCCCTGGTCGCCGGACAGATCCTGATGGACGGCGACAATCTGATCGGCACGGTGAAGTCGGTCGACATGTTCGGCACCGTGACGCTGGCCGCGCAGTCCGCCACGCAGATCTCGGCCGGCGACACGATCTCGCTGGCGACCGGATTCTCGGCCGCCCATCTCGGCAGCAGCGTGACCGCCGCCAGCGCCAGCGCCGCCGGCAGCAAGACCCTGGCGCTCGGCGCGGCGGGGCTGGGTTTGCGGGCCGGTCAGGTGATCAGCAGCGGCGGCAAGACGGTGGGAACCGTGGGTTCGGTGGATCCGACCGGCACCGTCACGCTGCTTGCCGCCAGCGCTGTCGCCATCGCCAAAGGAACTGCGCTGTCCGTGTCGCCCGCCGTCGGCGGCGTCATCACGCCTGCCCTGTCCGATGCCAGCAACGTTGCGTCCATCGTCTCGTCCTTCGAGACCAACGCCTACGAAAGCAGCATGGGCCAGCAATATGCCGGGCTGGACGACGCACTTTACTACACGCGCACCATGGGCAGCGTCACCAGCATCAATCAGCTCATGTCCAATGCCAAGCTGCTGAAAGTCGTGACCACCAGCCTGGGCATGGGGAATTACTTCGGCTCGCTGGACTACACGCAGCAGCTTGCGATCCTGAAGAACAAGATCAACATCAAGCAGATGACCAGCCCCGAGGGCATCAAGAAGACCTCTCTGCAATATCTGATCACCAAGGCTGCCAACACGGTGGCCGCCCCGACCGGGATCGCCGCGCTTTATTCGCCTGGGGGGGGCCTCAGCAGCCAGGCCGTCTTCGGCCTCACCAACGGCATCCAGCCCAGCAGCACCACGACGAATGGCGGGTCGGACCCGGTGCTGTCATTGTTCACCTAGCATCGGGCCCCGCCGGGCACGATCTTACGGCGCGGGATCCATGCCGGACGATCCTCCTTCCGGCGCATCGCCGAGCATCCGGACGATCTCTTCGCCGATATCAACGGGCCAAACGGCGATCAGCGCGTCGAGCCGCGCACGGTCTCCGGCGAACAGGGCGCGGGACGCCTCCTCGAACCCCGACCGGTCACCCGCCAGAACGGCCATCACGCGGTAGGCGGCCTCCGTCCGTTCGCGCGCGGCCGTTTCGTCCGACCGGCGGGCGGCCTCGACCAGCCGACGCAGGGTCGCGGAGGCACCGCCAGGCTGACGGCCGAGCCAATCCCAGTGTCGCGGCAGCAGGGTGATCTCGCGCGACACGACGCCGAGCACCGGCCGTCCACGCTGCGATTTCACCGCCTGGACGGCATAGCGCGCGGCCACATCGTCCGTAGAGCCGCGCAGATCGAGATCGATTACCGCGCCCGTGCCGCGATCGAAGACGAGCACGGAACAGGCCGGCTCGGTGTCCAGCATTCGGCGCACCGACGCCGCGACGTGATCGAGACCGCCTTGCGCGATCCTTGCTCCGGCGCTGAACGCAACAGCTTCGACCCGCATGCCATTCCTCCCGATGAACGGCGCCTATTTACCCGGGCGGAAATAGCTGATCAATATCGCCCGGGTATAAATGGAGCGGGTTATGGACACTGAAGACAGGAAGGCGGCACGGACGGCGTACAAGGAGCGAACGGTGGTGGCCGGCGTCTATGCCGTGCTGTGCACGGCGACCGGGCAGGCCTGGGTGGGGCGCAGCACGCATATCGACACGGAACAGAACGGGCTCTGGTTCTCGCTCCGTCTCGGCACCAGCCCGCACGCCAGTCTGCAGAAGGCCTGGTGCGCGCATGGCGAGGATGATTTCCGGTTCGAGCAGCTCGATCGGCTCGGACCCGACGTGTCGCAGATCGACCGGTCCAGCGAGCTGATCAAACGCGCAGCCCTGTGGCGGGCGCGTCTCGATGCCCTGCCGATCTAGACGGCGGCGTTGCTCATTCCGCGTCCTCGGCCGGCGCGAAGGAGGCGGTGAGATCGCTCAGATGGCCGATCTCTTCCAGCCTGACCCCGTCCGGCGCCACCAGCCGGTTGCGCCCACGGGCGACGCGACGCGGCAGGAACACATGCTCGAAGCCGAGCTTCTGCGCTTCCTTCAGCCGGGCCTCGGCCTGCGCCACCTGACGCACCTCGCCGGACAGGCCGACCTCGCCGAAATACACCGAACCGGCGCTGGTCGGCTGGCCCGTGGCGGCGGACGCCAGGGCCGCAGCCACGGCGAGATCGGCGGCGGGCTCCTGGATGCGCAGACCGCCCGCGACGTTCAGGTAGACATCCATGCCGGCCAGCTTGAGCCCGCAGCGGGTTTCCAGCACCGCCAGCAGCATGTTGAGCCGTCCGCTGTCCCAGCCCACGACCGCACGCCGGGGCGAGGAACCGCTGTTCGGCGACAACAGCACCTGGATCTCCAGCAGCACCGGTCGCGTGCCTTCCAGCCCGGCGAACACGGCGGAGCCGGCGATATTGCCGCGGCGCTCGGCCAGGAACAGGGCGGACGGGTTCGGCACCTCGGCCAGACCGCGATCGGTCATCTCGAACACGCCGATCTCGTCTGTGGCGCCGAAGCGGTTCTTGGCGGCGCGCAGGATGCGGAACTGGTGGCCGCGATCGCCTTCGAAATACATCACCGCGTCGACCATGTGCTCGAGCACGCGCGGGCCGGCGAGCGCGCCCTCCTTGGTGACGTGCCCGACCAGGATCAGCGCGAAGCCGCGCGCCTTGGCGAGACGGATCAGCTCGAAACCGGAGGAGCGCACCTGGCTGACCGAGCCGGGCGCGCTGTCGATCGTTTCCAGCCACATGGTCTGGATCGAGTCGATCACCACCAGGGCGATGTCCGACTGGGTTTCCAGCGTTTCGGCGATATCCACCACGTTGATCGCGGCGGCCAGTTCCAGATTGGGCGCGGCCAGCCCCAGCCTGCGGCCGCGCATGCGGATCTGGTCCACGGCTTCTTCGCCGGAGATGTAGAGGACGCGCCGTCCGGCCAGCGCCATCGCTGCCGCCGTTTGCAGCATCAGCGTGGATTTGCCGATGCCCGGATCGCCACCCACCAGCACCACGGAGGCCGGCACCAGGCCGCCGCCCAGCACGCGGTCGAGCTCGGCGATGCCGGTCTCGAAGCGCGGCGGCGGGTCGGCCACGCCTTCCAGCCCGACGAAGCCGATCCGTGACGAACGCGCGCGGGCGGCTTGGCCGCCGGAGGGCGGACGCGCGGACGCGGCACGAACCTCGCCCGCTTCCTCGACGATGGTGTTCCATTCGCCGCAGGCCTCGCAGCGCCCGCTCCATTTCGGATACACGGCGCCGCAGCTCTGGCAGACGAACCGCGTCTGCGGCCGCTTGCTCATGGCGCCGCGTCTCCGGCCTTCATGTCGGAGGCGAACAGGCTCGCCTGCATCAACCCGGACCCGCCGGGTTCGGGCGTCAGCAGCACCAGCAGCGCCACCGGCGCGCCGTGCGGGCGATCGATCAGATAGCGCTGTTCGCGCCCGGCCGGATCGGCGCCCATCAGCTTCATCTCGCCGCCGCCGGCCGCTTTCACCGTGTCCGACAGGCTGTTGGTCAGCGCGGCCGGATCGATCCCGGTGCCGCCGGTGCCGCACCAGCCATCGTCGAACGACAGCACCATCAGATGGCCGGGCGCATCGGCGACGGTGAACGCCTCGCCCGGGCGCGGCAGCACCGCATGGGCGACGTTGCCCGGCATGGGCCGGAAACGCGGCGGCACGAGCTCGGCGCGCAGCCCGGCAGTATCGCCGGCATGACGGAAGCAGGTCTGTCCGAACGCCTGCCCCATGGCGGTGGCGGCATCGTGTCCGGCGCTTTCGGCCAGAGCGGATGGCGCCCACCAGAACCCGGCGCCCAAGGCGAGCGCATGGGCGGCCAGAACGACGCGACGGCGCACCGGCCCGTGACCCTGACGGCGGCTTATCGCCGCAGCTCCATGCCGATCGGGCCTTCACGCCGGCCATGGGTGAACTGGTCCACCATGGCGTTGCCGCTGTTCATCAGCGACGCGGCATCGCCCTGCCAGACGAGCTGGCCGTGATAGAGCATGGCGGCGCGGTCGCCGATGCGCCGGGCGGAAGGCATGTCGTGGGTGATGGCGATGGCCGTGCTGCCCAGGCCGCGCACGCATTCCACGATCAGCCCGTCGATCACCGCGCCCATGATCGGGTCGAGGCCGGTGGTGGGCTCGTCGAAGAACAGGATTTCCGGCCGTGCGGCGATGGCGCGGGCCAAGCCGACGCGCTTCTGCATGCCGCCGGACAGTTCGGACGGGGCCAGATCGCCCACGGACGGATCGAGTCCGACCTGGGCGAGCACCTCCCCTGCCCGCTCGCGCGCGGCGGCGCGGCTGATGCGCGGGCCGCCATGGCCGGAACGGGCCAGCAAACCGAATGCCACGTTCTCCCAGACCGGGAGACTGTCGAACAAGGCCGCGTTCTGGAACAGCATGCCGATCTTCTCGCGCTGCTTTTCCTGCTCGCGACGCGGCTGGCGCAGCACATCCACGCCGTCGATCTCGATGGTGCCGGCATCGGGCTGGATCAGGCCGAGGATGCAGCGCAGCAGCACCGACTTGCCCGATCCGGAACCGCCGATCACCACGGTGGAGGTGCCGGCCTCGACGTCGAGATCGATCCCGTCCAGCACGCGCTTGGCGCCGAAGCTCTTGCACAGGCCGCGGATGCGGATCTTGGGGACGGAGGCGCTCATCGGGAGAAGAACATCTCGGTCAGCACGTAGTCGAAGCACAGGATCAGGATGGAGGCCGCGACCACGGAAGCGGTGGTGGATCCGCCCACGCCTTCCGCACCGCCCTTGGAGTTGTAGCCGTTGTAGCAGCCCATCAGCGCGATCAGGAACCCGAACACCGCCGCCTTGGCCAGACCGACGGTCACGTCGATCGGCTGCACGAAGGCCAGCGTGTTCATCACGTAGGCTTCCGGCGAGAAGCCGAGCTTCACCACCGAGACCACGAAGCCGCCCATCACACCCAGGATGTCGGCCACCACCACCAGCAGGGGCAGAGCCAGCGCACCGGCCAGCAGACGCGGCGCCACCAGATATTTCATCGGATTGGTGCTGAGCGTGCCGAGCGCGTCGATCTGATCGGTGACGCGCATGGTGCCGATCTCCGCCGCCATCGCAGCACCGACGCGGCCCGCCACCATCAGACCGGCCAGCACCGGCCCCAGCTCGCGCACGACGCTGAGCACGACGATGTCGGCCACCGCGGACTGGGCGTTGAAGCGGGAGAATCCGGTGAAGGATTGCAGCGCGATCACCATGCCGGAGAACACGGCGGTCAGCGCCACCACCGGCAGGGAGAAGAAGGCGAACTCGCCGAAGGCGGACACGAAATTGCGCCAGTAGAAGGGCGGCCGCAGCAGGTGAGACAGGCCGGCGAGCGCGAACAGCGCCAGCCGCCCGGCGCCGCGCACCGTATCGAGGACGCCGCGGCCGATCGCCTCCACCAGCCGCGCTGGACGCGTGAGAGCGTTCATCACGATGCGGTTCGGACCAGGCTTGGGTCGGTGCTCATGGTCGTTGCGTATAGCGGCAACGGCGACGCTTTCAAAACCGGGGGGTTGTTGGCTAGGCTGCGCGGCGTTTCAGCATGCGGATGAACGATCATGGCCGGATTCGTCCGCAAGCGGGTTCTGGTCACGGGCGGAGCCGGATTCCTGGGCTCGCATCTCTGCGAACGCCTGCTGGCGCTGGGCCACGACGTTCTGTGCGTCGACAACTACTTCACCGGCACCAAGGACAACATCGCGCCGCTGATGGGCAGCCCGAATTTTGAGGTGATGCGCCACGACATCAGCACGCCGCTGATGGCGGAGGTGGACGAGATCTTCAATCTCGCCTGCCCGGCCTCGCCGCGGCACTACCAGTACGATCCGGTGCAGACCCTGAAAACCAGCGTTCTCGGCGCCATCCACGTTCTGGGCATCGCCAAGCGCACGGGCGCGCGCGTGTTCCAGGCCTCCACCAGCGAGGTCTATGGCGACCCGGACGTGCATCCGCAGACCGAGGACTATCGCGGCAACGTCAATCCGCTCGGGCCCCGCGCCTGCTACGACGAAGGCAAGCGCTGCGCGGAAACCCTGTTCTTCGACCACAGGCGCAAGCACGGCACCTCGATCAAGGTGGTGCGGATCTTCAACACCTACGGCCCGCGCATGCATCCCGAGGACGGGCGCGTGGTCTCGAACTTCATCACCCAGGCGCTGCGCGGCGAGAACATCACCCTCTACGGCGACGGCGGCCAGACGCGCGCCTTCTGCTTCGTGTCCGACATGATCGAGGGTTTCGTGCGGATGATGGACACGCCGGACGACGTCACCGGACCGGTCAATCTGGGCAATCCGCACGAGATCACGGTGCGCGAGCTGGCCGAACGCATCCTTCGCATCACCGGCTCGCGCTCGAAGCTGGTGTTCGAGCCGTTGCCGCAGGACGACCCGACCCAGCGCTGCCCGGATATCGCCCGCGCGCAGGCCTTGCTGGACTGGGAACCGGTGGTGCCGCTGGAAGACGGGCTGGCGCGGACGATCGCCTATTTCGCCGATATTCTGGGACGTTCCGTTATCCCGGCGGCCGTGAAGACTGTTCTTTCTTGATAGAAAGAACCAAAGAACTTTTGATTGCTCGACTCAGAACGAGTCAAAACCTCCGAACCCGAACGGACAAAAGTCTTTTTGCTTCTTTTTCTTCAGAAAAAGAAGACCCTCACCCCGCCAGAGCACCAGCCACCTTCTCCAGCAACAACGCGCTCCGGAACGGCTTCAACAGCAGCCGGCGCTGCGGCACGTCGGCGAGCGCTGTCAGGTCTGCATAGCCGGTCACGAACAGCACTTTCAGACCCGGGCGCAGGCTGGTCGCGCTGCACCACAGCTCGTGCCCGTTCATGCCCGGCATGGCATAATCGGTGATCATCAGGTCGACCGGGCCGATCTCGTCCAGGCGCTGCAACGCCTCCGCGCCGCTGGAAACGGCGATCACCTCGTAGCCGGCCTCGGCGATGATGGTGCTCGTCACCTCGCGTACGGCCGCATCGTCGTCGACCAGCAGGATCCGTGCGGCCTGTCCGGGCGTTTCGGAAACGGGTTCGGCATCGTCGGGCACGGGCGGTATCACGAAGGAGGGCGTCGGCGCGGGCGTGAACGGACAGGGTTCGACCGCCGGCAGGTCGGTCGCGCGCGGCAGCAGGATCGCCGCCACCGTTCCCTCGCCCGGCGCGGACTGCAGCGTGGCTGTGCCGCCTGACTGGCGGGCAAAGCCGTAGACCTGCGACAGTCCGAGCCCGGACCCCTTGCCGGGGGGCTTGGTGGTGAAGAACGGCTCGAAGGCGCGGGCGAGAACGTCCGGCGCCATGCCGCGTCCGGTATCGGCCACGGAAATCTCCACGTAGTCGCCGGCTGCGATGCCGAGCGCCTCCGCCTCCGCCTCGTCCAGCGGATGGTTGCGCGTGGCAATGGTGATGGCCCCACCGACCTCCATCGCGTCATGAGCATTGAAGGACAGGTTCAGGATCATTCTCTCGATCTGGGTGCGGTCCACGAAAGCGCGCCACAGCCCGTCCGCCAGCCGGGTCTCGACCGCGACGCCGCCGCCCGTCGCCGGCGGCAGAAGCAGGCGCAGCTCGGCCACAACGTCGTTCAGATCGGTCGGACGCGGCTCGAGGCGCTGCCGTCGGGCGAAGGCGAGAAGCTGGCGGGTCAGGTTGCCGCCACGCTCGGCAGCCTCGCGCATGGCCGCGAGACGGTCCTGGGCACGGGCGTCGAGCGCGTCGCCTTCCCGGCTGGCCGCTTCCAGGAATTCGATATTGCCGATGATCACGGTCAGCAGGTTGTTGAAATCATGCGCCACGCCGGAAGTGAGCTGGCCGACCGCCTCGATGCGCTCGGCCTTGGCCAGACGGGCCTCGGCCCGTCCGCGATCGGTGATCTCGGCCAGCAGCCGCTGTTCCACCGCTTCGCGCTCGCGCTGCTCCTGGACACGGGCCAGCACCAGCTCGTCGATCTCCGTGCTGCTGCCGACGAAGGCGGGGCCGGCATCGCCCTTGCCCAGCAGCAGCGGGTCGATCGGCACCACGCGGGTGCGGAACCAGCGATAGCGGCCGTCGCGATGCAGCAACCTGTGCTCGATCTCGAACGGCATCGCCTTCCGGAGCGCCTCGCGCCAGCGCGGCAGGAACGCGAGCCGTTCATCGGGATGCAGAAGATGGGCGAGGCGGAGCGGAACCGGCAGTTCCTCGTCCGGATCGAAACCATACTCGGCCCAGACCCGGCCCAGCGGCTCCACGGTGCCGCCCGGCCAGACCGTGAACAACAGATGCGGCAGGCTGTCGACGATGCTGGCGCCGTTCAGCGCATCGGCGACGGCCCCGGCCAAGCGCTCGGTGGCCCGCCTGACCGGCTCGGTCCAGGCGCCGCGCCGTCGCGCCACCAGCGCGCCACGCAGACCGGGCACCGCCAGCGGCACGATCAGGCATTCGGAATCCGGGCCGCGCAGCATGGTGGTGCGGTTTTCCCGCACCGCCTGCGCCGCCACCCCGTCCGGATCGACCAGAAGCGCGCCCAGACGGGCGTCGATCCCGGTACAGCCGCGCTTGCGCAGCACGCCATCCTCGACCAGCAGCAGGCACAGCCCGTCGCAGTCGATCGCCTCCGTGCCGTTCTCGCGCAGCAGGCGCAAAACCTGCGGCAGGCTTCGCATCACGGACAAACGGTGCAACGTTTCCGGGGCGATGGCCTGCACCATGTTCACGACGCCGCGTCCGCGGCGGTTTGCAAGTTCGGCATCGCCACCTGATCCGGCGCACTCCAGTGCTGCTCGCAGCGTGCCTCGTAGAGGTTCTCCGAACCGAGTTCGAGACGGCACCCGGTTTCGCGCCGCTTCGCGGTCCAGACCGCCGGGGCCGCGCAGCTGTGACACCGCGCGGACAGCCGGACATGGCGCGACGCATGCTCGGCCAGACGAGAGACCGGCTCGAACGGGCGGCGCATGTAGTCCGTGTCCAGACCGCCGGCCACCACCTGGCAGCCGGCCGCGACCGCCGCACGGATATCGGCCACGATGTCGCCGCGATAATGCGGCTCCACCATGAACTGAACCTCGTCGATCACCACCACGTCGTACTCGTCCGCATCCGACGGCCAGTCCGAAACCGGGCGCGCGGCGATGCGCGTGCCGTCCCGGCTGGACACCACGTCGGCGCCGTCGCGCACGTCGAAGGCCGGTTTCAGCACCAGCACCGCGTGATCGCTGCCGGCGCGGCGACGCTGTTCGTTGGTGGCGTGGGCGATCAGGGCGGCCGATTTGCCCGCGAACATCGGCCCTGTGAGCAGGAGAAGGTCACCCGTGCCGCGACCGGGCGAATTCGAGCGGGAAGCGGTGGCCATCGCGGGTGTGCAAATCCTTTGTCCAAATTCTTGCATAGCCCGGCCCCGCCCCCTCGCCCATGGGCGGAATGCGCACGAAAGCGCGTATCGCGTGCATGTGTTCGACCGGACCGACGCAAGGCTCGGCCGGACACGCTTGACCGGTCCCCCGCGAAGGCCGGACAAGCGGTGCCATGCAGCGCATCTTCTCCGGCATCCAGCCGTCCGGCATCCCCACGCTCGGCAATTATCTCGGCGCCATCCGCAACTGGGTGGCGCTCCAGGACGGGCACGAATGCCTGTATTGCCTGGTCGATCTGCACGCCATCACCACCTGGCAGGACCCGGCCGCGCTGCGCGAGCAGACCCTGACCCAGGCGGCGATCCTGCTGGCCGCCGGGATCGATCCGAACGCGCACATCGTCTTCAACCAGTCCGCCAACAGCGCCCATGCGCGTCTGGCCTGGATCCTGAACTGCGTGGCGCGCATCGGCTGGCTGAACCGCATGACGCAGTTCAAGGACAAGGCGGGCAAGGACCGCGAGGGCGCCTCGGCCGGGCTCTACGTTTATCCGAACCTGATGGCCGCCGACATCATGGCCTATCACGCCACGCGCGTGCCGGTGGGCGACGACCAGAAGCAGCATCTGGAACTGGCCAACGACATCGCGCAGAAGTTCAACCACGATTACGGCGTCGAGTTCTTTCCCGCGATCGAGGCGGTGGTACCGCCGGCGGCGGCGCGCGTGATGAGCCTGCGCGACGGCACGAAGAAGATGTCGAAATCCGACCCGTCCGACCAGAGCCGGATCAACCTGACCGACGATGCCGACGCGATCGCGCTCAAGATTCGCCGCGCCAAGACCGACCCCGAGCCGCTGCCGACCGATCCGGCCGATCTCGACGCGCGGCCGGAAGCCCGCAATCTGGTGACGATCCTGGCTGCCCTGTCCGACCGCACCCCGGCGGCGGTGCTGGCCGAGCATGGCGGGTCCGGGTTCGGTCCGTTCAAGGAAGCGCTCACCACGCAGCTCCAGGAAAGCCTCGCTCCGATCACCGGCGAAACGCGTCGCCTGCTGGCCGATCCCGGCCATCTGGAAACGGTTCTCCGCGACGGCGCCGAACGCGCGCGGGCGATCTCGGAGCCGATCGTCCGCGAGGCCGAGCGCATCGTCGGCTTCATCGCTTGAGTCAGGACATGCGGCAGGCGATCCAGACCCTCACAATCGAGACCAACGGCAAGGGGCTGGTGCCGATCGACCGGCCCGTCCTGCGCTGGGTTGCCGATCAGGGCATCGAGACCGGTCTGCTGACGCTCTGGTGCCAGCACACCTCGGCCTCGCTGACGGTGCAGGAAAACGCCTCGCCGGAGGTGCTGACCGACATCGTCCGGTATTTCGACACCATCGCGCCCGAAGCGCCCGGCCGCTACATCCATGCCGACGAAGGCCCGGACGACATGCCGGCGCATCTGCGCACCATGCTCACCCAGACCCAGCTGTCGATTCCCGTGGCGAACGGACGGCCCGTCCTTGGCACATGGCAAGGGCTGTATCTGTTCGAACATCGCCGCCGGCCGCACCGGCGCAGCGTGGTGTTGCACCTGCTGGGCGACTGATCGCGCTTCGAACCCGGTCGCGTCGAAAAATCTGGTCGGTGTGGCAATCCGGTTGTTCCGCAACGCGCCAAAACCGTTCCATTTCGGACGTGGCGCCGCGCTGACACCGGCCCAGCCGGTTGCATCACGGGGCAAACCGGACCGCGATGACGATCCTGCCGGCAGTTCAACCGCGTGGCCGGGCCGATCCGCCAGCGAACGAACTCTGAGCAATTTGAGGGATTTGAGGGAATGAAACCCCTCAGAACCGGCCAGGTGGGCGAGGGATCACCTTCTGCGCGGCCAGCCGACCCGATCCGCATGCGGTTCCACTCCGCATCCGCCCCGATCGGACTTCTTATACCATGTTGCAGGGGATAACCGGGATGCCGCTACGGAGTCCGGGCTCTCGCGTCGCCTTGCACGGCCTCCCGCAGGGCCGAAACCGATGAAATTCTGTTCCGGCTTGGTTGCGAAACGGAACAGATGAGCGTTAGCTCCGGGCAGCGAGGGCAGGCAGCAAAGCCGGCCCCGGAAAGACTTCGGGACGGAACACATATGTCGGCAAGCGCGTCTCAGCCTGTCGCCGCAGCGCCTCACGCCGGTGGGATTCCGGCGCTGGAGATGCACGGCATCTCCAAGACCTTCCCCGGGGTGCGCGCGCTCAACGGCGTGTCGCTGCAGGCCTATCCGGGCGAAGTGCTGGCGCTGATGGGCGAGAACGGCGCCGGCAAATCCACCCTGATGAAGATCCTGAGCGGCGCCTATCGCGCCGATCCGGGCGGCTCCATCGCCGTGAACGGCCAGCCGATCACCATCGACGGCCCGCAGGCGGCGAAGGCGGCCGGCATCAGCATCATCTACCAGGAGCTGGCGCTGGCGCCGAACCTGACCGTGGCCGAGAACATCTATCTCGGCAACGAGCTGAGCCATGCCGGACAGCTCGACCGCAAGGCGATGGCCGAATCCTGCCGCCCGATCCTGGAACGCCTCGGCACGCCGTTCGGGCCCAACACGCTGGTCGGCACCCTGTCGATCGCCGAACAACAGCTGGTCGAGATCGCCCGCGCCCTGCACGCGAAATCGCGCATCCTGGTGCTGGACGAGCCCACCACCGCGCTGTCCGCGCGCGAGACCGACCGCCTGTTCGCGCTGGTACACCAGCTCCGCGACGAAGGCATCGCGCTGATCTACATCTCGCACCGCATGGCCGAGATCTACGAGCTGGCCGACCGCGTCACCGTTCTGCGCGACGGCACCTGCGTCGGCACGCTCGAGCGCGAGGCGCTGTCCGCCGACGCCATCGTGCGGCTGATGGTCGGGCGCGAATTGTCGTCCTTCTACACCAAAACGCACGATCCGAACGCGGTGCGCGGCCCGGTGGTGCTGGAAGTGGACGGGATTACCGATGGCGGCCGGGTGAAGCCTTGTTCCTTCACCCTGCATCGCGGCGAGGTCCTGGGCGTGGCCGGTCTCGTGGGTGCCGGACGCACCGAACTCGCGCGCCTGATCTTCGGCGCCGACCGTCCCGCCGGCGGCACCATCAAGCTCGAAGGCAAGACGATCGCGCCCCGCGGCCCCAAGCAGGCGCTGGATGCCGGGATCGCCTATCTGACCGAGGACCGCAAAGGGCTCGGCCTGTTTCTCGACATGAGCTGCGGCTCCAACATCAATGTCGGCGTGATCGACCGCGACTCCGCGACCGGGGGACGCCTCAATCTCCAGCGCGCCAAGGAGCGCGCCATGGGCGCCTTCTCCGCCTTCCGCGTGCGCGCGGCGAGCCCCCTGGTGCAGGTCGGCTCTTTGTCCGGCGGCAACCAGCAGAAGGTGCTGCTGGCGCGCCTGCTGGAAACCGGGCCGAAGGTGCTGATCCTCGACGAGCCGACGCGCGGCGTCGATGTCGGCGCCAAGAGCGAGATCTACCGCATCATCGACGAACTCGCCTCCAAAGGCCTGGGCGTGCTGATGATCTCGTCCGACCTGCCGGAGATCGTCGGCATCTGCGACCGCGTGCTGGTGATGCGCGAAGGCAGCATCGCCGGCGAGGTGGGCGGCACCACCGGCGTTCCCGTGACGCAGGAGAACGTCATGGTGCACGCAGCCGGCCTCGCCGCCTGATCGATCGGGCGCCACGTTGCGTGGCGCCCCCGTGCTTCACCGGAACAGCGGCGCGGCGGCCCGCACCCGTTCCCCTTCCACAGCCGCCGATGCTTCCCTGGAGATGAGCATGTCCGACTTCGAACCGGTGTCCGGCGCCAGCAACCCCGAGCCCGGGTCCGTTCTGGCCGGAACGGGAACAGGCACCGGCTCCGCACCCGCCCCGTCGCATGGCGGCGCCGGGCTGAGCGCCAGGCAGGTCCGCCTGCGCGCCACCCTGCAGGCCACCGGCATGCTGCCCGTGCTGATCATCCTCGCGATCGGCTTCCACCTGCTGGGCGGGCACCGATTCCTCACGGCGCAGAACCTGTCGATCGTGGCGCAGCAGGCTTCCATCAACTGCGTGCTCGCCGCAGGCATGACCTTCGTGATCCTGACCGGCGGCATCGATCTGTCGGTGGGCTCCATCCTCGCCGCGTCGGCCATGGGCGCGCTGATCGTGTCGCTGCTGCCCGATTTCAGCGGTCTGGCGATCCCGGTCTGCCTCGGCATCGGCGCCGGCATCGGCGCGCTGAACGGTCTGCTCGTCGCCTACGCCAAGCTGCCGCCCTTCATCGTCACGCTGGGCTCGCTCACCGCCGTGCGCGGCCTCGCCCGCCTGATGGGCGCGGACAACACCGTGTTCAACCCGAACCTCAGCTATGCCTGGCTCGGCAATGACGGGCTGCACATCCTGCCCGGCTTCGCGATCCCCTGGCTGGCGATCGTCGCCATCGTGGTGATCCTGCTGTCCTGGTACGTGCTGCGCCGGACCGTGCTCGGCGTGCGCATCTACGCGGTCGGCGGCAACCCGGCCGCGGCGCGCCTCGCCGGCATCAACGTGCCGCTGATCCTGTTGTTCGTGTATGCGCTGTCGGGCGCCCTGGCGGGCCTGGGCGGCGTGCTGTCGTCGGCGCGCCTCTATGCCGCCAACGGCCTCCAGCTCGGCCAGAGCTACGAGCTCGACGCGATCGCCGCCGTGATCCTGGGCGGCACCTCCTTCGTCGGCGGCGTCGGCTCCATCTGGGGCACGCTGGTCGGCGCGCTGATCATCGCCGTGCTCAGTAACGGCCTGATCCTGGTCGGCGTCTCCGACATCTGGCAGTTCATCGTCAAGGGATTGGTGATCATCGGCGCCGTGGCGCTGGACCGGTTCCGTCAGGGCAGCGGCGTCCGCACCTGACACGATCAAGGCGCCGCGGAACCGGCCCGGCCGCGGCGCGCGACAACAACAAACGGGCTTTTCTTTCGAGGACAACGACCGTCATGACCACCACCCGTTCTCTGCTGCTGGGCGGCGCCGCCCTGCTCGCCGGCCTTCTCGCGGGCCAGCCGGGCGCCCAGGCCCAGGACCACAAGAAGCTGACCGCCATCGGCGTGACCATGGGCTCGCTCGGCAACCCGTACTTCGTCGCCCTGACCAAGGGCATCAAGGCGGAAGCCAATGCCGACGGCCACAACGTCACCGTCACCGCCGTCTCGGCCGACTACGACCTGAACAAGCAGTTCACCCAGATCGACAACTTCATCGCCGCCGGCGTGCAGCTGATCATCCTGAACGCGGTCGATCCAAACGCGATCCTGCCCGCCATCAAGCGCGCCCAGGCCGCCGGGATCGTCGTGGTCGCCGCCGACGTCGCCGCGACCGGCGCCAACGCCACCGTGCAGACCGACAACGTGCTCGCCGGCAACCTGTCCTGCGCCTATCTGGCCAAGGCGCTCGACGGCAAGGGCAACGTCGTGATCGAGAACGGCCCGCAGGTCTCCTCGGTGACCGACCGCGTGAAGGGCTGCAAGGAAGCGCTGTCGAAGTCGCCGGACATCAAGATCCTGTCGGCCGATCAGGACGGCAAGGGCTCGCGCGACGGCGGCCTGCAGGTCATGCAGGGCTATCTGATCCGCTACCCGGACCTCGCCGGCGTGTTCACCATCAACGATCCGCAGGCGATCGGCTCCGAACTCGCCGCCAAGCAGCAGAACCGCAAGGTGCTGATCACCTCCGTCGACGGCGCGCCCGACATCGTCGCCGCCCTGAAGACCAAGGGCAGCATGATCATCGCCTCCGCCTCGCAGGACCCCTACCAGATGGGCCGTCTGGCCACCCGCATCGGCACGGAAATCCTCGACGGGCATCCGCCGGCCGACAAGATCGTCCTGATGAAGCCGAAGCTGATCGACGCCCAGAATGTCGGCTCCTATGTGGGCTGGACCGACCACTAACCCACGCTGAACGGCGCCGGGCGGTTATCCCCGCCCGGCGCCTGATCTTCTTTTTCTGAAGAAAAAGAAGCAAAAAGACTTCTATCGGTTTGGGTCACCAAACGAACAGAAGTTCTTTGGTTCTTTCTTTCAAGAAAGAACACTCCTTCCACTGTTCGATCGGAGAACGGTCTAGGGACACGTATCCTGGCGCTTCCATCTGGGAGGCGGCATGGCGGATCAGTTCGGGTCGACGATACGTTCGGGGCAGGTCGCCCTGCCCGCCCTGTTCCAAGGCACGGCCCGGTTGCTGGACGGAACCGAAGCCCCGCCCGCGCCGAAACCCGCCCGGCACGACGACCTCGAAGGGCAGTTCCAGGCCGATCTGCCCCTCACCTTCGCCCTGCTGCACAGCGTCGGTTTCGCGCCGGTTCCTCCATCGCACCCGGCCTATTCCGCCTATCTCGAAGCGTCCCGCCAGCACGCATCCGCGCCGAACGACCCGCCCTCCGCGCCCCCTTCCCCGCACGGCCCCGACACGATCGTCATGCCGTTCGAGACCACCATCACCATCACCGAGGAGATGGCGCTCCAGTTCGGACTGGTCGCCCCCGGTCATGGTGCGTCGCGCAGCAACCATCAGGCACAGCCGGCTGCTCGCAAACGCAAGGCCGCCGTTCCACCGCCGTATTTCAACCCCAAAGCCGGAAGCACGAGGAGCACCGCGCCTGCAGGCGCCGATGATCTGGACGCGTTCCTGCGGTTCGTCGGTGCGCCGAAACGGGCTTCGCCGATGACCAGCCGCACCGGCCAAAACCCCGCCCTTCCCCTCCACGGGATCGACCTGAACATCCAGGACATCGCGACACCGCATCAGGCGGCGGACCCGGCCCAGCCCACCACGCAGACGCCTCGATCCGCCCACGATCCGTCCGTCACCGGAACCCCCGCCTCCACCCTCCTGCACGGCCTCTCGGTCGCCGGCCGGTTCACCAGTTCTGCCGCGATCGGCGCCGCCTCGTCCCTCAAGCAGACCGCCGTCGGAACCTGGACCCTGATCAACAAGGGCGACACCTATCTCAATCACGCTCTTCTCTACGGGCCGCACGACCCGGTCGTGGCGCAAACGAACGCCGAGGTCGCCGATATTGGCAGCCGCGTCGGATCAGCCATCAAGACGGCGGCAGAACACCCGCTCGACACGATCAAGACGGCTGCGCAGACGGTCGAAAGCGGTGCGGAGAAACTTGTCGCCGATGGCGAAGCGGCGGAGACGGCGGGCACGTTGCCGGAGTTCCTGGGCGGCCTGACCGGCGAAGCCGTCGCACAGCTTCTCACCCTGCCGGCGGAAGAGGTCAGAGCCGCCGAACTGGCCGCCGACGCGGTGCGCGGCGCCGAGACGATCGGTGCCAAGGAGGGTCTGGGCACCACGGAGAAGGCCGCCACCGGCGAAGCTGGCGCCCAGACGGCGCTCCGGGACGTGCATTTCACGACGGCAGAAGAGTTCAACAAGGCCGCCGCAAACCCTCTGCCGAACACGACCTACCATTACGGCACCTATAGCTGGACCACCGACGAACACGCCAGAACCAAGCAGATCCACGGGTTCGTCGAAGTGAAATCCGCGGGACGCAACGAGACCTTGCAGATCAAGATCGGCAAGGAAGGCAAGCCTGGCGATGTGGGGTTCCATTTGCTCGCGGACTCGCTCAACGGACCGACCAACCCTCTGAACGTGGTGCCAGGAAACGGCAAACCCATCGGCGATGGCCTCGCGAACCTGAACCAGGGCGCCTATGCCAGACTGGAGCGGACGATCAGGAAAATGGCGACCGGGTTGGGACATCCTGTAGAAATCAGGATCACGCCACAATACACTGCCGGCAACCTCAGCAAACGACCGGATACCATTCTTGTCGAGTTCCGCCCCGGGACGGAAGATTGGTCTGAACGCGTCTTTTCGAATAAGTAGGAGAAGATATGAATATCGATCAAATGGAGAAACAGAAACATATCGTCGTCGATCTTGCACAGTTTATTTCCGAGGACTGGCGTAGAATCGTCTTAAGCTACGAGGTAGGAGATGGCCCAGATTTGCTAGAACAAGATACCATGCTCTCATATATTACAGGCCCGTTGGATAATTTAAAGAAGGTAAGTCTTACAGGCCTGCCAGATAAAGTAAGACAAGCTGTTTTTGAACTTAGTAAGATGATGGCAGACGTCTCAGGTCGCACATGGTCGTCGTGCGAACTGATCATTGATGCCAGCGGACACTACAATTTTAGCTTCTCCTATGACCCGCCAAAACGGATCAACGGAATTTACGACGAACAATCCTACGGGCGCTACAACAACTATCTCGACATCTACAAGGCGGAAATCGCTGCAACCACAGTCCCCGGACAGGGGAAGTCATGATGCTTTAGCTATACAGCAACATACGACACCATTCTGGATTGGGGTTGCATATCAGTCGACCAGTCCACGCGAATGGAATCGCGCCGGACACAACGAAACCTTGCAACCAAAATCGACAAGGAAGACAAGCCGAGCGATGTGGGCTTCCATTTGCTCGCGGACTCGCTCAACGGACCGACCAACCCTCTGAACGTGGTGCCAGGAAACGGCAAACCCATCGGCGATGGCCTCGCGAACCTGAACCAGGGCGCCTACGCCAGCCTGGAGCGGAGAATCAGGCAAATGGCGTCCTCATCGGCAACCCCCGTGGAAATCAGGATCACACCCCAATATATTGCCGGAAACCTTAGCAGACGACCAGACACAATTCTTGTGGAAGTGCGCACCAAAGGTGGAAACCCGCTTCGCAGCTACTTCAACAACAAATAGGCCACACAATGAATATCGAACAATTAGAGAAGCAGCAGGAAGTCGTCCTCCATATCGCTCAACTTATCACAGAAAGCTGGCGGAGGATCGTCGTCAGCTACGAGGTAGAGGATACTCAGGAATCAACCGAACATAGTACAATGGTTGTCTACGTAACGGGTCCAAATAGTGATTTGAGACTAGAAGGTTTAGCGGGAGCTCCCACAAGCCTCGAAGACGAACTCTTTTCTCTCAACAGACTGATGGCAGACGCCTCAGGTCGGACATGGTCGTCCTGCGAACTGATCATCGATGCCAGCGGACACTACAATTTCAGCTTCTCCTACGACCCGCCCAAGCGGATCAACGGCATCCTCGATGAACAGTCCTACGATCGCTACAACAACTATCTCGACATCTACAAGGCCGAACTCGCGGCAACCACAGTTGCCGGACACGGGAAGTCATAGTGCTTTAGCTATACAGCAACACACGATACCATCCTGGATTGGGGTTGCACATCGGCCGATCACTCCACGCGAATGAAATCCGCCGGGTACAACGAGACCTTACAGCCAAGATTGGCAAGGAAGGCAAACCGGGCGATGTGGGCTTCCATCTGCTCGCGGACTTGCTCAACGGCACAACCAACCCTCTGAACGTCGTGCCCGGAAACGGTAAACTCATCGGCGATGGCCTCGCGAACCTGAACCAAGGCGCCTACGCCAGCCTGGAGCGGACGATCGGGAAAATGACGTCCTCATCGTCACCCCAGTGTAAATCAGGATCACGCACTAATACACTGCCGGCACCCTCAGCAGACGGCCAGATACGATCGTGGTCGAGCTTCACGCCAAAGGCAAGCGTTTGGCTCTACAGCGCTTTAGAAACAAATAGGACATCACATGAATATTGACCAGATGGAGAAGCAGAAGGAAGTTGTCATCCATATCGCACAACTTATCACAGAAAGCTGGCGGAGGATCATTGTAAGCTACGAGATAAATGATACACCAGATTTAACCGAAGATTCTACTATGGTATTTTACATAACAGGCACGTCGAGCGATCTAAGACTTCAAGATTTAGACAGAAAGGGATCAACATCGTTAGAAGATGAATTTTTCTCTCTCAACAAACTAATGGCAGACACCTCAGGTCGAACATGGTCGTCCTGCGAGCTGATCATCGATGCCAGCGGACACTACAATTTCAGCTTCTCCTACGACCTGCCTAAGCGGATCAACGGCATCTTTGATGAGCAGTCCTATGACCGCTACAACAACTATCTCGACATTTACAAGGCCGAACTCGCTGCAACAACGGTCGCCGGACAGGAGAAGTCATAGCGCTTTAGCTATACAGCAACATACGAGACCATCCTGGATTGGGGTTGCACATCGGCGACGGGCTCGCGAACCTGAACCAGGGCGCCTATGCCAGCCTGGAGCGGACGATCAGGAAAATGGCGGCCTCATCGTCACGCCGCTGTAAATCAGGATCACGCCACAATACACTGCCGGCACCCTCAGCAGGCGGCCGGATACGATCGTGGTCGAGGTGCGCACAGCAGGTAGATCGCCACTTCATAGCTTTTTGATAATAATTAGGAGATTCCATGAATATAGAACAGTTAGAGAGACAGAAAGATGTTGTCATTCATGCTGCACAGCTTTCGACAGAAAGCTGGCGTCGGATTGTTGTAAGCTACGAGGTGGAAGATACCCCGAAAGCAACCGCTCACAGCATGGTGGTCGTGTATGTAACAGGCTCAATGTCAGATTTAGAATTGCACAGTCTGGAAGAAGCTTCCACCTCTCTGAAAGACAGGCTCTTTTCTTTAAATAAAGCGATGATAGATACGTCCGGCAGAACATGGTCGTCCTGCGAGGTGATCATCGATGCCAGCGGACACTACAATTTCAGCTTCTCCTACGGCCCGCCCAAGCGGATCAACGGCATCCTCGATGAACAGTCCTACGACCGCTACAACAACTATCTCGACATCTACAAGGCCGAACTCGCTGCAACAACGGTCGCCGGATATCGACAAGCATGATGAATCCGAAGAGATATCGAGCACGCGAGCGATAGGATACCAAAAGCGCTCAGGACCGTGCGTCAGAAAATGAGCTCGACATCGAAAGCTTCTGGCCCATGAATGTCTACAAGCTGAGCGCTGATCTAGCATACGGCAGCCTGGTATTCGCCCATACGCCAGAAATATCATCCAACGAGAAACAACAACTGAAAATATGGAGCGATGAGTTCTCCGATTGGAGCCATCACTGTGAAATGGTAGGCTGGCGCCCGCCTCCAATCGGGTATGGTCGCCGCAACCGGGCACGCGCCCTTCCGCTCGATTGCGTCCATCTCGCTCTGGGCTCAGAACACGACATGCTCTTGAGTCCCAGAGCACAGGCCGCGCTTTCTCCGCTGTTGTTACCAAACGGGCGCTTTCTACCTGTGCAATGGGAGGAGCGAGAGTACCGCATCTTCGAATGCAAGACCGTCGTCGACGTTGCAGATCACGACCAGTTGGAGCGTAACGGCCTGGGCTGGATCGATCGCTGGTCATTCCACCACGACCGCCTGGCTGTCGCGCCTGCAATCTTCACCGTTCCTCAGGATAGACGGACACGGATGTGCACCGACGTCTTCCGTGACGCGGTGGAGACGCAGCACCTGCTGGGGTTTGAGTTTCAGCTACTTTGGTCGAGCGGCATAGGCGGTATCAAGCTGGACAACTCGCCTAGCCAGTTCTTCGGCGATTCAGGAAAGCGAATGAGAGATGCTGCCAAGGAACGACGCAAAGCGATGCTGAAACTCTTAAAGACGCGAGAACGGGAAGCCAACGACAGGTAGATCAACCGGACGCAACGAGACCTTGCAGATCAAGATCGGCAAGGAAGACAAGCCGGGCGATGTGGGCTTTCATTTGCTCGCGGATTCACTCAACGGGCCGACCAACCCTCTGAACGTCGTGCCCGGAAACGGCAAACCCATTGGCGATGGCCTCGCGAACCTGAACCAGGGCGCCTACGCCAGCCTGGAGCGGACGATCAGGAAAATGGCGTCCTCATCGGCAACCCCCGTGGAAATCAGGATCACACCCCAATACATTGCCGGTAACCTCAGCAGACGGCCAGATAGTATTTTCGTCGAGTTGTACGTCGAAGGCAAAACGTCGGCTCAACATTTTTCAAGAATAAGTAGGACGCCACATGAATATGGCTCAGTTGGAAAAACAGAAACAGGTCGTCATCAATATCGCTCAGCTTGTTACAGAAAGCTGGCGCCGTATCGTGGTAAGCCACGAAGTGGACGACAGACCGGAAACGACTGAACAGAGCACTATGGCTGTTTATGTGACAGGCGCACTGGACGATCTTGAATTACGAAGTCTAGATCGAAATGGCTCCACATCCTTAGAGGATGATTTCTTTTCTCTCAACAAAATCATGGTAGACGCTTCAGGTCGAACATGGTCGTCCTGCGAACTGATCATCGATGCCAGCGGACACTACAATTTCAGCTTCTCCTACGACCCGCCCAAGCGGATCAACGGCATCCTCGATGAACAGTCCTACGACCGCTACAACAACTATCTCGACATCTATAAGGCCGAACTCGCTGCAACAACGGTCGCCGGAAGCTAGCAGTTCGCAGCGCCGCGCCTCACAACGCTTCAACGCAAACCGAAGCGCATAAGGGTCGACAGCGCGACATGCCGTTGGCCTTAGCTGGTTCAGGGCGAAGAGCCGGTTCTCTGGACGCACTTCGGAATCAGACTTCCGTCTGCCCATCATGTCAGTGCCTGCACGCGGAATTCGGCGCGGGCCTGATGGACCTTGCTTCGACACGGCCTGCCGAATCCCAAAGGCAACAAGATGGGTATCGGAGCGCACACGATTCGGCTGCCGAATGGTGTCGCGACAACCACCTCGCCGAGTCCCCCTCCCCTCCTGATCGGCAAACGATGGTCATCCCGGCTGCGATCACCTGGTCGCCGGGGCGATCCGCCAGATTGCTTCCGATATCGGGACTTTTCCGACACCGCCTATGTCCTCTCCCATCTTGCCTGATGCCCGCATTCACAGATTGACTTATGTTGTGACCGGCAACAAAGTGGCGTCAGCTCATCGGCCAACGGAACGTCGATAACGACGCCGGCCGCAACGGGGGAGAAAACGATGAAATTCGGCACGCTGTTCTCGTATTGGAACACCGAATGGGACTGCGATGCCGCGGGCTATGCCCGCCTCATCGAAAAAGTGGCGGCAATCGGCTTCGACCTGCTCGAAATCAGCGCGGATCACGTCTACCGCATGTCGGAGGCAGATCTCGCCCTGTTGCGCGAAGCCGCCTCGACACATCGCATCGGATTCACCATCAACAGTGGACCGGCCAAGGAATTCGATCTGGCGTCGACGGATGCCGGGACACGACAGAACGGCATCGCGTATTTCGAGACCATCTTGCAGAAGATGGCGATCCTGGAAGCCAATAGCCTTGCAGGCGCCATCTACTCCTACTGGCCGGCCGATTTCGTGTCGACCGACAAGAGCGGTGCGTGGGACCGGAGCATCGAGGCGCTCAGGATCGTGGCGAAGACGGCCGAACGCCTCGGCATCACGATCTCGCTGGAGGTGCTGAACCGCAACGAGACCTATATTCTCACGACATCTGCCGAAGCCGTCGAATATTGCAGACGCATCGACAGTCCGTCGATGAAGATCCTGCTCGACACCTACCACATGAACATCGAGGAGGATGACCTCCTCGGCGCCATCCGCACCGCCGGCCCTCTGCTGGGCCATTTCCATGTCGGCGAGAACAATCGCAAGCTTCCGGGCATGAACAACAGCATCGACTGGAAGACCGTGGCGAGCGGTCTGCGGGAGATCGGCTATGACGGCAACGTGGTGATGGAACCGTTCCTGCTCGCCGGCGGCGCCGTCGGCCGTTCGATCCGCGTCTGGCGAGATCTCAGCGACGGGGCGGACACGGCGCGGATGGACCAGCACATCGCCCGCTCGCTCCAGTTCCTCCGGACGACGTTCGCCGCTGCATGAAGGATATCGGCCGGGAGCTATTACTCCCGGCCGAATGCGACTCTCCTCGTCTGGTCAGGCAAGAGTCCCGCCTTCTCGGCAGAGTGTGCCTGTGCCGCCCGTCCGGATACGTGCGGAGCCGACCGCCCGGAACCTGAAAGGAAAAAGTCGTTTTGCTTCTTCCTCAGAAGAAGCAGACTTTCGGCGCGTTCATTCAGAACGCTCAAAGCCCTCGAGCCTTCTGGTCGGCATGACCGGGAGGAAAGCGACGTTTCTCAGCGGATGGTGTAGCCGCCGTCGATCGGCAGATTGACCCCGTTGATCATCGCCGCCGCGCCGCTGGCGAGAAACACTGTCGCCAGCGCCACCTCCTCCGGCTCCGCAAACCGGCGCGTGGGGATCTCCGCACGGGCACGCTCGCCCTTCTCGCCGCTCCAGCCGACCAGCGACATCGGCGAATTGACCACGGTGGGCGAAACGCAGTTCACCGTGATTCCCCGCGGCCCCCATTCGATCGCCATGCATCGTGCCATGCCGAGCAGCCCGGTCTTGCTGGCGCAGTAAGCGACATGCTGATCGAGTCCCACCACGGCCGCCTGACTGGCCATGAAAACGACCCGGCCATAGCCTTTCGCCAGCATGTGGGGCGCCACCGCACGCGTCATGCGATACTGCGCGTTCAGATTGATCTCGACCACACGGCTCCATTCCGCGTCGGGTACGGCCTCGGCCGGCCCGACATGGCCGATGGCGGCATTGTTCACCAGAACGTCGATCCGGCCCGTCACAGCGACGATCTCCGCGACCACACGGGCGACATCGCCTTCCGAGGTGATGTCCGCGATGAAGCTCCGCGCGCCGGCATGCCGGGCCGCGACGTCGTGCACCGATGCCTCGCGATCGACCAGCATCACCTGCGCACCGCGCCCGGCGAACGCGGCGACCAGACACTGCCCGATCCCGCCACCCGCACCCGTGACGATCACGGTCTGGCCACGCAGGTCGAAGGCATTGTCGAAGGTGAGACCATTCATGACGCATCTCCGGGCGCTCGTGTGTCAGACAGCGTCATGCCGCGGATCAGCGCGTCGAGCGCGGCGAAATCCGCCGTCCCCTCCATCGGGCCGCGCCGCGTGACCGCGATTGCACCGCTGGCGGCAGCATATCGCAAGCAGGTTTCCACGTCCTTCTTCCGCAGCCAGCAGGCGACGAAGGTGGCGCCGAAACAATCGCCGGCGCCGGTCGGGTCGATCTCGGTGACGGGAAAGGCCGGCACGGTCATGCTGCCGGCACGGTCGTGATAGGCGGCGCCGTCGGCGCCCCGCTTGATGACGATGGCATCGACGCCGAAATCCAGCACTTCGGCGATCGCCGCCGCGTCGTCGTCCGCCTCGGTCAGCAGAGTCAGTTCGGAGCCGCTGGGCAGAAACAGATCGCACTGCCGCAGCATGGTTCGCAGCGCCTCCTCCATGCCGGGAAGTTTCAGCATCTCCTTGCGCACGTTGGGATCGAAGGACACGGTTCCGCCCCGCGCCTTGACGGTCGCGATCGCCGCCTGCGCCGCATCCACCAGGGCGGGAGAGAAGAGCGACGACCCCATCACGTGCAGATGCGCGGCGCGCGCGAGCAGCGAGTCCGCCGCCGGCGTGATCCGGGTCAGACCGGCGGCGCTGTGCCGGATGTTGAAAACGAAATCGCGCTCTCCGGTCTCACGATACCGGACGAACGCGCTGCCGGTGGCCTGCCCGGGCTCCACGGCGATGGCGGACACGTCGACGCCGTCCGAACGCAGTCGTTCGACGTTGAGCGCACCGAAATCGTCGTCGCCGACGGCGGAAACGAGGCCGCACGGATGGTCGAGTTTCGCGACCTGGTCGATGAAGATCGCCGGCGCTCCGCTGGGATACGGTCCTGACAGCGGCTGGGCGGCACGAAAGCCGTCGCCTTTCGTTTCGGCGAGGATCTCCACGACGATCTCGCCCATCGCCACCACGAGCCCCTCAGGCGGGTTCCGCTTTGCTAGCATATGGCTCTCATCTCGGCCGGACCGGCAACGCCGGGCGAAGGCCGCCCGGCGTTCCGCTTCGAAAGCTGGCTTACTTGCCCAGGAACTGCTGGACGTTGGCTTTCGTGACGTAGGTCCAGGGCACGTTGTAGAGCTTGCCCTGGCCATCGTCCCACTTCATCGACGGGTAGGTGGTCCAGCAGGTCGAAAGCGGCTTGTAGCTGTCGCCGATGACATGGCGCAGCGCCAGATCGACCGCTCCCTGCGCCTGCGTGAAGGCATCCTGCCTGATCGACAGCACCATGTAGCCCTTGCTGACGGCCACCATCGCGTCATGCACGCCGTCGATGCCGGCCGTGGGCACGGTGGTCGGGTCGATGCCCTGCGACCGCATCGCGGCGATGGCGCCCAGCGCCATCTCGTCGTTCTCGCCGATCACGCCGTTGATCTGGCCGGGATGCGCCGTCAGCCAGTTCTGCATCAGGTTGAGCGCTTCGGCGCGCGACCAGTTGGCGGTGTTCTTCTCGAGCAGATGAATGCCCGGCGCCGCCGCCAGGGCCTTCTGATTGCCTTCGTAGCGCTGGATCGAACCGAGCTGACCGACCGGCCCCTGCAGGATCACCACGTTGCCCTTGCCGCCCAGCTTGTCGATCACGGCCTTAGCTTCGTCCTCGCCGGCCTTGACGTCGTCGGAACCGATATAGGCGGTCTCGTTGCCGGCCTTCACCGGACCGTTCGAGCCGATCACCGGAATGCCGGCCTTCTCGGCACGGGCCACCAGACCGCCGCCGGCATTGGAGTCGATCGGGTCGAAGATGATGGCGTCGTAGTGCTGCGCGATCATCTCGTCGAACTGACGATCCTGCGTCAGTTGATCGTAGTTGCCGTCGAACACGGTGAGGGTAGCCGTCCCGTCCTTGATCGCGGGATGCTTCTTCGCTTCGTTGACCCAGCTCTGGGCGAACTCGCCCTTCAGCCCATACATCGCCACGCCGATGCGATACGTCTTGGCGTCCGCCGCCGAGGTGGCGGCGCCGAGGGCCATCAGCGCGACGCAGCCGAGCAGAAACGTCTTCATTGTGTTTTCTCCCTTGTTTCTTGTTGGTGTTTTCAACGTTGTTCGCGCCGTGCGTTGGCGTCGAACAGCACAGCACCGACGATGATCACGCCTTTGATGATGTGCTGGTAGAAGGACGAGATCCCCATCAGATCGAGACCGTTGTTGATCACGCCGATGATCAGCGCGCCGAGAAGCGAGCCGATCATGGTTCCGACGCCGCCCGACAGGCTGGTGCCGCCGATCACGACCGCGGCGATCGCGTCCAGCTCGTAGCCGATGCCGGCCTGCGGCAAGCCCGACGTCGTCCGCGCGGTCAGGATCATTCCGGCAAGTCCCGCCAGGACGCCGCTCAGCACGAAGGTGGAGAAGATCACCAGCTTGGTGTTGATGCCGCTGGTGACCGCGCTGCGAACGTTGCCGCCCACCGCGTAGACATAGCGTCCGAAGCGGGTCTTGCGCGTGATCACCACGGCCACGACGATGCAGGCGAAATAGATCCAGACCGGGATCGTGATCCCCAGGAAGCGTCCCTGCCCGAGTTCGACGAACCCGTCGGCAAGATCGGGGATCGGCATCCCGCCGCTATAGACCTCGGTGATGCCCCGCGCGGTGCTGAGCATGCCCAGGGTCGCGACGAAGGCGGGGACCCGGAGATAGGCCACCATGCCGCCATTGATGGCGCCCAGCAGCCCGCCCATTCCGAGACCGGCCAGAATGCCCACCCAGGGCGCGCAGGCATGCTCGCCGCTCACCAGCCCGGCCGCGACAATGCCGCCGGCGGCGAGCACGGAACCCACGGAAAGATCGATCCCGCCCGCCAGCATGACGAAGGTCATGCCGGTCGCAAGCAACCCGTTGATCGAGATCTGCAGGAAGATGTTCGAGATGTTCCGGACGGTCAGGAAATACTGGTTCATGAACGACAGCGCGACCACGATCACGACCAGAGCGAGGACGATACCGTATTCCCGGGCGAGCTGCCGGAGATCGGGACGTCGGCGTACCGCCTGCAGGGCGGCGGGAGCGGTTTCAGGAGGCATGGTGGAGGAGGTTCTCATTGTTCGCCTCACGGGCGGGCATCTCGGCAACGGCGCGCCCGCGGTTGAACACGATGATCCGGTCGCTGATGTGCAGGATCTCTTCCAGATCCGACGACACCACGACCGCTGCGTTGTTGTCGGCGACGAAGGAGCGCAGCGTCGCGTAGATCTCCATCTTGGCGCCCTCGTCGACGCCGCGCGTCGGCTCGTCGCACAGGAGCACGCGCGGCCCGGTGGAGAAGCAGCGCGACAGAACGACCTTCTGCTGGTTGCCGCCTGACAGCGCCGCCACGGCGAGGTCCGGACTGGCCGCCTTGACCTGGAACCGGCGCATCATCGCCGAGACCAGGGCGTTTTCCTTGCGCCGTGAAATGAAACCGGCGGTGCACAGGCCACGCAACGCGGCAAGGGAGGTGTTCTCCTTGACCGACCGCACGGTGACGAGCCCGGTCTCCTTGCGGTCCTCCGTCACCAGCGACATCCCGGCGCCGATCGATTCGCGCGGCCGCCCCGGCGTCAGGACGCGCCCGTCCACCCTCACCTGCCCGGCATCCGGCGTGGTCAGCCCATAGACGGCATTGAGGAATTCGGAACGCCCAGCGCCCACCAGACCGTAGACGCCGACGATCTCCCCCGCCCGAGCCTCGAGGTCGATGCCACGGACCATCGGCTCCTGACGCAGGCCGCTGACCTGGAGCAAGGCGGGGCCGCTGGCCGGAACGCCCGCCTGCTCCGGCCGGTGACGCAGAACCTCGCGCCCGACGATATGCCGGATCAGTTCGCCGCGGTCGATGTTCGCGATCCGTCCCGTTTCGACGAAACGGCCGTCGCGAAACACGGTGAAGTTGTCCGCGATCTGGAAGATCTCGTTGAGGCGGTGCGAGACATAGACGATGCCGGTGCCGTTCGCCGCCAGCGCCCGGATCGCCTGGAACAGCGTCTCGGTCTCGGTCTCGCCGATCGCCGATGTCGGCTCGTCCATGATGACGATCGGACTTTCGTAGCTGATCGCCTTGGCGATCTCGACGAGCTGCATGCGGGCGACGCTCAGCGCGCGCATCGGCAGGCGCGCGTCTATGGCGAAACCCAGCCGGTCGAACAACGCTTGCGCATCGCGCTCGGCGCGCCTGCGGTCGACGAACGGGCCGCGCATCCGCTCGCGCCCGAGCCACAGATTCTCCGCGACGGTCATCGCCGGGATCGGACTCAGCTCCTGCGTGATGATCGAGATGCCGGCCGCGAGCGCCTGCGCCGGCGTGGCGAAGTTCACGGCCTCGCCCTTGACGGACAACGTCCCGCCGTCGCGACGCACCAGCCCCATGACGATCTTGAGAAAGGTCGACTTGCCGGCACCGTTTCCGCCGCACAGCGCATGGATGGAGCCGGCCTCGAGCGCGAGACGCCCGTCGACCAGCGCCGGGACGCCGTTATAGCTTTTCCGGATGCCCTCCGCGTGGAGAAGCATGGTGTTTTCCTCCCGAGCCGTTCTGCTCCGCTTCGCGGTATTGTTTGTGCTCGATACCAACTAACTTAGCCGCGCGTTTCGCCGCTTGCAAGCGTTGTAGACGCGACAACGGAGAGTTTAGCCCGCCATGCCGTCCTCGACCGCCTCGATGGCCGGAAACACGGCCTGGTCCACGGAAAACATCCTCTGGTGCATCAGCATCGCGCTTCCGAACGCGGCCCCTTCCGCGCCCAGGCGGGACAGTTCGACCTTGGGCGGCGGAAAGCCGTCCGGCAACTCCCGCGCGAGCCCGGCCTGGACCTGATCGGACACGTGGGCGAACAAGGCGCCCACGGAACCGCCGATGACCACCAGCCCCGGATTGAGCACGTTGATCACGTGCAGCAGGCCGCGCGTGAGCCACCCGCCCCATTCCGCGACGGTCGATCGCGCCGCCGCCTCGCCACGCTCCAGCGCGGCGAACAGCGAGGCCAGATCGGCGCCGGCCTTGCCGGACCGCTCGGCATAGCGCGACAGCACCGCCGCCTTGCCGATATAGCTTTCGAGCGAACCCTGGCGGCCTGGCCCCCCGCCATAGCCCTCGCCGCCCATCTGCAGATGGCCGAACTCCGCCGCGACGCCATGCGCGCCCCGGAACAGCTCGCCGCCGATCACGATACCGCCGCCGGCGCCGCTCTCGATCAGGAAGAAGGCCACCGTGTCCGAACGGCCGGACGTGCCGGCATAGGTCTCGGCCAGCGCCAGGGCGTTGGCGTCGTTCTCGATGGTGATGGCGGTATGGCGGCCGAGTTCGCGCTGCATCTCTTCGCGCAGCAGGGACGCCAGCTTCACGTCGCGCCAACCGATATGCAGGGCCTCGCGGACCGTTCCGCGATCCAGCAGGGCCGGAATGGCGACCCCGAAGCCGCCGATGCGCCGCCGCCCGCCGGCCGCCGGCAACACGTCGCGGGCCATCGCGCAAAGCCGGACGACCGCTTGCTCCGGGCTGTGCCCGGCAGTGGCATAATCGGCGGCGCGCGTGGCGAGAACGTCGCCGCGCAAATCGATCGCCAGCACGGTGAGGCGATCCACGCCGATCTCGGCGCCGACGAAGGTGGCGCCCATGCGTTCCAGCTCGATGACGATGCCCGGACGCCCGGTCCGGTAATCCGCTTCCAGATGACGGGCGCTCTCGTGCTCGGCCACGAGGCCTTCGCCCAGCAGATTGGCGATGATGTTGCCGGTGGTGGACCGGTTCAAGTTCAGATGCCGCGCCAGCGCCGCCCGGCTCATGCCGCCCTCGCGGAACAGCACGTTCAGGGCGCGGAGTTCGTTGACGTAGCGAACGGATTGCGGCGTCAGGCTTGATGCGATCGTTCTGATCTTGGGCGACGCCATGGTGGTCCGGACAGAGGAAGCGGTCCCGGTTTTCCTGCACATCGGGGGCATGTCAAGCCAGGCCCGCTTCCGTCCGCCGGGCGACCTCAGATGTCCTGGTTCTGCGGCAGGATCACCAGATCGCGGATCGTCACATGGCGCGGCCGGGTCAGCATGAACAGGATGGCCTCGGCGATCTCCTCCGGCGGCAGACCACCCTTTCCGTCGAGCAGGGCCTGCCGGTTCTCCGGCGTCCAGCTGTCGAGCAGCGGGGTGATGGCGATGCCCGGCGAGATCTCGCCGACCCGCAGACCGTGCGGCGCGACCTGCCGACGCACGCCATGCACGAAGGCCTGCACCGCATGCTTGCTCGCGCTGTAGACCGGCTCCCACGGAATCGCGATATGGCCGGCCACCGAGCTGGTGACCACGATGTCGCCGGTCCTGCGTCCGACCATATGCGGAAGCACCTCGCGCACGAGCCGGAACACGCTGTTCACGTTCAGCGACAGCATCCGGTCCCAGGCATCCGCATCGCCACCCAGCACGTCGCCGCCGACATAGAGACCGGCATTGGCATGCACGATGTCGAGCTGCCCGCAGGCCGCGATCACCCGCTCCGGCAGTGCCGCGACCTGGGCCGGATCGACGAGATCGACCTGGAGCGGCATCGCCCGGTCTCCGAGCGGTTCGGTGACGGCGGCGAGCCTGGCCGCGTCGCGGTCGCAGAACACGACATGTGCTCCGGCCGCATGCAGCCGCATCGCCGAGGCGGCGCCGATCCCGGACGCGGCTCCGGTCACCAGGGCGACCTGCCCCGCCAGCGGGTTTCCATCACCGTTCATGGCCCTCATCCTTTCCCTGCACTTCTTTTGTTTGTCGCGAGAGCAAACTAACGCAGCCGGACATCGTCTGCAACGCGATAAGTCGCGATGCGAGCGATCGCCGACGTCATCCGCGCCGGGATCGTTCTCCCGATGGAACGGCACCTGCCGCCGCAGCATGCACGGCGACGTCCCCTCGCCGAACGGGTCGCAGCCGCCCCGCATCCGGTCGCCATCGGCAGGACGCGCGACGGCGCCGGGCAGCGAACGGGCTCGCCGCCACGAAGCAACACGCGGCATCGCCGAAGGAGGTGGAGGGCTACACGCCGGCCGATCGGCGCCAGACGGTCGTCGCTGGTCGGCTTCAGGAACCCGACGCGGGCGTCTGCACCGCCGCTGCATCACCCAGCGCGACACGCCGATCGGCACGCCCGGCCGATGCCGCAATCACCCGCGCGTTCGGCTCGTCCGTCCGCGCGATCCAGTCCAGAGCCGCCGCCCGGTCGCGGCCGAAGCGCATGTGACGGGCCAGCAGCCACTCGGCCCGCAGCGTCTCGTCCGTGGCGACGAACCAGCTTTCGTCGAGCAAGTCCCGAACAGGCGACCACGCACCATCCAGCAGCAGGTAGTTGCCCTCCACAATCAACAGCGGGATCTCCGCCGGAATGGCAATGGCGCCGGCGATCGGCTCCTCGATCTCGCGCCGGAACGCCGGCGCATACACGGTCTCGCCCGCGACCGGCTCGCGCAGGCGGCGCAGCAGGGACACGAAACCGGCGGCGTCGAACGTGTCCGGCGCTCCCTTCCGCCCGGCCCGGCCCAGCCGCTTCAGCTCGCATTGCGCCAGATGGAATCCGTCCATCGGCACCACCATCGCGGCATCGCCGAGCGCCTCGGCCAGAACCGAGGCCAGGGTGGATTTGCCGCTGCCCGGCGCGCCGGCCAGACCGAGAATGCGACGACCGCCCTTGGACAGAAGCGCTTCGGCCGCACGCACGGCGTCGGTCCGGGTGGTGATGCTGTTCATGGGGTCGTTTGTCCCGCCGGGCTGGTGATCACACCGCCCTTGGGCACGGCCATGGGCGGCGGCGCCGGCGACATCGCCGGGGCCACGGCCTGATCTTCCGGCAGCGGCGGCGGGACGTCGTTCGGGCGCTGCCCGGACAGTACCGCCTTGAGCACCGACACGCCATGCCCGGTATGCGGGTTGAGCTGCACCGTGGCGGTCATGCCGGCGGACAGGATCACGTCCGGCGGCACCTGATCGAGCGCAATACGCACGGGGATGCGCTGCGCCAGCCTGATCCAGGTGAAGACCGGATTCACCGAAGCGAGGCCTGCGGAATCCGCCTGCGCATTCTGCACCTCGATGCCACGCGAGATGCCGGACACGTGGCCCCAGAGCGGCTGCTTCCAGCCCATCAGATACAGGCGCGCGCGATCGCCGAGATGAATGTCGGAAAGCTGGGTTTCCTCGAAATACGCATCCACCCAGAAGCTGTCGGAATTGACGATGGAGATCACGCGCTCGCCCACGGTGACGTAGTCGCCCACCTGCGCATCGAGATTGGTGACGAAGCCGTTCACGCTGGCGGTGATGCGCGTGCGCTTCAGGTTCACACGCGCCTGCGCCAGCGTGGCAAGGTTGCGACGCAGGGTCGCTTCCGCCGTCTGCACCTGGGTGGCGAAATTCTGCTTCTCTTCCACCGAGGTCGAGAGCGTGGTGAGCTCGCGCCGCCGCGCATCTTGCGCCTTGCTGTTGGCGAGCGACGCCTGCGCCTGCTCCACGTCCGCCTCGGCATTGGCGACGGCGATCTGGTAGTCGGTTGGTTCGATCTCCATCAGAAGCTGCCCGCGCCGGACGAAGCCGTCGGCGCGCACGGGCAGGCTGACCAGACGTCCGGCCACCTCGGAGGCTTCGGTCACCACATAAGCCCGAACGGTCGCGTCGCGGGTCCAGGGCGCGATCAGATACGCATCCCACACCGCCCAGCCGAGCAATCCGGCGATCGCCACCATCGACAGGGTGAGCAGGATCGGCGTGGCGCGCAGACCGGACGGCTGTTTGGGTTTGCGCTGACCCGTGGAGGACGGCTCGGACGCCGGCGCGGCCCCTGTGCTGGCCTGTCCGCCGATGCGCCGGGCTGCCGGTGCGCTTTCGGATACATGCGCTTGCTGCGCCGACACCGGTGGCGCCGGCAAGGGGCGATCGGGCTGTTCGCTCACCTCAAAACACTCCCGCGCACAGAACCAGCACACACAGCACCACGACATACACCGCGAAGTTGAACAAGGACGGATGCCAGACGTGCCGCGAAAGCCCGTATCGGCTCGACAAGCGGAACAACGGCAGGCAGAGCAGCCACGCCACCAGCATCAGCGGCGTGAACGGGGCGACATAGACGCCGAAGATGTCGATTTCCCGGTAATGCACCCGCGTCACCCCATCCCGGCGGTTGCGGGCGGTCTGCGATCGGCGAAATACGGCGTGTGACGCTGCAACATGTCGGAAAGCAGCGTGATCTCAACCTGCGCACGCAGCCCGGCAGCGTCCCGCGGCTGCGCCAGAGCCAGGGCACGCAGGCCGCCGGTGCACCGCTCCACCTCGCCCTGGGCCAGAAGTCCCAACGACGCCTCGAGCCTGTCCGGATGCAACAGACCGGCTTCCATGTTCCGCAGACGCAGGATCTGCGCACCCGCGCTGAAACCCGCTACCAGACGAGCACGATCCGCGGGGTCCGTCGCGCCCGGGAGCGCGCCGACCCGCGCAATCAACAGACCGATCCAGTCCTGCCCGGCCCGCCCTGTCCGTCCCGCGGCGAACCGGCGCACATCGCGCAAGGTGAGGGCAAGCAGACGACGCACCTTCCAGTCCTGCGGCACGGGGGAGAACAAGCGGAACCCGATCAGCCCCACGATCACGCCGGCGACGATCCCCTGCGCGCCGTTCAGGAACGACGACAGATTGTAGCTTTGCTGGTTGCTGGGCGCGAGCAGCGCCAGAAAGATGAAGTTGATCGCCGTGAACAGGAAGCGATGCCAGGTTCCGGCCGCCATGAAGGCCGACGGTATCATCACCGCGCCGATGGCCGCCACCAGGGCGACATAGCTCTGCTGTCCGGGCAGAACGGCGAACGAGACGATCGCCGCGAGGATGGCCGCACACACCACGCCTACGCCGAATTCCGGCACGATCTTGTGCGCGAGGTCGGCCTGCGGTGCGAACAGGATGGTGATCACCGCGCCGAACACCATCAGGCTCTGCCCGCCGGGCCATGCGAACTCGATCCACACCACGGCGGCCAGGATCATGGTGACAGCGACGCGAAGCCCGTTGGTCAGCGCCACGAACACGTCCGGCACGTGCAGGCGGCGTTGCGGCCAGTCACGCTTCGCCTCGGTGGGGTCGTCCAGCAACGCCACGGCATTGGCGCCCCTGGCCAGACCCAGCAGCGTCTCGGCACAGCGATCCAGCAACAAGCGTTCGGAGATCGTCCGGGCGTCCCGCGCCACCAGATGACGGGCCAGTTCGCGGCACCGGTCGCGTGCGGCCGCCGCGTCGTCCCAGTCCACGTCGTCGATCCGCCAGTCTCCCGACAGCAGCGGCATCGGCCAATCCGCCTCCGGCCTGTTCTCCGGCGTGGACAGATGCGTCACCACGTCGTTCCAGGCGCCGAGCGCGCGCAGCAGACCTTCCGTGCCGGCCTTCAACATCCCGGAGCGGTAGCGGAGATCGGCGGTCTCCCCGAGCGCCTCGTCCATGAGCGGATCGAGCGCGGCCAGGGCGCCGATCAGTTCGCGACGCCGCGCCACCATGTCGGAGGAGTTGCTGCGCAGCGTTTCGGTGATGCCGTCGGCGACGCCGCCGAGGATCGCCACGAAGCGCTGCGCCAGACGGCGGCGCGCATCGCCGGTATCGGTCGCGGACAGAACCAGACCGGCGCTGAGCACGCCGATGGAAATCTCGGTGGCGCGGGTGATCGCCAACAGGAAGACGTCATTGGGCGAGCCGTTGACGCTGTCGGCGAACACGATCGCCGCGGTGTAGCCGGCCAGCGACGCCGCATAGGCGGCCGCGTTGCGCAGGACGGTCGCCATGAAGCCGGCGATCATGCCCCAGGCCGCCAGCCCCGCGATCATCGCGATCCGCGCCTGCGGCATCAGGGCGGTCAGCACCACGATCGCCAGCGCCCCGGTGCAGGTGCCGACGATGCGGAACTGTCCCTTGCGGAGCGATGCGCCGATGGTCGGCTGGCAGACGATCGCGGCCGTTAGCGGCGCCCAATAGGCGTTGTCGAGCTGGAGCCAGAACGCCACCCACATCGCCAGCGCCACCGAAGCCAGCATGCGCACGCCATACAGGACGCGCGGCTGCATCTCTTCCAGCGATCGCATCAGGGACGGCCAGCGTCCATCGGTCGCGCCGGCGGCAGCAGCGGCCATGAGGTTCCCTCGATGCCGACCGGCCCGGTGCCGGATCGCTTCGAACCCCTAACGAACCAGCAACAGCATCCGTTCCGGCCTCACGCTCGCCATCCAGGCCGCGGGCCCGGCGCCCGGCGCGTCGATGTCGCGCGATGCCGCCACCAGACGCACCCTTCCCTGCAGATTCCAGAGCGGCAGCAGACCGACCCCGCCCTGCGCGACGGAAAACCGGCTGTCGGCCGAGTTGTCCCGATTGTCGCCCATCACGAAGAGACGGCCCTCGGGCACGCGCAGTTCGCTCATCTCGTCCACGGGCCCATGCGCCAGCACCTTCAGGATGCTGTGCGCGACACCGCCGGGCAGATCCTCGACGAAGCGCCGCGCCGGAACGACGCTGCCGTCGGCCAACTCTTCCCGTCCGACACCACGATCGGTCCAGGGTACCACGCGACCGTTCAGGACCACATGTCCGGCAATCAGCGCGATGCGGTCGCCCGGCAGGCCGATCACCCGTTTCACCCAGCTCGTGCCCGGCTCGGACGGGCTGCGGAACACCACCACGTCGCCGCGCTTCGGTACCGATCCCCACAAGCGGCCGCCACGCGGCAGCCTGTCGCCGAACGGTAGATCGGCCGTGCTGTAGCCATAAGCGAACGGCTCCGCGACCATGTGGTCACCGATCAGCAGGCTCGGCTGCATGGAGCCGGACGAGACGTAGTATGGCGCGGCGAACGCGGTGCGCGCGACCAAGGCCAGCATCAGCGCCATCAGGATCTCGCGTACCCTGATCCAGCCCGCCCTTCGTTTCATGCGCGTTTCTCCGGTTGCGAACCGATCCTGCCCGCAACCCTGCGCCGGAACAGCTTAACAATCCGCAAACAGAACGACGCCCTCAACGCTGATCGCGATAATACGGCACCCCCAGCGCCGCAGGCGCCGCGATCCGTCCACGTCCGGTCAGCGCGGGCAGCATCATGAACAGCAACGTCACCAGATACGGCAGCATGCCGAGAAACGCCGACGGAACGCCCCAGTCGCGCGCCTGCGCCAGATAGCCGAGCGCGCCGACGAAGCCGAACAGCAACGCGCCGGCGACGATGCGCCAGGGCCGGTATCCGGCAAAGATCACCAGCGCCACGGCGATCCAGCCGCGCCCCGCCGTCACCCCGTCGGACCAGGACGGCACGAAGCCCAGCGTCAGATACGCCCCGGCCCCGGCCGAGATCGCCGCCCCCAGCACCACATAGGCGAAGCGCAGCGGCAACACCTTCATCCCCACCGCATCGCAGGCGGCGGGATTCTCGCCGATCGCCCGCAGCGCCAGCCCATGCCGGGTGCGGAACAACAGCCAGTGCAGAAACAAGGGCAGGATCAGGAACGCGACATAGACCGGCAGGCTCTGCCGGAACAATGCCTCGCCCAGCACCGGCAAACGATCCAGAACAGGGATCGGCAGAACCGGAAAGGTGGCCGCCGAGGGCTGGCCCGCGAAGGGACGGCCCAGCGTCGCCGCCAGACCCATGCCGCCCATGGTCAACGCCATGCCGCACAGAACCTGGCTGGCCCTTGCCACCACGGTCGCGAACGCGAACAAACTCCCTGCCGCCGCCCCCGTCGCCAGCGCCGCCAGAACCCCCACCGCCGGATCGTGCGTGCCGGACACGGCGGCCACCGCCGACATCGCGCCGAGCGCCATCAGCCCTTCCACGCCGAGATTCAACACCCCGACGCGCTCGGCCAGGAGTTCGCCCAGCCCGGCCAGGGCCAGAACCGCGCCGGACACCAGGGCGTTGGACAGAAGACCGCCGACGACGCTCATGCCGCCCCTCCCGCCACGGGACGCACCATTACGATGCGGTAATGCGCCAGACGCTCGCCGATGGCGGCGAACAACAGGATCAAGCCGGTCAGCGCCAGGGCGGCGCTCGACGGCACCCCCTGCGTCTGCAGCACCGTTCCGGCGTTCAGCACCAGCGCCATCAGCAGGCCGGTGAACACGCAGCCCAGCGGCGAGGACGCGGCCAGAACCGCGACAATGATGCCGACATAGCCGTAGCCGTTGCTGAGCCCGCTCTGCAGCCGGTGCACCGTGCCGCTCAGTTCCAGCATCCCGCCCAGACCGGCGATCGCACCGCCCAGCAGCATGGCCTGGAACAGGCGACGGCGCACATCCATGCCTGCATAGGCGGCAGTGTCGCGATTGGCGCCGCAGATCCGCAGCTCGAACCCCCAGCGGGTGAACCGGAACGCGGCCGCCAGCAGCGCCGCGAGCAGCAGCACCACCGCCAGCCCCCAATGCAGCCCGCCCAGATGCCAGTCGCGCGGCAGCTTCGGCAGCGGATCGGGAATGCGCGCCGTCTGCGCCGCCGCCATGCCGTGCGGATCGCGCCAGGGCCCGGTCACCAGCCAGTCCAGCCCGAGCCTGGCGACGAAATTCAGCAGCAGGGTGGAAATGATCTCGCTGGTGCCGAGCAGCAGCCGCGCCAGCGCCGGCACGGCGATCCAGAGCGCGCCGCCCGCCATCGCCGCCAGACCCATCGCGCTCTGCACCAGCAAGGGCGATCCGTGCGGCCCGAACAGCGCCACGCCCGCGGCACAGGCGGCGCCGACATAGAACTGCCCGTCCGCGCCGATATTCCACAAACCCACACGCAGCATCAGCGACACGGACAAACCGCACATCACCAGAGGCGAGGCCAGCAACAGCAGATCCTGGATGCCGAACCGGCTGCCGAGGCTCTGTTTCAACACGCTGCCGCCCAGCGCCAGGGGATGCAGCCCGAGCGCCGCCAGCAACACGCCCGCCACCAGCACGGCGGCCGAAGCGGACACGGCATAGGCCGCGTTGCGCACCCGCCCGGACACAGACGGCACGCGCTGCACCAGAAAACCCGTCATGCCGGCCACTCCGCGCGTCGACCGGCGCCGTTCGTCACCCGCGCCGCCGTCACGACACCGGCTCCGGCACGGCCTGACCGCTCATCAACAAGCCCAGCCGCTCCCCATCCGCCTCCGCCACCGGCAGGATCCCGGCGATACGTCCGGCGAACAGCACGGCGATCCGGTCGGCCTGCGCCAGGAGCTCGTCGATCTCCTCCGAGATCAGCACCACCCCGACCCCGCTCGCGCGCAGCCGCTGCATCCCGGCATGGAGCGCCGCCACCGCCCCCACATCGAGCCCGCGCGTCGGATAGGCGGCCACCAGGACGCGGCTGGCGATACGCCGCTCGCGTTCCGCCACCAGGCGCTGCTGATTGCCGCCGGACAGGTTGCGCGCCGGAATCCGGCTGTCGCGCAGATTCACCGCCGCATCGTCGATGATCCGGCGCGCCAGGGCCGCCAGCCGGCGCGGAAACAGGAACGGGCCTTTCCCGGCCGCATCGCCGCGATAATCGCGCAGCACCGCGTTTTCCCCCAGCGGCAGATCGGCGGCCAGGGCGGTGCGCAGGCGGTCCTCCGGAATATGCCCGACGCCCCAATCGGCGAAACCGCGCGCCCCCCGAGCCCCGGCCGGAGCCCCGTCAAGCAGAACCTCGCCGGCATCGGGCCGGATGCAACCGGTCAGCACCTCGCTCAACGCGCGCTGCCCGTTTCCGGCCACCCCGGCGATGCCCAGGATCTCGCCTGCGCGCAGGTCGAGATCGACCCCGTCCAGCAGCAACACGCCGCGACCGTCGCGCACGCTCACGCCCCGCAGCGCCAGCGGCACAGCCTGCGCGACCGCAGCCGCCGCATCGTCCCGCCCGATCGCGGCCGGAAGCACCGTCTCGCCGATGATCAGGCGCGCAAGCGAGGATCGGCTGGCGCCTTCGGTGGAGCCGGTGGCGACCGAGCGCCCGCCACGCATCACCGTCACCGTGTCGGCGATCTCCAGCACCTCGCCCAGCTTGTGGCTGATCAGGATCACCGCATTTCCGGCGGCCCGGAACGCCCGCAGGGCGTCGAACAAAGCCCGGACTTCCGGCGGGGTCAGCACGGCGGTCGGCTCGTCCAGCACGAGGATGCGCGCGCCACGCGCCAGGACGCGCAGGATCTCGACGCGCTGCTGTTCGCCCGCCGAGAGATCGGCCACGCGCGCGCCGGGCGACACCGCCAGACCGTACCGCTCCGACAAGGCCTGCGTGCGGGCGGCGAGCGTGGCCGGATCGAGCCTGAACGGCGTCTCGTTCCAGCCCAGATGGATGTTCTCGGCCACGGTGAAGGCCGGCACCAGCTTGAAATGCTGATGCACCATGCCGATCCCGGCCTCGATCGCATCGGCCGGGCTGGCGATGCGACGCGCGTGCCCCTCGATGGCGATCTCGCCGGAATCCGGCTGATAGAGCCCGGTGAGCACGTTCATCAGCGTCGACTTGCCGGCGCCGTTCTCGCCCAGCAGCGCATGGATCTCGCCGCCCTGCAGGGTGAAATCGACACCGTCATTGGCGCGGGCGCCATAGAACGACTTGGTGATGCCGCGCATCCGCACGAAGGCGGTGCGCGCCGCTTCCGGCAGCGCCGTGCGCGGCAGCTCGCCCGGCTGCATCCGGCTCAGACCGCCTTCAGACCGATGACGCCCTCGACCGGCCAGTTCCATTCGTAGCAGGCCAGATCGTCCAGGCTGATGCCCTTGGCGACGCGCACCTTGCCGTTGGCATCGCGGATCTCGCCTTGGATCGGGTTCCAGCCGCTGATGATGCGCTGGCGCACCGCATCGGCCTGGGCTGCCACCTCCGGCGGAACGGTGCGGCCCCAGCGGTCGCGATCCACGCCGTTGCCGACCGACAGCAGGGTCTTGCCGTTGCCGGTCCAGCGCCCGGCCAGGCGGTCGGCGATCTGGTCCACATAGAAATGGTCCCAGTCCAGCATCAGCGAGGTCACATAGGCGTCCGGCCCCAGGGCGCGCATGTCGGTGTTCCAGGTGGCGCATTTGATGCCCGCCTTGGCCGCGACCTGGAGGCAGGAGCCGTCGTCCAGATTGGTGTAGATCATGTCGATTCCGTTCTGGATCAGCGCCGAGGCGGCCTGGGCGGCGGCCTGCGGATCGAACCAGGAATTGATCAGGATCACCTGCACGGTGGCCTCGGAGCGCACCGACCGGGCACCGAGCAGGAAGGCGTTGGCGCAGCCGAACACGGACGGCACCGGGAACGAACCGACGAAGCCCATCTTGCCGGACT
Source organism: Lichenicola sp. GTC18331 (assembly GCF_055386855.1). NCBI lineage: Bacteria > Pseudomonadati > Pseudomonadota > Alphaproteobacteria > Acetobacterales > Acetobacteraceae > Lichenicola > Lichenicola sp. GTC18331. The sequence goes on along the minus strand of NZ_AP045015.1, from coordinate 3,115,992 downwards.
TGCTCATCTTCGCGGCGGCGACGCCGATGATGAACGACACCTTCCAGTGCTGGACGTAGTACCAGCTCTCGTTGTCCGAGGTGTGGTGGCCGTTGCACTCCAGAAAGGCGACCTCCGGCGCATCCTCGGCGACGCCGGACAGGAGGTCGCCGTATTCGGAGGAAGCGAACACCATGTTGGCGCCGTTCTCGACGAACTGCCGGAAGGTGCGGGTGGCGTCGGCGGAGACCGGAATGCTTTCCACTTCCAGGAACTTTGCCGCCGGATACGCCTTCTTCGCCGCCAGAAGCCCGGCATGGTGGGTGGTCGACCAGCCGCCATCGGAGACAGGGCCGATATGGCCGAACACGATCACCGCGTCCTTCTCCGCCACGGCCGGCAGAGGCGACCCGGCGCGGGCCGCACGCGGCAGCAAGGGAAGGGCGGCCGCACCGGCCAGGAGAGCGCGTCGCTTCAACAAGGGCATCCGAACCACAAACTCCGAACAGGCAGACGCGCAGCATGCCCGATCCGCCGGGCCGGGCAAACGTTACGCAAGCCTTATGCCACACGCTGTCATTTGTGCGCTGCACCGCTTCGGTGACACCATCGCCCATTCACAGGCAGGACTGGAACAGCCCTCTCCATGATCACCGACCGTCGCGCAGGCGCCGCCCATCTCGTCCGGGAAAGCGTCCGATCGCTGTTGCTGCTGTTCGCCTGGGACGTGGTGGTGGTGCTGGCCTTCCAGCTCGCCCACAAACCCTGGATGGACCAGCCGACCCTGCCCTATTCGCTGATCGGCTCGGCGCTGGTGCTGTTCCTGAACGTGCGCAACACCGCCTCCTACAACCGGTGGTGGGAGGCTCGCACGCTCTGGGGTTCCGTGGTCAACAACACGCGCTCGTTTTCGCGGCAGATGGCGACTCTACTGCCCGGCGCGCCCGAGCTGACCCGGGCGATGATCGCCTACGTGCATGCGCTGCGCGGCGGTCTCGGCGGCACAGACACCTCGGCCGACGTGGAACGGCTGCTGACGCCCGAACTCTCCGCCCGCATCAAGGGGCGCCGCAACCAGGCCAACGCGGTGCTCTACGAGATCGGCGTCGGCGTCCGCGCCCATGTTCAGGCCGGGCACATCCATGCCGCCGCCCATGCCGAGATCGACCGCATCCTGAGCGATCTGGCCAATGGGCAAGGCGGCCTGGAGCGCATCCGCAACACGCCGCTGGCGATCCAGTTCTCCGCCCTGCCCGGCCTGCTGGTGCGGGTGTTCTGCATCGTCCTGCCGCTGTCGATGGTGCAGGAGCTGGGCTGGATCACCCCCTTCGGCTCCACCCTGGTCGGCTTCCTGTTCGTGGCCCTGGACAAGATCGGCGCCGATCTGGAGAATCCGTTCGCCCATTCGGTGCATGCCCAGCCGATGCAGTCGATGTGCCGGACCATCGAGATCGACCTGCTGCAGGCGATCGGCGACCCGGCACCGGAACCACTGACGCCCGTGAACGGCGTGCTGCGCTGAACCGATCGAGTTTCATTGTGTCACGAACGAGGGCGTCGTCGGGGGAACCCGAGGCGCCCTTTCGTTCTCGCGGCGACATCGAAGGAACCGCGCGATCGGCACGGCGATGTCCCGCACGCTGGCCGAGGAAGCCAATCAGGTGCCGCCAGTGCCGATGCCGGACACGATCCCGGGCCGATTGCCGATACCGTTCGTGGAGCCAGACCGGATCACGCGGATTTCGATCGGCATGACGCTAAACGGCTCCATGACCACGGCGGCCCAGTCCTGAAGCCGGCGCGGATGGATCCGCCCGGCCGCACCGTGGCGGCGGCGACCTTCGCGATCAGCATGATCAACAGTTTGGGCGAATCCGTTGCGCCGGCGACCTCGTGATTCGTATCAGGCCGGTTCGGCTCGCGGGTAGTGGACCGATCGGGAAACGCCGCGTTCAGAGAAGCTGCGTGTCATGACCTTGCCGGGCCAGAAGCGAAACGGCTTTCTTGTCGAACGACACGAAGGTTTCTCCCCCGAGCCAGTGGCCGTCGAACGCGATCACCCCGTCCGCGAAGTCGCCGCCGGCATCAAGAACGGCCAGTCCCGCCTCCACCGCGGGGCGGTTCACGGCGACGTTCTGCGCGTCGACTAGCCCTCGGATCGCGGCGGCGATGTCCTGTCGCGGCATCGCCGCCCGCGTGCTCAGAACCCAGGCCAATTCGCAGAGTGAATGCACACTGATGGCGACGACCGTGGCGCGCTCCATCGCCTCGACGGCAACCAACGCCTGCGCTTCGTCATCGGCGAGGATCAGGCGCAGCAGGACGTTGGTGTCGGCCGTGATGTTCATCTATCGAGGCCGGCCATGCCCGCCGCGGCACCAGCGTCCGCAATCGCCTCGTTGATGTCGTCGATCGAGAGCGGGGCGCCGTTGCCCTTACCTTTGAGCATGCCGTGCAGGTCGCGCCATGATCCTTTCCGCCCCGCGGCCTTCAACTGTGCCTTGCCGTCGGGCAGAAGATCCAGCTCGATCTTTTCGCCAGGCTGGATGCCAAGGTGTCGAAGCACGTCCTTACGGAACGTGACCTGCCCCCGCTCGGTGACTGTGAGTGTCGTCATGACGGACTCTCCGAAAGATTGATCGAATATAATGCGTTATCGCATTACTTTCTAGGACATTGTTCGGTGGAGTTCGGCCAACGCTCGGTTCACCCACGATGGGTCCAGTTCCCGTTCAGCTTTCACCCGGCCACGACGCGACGAACGCTCAGGGTTCCGTACCGAAGCCCTCCTCGATCTGGCGCATCATCAGACGGGCGGGGCCGGCGATCTGGCGGGTTCGGCTGGTGATCAAGGCCAGCGTCAGTGGCGGGATACCGCGCGTGCGGATCGGCACGAAGGCGAGTTCGCCGCGGGCGACCTCGTCCGCCACGTCGAGCGCGCAGAGAATGCCAATTCCGGCACCGGCACGGATCAGCGACTTGATCATCTGGATGCTGTCGGCGGCGGCGACGCGGTCGAATGCGAAGCCGGCCACCGCCTCGATCGCGGCCATCTGCTCGTGCAGAGCGAGCGGTGCCGCGGGGGCGATCACGCGTTCCTCGGCACCCGCGCTGGCCGGCAGCGTGTCCTGGCCGGCCAAGGGATGGTCGGTCGGCAGCACGAAGCCGAGCGGGAAGTCGCGCAGCGGCTGGATGGTGAGGTCGCGCGACGGGCGCGGACCCAGCATCAGGCCCAGTTCGGCATCACCCGAGATGACGGCTCCGGCCACGTCCTTGTTGTCCAGCACCGTGAGCGAAACGGTAAGTTTGGGATGGGCGCCGAGTAGGCGTGCGGTCAGATCGACCAGCGCGCCCTTGGCCAGAGCGTCGATCACCGCCAGCCGCACCGTGCCGCGGCGCAGGCCGCGCATGTCGTCGAACTGCGTCGTGAGGGCGGCGAGATCGCCGGTCCAGCCGCGCGCCTGATGCAGTAGCAGCTCGCCCGCTGCCGTGAGCCGCATGCCGGCCGGGGTGCGTTCGAACAGGACGACCCGGAAGACCTCCTCGGCGAGCTGGATCTGCCGGTCGATCGCCGATGCGGCTATGCGCAGCTCTTCCGAGGCGCGCCGGATGGAGCCGTGACGGGCGACGGCCAGGAAGTAGGGCAGGAAGCGGGCGAAGACGGGCAAAGGGCTCTCTTATTTTTCGAACGCGGATGCCTGATTATAGCGATGGATTCGCGCAGCGGTCTTCCCTCCAATGGCGACATCCGATCCGAACGGGAGCTGTTCATGTCCGAGACCCTCGAGCGCCCCGTCGTCGCAGCACCACCTGCGGACCCTGTGCTCCCGCGCAACTGCACCTTCGAGCCCGGCGACTGGGCGCGCCTGTCGCGCTGCTGGTTCCCGGTCGCGCTTTCACGCGAGGTGACCGGCAAGCCGGTCAACGCCGTGCTGCTGGATGCGCCTCTGGTGCTGTATCGGGCCGGCGACAAGCTGGTGGTGGCGGACGATCTGTGTCCGCATCGCGGCGTGCCGTTGTCGATGGGCAGCGGCGACGGCGAGACCATCGCCTGCGCCTATCACGGCCTGCGCTTCGGGGCGGAAGGGCGCTGCGTGCATGTGCCCGCCAGCCCGCAACGGACGATCCCGCAACGCTTGAACCTGCGCACCTATCCGGCGGTGGAACGCTACGGGCTGATCTGGACCTGTCTGGCCGGCGGCGACGCGGCCAGCGCGGAGATTCCCGATATGCCGCACTGGGACGAGCCGCAATTCCAGCAGATCACCTGCCCCTGGATCGACATCTTCGGCTTCGCCGGGCGGCAGATGGAGGGATTCCTCGACGTCGCGCATTTCGGCTTCGTGCACACCGCGACCTTCGGCGACGCCAGCAACACGGTGGTGCCGGACTACATGCCGTCGATGACGGAAAAGGGGTTCGAGGTCGAATACCGCTCCAATGTCGGCAACTACCCGATCGGCGCAGATCAGCGCGGCTCGGAAGGGTTCGAATGGCTGCGGCATTTCCGCGTGCATCTGCCGTTCACCGCGACGCTGGAGATCCATTTTCCCGGCGAGGCGCGTCTGGTGATCATGAATGCGGCGTCGCCGGTCTCGGCGCGCACGACGCGCTTGTTCGCGCCGATCGCCCGCAATTTCGACACCGACCGGCCGGTGCAGGACGTGTACGATTTCAATCGCCGCGTGTTCGAGGAGGACAAAGCGATCGTGGAGGCGCAAAAGCCGGAATGCCTCCCGCTCGATCCGGCGCTGGAGGTGCATATTCCAGCGGACCGGTCATCGATCGCCTATCGAAAGGGGCTGCGGTCGCAGGGGTATTCGCGGTTCTTCATTGCGTAGGAAGTAATATTCTTCTTTTTCTGAAGAAAAAGAAGCAAAAAGACTTCTATCCGTTTAGGTCGGAGCAACCACCCGGCACCGAACCAAACGGACAAAAGTTCTTTGGTTCTTTCTTTCAAGAAAGAACATCCTTCCCATCCATCTGCCCTTAGGCCGGGACGGCTTCCTTCGCCATCCCGAACAGAGATTCCAGTTCGGGATCGAGACGCGCCTGGACATAGGCGCGATCCTCGTCCGACAGGGACGGATAGGCGGCGGGCACGAACGGCTTGATGCCGTGGCCCTTGTAGGTGTCGAGCGGCTGGAAGCCGCCGGGCGCGCCCGGCAATCCCGTGGCGGCAGACAGGGCCTCGATCACCGCCTGCGGCCGGGTTCGAACCGCTTCGTAGTCCAGCAGAGCGAGATTATGCGCGCGCCGGTGCAGCCCGGCCCAATGGCCGAGCGTGCGCGTGCGCATGGTGACGGGGTCGGGGAAGCGCTCTCCGGTCTCGAGATCGCGTTCGTGCATCATCTCTGTGCCGAACATCGGGTGGGTCTCGTCCACGCCCCAGAACTGGTCGTCCCAGACGCTGTGCCAGGGCGTGCGGATGAACTCGGCGAACGACAGCGCGCGCAGGGATTCGTGAACGTGCCAGGGCTGCTTGTGCAGGCTGCGCAGCCAGATCGTCGGATCGCGCGCGATCACCAGAACCAGCACCTCTGGCCGGAACAGGATCTGCGTCGGCACACACCAGTGCTTAAAGCCGTAGCTTTCGGTGAAGGCATCGCGTCCGAGATTGGCTTCGATCAGCTTGATGATCGCGTGCGTGCCGGAACAGCGCATGCCGTAGACCTGGATGTGCCGGATCGGTTCCTGACCACGAATCAGGGTCCGAAGGCCGGGCATGGGCAGGCGCCAGTCCAATACGGTCATCTGGCGCGTGTCTCCGGGCGCGTGGCTGGAAGCAGCCTATCGAAAAACCGCCGAAACGGCCAGTCGCTTATCGCAACGAAGCGGAGGTTCCGGCGCTGACACCGGAAGGGCATTGTGCCCGTCCCGCTTCTTGTTCTGCGCCGGTGATCGGGAGAAAGAGTGTTCTTTCTTGGAAGAAAGAACCAAAGAACTTTTATCCGTTTGGCCTGGCGCGGATCAGGAACTCCCATTCAAACGGACAGAAGTCTTTTTGCTTCTTTTTCTTCAGAAAAAGAAGATTCTTTCCGTCTTCACCCCATCGAGGTTCGCGTTTGCCCGAGATCGCCCGCTGTCCGATCTGCCGCAATGCCGGCTGGCACGATCGTTTTCCCGTTCTGGCCTGCACGCATTGCGAGCTGGAAGTGTCGTGCGGCGCGATGGCGGACGCCGTGCCGGAACAGATCGACGCGGCACTCGACCGGGCCGGACGGGATGCGCTGTCCGGCGATGGGTGGCATCTGTCGTCGGTGGCGTTACGCAACGCTGCCTGGAGATTGGGGCGGAGCTGGCGCGACGGGGGTTGGCGACGGGAGAAGCCGGTTCCGCACTCGGTGGTTCTGGGCGTGATCGGGCGTGCGGACGATGGACCGCCGGTCGAGGTGATGAGAGCGGAGGCCGGGTTCGCGCAGGCGGTCGTCGTTCTGGATGGCGCCGGGGCGGCACCGCCCGGGCTGGACGGGGCGGCCGTCGCGATGCGCCCCTTGGCGGGGGATTTCGCAGGGCAGCGCAACCATGTGCAGGAGATGGCGCAGGATCGGTTCGGCGCGGAAAGCTGGGTATTGCAACTCGACACGGACGAGCGTCCGACGGCGGATTTGCTGGCCTGTCTGGGCTGGATGGTGCGCGCGGCCGATCGCGACGGGGTGCGCTCGGTCGGCCTGCCCCGGATCAACCTGGTGGACGGAATGCGTTCCGCGCTGTTTCCCGACATCCAGTATCGGTTGAACCGGGCGGACATACGGTTCGATGGCGTCGTGCATGAACGGCCCGTGGTGCCGTTCGGGGAAACCTCTCTGGGGCTGGCGGGGACGATCGAGCACAGGCTGACACGGGAGCGTGTGGTGGCGCGGTCCCGGCTTTACGAGGCGATGCGCGAAGGGGCCGGACGGGTTTCGGACGAGGCGGCGCTGTTGTCGCCGTTCGATCCCCTGGCGATGGCGGTGCGGTAGAGCGCCAGCGTTTCTGTGGACAGGGTTTCGCGTGTGAACAGGCCGGCGGCGGCGCGACTGTTGCGGTGCAGCCTGTCGCGCAGGGCGGGGTCGTGGAGCATGCGGCGCAGTACCGAAGCGATGGCATCGCCGTCGCAGCGTTCGGCCAGAAGGCCCGCCTCCGTGTCGCCGACGAAGCGGCGTGCGCTGGCGTCTTTCGCACAGGCCAGGATCGGACGGCCGAACGCCATCGCTTCCTGGTAGACGAGGCCGAAGCTTTCGTAGCGCGACGGTGCCGCGACCAGATGCGCCGCGGCGAGACGGGCGTGCAGCTCGGGCTCTGAAAGATCGCGCAGCCATTCGACGCGGGACAGCAGGGCGTCGGGTCGGCCGGGAAGCGCGTCGATCCCGACCATCTGCAGCCGGAACTCCGGCCCCTCGCCGCGTTCGGCCTCGTCGGCGATGATGGCGGCGGCGTCGAGCAGTTCGGAGAAGCCCTTGCGCGGTTCCGCGCGCCCGACGAACAGGATGCGGAGCGGCCCGTCGCCGTGCGGCGGATAGGCGGCGTCCAGCCCAGCCGCACGAACGGTGTGCGGCAAGCTGAGACCGATCACGGCGTGGCCCGGACCGGGCGGGGTCACCCGATAGCGTTCCGCGATCGCGGCGCCGTGCGGGGCCGTGTTGGAGATCAGGGCTGCGGAGCGGCGTGCGGCAAGGGCTTCCAGGAAAACGGCGGCGCGATGGTCGAGGCGGTCGCGCAGGGAACGCGCGCCCGTGCCGGTGATGGAGGCGGGGGTGGAGTTGCGCGTGACCAGCGGGACCGGGCCGAACAGGGCGACGAAGAGGCCCGGGGCATACCAGTTGGTGGCCTCCACCACGGAGAGCGGCGTTTCCCGGTTCAGCCTGCGCACCGCGCGCCAGAAGCAGAACGGCGGCACCAGATGGCCGATGCCGGCGAACCGGCGCAGGCGGCGCAGCAACGGTCCGGGCGCGCAGCCGACGACGGCGACGCCGTCCCGCGTCGCGCGGCCGGTGCGATCCAGGGCGATGACAGTGACGTCGTCACCGTTCTCGGTGAGTGCGCCGGCGATCTCGGCGGCGGCGTTGGCGAGCCCGTTGCGTGCCGGAGGAAAGGACCAGCACAGCAGAGCGGTCCTCATCGGGCGTCGCCGATCAGGCGGCGATACAGCGCCTCGTAGTCGCGGGCCATTCGGTCGGCGGTGAAGCGGGCTTCGAATACGGCGCGTATGCGGGCGCGATCAAGCTCGTGCAGGCGATGTATGGCGCGCACGGCCTCGTCTTCGTTGTCGACCACGAAGCCTGTGACGCCATGCTCGACGATCTCCGGTGCGCTGCCGTTGCGCCAGGCGATCACCGGCGTGCCGCAGGCCATGGCCTCGATCATCACCAGGCCGAACGGTTCCGGCCAGTCGATCGGGAACAGCAGGGCGGCAGCGTTGCCGAGCAGATCCTGCTTGGCGCGGTCGTCGATCTCGCCGAGATGGGCGATGGCGCCGCAGAGAAGCGGTTCGACCTCCCGCTGAAAATAGAGTGGATTGCCGACATCGATACCGCCTGCGAGCAGCAGCCCGGCGCCGGCCGCGCGGGCGATGCGTATGGCACGGTCGGGACGTTTCTGGTCGGTCATACGGCCGATGAAGGCGAGCGGGCCGCCGCCGGGACCCGGTTTGTAGCGATCGGTGGGGATACCATGATGGACGATCCCGGCAAGGTTGCCGCCGGGAAGCGAGGCCGCCTGCGCGGCGGAGATCGCGGCGACGGGGAGCCGGTCGAACCAGCGGAAGAAGAGCTGCCTGTCGAGCTCGTCGAGGCGCCAGTGCACGGTGGTGAGGTGGGGTACGGCGTCGCCGCCGAGCAGGGCTGCGTGGGCGAATTCGCCGTGGCAATGGACGATGTCGAACGCGTGCAGATGCTGTCGCAGCAGATCGAGCTGCACCGCTTCGAGCATCGCTGGCACGCCGGGGGCGACTGCGCCGTGCCGGCGTTGCAGCTCGACCAGGCTCGGGTAACCGGACAGCAGACGGGCGCTCGTGCGGCTGTCGGATGGGGCGATCAGGGTGACGTCGTGCCCGGCCGCGACCAGCGCTTCGGCGAGGTCGAACACGACACGCTCGGTGCCCCCTGCCGTTTCGGGTGGCGTTGGAACGATGACCGGCGCAAGCTGGGCAATTCGAAGGGCCGATTTCGTCATGGAACGGGAACGAAAGCGGCCGGGCGGGGTTTCCACCGGACGGGAGAAGAAGGGCCGCGATGTTTATCCTGCATGTGGCCCTGCAAGGCTGTCTCCGTGCCACGGAGGTCGAATACGGACTGACGGCCGATACCGGCGGACATATCCGCTATCTTCTGGAACTTGTCGCCGAATCCGCGCGCCATCCGCGGATTGACCGGATCGAGATCGCGACGCGCGCCTTCACCGGCGGCGGGTTCGATCACTGCTATGCGTCCGGGATCGAACAGGTCGACGAACGCTGCCGGATCGTTCGCCTGGCGACAAACGATCCATCCTATCTTCGCAAGGAAGATCTTTGGCGGGAGCACGAGAGTTTCGTTGCGGCGCTGCTCGCGCATCTGCGTGCGCAGGACCGCCTGCCGGATCTGATCCACGCGCATTATGCGGATGCGGGGCTGGTGGCGGCGCGGATACGGGACGTTCTGGGCATTCCGTTTCTGTTTACCGCGCATTCCCTGGGGCGGGTGAAACGGGATCTTTTGCCGGCGGGCAGCGCGCAGTTGTCCGGGATCGAGACGCGCATCGCCATCGAGGAGGAAGCGATCGCAGCGGCGGACGGGATCGTCGCGTCGTCCCGCGACGAGGCGGAACAGCAGTTCGCCGGCTACGAGAGCTACGAGCCGGGGCGGATCAGGATCATTCCGCCGGGGAGCGATCTGGAGAGTTTCCGCGACGGGCGTGTGCCGGAGCGGGTGCGGGAGTCGATCGAGCGGTTCCTGAGGCGGCCCAACCTGCCGGTGATCCTCGCGATCGCGCGGCCGGTGACGCGCAAGAATCTGAGCGCATTGGTGCATGCTTACGGCAGCACGCCGGCCCTGCGCGCGCGTGCCAATCTGGTGATCGTCGCCGGCAATCGGGAGCGGATCGACGCGCTGGAGCCGGAGATCGGCGGCAACGTCAGCGAATTGCTGGAGCTGATCGACCGCTACGATCTGTATGGCAGCGTCGCCTATCCGAAACATCATGATCCCGCCGATATCGCCGGGTTCTATGCCTATGCGGCGGCGCGTCGCGGCGTGTTCGTGAATCCGGCGCTGAACGAGCCGTTCGGCCTGACGCTGGTGGAGGCGGCGGCCGCCGGTCTGCCGGTGGTGGCGACCAACAGCGGCGGCGCGACCGATATCGTCGGCGATGCGTGCAACGGGTTCCTGGTCGACCCGCGTCGTCCGGACGAGATCGCCGCCGCGGTGCTGCGGATCGTCGTCGATCCGGAGGGGTGGGAAACGCTATCCGCGAACGGCCTCGATGCGGCGCGCGGTTACGACTGGACGCGTCACGTGTCGCGCTACGCCCGGTTCGCGGAACGGCTTTGCGGTTCGGCGATGCGGAAGCCAGCACACCGATGCGATGACCGGCTTCTGCTTGTGAGCGATATCGACGGGACGCTGATCGGCTGCCGCGACAGCGTGCGGTCGTTCGTCGCGTGGCATGCGCAGCAGCCGCATCTGGTGTTCGCGCTGGCGACCGGACGATCGTTCCATTCCGCGCTGGCGATCCTCGGACAATCGGAAGCAACCTTTCCGGATATTCTGATCGCGTCGACGGGGTCGGAGATCTACTGGCTCGATCCGAACCGGGCGACCTATCATCGCGACACGGACTGGGAGAAACGGATTTCGCAGGGCTGGGACCTTGAAGGGGTGTCTGCGCTCCTGGCGGAAAGGGGCGGTCTTGAGCCGCAACCGGTTCTGGAACAACGCCCGCGCAAGCTGAGCTACTTCACCGACGGCAGCGTGGAGACGCTGCATCGCGTGCGCGATCTTCTTGCGGAAGCCGGGCATGCCTGCTCGGTGATCCAAAGTCACAAGCTCTACCTGGATATTCTGCCGCTGGGTGTGTCTAAGGCGGCCGCGATCAGCCATGTCAGCCAGTTCCTCGGGCTCGGAAGGGACGATGTGGTGGTGGCGGGCGACAGCGCGAACGATGTCGAGATGCTGCGCTCGGCGCCGCAGGCGGTTCTGGTCGCCAACCATGCCGACGGACTCGGGGATCTTCCCGATCTAAGCCATTCCTATATCGCACGCAGGCGGTTTGCGCGTGGCGTGATGGAAGGCGTCGAGCACTTCCATGCCCTGCGCGCGGCGCGCTGATTGGGAATGCCAGTTTCCGTCCTGACCCTGGTGCGCGGTCGCGCCGTGCAGCTCGATCGTCTGGTCGAGGGTCTGTGGCGACAGGATGTTCCGCCGGATCGTCTCGTGATCGCGTTCATGCAGGCGGATGCGCCGGTTCTGCCGCCGACGCCGTTCCCGGTCTCGCTGGTCCAGGTTCCGGGCGAACCGATGCCTCTGGCGGCGGCGCGCAACCGGGCTGCGGAAGCGGCCGGAGACGGGTTGCTCATCTTTCTCGATGTGGACTGCATTCCCGCGCCGGGATTGGTTGCCGCGTTCGTGTCCGCGTCGCAGCAGCGGGACGGATTGCTTCTCGGCGATGTGCATTACCTGCCGGCCGGCGGCGCCGATGCGGATCGTTCGCCCGCGCATCTGGATGCGATCGCCGCGCGCCACCCGGCGCGACCGGATCTGCAAGCGGGGGAGGTTCGGGCGGAACCGGATCACGGTGCGCTCTGGGGTTTGTCGTTCGCCCTACCCGCTTCGCTCTGGCGGCAAGCCGGCGGAATGGACGAGCGCTACTGCGGTTACGGCGCGGAGGAGACCGATTTCGCGGCACGCCTGGCGCGGCTCGGCACGCCCGTGCACTGGGTGGCGGATGCGCGCGCGTGGCACCAGCATCATCCGGTGCATATCCCGCCCCTGCAGCATTTCGACCATATCATTCGCAACGCGATCCTGTTCCACGGTCTCTGGGGCCGCTGGTGCATGGAATATTGGCTGGGCCAGTTTCGCGAGATGGGGCTTGTGGACTGGACCGACGATGCCCTGACGGTGTTGCGGCCGCCGAGCAGGGCGGAACGGGAAGCGGCGTTAGCGCCGGGGCATGTGCGGTTCAGCTGAAGGGTGCTATGTGGGGACCGACGGAAGAGGTGTTCTTTCTTGAAAGAAAGAACCAAAGAACTTCTGGTCGTTTGACACCGTGCCAAACCGACGCTCACCACTTAGACGGATAAAGTCTTTTTGCTTCTTTTTCTTCAGAAGAAGAAGACCCTCCTTGCTTGACTACACTAACTCTCCACGAAGATGCCGATGCAGGAACGGCAGCACGGTGTTCCAGTACGCTTCCGGATCGAAGCGTTCCAGGTCGGCGTGTTCGGCGCCGTCCGCCCACCACAACGATTTGGGCTCGTTCGCACATTCGAACAAAGCCTGGGTGTCGGCGGTGGTGGTGAAGGGGTCGATGGTGCCGGCGGCGATCAGCACCGGCATGTCGAGCTTGCCGATCTGCCGTGCGGGGCGGAGGGCGCGATGATTCACGCCGATCAGGATCGGCAGCAGGCGCTCGAAGATACGGCCGAGGAACGGGGCGCAGCGATGCGCCAGGGTGTCGCCGAGCCAGGGGCGCAAGGTGGCGGCGATGCGCGTGTCGATGGCCGGGCGGATGTCGGGGAACACCGATTCCAGCACCAGCGCCTCCATGCGAGGCGGCTCGGCGCCGAGAAGAGTCGCGGCCCCGCCGAGAGAGATCGCGATCACGCCCAGCCGCCCGCCCTGATTGCGCCGGCGCGCGAAGCCGAGAGCGGCATCGACGTCGCGCGATTCGGTGAGGCCGAATCCGATATGCGCGCCCTGGCTGTCGCCATGCGCGCGGAGGTCGAACAGGAGCACGGAAAAGCCGTCGCGATGCAGGGTTTGCGCGCGTCGCACCTGCGACAAACGATTGGCGCCGATGCCGTGAACCAGAACCACCGTGCCGTGTTCCGTGGATTTTCCCTGCAGCCACCACCCGGACAGGCGGATGCCGTCCGTCGCGGTGAACGAGATGGTCTCCGCCCCGTCGAGGCGCGCGGGCGGCGGGCCGACCTGCTTGCGGAAGCGGAAGAACAAGGCGCGCGCCGCCTGACGGAGCGCCACCACACAAGGCGGCAGGACGGCAGCCAGAACGAGGCCGGTCGCGGCGACGCGCGGACGAGGCAGCGAACGCATGATCAAACGGCCGGCACCGTGGCGGTTCGCTTGTCGCGCCAGAGCGAGTCGGCGAGCCCCTCCAGATAGGCGGCGGCGGAGGCGGCGGCGTTCGGATCGTAGAGGCGGCGCAGATGGGCGGGATCGAGCGCCTTGGCGCTGTCGAGCAGCGCGCGCCAGGGTTCCAACGCGCCGGGCCATTGCATCAGGGCGACGGCGGCGCCGGTCTCGGCCAGTCGTTCGGCCTTGCGGGTTTGTTCGCCGAAATAGCGCCATTCCGGCGCGCACACGAATGGGCGGCCGACGCGGGCGATCTCGTGCACCGTGTTGTCGCCCGCGGAAGCGATCACCACGTCGGCGGCGGCGATATGGGCGGTGACGTCGGACACCCAGCCCTTTTCGACCAGATTGCCGAAATCGGTTTCATGGCCTTCGCGATGCACCGGACCCACCACCATCCAGAGCGCATCCGGCACCGCACGGGCGGCCATGGTGAGCGGGGCGTAAGGCGTGCCGGCGCCGCCATGGCCGGTCAGCACCAGCACCATTTCGCGATCCGGGTCGATGCCGAGACGGGCGCGGGCCTCCTCGCGCGTCGGCACCGCATCGACCGTGGTGCAGAGGCCGCCGGTGTAGCAGGTCTTGCGGCGCGCCCAGCCGGGATAGTCGGACTGTTCGATGCTCTCGTCGAACGGGGCCAGCAGGCCGACGCAGGCCTGATAGGCGCCGAGATGGCCGGGATCGAGCCGGTCACCATGCATGCGGATCTTCACAGCCGGGACGGAGGCGATGCGCGACAGCAGGGCGATCTCGGCCGACACGTCGATCACGAACAGGGCCGGGTCGACATCGTCGAGATGGTCGAGGATGCGCCGCATGGTGCGCCGGGTTTCCCACACGCCGAGCGGCACGCAATGCATGATTTCGGGCGTGGATTGCTCGAACAGGGCCTGGCTCGGCACGGCGGCGCCGATCATGTTCGGCAGCTCGACGAGCTCGATCGGACGCTCGAACCCGTCGAACAAGGACGGTTTGGCGGTCATGACGGTGACGCGGCGATCGGCGCGCAGACGCCGGACGATCGCCATGGTGCGGTTGGCGTGGCCGCGACCCTGGTGATGCACGAAAAACGAGATCGGCCGCAGGCTGCCGGGCTGGGCACCGAACAACGCCCCGTCATGTGCCATGCCGCCCATCCTCCCCGTCGCCAGCGCGCTTTCCCTAGCACGATGCGAGCGGGGCGTCGTCAGGTCGCCCATCGCCGTCCCCGGCCGCGCCCCGTTTCGCGCGGCTTGCACGCAGGGGGCAACGCCGCTCTGCTGGCGCGGCCGAGCCGGTCCGGCAGGGGACGATCGGAACCGGAATGGGGAGACGACGCGATGACGCGCGACACAGCGAGGATGCCGACGCGGCGGGACATGATGCTGGCCGGGATGGGTCTGGCTGGGATGGGTCTGGCCGTCTCGACGTCCGCCCGTGCGCAGACGATCGATGCGATCCGGGAGTACGAGCGCCGCAGCGGCGGCCATGTCGGGTTCTGGGCGACGAATCTGGCGACGGGACGGCAGATCGGATGGCGCGCGGACGACCGCTTCGTGCTGTGCAGCACGTTCAAGTTCTCGCTGGGCGCGCTGGTGCTTCGCAATGTCGACCGGGGCACGGAACGGCTGGACGCGGCGATCCGGTTCACGAAGGCGGATGTGCCGGACTGGTATGCCCCGGTGGCGCGCGCGACCCTCGCCCGCAGCAAGAATGCGGTGGGCGAGATGACGGTAGGCGAGATGTGCCGGGCGGCGGTGGAGCAGAGCGACAATAGCTGCGCCAATCTGCTGCTGGCGCGGAGCGGCGGTCCTGTCGCCGTGACGCGGTTCTGGCGCGGGCTCGGCGACGACGTCAGCCGGCTGGACGACGGCGAGCCGATGGTGAACCGGACCCCGCCGGGCGGGATCGCCAACACCACCACACCGCGCGCCATGGCCACGACCATGGGCCGTCTGGTTGCAGGCGATGTGCTGGCGCCTCCTTCGCGAACGATGCTGCGCGATTGGCTGGTGGCCTGCGTCACCGGGCGGGAGCGGCTCCGAAGCGGGCTGCCGCACGACTGGGTCGCCGGAGACAAGACGGGCAACAACGGCGCCGATGCCGCGGCCGACGTTCTGGTCGCCTGGCCGCCGAACGGCGGAGGGCCGATCCTGATCGCGGCCTATACCCGGGGCGGCAGGCCGACGCCGGATCTGTTTGCGCCGCTATTCGCCGCGATCGGGCGGGAGGCGGCGAGCAGGCTGGTTTGACGGCCCGGATCGCTCAGGCCGCGTGCCGTTCGGCGGAGGGAAGCCGGACGGTTTCCCCGGTGTATTCGCCGGCGGCGATCATGCGGTCTAGGAACGCGCACATCGATTGATCCACGACCCTGTCGTACCGGGCGACGACATCGCCCAGCTCGTTCCGCAGCATCATCGTCGTGCCATCGGCAACGACGTGTTTCTGTTTCAGCATCGTCTCACCTCCGATCGTGCTCGCCAGCCATACAGTCGGAAGCCTTAAGCAAGTATGAATAAATCGGCGATTAGCGCCGTTATAACGCTGTCGCCGAAGCGCAGGCGGTTCGTCGCGATTTGTCCGGCAAGACTCCTCGTCGGATCGGCCGCCGCGGGAAAGAATCCCCCCTCCCCGCGTTGGACCGGAACGGCTCCGTTCGGAGCGCGCGCGTCGAAGGAATGGCTCCATGGGTGATGTTTCTGTTCTGACTCTCGCCCGTGGGCGCGGCGACCATCTGCGGAAGGTGATGCAGGGTCTGGCGCTGCAGACCGTGCTGCCGGCGGAGATGATCATCGCCGTGATGCAGCCGGAACCGTTCGCCGACCTGCCCGAGATGCCGTTTCCGGTGCGGCAGGTCCTGGTGCCGGGCACGGCGCTGCCCTTGGCCGCGGCGCGGAACCGCGTCGCGCGGGAGGCGGTCGGCGAGGCTCTGGTGTTTCTCGACATCGATTGCATCCCTTCGCCCGCCCTGGTCGCGGAGTATCGCGACGGTCTGGCCGAGCTCGATGGGCTGCTGATGGGCGAGGTGCTGTATCTTGACGAGACGACCAGCCGCGGCCCGATCGATTTCGAGCGCTTCGCCACCGTGGCCGAGAAACATTCCGACCGGCAGGGGCCGCCTGGCCAGCGCCTGCGGATCTGCGAGGATTACCGCTGCTTCTGGTCTCTGACCTTCGCCATTCGCCGCGAGACGTTCCTGGCGACCGGCGGGTTCGACGAGCGCTATGTCGGCTATGGCGGCGAGGACACCGATTTCGGCAAGACGCTCGACCAGACCGGCATACCGATCGCCTGGCTGCGCGGCGCCAGGAGCTATCACCAGTATCATCCGCACCACATGCCGCCGGTGCACCATCTCGAAAGCGTCGTGCGCAACGCCGAACTGTTCGAGCGGAAATGGGGCTATCGCACCATGGGACACTGGCTCGACGCGTTCGCGCAGATGGGGCTGATCGACAATCCGCCGAAGCAAAGATTGCGGATCCTGCGCGAGCCGACCGAGCAGGATCTGGCCCTGACCCGACAGCACGGGCATCAGCCCTACAGCAACACCGCCTCCGTCATCCGCGCGCTGCAGGAGCGTGCGGCGCAGGCGGTCGCGACGCCGGCCGATCTCGCCATGCCCACGACAATCGCGCTGCTGGCCGCGCAGGACCATGCCGCCGAACCCGGTCTGCCAGCCTGACGCCCCTGCGCATCGCGCTGGTCGCACACGCGCGTCACCCGATCCGGCCACCCTTCGCGGGCGGGCTGGAAGCGCATAACTGGCAGCTCGCCCGGGCATTGCGCGCGCGCGGCCACGACGTGACCGTGTTCGCGTCCGGCGACAGCGATCCGGCCTTCTCCCTCGTGCCGATCGTGCCGGTACATGTGGAGCGGTCGCATCCCGGCCGGGAACATGTCGACGATTCCGGCCTGAAGGCGCATGTGGATGCGGCCTATGCCGTCGCGTGCGACCGCATCGGTTCGGGCGGTTTCGACCTCGTGCACAACCACAGCCTGCATCGTTTCCTGCCGGTCGCGGCGCGCGAACGAGGCTGGCGGATGGTGACGTCCCTGCACACGCCGCCTTTGGGCGGGCTGGACGGGTTCATCGGCGAGGCGATGTCGACGCACCATCGCGTGTCGGCCGCGTCGGCGCATCAGTTGCGGTGCTGGTGGCCGGACCGGGTCTCGCCTTTCGCCTCGGTGGTGCCGAACGGGATCGCGGTCGCGCGCTGGCCCTTCGCGCCGGACGGCGACGGAAGCGCCGCCTGGAGCGGACGCATTCTGCCTGACAAGGCGCCGCATCTGGCGATCGACGCCGCCCGTCTGGCCGGCATCCCGCTCCGTCTTGCCGGACCGATCGAGGATCGCGCGTATTTCGACGCCGAGATCCTGCCGCGCCTCGGGAACGGGACGACCTATCTCGGCGCCCTGGATGCGGCGTCGCTGGCGACGATGCTCGGCCGGGCGAGCGTGTTCGTGTTCACGCCGTGCTGGCCGGAAGCGTTCGGCCTGGCGGCGATCGAGGCGATGTGCTGCGGCCTGCCGGTGGCCGCGTTCGACAGCGGCGCCGTGCGCGAGGTGGTCGGCACGGAAAGCGGGCGGTTCGCGCCCTGCGGCGATACGCCGGCGCTGGCGGCGGCGATCCGGGCCGCCCTGCCCCTGTCGCGCCAGGCGGCGCGGCGGCGCGTGGAAACGCGGTTCGGCATGGCGGCGATGCTGGACGGCTACGAAGCGCTGTATCGGGCGGTCATGTCCGGGCCGCACTGATCGGCGTGCCGCCGAGAAAGGACGCGATCGCCTCGAAGGCCTGCTGCCGTTCGCGTTCCAGCAGCACCATGTGCGTGGCCCGTCCGATCTCGACCCTGCGTTTACGATCCGTGCCGGTGAGGGCGGCGAAGAACGCTGTGGTGGAGGCCTCCGTCACGTCCTGATCCCATTCTCCATGCACCAGAAGCACCGGCGCCCGGATCGACGCGGGATCGTAGAAGGGCCGGCCTCGGCTCCAGTAAGCGCGCTGATCGGCGATGGGACCGTTCACGGCGCGTATGGCGCCGGAAACGGGACTGTGCGGATCGCTGCCGAGGGTGATGGCGGCCCATTGCCTGAACCAGCCCTTCGGCAGAAGGGCATCGCGATGCTCCGGCGGCGCCGCACGCAGCCATCGCACCTCGAAACCCGCCACGTCGACCGGGCGCCACGCCCCGATCGGACCGCCGGGGTCAAGCGGACTCGGCCCGTCGCGCAGCCATTGCGGCGCCACCAGCACCAGACGGGACACGTGTTCGGGTTCGGCCGCCGCGAACGCACCGGACACCGTGCCGCCCCAGGACATGCCCAGCACGGCGACGCGGTCGAGCCCGGCGCGCTCACGAACGAAGCGCATGGCGCTTGCCAGATCGCGCATACCGATGGCCGTGCCGCAAAGCGGATCGCCGACCTCTCCGGACCGTTCCATCTCCGGCGGCCGGTCCGAGCCGCCATAGCCGCGTACGTCGAGGGCGAACACGTCGATCCCTGCCCCGGCCAGTTGATCCAGCAGCGACACGCCGTCGATTGGAACGTCGAACAGGCTTCGGGACGAGAAGGTGGCCCCATGCACCATGACGAGCGTGCGGTCGGCGCCGAATGGTGCCGCGCCGGGGCGCCATCTATGGTGCAGGCACAGCCGGATGCCGGGCGTATCGCTCGGGATCAGTACCGTTTCGTTCAGGACGGGATCGCTCATGCGAAGCTCCAGCGAAAGGCGTCGCCATCCCGGCTGACGCGGCCGACCGACGTGTCGGCGAAATGGCTTGTGAACAGCAGGGAACCGCTTCGGGCCGCCTCGTTCAGCATCCACTGACGCGACCGGCGCGCAGCCTCGGGGAATTCGCAATAGGTCGAGTTGAGCCGAGGTGCCGCGATCTGCACCGGATGATGAAACAGGTCGCCGCTGAACCAGGCTTCCTCTCCGTCCGAGCGGATGCGGATGGAGGCGTGGTCGATGCTGTGGCCGGGTGTCGGGAAGAAGCTGAAGCCCGGAACGATGTCCCCATCGCCGATCGTGATCCGGTCGGCCAGACCGGCGTCGATGATCGGCTCGATGCTGTCGGAGAGCATCTCCGTGGTCGGTGTGCGCACGCGGCGGCCGAGTTCCGGCGCGATCCGCGATGGATCGGGGTCCGCACCGCGTGCGAGCGCGGCCACGTAATCGGCCTCGCGTGCCGAGAACACGTAGCGGGCATTGACAAACATGGGCTGCCACGACCCGTCCGAGATCTGTGTGTTCCAGCCGACGTGATCGACATGCAGATGCGTCAGCAGCACCGCGTCCACCTGCTCCGGCGACACCCCGGCCGCGGCCAGGCGCTCCAGGAACGGTGTCGACAGCCGGTGCATCGCAGGGATGGAGGGGCGGTGCTTGTGGTTGCCGCTTGCGGTGTCGATCAACACGATACGATCGGGCGTTCGCACCAGCCAGCTATGGATGCTGCGCTCCAGCCGGGGGGTGTGGCCAAGATGCGGTTCCCAGTCCGGCGGTCCGGCTTCGGCGAAGAACCCGTCCGGTGTCGCGGGCGGCAGGATCTGTTCGTCGATCCGAGTGATGACGGCCCGTCCCACACGATGGGACCGATTGGTGGTTTCCATGCGCCGTGCTCCTTTCGGCGCTCGTTCTAATCGGCTCTCCCCGGCGGGAGAGAGGCAACGGCGTGGATGGAAGCGATCCACCGCATGGATGGGTTCGGATGAAACATCGCAACGCAGCGAGAGCGACGGTCGAGGACACCGATCTTTCCTTGCTTCTGGCGCTGGAAGCCCTGCTCGAGGAACGCAATGTCACCCATGCAGCGGAGCGCCTCGGTCTCAGCCAGCCTGCCCTTTCGGCCCGCTTGAACCGGCTGCGCGCGCTGTTCGCCGATCCGCTCTTCGTGACGGCGGCCAGCGGGCGCGGCATGGTGCCGACGCCACGCGCACTGGCCTTGCAGGACGGCCTGTCCGGCACGCTCGACATGCTGCGGCGCATGTTGCGGGCGCCGCCATCGTTCGATCCGGCCAGCAGCGACCGCGTCTTCGTGCTGGCGATGCGCGAACAGCCGGCCGCCTCGCTGATACCGGCACTGGCCGCGCTTCTGCTGACGGAAGCGCCCGCCGTGCGCCTATCGGTGGTCGCGCCGGATTCCGCGACCGGCGCCGGCCTGGAGAACGGCGCCGTCGATCTGCTGGTGGCGCCGCCCGGCGCGGAAGCCGGGCTGATGACGCGCATGCTGGGCCAGGCCGAGTTCCTGTGCGCGCAGCGAAGCGACCATCCGCGTGGCGACGGGCCGCTCGATCTGGACGGATACTGCGCGCTCGACCATGTGCTGGTTTCGGGAGAAGGCGGATTCTCGGGCGTGGTGGATCGCACCCTGTCGGAGCTGGGGCGTACGCGACGTGTCGCGATCTCCGTGCAGAACTACAGCATCGCGCCGCTGATCGTCGCGGCGACGGACTGCCTCTGCACCCTGCCCGCCCGTCTGCTGAAACGCTTTCCGGCCAGGATCACCTTGTTCGCGCCGCCTCTAGCCTTGCCTCCCTCGCTTCTGGCCTGCTTCTGGCACCCCAGTCGCCAGGAGGATGCCGGTCATCGCTGGTTGCGCGAGATGCTCTACCGGGCGGCGGAACGAGCGGACCAGACCGTCTAGGATGGAGCCGCATCAATTTGGCGTCGGGAACGGACGCGAGACGTGTGCCGTCCTGCGAGCCGGCGCGACGCGTTTCAGCGCGGCGTGCCAGCGAGGATTGCCAGCCGTGCGCACAAACGCTCCACCACGCCGGACCAGTCGCCAGGGCGGGTCTGCCGGATGATCTCGAGACCGGGATACCACGGGCTGTCCGCGCGGCCCGAGAACCAGCGCCAGCAATTGTCGTATCGATCGAGAAGGATCGCGGCCCGGCCCAGCCCGCCGGCCAGATGGATTACGGAGGTGTCGACGCTCACCACCAGATCCAGCGCGCAGATCAGGCTCGCCGTGTCGTCCAGGTTGGCGATGAAGTCGGTGGGATCGAAGATGCGCAGATCGCCCGGCGGATCGGTGAGCTCCGCCGCGTAGGGGCCGAGCTGGAGGCTGACCAGCGCCAGACCGGGCACGTCGGCAAGGGGCGCCAGGGCGGCGAGGCCGATGCTGCGGCGGCGGTCGATGGCGTTGGCGGCGAGGTTCTCGGTCCGCGGCGCGCCGCCCCAGACGAGGCCGACGCGCAACGGGCCGCCCGGGCGCTTCGGCGGCACATGCAGCGCCGCCTGCGCCACGCGATCCGGATCGGTGCGCAGATATGGCACCGGCGCGCCCCAGGCATCGGCCGACCGCAACGCGAACACGCGCGGCAGGGAGATGAACGGGCAGTGGTAATCGCAGTCGAACACGACCTCGTCGGTGACGCGCACGCCGGCGATGCCCTCGACGCGCGCCACCGTCTGCAGCAGCGGCATCGGCACCCAGGCGATCACATGCGCGCCGAGACGCGCCAGCAGCGGCACGTAGCGGAGGAACATCAGCGTATCGCCGATTCCTTCCTCATGGGTCAGCAGGATGGTCTTGCCGCTGAGATCGGCATCGGCGTCCAGGGTCGGCAGCAGGCGGTCGAGCGGCAGCTGGGTATGGCCGGGCAGCCGGAACCGCCATTCGTGTTCCTGCCAGCCCTGCACCATGCGGCCGGCCTTGAGCAGGGAGATCGAGTGGTTGAGACGGACCTGCGCGTCCTTGGGCTTGCCCTGGATGGAGCGTCTGTAGGCCGACAGCGCTTCCTCGAACGCGTTCTCCGCCGTGAGCGCGCAGCCGATATTGGCCCAGGCGGCGGCGTTGTCAGGATCCAGCGTCACCACGCGCCGGAACAAAGCGAGCCCGTCCTCCGGCCGGTTCTGCGCCACCCGGATGATGCCCTTCTGGTTCACCGCCGGGACGAAATCCGGCAACGCGGCCAGACACAGCTCCACCTCCTCCATCGCCTCGTCGAGCCGGTGCAGGTCGGTGAGGAGCTGGCTGAAAGCGAGCCGCAGCCTGGGATTGTCCGGGGTCAGGGCGATGCAGGCGCGGAAGACGGGTTCCGCCGAGGCGGAGCGGAACTGCTTCTGGAGCAGGGACAGCAGATCGAGGCAGGGATGCATCGCCTGCGGACGCTGGTCCGCCACCGCGTTCAGAAGCGGCGCCGCATCGTCGGCCTGTCCGCACGCGCCGAGGGCCAGGCCGCACAACAGGCTAATCTCGGCGTCGTCGCGGTCGAGAAACGGCAGCAGCGCGTCGCGGGCCTCGGCGAAGCGCCCGGCATGCAGCGCGTCGAAACCGGCGCGCATGGCGGACCGACGCGCTTCCGGGCCGCGCGGCGTCTGGGGAACAGGCGCCGGAGGAAGGGGCGTCGGGGCACCGGCGACCGCAAGCGCCGCCGCCGCGGCGGCCGAAAGGGCGGGAGACGGCGCGAGGGCGGCGGCCGGCGTCACGGGACGCGGATGCGCATCCCGGCCGGGCCGGAAACGGCGGGATTTCTGCATGAGGGGCGATTCTCCGCCGCGTCCCGTGTCAGCCGGTGCCCAGCAACTTGCGCACGGCCGCCGAGATGGTGGACGGCAGATAGGGTTTGTTCACGTGCAGATCGAGCGGATTGCGTCCCGCATCCGGGTCGGGCCGGCCGCTCATGAAGATCACCGGCAGGCCGGGCCGCGTTTGCCGTGCCGTGGCAGCGAGCGTGTGCCCGTCCATGCCGCCGGGAAGCTGGATGTCGGTCAGCATGGCGCCGAACTCGCCGGGAGCCGACAGGGCCGCCAGCGCCTCGGTCGCATCGCCGGCCTCCACCACCTCGTACCCGTCATCCGCCAGCACCTCGGACAAGGTCATCCGGATCAGGAACTCGTCTTCCACGACCAGAAGGCGGGTTGCGGCCATGTCTTCATTCCCGGCTTTAACTTGACCCGCAGGGGGTGTTGGGAGCGATAAGGCCCCACCATCGGCGGTCTCGCAAGCCGGTCCGGCTTTGGCTGGCTTCGGCGCGATCGCCCTCGACCGGAGTGGACCCAGATGACGGACCCATTCGCCCTGATCGCGGGGCGGATCCACGAGACCATCGTGCTGCCTCTGCTGTTCCGATTCGGGCTGATGCAGTGGGAAGACACCGCCTTCATGTGGGCGCTGTTCGCGACCTACGGCGTACTGCAGGTGGTGATCAACTATGCGATCTGCGTTCCGGCCGAGCGTTTCGCGCCGCTGATCAGATGGAAGAGCCGCGACTCCGTGGCGATGGACGTGGTCTATACGCTGATCGCGCGGGTCGGCATCTTTCCGCTGGTGACGTTCTTCGGCTTCTATTGGGCGCAGACGGCGATCAATGGCTGGCTGACCGATCACGGCTATATTCCGCCGACGCTGGAAACGATCTTTCCGGCGCTGATGGGCATGCCGGTGGTGTCGTTCTTCGTTTACGCGGTGATCCTGGATTTCGGCGAATACTGGCGGCACCGCTTCTCGCACACCTTCGGCTGGTGGTACGGGCTGCACGCACTGCATCACGCCCAGCGGCAGATGACGTTCTGGTCCGACGACCGCAATCACGTTCTGGACGATCTGATCGGCTATTTCTGGTTCATCGCCATCGGCCTGCTGATCGGCGTGCCGCCGATGCAGTTCCCGCTCCTGGTGCTGGCGCTGCGTCTGGTGGAGAGCTTCTCGCATGCCAACACCAGGATCCGCTTCGGCTGGCTGGGCGAGCGCCTGCTGATCTCGCCGCAATTCCATCGCGCCCATCACGGGCTGAACGCGGCGGGGCGCAATTCCTGCAACTATGGCGGCGTGTTTCCCTGGTGGGACATGATCCTGCGAACGGCCGATTTCCGTCACGACGTTGTGGAGACCGGCGACAGCCGCGCGCCGGAAGCACTGGCGACCGGCGGCTGGTTCGCGCAGCAATGGGCGGGCGTCGCCCTGTCCTGGCGCTTGCTGACCCGCAAGCGCCGTCGTCGTCAGACGGTGCCTGCGGAGTAACGCGGCGCGCTCCTGCCGGAAACGGCGCCGCGCTACGGGCGACGGGCGACGACGACCTGGCTCTTGGGAAGAACCGTATCGAGCGCGCGCTGCACCTTCGCGCCGTCCTTGGTGTCGAGCAGACGGCGCCAGGTTTCTTCCCAGGCCGCATAGACCGGATGCGGCCGGCCCAGATCGACGTCCAGGCTCCAGAACATCGACCACTTCACCGCTTCATAGAAACCATAGGCATCGCAGCGCAGGATCTCGAACCCCGCATCGCGCACCCAGCCTTGCAGATCGTCGTGTCGGACGATGCGGATATGGTTCGGCTTCTCGAAATAGATCGGTGGGGCGACGATCGTCTGCACCTGCTCCGAACGCGGATCGGGACAGGCGATCAGAAGCAGGCCGCCCGGACGCGTGATCCGGAACAATTCCGCGCACAAAGCCGGCGGATGGTCGACATGCTCGATCACCTCCATGCAGATCGTCACGGAGGCCGTGCGGTCTTCGATCGGCAAGGCCTCGCCGTTGCCGTGAACCGCCTCGACACGGCCCGGCGCGGCGGTCTCGACGCGGAGGCGGGCCTTCTCCAGGCGCTCCCCATCCAGATCGGACAGGATCACGCGCGCGCCGCGCTGCGCGCAGAACAGTCCCGCGCCGCCATCGCCACAACCGATATCGGCCACCACGTCGTTCTCGCCGACCGGCACCTGCGGATAAAGCTCGCCCCGATCCTGGCGGAACCAGCCATGCAGCTGGATCGCCATCGTGCCGAGATCCGGCTGCGGGGGGGCTTGCGGCTCGGGCCGATGTTCGGGCGCGGCGGCAACGGGCGCGGGCTGCGGCGGTGGCGGCCAGTTCGGGATCGGCAGCGGCTTTCCGGCCAGCTCGTAGGCTGCGCGGCGTAGCCGGCGCGGGACGCCGCGCGCTACCCGTCCGGCCATCGTCGTGATTTTTCCCATGACGTCTCCACCCGTTCCGAGACGGCGCCTTCGCGCTCATCGGCCCCGCTTTGGCGGGTTACCCCATAGGTCATCCTGCCACGGGCGGCGCGCCTGGCCAAACCGGCGACCTCCGGCCGGCGGCCATGGCCGGGATCGACGGAACCCAGTGCGGCCGCGACAAGGATCGCTCGCCGATGCAAGGCGGCGACGTGAACCATGACGCAGGCGGGAAAAGACATGCGACGCCGAGTGTTCGGCCTATCCGCATGTGGCGGTTCGTTCCGCCCTCCTCCGGAGCACCTCGATCGGGAGGAGCGCTGCTGGGCGCAGGCGCAGCGGGTTTTGTCGCGAAACGCGGCCGGCTGGCGAACCGCACGGTCCCCCGTCAGGGGGAACCGCGGGTATCGATCGGGATCAGCTACCCTTCAGCTTCTTGGTGCATTCGCTGTAGTAGCCGCCGCCCTTCTGGATCCATTTCAGCCCGCCATTGCCGTTGGTCGCCTTGTTGGCGTGATACTGGTCGACGCAGGTCTTCATCCGCGCCTTGCCGGCGGCGAGGCTGGAATATTTCGGATCGACGGCGGACGGGAACACCACGTTGCCGGATGCCACCGGCGCGGCGGACGGCGCCGATTTGGCGGGGCCGGACGGCGTTGCCGCGGTGGTGGCGGGAGCCGGCGCTGTCGCGGCGGGGGTCGGCGCGGTGGCCGCCGGCGTGCTGGTCGCAGGCGCGCTCTTCGCGGCGCCTGGCGTGTCGGTGGCGGCGACCGGCGCGTTCGCGCTGCACTGCGTGGCCCGGAAGCTCTTCCAGTCCGCGCCGTTCAGCGTGTTGCTCTTCTTGGCCTCCTGGTACTTGACGCTGCACTCCTTCATCGAGAGCGCATGGGCGGCGGGCGTGCCGAGCAGCCCGGCCATGGACAGGGCGGCGGACAGGGCCAGCAGGTGTCTGGAACGGATGCTCATGCGGATTTCCCCAGGATCTTGCTGGCCAGGCTGCCGAAATCGAAGCCGCCGCCGGTGCTGCCGGCATCGGCGGTCTGCGCGCCTTCTCCAGTCTGCTGGTCCACCGCATGCGGAATGAGTTGAGCGAGGATCTGCGTCACCAGACCGGCGGGAACGCCGTGCTGGGCCGCGAAATCGTCGATCTGTTGCGGCGGGAAGATGCGCGTCACCTCTTCCGCCATCATCGGGATGTTGCCGCCCGAGCCGATCCAGCTTTGCACCTTGTCGCCGAGACCGGCCTGCTGCGCCTTCTGGATGATGCCGTCGGTGCCGCCGGCCGCGTTGAACGCGGATTGCAGCAGGTTGCCGCCCGTGCTCGCATCGGCGCCAGAGCCGCCGAGCGCGCCCCGAAGCTCGTCGAGGGCGCCGGAGAAAAAGCCGCTCATGAGGATACTCCCTTATCGAGCCGGTTCGCGACCGCATCGTTGCGGCCGCGTATGCAGTGGAGGAACCGCCGGGAGGGGCGCAGAGTTTCCCTCCCATGCCCCATCCTGACACCTGGCTGACCGTTCGTCCCGAAGGATTATGGTGCGAACCTGGGCAATTCTTTGTCGATCCGGTGGAGGCGGTGGGGCGCGCGATCGTCACCCATGCGCATGCCGACCATGCGCGGCCGGGGCATGGTGCGGTTCTGGCCAGCGCGGAAACGCTGGCGATCATGGATGTGCGCATGGGCGAAGGCCGCTCCGGGCGGGCGCAGCAGGCATTGCGCTACGGAGAGCATCTGCGTCTGGGCGAGGTGGACGTGTGGCTGAAACCGGCGGGGCATGTGCTGGGCAGCGCGCAGGTGGCGATGGAATACCGGGGCTCCCGCGCCGTGGTGTCCGGCGACTACAAGCGTGTGCCGGACCCGACCTGCCTGCCGTTCGAGCCGATCCCATGCGACGTATTCGTGACGGAGGCGACGTTCGGCCTGCCGGTGTTCCATCATCCCGATCCGCTCGGCGAAGCCCGCAAGCTGCTGGACAGCGTGCGTTTGTTTCCGACGCGCACGCATGTGGTCGGCTGCTACGCCCTGGGCAAATGCCAGCGTCTGATCATGCTTCTGCGGGAAGCCGGCTGGGACGGGCCACTTTATCTGCATGGCGCGCTGCTGCCGGTGTGCCAGGCCTATGAGCGGCTCGGCGTGTCGCTCGGCGATCTGCGGCCCGCCACCGCCAGCAGGAAGGACGAGTTGACGGGCGCGATCGTCCTGGCGCCGCCTTCGGCCATCGCCGATCGCTGGGCGCGCCGTCTGGCCGACCCCGTGGTGTGCCTGGCTTCAGGATGGATGCGCGTGCGTCAGCGCGCCAAAGCCAAGGGCGTCGAACTGCCATTGGTGATTTCCGATCATTGCGACTGGTCGGAATTGTGCCGGACGATGGAGGATGTGGACGCCCCGGAGATCTGGGTGACGCATGGGCGCGAGGAGGCGCTGATCCATCAGGCCGAACTGCAGGGGCGGATCGGCCGACCCTTGCGTTTGATCGGCTACGGCGACGAGGACCAGGAGGAGGTGGCGGACGGCGCGCCCTTGTCCGAGGCGGTCGCGGAGGCGCCACTCGCATGATCGCCTTCGCCGAATTGCTGGAACGTCTGACGCTGACGCCGGGGCGGCTGGCGAAGATCGCGCTGCTGCGGCGCTTCTTCGAAACCGAGCCCGATCCGGATCGCGGCATCGGCCTCGCCGCCCTGACCGGCGAACTGGCTTTCGCCGCCGCCAAGCCGTCGCTGATCCGCGCCCTGGCGGAGAGCCGCACCGATCCGGTGCTGTTCGCGTGGTCCTACGACTATGTCGGCGATCTTGCGGAAACGGTGGCGCTGATGTGGCCGGAACGGCGCGTCAATGCGCCGCCGCCGCTGCTGGCCGAGGTGGTGGAATCACTTGCCGTGACGCCGAAGGCCGAACTGCCGGCTCTGGTGAGCGGTTGGCTCGATGCGTCGCCGGTGCCTGTGCGTCTGGCGATCCTCAAGCTGATCACGGGCACGTTGCGTGTCGGCGCCTCCGTGCGTCTGGCCAAGATCGCACTGGCCGAGCTGAGCGGCGGCGCGATCGCGGCGGATGATATCGAGGAGGTTTGGCACGGGCTCGCCCCGCCCTACGGCGAGCTGTTCGCGTGGCTGGAAGGGCGCGGGCCGAAGCCCGATCCGGCCGATGCGCCCGTGTTCCGGCCGCCGATGCTGGCGCATCCGCTGGAGGCAGCCGATCTGGCGGCTCTGGAGTTCGATCGTTATGCCGCCGAATGGAAATGGGACGGCATACGCGTGCAGCTGGTCTCCACCCCGGGCGGGCGCCGTCTGTATTCGCGCGGCGCCGACGACATCTCGGCGACGTTTCCCGAGGTGATCGAGCACATGCGCTTCGACGCGGTGCTGGACGGCGAGCTGCTGGTGCTGCGCGACGGCGTGGTGGCGCCGTTCGCCGATCTGCAGCAGCGTTTGAACCGCAAGGCGCCCACAGCGAAGATGATGTCGGACTATCCCGTACGCGTCCGGCTCTACGACATTCTGTTCGACGAGGGCGAGGATCTGCGTCCCCTGCCTTTCGATGCGCGCCGGGAGCGCCTGGAGCGTTTCATGGAGCGGGAAAAGCCGGACGGGATGGACCTGTCGGAGATCATCCTGTCGCCGGATCTGGCCGCCCTGTCCGAATTGCGCGACGGCGCCCGCGCCGCCTCCATCGAAGGGTTGATGCTGAAGCGGCGCGACAGCCCGTATCTGCCTGGCCGGCCGAAAGGGCTGTGGTGGAAATGGAAGCGCGATCCGCTGAACGTCGATGCGGTGCTGATGTATGCGCAGCGCGGGCACGGCAAGCGCTCGTCGTTCTATTCCGACTACACCTTCGGATTGTGGCGGACGACGGAGACTGGAACGGACGAGCTGGTGCCGGTGGGCAAGGCCTATTCCGGTTTCACCGATCAGGAGCTGGTGCAGCTCGACAAATGGATCAGGAACAACACCGTCAAACGTTTCGGCCCGGTGCGCGAGGTCGAGCACGATCCGCAGCACGGCATCGTTCTGGAGATCGCCTTCGACGCGGCGCAGCGCTCCGCCCGGCACAAATCCGGCGTGGCGATGCGCTTCCCCCGTGTGGGACGGCTGCGTCTCGACAAGAAGCCTGAAGACGCGGACCGGCTGGACACGCTGATGGCGGCGATTGAATAGCGTTCCGCCTCTCGACCTTAGGCCGCCCTGACGTCGGCGACGAAACCCGACACACGCTCGGTCAGCGATCTGGCCTGCGCCGAAAGTGCGCCGGCGGCATCCAGCACCTTGCGGGCGGAGAGACCTGTTTCGCTCGTGCTTCGTCCCATGCTGGCGATGTCGCCCGCCATGCGCCGCGTGTTCGTCGCCGTACGCTGCACGTTGACGGCGATCTCGGCGGTCGCGTCGCCCTGCCGGCGCATCGACGACGCGATCTCTCCGGTGATGCCGCCGACGTCGCGGATCAGCCCGGCAATGCCGCCGATTTTGTTCACCGCGTCGCGCGTCGCGTCCTGGATCTGCGCGACGACGATGCCGATCTCACCCGTCGCCGCGGATGTCTGCGCGGCGAGTTCCTTCACCTCCCGCGCGACCACGGCGAATCCCTCACCGGCCTTTCCGGCCCTGGCCGCTTCCATGGTGGCATTCAAGGCCAGAAGATGGGTTTGCGTCGCGATGGAGTCGATCAGGCCCGTCACCTCGCCGATACGCTTCGCACCTTCGGACAGGGCCCGGACCGTCTCGTCGGTGCGCTGCGCATCCTCCACCGCCCTGCCCGTCATGCCGGCGGATTGCGCGACCTGCCGATCGATCTCGCCGACCGAGAGATGCAGCGTTTCAGCGGCGCGGGCTGCGGCTTCCACCCCCGTCTCGGCTTCCTTCGCCGCGATCGCCGCCTCGTCGGCCTGGGCGCCGGCCCGGCCGGTCGCATCCGTCATCGCATCGGCGGTGCCGCCCAACAGCGATGAGGCGGACAGAAGTTCCTGCACCGTCGCCTCGATCTGTCGTTCGAACGCGCGAACCAGAACCGTGAGCCGCTCTGCACGGGCTTCGCGTGCCTCCGTGGCCCGATCCTGCGCCTCCTGTTCGCGGGCGATCCGCTCCAGCTCGACGCGTGCCGTCTGCTGCCCGGATCGTTCCGCCTCCCTGATCGCATGGGCCGCCGTGCCGGTCAGAATCGTCAGGGCCGCCGCCTCGAGGATCAGCATCAGGGCGTGGAACAAGACCCGCCCGAGATCGCAGCATCCGTCGGGAAACAGGGTCGCCGGAGCAGCGTAGTTCAGCACCAGATGCTGCACGGCGATCGTCGCCGCGCCCGCCAGAACCGCGCGCAGATCGAGAAGGGACGCGATCGCCGCCAGCGTCACCAGAAACAGCATGTGCGCGTCCGACTGCCACGCCATGCCGGCGAACTGGGCCACGAACAGGGCCGGCATCAGAGACGCCGCCATCGCGACGACGATTCGTGACGCCAGGGTGCCGGACCACCGCACGCGCACGGCCATCACGATGCCGGCCAGCACGATCCAGCACGAAACGGGCCGGACGATCGGCCCGGACAACAGCCAGCCGAGCACGACGAGGGCAGGAGCGCTCAACAGGACAAGGGCGACCATGACCCGCTCGGACGCGGAGCGAAGCTGTTCGAGCCTCGCGCCTTCGTATGACAAGCCGGATGCTGGCTGCATGGGTTGGGTTCGTCCCTGGAAGAAGAAACGATCCGACCCCGCCGCCGGCTTGGCCCGCTCCGGGGGGTTCCGGAGCCGAACCACAGGCGAGACGGAGTCGCTTCGTCTGATCTCCCGACCTTACGCAGGCAGGGTTAACGATCCGTAAGCACAGCGGCGCGAACGGCATGGCCCCGAACGGAACGGCCGACCCGTGATCGCGGATCGGCTGTTCGTCTTACGAAGCAGGGGAGAAACCGCTACGGCGCCACGGGCAATTCGATCCGGCTCTCCTCGCCCGGCGTATGGAACACGCGCTGCGTCGCCGCGACGTAGTCCGACGGTTTGGCGTCGAAGATGTTGGGCACGTAGGTCTGCGGGTTGCGGTCGTAGAGCGGGAACCAGCTCGACTGGATCTGCACCATGATCCTGTGTCCGGGCAGGAAGACGTGGTCGATGTCGGTCAGCGGCAACTTGTATTCCACCACCTTGTTCGCCGGGATCGGGCTCGGATGCGCCGGATCGTCGCGATAGCGGCCACGCAGGATGTCCATCGTCACGGGAAGCTGGAAACCGCCCATGATCGGCTTTTCCGGCACCATGTCGGGATAAACGTCGATCAGCTTCACCACCCAGTCGCTATCCGTGCCGCTGGTGGAGGCGAACACATCGGCGAGCGGACGGCCTGCGAGATGAAGCGGCTTGTCCAGCGGCGCGCTTTCGTAGACCAGCACGTCCGGGCGCGCGGCGGCGAAACGCTGGTCGTCCACCAGCCAGGAATGCCAGGTGGAACCCTTCACGTAGGGCGCGCGGTTGGGGCGTTCGCGATAGGTGACGGGCTTGGCCGGATCGCTCACATACTGGTCGAAGGCGGGGCCACCGGATGCGGGCGCGGTGCCCAGCGAGAGCCCGCCCTGCGCGGCGAGATAGAGCGGCGTGGTCGCCTCCGCCTCCGGCCAATGAGACAAGCGCTGCCACTGGTCGGTGCCGGAAGTGAAGGAGGTGACGCGGGCGATGTCGGCCGGCTTGCCATTGTCCTTAAGATGCGCGTCCAGGAACGGGATCAGCACGGTCCGGCGGAACCACTTGCCGGTATCCTCGCCCCAGTCGAGTTCACCCAGCGAGGAACCGTCCTTGTTCTCCTCGCCATGGTACCAGGGGCCCATGACCATGTAGAGATTGTCGGCGCCGGGCTTGTTCTGCATCGCGCGCCACACGGCCGGCGCGCCGTAGATGTCTTCCTGGTCCCATTGGCTGTCCACCAGAAGCGTCGGCACGGTGAGCGGCGCTTCCGCCAGCAGCTTGTCCACCGCCTGGTTCTGCCAGAACCCATCATAGGCCGGATGCTGCTTCAACCGGTTCCAGAACGGGAGCTGATCCATGCCCATGGCGGTGCCGAACGCGCCGGCCGAGCCGTAATGCAGGAAGGTGTCGTAATCGTCGTAGCGCAGCGCATACCAGTTCTGGTCGGACTTCTTCGCCGCCGTCTGCTCGTAGACGTAGCTCATCATCTCCTCGCGGAAGGCGCCGTTATGGAACCAGTCGTCGCCCTTCCAGGTATCGACCATCGGGTTCATCGGCACCGCCGCCTTGAGCGCCGGATGCGGATGGATGAGGCTCATCAGGCTGGTGAACCCGTCATATGAGGTGCCGATCGTGCCGACGCGGCCATTGCTTTCGGGGACGTTCTTCACCAGCCAGGCGATGGTGTCGTAGGTGTCGGTCGGGTTGTCCGTGTCGGTGGAATTGAGCGGGCCGCGCACCGGCCGGTTCATGGTGTAGGCGCCTTCGGACCCGTATTTTCCGCGCACGTCCTGTGCCACGATGATGTAGCCGTGCTCGGCGAGATCGGCATAAGCGGGGAACAGGTTCTGCCGCAGCAGCGGTCCGCCACCGCCGTAGCGGGTCAGCTCGTCGGCGCTGTAGGGCGTGCGATCCAGCATCATCGGCGCACGGGTCGCGTTCTTCGGGATCATGATCACGGTGAACAGCTTCACCCCGTCACGCATCGGGATCATCGCTTCCCGGCGGACATAGTCGAACCCGACCGTAACCGGCTTGAAGCTGGCCGGAATGTCGCCGCCGCTTTGGGCGGGCGTCGCCGTTTCCACCTTCGAGCCGGCCGGATCGGGGCCCGCCCAGGACGGCGGCGCCGTGAACAAAACAGCAGCAGTGCCGGCAGCCAGAAGGGAGCGGAACGCGCAACGTGTCATCAAATCATCCCGGTTCTGTAAGGACCCGGGCAGTCACATGACCCGCCGGGCGCGGCTTCGGCAAGACGCCACGGCGGGTTTTTTGTCATCGTGTTGCTGAAGCCTTGCGCGCCGCCGCCATGACCGCAACGATGCGTGTCATGAGATTGCCCTGCCGCCGCGCCGTTCTCCTGGCCTTCGCCGCCCTCCCCCCTCTCCTGGCCGCAAGCGCCCAGGCCGCGCCCCCCGTGGCGGCGCCGGGCACGCCGCCCTCGAACCACCATGCGGTGACGCAGCCTTCCGGCACGCCGCCGAAGCCGCCCGGCACACCCGACCCCGCGGTGATCTTCGCGCCGTTCGAACTGGGCAACCGGCCGAACATGTATCGTTCCGGCAGCGGGCTGCCAGGACCGGCCTATTGGCAGAACCGCGTCGACACCACGATCAAGGCCACGATCGAGCCTGCCACGCATACGCTGCGCGGCGAGGAAGTGCTGAGCTACACCAACAACTCGCCCGATGCGCTCGACGAACTCTGGATGCAGCTCGACCAGAACATCTACCGCAAGGACAGCCGGGCACGCTTCTCGGACAATTACCTGTCCGCCAACAGCACCGATGGCGACCGGATCGACAGCGTCCGCATCGAGGGCGCGGGCGGCAAGCTGATCGACGTGCCGTTCCTGGTGTCCGACACGCGCATGCGGATCACCCTGCCCTCGGCTCTCACGCCGAAAGGCGGCCATCTGAAACTGCATGTAGCCTGGCAGTTCACCGTGCCGGGCACATGGGGCGGGCGCATGGGGGTGATGGCCACGCGCAACGGCGACATCTACGAGATGGGGCAATGGTTTCCCCGCATGGCGGTCTATGACGACCTGCGCGGCTGGGACACGGCGCCCTATATCGGCCAGGAATTCTACCTGGAATACGGCGATATCGATTACAGCGTGACGGTGCCGTGGAACTTCATCGTCGAGGGCTCCGGCGCGCTGTTGAATCCGCAGCAGGTGCTGACGGCGCAGCAGCGGTCGCGTCTGGCCGAAGCCGGGCACAGCGACAAGACGGTGATGATCCGCGCACCGTCTGAGGTGACCGATCCGAACAGCCGACCGACGCGCTCGGGCACGCTGACCTGGCATTTCCGCATGAACAACACGCGCGACGTGGCCTTCGCCGCCTCGCCCGCCTTCGCCTGGGATGCGGCGCATATCGACCTGCCGGACGTCTCGCCGGCACCGGGGATGAAGCCCGAGCCGCGTCTGGCGATGTCGATCTATCCCGTGGAAGCCACGGAGAACTGGAAACGCTCGACCGAATACGTGAAACACGCGATCGAGTATTTCTCCGAAAAATGGTTCCCCTTCCCCTGGCCGAATGCGGTGAATCTCGCAGGACACGGCGCCGGGATGGAATATCCGGGCATGGCGTTCGACGGCGTGGACGACAAGGGCAAGGAGCTGTTCTGGATCACCACGCACGAACTCGGGCATGGCTGGTTCCCGATGCTCGTCGGCTCCAACGAGCGACGCGACGCCTTCGTCGATGAGGGCTTCAACACATTCATCGACGTGTACGCCTCGGATCATTTCAACCATGGCGAATTCGCACCCAAGCGCGATCCGGAATACGCGCCCGGCGGCGGCAATCCGGTGGATGAGATCATTCCCTGGCTGCGCGACCCCAACATGCCGTCCATGCTGGCGCCGTCGGACGAGGTGATCGAGCGCTACCGGCATCCGCTGACCTATTTCAAATCGGCGCTTGGATTGGTTCTGCTGCGCGAGCAGATCCTGGGGCCGGACCGGTTCGACCCGGCCTTCCGCA
The DNA here is from genome assembly GCF_055386855.1 of Lichenicola sp. GTC18331. NCBI lineage: Bacteria > Pseudomonadati > Pseudomonadota > Alphaproteobacteria > Acetobacterales > Acetobacteraceae > Lichenicola > Lichenicola sp. GTC18331. The sequence goes on along the minus strand of NZ_AP045015.1, from coordinate 3,081,209 downwards.
GATACATCGCCGCCTGGGCCTACAAACATCCGACGCCGTACGATTTTTTCCGCTTCATGAGCAGCGAGGCGGGCGAGGATCTGAGCTGGTGGTGGCGCGGATGGTATCAGCACAACTGGACGCTGGATCTGGGCGTGCAGTCCGCCGCCTATGTCGACCACGATCCCGCCAAGGGGCTCGCGGTGACGCTGGTCAACAAGGGCTGGCTGGTGATGCCGGCGACCCTGGCGATCGCGCTTGCGAACGGCACGACGACGACCGTTTCCGTTCCGGTGGAAAGCTGGATGAAAGGCGACACCGTGCAGGTCGTGGTGCCGACCGTCACGGCAGTCCGGTCCGTCACCCTCGATCCCGATCATCGCTTGCCGGATACCGATCGCGGCAATGATACTGTCGCGGTCGCGCCGTAACGGCCGACTTGCATCAAGGGTCTTCTTTTTCTGAAGAAAAGAAGCAAAAAGATTTTGTCCGTTTACTCACAACCAAACGGACAAAAGTATTTTGGTTCTTTCTTCCAAGAAAGAACACCCTCTTCCTTTAATACTGAAACTGATACTTCAACGCGACCGAGCTGCCAGGGTCGTTCTCCGGGGTGATCACCCCCGTCGTCACGCCGCCGGTTCCGACCGTGGTCAGCAGCTTGAGGCGGCGGGTCAGGTCGATCTGCACCTGCGCCTGCGTGCCGCCGCCGCTGGTGGCCTGCTTGGCGCCGACATACACGCCGCGCGCGACGTATTTCCCGGCTTCCACGCTGGCGCCGCTACCGCCATTGCCGCTGCTGCCGACCGAAAGCCGGTCGAGCCCCAGCGATTTCCGCACCGTGCCGAGCGGATCGAAGCCGCCGCCGGATCCGGTCAGCGACGCGAGCGCCGTGGCGATCTGCGCGATCTGCAACGGGCTCAGAGACTTCATTTCCTGGCCGAACAGGATCAGCGCCAGGATCTGGTCCTGCGGCAAGGGTGGCGTTGAACTGAGCGAGATCTTCGGCGCGGAGGCGTAACCGCCGACATTGAGCTGCGCCACGGTGGAATTGACGATGCTCTGCGCCACGAAGTCGAGCGACGGATCGATCTTGTGGTTCACGCCGGCGCCGTTGAAACCTACCCGCCCCTTGGTGAAGGCGAGCGAGATTCCGGCAAGATCGAAGGTGCCGTGACGCAGGTCGAATCCGCCGGAGATCACCGGCGCCGTCGAGGTGCCGCCGACATGCAGCTTTCCGCCCAGCTCGGCATCGAGCCCGTGGCCGCGCACGAAGATCTCGCCCGGCGCGTTCAGGGTCAGGTCGAGCCCGATCAGCAGGGCAGCGGCATCGCTCGCCGTGGGCGGTTTCTCGCCCGGACGGATCACGTCGAGACGCGCCACCGAAGGCGGCAGGCCGTTCGGGATGTTGATGGAAGCGCCGTCGATGGTGACGGTGCCGCCGACATCGATGCGTGTGGAAGCCTGACCGTGAATGCGCATGTCGGCATCCAGCGTCGCGGTCAGCAGATCGCTCGACAGCGGACGCGCCTTGCTGGCCACCACATGCAGATCGACCGGCAGGCCGGGCTGCAACGCGCCCACCGTGCCGGTCGCGCCGATGGTGCCGCCGCCGGCATGGGCAAGGAGATGATCGATGGAGATCGCCTTGCCGTCTGCGCGGATCAGCGCATCGATCGCGGTCAGGCGCACGCCCTGGCCGAAATCCTGGAACTGCCCGTTATCGAGCCGGATCGTGCCGGTCAGGTTCGGATCGTGCGCGGTGCCACCCGCCGCCAGAGCGAGCTGGATCACGCCCTGAACCTCGCGCCCCTGCGCGCCCAGAACCGCGTTGGCCAGGCGCAGATCGACGCGCCCATCCGCGCGCATGGCGATCGGCCCGGTGGCGGACAGCGGCGCGGTGCCGTCCACCGCCAGCGCGACGTCCGGGCCTGCGGCGAGCTTCGCGTCGACACGGGCGCTCTTGCCGGCGAGTGCGACGTTGGCGGTGAGCGAGGCCGGCGGCAGCGACGCAGCCGGGCCGGTGCGAAGCTTCAAACCGTTGGCCTGCAACCGCACGGTGCCACCCGGTGCAGCGGTGGTGCCGGTCAGATGCGCCTGCATCGCGATCACGCCGGCGGCGTCCAGCGTCGGCGCGAAGGGTTTGGCGAGCGCGGGCGTCACGTTGCTGATCTCGGCGTCGAGGTTGAGTTTCGGCATGATCTGGCCGCGCAGATCGACCAGAGCGGGAGACGCGCCGCCTGCCTGCGGAGCGACGGACAGGCGCAGGCGATCCACCGATTTCTCGTTGCCGAAGGCGATCGCGGCCGGCCCGAGCAGGCGCAACGCCTCGCCCTTGCCGGTGGCGGCGAGACGGCTGATCGCCACGCGCTTTTGCGGCAGGTCGAGCCGTAGCGCCGTGTCCAGCGTGGCCGGCGCACCGGCGGCGATCATGTTGGCGCGCGCGGCGACGTCGAGCGCGTCCTCGGGTCCGCGCGCGGTGGCATGGGCCTGACCGGAAACGCCGGCAGCGTCGATCCCGCTCGCGTCCAGGGCGAGGTTGACCGAGAGTTTGCCGAGCGGGTCGAGCACGTTGCCTTGCAGGGTGAGCCTGCCGACACGCGCGGAAGCGGTGCCGCCATTGGCACGAACATCCACCAGAACCCGCGGCGCGGGCGCACCCGCCGGCTGCTCGGTGTGGATATCGGCCTGCACCGCGCCGCCGATCGGCTGGCCGATCACCGAACGCAGATCGGCCAGACGCGCCATGCGGATCTGCAGCGACCCGAGCGGCAGTCTGGCGCCCGGCGGCAGGGTCATGTCGGCGCGGCCGGTGGCGCTCTTCCAGTCCAGCGTCTTCAGGATCAGATGCAGCGTGCCGTCGGCGAGACGGGCCGCCTGGGCGCGCACGGTGAGCGGCGCGCGGTCGAGCGTGCCGTCCAGGGCGATCGTGCCTTCCGGCGCTTTCGGCAGATGCGCGGCGTCGATCAGCAGATGCAGCTTGCCGGGCGGCAGGGTGGCGGTGCCCGGCGTGCCGTCGGCGACCAGATGCGCGGACAGATCGTCGGTCGGACCCTGCGCCGTGCCCTTGATCGACAGCGCCCCGCGCAGGCTCGGCACCGCCCGCGCCAGAGCGGGGAGATCGAGACCGAAACGCGCATCCAGAACGTTGTTGCTGTCCGTGCCACTGGCCTGGAGATGCAACGCGTCGCCGTCGAGCGTCAGACTGCGCAGCGCCAGGTCGTTGCCGTTCTTGCCGGCATCGAGCGCGATGCGTCCGTTCGCGCCGATCAATCCGACCGCCTGGGGCTGGCCGCCGGTGATGACGATCGGGCCGGACAGGGTGGCGTCGGCCTTCTGTCCGGACAGGCGGAAGCCGAGATCGAGCGCCGCGTGACCGGCGAGCGGCGTGCTGGCGGCCGCTGCGAGCGGGGCGAGATCGGGCAGGACGATATGCAGCGCGCCGTTCGGCGAAGGCTGCGTGTTCACCCGCCCGGTGATGGCGGCGAGCGCATGGGTGAGCGAGAGTTCGACCGGTCGCGACGCGACATGCGGGTCGTACTGCGCATCCAGCACCAAAGGCGCGCCGGCCAGCAGGGTCGGCTTGGGTCCGGGAATCCGCACCCCGTCCGCCACCAGATGCAGCGTGATCGGGCCGCTGTTCTCGTCGCCGCCAAAGCGGGCGTTCAACGTGTTCACCCCGGCGCCGGGCGCTGCCAGCTCGTCGATGGCGAGCGTGCCCTGCCCGCCCGGCGCGACGGGCGTGCCCACCAGATGGGCGTCGAGCGCCAGCTTGTTCCAGCGCACCGACGGCACCGGCTGCATCGCCGGCGCATGCAGCGCCAGCGCCACGTCGAAATGCGGATGAACCAGATCGAGGAGGCCGTGCGCGCCCAGATCGAGCACGCCCGTGCGGGGGCTTCCGGCCGTGGCGGCGAGGGCCAGCTTGTCCGCGTTGCGCGGGCCGTCGAGATCGAGCTGGAGATGCAGCGGCGCCAGCACCGGCAGATGGCCGAGAGTGGCGACGAAGCCGGTCTCGCCATCCTCGATCGTGGCGTGCAGTCCGAGACGGCCGGGGGTGATCAGCGTGGCGAGTTTCACGCCGCCCGGCTGATCGAGACGGCGTATGTCGAGCGCGAGGTCGGTGTCGGGCAGCGTGTCGATCGCGGCCCCGTCCAGGATCGGCGCCAGATCGGCGATGCGAGCATGTCCGTCCGCGGACAGCACCATCGGCGCGCCGGCCACGGCCTCGGCGACCACGAACCGGTTGATCTGCAAGGCGTCGATGCGGATCGCCAGATGCAGCCCACTCTTGGCGCCAGGCTTGGCGGGCGGCGACGGCTTGGCATGGGGATCGGCGCTGGGCAGCCGATCGACGGCGATACGTTCGGCCTGGACGCGCTCCACATGCGCCGTCATGCCGATCAGCGCGAGCGGCGACCAGTCGAGCTGCAAACCGTCGATGCTGAGCCAGGGGCCTTTCCAGTCCGCCACCTGGATGCGTCGCGCGGTGAGCGCATCGGGAAAGCGTCCGCCGAGACCGTCGATTCGGATCATCCCGCCGGTCAGCGATGCAGCCTGCTGCTCGATCAGGCGCCGGCCGGGCCCGGTATTGGCGCCGATCAGCACCACGAGAAGCACCAGAACGATCAGGCCGAGCGGCAAACCGACCAGCAGACCCAGCAGCCAGAACACGATGCGGCGCACGGAACGGCGCGGCGCGGCGTTGGGGGCGGTGTCCGACATCAGAACGCCTCCCCGAGGCCGACATAGAGTTCGAAACTGTCGCCGCCGCGCGGCTTGTTCAGCGGCACCGCGACATCGACGCGGATCGGGCCGATCGCGGTGTAGTAGCGCGCGCCGACGCCGGCACCGACGCGCAGCGTGCCGGCGAACGGCGCCGAGCCGCTGCCGACCTGACCGGCATCGGCGAAGGCGGCGAAGCCGAAGCTCTTGCCGATCCGCTGCCGGAATTCGACCGTGCCGGCATCAAGCGACGTGCCGCCGACAGGATTGCCATCCCGGAACAGCGGACCGATGCCCTGATACTTGAACCCGCGCACGGTGCCGCTGCCGCCGGCATAAAGCCGCTGATCGGGCGGCAAATCGAACGTGTCCGCCCCCTGAACGGAGCCGACGATGGCGCGCACGGCGATCACGCTGCGGCCGGGTTTGGCGAGGCCGATGCGGTGCAGATCGAAATAGGTCGAGGCCGTGGCCTGAAGGATCGTGAAGAAGGTGTTGGCGCCGGTATTGGTGCCGCCGTTGTTGCCGTTTCCGCTGCCGAAACTGTAGGTCGGCGTGGCGCCGAGCGAGACGCGGAAACCATGCGTCGGATCGTCCAGCGGATTGGCGAGGCCGGTATTGTCGAAATTGGCCGTGAGCGGGACGAAGGCGAGCGTGTAGGAGCGCGACACGCCTTCCTGCCGGATACGCTCCTGCTCCGCGCCCAGACCGCCGGACACGCTCCATTGCTTGTTGATCTTGCGGTTCACCAGCCCACGCACGAGCAACGCCGTCTGGTTGTAGGCCTGGAGGTTCTGCTTCAGCCCTTCCACGCGCAGATCGAGCGACTGGTCGCGCCGGAAGAAGAACGGCCGCAGCAGATCGGCATAGACGTCGTAGCCCAGCCCGTTCTGCGACGTGCCGCCGAGGCCTGTGAGCAGCGCCACGAGCGAGAGCTTCTCGCCGTTGCCGAACAGGTTGTGATCGGTCCAGGTCACGCCGGCAGAGCCGCCGAGATCGGTGGAATAACCGGCCTGGAGCGCCACGGTATGGCGCAGCGCCTCGGTGAAATCGAAGGTGAGCGGCAAGGTGCCGTTCGGGGCCGGCGCAGTCGCGGCGGAAACGGCCACGTTGGAAAAGACGCCGGTGGACGCGAGATCCTGTCGCGCCGCCTCGATCCGGCTCGGCTGATACAGCTCGCCCGGATGCACCAGCAGCAGCTTGCGCACATAGGACGCATGGACGTGCTTCAACCCGTCCAGCGTGATCCGCCCGATATCGAGACGAGGCCCCTCGGTCGCCGCGTAGCGGATGTCGAGCGTGCGGCTGTCGGAATGCAGGATCGCCACGGGCGGCTTCACCGTGGCGAAGGCGTGCCCGTCTTCCTGTAACGCCGTCTGCAGACGCCCGCCCGCCGCCAGAACGTCGGAGGCCACCGCGTCCTGCCCCGTCTTGAGACCGAACGCGGTCTGCTCGGCCGGTGTCAGTTGCTCACCCTGCGGGAGAGTGAGCGTGACGGTGCCGAGGTGGAACATCGGCCCGCGCTCGGCGGAGATGCGGATCGGCACCGGTTTGCCTGCCGGCCAGGCCGCCAGCACGTCGGGCAAGGACGGGTCTTCGGCGGACTTTCCGGCAACGGTGATGGTGATGTGCCCGGCATAAAAGCCGAAGCTTTCCAGAGCGGTGCGCAACGTCGCCTCGTCGCCGCGGGCCCGTCCGGCCAGCGCGAACGGGCTGACCGCACGCGTTTTCTGCAAGGTGATCAGGGCGGAGGAACCGCGCAGGGCTGCATCGACGGCGCCGTCGCCGGTGGGCACCAGGGTGGTCTGGTAGGCGACCGGATCGGCCGCGCGCGCCGTCTGGCCGAATGGCGGCCAGGATGCCGAAACGCCGCCCGCGATCACACCGACGGCAGTGCCGCAGCGAAGCACCCCATGGAGGGACATGCGGGAGGATGGGCGCAAGAACGGGCGGAGGACGATGGACGAACCCGGCCGCGACGCCGTTCCGCTGGGGCAGGACGGTTCACAGAGGCCGACCGGCCGGCGGAAACGGAGGAGCGCGGCGCGAAGGCCGGTTTGGCGGTTCCTCAGGGCGTAGTCCTCGCGCGTCTCGGATCGGCGTTGCCGGTTTTGTAGCACAAAGCCCCAGATTGTCGTCCCGCCCCCGGACAGGCTAGAAACGGCGCATGCAGGCAGCTTCCGGCAGCCAACCCCGGCACGCATGCCGGCCGGCGCCTCCCACCCCGTCCCCGTCGATCTCGCCCGGCCAGAAGCCCTCCCAAGGCCTGGGCCAGGGCCTGAGCCACAGGCGCAGCATGCCGTTGCTGTCCGGCTGGGAGGATCCGTCTGTGGAGCGCAGGCTTCCCGGCCCGTCCCCCACCACCCGTCTGGCCCGCAACCTGCGCGTGGCACGGCGCATCACGCTGATCCTGGGCTGGACCGCGATCTCCTGCGTCATCCAATCGGTGATGCTGGCGCTGCCAGGCCGGGGCAAGGTGCGGTTCGCCGCACGCTACTGGAGCGTCGTGTCGCGCCTGATGGGCATGCGCGTGCGCGTCCTGGGCAGATCCGCCGCACAGGCGCCGCGCGCCCGAAGGCGGCCGGTGATCTATGTCTGCAACCATTCCTCCTGGATCGATGTCCCCGTTCTGGGCGGCAGGCTCCATGCCTGTTTCGTGGCCAAGGAGGAGGTCGGGGGCTGGCCCGTGGTCGGCACCGTGGCCCGGCTCGGCCGCACCCTGTTCGTCAGCCGGCAACGCAAGGCCACCGGACGCGAACGCGACGACATGAGCCTACGCCTGAAGGCCGGCGACGACCTGATCCTGTTTCCCGAAGGCACCTCGTCGGACGGTTCGCGGGTGCTGCCGTTCCATTCGTCGTTCTTCGCCGCCGCCAAGGGCGGGGCTGCCGCCGACGTGCCGCCGCTGAACGAGATCCCGCTGATCCAGCCGGTCTCGGTCGTCTACGACCGGCTCGGCACGTTGCCGGTCGGGCGCGCCAACCGCACCGTGTTCTCCTGGTATGGCGACATGGATCTGGCGCCGCACTTCGTCCAGCTCGCACGCTGGCGCGGCATGCGGGCGAGCATCTGGCTGCACGACCCGCTCGATCCGGCCGATTTCGCTTCGCGCAAGGCGCTGAGCCAGGCCGCCTGGACCGCGATCGCCCGCGGTTGCGCCGCTTTGCGTCAGAACCGGGCGGATCCGGCGGACTGACAGGCGCCTCCGGGCCGACGGGATCGCCGCGATCGCCCTCGGCGACCGGGGTTCGTTGAACATCGTATGACACCGGAAGAACGGCGCTTTTTCCCTTGACCGGCCGCGTCGCTTTTTGCCTGATCGTCTCGTCGCAGGCGGTTCGGGGAGACTCGCTTCCGGTTCGTCCTGCCACGAGGAGTTTTCGTCAGATCGGCCACAGCATCGCCCTGGTGTTCCGGATCGCCCAGCACGCCCTATCGGCGGCGTGCGTCGTCGGCGCAGGCCCCCATGAGTGATCTGCGCTTGACCGGGGCGGCCGCGCACCGGATTCCTGCGCTCATGTCGCCGATCGCCGAAACGAACTCCATGTCCGATACCCCGAACACCGCGCCCAAGCGCCTGCACGTCATCACCTGGGGCTGCCAGATGAACGTGTACGACAGCGCCCGCATGACCGACGTGCTGCGTCCCCTGGGCTATGCCCCGGTGGACAGCCCGGAGGGCGCCGACATGGTGATCCTCAACACCTGCCATATCCGCGAGCGGGCGGCGGAGAAGGTGTTCTCCGAGCTGGGGCGTCTGCGCGTGATCAAGGAAGCCCGCGCCGCCGAAGGACAGAACACGGTTCTGGCCGTGGCCGGCTGCGTGGCGCAGGCGGAAGGCAAGGAGATCGTCGCTCGCGCGCCGTTCGTGGATCTGGTGCTGGGCCCGCAGACCTATCACCGCCTGCCGGAAATGGTGGCTCGCGCCGCACGTGCGGCCGGCGCGGTGATCGACACCGATTTCCCGGCCGAGCAGAAATTCGACTTCCTGCCCGAAGCCGCCGGTCCGCAGCTCCCCGGCAACGTCACCGCCTTCCTCACCGTGCAGGAGGGCTGCGACAAGTTCTGCTCGTTCTGCGTCGTGCCCTACACGCGCGGCGCCGAGGCGAGCCGGCCGGCGATGGCGGTTCTGGCGGAAGCGCGACGCATGGCCGCCTCCGGCGTGCGCGAGATCTCCCTACTGGGCCAGAACGTGAATGCCTATCACGGCGAAGGGCCGGACGGCGCAACCTGGGATCTGTCCCGACTGCTTTACGCACTGGCCGAGATCCCCGGCCTCCATCGCCTGCGCTACACCACCTCGCATCCGCGCGACATGGGCGAGACGCTGATCCGCGCCCATCGCGACCTGCCGCAGCTGATGCCGTTCCTGCATCTGCCGGTGCAGAGCGGCTCCGACCGCATGCTCCAGGCGATGAATCGCGGCCACACCGCCGACGAATATCGCCGTCTGGTGGACAGACTGCGCGAGCACCGGCCCGATCTGGCGCTGTCGTCGGATTTCATCGTCGGCCATCCGGGCGAGACCGAAGCGGATTTCGCCGACACGATGCGTCTGGTGCGCGATGTCGGCTACGCGCAGAGCTATTCGTTCTCCTGGTCGCCGCGTCCGGGCACGCCGGCCGCCGGCGCGCCGAACCGCGTGACCGATGCCGTCTCGCATGCCCGCCTTCTGGAGCTCCAGGCGCTGATCCGCGAGCAGCAGGACCGGTTCAACGCCGACAGCGTCGGCCGCACGATGGACATCCTGTTCACCGGACGCGGCCGCAAGCCCGGCCAGCTGTCCGGACGCAGCCCCTATCTGCAGGCGGTGCACGTCCAGGGCCCGGATTCGTTGATCGGCACCACGCGAAGGGTGGCGATCGAGCGAATGCTCACCAATTCTCTTTCAGGATCGTTCGTCCCCGTAACGGAGAGTGCCTGCGCTTGACCGAACTCGCCACCCGCCCCACCCCCTCTCCCTCCGGCCAGGAGGCGTTCGCTCGTACCGGTGTGGGGATGGTTGGTGGCGCGGAACCGCGCAGCGCCACCTTGCAGTTCAACGACAACGCTCTGCTGCAACTGCTGCTGGGCGATCATGACCGCCATCTGGTGCGGCTCGAACAGGGGCTCGGCGTCCGGCTGGCCTGTCGCGGCAACCGGGTGTCCATCGCCGGCGATCCGGGCCGCGTGGCGCTGGCGCGCTCGACGCTGGGCGCGCTCTACAGACGGCTCGAGGAAGGCCGCCCGGTGGAATCCGCGGATGTGGATGCGGCGATCCGCATGTCCGACATCCATCACGACGTGCTGGATCCGAAGAAGGAGGAGCGTATGGCGGGACGCATCGGCGGCGGTTCTCAGGCGGGGCGCTTCCAGGGATTGCCGGGACCGGCGATCCTGCACGCCTCGGACGATCCCAAGCTGCCGTTCGGCGACCTGCCGGCCATCCGAACCAAGCGCGGCGCGATCGAGCCGCGTTCTCCGGGACAGGCCGCCTATATGGACATGCTCAACACCAACGAGATGGTGTTCGGCATCGGCCCGGCCGGCACCGGAAAGACCTATCTCGCCGTGGCGCAGGCGGTGGCGATGCTCCAGGCCGGGCGCGTGGACCGCATCGTCCTGTCCCGCCCGGCGGTGGAAGCGGGCGAGCGCCTCGGCTTCCTCCCGGGCGACCTGAAGGAGAAGATCGACCCCTATCTGCGGCCGCTCTACGACGCGCTGCACGACATGATGCCCGGCGATCAGGTGCTGCGCCGCATGACCTCGGGGGAGATCGAGGTGGCGCCGCTCGCCTTCATGCGCGGACGCACCCTGGCGCATGCCTTCGTGATTCTCGACGAGGCGCAGAACACCACGGTCGCGCAGATGAAGATGTTCCTGACCCGCATGGGGTCCGGCACACGCATGGCGATCAACGGCGATCTGAGCCAGATCGACCTGCCGAACGGGGTCTCTTCCGGGTTGCGCGACGCGGTGGAAACGCTGGAAGGCCTGCCCGGAATCGGCTTCGCGCGGTTCGAAAGCCGCGACGTGGTGCGTCATCCGCTGGTCGCCAGGATCGTCGATGCGTATGATCAGCGCGCGGCGGCAGAACGGGACACCACCCGGAACCGGACCCGCCGGGAGCACGATGGAACCTCGAAGTAGAACCGGCCGCCCTTCCGAAACGGAAGGACGATCGAAAGCGGACCGCAAGAAGGACCGGAAACGGGACAAGCGGGCGCGACGGGCGGCTCAGGATTCGGCCAGGACGGCGCATGCCGTGGCGGGCGTATCGCAGCATGCGGCCGCACGGCGTCTGGCCGAAACGCCGGACGAGGTCGAGATCTTCGTGGTGGACCGGCGCTGGCGCCGGCTCGTGCCGGGCATCGAGCGCCTGGTGCGTCGCGCGGCCCTGGCCGGCGGCGGTGCCGGCTCGGTGGTGCTCGACAACGATCTGCGCATCCGCCACCTGAACGCGCGCCATCGCGGCAAGAACAAGCCGACCAACGTGCTGACCTTCGAGACTCCGCCGGGGGTGCCGGGCGGCGACATCGTGGTCGCGCTGGAAACAGTGCGTCGCGAGGCGATCGCCGCGGGGCGCCGTCCGCGCCATCATCTGGCGCATCTGATCGTGCATGGCGCGCTGCATCTGCGCGGCCACGATCACCACCGCGCCGGCGACGCGCGACGCATGGAAATGGAAGAAGCCCGCATCCTCCGTCGCCTGGGCGTGCCCAATCCGTGGAAGCCCGCCTCCGCCCGTCGGGCCGGGGAGTTGCGCCCCGGAGAGCACCGATGAGCGCCGAGGACCACAAGCCGGAACCGCGACGGTTCGGGCTGATGAGCTGGCTCGGCGGCAAGCGCGCCGATCTCGACCTGCGCGCACGCGTCGCGGCCCTGGTGCAGGAAGCCGCCGACACCACGCCGACCGACGGCGAACTGCCCGATCTCGACCGGCAGGAACGGCTGCTGATCGCCAACGTGCTGCGCCTGCGCGAAACCACGGCGGACGACGTGATGGTGCCGCGCGCCGACATCATCGCCATGCCGGTCTCGATCGGGCTGGACGAGGCGCTGGCGACCATGCGCCGGGAAAACCATTCCCGTCTGCCGGTCTACAACGAGCAGCTCGACGACGTGGTGGGCATGGTCCATGTGAAGGACCTGCTGGCCTATAACGGCCCCAGCGAGAGCTTCCGCCTCCAGGCGATCCTGCGGCAGCCGCTGATGATCGCGCCGCAGACGCCGGTGCTGGACCTGCTGCTGCAGATGCGCCTGCGCCGCATCCATCTGGCGCTGGTGATCGACGAGTACGGCGGCGTGGACGGGCTGGTGACCATCGAGGATCTGGTGGAAACCATCGTCGGCGACATTGCGGACGAGCATGACGAGCCGGACGTGCCGATGCTGGTGGAGCGGCATGACGGCACGCTCGACATCGACGCGCGCATGCCTGTGGAGGATTTCGAGGCCAGGTTCGGCCCGCTGCTGACCGAGGACGAGCGGGACAGCGATATCGACACGATCGGCGGTCTGGTGTTCCGCCTGGCCGGGCACGTGCCGACGCGGGGCGAGGTGGTGAGCCATGAATCCGGGCTGCAATTCCGGGTCATGGACGCCGACCCGCGCCATATCCGCCGCTTGCGGGTGCGGCCGCCGGAGCCTGCCAAGGAAGAGTTGGCCGACGCAGGCTGAGACATTGAAGAGGTGTTCTTTCTTGGAAGAAAGAACCAAAGAACTTCTGTCCGCTTGAGTAAGTGCGGCGTTGCAACCATACCAAACGGATAGAAGTCTTTTTGCTTCTTTTTCTTCAGAAAAAGAAGACCCTCACTTCGGCCGCTTGATGAAGAACGACGCGGACGCACTGGCCAGAAGCTGACCGTCCGCATCGCGCAACGTCGCATCGGCCACACCCAGCGAGCCGGACAGATGTGTCACCACCCCTTCCGCACGCAGCTCCTGGTCGCGCGGCACAGGCCGCATCATCTTCACCGACAGATCGACGGTGCCGTAAGCACAGCCGGCAGGCAGGCGGGTATGCACCGCGCAACCGGTCACGGAATCCAGCACGGTGGCGGCGAACCCGCCATGCACGCCGCCGAGCGGGTTCAGGTGGCGCCCATCCGCACGGACGCGCATCACGGCGCGTCCGTCTTCGACCTCCAGGCCGAGGAGGCCCATGGTCTCCGCGATGGAGGCGTTGGGCAGGGTACCGTCTCCCATCGCACGCAGGAGTTCGAGACCGGACAGGGTTCTGGGGTCCATGACGGCGTCCTCAGCGATGCGACCAATGGGCGGCGCGTTTCTCCACAAAGGCGTTCATGCCCTCCTTCTGGTCGGCAGTGGAGAACAGCCCATGGAACACATGGCGTTCGTAGCGTAGTCCTTCGGCCAAAGGCAGTTCCTCGGCCCGGTTCACCAGCTCCTTGATCGCGCGGGTGGCGGAGCGCGACATGCCGGCGATCGTACGGGCGATCTCCAGCGATGCCGAGGCCAGCTCCGCCGCCGGCACGACGCGCGACACGAGACCGATCCGGTCGGCCTCGGCGGCGTCGATCATGCGGCCGGTCAGACACATCTCCATCGCGCGCGGCTTGCCGACGATGCGGGTCAGGCGCTGCGAACCGCCGAAGCCGGGCGACACGCCGAGCTTCACCTCGGGCTGGCCGAACCGCGCCGTGTCCGCGGCCACCAGCACGTCGCAGGACATGGCGAGTTCGCAGCCGCCACCCAGGGCGAAGCCGCTCACGGCGGCGACGATCGGGGTGCGGATCGCGCCCATCGCCATCCACCCGCCAGCCCAGTCGTGCTCGGCCATCTCCGCGGCGCTCAGGTGCTGCATCTGCTTGATGTCGGCCCCGGCGGCGAAGGCGCGCTCCGAACCGCGCAGCAGGATGCAGCCGATCGCCTCGTCGGCATCGAAGCCGCGCAGCGCATCCAGCACGTCGCGCAGCATCTGCGCGTTCAGGGCGTTCAGCGCTTCCGGCCGGTTCAGGGTCAGGAGTCCGACACGGCCATCGGTCTCGACCAGGACGGTCTCAAAGGTCTTCGGCATGACGTGCCTCTCCCCGTTCGTTCGGCGTGTGCCGTTATTGTCGGGAGGTGAGGCTAGACCCGCGCGCCGGCTTCGGTCGAGCCGGGTCCGTCAGCCGCCGGGCGACGCCTCGGCCTCGCGATCCGCCCGGTCGCGCTCGGCTTCGAGCTGACGGTGCGCGTCGCGGTCCTGCGCTTCCACGAAGACGCGGCGCACTTCGGGATGGGCGTCGCGGATGCGCCGTTCGATGCGCGACACGCTGCGCTCCACGGCGGCGGCGCTTTGCCGGTCGTCGAAATCGAGGCTCAGCGCGACCAGAACGTCGCGCGGGCCGAAATGCATGGTGAGGATCTCGTTGGCGCGCGACACGTCCGGCTCCGCGGACACGATGCGGAGGATGCTGGCGCGCACCTCGGGCGAAACGCTTTCGCCGGCCAGAAGCGACTTGCTTTCCCAGGCCAGGAAACCGGCGGTCGCGGTCAGGATCGCGCCGACCAGGAGCGAACCGACCCCGTCCAGAACCGGCATGTCCAGTGCCTGCGACAGCCAGACGCAGAGAAGGGCGGCAAGCAGACCGAGCAGGGCGGCACTGTCCTCGAACAGGACGGTGAAGCTGGTCGGATCCTTGGAACGCTGCACCGCCTCGATCCAGCCGCTCCGTCCCTTCACCGCGCGGAACTCGCGCAGCGCCAGCACCCAGACGGCCCCCTCGAACAGGATGCTGCCGCCCAGCACCAGATAGTTGACCCAGGAATCGTCCACCGGGTGCGGATGACGGATCTTGTCGATGCCCTCAATGATCGACACGCCGGCGCCGACGCCGAAGATCAGCACCGCCACGACGAAGGTCCAGAAATACAGCAGCAGCCCGTAGCCGAACGGGTGCTGCGCGTCGGCGGGGCGTGCGGCCTGCTTCAACCCGTGCAGCAGCAGGAGCTGGTTGCCGCAATCCACCAGGGAGTGGATCGCCTCGCTGAGCATGGAAGAGGAGCCGGTCCAGAACGCGGCCGCGAACTTGCCGGCCGCGATCAGGACGTTGCCGCCCAGAGCCGCGAAGATCACCAGACGAGAGGAGGAATGCGCCATGAAGCGAGTGTAGCGGGTTTGAACGGTGTGCGTCTCACCGTGGCGGTGCGTCGCCCTGGCTGATCGCGATGACGACCAGACCAATCTCCGCAGCGTAGATCACACCGGCGATGATGCCGGAGATCCAGGCCGCCTTTCGCGAGACGCCGCCGGCCTGCTCGATCGCGCCGGGCCAGTGGATACGGCCGGACTCCCGAAGCACCTCCAGACGTTTCATGGCTTCGGTGAGATAGGCGCGGCGGGCCATCGTGGCGGCCATGACGGAGATGATGAGACCGCTGGTGGCGGGGAGTTGCGGGATGACGGCGACGGCCACGATCATGGCGCAGAGAAGACCGGCAAACACCCAGAGCTTACGGTAGAAGAACCATACCGGTCCGACGAAGAAGGCCGGCCAGCAGAAACCGCCCCAGGCGATGGCCGAGGACTGCTTCGCCACCATCTTGTTGTAAAGCGGCATGAAGCTGTCGGCATTCGGGCCGATATAGCGCCGCAAGTCCTCCCTACGCTCAGCGGGATCGCCGTTGCGCAGGAAATCATCCGGTCTGGCCATCGTGTCGTTCCCTGGAAGCGCTGCTTACGGCTGCGCAACGTCTGACGCCGTTCCGGGTGCCCACGGCCGACGACACACAATCGCGAGTTGCAGGCCGATCAGCCTTGGGCGCGATTAAATTTCATCGTGAATGATAATCGGATCAACGCGCGAGGGTTTGCGACACGACGATCGCTTCGGCAGCGTTGGGGACGCCGTGATAATGGCGCTTGGCCTGGTGACGGATGGCGGCGAGGCTCGGCATGGTGGCGCCGTGCAGGGGACGAACCCTGTCATGGGTGGCGAAGAAGCGGTGGCCGGTGCTGCCGGATTGCAGGATCGCCGCCCCCACGAACACGCCATCCACCTCGACGATTTCGCTCTTGATCATGGTCGCCGCTCAGTCCTCGTAGCCATAGTCGCCTGCCCGCATTCCCGGGGCAGGACGACACGAACGCGCCGTGCACGTTAGGGTTCATCGTGTTGACGCGGATATAACGTGTCCCAAGGTGGTTTCGTGTGGAGCTTCGATGACGTTGCGAGGGGCGCATGACGCGCTGAAGAGCTGGCGGCTGGCCGAACCGCGCGATCTCGGGGCGATCGACCAGCTGGCGGCGCAGGTGCATCCGGACTACCCGGAACGGCCGGCGGTGTTCGCGAACCGGCTAGCGCTGCATCCGAGCGGGGTGCGTCTCGCGGAACGGGACGGCGTGCCGGTCGGCTACGCGATCGGGCATCCGTGGCGTGGGGCGGCGCCCCTGCTGAACCATGTCCTGCCTGCCCTGCCGGACGCGCCGGACCAGTACTGGCTGCACGATGTGGCGTTGCTGCCGGAGATGCGGGGGCAGCGCCTCGGACGGGCGGCCCTGCTGCTGCTCCGGGCGGACGCGTTGGGATGTGGGCTGCGGCGGATGCGTCTGGCGGCGGTGGGGGATGCGATGCCCTACTGGCGGGAGGCCGGATTCAGGCCGATCGCGGACCCTTTGCCGGAGTGCTACGGCGACGGCGCCATCGCGATGCAGTGGGAGGGCTGAAACGCTCAAGGCTTCGGGCGCCACGCGGCGAACGGGGTGGCCTGTCCGGGTTTGTCGCGGATCACCTGGGGCGGACCGTCCGGTGCCAGCGCTTCGGCGTCGGGGCTGTCGGTCCTGGGCGGGCTCCAGGACTGGATGCGTTCGTTGTCGAACACGAAGCCGCCGGACACCGGATCGAAGCGGAAGGTAATGAAATCGGTCCAGTGCTGGCCGCAGGCGACGCCGTTCTCGATGGTGAAGAAGCGTCCGCGCGCGGCGATCATGCCGTAGCCGTTCTCGAGGAACGGGTCGCATTGGCCGCCCCCATCGGCCCGCATCACCACATGATCGTTGCGGGCGACCGGTTTGTCGCCGTCCGCGTGCTTCTCCAGGATCAGCAGCGGACGCGGCGCGGCGTCGTCCGTGCTTTCGCCCTCGCCGTCACGGCCCAGGGCGACGATGCGGAACATGCGCCGGGGCTGGCCGGCGGAGAGCGTCGCCGAGGCGAGCACGTGGTAGCCCGGCAGCAACGGGGGTTCGGCTCGCGCCGCTGCCGGAACGAGGACGGCGCCGAGCAGGAGGGCCAAGCGCCGGAGGATCATCTTCTCAGCTCTGCGCCAGCCGGACCAGCCGGTCGAGCCCCTGCCGGTTGCCGAGCACGGCGGCGCGCTCGGCGGAGGACAGGAGGCGGAGCGCGCCGGGAAGGTCGTCGGCCTCGTCCAGCTTGGCAAGGCCCAGCGCCAGCACCGGCTCGAACGGATCGACGCCGCGCCTCCGCTCGGGCGGCAGCATGGCGCGATGCGCGTCGAGCAGCACCGGATCGCGCAGCAGGCGGCGGAGGGATTCGCCCGGTTCCAGGTCGATGCCGGCGCGTTGCAGCGCGACGGCGCGGGACAGGACGGCGGGCGGGGCGGTCTCCTCGGGGATGCGGAGCAGGCCGGCGCGTCCGAACGCCAGACCGAGATCACGGCCTGCCGTGAGCGAGACCAGCGGCACGGCCAAAGCGAGGCCGATCAGCACCGGCGACATCCAGAGAAACAAGGCCGGCGAGACCAGCCAGGCGATGATCGCCAGCACGATGCCGAACACCATGTAGCGCCAGTAGCCGGACCAGACCACGGAAAGCGGGATATGTCCGTCGTCGCGCCGTTGCGCGTTCCAGCCGGAATCGCGCCCGGCCAGGATGGAGATCACGCCGCTGGTCTGGATCAGCATCGCCACCGGGGCGATCAGGCCGCCGACCAGCGTTTCCAGCAGCAGGCTGAGCAAGGCCCGCATTGCGCCGCCCGCGCCGCGACGGTCCTCGGGTTTCAGCAGCAGCACCAGATAGGCGAGCAGCTTGGGCGCCAGCAGCACGGCCATGGTGCCGATGAACACCCATTTCGCGAGCACCGGATCGACCTGCGGCCAGTTCGGGAACAGCAGCTTGCTGTCTCCGAAATATTCCGGCTTCACGAAGCGGGCCTGGATCGAGATCAGGATGCCGCAGAGCAGGAACACCAGCCACAAAGGCGAGGTGATGTAGGAGCCGATCCCCATCAGCAGATGGAGGCGACTGACCCAGTGCAGACCGCGCGCCGGCAGCACGCCGGCATGCTGCAGGTTGCCCTGGCACCAGCGCCGGTCGCGGATGGCGATGTCGGTGAGCGAGGGCGGGCTTTCCTCGAACGAGCCGGGAAGTGCCGGGACCATGTGGATGGCCCAGCCCGCGCGACGCATCAGGGCGGCCTCCACGAAATCGTGGCTGAGGATGTGTCCGCCGACCGGACGGCGACCCTTGAGCACCGGCAGCCCGGCCTGTTCGGCGAAGGCGCGCGTGCGGATGATGGCGTTGTGGCCCCAGTAATTGCCTTCGGAGCCGTGCCACCAGGCGATGCCGGCGGCGATCAGCGGGCCGTACACCCGGCCCGCGAATTGCTGCATGCGCGCGAACAGGGTGGAGCCGTTGACGATCACCGGCAGGGTCTGGATCAGCCCCACGCCGGGATGCGCTTCCATGGCGGCGGCGATGCGGACGATGGTCGATCCGTCCATGACGCTGTCTGCATCGAGCGTGATCATCTGCGGATAGGCCGCACCCCAGCGGCGCACCCATTCGCCGACATTGCCGGCCTTGCGCTCGGTGTTCTTGGCGCGGCGCCGGTAGAAGATGTGCTGCTCGCCGCCGACGTCGCGTCGCAGGCGCAGGAAGGCTTCTTCCTCTTCCAGCCACACATCCGGGTTGGTGGTGTCGGACAGGATGAAGACGTGGAACGCATCCAGGCGCCCCGTCTCGCGCAGGCTCTCGAAGATGGCGCGCAGGCCGGCCATCACCCGGCTCGGGCTTTCGTTATAGGTCGGCAGCAGCAGAGCGGTGC
This sequence comes from Lichenicola sp. GTC18331, assembly GCF_055386855.1. Lineage (NCBI taxonomy): Bacteria > Pseudomonadati > Pseudomonadota > Alphaproteobacteria > Acetobacterales > Acetobacteraceae > Lichenicola > Lichenicola sp. GTC18331. Next base: position 3,062,519 of record NZ_AP045015.1, on the reverse strand, counting down.
GCGAGCGCAGCTCCGGCAGCGGGCCGGTGCGCGAGATACCGAGGCCGAGCCCGCCGCCGGTCAGCATCGACAGGAAGCCGCCCAGCGACGAGGTGAAGGCCAGCGCGATCCAGGCGAACAGCACCACAAACAGGATCAGCACCATGATGCCGAGCGTGTTGGCACCGTTGCCGTTCAGCACGAAATACATCTCGTACGCGCCGAACAGGGTGAGCAGGATCGCGCCGCCGATCACGAACAAGCGGCGCAGGACCAAGGTGGCGGGGCGCGTTTCGGGCGCGTCTCCACGCTCCGGCGCCTCGCTGAGCGATTGCACCGGCATGTGCAGCGGCGCTTCCGGCGGCAGGGCCGGAAAGCGGTCGAGCCCGTGCGCGACCAGAGGGGAGACCAGGGGGGCGGTCACGGCGTCCAACGATAGGCCCAGAGTTCGGAGATCGGGCCCTGGTCGTTGTTCAGCGTGCCGTGCAGTTCCACCAGCTTGGCGCTGCCGGGATAGAACTCGAAGGTGACGCGCCAGCCCTGGATATAGGGGTTGGGCACCACCACCACGTTGCGGATATCGCCCGTGCTGGCGCCGATATTGGCGTGCAGCTTCGCGTCCGCGCCCAGGGTGCGGACGGCCTCGCCGGTGAAGTCGAGCATTACGAAACGGCCCTTGCGGTCGTCGGTTGCGCCGATGCGGGTGCTGGCGATGCGGGCGAGGTTGGTGCTCCAGGGATTATCCCAGCACCAGTGCATCCTGTAGGTGAAGGAATACTCGCCGCCGGCCGCGAGCGGCGCCTTGGGACGCCAGAACGAAACGATGTTGTCGTTGACCTCGTTCGGTGTCGGCAATTCCACCAGATCGACGAAGCCGTCGCCCCAATCGCCGATCGGCTCGATCCAGAGCGAGGGGCGCTTCTGGTAGTCGAGCGCCAGATCCTCGAAATCGGCGAAGGAGCGACCGCGCTGCATCAGGCCGAAGCCTTTCGGTGCGGTGTCGGCGAAGGCGCTGAACTGGAGGTCGATCGGGTTGCAGAGCGGACGCCAGATCTGGTCGCCCTTGCCGTTCCACATCGACAAACCCTCGCTGTCATGCGCCGCCGTGCGGGCGTCGTCGACATGGGCGTGATCGTTGGGGCCGAAATAGAACATGCCCGTGAGCGGGGCGATGCCGGAGGAGCGGATCTCCTTGCGCGGGTAGAGCGTGGTCTCGACGTCGAAGATGGTTTCGTCGCCGGGACGGATGGTGAAACGGTAGGCGCCCGTGACGGTGGGGCTGTCGAGCAGCGCGTGCACGACGATGGCGGTGACGCCGGGCTGCGGCTTTTCCAGCCAGAAGGCGCGGAACAGGGCGAACTCTTCCTTCTGTTCGCCGGTGCCGTTGGCGAAGCCGCGCGCGGACAGGCCGTATTCCTGTCCCTTGGCGACGGCGCGGAAATAGGACGCGCCGAGGAACACCGCGATCTCGTCGAAATAATCCGGCCGGTTGATCGGGTAGTGCAGGCGGAAGCCGGCGAACCCGATCGGGTCGGTGACGCGCAGCTTCACGTCCTCGTAGGTGAACAGGTCGGGGTCGTAGCCGATCGCGTCGGCCTTGCCGTCCTTGACCTCGAACATCTCGATGCGGGGGCGGTAGAGGAAGCCGCGCGGCAGGAACTCGACCTGGAAGTTCAGGTTCTGGCCGCGCCAGAGCGCGCTTTCCTTCTTGAAGCGTATGCCGCGATACTGATCGAAATCGAGCGAGTCGATCGGGCCGGGCAGATGCTCGTCGGGCGGCTGATAGGCATGGCGGGACATGCTCTGCGCCAGCTTGCGGACGGTGGAGGCGTCGAACGGGCCGGGCGCCGGCAGGTCCGCAGCGGCGGCGCGTGCGTGCCGCGCCGCCAGGACGGCGAGCGAAGCGCCTGCGCCGGTACGAACCAGGTCGCGTCTGGTGAAGCTCAAGCCTGTTCCCCTTGCGGCGATGATCGTGAAGGTTCCTGCAGTATCAGTTGGGGGCGCGTCGTGGCAATTTGAGGGTGACGGGGCGGCAACGACATCAGGGATCACAGCCCAGTCTTTGCATAGCTATGCAACCCCTTCGGCACCTTATCGTTGTGCAACGCAGCACGGGGCCTCGCGGCCGGCGTGCGCGGGAGGCACCGGCCGATGAACAGACGATCCATGCTCCGATCCACCTTGCTGGGCCTGGGCGGCCTTGCCGCCGGACGCGCTGAGGCGGCCGGGTCGCCTCCCCTGCCGACCCCGCCGATCCAGCCCGGCAACACCGATCGCGGCTATCCGGATGACGGCGTTCTGGAGATCGTGGCCGAGTTCATGGGTCCGGGGCCGAGCGGCGTGGCGGTGACGCCCGATGGGCGGATCTTCGTTTCGTTTCCGCGCCATGCCGACGACCATCCGGGTGCCACCTTGTGCGAGTTGCGCGACGGGGTCCTGACGCCGTTCCCGAGCCGGGCGATGAGTTATCCGTCCGATGCGGCGCCGAAGGACTACATCCTGTCGGCGCACGGCATCGCGCTCGATGCGAAGAACCGTCTCTGGATCATCGACAACGGCAAGCGGGCCGGGCATCCGATCCCGGATGGCGGCGCCAAGGTGATGGGGTTCGACGTCGAGACCGGCGCGGTGATCGCCAGCATTCCTTTGCTGCCGCCGGTCTTGTTGCCGGACAGCCACATGAACGACCTGCGGATCGACCTGACGCATGGCGCAGCGGGCACGGCGTTCGTGACGGATTCCTCGTTCGGTACCAGCCCTGCTTTCGTGGTGGTGGATATCGCCAGCGGCCGCAGCCGCCGGGTTCTGGCGCGCCACCCCTCCACCAACGCCGAGCCCGGTTTCATGGTGGTCCAGGAAGGTCGGCCTCTGGTCTACGATCCTGCGCATCCGAGCTTCACCGTGGGCGGCGTGGACGGCATCACCTTGTCGCCGGACAGCGGGACGGTGTTCTACGCCGCGTTGACCAGCCGGAAATTGTTCTCGATCCCATCCGCGCTTCTGGCCGATCCGAACGCGGATGACGCGGCGCTGGCAAAGGGGATCCGCTACGAAGGCGAGAAGGGCGTGGCCGACGGCCTGGCGCACGATGCCGAAGGGCGGATCTACACCACGAATTTCGAGCACGACGCGATCCTGCGCCGGAACACGGACGGCTCGTTCGACAGCATGGTGCACGATCCGCGCATCGTGTCTCCCGACGGCATCACCACCACGGCGACGCATGTGTACTGCACGCTGGGGCAGTGGAACCGTTTGAAGAGTTTCAACGACGGAAAGGATCTTCGCCGTCCGCCCTATCTGCTGATCCGCGTTCCGCTGGTGCATCCGCTGCGGTTCGACGCCGCCGCGCCCGGACAGGGAGTAAGCCCGTGAGCGTTTCGCCGATGCGCCGCCTCGTCGCCGCGATGATGTTGTCGGGTCTTGCCGCGCCGGCCATGGCGGCGGAGGCGCCGCCGCCCTTCACCTATCGGCATCTCTGGACCGATGCGAAGGGGGAAAGCCATATCGCCGTGTGCCGCATGGCGCATTTCGATCTGAAGAGCATGAGTCCGCCGGCCGATCCGCAATGGCAGGATCGCGACAGCGGCGCGGGGCATGCGCTGATGACGATCCAGCCCGACCGGTGGAACGCCGCATGGCACGAGGATCCGCACCCGCAATGGATCGTGCCGTTGCGCGGACGCTGGTTCGTGGAAGCGCAGGACGGGACGCGCGCCGAGATGGGGCCGGGCGACATCATGCTGGGCGAGGACCAGAACACGCGCCCGAACCGGGCCGGCGAGAAAGGGCATCTGGCGGGAAATCTGACGCCGGGGCCCGTGGACCTGATGGTGGTGCAGCTCGATGCCGCGCCGACCATCGACCGGCCGTGTCACTTCCGATGACGCGCGCCCATCCCTCGACGGTGCGCGGCATGGATCATGTCGGCATCACCGTGCCGGATCTGGAGGCGGCGTCGCGTTTCCTGGTGGACGCCTTCGGCGCCGTGCCGCTCTACGACAATATCGAACGCAGCGAGGCGCCTACCGCCGGCAGCAAGGCGGAGGCGATGCTGCTCCTGGCGCCCGGCACGACGCTGGTGACCATGCGGATGCTGGCCTTGGGCAACGGTCCGGGCATCGAATTGTTCGAGATGCACGGGCCGGATCAGACAGCGGCGGCGCGGCCGAGCGATTTCGGTTTGCAGCATGTCGCGGTGAACGTGGACGATCTCGACGCGGCCTGCGCGCGGTTCGAAGCGGCGGGCGGCACGCTGGCGGCCGGGCCCAACGCGATGCTGGGGCTGGAAGAGGGGCCCGGCAACGGGTTCCGCTACGGGCGCACGCCCTGGGGGGCGGTGGTGGAGATGCTGACGACGCCGGGGCGGCAGGACTACGAGGACCGGACGGCGTTGCGACGCTGGAAGCCGCCGTCGGGCGTCGATCCGGGAAATCACGCCGGGAGCTGAGATCGTTACGCCCTTGCGTCCAAAACAACGATCTGCAATCGTTGCATTCGGGAAATACGTTCGAATGTGAAGATCATGCCGGGATCGCGCCGCCTCCGCCTCGTTCTGTTGTCCGGCGCGGCCCTGCTGGCCTGTGCCGGACATGCGCACGCGCAGGGCCATTCGGCCACGCTGCACACGACGCCGCAGTTCTCGTCGCTGCCGCAGACGCGGACCAACCCGACGCGTGCGCAGGCGCCCGGCGCCATCCATACCGGGCCCTGGGGAGTGTTCAACCAGCTCGACGGGTCGCCGGCGGGGTTCGGGCCTGTGGCGCGTTACGGGGCCGTGCGCTGGGCGGAGGACTGGTCGGCCCTGCGTGACCGCAAGCTGCGCAACGATCCGTTCGATCCGCTGAAATTCATCCGTTTGAACGATCCCGGGTCGGTCTATCTGACGCTGTCCGGCGAAAGCCGGCTGAAGAACTGGTTCGAGAACAGGCCCGTTCTGGGCACGCAGAAACCGGACGATTCCGGGCGCATGACGGTGCGCAATCTGCTGGGCGCCGATCTGCATCTGGGCGAGCATCTGCGCGCGTATGGCGAGCTGGTGAACGGCGATGCGGCGGGCTGGGGCGGCTACGGCTATTCGGCATCCTGGCGCACGCGTCTCGACGTGCAGCAGCTGTTCGTGGAAGCGAAGGCGAAGCTGCTCGGGGCGCGAACGGGCGTGATGTTCGGGCGGCAGGAATTCCTGGATGCACCAAACTACGTTCTGTATCTGCGGGAAACGCCGAATGTTCCGCTGTCCTATAACGGTGTTCGCGGCTATGCGGTGTGGCCGCGCATCCGGTTCGATGCGTGGGATTTCGTGCAGACCAACATCACGCCGCGCGCGATGTTCGCCGATCGTCCGAACTGGGGCACGCGTTTGTTCGGCGGTCTGGGCTCCTACGCTCTGCCGGATTTCACCTGGCTGAAACAGCCGGGACGGGTCTTTCTGGATGTGTTCTATATCGGTTACCTGCTCGGCAACGGATCGAATTCGATCGCGACGGCAACGGGAACGCAGAGCGGGTCGAGCCGGCGCGACAATGTCGGCACGCGACTATGGGGACGTGCCGGACCGCTGGAATTCTCCTTCGGCGGCATTCATCAGGGCGGATATTTCACACCCGCGAAATCGGCGCAGTCGCGAAATGTGGATGCCTACGCCGTCGACAGTTTCGTCGGCTGGCGATTCTGGAAACCGTATAGCCGTCCCTTGATCGGCGTGCAGGCGGATGTGTTCTCCGGTGGCGACGACCGTAAGCGCAGCGGCGATGTCGGCAGTTACGCGGCGCCGTTCAATCCGTCCACGAACTATCTCGACACGACCACCTACTTTGGAGAGTCGAACCTGATCAACATCGCGCCGCTGGTGGAGATCACGCCGAGCACGGGAACGCTGTTGCGGTTCCGCGTGCCGATCCTGTGGCGCGAAAGCACGAACGACGCGATCGTCTCGAGCAACCGCATCTATGGCTATCGCGCCAATTTCTCCGGCGGCTTCGTCGGCACCGTGCCGCAGGTGAGTTTCGCGTGGCGGATCACGCATCATCTGACCTGGAGCCACGATCTCGCGCGCGCTCTGGTCTCACGCTCGCTGCAGAAAGCGGGGGCGTCGGACGGAACCTACTACCTCTCCACGTTATCGTTCCGTTTCTAGATCGAACCGTTGGACGGACCGGGCGTTGCCCGGCCTGACCCGACGGAGTTCGATTGTTTGTTCAGCACCAGCACCCACCCCGTTCTCCGTTTCGCGCGTGCATCGTTGCCGCTCCTGCTGGGTCTCGGCGCCTGCTCGGTGAACGACAGCCGGATCGCGCGCGATGCGAAGACGTCCTTGATGGGTTTGAGCGAGGTGGAGTTGGAGTCCTGCCTGGGCGTTCCGGATCAGCATGCGACCTTCGGCAATACGGATGTGCTGACCTACTATGCGACCTCGTCGTCTTCGATGAGCTACTCGATCCCGATCGTGGGCGGGCTCGGATTCTCGAACGGCGGCTACTGCCATGCGACGTTCCGTGTGGATAACGGCCGGGTGACGCGGATCATCTATTCCGGCGAGAAGAACGCGACCCTGGCGCCGAACGCATACTGCACACCGATCCTGCGCTCGTGCATGAATTATCTGTCGGACCATCCCGAAGCGCATGCCGTTCCGGCCGACAGCGCGGATGCGACCAAGAACGGAAACACGAGCAGGGCGGTCCCGCCCGGAGCGGCCAGCGCGGCGCCGCAGCCGCAGGCTTCGGTCGCGGCGGCGCCGCGCAACGTGCCGACGCCCACGCCGCGGTGAGCCGGCTACTGCGCCGTGATCCTGACGCCTTTCCAGAAGGCGATCCGGTCCTTGATCTCTGCGGCGGCCGGTTTCGGGTCGGGGTAGAACCAGGCGGCGTTCTCATTCACGGCACCGTCGACGACGACCGAATGGTAGTGCGCCGTGCCCTTCCAGGGGCAATCGGTATGGTGCGCGCTAGGCTGCAGAAGTTCGGCGCGCACGCTGTCTGCAGGGAAGTAGCTGTTACCTTCGACGGTCACGATGTCGTCGCTGTCCGCGATCACCGTGTCTTTCCAGATTGCCCGCATGATACTCCTCCCCGAACCGGTTGACTGATCCGGCGTTGGCCGGCTCGTTCTCAACGGAGACGCACGATGACGGTTCTTCCCGATCCTTTTTCTCTTCCCGATCTGGACTCGCAGCAGGACCCGGGCGTGCTGCCGGACCCGTTCGCGGAGGTGGGGGAGTATGCCCCGCACAACGAACCGGAAACGGCGATGGACGGCTCCCCTGCCCTTCGCCCCGGCGATCCGGACCCCGCCCCGCAGCCCGACAACGCACCGATCTTCTCGACCGATCCGTTGGGCGACTGATCAGCCCTTCAGCGCTTCCAGCACGGTGGCGATCCTGGCCGTCGCATCCGCGTCCGGCGGCTGGATCGGCGCCGGCGGGATCGCGTTGGGGATGCCGAGCAACGTGGCGATGGCGTGGACGACGCGGATGCTGCCGTGCGCGCGGAACAGGCTCCAGAACGGTTCGAGGGTTCCATCGATCGCACGCACGGCGTCCGCATCGCCGGCCTTGGCGGCTGCGACAAGGGCGATGCAGGGCCCCGGCAGGATGCCGGCCAGGACCGAGTGCCATGCATCCGCGCCTGCGAGCAGCGCCTCGGCGGCGTGCCAGTCCACCGAGCAGCCGATCGCGACTCGGGCCGGAAACAAGGCGCGTTGTTCGGCAAGCCAGTCGGTCGGTGCTTCGGCGGGAGCGGGGCGCTTCACCGCCGCGATATTCGGCAAGGTGCCGCAGGCGCGCCACAGGCCGGGTTCGAAGCGGAAGCCGGTGGTGGCGGGGTTGTCGTAGAGGCAAAGCGGCAGCGTGGTGGCGTCTGCGACGGTGCGGATGTGAGCGGCGACCTCGTGCTGGAACAAGGGCGTGTAGGAGACGGGCGCAAGCAGAAGGCCGTCGGCGCCATCCTCTTGCGCGTCCCTCGCCGCCTGGATGGTGTCGTCGGTGCGGAGGGCGCCAATGCCGACGGTGACGGGCACGCGTCCACGCGCGCCGCGCAGGGCGGCCTGGACGGCGCGGCGGCGTTCCTCGCGACGCAGGAACATGTAGATGCCGGTGCTGCCGAGCACGCCGATCCCGTCGACGCCGCTGGCCGCCAGCCTGTCCGCGAGGGCCTCCATCGCATCCGTATCGACGCGACCGACCGGATCGGCGGGGGTGATCGGGTAGGCGACGAGTCCTTCGAACGGCATCACGGTGTCGGCTCCTGGACGAGTTGTTCGGCAAGCTTGGCGGGGGCGCGGGCCGGGGTGTCGAGCTTGTTGTCGGGGTCGAGCGCCTGCACCATGTCGAACAGGTCCCGGTGCAGCATTTCCAAGGTGAAGCGCGGCAACGGGCCGGCGCGGTCGCCGAGTTCTTCCAGCAGCCCGGACAAGGCGGCGAGTTGTTCACAGCCGAGGCCACGCGTGTGCCGGCCGGTCTCGGCTTCCTCCGTCATGGCCCGGCGCAGCGCGTCCATGGTCGCGCCGATCGCGTCGGAGATGGCGGCGAGTTCGGGGAGCGGTTCGGCGTCGGGGCCTGCGTCGGTCAGGGTCTCGTCCAGAGCGCGTGCGACGAACAGCACGTCGCTTTGCAGACGTCGCAGCATCGGGGCGAGGCGCACCATCAACGGTTCGTGCTGGTCCAGGGCGCCGAGGCGTTCGCGCCGCGCATCCATGATGGCGGCGACCACGGTCTTGAGGGCTTCGGAACTGCTGTCGTTCAGGTGCTCCACCTCGGCGATCGGGGTGCGTGCGTGCAGCACGGTGGATTGCGTGGTGCGCAGCGTGTCGAGCATCGCGGCGGCGGACTGGAACACCTGCGTACGTGAACGGGAATGGAACACCAGGAACGACACCATCAGTGACACGGCGGCGCCGACGAGAATGGCGAGGGTCCGGTCGATCGGGCGGCTGAACGGGTCGTTCGCCGCGGCCGGGAACAGGAACACCACCACCAGCGTGACGCTGGCGAGGCGAAGATTGGGCTTGAAGGCGGCCATGATCGCCAGCGGCACCAGCAGCAGGGCGAAGACCGGCATTCTGGGCAGGCCGATCAGCACCAGCGCGATCGCGGCGGCGCCGAACAAGGCGCCGACCAGCGTGCCGACGATCTGGTCCCGCCCCGCTTCCAGCGTGGCGCTGACCTTGGCCTGCGTGACGATCACGGCGGTGATGAGCGCCCAGTAGGGCTCGTTCAGGCCGGCCAGATGCGCGACGAGGTCGGACAGGAACACCGACACCAGCATGCGGATCGTCTGCCGCATCTCGGGCGCGCTGCTGCGCAGGGCCTGCAGGGCGCGTCGGATCGGGCCGGGTCGGTCGGCGGTGCCTTGAGCGGCTTGGGTCATTGGAGCGTCGGGCATCCGGTCAGTCGGGGGATTCGGGGCGGGGATTGAACGCAGGGAAACGGGCGTCGTCCATCCCCGGCCCAAGGATATGGATGACGCGGAGCGCCGGATGCGCTGAACTGCGGACACGATTCGAGCCTGAAGCGGATGGTGTTGCGCGATGTCGTTCGGACTTCCGCCCAGATGGCGTGCGCGTGGGATCTCGATCCTGAAGGCGGTCGGGATGGTGCTCGCCGTGGGGCTGCTGATCGACTTCCTGCCGATCGACCTGGCGATCGTGCTGGTGGGGTTCCTGGCGCTGACCGCGCAGTTCGCGGTCTCGTTCCTACGCCATTCGGTGTTCGGAGCGCGAAGGAAAACCGGGCCGGACGGGCCGGGCGAAGCGGCTCAGCCGGCGATGTCGGGCGGCTGCATCAGTTCGATGGTCGCGCCGTCCGGGCCGGAAACGTAGACCACCATCGTCCCGGCGCGCGCGCCGCCGGGGATCGGTTGCGGCGTGCCGGCCGGATGCCAGCCATACGGGGCGATCCGGGCCAGGATGGCCGGAAGATCGGCCACCACCAGCGCCAGATGCGCGAAACCGAGATGGAACGGCTTCTGCGCGGAGTCCGGGCGCTCCGGGCCGGCATAATCGAGCAACTCGATGCGCTGGCCGGCGAGCGAGATGATCGCCATGCGCACGGTGGCCTCCTGTGCGCCGGTGACCTCGCGCAGGAACGGACCGTCCATCTCGCCTTCGCGTTCAAGCGTGGCGCCGAGACCTTCTGTCCAGAACCGGACCGCGTCATCGAGCGAGGCGACGGCGAAACCGACATGGTCGGCGCGCAGGACCGCCGGGCCCGACGCGTTCATTTGGCGTCGCTGACCGGGAGCGGCACCCAGCGCATGCCGTCGCCGTTCTGCACCAGCATCACCACGGAGGGACGCTTGCGCTTGCGGGCCTCTTCCACGGCCTGACGCACGTCCGCAGGGTCGTTGATCGCGCTCTGCTGCACCTCGACGACGACGTCGCCTTCGTGCACGCCGCGCTCGGCGGCGGGGCTGTTCTTGCGCACGGCGATGACCACCGCGCCCTTCTGCGTATCGCCGAGATTGTATTTCTCGCGGGCGGAATCGTCGATCGGCGCCAGAGTGAGGCCGGTGGTGCCGATCTCCACCGCGGATGGCGTGGGCGCGGTCTTCGGGGGCTGCGCCGGGACTGGTTTCGACGTGTCTTCGGGGAAATCGCGCACCGTGACCTGGAGCGTCTGCGCCTTGCCGTCGCGCCAGATCACCACCGGCACGGCGGTGCCGATCGGGGTTTCGCCGACGATCCTCGGCAGGGAGCGTCCGTCCGCCGGCTGTCCGCCGACCTGCTGGATCACGTCGCCGCTCTTCAGGCCTGCCTTGGCGGCGGGACCGTCCTTGTCCACGCCCGCGATCAGCGCGCCCTTGGGTGACGGCAGGCCGAGACCGTCGGCGATATCCTGCGTCACGTCCTGGATGCGCACGCCGATCCAGCCGCGGCGCGCCTTGCCGAACTCCCGCAGCTGATCGACCACGCGCTTGGCCTCATTGGAAGGGATCGCGAAGCCGATGCCGATGGAGCCGCCCGACGGCGAATAGATCGCGGTGTTGATGCCGATCACGCCGCCATCCATGTCGAACAGCGGGCCGCCGGAATTGCCGCGATTGATCGGCGCGTCGGTCTGGATGAAGTCGTCGTACGGGCCGCTGTCGAGCGACCGGCCGCGCGAGGACACGATGCCGGCCGTGACCGTGCCGGACAGGCCGAACGGGTTGCCGATCGCCAGCACCCAGTCGCCCACGCGCTCCTTGTCGCTGTTGCCGAACGCGACCGCCGGCAGCGGTTTCGGGCTGTCGATCTTGAGCAGGGCGAGATCGGTCTTGTCGTCATGGCCGAGCAGCCTGGCCTTGAGCACCGTGTTGTCCTGCAGGGTCACGGTGATGGAATCGGCGCCCTTGATGACGTGGTTGTTGGTAACCACGAGTCCGGACGGGTCGATGATGAAGCCCGACCCGAGGCTCTGCATCTTGCGGCCGTTCGCCTCGGGGGCGTTCTTGCCGTTCGGGGTCTGGCCGGGGGTCTGGCCCGGCTGGGCGCGGCGATGCTTGTTCATGAAGTCGCGGAAGAACTTCTCGAACGGCGAGCCCGGCGGGAAGGTCGGCACCTGCGGCGCGTCGTTGGGCGCCTTCTTTCCGCTCTTGTCGCCATTGTCGTCGCCCTGCGGCGAGTCGTCGTCATCGTCGTCGGCGTCGTCCGTGGCGGTGCCGGTCGAGGAGATGTTGACCACGGAGGGCAGCAGCTTCGCGGCCAGATCGGCGAAGCTGTCCGGCGCCGGGCGAGCCTCCGCGACGCTGCCGAACGGAGGCACCGCCGCCCCCGCGAGCACCATGGAGGTGGCCAGACACGCGGCGCGCAAGGACGGGATCGGGCGGATCGGCATGGGCTGTATCTGTGCTCCTGGACGCCGGGAAGTCTGCTCATGCGCGCCGCCACGCCGCAAGGGCGGCGCGATGAGAGATCCGCAGGACGGCATCGGGGAAAACGAGGGCGGCGTATCGGCCGCCCGCGGACTTAGGCCTGGGCGAGCAGCCAGTCGGCGACGGACTCGCCCAGCAGCCGGTAGCCCTCGTCCGTCATGTGCGTGCCGTCGGGCGACAGAGTGTCGATGGAAAACCGGCCCTCGGCGCACCAGGCGCGCATCAGCGCGTAGCGGGGAAAAACCGGCGCGCCGAATTGCTCCGCCAGGGCGTGCAGCGCGCGAATGAAATCGGGCAGCGTATCGAACGCTTCCAGCGCGGTGCTGTATTGCTGGTCGATGATCGCGATCTCGGCGCCGGCGTCGCGCAGGCGCACGAGCCCGTCATGCGTGAGCCGCTCGAAGCGCGCGAGCGGAACCGGGCGGGTGACGTCGTTGGAGCCGGTCTGCCAGAGCACCAGATCGGGCCTGGTCGCGATCACGTCGTCGATGCGGCCGTCCATTTCCAGCGCGCTTTCGCCGCTGATGCCGCGATTATGGAGCACGAGGCCGTGGGGAAAGGCCGGTGCCAGACGGCGGCGCATCACCTCGGGATAGCCGTGTTCGGGCGTGCTGGCGCCGTAACCCTCCGTGGTGGAGGAGCCGAAGCAGGTGATGCGGACGGGGCCGCCGGATCGGAGCGCGGCGGTCCAGCACGGCAGGGCGGGCGCGACGCTCATGCGGCGTGATCCAGCGTCCTGGCGGCGGCCTTCTTGATGTCGGCGCAAAGCGAACGGGCGCCGCGCGGACAGCTCGTGCCGGCCTCCTGCTGGATCTGCGCCACCTCCTTGCGGTCCAACGTGTCGTCGATATGCGACAGGACGAAGCCGCGCAGCTTCGGCTGGCGATGCACTTCCGCGACCAGGGCCGGAAGCTGGTTCCAATGCGTGACGAGCAGGGTGCCGATCGCGCCGGACACGGTCTGGCGCAGCGCGTCGCCTTCGCAGCCGCCGAAATGCTTCCAGTAATGCGCCACCACGTTCCAGTTCGGCAGCTCCTGCGCCTCCGTGGCGGCAAGCTGGGCGCGACGGTCCGAACAGCTCCCCGCCTGCGCTTCCCGCGGCGCACCCAGAACCGATGCCGCACCCGATGCCGCCAGAAGGGCCGCGACCATCAGGCGCGCGCCGTTCGGGCGGGAAGACGAAGACCGGTTCGGCCTGGATGCTGTCATGAAGCGGTTCCGTGGAGGTTGGCCCCCATCTCAACACACCGGACCAAGGGGTGTGTCCAGGGCGTCGGCTCGATTCTCGACGGCGAACGCGGTTTGCAGCGTGTCCGCCAGCCAATCCAGCACGACGCGCAGCCGGGCCGGCACCTGCCGGTTGCTGTTGTGCAGGATCGAGACCGGCGTGGGCGGCGTTCTGAAGGGCGCCAGCACCTCCACCAGCGCACCCGATCGCAGCATGGGGGCGAAACGCCGTGTCGGCGCCTGATAGAGACCGAAGCCCTGGCAGGCGGCCTCTGCGCCGAGCTCGCCCGTGGTGACCATCACCCGCGCCGGCAGCACGATGTTCCGCAGGACGCCGTTCTGCTGGAATTCGAGCGGCAGCACCGCACCGGTGCGGGAGGACACGAAGCCGACACAGTGATGGCCGTCGAGATCGTCCGGCGTTTCCGGCGCGCCGTGGCTGCGGAGATACGCCGGGCTGGCGCAGACGATCTCCTCGAACGCGCCGACGCGACGCGCCACCATGTCGCTGCTGGCCAGCGCGCCGGAGCGGACCACGCAGTCGACCCCTTCGCGCAGCAGATCGACCAGTCGCTCCCCTTCCCCGAACAGAATGCGCAGGTCCGGATGGGTGCGCAGCAGGGTCGGCAAAGCGGGCAGCAGCAGAGCGCGGGCGATGTTGCCGGGCACGTCCACGCGCACGGTGCCGGACACCGTGCCGCTCACCGCGCGGTCCGCGTCCTCCAGATCGGCCAGGATCGCCCGGGCGCTGCGGCAATAGGTCTGGCCGTCGGTGGTCGGGCGGACATGGCGCGTGCTGCGTTCGAGCAGGCGGGTGCCGAGGCGTTCCTCCAGCGCGCGGATCGCCGCCGTGGCGACGGGGCGGGAGATGCCGAGTTCGGCCGCCGCCGCGGTGAAGCTGCCGCGATCGACGATGCGGACGAACAGATTGAGCGTGCGAAGACGGTCCATGGATTGTTCCGTAGAGCAGAATGGTTCTGTCCGAAACCACGCGCTTATCCGAACAGTGCCGGTCGGGGAGGATGCGTTCGCAACCGAGAAGGAGCAGTTCCATGCCGGCACCCATCGCCATCGTCACCGGCGGCAGCCGCGGCATCGGCCGCGACGCCGTTCTGACCCTCGCCGCCCAGGGCGTGCGCACGATCTTCACGTTCCACAGCAACCGGGAGGACGCCGACACGGTCGAGCGTCTGGCGAACGAGGCCGGCGCGCCGTCGGTGGCGTTCCGCCTCGACGTGTCGCAAAGCGGCGGGTTCGCCGCCTTCACCGGACAGGTGCGGGAGACGCTGTCGGGCTGGGACGCGGACCGCTTCGACTATCTGGTGAACAATGCCGGCACCGCCTCCAACGTGACGCTGTCGGAGGTCACCGAGCCGGTGCTGGACGAGATGTTCGCGATCCATGTGAAGGCGCCGCTGCTGTTGACGCAGTGTCTGCTACCCCTGATGCGCGATGGCGGCCGGATCGTGAACGTGACGTCGGGGCTGGCGCGGTTCTGTTATCCCGGCCGCATCGCCTATGGGCCGATGAAGGCGGCAATGGAGTCCGTGACCCGCTACATGGCGATGGAACTGGGGCCGCGCCGGATCGCTGTCAATGCCGTGGCGCCGGGGGCGATCGCGACCGATTTCAGCGGCGGGATGGTGCGCGACACGCCGCACATCAACGAGGCGATCTCCCGGCAGACCGCATTGGGCCGTGTCGGTCAGCCGGGCGATGTGGGGCCTGTGATCGCCGCCATGATGAGCGGGGCGATGGGCTGGGTGAACGGCCAGCGCATCGAAGTGGCCGGCGGCGTTCACCTCTGACCGGCGGTCAGGCCGCCGCCTTGAGCTGTTTCTGGCGCTGCTTGCGCCGGTCCAGGGCGGTGGCCATCAGATAAAGCGTGCCGATGCCGACCACGTTGACCGCGATCTGCATCGGAAAGCCGGTGCCGTAGGTGGTCATGGCCAGGCGGCCGACGAGATCGAGCACGGTGCCGAGCGAGAACACCTCCAGCGAATGCCGGCCGAACACGGCGAGCACCTGTCCGGCCGGGGCTGCCGCGAAGCGACGCATCAGCGTGCTGCTCTGCACGAGATAGAAGATGGACAGCACGTCGACGAGGCGCAGCGGCGACAATGGCGTCTTGAGCGGCGGATCGATCGGCAGCGGGGAGAGCTTGGGCAGGCCCCATTGTTCCCAGGGGAAGGACTGCACTGCGGAAAAGGCGAGATAAAGCCAGCAGGCGGCCACCGCCCAGCCCCGGCGCGGCATGTCGCCGCCAGTGGAACGGGTGGCGCTGGCGCTCCAGGCGCCCAGCGTGAACAGGAACTGCCAGGCGAACGGGTCGAAATACCAGCCATCCGGATCGAGCCAGTTCGGCAGGTTGATGGCGGGATCGAGATTGATCAGCCCCCACAGCGCCGCGCTGACCGCGAGCGCCAAAGGCGCACTGAACCGCAGCGCCAGGTAGATGAGCGGGAACGCCAGCAGCAGCACCATATAGAGCGGCAGGATGTTGAGATTGCCGGGCAGCGCCTGCATGGAGAAGACGCGCCAGAGGCTGTCGAAACCGTGGGCGAGTTCGGGTTCGAGGAAGTCCACCGGCACGGTGTGATGCTTGCGCCAGAACAGGATCATCAGCAGCGTGGTGATCAGCATCAGCATCTGAAAGACGTAGAGCTTCACCACGCGCCGGCCGAGGCGCACGAGGCCGACGGTCCAGCCTTCGCGCCGGAACGCACCGCCATAAGCGAGCATGGAGGCGAAGCCGGCGAGCAGCACGAAGATCTCGGCGGCGTCGGCGAAACCGAGATTGCGGATGGTGAGACGGTTGAGGATGTTCTGCGGGATGTGATCGGCGAACATCATGAGCAGCGCCGCGCCGCGCAGGGCATCGACACGATGGTCTCGCCCGGGCTTGGCGGGAGGCCGCACGGAAGCAGGCGGCGTTGTGGGCAGCGGCTCCGGCGCGGGGCGCGCGGTTTCGATCACATCCATTCGGCCTCCCCGGCGCCCGTCCGTCGCGTCCTAGATATGGGGCCAGACGCTTCGCCGCCAGAGCCGGACATGACGCGAAGGGTAACGGAGGGTCTCGGGTTCAGCCGAAGGGGAGCCGGCGCGCGACGCTGCGGTCGAGCCGACTGCGGGCGACGGGGATGCGGTCACCGGCCCGGGGGGGGGGTGCCGTTCCTGTCCCCCGCCTCCGGCAGGACGAACAGGGGGCGGCCATCGTCGCAGGCGCGGGCTTCCAGCACGAGCCGGGGCGTGGAAGAGCCGCCGGGCCAGCTGCGGAGCCTTCTCGTTCCGATCACGATGGCGTCGTCGCGGAAGCTGCCGGCCAGGGCGATGGTGCCGAGCAGGCGGGGGAGCAACCGGAGCGCCAGATCGGCGACCCCGCTCCACGCGCAGACCGAAGAGAGGGTGTTTGCCTCGTCCCAGGGTGACGCGGAAAACGGGACGCGGAGGGTGACCGCCTTGCCGGGCCACCCGAACGACCACGTCGTCACGAGCTGGATCAGAAACAGCGCTGCCACGGGGAAGCAGAACCGCCAGAGCCAAAACCGGCCGGAAACGATGCCGATATAAAGGGCTGAGACGGGCGAGATCGGGCGCATGCGTGTTGTTTCCGGTCCGGCCACGGGTCCCGGATCATGCGGTGATTTCGGTGTCGCGTGTCTACAGCGGAGCTTCTTCCCGATCGGATTTGTTGCCGGGGCAGGATGCCCAATCGGTTCAAACGCGATGGAAGGTGCCGCCTGCCCTTTGCTGCGATCCCGCTCCTGCCGTATGCCGTCCGCTGTGTTTTGGGGAGGTCCGTGCCATGGGCGAAGCTGTTTCCGGTGCGCTGGTCGCTGCCGTGCGAGAGATGCTGCGCCATGCCGAGGACCAGACCGGCGCCACGCGCGACCTGTTGGCCGACGGGCTGGTGGACGGGGTCGCGGAGCGCGACGGGGTGGTCCAGGTGGCGCTTCTGGCGAGCCGCGCGGATGCGGTGGCGATGGAGCCGTTACGGGCGGCGGTGGAGCGGCAGGTCCGGGCCGTGCCCGGCGTTCTGAACGCCCAGGTGGTGCTGACGGCGCATCGGACCGGCACGGCGCCGCCGCCGCGCGCGCCGGCCGGCGGTGGGCATCGTCCGCTGGGGCTGGGCGGCGAGGCGCCCGCGAAGCTGCTGCCGGAGGTGAAGGCGGTGATCGCGGTGGCGTCCGGCAAGGGCGGCGTGGGCAAGTCCACCACGGCGGTGAATCTGGCGATCGGTCTGGCGCGGCGCGGCTTGTCGGTCGGGCTGCTGGATGCGGACATCCATGGGCCGAGCCTGCCCCGCATGCTGGGCATCGCGTCCGTGCAGCCGGAGGTGCGCAACAAGCGTCTGATCCCGATCGTGGCGCACGGCATCCGCGCCATGTCGATCGGGTTGCTGGTGGAAGAGCGCACGGCGATGATCTGGCGCGGGCCGATGGTGATGGGCGCGTTGAACCAGTTGATGGGCGAGGTGGAATGGGGCGCGCTGGACGTTCTGGTGCTGGACATGCCGCCGGGCACGGGCGACGCGCAGCTGACCGTGGCGCAGAAGGTGGCGCTGGCCGGGGCCGTGATCGTGTCGACGCCGCAGGACATCGCGCTGCTGGACGCGCGTCGCGGCGTGGCGATGTTCGAGAAGACGCGCGTGCCGGTGCTAGGGATCGTGGAGAACATGAGCACGTTCTGCTGTCCAAATTGCGGGCATGAGACGGCGCTGTTCGGGCATGGCGGGGCCAAGGCGGAGGCCGAGACGCTGGGCGTGCCGTTCCTGGGCGAAGTACCGCTTCTGCTGGAGATCCGCACCAGCGCTGATGCAGGTGCGCCGGTGATGGCGACAGCGCCGGAGAGTGCGGCGGGCGCGGCCTACGTCCGGATCGCGGAGCGTGTGGCGGAGGCTTTGACCCCGCATCTGCGCTGACGGCGGATCAGGGACGCCGGCTCAGCCCGGACACGATCTAGCCGATCACGACAGACCGAGCAGCGCCGGAGGATAACCCTGAGCCCGAGTCGCGCTCGCGTTCTGTTTGGGAGCGCGGAGACCTATATCGGCACCACTTCCATGATGAGGCTTTCGGGTGCAACGAGACCCGACGCCAGCACAGGCTGGGTACGCTCGACAGAATGTGCCGTTTCACGCCTCTGCAACCTCAGGGCATCGGCAGCCGGCATCGGTCGTCCCAGGAGATAGCCCTGCAATTCGTGACATCCCTGGGAGCTCAGCAGTTCGAATTGCTCGATCGTTTCCACGCCCTCGGCCGTGACCTGCAGCCTGAGTGTCTTGCTCATCGAGATGATCGCGGCGACGATGGCGCGCTGGCTCTCGTCGACGGTCAGGTTGTGGATGAACGATCTGTCGATCTTCAGTTTGTCGAACGGGAAACGGTGAAGATAGGACAGGCTGGAATACCCGGTTCCGAAATCGTCGAGCACCAGCCGCACGCCCATCTCCCGCAACGGGAGCAACTGCTTCAGGGCTTCCTCCGCATTGCCGATCAGGATGCCTTCGGTAAGCTCGAGTTCCAGACGCGTCGCCGGCAGTCCGGTTTCCGCCAGGACGGTACGGACGAGCTTCGGCAGATCGCCGCGCAGAAACTGCACCGGCGACAGATTGACCGCGACGCGAGAGCCGTTTTCCCACGTCATCGCGGTCTGACAGGCATTGCGTAGCACCCACTCCCCGAGCGGAATGATGAGGCCGGTTTCTTCCGCCAGGGGAATGAATTCGGTGGGCGGAACAGGGCCCAGGACCGGGTGGGTCCAGCGCAACAGCGCTTCAAACGTCACCAGCTCGCAACGGCCGTCGAACAAGGGCTGGAAATGCAGATTCAGCAGGTTGTTCTGGATCGCCCGGCGCAGTTCGGTTTCCAGCTCCTGTCGCTTGCGGAGCGCCATGTCCATGCCCGGCTCGAAGAAGCAGAACGTGCCGCGGCCAAGATCCTTGGCACGGTAGAGCGCGATATCGGCCTGCTTGAGCAGTTCCACCGGGGTCTGGCCATCCTGCGGATGAAGCGTGATTCCGATGCTAGTGCCGATCGTCACGAGCTGATCCTCGATCTCGAACGGCCGCGCTAACTGGTCGATGACCGTCCGCGCAAGACTGGCCACGGATTCCGGTTCCACCTGGCCCTGCTGAAGGATCACGAACTCGTCGCCGCCGATGCGTGCGAGAAAATCGTCTTCTCCCATGGCGGCGATCAATCGTTGTGCCACCATGCGGAGCAGCGCATCGCCAGCCGCGTGGCCCATGGCATCATTGATCGTTTTGAAACCATCGAGATCCAGGCACAGAACAGCCAGACAGGCCTGCCTGCGGGCTCCGGTCCTGACGGCTGCTTCGAGCGTTTCTCGAAGCAGCAGCCGGTTCGGCAGTTCGGTGAGCGCATCGTGATGCGCCAGGAACCGGATGCGTTTCTCGGACGAACGACGTTCGCGCAGATCGCGCAACGCGGTGACGATGGCGGTCCGGCCTCCGAAACTGATGGCGCGCGACAGGATCTCGACCGGGATCCGGCTTCCATCCCGGAACAGAAGCTCGGTCTCGGACATCGCGCCAGCCGTATTCGGACGCCACAACTCGGCATCGCAACCGGCAGGGACGAACTGAGCGACGAGGCATCTCGGAACATCCTCGATCGCAATGCCCGTCAGCGTCGCGAAACTGATGTTGCCGTCGATGACCCGGTCGCCGTCATGGATTAGCAGACCCTCGATGGCACTGTCCGCCAACTGCCGCACGCGTTCGGTTTCCAGACGATCCCGTGCCGCGACGCGGTTGTCGACCAAAGAGCCGAACAAGGCGAGGCCGAGTACGGCGAGCGCTTCCGCCGCCACGATCACGGCGATGGGAGACGAGGCCAGATTGTCGGGCTCCGACGATGCCGTGAGCCATCCGCCGAACGGCAGGATCGACGCCAGCGAGCCGAGGGACAGGGTCGCCATCGCCAGTCCCAGAACGACGCCCGCGACCAGGAGACGACGGGGCCGCCCGGTGTTGGTGATTTCCCGCAAACCATAGGCGCAGAGCGAACTCGCGATCACCATCACGGTCAGCACGCCGGTGAGATCGTAGGACAGGCTGAACGGCTTCACGAGCCCGCTCATGCCGGTGAACAGGGCGATGGACATGCCGCTGGCCAGCAGCGAGCCGGACAGCATGGCGTTTCGGGCCGATCTGGTTCGTCCATGCTGTATCGCCGCTGCGGCGGCGGCTGAGAGCATCAGGACAACCGTCGCCATCCCCGCCCAGCGAAGCGGAACAACAAAGGGAACACGGGGAAAGCCCGCGACGAAGGCGATCCGGAAGACGCCGGACGCAACCACCAACGTGGCACCTGCGAAGCTGGATACCACCGCGACGGACGACCGCCGCGGCTGACCATCAGGTCGTTCACCCCGAAGCAATCGGACCAGCAGCAAGCCGCCGGCGATGGCCGCGACCAGTGCCAGCAGAGAGGCCGGATGGTCGGCCTGTCTGCTCAACTGCGCGAGCAGATGGATCATTCTCCGTGCTCCCGTTCAGAATGCGGCATTCAAACCCCCGACGATCTGACGATCGGAGGGAACCCCGCCCGTGGTCGGCATCTGCCGGCGATTGAACTGATCCGCGGTCGCGGACACGGTCAGGGTACGCGTCAGCCGATAGGCCGCATGCAGCCGCATCGTGACGTAGTTCGCGACCGTGACCGGCACCGCAAGCAGGGGGTTCGTGTCGATACGGAAATCCTGGTAGTGCGACTGCCACCGTGCCTGGAAATCGACGTCGAACTGGCGCCATTGATAACCGATGCCGACGTTGACGGCGTTGACCGGAGTCTGGCGCTGATAGTTCACCGACGGCATCGTGGCGAGAACGGATTGCGATGAGCGATCGGCCACTGCCGCCAAGGCGTAGCTGAGATTCCAGCGCAAGCCGGTCCGGCTGTGTCCTTGGACGGTCACTTCCCCGCCGGCCTCGTCGCTATCGCCGGCGTTGCGCGCCAGCAGCACAAGTTGCCCGTTCGGCAGGGGCGTGTAACCGGAGCCGAACGGGGCCCCGATCGTCGCCCGGGTATGCTGGGCGAAGGCGGACAGGCGCAGGGTCGAAAGCCAGCCGGGCAATGGACGATCCCAATCCATCTCGTAGTTCGTGGCCACCGACGGCGTGAGCGAAGAGTTGCCGGAAACCACGACCGGCCCTGCCTGAACGGCCAGGCCGAAATCGACCAGGCTGGGAAGCTGGGCCGCACGGCTCACGGTGAATCGCAGCGTGTCGAGATCGTCGGGCTGCAGTACCAGACCGCTGTTGAAACTCGGCACGGTCAGCTGCGTGTCGTGGATCGGAGTGCCGAGGACGGGAAACGTGAAAACCGGCCCGACATGACCCAGGAACAGAGTATCCACACGGACGGCATTGGTGAGGTGGATCCAGGGCGTGAGCGACCACTCCCACATGCCCGAACCCGCAACATCCTCGTAGCCGATATGACCGCGAAAGGCGCGCAGCGACGCTGCGTCGCTGTTCCGATACTCGGCGGCAATCCGGAACGCGTGCGTGCCGGTCTTGATCAGGTCACTGCCGGTGACGAGGATGGTGTCCTCCCGCCAGTCCGTTCCGATGCCGCTATAGTCGACTGCCACGCGGTCCTCGTTCCGGAAGGCGTCGACATGCAGCAGCCCCAGGGGCGAGTCGTATGCGATCCGGCTGCGCACCACGTTGGTCCGGAAAGTCGATGGGTTGTAGCGTCCGAGATCGACGTAGTACGCGCTGATCAGGCTCGACAAAGCGCCGAAGACATCCCACTCCACCGAAGGCAGGACCTGGAACCGGCCATCGGCCGAGACCATTCCGCTCCTCGGCTGCAGCCGCTCGATGCTTGCCTGCTCGCCATCGAATTCGGTCGATCGATAGCCCTGCGCCGCCAGGCGCACAGCCCATCCGCGACCATGGCCGACCGTTCCGACCACATCGCCATAGGTCTGGTTCTGTGTGCCGGCTTGTACAGTCGCGGTATTCTGCGGGTGGTGCAGCGGATCGCGCGTGAGGATGTTGATCACGCCGGAAACGGCATTGAAGCCGTAGAGCGCCGCGTTCGGCCCCTTGATCACTTCGATCTGCTGGATCTCGTCCAGCGCGACCGGGATGGCCGACCACACCGTCAGTCCGAAGCCATCCTCGTAGACCTGCTGACCGTCGAGCAGCACGAGCACGCGACGATTGAGGGCAACATCGTCGCCGCGAATGCTGACGGACGCGTCCTGCATGCCGTACTGACGGACGTTTATACCTGCGACATACTGAAGCACGTCGGGGAGCGTCCTGGCACCGGAACGGGCGATCTGGTCGGCGGTGACGATCTCCATGTCGACCGGCGTCTCGCTCAGCCGCTGCGGTTTTCCCGTCGCCGACGCCGTCACAGGCTCGCCGAACAGCTGCTGGTAGGCGTCGTAATCGATCGCCTGCGCCCGCGCTGCGCCCGGTTCGGCAAGACCGCCGACCAAGGGAAGAACGAACAGGCTGACGGCGCTCGCGGTCCGCAACAGCTTCATAGTTCCTGCACCATCATCCGAAAGGCGGTCGCGAAATGGACCCTGGCGGCATCGGCATTCGCCTGATTGAAGACGATGCTGACCGACGGTGCGCTGCGGATCGCCACCATGCAGCCTCCGCGCGTGACCTGCGTGAGGTCGAGCGTCAGGCAAGGAACATGCAGTCGCAGCAGGGCTTGCCGGAGCGCCTCGGCATCGACGCCCTGCGTCGAGAGTACGGCATCGACATGGTCGAGCGTCGCGAGATCGGTCTGTGAGATCGAGCGGGCCTGGAAAACGATATTGCCGGCGACCACGCCGTCGGCGATCGTGGCGAGAATATCCCTGGCTTCGGTCACGGAACCGGGATTCGCCGGATTGAACACGACGGCCAGCTTCACGCTTCCGGTCGACGGCGTCGTCTGAAAGGCCAGGACGCGCGCCAGGATCTGCAGATCTTGCGGGTCGAGCGCCGATCGCTGATCGGCTCCGAACGCCGGGCTCGCCAGCGACACGATCGTCAGGGGGACGATCATGCCGGGAAGTCGGAAACCGCGCTGACGGAACCTGGTGGACAACGACGTTCACTCGGAAGATTGAACGCCCATTGTAGTTCCCGATGGTTAACAAACGATTTATGCCACCATAGGCAATATTGATAATCTATTCTACAGTAACAAATCTTTCTGTATTGCGAAGAAGATCCTCTACATGGTGACGAACGCGAATACTTTCCGTAGACCAGCCATGCCCCGTCATCGACCGTCCTGCGCCCGGGAACCGTCGATCACGGCTAGCGATGACGGCGGCGACAGGCTCCGGGCTGCGCGACCGCCATGCGCATCCCTTATCGTCGGCGTTGCGCCTGCTGCTGTCGAAGCACCGCCTCGATCCAGCCGTCGAGTTTGGCGGTGAGAAGCTGGGCTTCCGCCAAAGCCGGATAGGCTTCGGGGAAGCGCAGCGCGAGCCAGCGCCAGGCGACGAGGCGCTTGTGACGCTTCTCGGCACGTTCGAGTTCGTCGCGCGTCGCGCGTTCCGGCGGCGGCAGACGCGAACCGCCGGGCACGGGGACGCCCCTCCCCGCCGCGTGTTCACCGGCCCAGACGGCGAGACGCTGGATGCCGTTGTCGCGCTCGTCCACCGGACAAAGCGCATAGGTCCAGCGCTGGATCAGATCGAGACCCTCGATGCCTTCCAGCGCCGTGGCGACGGCAAAGGCCTGGCTCATGTCCGACAGGCGATAGTTCGGATCGTCGCGCCGCAGAACCGCGCGTCGGATACGGGCCAGCACGCCGAACAAACTATCCGTGCCGATCTCGCCGGCGACGGCGCGGACGATATCCGCGTCGGGCTGCACCAGGGGGCGCAGTTCGGCGATCTCCGTGGGAGGCGCGTTGAGCATGGCGCGGACGAAAGACGGGCTGCCGGCCCCCTGGAGCACGGCGACGATGCCGGCCTCGTGCTTGCCGAAGCGCCCCGCGCGCCCGCCGATCTGTTTGACTTCCTGCGGCAGCAGGTCGCGGCTCTGGGTGCCGTCGAACTTGCGCAGGGCGCCGAACACGACGCGTCTGATGTCCAGGTTGAGACCCATGCCGATCGCATCGGTGGCGATCAGGATATCGGCCTCGCCGCCGTTGAAGCGCGCAGCTTCGGCGCGTCGCACCTCGGGGCTGAGCGCGCCATAGACCACGGCGACGCGACGGCCTTTCGCTTGCAGCGCGGCACGAAAATCGAGCACGTCGCGCCGCGAGAAGGCGATCAGCGCATCGCCCTTGCCGAGTTCGTGCAGCGGCACGGCCTCCTTGGCGGCATGAAGCGGGCCTTTGCGTTCCAGCGTGATCTCATCGAGCGGATCGCCGCAGAGTTCGGCGATGCGACGGACCATCGGAACGCATTCCGGCGAGCCGAGCACGAACAGATCGCGCGCGGGCGCGCCCATGATCGCTGCGGTCCAGGCCGCACCGCGATCGGGGTCGTGCAGCATCTGCGCTTCATCGACCAAAGCGACATCGACCGGATTGTGCAGGGGGCACATCTCGACCGTTGCGGCGAGATGTCTGGCGCCGGGAATGGTGATGCGTTCCTCGCCCGTTGCCAGGGAAGCCGGTACGCCGCGTGCTTCCAGCGCTTCACGGAACTCGTGCGCCAGCAGGCGCAGCGGGGCGAGCGCGAGACCGCTGCCGGCACCGCTGAGCCGTTCTAGAGCGGTGTGCGACTTGCCGCTGTTGGTGGGGCCGGTGACGAGGGTGATGCGACGCTTCAGCGCGCGCGCCGTGGAGAAATGGGCGGCGTAGCGATCGAGCGCCGCGACGCGGGCGATGGCGGCGTTGGCGGCCTTGCCGCCGGACAGCACGAACGGCTTGGCCGGGGCTGTAGCACCGCCTTCCTGTTCGCGCCAGAGCGCGACGCGCGGTTGCAGCGCCGCGATCTCGGCGGGGTCGAACTCCCAGATCTCGCCGCCCGGGGCGTTGCGCTTGGGAATCCGGCGCGCGACCGGAATGCGATCCGCCGCGACCCAGCGCAACGCTTCCTTGACCGAGCAGCCGAGCAGCATCGGCACTTCGCGGAACGCGACCAGGGAGTTTTCCCAATCGCGCAGGCGACGCACTTCCTCGCGCCGTTTGCGACGCGCCGTGGTTTCGGCGGCGTGACGCTCCTCGCGGCGGCGAGCCTCGTCGGCGAGCGCGATCTCCACGAAGCGTCCGCGCGGCGACAGGCCGAAGGCGCGGGCGACGGACAGGGTGAGCGCTTCGTGCTGCGGGGCGGAAAGAACGCGGCCACCGCTGTCGAACAGATCGGCCAGCAGCGCGTCGAGGGCCTCCTCCGCCGTGGCGCCGAAGGCGCGCAGGCGATCCTGCACCACGCTGTCGAGAGCGGTGTCGAGCGCGTCGTCGGCGGGCTCGGGGTCGTGCACCGTATCGGTGGCGGCGACGATGTCCTCGCGCCGGACCCAGATGGAGCCTGCGCGCTGCGTGCGATCGATGAGGCGCGCGGTCCAGCCCTTGCGGCGGACCTCGCAGAGGGCAGCGGCAACGGACTCGGCGTCGGCCGGCAGGCGCCTGGCGATGAGGCGCGCGAGGCGGTCCATTTCCGCTTGTTCGACATGGAGGCCGGAGGCCTGGATCGCGGCTTCGGCCGGAGACTGGGTCATGGGCGGGAGTGTAGCAGAAAGGCGGACGCGACACACTCGCCAGGAGCTGGCGCTAGTTATTACCCGTCCAATTTGAAAGTATAATAGCCTCCACGATGCTCCGAAACGTAGTGATCTACATGATAACCATTGACAGTTGCCATGACCATCAATATAGGCGTTGAGAAAATTACAAAGATCAGAAAAAAACAGAAGGAAAATATTACGATTGAAACCTCAAGCGGTTGGGAT
Organism: Lichenicola sp. GTC18331; assembly: GCF_055386855.1. Taxonomy (NCBI): domain Bacteria; kingdom Pseudomonadati; phylum Pseudomonadota; class Alphaproteobacteria; order Acetobacterales; family Acetobacteraceae; genus Lichenicola; species Lichenicola sp. GTC18331. The sequence goes on along the minus strand of NZ_AP045015.1, from coordinate 3,036,575 downwards.
TTTGTATTATTCCTTATTGCCGCGATAACAAAAGCGATAGCTATAAAAACAAATGATAATATAGATACAGATTTAACGGTTAGCTCGTTGATTTCTACATTATTATTTATTCCGTTTAATAGACGCAATTCTGGAACTACACTAAATATTATATAATATAAGCAAGCAATTGATAGAATTGTAAAGAATCCAAAGGTTATTAACGGTTTGTTTCTTGGTGTCTTTGCTATAACCGCTTTCCTTATGTTCATCATTTCAATAACTCATGTAGGCCATCGGAGATGTATGCATCTCCATGTAGCTCTTATTTGCTTTTTGGGCAAATTTTATGAAACTCTCTACCACTGCTGACTTTTCTATACTCTTCGCTAAATTCACAGCCTTTTCAACCAACTTATATCTATCGACCTCTCTAGCAACGACGATTCCGGCACCAAACGTCACCGCCGCTACGATGCAAAAACTGAAGACGACTGGCGCCCCAAGAAGTGTCGCGATGACACCAACCGCTACTCCAGCATATGTCGCCGCGACAGATTGAAGAATATCGCTGACGATCGTTATCCCTAGACGGGTCATATCTGGTTTATCCTGCAGACACTCGTGTACGATGTCCCAGGCAACGAAACATATGATTGCGACCTTTGTCGCTTTTCCAGCTTCCTCCAGCATTTCTTTGTGGCCAATCACAAAGTCGGCCGCGTGGACGATTGGATTTTCCCTCAGATAGCGGGTTCCGGGCAGCTTCTCACGCAAGCCCGCGTAGCCCTTAAATATGACAACTTCTGCACCCGCCTTGTTTTTGGTCAGATACGCATCGCCCATGATGCCAAGCAGCATCACCTGTTTGATAGCCGTCCGGCCGTCGAGAATGGCATCCTTCCAACCGAACATGTCGACGTAGGTATGATCCTTGAGCCATTCGTTGCCGCGATCAATCGGTGCGAATGGATTGACTGGAATGATTGGATCGACATGAGGACGACCGAAAGGAGAAACAGCGGGCGGAGGCGCGAACGAGCGGTTCCACGCTGCGTCCCAGCCGGGCTGGGAGACGCTGCACGTCGTCGGCCTGTCTTCCTGCATCAATGCGAAAAACTGCTTTGGGGTCATCGCAAGGATATCTACGTCCCCAACGGGTACATTACTCATCGGTCCATCCTCACGTTGCTAGAGGCAAGTTTGTCCCGCGCAGGTCCGATTGGACACGACTGAACAAGCCGGCACCCGGGAAAGACCTCCGTTTCGATGGTCAATCTCCGACGTGGTTCCCAGGGGGTCAAGTCTCCGGCCGGCCGGTCCTTACTGACAGGTCAGACATTCCCCGCAAGTCGTCGTCCTGGTCTCCGAAAGTCTGCGTTCAAAGCAAACTAAATCAACAGGAGTGAAGGGCAGAGCCCTGCGATCCTTACTGGCAGGCCAGACATTCTTCATAGTTCGTGGTGCTGGTCGCCGCCGGCTTCGCCGGACCATCGGCGCTGATCGGCTTGGTCAGCATGTCGCTGACGGTGTCGGCGCGCTGGATGGAGAGCGAACGGCAGTAGTACAGGCTCTTCATGCCGCGCTTCCAGGCCAGCATGTGGATCTGGTGCAGGTCGCGCTTGTGGATGTCGGCCGGCAGGAAAAGGTTCACCGATTGGCTCTGGCAGACGAACGGGGTGCGGTCGGCGGCGTGTTCGATCACCCAGCGCTGATCCAGTTCGAAGGCGGTCTTGTAGACGTCCTTTTCCTGGTCGGTCAGGAAGTCGAGATGCTGCACCGAGCCCTTGGTGAGGGTGATGGAGCTCCAGACCTCGTCGGTGTCCTGACCCTTCTCGGCCAGCAGCTTCTGCAGATGCCGGTTGCGGACGGTGAACGAGCCGGACAGCGTCTTCTGCAGGAACACGTTGGCGGCGATCGGCTCGATACCCGGGCTGGTGGCGCCGGTGATGATCGAGATCGACGCGGTGGGGGCGATCGCCAGCTTGTGGCTGAAGCGCTCCATCACGCCGTATTCGGCGGCATCCGGGCACGGGCCCTTCTCTTCGGCCAGCATGCGCGAGGCGGCATCGGCCTGGGCGCGGATCTGCGCGAACATGCGCCGGTTCCAGACCTTGGCGATGACGCTTTCGAACGGGACGTTCTGCGACTGCAGGAAGGAATGGAACCCCATCACACCCAGGCCGACCGAGCGCTCGCGGGCGGCGGCGTATTTGGCGCGGGCCATCTCGTCCGGGGCGCGGTCGATGAAGTCCTGCAGTACGTTGTCGAGGAAGCGCATCACGTCTTCCACGAACAGCGGGTGATCCTTCCATTCGAACCAGGTCTCGAGGTTCAGAGAGGACAGGCAGCACACGGCGGTGCGCTGCTCGCCATGCTGGTCGATGCCGGTCGGCAGGGTGATCTCGGCGCAGAGGTTGGAGGTCTTCACCTCCAGCCCGGCAAGCTTGTGGTGCTCGGGACGCGCGTTGTTCACATGGTCGGAATAGATGATGTATGGCTCGCCCTGCTCCATGCGGGCGGTGAGCAGACGGATCCACAGGCCGCGCGCGGACACCTTGCGGATATGCGAGCCGTCCTTCGGGCTCAGCAGCGCCCAATCCTCGTCGGCTTCCACGGCACGCATGAAGGCGTCGGAGATCAGCACGCCGTGATGGAGGTTCAGCGCCTTGCGGTTCGGGTCGCCACCGGTGGGGCGGCGGATCTCGATGAACTCCTCCACCTCGGGGTGCCAGATCGGCAGGTAGACGGCGGCCGAGCCGCGTCGCAGCGAACCCTGGCTGATGGCCAGCGTCAGGCTGTCCATCACGCGGATGAAGGGGATGACGCCGGAGGTCTTGCCGTTGCGGCCGACATTCTCGCCGATGGAGCGCAGATTGCCCCAATAGGAGCCGATGCCGCCGCCCTTGGAGGCGAGCCAGACGTTCTCGTTCCACAGGCCGACGATGCCGTCGAGGCTGTCGGAGGCTTCGTTCAGGAAGCAGGAGATCGGCAGGCCGCGCGTGGTGCCGCCGTTGGACAGCACGGGGGTGGCCGGCATGAACCAGTGCTTGGAGATGTAGTCGTAGAGGCGCTGTGCATGCGCCGCGTCGTCGCCGTAATAGGAGGCCACGCGGGCGAACAGGTCCTGATAGCTTTCGCCGGGCAGGAGGTAGCGGTTGTCGAGCGTGGCGCGGCCGAAATCGGTCAGCAGCGCATCGCGCGAACGGTCGACGCGCACCGGATGGTGGCCTTCGAGCTGCACCACGTCGATCATCGTGCCCTGCCCGTCCAGCTCCTGTCCGCGGCTGGACGGCGCGGAGCCGGAGGACGAGGTGTCGGTCTCCAGGAGATCGGACTCCACGGCGTCGTTCAGCGTCATGCGATGCTCCCTCGAATGGATCGAAAACCGGCCGGCCTGGAATGGCGCGCGAACCGGATGAACAACGCCATGTGGCGTCCGTTGCAAGGAGATTACGCTATATATGGGGTCCGTTTTAAGGTCTTGACCCCAGATTATGTTGGGGTGTGGCAGAGGCGCCGCGACCCGTCCCAGTGCCGGGAGGCTTTCCGGTCAAGCCGCTAGCTGCCGCTTTCCCCGGTATTCACAGCCAACGATTTTCCGTGAGCGAAGCCCGGGCGACGTCGCGAATCGCGTCAGGCGACCTGGAGCATCCGGGGCGCCGAGTCGACCGGCAGGCGGCGAGGGTCGTCCGCGTCGATGTCGGCAGCGCCGACGGGACCGGCGGATGCAGGGCCATCGTACAGCTCCACCCGGTTCCGGCCACGACGCTTTGCCAGATAAAGCGCGCGGTCGGCGCGGGCGAGCTGGCGATCGAGTGCCTCGCCCGCCAGCGGCGAGGCGATACCAACACTTACCGTCGTGGCGAGCGATCCGAACGACCGCAATGCGGCGAAGGCGACCCTGACGCGATCGGCCGCCTCCATGGCCGAGACGGCGTCGCGGGCGGCGTCATGCCGCACCGGGAGAAAGGCCACGAACTCCTCGCCACCGATCCGGCCCAGCAACAGATCCGGGCCCAGAACCCGCTCCGCCAGAACGGCGAAGGCGACAATCGCTTCGTCGCCGACGGCATGGCCATGCTGATCGTTGATGCGCTTGAAATGGTCGATGTCGAACAGGAGAACCGTGCCGGGGCCCACGCGATCGATCTCGAACAGAAGTCCACGGCGGTTCAGCAGGCCGGACAACTCGTCGCGCCGCCCGCGCGCCGCCTCAGCTTCCAGAGACACCCTGTTCAGGAGAATGGTGCAGAGTGCCGGCCACAACATCATGTAGGCCAGCGTATTGATCTGGGTCAGCATGACCCAAAGCGGAGAATGTGCGAACGGAGCGTGCCGGATCGCGAGCACGACGCGCGCGCCGCTGGCCAGCGCATGAAGCGACCCCATCAGGATCAGCAAGGATTGCGGCAGGCCGCGTCGCTTCGTACACAGCAGGTCGATCACCGGGCGCGCGATCAGCAGTGCCGACACGGCGCAGAAGAAGGCGACCCGGAGATCCCGCTCGATTCTGAACCAGGGCGACAACCAGCAGGCGAGCCAGATCAATGGCGCCACCAGCACCAAACGCCGATCCACCTGCCGGCCGACCAGCGCTGCCACGGACAGCCACAGCAGCGTCATCGCGGCCAGGATCAACATATTGCCGACGATCAATGCGGCGTATGTCGGCAGCCATGCCTTGAACAGCAGCAGAGGCAGGCCGACGCCGAATGCGAGGGTCGCCTCGTTCAACGACCGGACGGACCGGTCCTGCAGGTCCCTGCGCAGGAGCCAGCACGGCACCACGTTAAGGGTGCAGATCAAGGACACGAGAATCTTCGGTTCGATCACGGCGATCAGATCGGACGACATGGCCACCGGCGTCGATTGGGGTAACAGGAGCCGTTATTTTATCATCAAATCTCTGCGAGCGGAATAATTGAATCGGAGAAAGGAACTTTTCCTCCGCTTGGTTAACACTTTGCAAACCAACGATATTTGCATCCCCGCCTTGCCGCCGAACGGGGAGGCGAAGCGCCACGAACCCCCGCGGAAGCCACGCGCCATTACCCTCGGTTCGCGCGCGCGGATCGCGCTTTCAAAGGTGGTTTCTGGGCGGCGTGGTCCGAACTCCGACCAACAGACCAGCCGCATCTGACAGATAGGGAACGAACAAACTCCTGACCTGCGCGAAGCCCCACTCCAGGTGCCGGGGCGCGATCTGCTTCACACCGCGATGGGTGACCAGGAACGCGATCCAGTAACTGGCCACGATCCAGAGATTGTCGAGCAGACGGTCGCGCTCTTCCGGTACGATCCGCAGCATTCCGGCGTCCGACAGCGTCTGGATCATCGCCTTCACCAGGCTTTGCAGCCGAATGGACAATCGGCGCAGTCGTGCCGTCAACGCCGGCGCGATCGCCTGCAGCCCGACCGTGTCGCGAAACAGAAAGCGATAGGACCAGGTCAGTTCGAACCAGCCGCGCAGTCGCCGGTCCTGGTCGAATACGCCATCCGGGTCCCGGTCCGAGAGCAGGTCCTGCGCAGCGCGCTCGAAGCGCTCGAACACTGCCAGGACCAGAAGCTCCTTGGTGCGGAAATGATAATAGAGGTTGCCTTCGTTGATGCCGACCGCCTCGGCGATCGCCTTCGTGGTGGTGCGTTCGGCGCCGTGCTCGTTGAACAGGGCACAGGCCGTGTCGACGATCCGCGCGCGGGTCTGGCCGCGCGGCGATCCGGAAACGGGCTTGCTCATCTAAGGTGGACACCTTAAGTACTTTCTAAGGTAGACACCTTAGAGGATGGCGACCGCCATGACCATCTCGACGCGCCGCCTGCGGACCGACCTTCGAAGCGCCGCCGGACGCACCATCGGTTTCGGCCGCGTCGTGCGGGCCACCATGAGCAATCCGCTGGACGGCCTGCCGCCGGAGATCTTTACCGAGGATCTGGTGCAACGCCGCCTCCTGCGTCGCCCCGTGGTGTATCTCACGGGGCCGTCCCTGGTGCAGGAGGCGCTGGTCGCCCATGCCGCCGATCTGGACAAGGGCGAGACCGTGCGTCGTCCGCTCGGTCCTGCGCTGGGCAACGGATTGCTGACGGCGGAGGGCGACGATTGGCGCTGGCAGCGACGCACCATCGCGCCTGTGTTCCGGGCCGCCACCCTGCCCCGCTTCACCCCGGCCATGGTGGCGGCCGCCGAGCGCTCCGCCGGGCGCCTGGCGGAAGCGGGCGCGCGGGGACCGGTAGATATCGGCGCGGAGACCATGCATGCGACCTTCGACATCATCGTCGACACCATGCTGTCCGGCGGCGAGGGCTTCGACGTCCAGGCCACGGCGGAGGGGATGGAGCGCTATCTGCACCACACGCGCTGGGCCAATCTGGCCAACATCCTCGGCGTTCCGTCCTGGGCGCCGTTGCCGGGACAGCGCGCCGGCATCGCCGTGGCCGCGACCCTGCGCGACCAGCTCGGCGCCCGTGTGGCGCAGCGCCGGCGCGAAGGCGAGCGGCGGGACGATCTGTTGTCGCTGCTGATGGAGGCGGCCGACCCGGAAACAGGGCGCGGGCTCGACGACACCGAGATCGTGGACAATCTGCTGACCTTCGTCGCCGCCGGGCACGAGACCACCGCCCTGTCGCTGGCCTGGACGCTTGACCTGCTGGCGCGCCATCCGGAGATCGTGCGCCAGCTTCAACGCGAAGCCGACGCCGCCGAACCCGGCGACGTGGCCGCCCTGCCCCTGGCGATGCGCGTGGTGCAGGAAGGGCTGCGCCTTTACCCTGCGGCGCCGATGTTCGCGCGCCGGGTCGCCAGACCGTTCGAACTGGGCGGCGTCGCGCTGGAGCGGGACACGCTGCTGATGGTGCCCGTGTTCGCGATCCATCGCCGTGCGCCGTGGTGGACTGCCCCGCACGTGTTCGACCCGGATCGGTTCCTGCCCGACGCCGTGGCCGCGCGGCCGCGCCTGAGCTTCATGCCGTTCGGCGCGGGGCCCCGGGCCTGCATCGGATCGGCCTTCGCCCTGCACGAGGCGGTGATCGTCCTGTCGACTCTGGTGCGGCGGCTCGATCTGCAGAGCGTGGACCCGGTGCCGCCACGGTCCCGCATGGCCATCACCTTGCGGCCGACCGCGCCGATCCGGCTGCGCGTGTCGCCGCGGCGGCCGGACGTCGCGGCCGCTTCGGCCTGAGAGCGCCGACCGCGCCGGTATTGCGGGAAAGCGGACAGCCGGCGGAACGATCGTTACGCCGATGCGCTGTCGAAACCATGAGCGCGCGGCATTCGGAGCAACAGATCGACCGGAACCAGAAGCGGTGGCGCGGCCGGCCGGTCAGCCCGCGATCTCGTGAAGAGGCCACCGCGCGCCGACAGGCCGCACGGCATGGTTTCCGGGCGGGGAATCCTGTAGACGCGACCTTGGCCTTCGATCGCTGGCCGAACACCGGCCGGAGCGCGTTCTTCGCCCGACAGGATGCCCGATAGATGGACGACCACACCCCAGACGACGCGTCGGCCACCGGCATTCCCGCCCAGGGGACCATGGACCAGGCCGGCCAGGACCCGCTGGGCAATCCCGGCCTGCATCACTGGCGTCAGGCCGAGATCACCGATTCCACACTCGACAATCGCGGCAACATCTTCTTCGCCGCCGTCGAGATGACGCGCATGCCGATGATCCTGGCCGATCCGAAGTTGCCGGATTGCCCGATCGTGTTCGCCAACAATGCCTTCCTGGACCTCACCGGCTACGAGGAAGCGGAGGTGATCCGGCGCAATTGCCGCTTTCTGCAAGGCGCCGGCACCGATCCGGGCGCAGTGAAGCAGCTGCGCGACGCGATCGCCGAATGCCGCCCGATCGCTCTGGAGATCCTGAACTACCGCCGCGACGGCACGCCGTTCTGGAACGCCATCTTCATGGGTCCGGTGTTCAGCAAGAGCGGCGAGCTGATCTATTTCTTCGCTAGCCAGCTCGACGTGACCAAGCGTCGCGACAGCGAGCAATCCTTGCGTCAGGCGCAGAAGATGGAGGCGATCGGCCAGCTCACCGCCGGCCTCGCCCATGATTTCAACAACCTGTTGCAGGTGCTGGACGGCAGCCTGGAGCGGATGCAGGCCAAGCGGCACGACGACGCGGCGTTCGAGCGGCATCACAGCGCCGCGATGATGGCCTCCGAGCGCGGCGCAAAGCTGACCCGCCAGCTGCTGGCCTTCGCCCGGCGCACCCGTCTGGAGCCGAAGGGCGTCGATCTGAGCGAGCTGATCCTGTCTTTCGCCGAACTGTTGGAGACCTCCGCCGGCAACAAGGTCGATCTGCACCTGAATCTGCAGCGCCGCCTGCCCAGGATCCGCATCGATCCCAACCATCTGGAGATGTCGCTGCTGAACGTTGTGGTGAACGCGCGCGACGCCTCGCCCGGCGGCGGCAACATCGTGGTCACGACACGCACCATCCGCACCGACGGGCCGGTCGGCGCGCATGGGCTGGAACCGGGCGAGTACGTGCAGCTCTGCGTGACCGACGAGGGCGCCGGCATGCCGCCGCACATCGTCGCCCGGGCCACCGAGCCGTTCTTCACCACCAAGGGCGTGGGCCAGGGCACCGGGCTGGGTCTCGCGATGGTGCACGGCTTCGTGCAGCAATCGGGCGGACATCTGGAGATCGAAAGCGCGCCGGGCCAGGGCACCACGATCCGCATGTCCTTTCCGCGCATGCAGGCGGAGCAGGAGCGGGCCGAGCCGTCGGACCGTCGCGGCTATCAGGCCAGACCGCTCTCGCAGAGCACGCCGGTGCCGCTGATCCTGGTCGTCGACGACAGCCGCGAGATCGCCGAAATGGCGCGCGAGACGCTGATGGATATCGGCTATCGCGTCAGCATGGCGCACAGCGCGGAGGAAGCGCTGGAACTGTTCGAGGATGCGGGGCAAAGAAACGACCCGTTCAGCCTCGTCTTCTCCGACGTGCTGATGCCCGGTGGCGCCAACGGCCTCGTGCTGGCCGAGCAGATCCGCGAGCGTGCGCCGCAGATCCCGGTGATCCTGACCACCGGATACAATGACGAGATGTCGATCGATGGGCCGCAGCGCGTGGCGCAGGAGGTGCTCGGCAAGCCCTACAAGCGCAGCGAGCTGATCGACCGCATCCAGGCCGCCCTGCGCGGCACTGCGCGGTCCGGCCCCGGCCGGCGCAATTCCGATTTCGGCCACGCGCGCGAGTAGTACTCGCACCGCCGGGCCGGATCGACGCGCGCTTCAAACCGGGAGCGGCCGGGAATCCGCGATCGATTCCATGGTGATGTAGGAGGTCACGCTGTCGAGCTCGATCCGCTCGATCAGCCGCTGATAGACGCGGTCGAACGCGTCCATGTTCTCCGCCACGACCTTGATCAGATAATCGTAATTGCCGGCGATCCGGTAGAAATCGATCACGTTCGGGATGGCGCAGACCACGCGCCGGAATTCCTGCAGCCATTCGCGGTTGTGGTGCCGGGTGCGGATCATCACGAACACGGTGAGACCGAGACCGAGCCGGACGGCGTCGAGCCGGATTCCGTCGCCGGTGATCAGTCCCGACTGGCGCAGCGCATTCAGGCGGCGCCAGCAGGCATTCTGCGACAAGCCGATCCGTTCGGCGAGTTCGCGCTGAGACAAGGTGGCGCATTCCTGCAGGGCACGCAGGATTTGCCGATCAATATGGTCGATCTGAGGTTTCATGGTGGTCATATGACCACAAATCGGACCCTTCCGTGCAAAAATAGGGGAAAACCTCTCGCGGAACCCGTGTCATCGTTCCGTCATCAGTTCGGGAGGATGACCATGGACGGCAGTGAGCCGCGGATCGCCGATTTCGTCGAAGCCCTGAACGTGGCCGATCCGATCGCCGCACTGCGGGCAGGCTATATCGGCGACGGCATCGCCCTGCCCGGTCCGCTCGGCCCGAAGCCGCTGCTCTATGCCGACCATGTGGCGTCGGGCCGCGCCCTGCGTCAGATCGAGAGCTTCGTCGCCGAGCAGGTCCTGCCCGTCTACGCCAACAGCCACACCGAAGCGTCGTTCTGCGGACGCGCCATGACCCGTCTGCGTCGCGAGGCGCGCCAGTTCATCGCCGACCAGTGCGGCGCCGATGCCCGTTTCGCCACCATCTTCGCCGGTGCGGGCGCCACGGCGGGGTTGAACCGCCTCGTCTCCCTTCTGGGCGTGTCCGACGATGCCGCCGCCAGCCGGCCGCCTCTGGTGCTGATCGGCCCCTACGAGCACCATTCCAACATCCTGCCCTGGCGCGAAAGCGGCGCGGAGCTGGTGGAGATTCCCGAAGGCACGCAAGGCGGACCGGATCTCGCCGTGCTGGAACAGGTGCTGCGCGAGCGCGCACCCGGTCGCTTCACGGTCGGGTCGTTTTCCGCCGCTTCCAACGTCACCGGCATTCTGACCGATGTCGATGCCGTCACGGAGATCCTGAAGCGTCACGGCGCTCTGGCGGTGTGGGACTACGCCTGCGGCGCGCCGTACCTGTCCATCGCCATGCGTGCCGGCACGCCGTTCGAGAAGGATGCGGTGGTGCTGTCCGGACACAAATTCCTGGGCGGCCCGGGCGCGTCCGGTATTCTGATCGTGCGCCGGGATGCGGTGCGCCGCACCACGCCGAGCCATGCCGGTGGTGGCACCGTGCGCTTCGTGTCGCCCTGGGGACATGATTTCGCCAGCGATCTGGCCGCGCGCGAGGAAGCCGGCACGCCCAACGTGGTGGGCGACATCCGCACCGCGCTCTGTTTCGCGGTGAAGGCGGCGGTCGGCCAGGACCATCTGGATCGGCGCCACGAGGCGCTGCTGGCGCGTGCGCTGGATCGCTGGTCGGCGCATCCGGACATCGTTCTGCTGGGCAATCCGGACGCAGCCCGGCGCCTGCCGATCTTCGCCTTCCGCATCCGCGACCGGAAACGCGGCGGCTTCATCCATGCCCAGCTCGTCACCCGTCTGCTGTCCGATCTGTATGGCATCCAGGCCCGCGGCGGCTGCGCCTGCGCCGGCCCGTATGCGCATCGCCTGCTCGATATCGATGCGGAACGCTCGGCCGAGCTACGGGCGGCGATCCTGTCCGGCGACGAGATGCAGAAGCCGGGCTGGACGCGCCTGAATCTGTCCGCCTTGCTGACCGACGAGAAGGTGGAGCGCATCCTGAGCGCGGTGGAATCGCTGGCGCGCGATGCCGAGCCCTGGCTGGAACGCTACCGCGCCGATCCGGCCACGGCACGGTTCCGGTTCGAGTTCGAGCTGGTGCCCAACGACGAAATGATCCCGGCGTAACGGCGATGCACCCCGTTCAGCTTCTGCTCGATATTGGGTCCGGCAGTCTGGTCGGCTTCGTTCTCGGTCTCGCCGGCGGCGGCGGCTCGATCCTGGCCGTGCCGCTGATGATCTATGCGGTCGGGGTGCCGAGTCCGCATGTGGCCGTCGGCACCAGCGCGGTCGCCGTGGCGGTGAACGCCGCGGCGGGATTGTTCGGCCATGCGAAACGCGGCCTCGTCGATTGGCGCAGCGGCGGGTTGTTCGCGGCCGGCGGCGTTCTGGGTGCGCTGATCGGCGCGCAGGCCGGCAAGCTGATCGACGGCAAGCGTTTGATGATCCTGTTCGCCCTGCTCATGCTGGTGGTGGCGGCATCCATGCTGCTGCGTCGTCGCGGAGAGACCGCCGGGGCGACCCAGCCCATCTCCGGAGGCGTCGCCTCGCGGCTTCTGGGAGTCGGTGCCGGAACCGGACTGTTGTCGGGTATCTTCGGCATCGGCGGCGGATTTCTGATCGTGCCGGGGCTGATGAGCACGGCGCATCTGCCGGCGCAGCGCGCCTGCGCCACCTCGCTGGTCGCGGTGGCCGCGTTCGGGCTGACCACGGCGGCGAGCTATGCCTGGTCCGGCATGGTGGCGTGGTGGCTGGCAGTTCTGTTCGTGGGCGGCGGCACGGCAGGCATGATGCTGGGCACGCGCGCAGCCGGCCGGCTCGCATCCGGCCAGCGTCTGGTGCCGACGCTCGCGGTGATGATCTGCTGCGTGGGTGTGTTCATTCTGTATCGCAGCCTGAGCGGAACTCTATAGCGTTTCGCCTCGCTGCTGCCGCCTGCGATTATCGCGGCGGAGACGGGTGACGTTCCAACGGCACGACCGTGATCGGCATAAGCGCGGCTACTGCGCACGGATCGTTTTCTGGACCTGTCGGCCATGTCGGGTTGTTCGACGGATGAATGACGTTCTTCTCGCCGTTCCGCCATCGATGGCTCGTCCCGGAACCGATATTGGAAACGTCTTCCTCCCATATGCAGAAATGAATACTGTTCCGGAGTTCGGTCTCGCATACGAATTCTGCAAAGCTCGCGTCGAGACAATGATTCCGGCGATTTGCCGATTAATTTCCCGATAGGCCGGAGTATCGTTTCTTCGATTCTTCTCCGTCGTATCAACGGGCTTCCGATTTTCTCCTGCCGAAAGCCCGAAGAAACCAACCCTGATCTGCGTTTTTCGATGGAACCTCTGGTTTCTTGACGCGTGCCACCTGTTCGGCGACGCCTGAAGTGCTGCTCGCGCTTTTCGTATCAAACGAAGGAATGAAACCGATGCCGACAATTGCTGACCAGATGGTCGAGACCCTCCACGCGGCGGGCGTTCGCCGGGTTTGGGGCATTGTCGGCGACAGCCTGAACGGATTCACCGATGCGATCCGCCGTCGCGGCGAACTGCAATGGCTGCACGTGCGTCACGAAGAATCCGCTGCCTTCGCCGCGGCCGGCGAAGCGGAAGCGACCGGCGAACTCGCCGTCTGCGCTGGCAGCTGCGGACCGGGCAATCTGCATCTGATCAACGGTCTGTTCGACGCACAGCGTTCGCGGGTGCCGGTGGTGGCGATCGCGGCGCATATCCCGTCCGCCGAAATCGGCTCCGGCTACTTCCAGGAAACCCACCCGGAAGAGCTGTTCCGCGAGTGTTCCGGCTACTGCGAACTGGTGTCGAGCGTCGCGCAGATGCCGCGCGTCCTGGACACGGCGATCCGTCGCGCGGTGGCGGATCGGTGCGTGGCCGTGGTCGTGATCCCCGGCGACATCATGCTGAAGAGCATTCCCGAGATTGTGCCGGCGCGTCGTGCGGCGTTGCTGCCGCCGGCGCCGCGCATTGTGCCGCCACTGCCGGTGGTGCAGCAACTCGCCGCGCTGCTGAACGAAGGCAAGCGCGTCACGCTTCTGTGCGGTGGCGGCGTGGCCGGTGCGCATGATGCGGTGGTGAAGCTGGCGGAAACGTTGCAGGCGCCGATCGTGCACGCGCTGCGCGGCAAGCAGCATATCGAACACGACAATCCCTACGATGTCGGCATGACCGGCCTGATCGGCTTCTCGTCCGGCTATCACGCCATGGGCTCGTGCGACGTGCTGCTGATGCTGGGCACGGATTTTCCGTACCGCCAGTTCTATCCGGAAGGCGCACGGATCGCGCAGGTCGATACGCGGGCGCAGAATCTGGGGCGCCGCGCACCGATCGAACTCGGCGTTCTGGGCGATGTCGGCGAAACGCTGGAGCTTCTGCTGCCGCTTCTGCAGAAGAAGACCGACAACGCCCATCTTGCCGCCGCGACCAAGCATTATGCCGAAGCGCGCGCGGGGCTGGACAAGCTGGCGACCGGCAAGCCGGGCGGCCGTCTGCATCCGCAGCACGTGATGCGTGTGCTGAGCGAGCGCGCCAATGCCGACGCCGCCTTCACCGCCGATGTGGGGCTGCCGACGGTATGGAGCGCGCGCTATCTCACCATGACCGGCCAGCGCAGCCTGATCGGATCGTTCTGGCACGGCTCCATGGCCAATGCGATGCCGCAGGCGATCGGCGTGCAGGCCGCCTGCCCCGGTCGTCAGGTGATCTCCTTGTCCGGCGATGGCGGCTTCACCATGCTGATGGGCGACATGCTGTCGTTGAAGCAGCTCGACCTTCCGGTGAAGGTGGTGATCTTCAACAACAGTGCTCTGGGCTTCATCGAACTGGAACAGAAATCCTCCGGCTTCGTGGATTTCGGCACCGGCTTCGAGAACCCGAATTTCGCCGCGATGGCGGAAGCGACCGGCATCAAGGGCATCCGCATCGACGATCCGGCCAAACTGGAAGCCGGGATCGCCGAAGCCTTCGCCCATCCGGGCCCGGTGGTGATCGACGCCGTAGTGGAGCGCATGGAAATGGCGATGCCGCCCAAGGTGACGGGCGAGATGGCCAAAGGCTTCACGCTCTACATGATCAAGGCGGTGCTGAACGGGCGCGGGGACGAAGTGGTCGAGCTGGCGAAGGCGAACCTGCTGCGCTGAGGTCCGCCTTCCCACGACAGAGGGTGGTGACACAGGCCCGAACGGGGCGTTTGATGCCCGAAAGGCCGGCACCACCCGGATCGCCGGCGACCTTGATCGGGGAAACGCCGGCATGAGCCATCTGATGAACACGCGTACGTCGTTGGTCGCGGATGCGATCGAGGGCGAACTCCGGGCGGCCGGTGGGCGGCTCGTTCGTCTGGACGGTTTCCCCGATATCCGCGTCGTTCTGAGACGCGACCGCGATCCGGACAAGGTGGCGATCGTGTCCGGCGGCGGGGCCGGGCACGAACCTGCCCATGCCGGCTTCGTCGGGCGCGGCATGCTGACCGCCGCCGTGGCAGGCGACGTGTTCGCCTCGCCGAGCACGGAAGCGGTGCTGTCCGCGATCATGGCGGTGGGCGGTCCGGCGGGCGTTCTCCTGGTGGTGAAGAACTATACCGGCGACCGGCTGAATTTCGGGCTTGCCGCGGAACGGGCCCGGGCGGCGGGCATCCGTGTGGAAACGGTGATCGTCGGCGACGACATCGCCCTGCCCGATCTGGCGCAGCCGCGCGGCATCGCCGGCACCTTGTTCGTCCACAAGATCGCGGGCGCGTTGGCCGAGGCGGGCGAAAGTCTCGAACGCGTGACGGCGGCGGCGCGTGCGGTAGCTGAAGAAACGCGGTCGATCGGCATGGCGCTGTCCACCTGCACCGTGCCCGGCCAGGACAACGAAAGCCGTTTGGCGCCGGGCGAAGCGGAGCTGGGGCTTGGCATTCATGGCGAGCCAGGTGCGGAGCGCGGCGCGGTGGCATCGGCAGCGGATACGGTGGTGACCATGCTCGGCCGTCTGGGTGCGGCGGGAGGCGACGGGCCTCTGGCGCTGCTGGTGAACAATCTGGGTGGTCTGCCGCCGCTAGAGCTGGCCGTGGCCACCGACTGCGCGTTGCGGACGCTGGGCGGACGCGCCGGCCTGCTGATCGGCCCGGCGCCGATGATGACCTCGCTCGACATGAAGGGGTTCTCCTTGTCCGTTCTGCCGCTGGACGAGGAACGGCGCGCGGCACTGCTCGCACCGACCGAGGCGCGCGGCTGGCCTTCGGCGACGGCACCGGCAGCGCCGGACACCATCCCGCTGCCGGTCCTGCCGGGTGCCGGCGAGATGGGCGCGTCGAGCGGCCCGCAAACCGGCGCCGACGCACGCGACACGCTGGCGCGCGTCTTCGCGGCGCTGATCGCGCAGGAGGACGCCTTGAACCGGCTGGATGCGCGCGTGGGCGACGGCGATACGGGCTCGACCGTAGCGCGCGCCGCGACGCTCCTTGCGGCCGAACTGGACCGTCTGGTGCAGCCGCATTGGGGCGAAACCCTGCTGGCGATCGGCCAGACCGCCGGCAAGGCGATGGGCGGGTCGAGCGGCGTGGTGGCGTCGATCTTCCTGTCCGCCGCCGGAGGGGCGCTGGGCAACGGCGCGGACTGGGCGAAAGCGCTGGCAACCGGGCTGGAACGTGTGTCGTTCCATGGCGGCGCAGCCGAAGGGGACCGGACGGCTCTGGACGCGCTGGCGCCGGCGATTCGCGCGCTGGACGGGGGCGGATCGATCGCGGACGCGGCGCGTGCGTCACAGGACGGCGCGGAGCGGACGGCGGAGATCGTGCAGACCAAATCCGGCCGGTCGAGCTATCTCCGTGCCGAGGATCTGCGCGGGGTCGCCGATCCGGGTGCCGTGGCCGTGGCGGCGATCTTCGCCAGCCTGGCGCAATCCCGGCCCGGCTGACACGCGGAACGGGGTGTCGGCGAGACGCCGTCGCCCCGTCTCCCCGGCGGCACGCACCGCCTTGCCGATCGGCACGGTCCATGGCAGACGCCTCGGCGCGAATGCCACACTCTGAAGCGGATTGCGCGGCGCGTTGATCGGCGCTGCCGGCGAGGCCGAACCCGGCTTCCCGCGCCCGATCCTGGATGTTACGGAAACGTCATCATCCAGAAAAAAGGCAAACCATGCCATCCGTGGAAACGCCCGCCGGACGAACGGGGTCCGGTCTCACCGCCGCCATCGCCGCTGATCCGGACTTCCGTGTTCTCGCCGCCCGCCGGGCGCGTCTCGGCCTGCTGGTCGTGATCCCGACCATGGTGATCTATTTCGGCTACATCGCCGTGCTGGTGACGGCGCCCGAGATCCTGCGGGTGCGGATCGGGCAGGCGACGACGCTGGGGCTGCCGGTCGGCCTCGGCGTGATGATCGCGACCTTCCTGCTGGTCCTGTTCTATGTGCGCCGTTCCGCGTCGCAGCTCGACCGGCTGTGTCAGGCCATCGTCGCACGGCACGCGCGATGAGCCGTGCATCGAAAGGGCGGATCGCCGCCCTGTCCGCGGCGGCACTGCTCATGCCGGCGCTGGCCTTCGCCGCCGGCCTCGAGACCGGGCCCGTGGTGCGTCAGAAGCTGAACCTGACCGCGATCGGCATGTTCCTGGTGTTCGTTCTGGTGACCCTCGGCATCACCTTCTGGGCGGCGCGTCGGACGCGCTCCGTGGGCGATTTCTACAATGCCGGCGGCGGCATCACCGGGTTCCAGAACGGCCTGGCGATCGCCGGCGACTACGTGTCGGCCGCCTCGTTCCTGGGCATCTCCGCGCTGGTCTACACCTCGGGCTATGACGGGCTGATCTATTCGATCGGCTTCCTGGTCGGCTGGCCGATCGTGGTCGGTCTGCTGGCGGACCGTCTGCGCAATCTGGGCCGGTTCACCTTCGCCGACGCGGTGTCCTACCGCCTGCAGCCCGGGCCGGTGCGCACGGTGGCGGCGGTGAACTCCCTCGTGGTGGTGCTGTTCTACCTGATCGCGCAGATGGTCGGCGCGGGCGCGCTGATCGAGACCCTGTTCGGCCTGCCCTACAACGCGGCCGAGATCATCGTCGGCGTGCTGATGATCCTCTACGTGCTGTTCGGCGGCATGCTGGCGACCACCTGGGTGCAGATCATCAAGGCGTGCCTGATGCTGGCCGGCACCACGACGATCGTGCTGCTGACCCTGTCGCATTTCGGCTTCTCGCTCGACGCGCTGTTCGCGGCCTCGGTGACGGCGCATCCGAAACACGCGGCGATCATGGCGCCGGGCGCGCTGGTGGCGCACCCGCTCTCCACGGTCTCGCTCGGCATCGCGCTGATGTTCGGCACGGGCGGCCTGCCGCATATCCTGATGCGCTTCTTCACCGTGCCCGACGCCCGCGCGGCCCGATCCTCGATCGCCTGGGCGACGGGTCTGGTCGGCTACTTCTATGTGATGACCTCGCTGGTCGGCTTCGGCGCGATCGCGCTGATCTCACACGACCCGAGCTATCTCGACGCCGCAGGCAAGCTGCGCGGCAGCACCACCATGGCGGCGCTGCACCTGTCGCACGCGGTGGGCGGCAATCTGATGCTGGGCTTCATGTCGGCGGTGGCCTTCGCGACCATCCTGGCGGTGGTGGCCGGGCTGACCATCGCCGGCGCCTCGGCGATCAGCCACGATCTCTATGCCTGCGTCCTGCGTCGCGGCGAGGATCCGGGCGGCGTGGCGGAGAAGCGTGTGACCCGTATCACCTCGTTGGTGATCGGGCTGATCGCGGTGGTGTTGGGCATCCTGTTCCAGGGCGAGAACGTCGCCTTCCTGGTGGCGCTCGCCTTCGCGGTCGCGGCCAGCGCCAATTTCCCGGTGCTGCTGCTGGCGATGTACTGGCGCGGCTTCACCACGCGCGGCGCGGTGTGGGGCGGCTGGCTCGGCATGATCTCGTCGGTGGGCCTGACCATTCTGAGCAAGGTGGTGTGGGTGGCGATCCTGGGCTTCCCGCATCCGCTGTTCGGTCTGGAAAGCCCGGCGATCCTCTCGCTGCCGCTGGGATTCCTGGGCGGCTGGCTGGGTTCGGTCACCGATCGCACCCCGCGTGCCGCGCGCGAACGGGCCGCGTTCGACGAGCAATACGTGCGCTCGCAGACCGGCATCGGCGCCGCGGCCGCTTCGTCGCACTGATCGTTCTGGCGACGGTCCCGATCAACGGGACCGTCGCGCCCGGAGCATAACCGGGCATTCAAGGAAACCTCCAACCGGACGTGTTGCCATGCGCGACCCCTCTGCCGGCCGACGCCGGTCTTCGCTCCTTCCCGTTCTGCTGACGGCCGCAACGACCGTCTCGTTCGCCGGCGCAGCCCATGCGCAGCGTGCCGAAACGGCGCAGACAGGCGATACGGACACCATCACCCAGCTCAAGATCGCGACGCCCGCGCCGGCTTCGGCGACCATCGGCGGCACGCCCCCGATCGCCGCCTACGCGCCGCTGACCTGGCACGGCATCACGCTCTACGGCACGCTGGATGTCGGCGTCGGCTACATGTCGCACGGCCAGAAGCTGAGCACGTCGTTCGGGCCGGGGCTGAACTATCTCGTGTCCAGGAACAGCGGCCGCTCGCGCTGGGGCGTGGAGCCGAATGCGCTCGGCTATTCCTCTTTGGGCCTGAAGGGCCGGGAAACATTGGCGCCGGGCATCTCGTTCGTGTTCGACGCTCAGGGCACCTATCTTCCCACGTCCGGTCGCCTTTCCAACGGACTGGCGTCGCTGAACAGCAATAGCGGCGTGCCGCTGAGCCAGCAGAGCGGCAACGCGGACAGCAACCGCAACGGGCAGGTGTTCAACTCCTTCGCCTATTTCGGTCTGAGCACGAAACTGGGCACCCTGACTTTCGGCCGCCAGAACGGTTTCGATCTTGACGGCGTGATCGCCTACGATCCGCTCTTCGCGTCCAATGCCTTCTCGGTGATCGGCTGGCAGGGCGCGACGGCGGGCACGGGCAACACGGAGAACGCCAGGCTCGACGACGTGCTGAAATACCTCGTGAATTTCGGCCCGATCCGAACCGGCGTGCTGTATCAGCTGCCGAACGCACCGGGCAAAGGCGGCAAGGACGGCCATGGCGGCGGTGGTGCCGTGCAGGTGGATATCGGTGCGACGCTGCGCGGATTGTCCGTGGACGCAATCTATTCGCATGTAGACGACGCGATCGCCGCATCCAGCCTGACCGCGGCGCAACAGCGCGTATCGCCCCCGAATTCCCTGGCGGCGACAGTGTCCGACACGTCGAGCGTGATGCTTCTGGCGAAATACCGGATGAAGCGGCTGAGCCTGTTCGCGGGCTACGAGAACATCCGTTACGCCAATCCGGGCAATCCGGTGATCGCCGGCACCTACGATTACGGCTACCAGCTGGCGGTGGTGAACAACGGTGCCTTCCTGCGCAACAAGCTGTTCCAGGTGGTGTGGACGGGCGCGCGCTACGCGGTGACGCCCAAGCTGTCGCTGGATGCCGCCTATTACCACGAGCATCAGAACAGTTTCGCCGCCAATCGCTGCACCGATGCTAGCCAGGCGAGCTGTTCCGGCAATCTGGACGCGGTGTCGGTGGTGGCGGATTACCGCGTATTCAAGCGGTTCGAGGTGTATGGCGGCGCCATGCTCTCGATGGTGAACAACGGTCTGGCGAGCGGCTTCCTGAACCGGAGCAATGTGGATCCTACGGTGGGTGGCCGCTTCACCTTCTGAACACCCAGCCAGGTTTCGAGTGGAGGCAGACGATCGGCAGCGGAAGCCTCGCTGCCGGCGGCCGATCTCTGCGTTTGGCGAGTCAGACCGGTTTCGGCTGAAGAATGTCCAGCAGCTTCCGGAGCAGCTCGATCAAGGCGGCATAGTCGCTATGGCCCATCGCGTTTTCCGTGATGGCGCTATGGCCATCCACGGCGCGCGTCACTTTCGTCGCCACGCTACGACCCAATGGGGTGATCTGCAGTTCGACCGCACGCTGGTCGTCAGCGGCGCGGCGGCGGGACAGCAAGCCGCGATCCTCAAGCCGGTCCAGCAGAGGGCTGAGATTGCCGAGTTTGATCCCCAGCATTTCGCCGAGACGGCTCGGCCGGATGTGCCGATTCTGACGCACGGCGATCAGAACCGTGAACTCCGTCGGGCGGAGGTCGAAAGCGCGCACCTCATGGGTGACACGCTCAAGAACGGCGGCGTGGCAACGGCGGAGCAGGAAACCGAGATGGTCCCCGACCGGATTGATCAGCCCTTCCGCGGAGCCGAGCATGTCCGTGTCCACTCGATCGCCCATTACCAAACCCCTTCAAGAACCCAATCATAATCGAGACATCGTATTGAAAAAGAGACGGCCTATGTCTGGCAAACCGGACCTGCCCGCTAAGGCCGGTCTGCAAACGCCAGTCTCCGCGGTGGGGCCATAAAACGAATTGCTGCCGTCAAACCGGCCCGCGCGTCGATTTTGAAACGGCGGACAGGATGCGTCTAGGGCATGGAGCCGCAACGTTGGGGGAAAACCGAATCACGATCACGGATAAGCAGCTTGTTTCCCCGAAACGACATCGCTTGCCCCAACCGGAGGCATTGATCCACCACACAAACAAAGCATGGATCAGCGGCGTGAACGTGGATCGGCCGTCCGTACCCACCAGCGCGAAAGAGGTTGTCGGCCTGCGGGCAACGATCAGCCGGTCTTCGACGGCATGACGGACACGGCCCGGACAGGCGCGTCATGACGCCATCTGCTGCCGGAACACACAAAGGGGGGGCAGGGTCTTGCGCTGCGACCGGCTTCGGGTCGAACGCGGTATCCGCGATGCGTTCTTGGATTGTCCGGCCGAACCGGCGGACTGCGACCGTTCGGCTGACATGACCACCAGTGCGGAGCTTCGCACCCATCATTGCGCCGTAAGCAGAAGAGGAGCCGACCCAGTCATCTGCCCGCACCGCACACTCCATCGCGTGACGCGTCAGGTACGGTTTGTCGGAAAAGCAGTCAGGTCACGAGCCGCCCGAAGGTATCCACAACCCGTCAGACGCAACGATCGCCACCTGAGGTCAGTCGCTACGGTCGGGTTGTTTCTTCAGCTTTCACCCGCCAACGGAGACTCTCGACGGCGCAAAATGCGCGTGACGATGGGATGAAGAATGACGCCCCGAGCAACGCGCTAATTTTGTTTGTTTTCTTGCTTGTTTCTGGCGGAGAGGGTGGGATTCGAACCCACGGTAAGCTTGCACCCACAACGGTTTTCGAGACCGTCCCAATCGACCACTCTGGCACCTCTCCGGAGGTCGTGGCGGCGGGCTTATAGGATCATCCTGGCTCCGGTTGCAAGAGCTTGACAGCGGAAAGCCCGATCGGCTATGCGCACCGCTCGCTGAGGAAGGCTTTTCGCCGGCAACAGCGTCGTTCCGCGCATGCGTGGAGCCCATCATAAGAAGCGACTGGGGTTCCGCATGATCGCCACAAGGCGGCCGGGGCTCGAGAGATCGGAAAGCAGGACAAACATGTACGCAGTCATCCGCACCGGCGGAAAGCAGTATCGCGTGACCCCGCAGCAGGTGCTGAAGGTCGAGAAGCTCGATGTCGAGCCGGGCGCAACCTACACCTTCACCGACGTGCTGGCCCTGGGTGGCGGCGAAGGTGCGGCCGTGATCGGCGCCCCGCTGGTTCCGGGCGCCACCGTGACCGCCACGGTGATCGCGCAGGACAAGCTCGACACGGTCATCATCTTCAAGAAGCGTCGCCGGCAGAACAGCCGCCGCCGCAACGGCCATCGCCAGCCCGTGACGGTGCTGCGCATCGGCGAGATCAGCGCCGCCTGAACCCGAAGGGGCGGCTCATGCCCGCCCTGAGGATGTCGGCAGCACAGTCAGCACAGGAGTTCAGGCAATGGCACATAAGAAAGCAGGCGGTTCGTCCCGCAACGGTCGCGATACCGCCGGCCGTCGTCTCGGCGTGAAGAAGTTCGGCGGCGAGAGCGTGATCGCCGGCAACATCATCATCCGCCAGCGCGGCACCAAGGTGAAGCCCGGCCGCAATGTTGGCGTGGGTCGCGATCACACCATCTTCGCGCTGGTCGACGGCCACGTGAAGTTTGAGACCCGCGCCGAAGGCCGGGTGCAGGTTTCGGTGGACGCCCCGGCGCTGGCCGCGGAATAACCGCTTCCGCACGGTTGGTTCTTCCAGAAGGGTCGGCCGCAAGGCCGGCCCTTTTTCATCCCCTGCTCTTTCCCGCCGCGTTCCGCCCATCCGGCCCCGGAACCTCGATTCGGACCGTATGCGATGAAGTTTCTCGATCAGGCCAAGATCTATGTGCGCTCCGGCGATGGCGGCGACGGCGTCGTCGCGTTCCGTCGCGAGAAATACATCGAGTTCGGCGGACCGGACGGCGGCAATGGCGGCAAGGGCGGCGATATCTGGTTCGAAGCCGTCGCCAACCTCAATACGCTGATCGATTTCCGCTACACGCAGCATTTCCGCGCTCGCAAGGGCGGCAACGGTTCCGGCTCCGACCGCACCGGCGCAGGCGCGGATGACGTTCTGATCCAGGTGCCGATCGGCACGCAGATCTTCGACGAGGAGCGCGAGGTTCTGCTTGCCGACCTCGACGCACCGGGCAAGCGTATCCTGCTCTGCAAGGGCGGCGATGGCGGCTTCGGCAACGCCTCGTTCAAGACCAGCACCAACCGCGCGCCGCGACGCGCCGACAAGGGCTGGCCGGGCGAGGAACGCTGGGTGTGGCTGCGGCTCAAGCTGATCGCCGATGCCGGTCTGGTCGGCCTGCCCAATGCCGGAAAATCGACCTTCCTGTCGGTCGCCTCGGCCGCCAAGCCGAAGATCGCCGACTATCCCTTCACCACGCTGCATCCGCAACTCGGCGTGGTGCGCCTGACCGATACGGAAGAATTCGTCCTGGCCGACATTCCCGGCCTGATCGAGGGCGCGCATGAAGGCGCAGGACTCGGCGATCGTTTTCTCGGCCATGTGGAACGCTGCGCCGTTCTGTTGCACCTGATCGACGGCACGGCCGGCAACGTGGTGGATGCCTGGCGCACCATTCGCGAGGAGCTGGAGGCCTATGGCGGTGGTCTGGCCGAAAAGCCCGAGATCATCGCGCTCAACAAGATCGACGCGATGACCCCGCAGCAGATCGGCACGCGTCGCCGTGCGCTGGAGCGCGCGACCGGCAAGCAGGTGGTGCTGCTGTCCGGCGCGACGCATACGCATGTCAAGGAAACGCTCCGTCTGCTTCAGGATGCGGTGCACGAGTTCCGGCGTGGCTGAAGACGCCGCACTGCCGCGTTTCGGCCGCGCACGGCGGCTGGTGGTGAAGATCGGCAGCGCCCTGGTGGTCGATGCCGATGCGGCCAGCCCCCGAACGGCCTGGTTGGACGGCGTCGCCGCGGACATCGCGGCCCTGCGGAGCCACGGTGTCGAGGTGATCGTCGTGTCGTCCGGAGCCATCGCGCTGGCCCGTCATGCACTCGGCTTGAAACGGCGCACGCTACGTCTGGAAGAAAAGCAGGCGGCAGCCTCGGTCGGTCAGATTCGTTTGGCCCAGAGCTGGAGCCAGGCGCTTTCCGCACACGGATTGGTCGCGGCACAGCTTCTGCTGACACCGGACGACACCGAGGACCGCCGCCGCTATCTCAATGCCCGCGCCACGCTCGACACGCTGTTGTCCCTTGGCTGCGTGCCGGTAATCAATGAGAACGATACGATCGCCACCGCCGAAATCCGTTTCGGCGACAATGACCGGCTCGCCGCGCGTGTGGCCGAGATGATCGGCGCCGATCAGCTGCTGCTCCTGTCCGACATCGATGGTCTCTACACCGCCGATCCGCGCACGAACCCGGATGCGCAGCACGTGCCGGTCGTGGGATCGCTGACGGCGGAGATCGAGGCCATGGGCGGCGCGCCCCCGCCCGGTTATTCCTCCGGCGGCATGCGCACCAAGCTGATGGCTGCCGCCATTGCCACCGGCTCCGGCTGCGCCATGGCGATCGGTCTCGGCAAGACCGACCACCCATTGCAGGCGCTCTACGACGGCGCGCGTTGCACCTGGTTTCTGCCAACGCCCGGCGGCCGCACGGCCTGGAAACGCTGGATCGCCGCAGGCCTCCCCCCGTCCGGCAGTCTGATGATCGACAATGGCGCCGCCCGCGCGCTGGAAACGGGCGGTTCGCTGCTCCCGGCAGGGGTGCGTCATGTGGAGGGTGTTTTTGAACGCGGCGACGTGGTCCGTGTGCAGACGGAGACCGGCGAAACGCTAGGGCGTGGTCTTGCAGCCTATGGCAGCGTGGATGCCGCCCGCATTGCCGGTCGCCGCTCGGACGAGATCGAGACGGTGCTCGGCTGGCGCGGCCGCGACGAGATGATCCACCGCGACGATCTGGTGATGGGAACGCACTGAGGCGTTTCATCGCCAGACTTTAAAGCGTTCACGCCGCCTTCACCTGCTGCAGGAACTGACGCACCTCGCGGTTCAGCATCTCCGATTGTCGCGACAATGCGCTGGCTGAAGCCATCACCTGCGTCGCTGCCGAATTGTTATCCTGCGTGGCGCGACTGACCTGGACGATGTTCTCGGTCACGGCGCGCGTGCTTCCAGCCGTTTGCTGAACGTTCCGCGCGATCTCACCGGTGGCGGCGCCCTGCTGTTCCACGGCCGCCGCGATCATCACCGATGACCGGCTGATATCTTCGATACCGGTGGCGATCGCACCCAGGGCGGTGACCGCCGCCTGCGTGGCCTCGCGGATCTGCCCCACCTGCTCGCCCACACCCTCGGTTGCCTTGGCCGTTTGCTGCGCCAGCGACTTCACCTCGGAGGCCACCACGGCGAAGCCTTTGCCCGCTTCGCCGGCTCGTGCCGCTTCGATGGTGGCGTTCAACGCCAGAAGATTGGTCTGCGCGGCGATGGACGAGATGAGGTCGACAATCTGTCCGACCCGGCCCGACGCATCGGCGAGCTGCGTCACCACGGCGTCGGTTCGATGCGCATCCTCCGCCACCAGACCAGCCCGTTCCGCGCTCGCGGCGACCTGACGGGTGATCTCGCGCACCGAACTGCTGAGCTGTTCCGTCGCGGCGGCAACGTTCTGAACGCCCTGATCAGCACTCCTCGCCGCATCCGCCACGAGATTGGACTGACGTCCGGTCGTCTCCATCGTCGATGACATTTCGCCCGCAGTCGCTTCAAGTTCGGACGCCGCGGCGGCCAGCATATCGACCATATCGGCAACCTTAGTCTCGAACGCGTCGACCAACACTTCGAGCGAGCGTGCGCGCCCCTCTCGCACCCGACGCTCCTCGGCCTGTGCCGTTTCCAGCGTGACGCCGCGCAGCATGCTGTCTTTGAACACGCGAACTGCCGCCGCCATGCGGCCGATCTCGTCGCCGCGATCCGTGCATGGTACGGGCGCATGAAGATCGTGCGCCGCCAGACCCTTCATGCGATCGGCCAGGGCCAGGATCGGACGCGAGATGGTCCGCAGCATACCCCACCCGATCGAGACGCAGAGGGCGATCACGATCAGAACCAGTCCGACGATCAACAGGCGCGAGATGTGGGCGTCGGCGACGTCGCGCTCGGCCTGCTTGCCGACCTGCGCGCGCATCGTTGTCAACGAATCGGCAAGGCGATTCTCGAAACGATCAAAGGTTACGCGCATCGGGCCGCGAAAACTCTCCAGCGGCGTGCTGATTGCCCCCATCTTGAGCTGGCCGACATATACCCCATCCTGGATCAGATAGGCCTTCCAGTCATCGGCGAACGCCGTGCCCTCCTTCCGGATCGCCGGATTGGAGGAGGCAGCCATGGCTGCAAACTGCTCGTCGATGCGATGGCTCGCATCGGCCAGCTGCGCCAGATCCGTCGGGGCCGTGGCCGCATTGCTAATCGCGAGACTGGCTTCGCTCTGGCGAAACCGCATCGTCTCGTAAGCCAGCGTCACGATCGCCTTCAGCCCAGGCAGCGTTTCCACAGCCATGGTGTCGGTCGCGTTGGCGAGCATGTCGATCCGGCGGTCGGCAACCACGCCGAGACAGGCCGCGCAACCGACGATCAGGGCGAAGCCGAGACCGATCTTGCGGACAATGGGCATGTTGGACAGATGCAGCATTCTCGTTTCTTTCCCGTTGGGAACGAGACTGCATGGAGACCGGTAAAAGAAATCCTAATATCGTCGTCCGGTCCGACAAATCCGCGTCGTTAGCGCGGTGGCCAGCGCAGCGTCGGCTCCGAACGTGAGGGGCCGCGCGGCGTCTCCGGGGTGGACCCGTGGAAGCGATCGCGGGACGGATCGCGCAAGGTCGTGGCGCGCAGAGGCCGGCGCGGCGGCGACTCCGCATCGTCCCAATCAGTGGCCGAGTCACGAAAGGGCACTCGTTCTTCGGCTGGCGGCGTGTAGCGCAGCGGCGCGGGCTCGCGTACCGCGGCGAAGCGCGGCGGCACGGGCGACCGCTCCGCGGGCCGTGCGGGCTCCTGCTGCGGCTCCTGATGGGGAGCCGGCGACGGATGAAGTGGCTCGGTGCGCGCCGGCTCCACGTAAGGCGGCTCAGGCGTCTGCACCGGGGACGGGCTTCGCCCTAGCGCCTGACGCGGCATCTCCTCGAATACCGGCTCGCGCAGCGGCGCACGATTCGGGTCCGGCAGCCTTGTCGCCACCATCCGCAACTCGGCATGGATGTCGTCGAGCTGCGCTTCCAAGAAGTCGAGCCGACCCTTCAGGCCGAACACGGCGAACGGCATCATCAGGAACGCGAAGCCGAACAGGATCGCCAGGATCAGGATCACCAGCTGCGCCCACCAGGGCACCCAGTCCGGCAAAGGAAGGTTCAACGACATCACGCGAACATAACGTGATCGAACGCGGCCCGCCAGCGTCTCGACGAGACGCCGGACAGGACGCGGGCGGCGTTACATCCCGAGTGCGCGGCGGTAGATGTCGAGCAGGGTTTCCTGCTCCTCCACATCCGCCGGCTCCTGCTTGCGGATGCGGATGATCTGGCGGATCACCTTCACGTCGAACCCGGCGGACTTGGCTTCGGCGAAGATGTCCTTGATATCGGAGGCAAGCGCCTTGCGCTCCTCTTCGAGCCGTTCGACGCGCTCGATGATGGAGCGAAGCCGGTCCGCGGCGATCCCGCCGACGGCGCTGGCCGTGCTGTCCTGGGTGTCGTCGTGCCCGGCGTTCCGGTCGGCTTCGTCCAGCATGATGACACTTCTCCGTTCAGGGCATCCGGCGGGGGTGCGACCCGTTACCGGGGTTCGGGATCGTTCGCAGGTCGGGGGCTTACCGTGGCGCGACGCGGGCGGTCAATGATGTTAGGTATCGCCGGCCGAGAGGGTCGGCAGAAGGAGCGATGAGGGATGGCGACATTGAACATGGTGGACACATTCGACTACGTCGTGTTCGGCGCCACCGGCGACCTGACCATGCGCAAGCTGCTGCCTGCGCTGTATCACCGTTTCCGCGACGGGCAGATCCCAGAGGACAGCCGCATCATCGGCACCTCGCGCTCCAAGCTGAGCCATGACGAGTTCCGCGAACGGGCCGACAAGGCGCTGCGCCGTTTCGTGAAGGGTGATGCGCTGAACGAGGAGACGGTGCAGCGTTTCCTGCGCATGGTGTTCTTCGCCAGCGTTAACGGCGCCGAGGCCGACAGCACCTGGGAGAACCTGCGCGATCTGTTCGGCGAGGATCGCGCCGACGTGATCCGCGTGTTCTATTTCGCGACCTCGCCCGAACTCTACGGCGCCATCTGCAAGAACCTGCACGATAATGGGCTGGTCACCGAGAAGACCCGCGTGGTGCTCGAAAAGCCGATCGGTCACGATCTGGCCAGCGCCCGCAAGGTCAACGACGAGGTCGGCGCGTATTTCGAAGAGAAGAAGGTCTTCCGCATCGATCATTACCTGGGCAAGGAAACCGTCCAGAACCTGATCGCGCTGCGCTTCGCCAATCCGGTCTTCGAGCGCCTCTGGGACAGCGACGCGATCGAGCACGTGCAGATCACGGCGGCGGAAACCGTCGGCGTGGAAGGCCGCGGCGATTACTATGACAATTCCGGCGCCCTGCGCGACATGATCCAGAACCACCTGTTGCAGGTGTTGTGCCTGGTGGCGATGGAGCCGCCCGGCTCGCTCGGTGCCGACGATCTGCGCAATGAGAAGCTGAAGGTGCTGCGCGCGCTGAAGCCGATCCGCGAGGAGGACGTCCCCAACGTCGCGGTGCGGGGGCAATACGGTCGCGGCAAGATCGGCAACGAGATCGTACCGGCCTATCTTGAGGAGCTCGGCGACGGCAAGCAGAGCGACACCGAAACCTTCGTCGCCATCCGCGCCGAGGTGCATAGCTGGCGTTGGGGCAAGGTCCCGTTCTATCTGCGTTCCGGCAAGCGTCTGCCAAACAAGGTCAGCGAGATCGTGGTGCAGTTCCGCGAGACACCCTGGTCGATCTTCCCGACCAAGCTCGAAGCGAACCGCCTGATCATCCGTCTGCAGCCGGAGGAAGGCATCCAGCTTTCGGTGATGAACAAGGTGCCCGGCGGCGACGGCATGGCGCTCAGCCCGGCCAACATCAACGTGTCCTTTGAGCAGGCCTTCGGCGCACGGTATCCCGACGCCTACGAGCGGCTGCTGATGGACACGGTGCGCGGCGATCCGGTGCTGTTCATGCGTCGCGACGAGGTCGAGGCCGCCTGGACCTGGGTCGAGCCGATCCTCGAAGCCTGGAAGAAGAAATGCTCACCCGTGCACCATTATCCGGCCGGATCCTGGGGCCCGGAAGCGGCGCGCAAGCTGCTGGCGACGACCCGCAATGTCTGGCACGAGGACATGGTCTGAGCGAGACCTTTCCCGACCGGTTCGAGCCTGGGTGGATCGCCACCCGGCTCGAACCCGGCTTCTCGGTGACGGCGACGGGGACGCCCGCCGTCGCCGAGGAAGCCGATCTTGCCGACGCGATCTGGGCGGACGCTCTGTGCGAACGCCCGAATCTGTTCGACGGCCGCGTCTTCATCGCGAACAGCGTGTCCCCCGGCTGCGTGGCCGGTTACTGGACGCGGTATCGGTTCCTGTTAGCCCAGCTGCGTCAGCCCGAACGATTTCCCCTGCCCCATCTCCGCGCGCTCGCCGTCAACGGCCTGTTGCGGTGTCCGTCCGGCATCGTCCTCGGGCGACGGCGTGCAGATGCGGTGTATCGACCGGCCTGTTGGCAATCGGTGCCGGCAGGTTCGGTGGAAGCGCGCGACGGCGACGCGGTGGACATCGCGGAGCAACTCCTGGCCGAACTGGAAGAGGAAATCGGGATCGTCGGCAGCGAGGTCGGCCCCGTGACGCCGATCGTCGCGATGGAGCATCCGGGCGGTCGTGTGCTGGATATCGGCTGCATCGTGACGACCGGTCTCGCCTTCGCGTCGATCGAGAAGCGCTGGCGGGACCGGGGGAACACCGAATACGACGCGCTACGCGTCATCGCGCAAAACGATATTCCCCGTTTCCTGGAAGAGAGCGGGCCGGACCTGCTGGTGTCGGCCCGTATCCTGCTGACCTACGTCTAGGCCGCGAATAACGACACGATCGCCTCGCAAAACGCCGGCAGATCATTCGGGTTACGCGACGTCACCAGCGTCCCGTCGCGCGACACGGTCTCGTCCACCCATTCCGCGCCGGCGTTACGCAAATCTGTCTTCAAGGACGGCCAGGACGCGATCTTGCGACCTTTGACCGCGCCGGCCTCGATCAGCATCCAGGGCCCGTGACAGATCGCCGCAATCGGCTTGCCGGCGTCATGGAAGGCCCGCACGAACGCAACGGCCTTGTCGTCCATGCGCAATGCGTCCGGATTGGTGGTGCCGCCCGGCAGAAGCAGCCCGTCATACGCTGCGGCATCGGCATCGGCGACGGCCAGATCGACCTCATAGGTGCCGGCCGGTTTCACGTCCTGCTCCATCGCCTGCACCGTGCCCGTCTCGATCGAGACGAACGTGACGGTCGCGCCTGCTTCCTCAAGCGCGGCCACGGGCTTGGTCAGTTCGACTTCCTCGACGCCGTTTGTGAACAGAACGGCGATCTTGCGCTGGCTGAGTGCGGCCATGGGTTCCTCCTGTGCTGGCCGTCTGGCAACGGCGTGCAACACAGGCTGTTCCACCCCTTTGCGGTCACGCGGTGGCGAGCACGCTCCAGACCGCGTCAGCGCTTCTCCGTCGAAACGCCGATCTGCTTGATATCCGTGAACACCAGATCGGGATTCATCTCGACCGTCCGACGCATCATGAAGGCGGACGAGGCCAGGAAAACGGGATCGCCATCGAGATCGTCGGCCATCGCGGTCCGGTTGGAGCCCACGAAACCGGCCAACTTGGTCTTCTCGCCGTCGACCCAGCGCGCCAGGGAGAACGGCGTGCTTTCGAAGCCGATCGCCACGCCGTATTCGCCGGACAAACGCGCCTGCAGCACGTCGAGCTGCAATGTGCCCACAACCCCGACGATGGGCGGTGCGCCATCCTGCGGGCGGAACAGCTGAACGACGCCTTCCTCCGCCAGTTCCTGCAGAGCCTGACGCAGCTTTTTTGCTTTCATCGCGTCGTCGAGACGTACGCGACGCAGGATTTCGGGGGCGAAATGCGGCACGCCGGTGAAGCGGATATCCTCGCCTTCGGTGAGCGTGTCGCCGATGCGCAGCGTACCGTGATTGGGAATGCCCACGACGTCGCCGGCGAAAGCCTCCTCGGCGAGTTGCCTGTCGCGCGCGAAGAAGAACTGCGGCGTATGCAGCGCGAATTGTTTGGCGGTGCGGACGTGACGCACGCGCATGCCGCGGGTGAGACGACCGGAACATACGCGGGCGAAGGCCATGCGATCGCGATGATTCGGATCCATGTTCGCCTGGATCTTGAAGATCAGCGCCGTCATGCCGGGTTCGTCCGCCTGCACGACGCGTGTGTCGGTGGCCTGCGCGCGCGGCGGCGGCCCGAAGCTCACCAGCGCGTCGAGGAGATCGGTGACGCCGATCTCACGCATCGCCGACCCGAAATAGACCGGGGTGAGATGGCCGGCATCGAATCCGTCCTTGTCCCATTCCGGCAAGGCCGCCTGCACCAGCTCGAGTTCCTCGCCCAGCGCCACCATGCGCGGGTCGCTTTGCTCCAACGGCGTGTCGAGATGCACGTCCCGGGCGCGCAGATCGTAGGTGCCGACGAACTGGGCGGCGCGGCCGATCGGCCAGGTGGCTGGCGCGGTATCCAGCGCCAGCGATTGCGACACCTCGTCCAGAAGCGCGAACGGATCCTGCGCCTCGCGATCCATCTTGTTGACGAAGGTGATGATCGGAATATCGCGCAGGCGGCAAATCTCGAACAGCTTCAGCGTCCGCGCCTCGATGCCCTTGGCGGCGTCGATCACCATCACCGCCGCATCCACCGCCGTCAGGGTGCGGTAGGTATCCTCCGAGAAGTCCTCGTGGCCCGGCGTGTCGAGAAGATTGAAGATGCAGCCGCCATACTCGAACGTCATCACCGAGGTCACGACGGAGATGCCGCGATCGCGCTCGATGCCCATCCAGTCGGAACGCGTGCGACGGCGTTCGCCCTTGGCGCGCACGTTACCCGCGAGCTGGATCGCGCCACCGGCACGCAGCAGGCGCTCGGTCAGCGTGGTCTTGCCGGCATCCGGGTGCGAGATGATCGCGAAGGTGCGGCGACGGGCGATTTCGGAAAGATTGTCAGACACTGCCAGGGGCTCCGCCCCTGGACCCGGCCAAGGGCTGGCCCTTGGAACCCAGGGTTTAGTATCGGGTGTCCAGAGGGCGACTGCCCTCTGGCGGGGTGCAGGGGCGGTACCCCTGCGGTCCGATCAACGCGAGTAGAATTCGACGACCAGGTTCGGTTCCATGGTCACCGGATACGGCACGTCCGAAAGCTTCGGCGAGCGGTTGAACTTGCCCTTCATGGAGCGGCTATCGACGTCCAGGTATTCCGGGATGTCGCGCTCGGCGCTCTGCACGGCGTCCAGCACCACGGCGAGCTGCTTCGACTTCTCGCGCACTTCGATGGTGTCGCCATCGCGCACCAGGAAGCTCGGGATGTTGACCTTGCGGCCGTTCACGGTCACGTGGCCGTGGTTCACGAACTGGCGGGCGGCGAACGGGGTCATCGCGAACTTCATGCGATAGACCACCGCGTCCAGGCGGCGCTCCAGCAGGTCAATCAGGTTCTCGGAAGTGTCGCCCTTACGACGGACGGCCTCGTCATAGTACTTGCGGAACTGCTTCTCGCTGATGTTGCCGTAGTAGCCCTTCAGCTTCTGCTTGGCCATCAGCTGCACGGAGAAGTCGGACGGCTTCTGCTTGCGGCGCTGGCCGTGCTGACCGGGGCCGTATTCGCGCTTGTTGATCGGGGACTTCGCACGGCCCCAGAGGTTCACGCCGAGGCGGCGGTTGATCTTGTACTTGCTTTCGAGGCGCTTGGTCACGAGCGCGCTCCTTTCTTCTCGGTGCGGCGACACGTTCGGGTGACCCCGTCGTCCCGTTCCGCTTGTTGCACCGGTAGGCCCTGACCCGGGCGGGTCGAGGCGGGCGCGTTCCGTGTCACCGTGCTCCGCGCAAGCGGAACCGGCCGGACCGTCCACGTTCCCGGCAGTGGGAGCGGCTTCTAGGCATCGGCTCCCGGATTGTCAATCTGAACGGCTAGGCTGGCCCCTCTTCAGTGCCGGCGATCACCCCGGCACCTGGATGCCGGAGCTACCTTGGCCAGGTCGACCCGCAGCAACGTGAAACAGCGACCCGCGGCCCGCTAGCTCCGGTTCAAACGACTGCAGAGAGGGCGGGCTGTTTAGAGCGATCGCCGCCCGAACAGTGCGTGATAGACCACCAGCACGACCATGGTGCCGATCACGGCGACGACGAGGCTGTAGACGTTGAGGCCGGTGACGTGGCTGCCACCGAAAGCGGTAAAGATGAAGCCGCCGACCAGGGCGCCCACGATCCCGAGAACGATGTCGAGAAGAAGTCCCGATCCGCTCTTGTTGACGAGCTTGCTGCCGATGAAGCCGGCGATCAGTCCGAGCACGATCCAGGCGAGGATGGACATGGCAGTTCCTCCACGATTGCGTCGACCGTGAAAGCGCGGAGTCGTCCCGGGGTTCGGCGGCCTCGCGATCCACTGCCGCAGCGTGGCGAGAAAGTCGCACTCTCGCCGAGCCTCGCTCAGCCTTGCGATACGGTCTCCAGCCGGGCCAGGAGCTGCTCGCCACGCTCGGCCGCGCAGCACAGAAACAGCGTGTTCGTCTCGTCCAAGGGCCAGGATACGAGGCCGAGATCGGCATAGACCGGCAGCAACTCGGGCCCGACGCGCCAGAACACCGGAGCGCGCTGCTCTTCCAGTGCCAGATCGCGCAGACGCCAGATCACCGACACACGGTCGGCGGCGGCGCCCAGCGGATCGCCCAGACCGATCAGCAAGCCCCGCTCGCGCCGGAAGGCGACCAGGGCACGGCCGGTCTCCCCGGCCATCAGCCCGTCCGCGCCGTGCGCGTCGATGCCCAGCCCCTCCCCGGATGCGAACTGCGACCAGCGCGTCGCGGGCTCGCCGGAGAACGGCAAAGCGGACACGTGCCCCGGCCGGACCAGACGGCCGAGGGCCACCAGACCGACCAGCACGGCCAGGGCCGTGGACACGCGCTGATGGGTGGGCACATGGGCGCCGAGAACCAGCGGCAGCCAGCCGCGCGCGCCCGCCACGCCACCGCCCGGCTCCAAGCGCGACAGGATCAGAAGGGACAGCACCAGCAGCAGCAGGGGCGCCATCGTGGCCGGCGCCAGCGGTTCGCTGAGGACACGGGCGTGACGGTAATAGGACGAGCGGAACGGAGCGATCGCCAGGGCCGCAAGGATCAGCACCGCCGGCACCTCCAGCGGCAGACCGCGCAGGGCGGAGAGTGCTGCGGCGATGCTGAGGAACACCAGTGTGGCGCCCCAGGCCAGGGTGACGCGCTGCGACAGGCCGATCGCCAGCCCGATCAGCACCGCGCCGATCAGGGACAGGACGTAATCGCCGATTGCCTCGATGCCGCGGGTGAACCCGCCCACCGCATCGCCGCCGAACAGCCCATCCGGACCAGCCGGACCGAGAGCCGGGATCAGCAAAGCGAGATCATCCGGCGCGCGATGGAACAGGCCGGTGGCGATCAACATGGCCCCGCACAGGATCACGGCGCCCGTAGCCACGGTGACGGAGAAATCGGCCTCGCTTTCCCGCACCGCCAGAGACGGACGGGGCGGCGCTGCACGCTCGACGCCCGCGCGGGCCGCGAGCAGGCTGTCGCCGCGCAGGAACAGTTCGTGCCCTGCGAACAGAAGCCCGGCCAGGAACAAGGGTAGGATATAATAATAGAGCCGGAACACGAGAATGGCGGCGACGGCGTCGGCGGCGGGCATGAACGGCGACAGGCCCAGCACCATGGCGCCGTCGAACACGCCGAGACCGCCCGGCACGCTGGCGAGCAGGCCGGCGCTGTAGCAGGCGATGTAGATGGCCAGGAACGCAGGATAGCTGAGGCCGATTCCGGCAGGCAGCAGCGCATAGGCGATCGCGGCCGTGGCAGCCACGTCGAGCGCGGACACGACCACCTGAGCGATCGCCATCTGCACGCCGGGCAGAGGCACGGTCCAGCGCCACAGGCGGACCGACGGGAGGCGAGCGGACAGGACGATATAGGCGAGCACGACTGCCCATGCGGCAACGCCCACCACCGCCATCAGCCCCCTCGGCAGATGCGCGTTCAGCGCCGAAAGCGCGCTTGGTTCCAGCAGCAGCACCCCGCCGATCAACGCACAGGCGCCGAGCAGATAGGTGATGGAACAGAAGGCGATGATGCGCGTGATCTCGAGCGGTTTCAGCCCCCAGCTTCCATAAAGGCGAAAGCGCACGGCGGCGCCCGAGATCGCGGCGAAACCCAGATTATGGGACAGCACATAGGAGCAGAAGGCGGCGAAGGCGGTGCGGCCGAAGCTCAGACGCCGACCGACATGAGCCACCGCGAGCCTGTCGTAGAACGACAGAATGAAATAGGAGAGCACGGTGAAGCCGGCGGACAACAGCAGCGCATGTGCCGGGATTTCACCGAGCGTGACGCGGATACGCGCGGGCGACAGGTGCCGGAACTCGTTGTGCACGGCATAGATCGCGCCCACGAGCAGAAACAGGCCGAGCAACGGCGGCAGCAGCCCGGAAAGCCGTTTCAGCCGCGATGATCTACGCGCGCCGCCTTCCGCGCAGCAGGGCGTGGAAGACCCGCCGCCGCCCGCTCCGAGGCCCTCCGGCATCGCGACGGGCTTTCGCTCGACATCGGACCGCATGGCGACGTCCGTGCCCGCCGAACGCCTTTACGCGTCCGACCTGAGCAGCGCGGCCTCGATCAGGGCCACGGTCTCGGCCACACCGTAGAGGGCGATGAAGATGCCGAAGCGCGGCCCCTCGGTCTGGCCGAGCAGCACCTCGTACAGGCAGCCGAACCAGCGTCGCAATTCGGGGAAGTCGTGACGCTTGCCGACCTCGAACACCATGTTCTGCAGCGCATCGGCGGGCGTGCCGGCTTCGGCGCCCTTGAGCACGTCCGCCAGGTCGGCCAAGGCTGCGCGCTCGTTCTGGTCCGGGGCGCGGAAGCTCTTCGCCGGACGGACGAAATCACCGTAATAGCTGACCGCGTGTTCGACCAGACGGGCCAGGAGCGGGTCGCTCTCGGGCGTGACGCCCGGCTGATAGCGCTCCAGGAATCCCCACAGCACCTCGGGGTTGTCGGCATTGGCGACCGAAGCGAGGTTCAGCAGCATGCCGAACGACACCGGCGGGGTGGTCTCGGCGATCCGGCCGGCATCGATGAACCAGGCCGGGTTGGTGCGCAGAGCCGGCTCCGCGGCGGCGTTCTGCTCGGTGGCCTTGGTGCGATTGGCGAGATACTCGTCGGCGGCGCGCGGGATCACGTCGAAGAACAAACGCTTGGCGCGCGTCGGCTGGTTGAACATGAACTGCGCCAGCGATTCCGGCGGAGCGTAACGCAGCCATTCCTCGACCGAGATGCCGTTGCCCTTGGACTTGCTGATCTTCTGGCCGTTCTGATCCAGGAACAGCTCGTAGGTGAGGTTGACCGGCGGCTCCGCACCCAGCACCCGGCAGATCTTGGACGACAGACGCACACTGTCGATCAGATCTTTGCCGGACATCTCGTAATCGACGCCGAGCGCGGCCCAGCGCATCGCCCAGTCGGCCTTCCATTGGAGCTTGGCGCCGCCGCCGCGCACGGGCGTCTCGAACGCGCGGCCGCTCTCGTCGCGCCACACCACCGTGCCGGCACCGACATCGATGCGTTCGATCGCCACCTGCATGACGATGCCGGTCTCGGGATGGATCGGCAGCACGGGAGAATAGGTGGCGCGACGGTCCGGACCCAGGGTGGGCGCGATCACGGCGACGATCTCGTCATGGCGTTCCAGCACGCGCATGAGCGTCTCGTCGAACCGGCCGGAACGGTAATAGTCGGTAG
Organism: Lichenicola sp. GTC18331; assembly: GCF_055386855.1. Taxonomy (NCBI): domain Bacteria; kingdom Pseudomonadati; phylum Pseudomonadota; class Alphaproteobacteria; order Acetobacterales; family Acetobacteraceae; genus Lichenicola; species Lichenicola sp. GTC18331. The sequence continues at coordinate 2,999,905 of NZ_AP045015.1, read as the reverse complement.
AGGACGCGAACGCGTATTCGAAACCGAACCCGTCCAGGAACGAGCGCAGCCGGGCATTGTTGTGGGCGCCGAAGCTGTCATGGGTGCCGAACGGATCCGGCACCTGGGTCAGCGGCCGGCCGATGAACTCGGCCAGCATCTCGCGGTTCGGCACGTTGTCCGGCACCTTGCGGAGCCCGTCCATGTCGTCGCTGAAGGCGAGCAGGCGCGTCGGCTTGCCGGTGAGCGCGGTATAGGCCTGACGCACCCAGGAAGTGCGCGCCACCTCGCCGAACGTTCCGATATGCGGCAGACCGGACGGGCCATAGCCGGTTTCCAGCAGAGGCACCGCATCGGCGCCTTTCGTTTCCATGCGCGCGGCGAGCTTGGCCGCTTCCTCGAACGGCCAGGCTTTCGGCAGCGGGGCCAGGAGGGGAGCGGACGTTGAGGTTTGAAGGTCGGCGGACATGCGGCGGACGCTAGCCCAAACGGCGCACGGCGGGAACCGGTGCGCACGCGGGGCGGGACCGCGCGTACGGTGGTCGTCGGCACCGGATCGTTGCGCCTGTGGCATCGGCTCGCCAGCTGACGAAAGCTTAATCGGGCCCGTCCTGCCCCGTTCGCCGGCACGTGCTAGAATCATACGTTGCGGAATGGAGGTGTATCGTGGACGTGCAGACGATCGAGCAGCAGTTCGGGCAGTTGCAGGGACAATCGCAGCAGACGGTGCAGGCCTTGCAAGTGCTCGGCGGCAAGCTGCAGGCGGCGGCTCAAAGCGGCGACCAGCAGGCGCGGGAATGGTTTCTCGACCTGCGCGAACTGGCGATCTCGTTCAAGAGCGAGCAGGACCAGATGAGCAACCTCCTGCAGGCGATCCACGGCTTCGTCGCCACCGAGGCGCAGAACACCTACGGCGGCGGTTTTCCGGGCAACCCGCCGCAGGGCAACTGGGGCCAGCCGACCTTCCAGGCGCCGCAGCAGGGCGGCTTCGCACCGCCCCCGCAGCCTCAGCCAGCCTATGCGCCGCAGCCGCAGCAAAGCGGTGGCATGCTGGGCTCGTTCCTGAATTCGTCCTTCGGGCGGGCGATCGAAACCGGCGCCGGATTCGGGATCGGCGACGATCTGATCAACAAGATCTTCTGAAACCGCCCGGTCGATGCGTGCTCCCGAACTGATCAACGCGAGCTGGCACCACGCCTATGGTGGCGGCTACGGAATGCATCACGGGTTCGGCGGCGGGTCGTGGATCGGCCACATGGTGATCTCTTCGATCGTCCACGGGCTGATCTATGGCACGATCTTCCGCCTCCTACGCCATCTCAGTCTGGGCGAAATCGTGGTGCTCACCGTTGTGGTGGTGGGCGGCCTTTATCTCTGGAACCGCAACCGGTCCTATCAGCGCTGGTGATGCCGAAGCCGCGCTTTCGCGCGGTTTCCCGCTCAGCCGAAAGTCGTGATACCGACGAAGGTGATGGTCGTGTGGTCGGACAGCGACACGGTGAGCGAACCGTTCGCGACTGTCTGCGTCGGCGCATTGCCGTAACCTGCTGCGGCAAAATGGTCGGTACCGGGTCTGAAGCCCAGGACGGTGGCATTGCCGCCACTGGCGCCTTCCACGGCCAGAATAGTCTGATCGCCGGCAACCTGATTGATCCACAGAGCGGACTGGTCCGTACCGACCACCAGCGTTCCGGATCCCGTGCCGGCCACATCGGTCATGCGGGTGTTTCCAGCCCAGGTTTGGCCGCTGCCAGCTCCGCCGAAGACTGTGGTGCTGCCGCCGCGGCCGACCAGAAGGAAATCGCCCGTGCCGGCCACGACATCGGATTTCCCTGCTTCCGCGCCGAACAACACCGCTTTCTGGCCCGTGAAGGCAAAACTCTTGTCGGCATCGACGAAGATGTCGTTCATTCCGCCGTAGAGGGTGGTGTTGCCGTTTGCGGCGATCAGGGTGTCGGCGTTCCCGCCGAACAGGTGATCGCCGCTTCCACCGCCCGACACGGTGGAGTGGCCGCCGCCATGGATGACGTTGTTGCCCGCCGTTCCGCCTTTGTAGGACCCACCGGCACCACCGGAGATCGTCGCGGAACCGCTCCCGCCATCAACGGTCGAGGCACCGTACCCGACGAAATGCAGCGTGTGGCCGCCCGACACGACCGAACCACCCTCGCCCGCGCTGACGGTATCGTCACCATGCGCGGCGATGACGACGGAGCCGGCGTCGATCAGGATGCTGTTGCTCGTGCTTTCATCCGTGACGATGGCGCCCGTTCCGGCCGCACCGGCGACGCCGAGTTCGAGCCCGACGCCGTGCAGCTCGATGCCGCCTGCGAAATCCGGATTGGCCGCCTTCAGCGTCAAGACGCCCGAACCATCGACCAGAAGCCCATGACGGCCGGAAATCGTTTCCGTTTCCGTGCCGGCGAGACTGGTATCGCGGTTGGCCATCAAGGTGACGACGAGTTGGCCCGCCTGATTGAATGCCGTTTGCGGCAGGACCGAAAGGTCGATGGTCTGATCGAGTCGACCGGCGGTCAGCAGAAGCCCGTTCAGTGCGCTCGAACCCGCCGTCTGTTCGCACTGCCAGGAGCCATGCTCGTTGAACTTGAAGCCGATCGCCTTGCCTGACGCGTCGACCGCGAAATACATCGTACCCGTGCCGAGACCACCGGCCTTCGGATCCGAATTTGCTGGCGCGCGGCTCTGGTCGAGGCTCGACAGAAGATAGTTGAAGCGATCCATGCCGGGAACGATCGGCCTGTTGTCAAAGCCGAGACCTGTCGTGTTCTGCTGCATGTGCACGACGTCGCTGCTGTCGACGATCGACACCGCATAGATGTCGGCGACCGGATCGCTTCCGCCGATCGTCGAAACACTCGGGTCGGACGCAAGGCCCAGCGATACCGCCCCTGCCGTCACGATCATGACATGTCCGGTATCGTTGGTTTGCGGCAGGTTGGCGTTGGCCGGGTCGGCGTAGATGCCGGTGGCATAGGCGATCACGTCGCCGGCCTGCAGATCGGCGAAATTCGCCACCTGCAAGAAACCGCCACTGCCAGTTCCACTGCCGAGCAAGGACGCGGCGGCGAAGTCATGAGCCAGAACGAAAGCCCTGGCGAAGGGCTGCCTGCTTTCCTCCAGAACAAGACCGCCACCATCGTTCTGAGTGGACCCCGTGTTGAACTGCGCCTCCAGACGCGAGGCGGTCGCCACCGCGAAATGCAAGGGCGCGGTCGAGTTCAGGGCGTAATTCACCCAGCCGTTGCAATCCGTGTAGGAGTACGGCTCCGATGCCGTGAGGTCGATCAGCAGCTGCGGCGTCTCGGTTCCTTTCCCAGCCGAGGCATAGCTGTAAGCCGTCGCACCGTTCGCATTGTGAACCAGCGTCGCCGCATCCACCGACAGGGCGGACAGACTGTTCTGTACGGAATTTGCGGGTACCATGACGAAATGATCCGTATCGTTTGATACCGAAACGATACAGACGAAACCAGTTGATCTGCAACGCGCAAATATTTCGATATCTTCTCTTTATTTCCAGTTTGTTGTCATTTTATTTACTTTTATGCGTTCCCGCTTCCGGGCTGGCCTGCACGACAAGTCGGGGCCGAGCGGCGCGCTTCTCCACCGGAAGCCACCCGGCCCTGTCGGCGTCGCGATACGGTTCTGCCGCCGACGGCCCTGGTGCTACACTCTCGCCGATGCCCGATTTTCCCACGCCCGACGCCGTGCCGGCCCTGATCGCCGGTCACGGCCGGGTCTCGCTGCTGACGCCCGACGGCGAATTGCTCGATCTCGCCCGGCCCGAAGCGGCGGCGATGCTGCGCGACATGCCGCCGCCCCTGGTGGTGCATGCGCCGTCCAATGCGCGTCGGCTCGGTTTGCGCGCCCTGCCCTGCTTCGACCTGCTGGAATTGTTCGCCTTCGTCTTCCCGGCCACCCCGGCCGCGCCGACGCCGCTCGGTCTGGCCCTGGCGCTGGGTTTCGAGCGGGCCGCGGAACGTGCGGTCGATGCGTCCCTGCTGCCCGTCCTGGCGGATCGCATGCTCGACCGTGCCGCCTCCCTGGCCCACACCCCCGCGGGCATCGAGATCGGCGCGCTCGCCTTCCGAATGCGCCAGGCCGGTTGGATCTGGGGCGGCGCGGTATGCGACGCCATGGGTGTCGGCGGTCTGATCCCGCCCGAGCGGATGCAGCCTTCCGAGGCGATGCGGATCTGGCGACGCCTGCCGAAATGGGAGGAGATGGCCCCCCGGCCGCCCCCCGGCCAGCGTCCCGTCTCGCCGCAGGATGCGCGTATGCGCTTGAGCAGCATGCTCGGCGACGCTGCGGAGCAACGCGTCGGCCAGGCGGATTACGCCGATGCCGCCACCAGCGCCTTTCTTCCCCGCGCCCATCGCGGCGACCCGCGCCTGGTTCTGGCCGAAGCCGGCACCGGCACCGGCAAGACGCTGGGCTACGTGGCCCCCGCATCGCTCTGGGCCGAACGCAATGGCGGCGCGGTCTGGATCAGCACCTACACGCGCCATCTCCAGCGCCAGATTGAGAGCGAACTCGCCCGGCTGCATCCCGACCCGGCGGCCCGGCGTCGCCGGGTGGTGCTGCGCAAGGGGCGCGAAAACTATCTCTGCCTGCTGAACCTCGAGGAAGCCGTGAACGCCGCCGCGTCCGGCGGATCGGCGGCCGCGGCGATCCCGCTCGGCCTGCTGGTCCGCTGGGCCGGCGCCACCGCCGATGGCGACGTCCTGGGCGGCGACCTGCCGGGATGGTTCGCGGAACTGTTCGGCACCGCCGCCACGATCGGGCTTGCCGACCGGCGCGGCGAGTGCATCCACGGCGCCTGTGCGCATTACACGCGCTGCTATATCGAGCACAGCATCCGCCGCGCCCGCGACGCCGATCTGGTGATCGCCAATCATGCCCTGGTGATGGCGCAGGCCGCGTGGCACGGGCAGTTCGGCGAACAGGCCGACGAGGATGCGCTGCCGACACGCTACGTGTTCGATGAAGGCCATCATCTGCCGGACGCCGCAGACGGCGCGTTCGCTGCCGAACTGTCCGGGCTGGAAGCGGCGGAGCTCCGACGCTGGCTGCTGGGCGCGGAAGGCAGCCGGTCGCGGGCGCGCGGGCTCAAAAAGCGGCTGGACGAGTTGGTGGCCGACCAGCCGGACCTCGAAACGCCGCTGGATGCGGCGCTCCTGGCCGCGCGCGCCCTGCCCGCCCCCGGCTGGTCGCTGCGTCTGGCCGACGAAACGCCGCCGCTCGCCATCCCGGCCGAGGCGGAGCCCGAGCCTATCAACCCGACAGAAGCCCTGCTCCGTCTGCTGCGACGTCAGGTCCTGGCCCGCACCGCCGGACGCGATGGCGGCCATGGCTCGGAGGAATGCGACCTGTATCCCGTCGAGGAAGACGTCGCCGCAGCCGCCGCGCGTCTGGAGCGCGCGCTTCTGCGGATCGCCGAGCCGCTCGAAACGCTGGTGGAGCGTCTTTCGGCCCGTCTGGACGAGGAAGCGGAGAGCCTGGACAGCGTCGCCCGCGGCCGGATCGAAGCCATGTGCCGCGCCATCCGGCGTCGCGCCCTGAGCCGGCTTTCCGGCTGGATCGCCATGCTGCGAAGCCTACCGGAGCCGGTGCCCTCCGGGATCACGCCCAGCCACGTGCTGTTCCTGCGCCTGGATCGTCGCCCGCTCGGCGGCGCCACCGGCGCGCGCGATGTCGGGCTGCATCGGCATTGGCTCGACCCGACCGTGCCGTTCGCGGCCGCCGTGGCGGCGCCGGCGCACGGGCTGCTGATCACCTCCGCCACCCTGCGCGACCAGCCGGACGGTGCGGCGGCGGAAACCAGTTGGGATGAGGCGGAGGCCCGCATCGGCGCCGCCCACCTGCCCTCGCCCGCCTTGCGCGCCTCGCTGGCGAGCCCGTTCGATTACGGGCGGCAGACGCGGTGTCTGGTGGTGACGGATGTGGCGCATGACGACCCGGCGTCGCTCGCGGCCGCCTATCGCGCCCTGTTTCTGGCGGCCGGTGGCGGCGGTCTTGGCTTGTTCACCGCCATCAGGCGTCTGCGCGACGTGCATGCGCGCATCGCGGCCCCGCTGGAAGAGGCCGGAATTCCTTTGTTCGCGCAGCACATGGATGCGATGGACAACGCCACCCTGGTGGACGTCTTCCGCACCGAACAGGATAGTTGCCTGCTGGGCACGGACGCGATGCGCGACGGGGTGGACGTGCCGGGGCGGGCGCTGCGACTGGTGGTGTTCGAGCGCGTGCCGTGGCCGCGCCCGGATATTCTGCATCGCGAACGCAGGTTGCATCTCTCCGGCGGCCAGCCCGGCGCCTATGACGACCGGATCGCGCGTTTGCGTCTGCGTCAGGCGTTCGGCCGACTGATCCGTGCGGCCGGAGACCGCGGCGTCTTCGTTCTGCTGGATCGACGCACGCCGTCGCGCCTGTTCTCGGCTTTTCCGCCCGGCGTGGAGGTCAGGCGCGTCGGTCTGGCCGAGGCCGTGGCGGAAACAAGTGCATTTCTGCAACGGGCCAACGCGCCGGAATGAAACACCGGCGGCCGGGCGCCGCCGGATGGATCAGGGTCGAAGAAATCTCAGAGCGGCTTGAGGTTGGTCGCCGCCGCCTTGCCACGCTCCATGGCGATGTCGTACGAAAGCTTCTGACCCTCGTTCAGGCCGCGCAGACCAGCCGCCTGAACCGCGGTGATATGGACGAAGACGTCCTTGCCGCCGTCATCAGGCATGATGAAGCCGAAACCCTTGGTGGTGTTGAACCACTTCACAGAACCGATCGCCATGGTCGGCGTATCCTTTTCACAGTCACGCGGCAGCCGCCAGCTGGCGCCCGGCTGGACACGTTTCGCTGACCGATCATCATGGGGTCAGACGACGCGGTTCCTGTCAATCACGAAACGAAAGCGCGTTCTCCGGGCTGTGTGTCGATCCGGCCGGAAGATGGCGCGGCCGCCGCTCAACGAGGACGCGCCCGGCGGCAAGATCGTCGTCGGCCACAGAAAAGGGGCGGCCCTTGCAGGCCGCCCCTCCCCTTTGTCGAACGTCTGAAAATCCGAGCGTGAGGCTCAGAAATCCATGTCGCCCATGCCGCCCGGAGGACCGCCCGCCGGGGCCTTCTTCTCGGGCTTCTCGGCGATCATCGCCTCGGTGGTCACGAGCAGACCGGCGACCGAAGCCGCATCCTGCAGCGCCGTGCGCACGACCTTGGTCGGGTCGATGATGCCGGCGGTGACGAGGTTCTTGTATTCGCCGAGCTGCGCATCGAAGCCGTACGCATATTCGCCGTTCTCGAGCACCTTGCCGGCGATCACGGCGCCGTCTTCACCGGCGTTCTCGGCGATCTGACGCAGCGGGGCCTGGATCGCCTTGCGGATGATCTCGATGCCGAACTTCTCGTCTTCGTTGGCCGGAACCAGCGAGGCGAGCGAGAGCGAAGCGCGCGCCAGCGCGGTGCCGCCACCCGGGACGATGCCTTCCTCGACCGCGGCGCGGGTCGCATGCAGCGCGTCGTCGACGCGATCCTTGCGCTCCTTCACCTCGACCTCGGTGGAGCCGCCGACGCGGATCACCGCGACACCGCCTGCCAGCTTCGCCAGACGCTCCTGCAGCTTCTCGCGATCGTAGTCCGAGGTGGTCTCCTCGATCTGCGCGCGGATCTGGCCGCAACGGCCCTGGATGTCGGCCTTCTCGCCCACACCCTCGACGATGGTGGTGTTTTCCTTCTCGATGTGGATCTTCTTGGCGCGACCCAGCATGTTGAGGCCGACGGTCTCGAGCTTGATGCCGAGATCTTCGGAGATCACCTGACCGCCGGTGAGGATGGCGATGTCTTCCAGCATCGCCTTGCGACGATCGCCGAAGCCCGGCGCCTTCACGGCAGCGATCTTCAGCCCGCCACGCAGCTTGTTGACCACCAGGGTCGCCAGCGCCTCGCCATCGACGTCTTCGGCGATGATCAGCAGCGGACGGCCGGACTGCACGACGCTCTCGAGCAGCGGCAGCATCGGCTGCAGCGAGGAGAGCTTCTTCTCGTGGATCAGGATGTAGGGCTGATCGAGATCAGCGATCATCTTTTCCGGGTTGGTGATGAAGTACGGCGAGATGTAGCCGCGGTCGAACTGCATGCCCTCGACCACGTCGAGCTCGGTCTGGATGCCCTTGGCTTCCTCGACCGTGATCACGCCCTCGTTGCCGACCTTCTGCATGGCCTCGCTGATCATCTCGCCGATCTCGGACTCGCCGTTCGCGGAGATGGTGCCGACCTGCGCGGTCTCGCCCGGGGTGGTGATCTTCTTGGTGTTGGCGGCGAGCTCGGCGACGACCTGGGCCACGGCCTTGTCGATGCCGCGCTTCAGGCCCATCGGGTTCATGCCGGCGGCAACAGCCTTGGAGCCCTCGCGCACGATCGCCTGCGCCAGAACGGTGGCGGTGGTGGTGCCGTCACCGGCCTTGTCGTTGGTCTTCGAGGCCACTTCGCGCACCATCTGGGCGCCCATGTTCTCGAACTTGTCGGAAAGCTCGATCTCCTTCGCGACCGACACACCGTCCTTGGTGATGCGGGGCGCGCCGAAGCTCTTGTCGATCACGACGTTGCGGCCCTTTGGACCCAGCGTCACCTTCACGGCGTCGGCGAGGATGTCCACGCCCTTGAGCATGCGCTGACGGGCTTCTCCGCCGAAGCGGACGTCTTTAGCTGCCATAATGAAATCTCCTGTTGAGGAAAACGGAAATCAGAAGCGGTTCAGAAACGCAGCCGTTCAGGCGGTCTCGATCACGCCCATGATGTCGCTTTCCTTCATGATCAGCAGCTCTTCGCCGTCGATCTTCACCTCGGTGCCCGACCACTTGCCGAACAGAACGCGGTCGCCCGCCTTCACGTCCAGCGCCACGATCGCGCCGGTCTCGTTGCGCGCGCCGGCGCCGACGGCGATCACTTCGCCTTCCATCGGCTTCTCTTTGGCGGTGTCGGGGATGATGATGCCACCCGCAGTCTTCTCTTCGCCGGTCAGGCGCTTGACGACAACCCGGTCGTGCAGCGGACGAAACTTCGTCATGCGTTCGCTCCTCAAAGCGTAAGCGATGCCCTCCTCAGGGAGCGACATCGCGGTTGGTGTGCATCCGGGCTTGCCACCCGCGACGCAGCGTTTGGCACTCGCGGCTCCGGAGTGCCAGCGCAGGATGTAGGCGCACCCCAAAGCAGTGTCAATTGCGTCTGTCCGGATTATTATCTGGGCTCAAGCCCTTGTTTTCATTCAGACTTCGAACCGGATTCGGCGCATCGCCGCCAGATCGTCGCACTTGGAAGCCATAGGCGCCGGCCACGCGGAACGATCGACGATGCACCGGATCGACGCGCCTGTGGATGACGCTCGCATGACGTTTCACCCGCAAGCATCAGGACCCGGGCGGCTCCGAGTCATCCAGCCTGGCGTCGTCGAGCCGGCGTTCGGCCCGCTCACGTTCGAGCCGGTCCAGGGCCTTTTCCGCACCGGTGCGTCCAAAACGGGCGCGGTTGCCGGCGGCCTCCTCGGCCTGCGCGGCACGATCGCGGCGCCGACGGACCGTTCTCAGGTTGACGATCTCCCCCATCGGCACAAGCTGCCACATCACAACCGAAAGAACGAGCGCGACATGGGCACCACGACGACTTTGACTGCCGCCGACGGACACCGTTTCGATGCTTACAGGGCCGGTCTGCCCGATGCGCCCCGCGCCCTGGTCGTGGTGCAGGAGATCTTCGGCGTGAATCATCATATCCGGTCGGTGGCGGACGGGTTCGGCGATGCCGGCTTTGCCGTGATCGCCCCTGCCTTGTTCGACCGCGCCCGCACCGGCGTGGAACTGGGCTACGACGAGAGCGGCATGAAGACCGGGATCGAGCTCGTGCAACGGATCCCGCTCGAACAGACCCTGGCGGATCTGGTCGCCTGCGCAGACGCTCTCGGACATCGGAAAGTCGGAATCGTCGGTTATTGCTGGGGCGGTTCGCTCGCCTGGGCGGCAGCCACCCGAACGCAACGCTTCGACGCGGCGGTAGGCTGGTATGGCGGAAACATTCCGCAAGCTGCCGATGCGCAACCGAACTGCCCGGTCCAGCTCCATTTCGGTGCCGAAGACGACCATATTCCCTTGTCCGGAGTGGACAGGATCCGCGCCGCCCATCCGGACATGGAAATCTACGTCTATCAGGGGGCCGGGCATGGTTTCGGTTGTTCGGAGCGGGGCTCCTACGAAGCCCGCTCCGCGGCACTGGCACAGGAACGCACGCTGAGTTTCCTCCAGCACGCGCTCTGACCTGTCACCCGAACAGCACAGAGGACGCCGATCCGCGTTGCGGGATCGAACCGAGAATATGACACCGCGTTGCTCCCCGGCGAGAAACACATCCGGAGAAACGAACATGCTCGGAACGATCCTGCTGATCATCCTTATTCTGCTGGTGATCGGCGCCCTGCCGACCTGGGGCTACAGCGGAAGCTGGGGCTACTTCCCCTCCGGCGGCCTGGGGCTGATCCTGCTGATCGTGATCATCCTGCTGGTTCTGGGCAGGATCTGAAGCGCGCCACCATAGATCTGGGGCTCGAAGTCGCGGCCGGTCCCCCAGGGGATCGGCCGTTTTCATTTTCCCGGCAACAAAGTCGTGCCCTTAACCTCCAGGCAACCTATCCGCGTCATCCTGCCGGTCAATCAAACACCGGAGTCGGCGCGTGTCCCTGGATCTTTCGACCAACATCCTCATCGTTGACGACTACAAGACGATGCTTCGCATCATCCGCAACCTTCTTAAGCAGATCGGCTTCGAGAACGTCGAGGAGGCGACGGACGGCAGCGATGCTCTGGCGAAGCTGAAGTCGCGCGATTTCGGCCTCGTGATCAGCGACTGGAACATGGCACCGATGACCGGGCTGGAGCTGCTGACCGCGGTGCGAGCCGACGCGCGTCTGAAGTCGATCCCTTTCATCATGATCACTGCGGAAAGCAAGACGGAGAACGTGATCGCCGCCAAGCAGGCCGGCGTGTCCAACTACATCGTCAAGCCGTTCAACGCCGAGACGCTCGCCGACAAGATCGGCAAGGTGTTCGCCCATGCTTGAACAACCGCCAAACTGGAAGGCCCTGTCAGATCGGCTGGCCGAGATCTGCGCCTCCTATCCGACCGCCCGGCCGCAGATGATCGCCGAGGTGGTGCGCGCGGTGATCGACACGATCGGCGCCGATCTTGGCGCCCAGGAGCAGGAGTTGCTGCGGGAGCTCGAGGAGCTGGGCCATGTCATCGCCTCCGCCAAGGAGGAGATCGCGGCACTGAAGAGCAACGGCGTCAGCGAGCCGAATGTGAGCAACGCCAGCGACGAGCTGGATGCCGTGGTCGCCCATACCGCCGACGCCACGAACGCCATCCTGGAAGCCTGCGAGATGCTGGACGACACGGCCGCGCGCAAGGAAGGTCCGGATGCTGCCGTTGTGCAGGATGCGACGATGCGCATCTACGAAGCCTGTTCGTTTCAGGACATCACCGGACAGCGCATCAACAAGGTCGTGAATACGCTGAAGGTGGTGGATGCTCGGGTGACGCGGATCGTAGAAACCTTTGGCCGCCATCACTGGGACGGCGCAGCCAGCGGGCACGGTCAGTCCGACGGACGGCCGGACGCGCATCTGCTCAACGGGCCGCAGCTTCCATCCAGCGCCATGGCCCAGGCCGACATCGACGCGCTCCTGGCCGATTTCTGAGGGATGCGGCTTTCACCACGGCCCAGACGATGGATGACCTGAGGGCCGGAAACACGGTTCCGGCCCTCTTTTCCGATGTCAGGCGAGAACGCGCCCGGCGACCGAACGCAGCTTTTCCACCAGAACCGGGTCCCGCGACGCCGGCGCCGTGATCAGCGCATCGCTCAGCGCACGATCGCAGCCGGCCGGGCACAGGCCCCGCTCCTGGCCGAGCACCGGAATCACGGCCTTGACCAGATTCCTCGCCTTTTCGGCGTTGTTCATCATCACCGCAATCACCGCGTCCACCGTGACGTGCTCTTCCTCCACACGCCAGCAATCGTAGTCGGTCACCATGGCGACGGTCGCGTAGCAAAGTTCCGCTTCGCGGGCGAGCTTGGCTTCCGGCATATTGGTCATGCCGATCACGTCGCAGCCCCAGGAGCGGTAGAGGTTGCTTTCCGCCCGGGTCGAGAACTGCGGACCTTCCATCACCAGATAGGTACCGCCACGCGACACGGGCAGATCGAGCGCCCGCGCCTGCTGTTCCAGCACGTCGCCGATGCGGGGGCAGAGCGGATCGGCCATGGAAACATGCGCCACCAGACCGTCATCGAAAAAGCTCTTCTCGCGCGCGAAGGAGCGGTCGATGAACTGGTCGATGATCACGAAATGGCCGGGCGGCAGCTCTTCCTTCAACGAGCCCACCGCGCTCAGCGACACCACGTCGGTCACGCCGCTCTGCTTCAGCGCCGCGATATTGGCACGATAGTTCAGGCGCGAGGGCGGCGTCGGATGGCCACGCCCGTGTCGCGGCAGGAACACGCACTGCACGTCGCCCAGACGGCCGAACAGAAGCTGGTCGGACGGCTTGCCCCACGGGGTCTCGACCGTACGCCATTCCTTGTCGACCAGCCCGTCAATGTCATACAGGCCGGACCCCCCGATCAGTCCGATCACCGGCTTCACGCGTTCACCGTCGTTGCTTGGCATTGATCCAGATCCGTCGTTTGAGGAACAGAAGAAGACTGGCCAGAAGGCCGAGATAAAGCACCACGCCGATACCGATCCGCTCCCGCTGCGCGCGATGCGGATGCGCCGCCCAATCGAGAAAAGCCGCGACATCCGCCGCCATCTGCGGCACGGTCTCTGTACGGTTGCCGGCGAACGACACCGCCCCGTCCTGCAGCGGCGGCGGCATCGCGATCACACCGCCCGGCGCGGCGCGGTTGTAATACGATCCGGGCGGCACCGAAACGCCTGCGGGCGGATCGACATAGCCGTTCAGGATCGCCTCGATCGCCGCCGGACCGCCGTCGAAGGTCAGGGCCAGACGCGACATGTCGGGCGGCACTGCCCCGTTATTGGCACGCGCCGCGGCTTCGGGCGTCGCGAACGGGATCGGCAGATGGTCGTCCGGCCGCCCGGGCCGGCGTTTGGGCCGGTTATTGGCGCCGATCCCGTCGGGCACGGACACCGCCGCCGCGACGGCCCGCACCTGCGCCGGCGTCAGACCGAGTCCGCCCAGATCGGCATAGGTGACAGAGCGCATCGAATGGCAGGAACTGCACACCTGGGCATACACAGCGTAGCCGCGTTGCGCCGAGGCGAGATCGCCCTCCGCCCGCGCGAAGCCCGACGACAGGATGATCGCGGCGATGCCGGCCGCCGCCGGATACCAACCGCGCATCATGCGATCCCTGCCGGCAGAACGGGTCGCGGCTCGAACCGTGTCAGCAGCGGCAGCCCCACCAGAAAGAACGACAGCCAGATCGCCGTGGCGATCCGGCTCGACAGCAGCCACAGCCCCGCCGGCTGGTGGAACCCTGCCACGCCCAGGAAGGCGAAACAGAGCACTGCCACGGGCAGCAGCACGCGAAACCAGGGCCGAAACCGGGCGCTGCGCACCGGCGAACGGTCCAGCCACGGCAGAACGAACAGCACCGCGATCGACGCCGCAGCCAGCGGCACGCCAAAACCGCCACCCGCGCGCAGGATGGCGTACAACGGCGCGAAGTACCATTCCGGGGTGATGTCGGCCGGCGTGGAAAGCGGATCGGCACGCAAATAGTTGTCCGGCAGGGTCAGCCAGCCGGGCAGAAAGAAGATCAGGATCGCGAACACCAGCGCGAACAAGGCCAGACCGACCCCGTCCTTGGCAGTGTAATACGGATGGAACGGCAGCGTGTCGGCCGGTTTGCGCACCTCCACGCCGAGCGGGTTGTTGGACCCCGTCACATGCAGCGCCGTCACATGCAGCCCGACCACCGCCAGGGTGGAGAACGCCAGAACGAAATGCAGCACGTAGATCCGGTGCAGCGCCACGTCGGCCAGGGCACCACCCAGCAGCCAGTGCGCCAGGGGCGTGCCGACCAACGGCACGGACGACAAAGCCCGCATCGCCACGGTCAGCCCCCAGAACGACATCTGCCCCCAGGGCAGCACGTATCCGGCAAACGCGGCCCCCATGCACATGGCCATCAACACCATGCCCGTCAGCCACAGCAGCTCGCGCGGCGCCTTATAGGAACCGTAATAGAGCGAGCGCCAGACATGGATGTAGAGCGCGGCGAAGAACATCGACACGCCGCCCATATGGATCGACCGCACCAGCCAACCGCTCGGAACCTGCCGGTCGATCAGCTCGACGCTGTTGAACGCATCCGCGATCGTCGCCGTGTAGTTCACCGCCAGGAAGATGCCCGACAACAGCAGCACCAGCAGGCTCACCGTCACGAAGGCGCCGAAATTCCATAAACCATTCAGATTGCGCGGCATCGGATAATCGACGTATTCGCGACGGAACGCCGACACCAAAGGCAGGCGCGCGTCGATCCAGCGCAGCAGGGGCGCGCTGTCCGCCGGCAGGGAGGAGGTCGGCGCATGGCCGAACCGCTCCTCCGCCGGACGGTCCACGGTCGATGGAAGCATGCCTTCCGGCTGCTCGGGCCCCTGTTCGAGCCTTGCTGTCATCGGGCGATCCCTGTTCGACATCTGGCGCCGGGACGCCGGCACGACACGAGCGATCTTTACGGGGGCGGTCTGTTGGTCGCAACCGCCGACGCATGGTCTAATCCGGCCCCATGACCGATCCCACGCCGCCCCGCCCCGCGCACGATGCCCTCAGACCGGACGCGCGAGCCTGGTTCGAAAGCCTGCGCGACCGTTTGTTCGCGGCGTTCGAGGCGATCGAGCGCGATTACGACGGTCCCCTCGCCGCCGAGCTGCCGCCGGGCAGCTTCGAACGCCAGCCCTGGGACAGGCTGGAAGACGGCTCCGGCGGCGGTGGCGTGATGGGGGTGATGCGCGGCCGCGTGTTCGAGAAGGTGGGCGTCAACGTGTCCACGGTGGAAGGCGAGTTCAGCGAGCAGTTCCGTGCGCAGATCCCGGGCGCCACCATCGACCCGCGCTTCTGGGCCTCCGGGATCAGCCTCGTCGCGCATATGCGCAGCCCGCTGGTGCCGGCGGCGCATTTCAACACCCGCATGCTGATCACCACCGAAGGCTGGTTCGGCGGCGGCGGCGACATCACGCCGATGCGCCCGGAGACCGCCGACAGCCAGGCTGCGGCCGCATCGTTCCACGCCGCGTTCCGGCAAGCCTGCGACCGGCACGACCCGGATTACTACCCGCGCTTCAAGGCCTGGTGCGACGAATATTTCTTTCTGCCGCACCGGAACGAGCCGCGCGGCCTTGGCGGCATCTTCTTCGACCGCCACCGAACGGACGACGTACAGGCCGATTTCCGCTTCACGCGGGATGTCGGCGACGCGTTTCTCGACATCTACCCGCGCATCGTCCGTGAGCGGATGCTGCTGCCCTGGACCACGGAAGACCGCGAACATCAGCTGATCCGGCGCGGCCGTTATGTGGAGTTCAACCTGATCCACGATCGCGGCACCCTGTTCGGCCTGCGCACGGGCGGCAATACGGAGGCGATCCTGATGAGCATGCCGCCCGAAGCGCGCTGGCCCTGAAGGCGGATGGGGCAAAACGGTTTGGGTCCGTCTTCGGGTTGCTGTATGATAGACGCCTGACTGGGGGATTTGCCCGATTTGACCGATACCGCCCGATGACGGGCCGCGCGACCTTTTCGCCGACCAGACGCAGCGTGCTCGCCGCCCTTCCGGGTGCGGCGCTGCTGCTGTCCGTCGGTCGCGCCGGAGCGGATACCTTGTCCGGACGCGCGATGGGCGAAGGACCGCCCGTCCTCGGACGTCCCGCCCTTCTGGTCGCCGGCGCCGCCGATACGGCGCCCGGGCGCTGGGCTCAGCTTCTGGCCCCGCGTCTCGCATCCGCTTTCGCCATCGGCAAACCGCTGCTCGTGTCCGCCACCGGCGGCCGAGACGGCGTGACCGGCGCCAACACCTTCGACGCCCAGACCGCGCCGGACGGGTCCACTGCCCTTCTGGTGCCGGGTGCGGCCGCCATGGCCTGGCTCGCGGGCGATCCACGTGTCCATTTCGATGCCGGACGCTGGGTTCCGGCTCTGGCCGGCCTGTCTTCCGGCATCCTGATCGGCCGTGATGCCATGCCCGATCTGCGTGGCCGCACCATCCGGGTGGCCGCTTCCACCGCTACCGGCCCGGAATTGCCGGCTTTGCTGGGCCTGTCTCTCCTGGGTGCTACCGTACGGCCCGTGTTCGGCCTGTCCGAGCCGCAGGATGCAGCCACGGCGTTGGAATCCGGCCGGGTCGACGCCGTGTTCCTGTCCGGGCACGACGTTCCGGCCAGACGCGACACGCTCGCCGCCTCAGGCTTCGTGCCGATCTTCTCGCTGGATGACGGCGCCGGAACCGAGTTCGTCCCCGTCCGCAGTTTCACCGAGCGCTACCGCGCGCAATTCGACGCGCCACCATCGGGTGCGCTGTTCGACGCGTTCCAGGCGACGGCCGCAGCGGCGCGCCTCGACATCGCCCTGGTCCTGCCGATGCTGTCTCCGCCTTCGCTGGTGGCGCGCTGGCGCACGGCGTGCGAGACGGTGATCGGCGATCTCGCCCTGGTCGCCGCCGCGCGTAAGGCGGAGGTCGATACGGTGTCGGCGCCGCAATGCGTCGAGGTCATGTCGCGCATCAACGCGAACGAAACCACGCAGCTCAGCCTCCGCCGCTGGCTTGCGGCGCAGCCGGGCTGGCAACGCGCCTGACCGCCTTCCGACGCCGCATATCCGTCATAGTGGCCGAAACCAGGTCGACCGCCCCGGCGTCACACGTGAAGCGGTTGCGATTTCGGCGGGCGACACCGGGATGGTCCAGTCGGAGATGAGCCCACCACCGGTCACGCCGGATGGCCGTTATCTCGTGGTACGCGGCCGACTCTGGCGTCGCGCGAACCCGTCCCTGTCCGAGACCGAGAAACGGCATCTGGTCACGGATCTGATGGCGGCACGACGTGCCAAGGGTCGGGCCATGCGGTCTGGCGACGACACAGGGCGTGCTGCCGCCAAAGCCGAGGTGCAGCGCTGCAAGGAGGCACTCGGAGAACGTGGCCCGGTCTGGTGGGAGGATGGTGCGCCGGACTGGAACCGGCATCTGGCACGCAACACGCCCTATGCCGCGTGGTGGGCAACGCAGAGTAACGCGAGCGAGGATCGGTAAACCGTGTCATGTGAGCGCGTGAGACACCGCGCGCTGCACATCCACGACGTCACGTTTGCGATGCATCGGATCTGTCGCCGGGCCTGAACCAATCACGGACTCTGCATTCTCCAGACCGAAGAAAGGCGTCGGATCCAGCAGAAGACACACGCTCACATGCCTTGCCGGTCGACACCCGCGCCCCGGTTCGCCTCGGATCATGGGCGATCATCCGGCTTTTCCTGACGCAACTCGCAACGATCCGTCGCGTCATTCAGGCATCCACGCAATCCGTGCCACCGAACCGACAGGACGTCTTCATGGAACAAGGCGTCGCGCTCGGCGTGTTCTGCATCCTGTTCGGCGGCATCGCCATGCAGTGGCTGGCGTGGCGGTTTCGCCTGCCGGCAATCGTCCTTTTGTTCGCATTGGGACTGTTGCTTGGTCCTGGGCTTGAGGTTCTGCATCCCGGAGACACGTTCGGCCGCTTTCTGTCCCCGGCGGTTGGCCTCGCAGTGGCGATCATCGTCTTCGAAGGAGGTTTGGCACTCGATTTCCGCGAATGGCGGGCGGCCGGCGAAGGCGTGCTGCGGCTGACCGCGATTGCCCTACCGATCAACTGGGGGCTGGGCGCGCTCGCGGCCCATTTCATCGGCCAACTCGGCTGGGGGCCGTCCTTTCTGTTCGGCGCGATCACCGTCGTCACCGGGCCGACCGTGGTTCTTCCCCTGCTCCGCCATACCCGTCTGCAGCGGCGCACCGCCGCCTTCCTGCGGTGGGAAGCGATCCTGAACGATCCGGTAGGCGCGATCCTGGCGACGCTGGTGCTCCAGGTCCTGATCGTCCGTCAGCCCGGCGGCGACGGTCACGTCCTGACGACGATTCTGCTCACGCTGCTGCTTGGCATGGCATCCGCTGTCGCGGCCGGCATTACGGCCGCCCTTGCCATCCGCTCGGCGTTCCTGCGCGACCAGATGCCAGAGATCTTGAAGACACCGGTGCTGATCGCGGTCGCCCTTCTGATCTATGCCGCCTGCAACATGATCATTGAGGGCGCCGGGCTCGTCGCCTCCACCGTATTCGGCATGGCGCTGACCAATCTGCGTGTTCCGGGCATCTCCCAACTCCGCCGGTTCAAGGAAAGTCTGGTCGTTCTGATGGTCTCGACCTTGTTCGTGATCCTGGCGGCCAATCTCGATCGTGCAGTGCTGGCCCGTCTGTCCTGGCCGATCGTCGGCCTGACGATCACGCTGCTGATCGTGGTGCGACCACTGGCGATCTTCCTGTCGACGATCCGCAGTTCGCTCACGCTGCCGGAACGGTTGCTGTCCGCCTGGATCGCGCCGCGAGGCATCGTCGCTGCGGCGGTCGCAGGCGTGGCGGGCATCCGTCTGCGTCAAGCGGGCTATCCCACGGCAGATCTGGTGATGCCGGCCGTGTTCGCCGTCATCGCTGCGACCATGGTTCTGCACGGCTTCACGCTGCGGCCTCTGGCGAGGCGCCTCAAACTGACGCTGAGCGATGTGCCAGGCATCGCCCTGGTCGGCGCGTCGCCCTGGAGCACGGATCTGGCTCGTGCGCTCACGCAGATCGGCGTGCCCGTCGTGCTGATCGACACTTATCCGGGCGCGCTGCAGCCGGCCAGGACCGCCGGCATTCCAGTGTTGCAGGTCGAACTGCTTTCGGAGCACGGGCAGCACGCACTGGAATCCTGTCCGATCGACTACCTGATCGCCTGCACATCGGACACGATCTACAACGGCTTGGTCTGCGCCCGGCTGGCGCCGGAACTGGGACGCGAGCGCGTATTCCAGCTCAGTCCCGGAATAGGTCGTCTGGACGTGGAACGCGGTCTGAGCCGGGATGCGCGCGGCAAGTTGTTCGGCGAGGAAAGCTGGGACTTTTCGCTATTGGAACGGCTGCACGGTCAGGGCTGGCACTTCAATGTCGACCAGGTTGTGAATGCAGACCAAGGGCAGGACGCTACGTTACAAGCGGGGGCAATATTGCTGCTGCGCGTACGGAGAGGTGGTGCCATCAGCATCCATTCAACGGAAGACGTCGCGAATGATGACATACATACGGGCGACCTTGTCGTAACGATGCAAGCACCGGAGCCCGTCCTAACGCCGAAGTCAGGACTGACACTTTCGCCAACTTGAAATTGCGTGCGGGAAGTCCAAAATGCCCCCAGCCCTCGAATCGCGCGCTTGCTACGCCAACTCAACGAGAGTTGCATCATGATACTTCGCTACTGGCATGGTCGACAGGGCGAGTACAAGTTCCGGACGATCACCAGTATTTAGTTATCGGTGGCCCACGACGCATCTGGAGCATTCTATATGCGCAGTTCAGTGGATCGCGAACTGGCTGAGTCGCGACGCGAGACGCTTGGTCAAGCGCGTTTGCCCCCGGCCCGGCTGAGGGCTGTGGCTCTGTATTGGATATGAGTTTTCTCGATATGGTTGCGGGGACGTGCACCAATCTCAACTTGCTCGTCGACTATTGTGCTGAAGGGGTAACATCATTGACACCGCCTGCTGAAGGAAGTCAGGGTGAACGTCCCATCGACACCCATCGCTGCCGCAAAGCGGGCTAGCTGTTTAGTCCCGGAGTGTGGTGATACGGATTCAGCCTGAACCGTTCTGGTTCCTGGGTCCAGATCCGGCAAACGTATTCGTACGGGGTCAGCCGGTTCAGGGTCTTCAATCTGCGGGCGTGGTTGTAGGCGACCACGAACAGGTCGAGGTGGTCCGTCAACTGCTGATGGCCGTCGTAGTGATATCGTTTGACGGTGGCGTCCTTGATGGTGCGGTTCATCCGTTCGACTTGCCCATTGGTCCACGGATGGTTCGGCCTGGTTAGCCTGTGCTCGATGCCGTGCTGACGGCAGAGCCTGTCGAACAGATGCATGCTGAACTGCGCCGTGGGTCCGGATCGATAACGCGGCGGGTGGCAGAACTGGATGCCATTGTCAGTCAGCACGGTGTGGATGCGATACGGTACCGCCTGGATCACGGCATCCAGGAACGCCACGGCGCTCTGCCGGTCGGCAACCTCCGCCAGACAGGCGACAGCGAACTTCGAAGTCCTGTCGATGGCAACGAACAAGTAGAGCTTGCCCTCTCCGGTGCGCACCTCGGCGATGTCGAGATGGAAGAAGCCGATCGGATAGAAACTTGAACTTCCTCTTGGCTACCTTATCGCCCTCGATCTCGGGAAGGCGGCTGATGCCGTGCCGTTCCAGGCAACGGTGCAGGCTGGATCGCGTCAGATGCGGTAGCGACGGCTGCAAGGCATACAGGCAGTCGTCGAGCGGCATCAGTGTATGCCGGCGGAAGGCCATCACCGCGGCCTCCTGCTCCAGCGTCAGCGCCGACGATCGGACCTGCTTCGGACCCATCGCCGCATCATGGACGTGGTCGCGCTTGCGCCATTTCTGGACCGTCGTCGGGCTGACGCCATAGTGCGTGGCCAGCGCTCTTACGCTCGCTTGACTATCTTGGATCGCGAGACGCACCGCCTCCGTCGTGCGGGCGCAGCCGTGAAGAACTTGTCCCAGAACCTATCCCGCGCCGCCTGATGATCCGTATCACCATACTCCGGGACTAAACACCTAGGCGCTCTTAGCAATCAGTATGTGAAAAGCAGATCATCCCATGCTGATCTGCAAAGCCTAACTCGAGTGCGAAACTATGAGCGCGTGCAAGCCAAACTCACACCGAGTGGGAGGAGCAAAGGGATTCGCCTATTCGACAGACGGCAGAACACATTGCAAGCCGTTGCGGACGGAGATCACCTGCAAGTGAGTTTTGACATAGAACCTGCGGCCAAACAGGACCAGGTCGTCAGGCCGCAAAGGGGTTAGCTCTTGATCTTTAATGTGAACAACATGGCCAATGAGACCGAACCGGACGAGACGGCTGGGGATAAGGGCCGCGATATCGTCACAGCGCTGACACGCGGTCTCGACGTGCTGCGTTGCTGCACCGAGAATCCAGACGGGATTAGCCTCGCGACGGCAGCCCGTCTGACCGGACTGTCGAGAGCCACGGTTCGGAGATCCCTGCTGACCCTCCGGGAAGCCGGTTACGTACTCGAGGCCGACCGTCTGTTCGTGCCGACACCGCGTGTCCTGACCCTGGCTGGCGCGTTGCTGTCCACCCCTTCTCTGCAGGTGGCGCAACCGGTGTTGGATCGCCTGAGCCGAACGCTCGACGAGAGCGTGTCGCTGGCGAGTTTGGACGGGACATCGATCATCTACCGGGCCCGCTCGGAGCGGCGCCGGATCATGACCCTGGATCTGTCGGTCGGCTCGCATCTTCCGGCCTATTGCACCTCAATGGGACGGGTCCTGCTGGCCGCGCTGCCGCCGTCCCTGCTGGAGGCGCATCTCGACCCGCAGCCGGCAGCGCATACCGCGCGCACGGTCGTGGCGCGCGACGCCTTGCTGACACTCCTGGCGCAGGTGCGCGAGGACGGGTTCTGCATCGTCGATGGAGAGCTGGAGTTGGGGTTGCGGTCGCTTGCGGTGCCGGTGCGTCTTGACGGTGGCGCCGTGCCGATGGCGCTCAACGTCAGCACCCAGGTCGCCCGCACGTCGCTGGAGGACATGCATCGCCTCATGCTGCCCGCCCTTCTGCAGGCTGCCGAGGATCTGGCTCCCGCCTTTGCCCAGCGCACGGGACTTGAACCCGGATGGAAAACGCCCCTAGAGTAGCGACGTTCGCTGTGCGGCCATATGTTCGCACAGCGAACGGTTTTGGAACGGCAATGCGGGTGGCCCGATGCTGGACAAGCAGGTCGGAAGTCTTCTGGAGGCGGTGTCGGACATTTCCGACGGCGCCACGGTGATGGTGGGCGGGTTCGGCTCGGTCGGGCAGCCAGACGCGCTGGTTGAAGCCCTGGTCGATCAAGGCGCGCGTGATCTCACTATCGTCGCCAACAATGCCGGCAGCGGCCGCACCGGCCTGGCGCGACTGATGGAAGCGCGGCGCGTGCGCCGGATCATCTGCTCCTTTCCCCGCTCGAACGGCTCCGTCGTGTTCGAGGACTTGTTCCGGCACAATCTGATCGAGCTGGAGATCGTCCCGCAGGGCACGCTCGCCGAGCGCATCCGCGCCGCGGGCGCCGGCATTCCGGCCTTCTTCACCCCGACCGGCTTCGGAACCAGGCTGGCCGAGAACAAGGAGACGCGCGAGATCGACGGTCGCGGCATGGTGCTGGAACATGCCCTGCATGCCGATGTCGCCTTGATCGAAGCCTGGCAGGCGGATCGCTGGGGCAACCTGACCTTCAACAAGAGCGGCCGGAACTTCAACGCCGTGATGGCGACGGCGGCGCGCACGACGATCGTTCAAACCTGCCACATGGTCGCGCTGGGCAGCCTGGACCCGGAAAGCATCGTCGTGCCGAGCATCTTCGTCGATCGCATCGTGCATCTGCCGCCTTCCGAAAGCGGCACGGAGGAGACCGGATCATGAGCGCCTTCACACCGCTCACGCGCGTGCAGATGGCGCAGCGCGTGGCCACGGATATTCCCGAAGGCTGGTTCGTCAATCTCGGCATCGGCATTCCGACGCTCGTGGCCGATCACATTCCGGCCGACCGGGAGGTGCTGCTGCATTCGGAGAACGGGCTGCTCGGCATGGGTCCCGCCCCCTCCCCCACCAAGATCGACCCCTGGCTGATCAACGCCGGCAAGCAGCATGTGACGCTGCAGCCGGGTGGTGCGTTCTTCCACCATGCCGACAGCTTCGCCATGATTCGTGGCGGCCATCTCGATCTCTGCGTGCTGGGCGCGTTCGAGGTCGCGTGCAACGGCGATCTCGCGAACTGGGCCACCTCCGCGGCAGATGCTGCGCCGGCGGTCGGCGGCGCGATGGACCTTGCCGTCGGCGCGAAACGCGCCTGGGTGATGACCGAGCACACCACCCGCGACGGCGCGCCGAAGCTCGTCGAGCGATGCTCCTACCCGCTGACCGCCCTGGGCTGCGTCAGCCGGATCTACACCAATCTGGCGACGATCGAGGTCGTTGGCGACAGGTTCGTCGTGATCGACATGGTCGACGGGCTGACGCTGGACGAATTGCAGGCGCGCACGGGCGCGCCGCTCGCGATGAAGGAGAACGCACATGGCTGAGGCCTTCATCTGCGATGCCGTCCGCACCCCGATCGGGCGCTATGCCGGCGCCCTGCGCGACGTTCGTGCCGACGATCTGGCCGCGCATCCGCTGCGTGTGCTGCGCGAACGCAATCCCGATGCGGATTGGGAGGCACTGGACGATTGCATTCTCGGCTGCGCCAATCAGGCGGGCGAGGACAATCGCAACGTGGCCCGCATGGCGGTTCTGCTGGCGGGGTATCCGCCGGTCGTTTCCGGCACCACGATCAATCGCCTGTGCGGGTCGGGTCTCGATGCGGTTGCCGCGGCGGCGCGGGCGATCCGGGCCGGAGATGCCGATTTCATCATCGCCGGCGGGGTGGAGAGCATGACCCGCGCGCCGTTCGTCATGGGCAAGAGCGGGGAGGCCTGGGGACGCCAGGCGGAGTTGCAGGACACCACGCTCGGCTGGCGCTTCGTCAATCCGGCGCTCAAGGCGGTGTATGGCAGCGAAACCATGCCGGAGACCGGCGAGAACGTCGCCGCGCAATACGGGATCAGTCGCGCGGACCAGGACGGCTTCGCGTTGCGGAGCCAGCAACGGGCCGCGAAGGCGGAGGCATCGGGCTATTTCGCCGCTGAGATCGCCCCTGTGACGATCAAGTCGCGCAAGGGCGACGTCGTGGTTGCACGGGATGAGCATCCGCGGCCCGACACCACGCTGGAGGGGCTGGCGAAGCTGAAGACGCCGTTCCGGGCCGTGGGCGGCACGGTGACGGCGGGCAACGCGTCCGGCCTAAATGACGGGGCGGCGGCGCTGGTGATCGCCAGCGAGGCGGCCGCGCGCCGGCACGGCTTCGTGCCGCGTGCCCGCATCGTCGGTGCCGCCACGGCCGGAGTCGAGCCGCGGGTGATGGGCGTCGGCCCGATACCGGCAACGCAGAGATTGTTGCACCGCCTCGGTCTTTCGATCGGCGACATCGATCTCGTCGAGCTGAACGAGGCCTTCGCGAGCCAGGCGCTGGCGGTTCTGCGTGCGCTTGGACTGCCCGACGATGCAGAGCACGTAAATCCGCATGGCGGAGCGATCGCTCTTGGCCATCCGCTCGGCATGTCCGGCGCCCGACTTGCTTTGACCGCCCTGCATGGGCTGGAAGAATCCGGCGGCCGCCGCGCCTTGGCGACCATGTGCATCGGCGTGGGACAGGGCATCGCGGCGGTGATCGAACGGGTCTGATCGCCACCGGGCGGCGCTCCTGATGGAGAGCGCCGCCCTACCGCAGACCGGGGCCGTTCACAGGAACTCGGGCGACACGTCTTCGCGGAACCGGCTCTGGGCGGCGATGCGGATCGCTGCGTTGGGCGCACCGTAGCCTTCGAAACCGGCATCGCGCTGCACGAATTCGAAGAAAAAGCGTTTGTCGAAGGCGCGGCTATAGAGTTGCCAGTAGCGCCGTCCGTTCTGGTCCTCGTCCAGCAAGATGCCGGCCGCGCGCATGCGCTGCAGCAGCGCATCGTCCAGATCGAAGCGGCTGCGGAGATCATCGTAATAGTTCGGCGGAATCAGCAGGCGTTCGGCGCCGTGCACGCGCAGGCTGTTGGCCACGGCGAAGATGTCGTCGCAACCGAACGCGACATGCTGAAAGCCGCCGCCGAAATTGTGAGAAAGGAAGCGCGACGACAGAGTGGCACGCGCATCGCTCGCATTCAGCGTCAGGCGAAGATGCCGCCCAGGAGATTCGATCGCCTGGCTGCGCACCAGCCCGGACGGATCGATCACGTCATGCGGTGCGACCTCTTCGCAACCGAACAGGCTGCGCCAGTAGAGTTTACAGGACAGGAATTCTTCGGCGAGGACCGTGCTGGCGAGATGGTCGAATCCGCTGACCGTCCCCGACAATGCATCCGTCGGCTGCGCGACCGCATCGAATTCGGTTTCCCACAGAGCATCGATCCGGTCGCTGCCGACCACGTAGACCAGACTACCGCCGACGCCGCGCAGCGCCGGCATGATACGCGTGGTCTCGCCGGACTCTTCGAAAAGCGGGATGCCGAGACGTTCGGCGCGCAGCATGGTGGCGTCGGCATCGTCCACCAGTACGCCGACAGCGCAGATCGCGGTACCATGCGTGTGCCAGAAGGCGCCTGCGAACGCATTTTCTTCCGCGTTGATCACCAGATTCGCGTTGCCTCTACGCCAGCGTGTCACCTGCTTCCGGCGATGGCGGCCGGCGGGCGAGAAGCCGAGTTGGACGAAAAGCTGTTCCAGTCGCGCTGTGTCCTGGGGACTGACGGCGAACTCCACGAATGCCACCCCGTCCACGCGCGGGGGCTGCGGCATGTCTGCTGGCGCGCCGAGCAGGCGCTCGGCGCGCTCGCGCACGAAGGTGAGCGAACGCTTGGCGTCCTGCGCCACCATCTGCACCGAACTCGACCGGAACTGGTCGTTGAAGATCTCCAGCGAGACCGGACCGCGATAGCCGGCCCGCAGAATCTCGGCGAGATAGGCGTCAACCGGCAGGTCGCCCTGTCCGGGCAGATTGCGGTAGTGCCGGCTCCATTGCAGGAAATCCATCGACATGCGCGGCGCATCCGCCAACTGCACGAAGCCGATGCGGGCACCGTCGATCTCGCGGATCGATTCGTTCGGGATACCGCGCGCCAGCGAATGGAAACTATCGAGCGTGATGCAGACATTGGCATGATCGACCGCCTTCACGATCGCCCAGGCCTCACGATGGTCGTTGACGTATCGTGACCAGGCCAGGGCCTCGTAGCAGAGAGTGATGCCGCGTTTGGCGGCGCGGTCTCCGGCTTCGCGCAGATCGGCAATCACGCGTGCTCGGTCCGGCAGGGCGTGCGGCGAGCAGGAGGCGCACAGAAGGATATGACGGGTGCCCAACTCGGCCATCACGTCGAACTTGGCCTCCAGCCGGGCAAAAGCGCGACTGCGGTGTGGTTCCGGCAGACCTTCCAGATCGCGGAACGGTTGATAGAGAACGCAGGCGAGACCGAGCTCGTCCAGAAGCGCGCGGAGCTGGCGCGGTGTGAGCGGCGAGGCCAGCAGGTCATTCTCGAAAATCTCCACCGCGTCGAAGCCCGCGGCGGCGCTGGCGCGCAGCTTCTCTTCCAACGTGCCGCTGAGCGAGTTGGTCGCGATGGAATCGATGCGTCGTGGCGGAACCGTCATGGAAACCGGTCCTTCAAAGGTTGGAGGCGTCGGACGCGCCGAGCTGTTCGATCACGTCTGCGGCTTCGGAGAATCCCGTGTTTGCTGCGGGCACGCCGGCATAGATGGCGATCTGCATCAACACCTCCTTCAACGCCTCCTGATCGAAACCGTTCTGCGTCAGACCGGCGCGAACATGGAGGCGGAACTCCTCCCAGCGACCGAGGCTGGCGGTGACGGCGAGCACGATCAGTCGCCGCGTGCGGTCATCCAGCCCGGGGCGGCTCCAGATCTCCTGCCAGGCGATGCGGGTGATCATCGCCTGAAAATCGGCATTGAACGGCGTGCGCTGGTCCAGTGAGCGATCCACCCAGGCGTCGCCCAGCACGCGGCGGCGATTGCGTAGGCCGGCCTGGAACAAGGTTTCCGCAGCCGCCTCGGTGTTCGGATCCGCGGACAGAAAGTGGATCATGGCGTTCGTGAGCGCGTCTGGCGCCTCGATCTGCGCCAGATGGGCGGCGTCGAGATGCACCACCGCGGCGCCCTGGATCGCGTCGGCGATCAGGCGCCCGTGCGCGTCGAACGGGGTGGAGCTGTCACGATCCCCGGCCACCACCAGGGTGGGCAAACGTAGCGAGGGCAGGCGGGGTAGCAGAGCCATGTCGCGTATGGCCGCACCGGCACCGGAATACCCTGCGGCATCGGTGGAAAGCAGCCCGAAGCGCAGCCCGTCGGTGATGCCGGGGTTTGCGGCGCTGAAGCTGGGCGACAGGAAACGTCCCATGGCGAGGTCCGCGATCGCCGCCATTCCGTCGCGGCGGACCGTATCGATCCGCGCGGTCCAGGCGGCACGGTCCATCGCGGCCGAGGAACAGATCACGAGCAGGGCGCCGACCCGGTCCGGCCTGGACAAGGCCAGCTCCATGGCGATCATCCCGCCCAGCGACACGCCGGCCACGGCGGCCCTCCCGATCCCGGCCGCGTCCATCACCGCCGCGACGTCGCCAGCCAGGGTCTCCAGCATGTAGTCGGCCGCCGGCGCATCCGATGCGCCATGGCCGCGCGTGTCCATGCGCAGCACGCGGAAGCGCCGCGACAAAGCGGGGAGAGCCTGCTCCCAGGAGGTCATGTCGGTGCCGATGGAGTTCAGCAGCACCAAAGGCGGCGCATCGGCGCGACCATCCAATTTCCAGTAGAGCCGGACCGGACCATTCAGGGCAAAGGGCATGGGGGGTCAGGCTCCTCGGGCAGACAGCAGGGCGTCGACCAGGAGGACGCTTTCGCCGATCTCGGGATCGGGATGGGTCTCCACCGCGCGGCCAATGGCGTTGCGGTCGATCTCCATCCCCTCGGCAACGTTCGCCATCGCGGCGGCAGCGGCGGAGCCGAGCTGGAACAGATCGGCCAGGACCGGCGCCTCCGCCTGCCAGCCACCGAGGCCGCGCTCCAGCTCCTGGGGCAGGCCGCCGAGAATGGACGCCACCAGCCCTGGCGCGCGCAAGGCGGCGGAAAGGGCGATCTGGCAGCCGGTCGGGTTGCGCTTGTGCGGCATGGCGGAGGAGCCGCCGCGTCCGGCTTCCGCCGGTTCGCGTGCCTCGCCGAGTTCGTTCTGCGCCAGGAGCGACACGTCGCGCGCCATCTTGCCCAGCATGCCGATCGCGATACCGACCGCGGCGGCGAGCGCCGCCACAAGGTCACGCCTGGCGTGCCAGGGCGGAGCGTCGCGCAAGCCGAGACGCCGGGCCAGCGCGGCGGCGACGAGCGCACCACGCCCCTCAAGACCGGCGCGCGTTCCGGCGGCACCGCCGAACTGAAGCGGCAGGGCGGCGGCATCGCCCAGCCTTGCGTTGGCATCGCGGATGCCGGCGGCCCAGTGAGCGACGCGCAGCCCCCAGCCGATCGGCAGCGCACCTTGAAGCAGGGTGCGTCCCATGGCCGGCGTGCCGGCATGGGCGTGTGCCAGCGGAAACAGGGCGGCCTCGATGCGCGCGAGATCGTGCCGGAACAGGACGAGCGCATCGCGCACCTGCATCGCCAGCACCGTATCGGCCAGATCCTGGCTCGTGGCACCGCGATGCACCGCGCGAGCGGCGTCCGGATCGGCTTCGGCGAGGGCGGCGCGCAGGCGCTTCACCAGCGGGATCGCCAGCGTGCCCGCATGGGCAGCTTCCTCGGCCAGCACGGCAGGATCGAGCGCGATGGCGTCGCAGCAGGCGGCGATCCGCTCGGCCAGGGCGACGGGCAGCAATCCGGCTTCCGCCTCCGCCATGGCCAGGGCCGCCTCGAAAGAAAGCGCCGCCCGCAGGGTCGCCACGTCGCCGAACACGGCCCGCATCGCCGGCGTACTGGCCGGCGCGCTTCGCAGCAGGGCGGTCATAGATCGAAGAACACCGTTTCGTCCCGGCCGCGCAGATGGATATCGAGGCGCCAGACGCCCGCGCCTTCCGGCTGGGCGATCAGCGTGCGACGCCGCTCCGCCGGCACGGCCGACAGCACCGGATCGGTGTCGTTGCCTTCCCCATCGGCGAAATAAAGGCGGGTCGCCAGCCGCTTGAGCAGGCCGCGTCCGAACACTGACAAAGCAATGTGCGGCGCCTGCAGCGTGCCGCCGGGGCCCGGCACCCGTCCGGGGCGGATGGTGCGGAACTGGTATTCTCCGTCTTCAGCGGTGGCCGCGCGTCCGAAGCCGATGAAGCCTTGGTCGTTCGCGGCTGGATCGTCCGGGGCGATCGGACTCGCATACGTGCCGGCGGCATCGGCCTGCCATAGCTCGATCATCGCGTCGCGCACCGGTTCGCTATTGCCGTCGAACACCCGGCCCCGCAGCGCGATCGCCTCGCCTTCCGGCGTGCTGCGTGGTGGAGCGACGTTCAGCACGTAATGCTCCTCCGCGAACAGCTCGGCGCGGGCGCCCATCTCGCTGCTGCCGACCAGATCGGCGCCGCCCTTCCAGGGAAGGCCGTAATGGAAGAACGGCCCCACCGTCTGCGACGGGGTCTGGCCGAACAGAGACGGGTCCTGGTTGTCGAGGCGCGGTGCGGTCTCGCTCCGCAGCAGGGCTTCAATGTCCATGATCGTCATCCTCGAACGGGGTTTGCGACTGTCCCTTGAGCACGATGTCGAAGATGTAGCCCAGCGCCCAGTTCGGCACGGTGGTGTTGATGTCGAACCGGCTCACCAGACGCTGACGGAACGGCATCGGCACGGCATTGGCGATCGGATCGATCTCGATCAGCGGATCGTCAGGAAAATAAAGCTGCGTCACCAGACGGGTGGAAAAGGACGGGCCCATCAGAGACAGATGGATATGCGACGGACGCCAGGCGTTGTGGTGATTGCCCCAGGGATACGCGCCGGGACGGATGGTGACGAAGCGGTAGCGTCCCTCGGCATCGGTGATGACTCGCCCGGCGCCGGTGAAATTCGGGTCGAGCGGTGCATCCCACTGATCCCAGGCATGGATATAGCGGCCGGCGGCGTTCGCCTGCCAGATCTCGATGATCGTGTTCGGTACCGGACGATGGTGCTCGTCCAGGACCCGGCCCGACACCACGATCCGCTGGCCGAGCGCCGTGCCGCCACGTCCGGCGGAAAGGTCGGCCAGCGCGGGGCCGAACAAGGTGGGCCAGCAACCGGCGGGGCCAGTGGTCTCGGTGATCGTCGGGGGGATGCGCACCAGCGGCTGAGCCGGGCTGCGAAGCACGGTCGAGCGGTAGGGGGGGCTATACGACGGCGGTTGTCCCGCATCGTCGCGCGCGAACGGAATGGCGTCGGGCATCGGCGTTTCCCATGGTTGGGCCACCGGCGAAAGCGGCGGTCTTCGTGCGGATGCGGTATGGCGCAAGCCTGACGGGTCGGCTCACCGCTCCGGGTTTGCGCGCATCCTACCAAGCCGGCGATCTCCAGCGATGGATGCAGCGGAGAAAGACTTGCACGAAACGGCAGAACGGGTTCCTGATCGGACATGACCGGCGACGCCATTCCGCGCTTCCATCTGTTCGGTGAGCCGCGCCAGTGCACGGATGAGCGTTTCGTGCACGTGGAATCACTGGTGTTACGATCGCGCCAGAATGATTGGACGATCCGGGCCCACGGCCACCCGACGCTGGTGCAACTGTTCCGTGTCGATACCGGCGGCGGCCGCATGCGGGTCGATGGCGCCGAGCTGGTTTTCGAAGCGCCCTGCCTGTTGTCGGTGCCGGCGGCGGTTATCCACGGTTTCGAATGGCGTCCCGGCGCGACCGGGGCGGTGCTGACGCTGGCTGCGACCTTCGAGGCCGACATCGTGCGGCGCGATCCGTCCCTGTCCGGGCTGTTGGCGCGGGCGCGCGTGATCCCGCTCGACCACGCTATGTCGCGACAGGCCAAGAGGCACATGACGCGTCTGGAAGCGGAACTGGTCTCGCACGCACCGGGCTATCGCCTGGCAGCGGAAGCAGCGCTGCTCGACCTTCTGGTCGCGATCCGCCGCACCGACGGGGCGGCCGTGACACCCAGCCCGGCGGGGCGTCAGGCGGCGCTGGTGACGCGGTTCCGCGACCGCGTGGAAGCGCGCTTCCATCTGCGCGAACCGGTGGAGCACTACGCGGCCGCGCTGGGGGTCAGCAGCCGCACTCTGCGCGCCGTTTGCACCCAGGTGGTGGGGTTGTCGCCGCAGCAGATCCTAGACGACCGCACGTTGCTGGAAGCACGCCGGATGTTGGCGCACGGTCCAGCAGGCGTCGGCGCCGTGGCCTATGCGCTTGGCTTCAGCGATCCCGCCTACTTTTCGCGGTTCTTTTCACGGAAGGCAGGGTCGAACCCGTCTTCCTATCGGCGCCAGGCGAACTGACGGACGGCGTGTCGTCCGGTTCGCTTTGCAGCAACCCGACCAGAGCATCGGCAATCAGCCGCGCGTGCCGTTCGCCGCTGGCGGCAAAATCGTAGTCGAACAGGGCCGAGAATGTCGGACGGTTCGAGACCCGGAAGAAGCAAGGCGCGCTGATGAGCATATGCAGATCGACTGGGTCGATGCGACGACGGAACACACCCTCCGCCAGGCCGCGATCGACGATGCGCCGCAGCACGTCGATCACCGGCGTGTTTGCCTGCCGTATGCTGTCCGAGCGTTTCAGGAAACGCGCGTCGTGGATGTTCTCGATCGCCACCAGGCGGATGAACCCTGCATTGGCGTCATGGTGGTCCAGGGTGAACGCGATCAAGCGGCGTATGGCGTCGACAGGCGGCAACGCGTCGAGCTCCAGCCGGCTCTCCACCTCACGCACCGCGACATAGGCGCGTTCCAGTACGGCCAGATACAACCCCTCCTTGCTGCCAAAATAATAGTAGATCATCCGCTTGGTCGTACGGGTGCGTTCGGCGATCGCGTCCACCCGCGCGCCGTTCAGCCCGTTGCGCTCAAACTCGTCGCGCGCCACCGCCAGGATATCGTCGCGCACCTCGCTCGCGCGGGTGGGTGTGCCTTTCAGTTCCGGGGGCTCGGCCATGCGATCTTCGTCCAGAGGAGAGGCATCCAGCTAAACCTCGTGCCGCGTCCGGAGCGAACATGCAAATCTCGGTGGATTTTGTGCGCCGCAGAAACTGCACGACTCGTTAACTAACTGGTTACACCACTTCAAAACCGGCGCTAGACTGCGGGCAACAAGAAAACTTGGAAACGTCCATGTTCCCGTGCTCCTTTAAATCCAGACGTGTCACCACAACCGCTCTATTCGGTGTTCTGGCCGCATTTCCCGCGGCCGCACAGACCGTCAACAGCGGCGCAGGCATTCAACAAAGCCAGGCCTTGTCAACACCGTCGGCAACGGCACCGAAACCGATTCCGACCCAGCATTTGTTCGGGACCTGGGGGGGATTGCTGCCGCGACTCCACGACCACGGCGTCGACGTGATCATCGACAACTGGGCCGAATACGGCGGCAACATCACCGGCGGCATCCGTGACAGCGGCACCGGCTATGCCGGCCAGGTCGCGGCGCAGGTGAATGTCGATTTCGGCAAAATGTTCCAGGACAAAGGCATTCTGAACAACCTCGTCCTGCACAGCTCGGTGATCAACCGCAACGGTCGATCGTTCGGACGCCGCTTCGATGGCGACGAACTCTACAACCCGGAACAGATCTACGGCGGCGGGAAAAACACCGTCGCCCATCTGGTCTATCTCTATCTGGAAAAGAAGTCCGACAATCAGCGCCTGGCGCTGGCGGTGGGGCGCTATACGATCGGTGCCGATTTCGCCGCATCGCCGCTGAACTGTATCTTCATGTCGCTGACGGTCTGCGGCAACCCTCGCGCGCTGAACAACTCGAACGGCTGGGCAGCCTGGCCGGCCTCGAACTGGGCAGCGCGTCTGCGCGTCCGCCCTACAGCGGAAACCTATGTACAGACCGGCCTCTTCGAGGCGTCGGTGCATAAAGGGGGCAGCGCCGGCTTCTATTGGCGTCTGGACGACGCCACAGGCCTGATCACCCCGGTCGAACTGGGCTGGGAACCCGTGCGAGGCCGCAATCGGCTCACGGGGCACTACAAGCTCGGGTTCATTCACGACAGCTCGACCTATAACGACAACTATCTGGACGTCGATGGCGCACCCTACCAGCTCTCGCATCGGCCCCCGGCACGGCATCATGGTCAGACCTCGTCCTATGTCGCATTCGATCAAATGCTGTTCCGCACAGGGCAGTATCAGAACCAGGGCCTGATCCTGCTGGGCGGATACGTCCATGGAGATCACGACACGGCACGCCTCGAAAACCAGGGCTTCGGCGGCTTCACCTGGTCCGGTTTGATTCCGTCGCGTACGCGCGACGCTCTATCGATTCTGGTGAGCTATTGGCAGTACAGCAGCCGCATCACCGAGCAGGACGAGCTGAGTTATGCCATCGCGCACACGCCACTCGATGATCGGCGTATCCGCACGCATCAAACGGTGATCGAGGCGACCTACAACATTCACGCCTTCCGCGGCATCGATATCTCGCCCGACTTCCAGTACGGCATTCGTCCACGCTCGACCGACCATATCCCGGACGCAGCCTTCTTAGGCGTCAACGCCCACGTGACGCTCTAGTCCTGTCCCGGAGTTTTCGATGCCGACCGTGCTGATCCTCAATGGACCGAACCTGAACATGCTCGGTGAGAGAGAGCCCGAGAAGTATGGGCGGGAGACACTGACCGATGTGGAGGCGTCCTGCCGCGCAGAAGGTGAGATGCTCGGGCTCGCCATCGACTTTCGGCAGACCAATTCCGAAGGACGTTTGATCGGCTGGATTCAGGAATCGTGCCGGCAGATGGACGGGATCGTCATCAATCCGGCCGGTTACAGCCATACCTCCGTCGCGCTCGCGGACGCACTGCGTCTCGTCGCGTTTCCGGTCCTTGAGGTCCACATAACCAACATCCACGCCCGTGAGAGCTTCCGGCATCATTCCTTCGTGTCTGCGGTCGCGGACGGGGTGATCGCCGGTTTCGGTACGGATGGCTACCTGCTCGCCCTGCGTCGCATGGCGAGATTGATCGGAGACAAAAGATGACTTTCCATTCCGGCACAGGATCCTGCCTGCTCGGTCTCATCGGACGCGGCATCGCAAGATCCCTCACGCCGGCCATGCACGAAGCTGAAGGTGACGCGAATGGCATACGCGTTCTCTACCGCCTGGTGGACACGCAGGCCCTAGACTTGGACGAGCGCGACCTCCCGGATCTGCTGCGTGGCGGCGAAAGGCTGGGTTTCACCGGCTTCAATGTCACCCACCCATTCAAGCAGGAGATCGTTTCCCTGCTCGATGGAATGTCGGACGAGGCACGGGCGATCGGCGCGGTGAACACGGTGCTGTTGCGTGACGGAAAGCGCATCGGTCACAACACCGACGTCTCCGGCTTTGCCGCTGCATTCCGCGCAGGCCTGCCCGACGCAAAGCGTGATCGCGTGGTGCAACTCGGTGCCGGTGGTGCAGGCACGGCGGTCGGGCATGCGGCCATGTCGCTGGGCGTCGGCGAGTTGTTGATCGTGGACCAGAGTTTGGAGCGCGCCGAGAGTCTCGCCCGAACTTTGTCCAACCTTTACGGAACCGGCCGTGCCATTGCCCGTCCCGACACGGCCGGCCTGTTGGCCGATGCGGACGGGCTCATCCATTGCACACCGACAGGCATGGGCGGTCACCCGGGCCTGCCTCTGCCGGCGACGGAGCTTCATTCCGGGCTATGGGTGGCCGACATCGTCTATTTCCCGCTGGAAACCGAGTTGCTGCGTACGGCGCGGGCCATTGGCTGCCAGACCCTCGATGGAGGTGGCATGGCCACCTTCCAGGCGGTGCATGCCTTTGAGCTTTTTACGGGCCTTAAGCCCGATGCCGGGCGTATGCGGCAGCATTTTCTGTCCATGACCCATCGCTGAAGCGACGTCCGGTTCAAACGGATCGTACCGCCTCATTTGCTTTTTGAAGAGCGTCTTCATCCGACCAAACGACTCCATGCGGTCGGATGAGGCTCAATCCCAAACACAGAAGCCCTGAAAACAGGAGCCACCATGTCCGAGACCCAGACTATCCTCCATCCCACAACAATCACGCGCCGCTTGACGCGGGTACGCTTTGGCGTGCTGGCGCTGATCGCGGTCGGCACGATGATCAACTATCTCGATCGCGCTGTTCTTTCCATCGCAGCACCCAGCCTGAGTCACGATCTCCGCATCCAGGCGGCAACCATGGGACTCGTCTTCTCAGCGTTTTCCTGGAGCTATGCTGCATCACAGATTCCAGCAGGCATCCTGCTGGATCGTCTGGGCTCGCGTGTGACTTATTGGTTATCGATCACCTTATGGTCGACTGCAACGTTGCTGCAAAGTTTGGCTACCGGCTTGTTTTCGATGCTGGGCCTACGCCTGTTTCTCGGCATTGCCGAAGCGCCATGCTTTCCTGCCAACAGCCGAATCGTCACCACTTGGTTTCCTCGTCACGAGCGTGGGCGTGCCACGAGCGTCTATACGGTCGGAGAATATTTGGGACTGGCGCTATTCAGCCCGCTGCTGTTCTGGATCATGGCTCGTTTCGGCTGGCGCATCCTGTTCCTGATCGTCGGCCTGATCGGCATCGTCTTCGGTGCTTTGTGGCTGCTTCGCTACAAAGAACCGGCAGACAGCACCAAGGTCAGCGAAGCCGAGCTCACGCTGATTGCCGGCGACGAAGCTCCGGCTGCTGCGTCCGCGCCGACACGGCGAGACATCGGCCTGCTTCTGCGCAGCCGCCGCCTGTGGGGCGCGTCCATCGGACAGTTCGCGGGCAACTCGACATTGGTGTTTTTTCTCACCTGGTTTCCTACCTACCTGGCGCATGATCGTCACATGGCCTGGATCAAGGTAGGCTTCTTTGCAATTCTACCGTTCCTGGCCGCGGCCTGCGGCGTCCTTGCCGGTGGCCTCGCATCCGACAAACTGCTGCTCCGCACGGGATCGATCAACATCGCCCGTAAGCTGCCGATTATTTCGGGGCTGTTGCTGTCGTCGCTGATCATTGGTGCGAACTACGTCAACAATAATGCCGTCATGATCGCAATCATGGCGATCGCTTTCTTTGGCCAGGGCATGGTCGGCCTCGGCTGGACGGTGATCTCCGATATCGCACCAAAAACGATGATGGGTCTCAGTGGCGGCCTGTTCAACTTTGCCGCCAATCTGGCCGGGATCGTCACGCCTATCGTCGTTGGTTTCATCGTTGCTGAGACAGGATCGTTCGTAAATGCACTCTTCTATGTCGGAGGACTTGGTATCGTCGGTGCGTTGTCTTACATCTTTCTGCTTGGTGAAATACGCCGCATCGAGCTCTAGCAATACTTTGGTGTTTCCTGTGACGAGGGCGGACCGAGCGCCCTGCCGCAGTAAGAGCGTTGCGCAAGGCGGTCTGAGGATGCGATCAAGGATGGCATGGCGGATCGCCGGCAAGCTGGGCTGGGGCGATGGACCGGTGATATTTTTCTGCTCCTCCCTTCTTCAGACGGCGGGATTACAGAAACGAATAGGCCATCGTTGCGAGCAGGGCGTGGGGATGCAACCCGATCCATGATCGGCCCTCGAAGTGATCGATGGCCAGTTCCTCCTTCGATTGCTGATGGGCCTGCTCGCAGACCCACCGCGCCTTGATGGCCAGTGCGAGATCCTTGAGCGCCGTGTCGGCCGGCAGGTTGGACGGGTAGTATTTCCGCTCGCCGGTGCTGCGGCGTTTGCCGACCAGCCCGTCAGCTGCTGCGCGCCCATTGTGCCGATGCGCTGTGCGGCCCGTCTGCGATCCTGATCCGGACGGCAGCAAACCGGCGGCAAGATCTCCCTTGGTTCCTGGCCGCCAGCTGATCCGCCGCTATGAGGCTGCCTCCAGCATCGCGTCGGCCCTGACTCAGAGCTGATCTGGAACGTGTGCGTATGCCTGCGGAAAGATCAGCGCTCACTCGTGGAGATAGACGTTCTGATGCCGCGGAATGCCAACGACCCACCGCAGGCCACGCACGTTGAGGCTCTCTGGTAGGAGGACCTGTAGCCCCAACATCACCTCACCGGCACCTTGTGCACAGCAAGCGTCAGGCAGAGCAGGTTCTGGCAATTGGCGGTCTTGCCAAAGGTCGGGGCGTATTGCCTGGCGACGCCGACCGACGCCGCGTCCTTGTTAAGGCAAGGCAATGTCGTCGATGATCAAGAGCGACCAGGGCCCACCCGCCAAACGATCGGAACGACGCCGCAGGGCGGTTTCGAGCGGCTCGCTGTCTCAGACACCAGCATTGACGAAGTGATACAGCCAGCCATGGAGATCTTGCCCATGCACACCGCTACCCGCTGGATTCTCTTGCGATCGCCGGGCTCGATCAGCCCAACGATGTAAACTGGACGCATGCTGCGCCGCACCTTTGTCGCTCAGGCCACCAAAAACGGCTCCAGCCGCGCCTCAATATCCGGCTGCCATTCCCACTGATCAGGAGCCCCCGTTACGACCGATTTCCTATGATCAGCGCATCCTTCTACCAAAGTAGTGCTAGGTGGAGGCGTATTGCCTGTTTTCCCCGAGCGCCACAGGCATGCTGAGGGCACCTGCCGCCAAGGCAGCGCAAAGGTTTGCATCGAATCTGGGTGGTACCGGTTGCTCTTTTTGGATGCGCGAAAACCCCACCCTGGTAAGGGGTAGAGTTTTTGCGTTCTGCCTGGATTTGTTTGGTTGCGGGGACAGGATTTGAACCTGTGACCTTCAGGTTATGAGCCTGACGAGCTACCGGGCTGCTCCACCCCGCGGTGGTGGTGTGTGTGGTTGGGTGCTTTGGAAGACCTGGCGGCGACCGACTTTCCCGCGTCTTGAGACGCAGTATCATAGGCGCTGGGGGTTTTCACGGCCGAGTTCGGGATGGGATCGGGTGGATCATTCCCCGCCATGGCCACCAGGTCGTCCAAGGCACCGTTGGTGTGCGTTGGGCGTGTGGGGTTGGTGCGTTTTGGTGTGAGTGGTTTTGGAGTTGTGGTTGATTTCTATGCATGTGTTTGGTGTTTGCTTTTGAGGGCAAAGACCTGTGATTGAGCCTATTGGGCGATTAGGACCAGTTAGCTGAGTGCATTACTGCACGTATACATCTGGCCTATTGACGTGATGGTCTATCACGGCCCTCGGGGAGACCTGGTTTTGAGGTAAGTTTCTCGCTTAGATGCTTTCAGCGATTATCTTGTCCGCACGTAGCTACCCGGCTATGCCGCTGGCGCGACAACCGGTGCACCAGAGGTGCGTCCATCCCGGTCCTCTCGTACTAGGGACAGCTCCTCTCAAGTCTCCAACACCCACGGCAGATAGGGACCGAACTGTCTCACGACGTTCTAAACCCAGCTCACGTACCACTTTAATCGGCGAACAGCCGAACCCTTGGGACCTGCTCCAGCCCCAGGATGTGATGAGCCGACATCGAGGTGCCAAACCTCCCCGTCGATGTGGACTCTTGGGGGAGATCAGCCTGTTATCCCTAGAGTACCTTTTATCCGTTGAGCGATGGCCCTTCCACGCGGGACCACCGGATCACTATGGCCGACTTTCGTCTCTGCTCGAGCTGTCGCTCTCGCAGTCAGGCGGGCTTATGCCATTGCACTCAGCAGCCGATGTCCGACCGGCCTGAGCCCACCATCGCGCGCCTCCGTTACACTTTGGGAGGCGACCGCCCCAGTCAAACTGCCCACCATGCAGGGTCCCGGACCGGGCTAGACCGGTCGCGGTTAGACATCAGAAAAATTCAGGGTGGTATTTCAAGGATGGCTCCACCTGAGCTGGCGCCCCGGCTTCAAAGCCTCCCACCTATCCTACACAGCATTTTCCTGATGCCACTGCAAAGCTGCAGTAAAGGTTCATAGGGTCTTTCCGTCTGACCGCGGGTACCCCGCATCTTCACGGGGAATTCAATTTCGCTGAGCCGATGCTGGAGACAGCGGGGAAGTCGTTACGCCATTCGTGCAGGTCGGAACTTACCCGACAAGGAATTTCGCTACCTTAGGACCGTTATAGTTACGGCCGCCGTTTACCGGGGCTTCAATTCAGTGCTTGCACACCTCCTCTTAACCTTCCGGCACCGGGCAGGCGTCAGACCCTATACGTCGTCTCTCGACTTCGCAGAGCCCTGTGTTTTTACTAAACAGTCGCTACCCCCTGGTCTGTGCCACCCACACATGGTTGCCCACATATGGGTCTCGCTTATCCCGAAGTTACGCGAGCAATTTGCCTAGTTCCTTCAGCATCGTTCTCTCAAGCGCCTTGGTATACTCTACCAGTCCACCTGTGTCGGTTTCGGGTACGGTCTATACGCCAGAGCTATTTCCTGGAATGCTCGCAAAGCCTGCCCAATCCGATAAGGACAGACAACAGCTCGCATTCGTCACTTCTGGCAGGCTGGGGAATATTCGCCCCATTCCCATCGACTACGGCTTTCGCCCTCGCCTTAGGAGCCGGCTCACCCTGCGCGGATTAACCTTGCGCAGGAACCCTTGGACTTACGGCGAC
This sequence comes from Lichenicola sp. GTC18331, assembly GCF_055386855.1. NCBI lineage: Bacteria > Pseudomonadati > Pseudomonadota > Alphaproteobacteria > Acetobacterales > Acetobacteraceae > Lichenicola > Lichenicola sp. GTC18331. Next base: position 2,960,339 of record NZ_AP045015.1, on the reverse strand, counting down.
AGTGTTTCTCACACTGTTTGTCGCTACTCATGTCAGCATTCGCACTTCCGATACCTCCAGGAGACATCACCATCTCCCTTCACAGGCCTACGGAACGCTCCGCTACCGCGTGCACTTCAAAGTGCACACCCACAGCTTCGGCACGTGGCTTGAGCCCCGTTACATTTTCGGCGCAGGGTTTCTATTAGACCAGTGAGCTATTACGCTTTCTTTAAAGGATGGCTGCTTCTAAGCCAACCTCCTGGTTGTTTTGGAATCCCCACATCCTTTCCCACTTAGCCACGATTTGGGGGCCTTAGCTGGTGGTCTGGGCTGTTTCCCTCTCGACGATGGACCTTA
>NZ_AP045015.1:2170000-2955000 GCF_055386855.1 Lichenicola sp. GTC18331 | reverse complement strand
GGCATCCATCTCATGCTGGATGGGTTCCGCACCGAACAGGACGACCTGACCGACAAGATGGCCGAGCGCATCACCGCGCTGGGCGGAACCGCCTATGGCACCACCCAGGACATCACCAAGAGCAGCCAGCTCACCCCGTATCCAACCAACATCTACCGTATCGCCGACCATCTTTCGGCATTGATCGACCGCTACTCCGTCTTCGCCAACACGGTGCGCGAGAACATTGACGAGACCGACGAGGCGGGCGACCCGGACACCGCCGACCTTCTGACCGAGGTCAGCCGCGCGATCGACAAGCAGCTCTGGTTCCTCGAGGCCCATGTGCAGGAGCCGACCGGCGAGATGCGCGACGGCGACGGCAAGGGCGAGCGCTGAAACCCGAGATCCCGGCCCCTCACTCATGAGGGGCCGGGCGAAATACGGTCAGGACTTGTTCGGCGCGCCCAGCGTGTCGTTGGTCACCAGATCTCCGACGCCGATCCCCAGCTTCGCCGTCAGGCCACCCTGGAGCTCCAGGGTGGCCTTCGCGATTCCGCCGCTGTCCACATTGGCCATGCTGTAGGGCACCGTGTTTTCGGCGATATGCAGGATGCGGTTGTCCGGGCCGATGAACACCATGTCCTCCGGCACAGGGCAGTTCTTCATCCACATCTGTTGCTGCTGCGGCTGCGGCCAGACGAATAGCATGCCGGTATCGGCCGGGATGTCCGTGCGGAACATCAACCCGATCTCCTGCTCACGCGGCGTCGCGGCGATCTCCACCGTGAACGGGTGACGGGTGCCGTTGGCGCCGGTGATGGTCAGAGCCTGCTTCTTCAAGGCTGGCTGGGCGGCGGTGATCGGATCGGTCTGCGCCCAGGCCGGAAGGCCGGACACGGCGACACCCAGGCCCAGGACAACGGCCAGCATCGAGCTTTTCATCAACTCATCCCCATCAAACCGGCCAGATGCCGGATCTCGTCGCGCACAGGACCCTCGCGCGGCGCGTCTTGCAAGCGGGTGATCCAGTGTTCGGGCACGGGACGGTTCCGCAGGCGCGGGTAGCGCAGCGCCCCCAGCACCGATTGCGCCGCCGGCGGCAGAAGGTCCGGCACGACGAGACCGTTCAACCGGGCCCAGAACAACGCCCAGCACCGCCCGGCCGAGAACGGGTTGTAGCCCCCGCCGCCGGTCAGGATCATCGGCACGTCCAGCGCTTCGGCCAACCCGTGCAGAGCGGACACGACATCGGCCAGCGCCCCGTTGGACAGGGACAGACGCGAAAGCGGATCGTCCTCCAGCGCGTCCGCACCGCCCTGCACCAGGATCGCGTCCGGCCGATGCGCGCGCACCAGCGGCAGAATGGCGTGATCGCGCAGGACGCGAAGCTCGCTGTCGTTGAAGCCCGCGGGAACCGGGAGATTGCGCGCGCCGCCGCCGCCGCGATCCTCCACCGTGCCGGTGAACGGCCAACGCCCGGCCTCGTGCAGGCTGATCGTCAGAACACGATTGTCGGAAGCGAACGCATCCTGCACGCCGTCCCCGTGATGGGCGTCGAGATCCACATAGGCGATGCGTTCGCGGCCCAGCGACTGCCAGACCAGCATGCCGATCACCACGTCGTTCAGATAACAGAAGCCGGATGGCTGAGCGGGGCGGCCATGATGGGTGCCGCTGCCCGGGCAATGCACCACGCCGCCGCCGGCGGAAAGACGCGCAGCCAGAGCCAGACCGCCGGCGCCGGTCATCGGCCGGCGGAACATCTCCTTGTAGATCGGATTGGCGCCCAGCCCAATCCGAAAACGCTCCGCCACCGCCGCACTCACCGACTGCTCCCGCTCGGCGGCTTCCAGCGCGTCAAGATAGGCCGGATGGTGGAAACGCAGCACATCGGCGCGGTCCGCCAAAGGCGCGTCGACCAGACACGCCTCGTCCACCCAGCCGAGCGCACGGATCAGATCCAGCGCCACGGTGACGCGCGGCACCGACAGCGGATGCCAGTCGCCGAACGACGAGAAGCGGGTGATCTCCCCGCCGATCAGAACCGGCCGGAGGCGCGAATCGGGCAGGATCAGTTCTGGACGAACGGGTTGCTCGCCCGCTCCACGCCGATCGTGCTGGCGTCGCCATGCCCGGGAACGATCGTCACGTCGTCGCCCAAAGGCAGCAGCTTGGCCCGAATGGCGGCGATCAGCGCCGGACCGTCGGAGTACGGGAAATCGGAGCGGCCGACGGAGCCCTGGAACAAGGTGTCGCCGACCAGGGCGAAGCGATGCGCGCGGTCCACGAACACCAGATGCCCCGGCGTGTGGCCGGGAACATGCAGCACCTCCAGCGTGCAGCCGGCGAAATCCAGCGTCTCGCCCTCGGACAGATAGCGGTCCGGCGCCACGTCGCGCATGCCGGTGAGGCCCCAGCCCGACGCCTGGGCGGCCACCGTTCCCAACAGAAACGCGTCGCGCCTGTCCGGGCCGATCACCGGTACGGGGCCCGCCGGGAGCGGCGGAAGCGATGCCCGCAACTCGTCGGCCCCGCCGACATGGTCGAGATGGCCATGGGTGAGCAGGATCGCATCGATGGTCAGGCCCAGCCCGCGCACGCGCTCGAGGATCAGCGGAACGTCCCCGCCCGGGTCCACCACCACGCCGCGCTTGCTCTCCGCGTCGAACAGGATCTGGCAGTTCTGACGCAGGGGCGTGACGGGAACGATCTCGAGGCGCGGTGTCGGCACGGGCAATCCTTGGTCTCTGCCGGTCGATGATGAACGAGCAGACGCCGCCACGCCACAGCACCGGGGCGCAGGCCGCTCGGTCGGAAACGGCGTGCGGCAACCCTGTCCGCCAGGCGGACGAGCGGGAGAAGGGCCGCACCATTGACCGTCCATCCGGCTGACGCCACCAATGCGGCGTTCCAGGGAAACGCGCCGTCACGCGTCGTTTCGCCCCGGCGCCCGCGCGACCCCGTCGCAGACTGGCCTCGCCGGACGTGTCTCCGAAGAACGGGGCGACGAAGAACGGGGCCGATCCCGGCGCGCCCCTCACCGACCCAACCAAGGAGTTTCCTCATGGCCAAGATCCTGCGCACCGAGCCGAACGCCGTCATGTCCCGCGCCGTGGAATATCACGGCTTCGTCTTCACCCAGGGCATGGTGGCGCGGAACCTCGACGGCGACATCACCGCCCAGTCCCGCGACGTGCTGGAGCAGCTCGACGCCCTGCTGGAAGAGCACGGCACCGACAACACCCGCATCCTGCAGGCGCAGATCTGGCTGAAGGACATCGCCGATCGCGAGACCTTCAACGGCCTGTGGCAGAGCTGGCTGCCGGCCGGCGAGGCCCCGGCCCGCGCCTGCGTCCAGGCGATCCTGGCCGACCCGCGCATGCTGGTCGAAGTGATGCTCATCACGACCAAATGATCGCGACGGTTCCGGAACGGTAAGCGACTTGTCAGCAACTGTTGCATGAAAGCTGCTGTATTCATGCAACAGTTGGCGACAAAATCGAGGCGGTTGCGCAACGGTTCGATGGCCGACCGTCCGGGACTCGTGCAGAACGGACTCAATTCCTAAAATATTCCGTGAGGAAGCAGTTTTTTTGACGAATTGACGCCGAATTCGAGTTCGTTTGCATGCACGTCTTGCCAGGGTTGCATGAGCCTTGTTACCAGCCGTTCACGAGACGGTGAGGCAGGAGCCCTTCATGCAGGCGACCACGATCAAGACCATGGTTCGCGCCTCCGTGCTCGCCATCGCCTGCATCGCCGGCACCCAGGCCGCCGAGGCTCGCACCCATCATGCGACGCATCACGCCGGCCACCACGCACGCCACTACGCGATGAACCATGGCGGCGGCGCCGTGATCCAGTGCGTGGCTTTCGCCAAGTCGAATTCCGATATCGAACTGCGCGGCAACGCGGCGAACTGGTGGCAGAACGCCGAGGGCGTCTATGCCCGCGGTTCCGCTCCCGAAGTCGGCAGCGTGCTGAACTTCCGCGCCAACGGCCGCATGCGCCTGGGCCATGTCGCCGTGGTGACGAACGTGGTCGACAGCCGCACCATCCAGATCGACCAGTCGCACTGGAACGCGCGCGGCATCAGCCGCGACGTGTCCGTGGTGGACGTCTCGGAGAACAACGACTGGACCGCCGTGCGCGTCGAGCTGGCCCATAACGGCACCTACGGCTCGATCTACCCGACCTACGGCTTCATCTACGCCCGCCCGGACACCGGCCGCATCGTGACCGCCCGCAGCGACGTCATCGCGCCGAAGCTGGGCGCCGCGCCGTCCGATCTGCGCGGCAGCGTGACCGAGGTCGCCGAGGCGCCGGTGCTGGCGCGTGGCGTGATCACCCAGGGCACCGACCTGTCCGGCGCCGTTCTGAGCGACGACGCGCCGAACCGCGACCTGCGCTGACCACGCCGGGCAGCACCCCGCCCGACATTATATTTCACGGCGCAACTTAATCCCGCCCCAATCCGGCGCGTAGTCTCGGCTCCCCTCCCCGAGCGGACCGAAACGGATGCGCGACCCTCGTTCCCCGACCCGACCCTTGCGACGCGCCGCCCTTGCGGCCGCCACCGCGCTCGGCCTGCTGGCCTCCGCCGGCGTCGCCCTGGCCGCACCGGGAATTACCAGCGAAAACATCAACATGCGTGCCGGCCCGGACGTGGCCTATCCGCTGGTGGCGTCCCTGCCGCAGGGCATGCCGGTCGAGATCTACGGCTGCCTGTCCGGCTGGAACTGGTGCGACACGCAGGCCGGCGGCGCGCGCGGCTGGGTGGCCGGGGCCGGTCTGGCGCTGATGGTCGAATCCGAGCCCGAGCCGCTGGTCGGCTATGGCCCCCAGATCGGGCTGCCCTTCATCGGGTTCGATTTCGGCCGGTACTGGGGCCACCACTACCGCGATCGCCCGTGGTTCAGCCCGGAGGATCGCTGGCATGATCGTCCCTTCCCGGGTCCTGTCGGAGGACCGGGCGATCCCGAAGGCGGCCGGTTCCAGGGCGGGCCGATCCATGGCGGTCCCAATCTCGGCGACCCGGGCTATCGCGGCCCCTGGCATCGCGGGCCGGACGGACATCCGCCGTTCATGGGGCCGGGCGGGCATCCGCTCCCGGGCGGACAGGGCGGGTATCGGCCGCAACCCGGCGGGCCCGGCTGGGATGGGCCGGGCGGGCATCCTCTGCCCGGTGGACAAGGCGGCGTTAACCCGCCGCCGCCCGGCGGGCCGGGTCCAGGCCCGGGCCGACCCGGTGGTCCCGGACCGGGACCGGGCGGTCCCGGCGGCCCTGGTCCTGGTCCTGGTCCTGGCGGACCTGGACCCGGCCCGCATCCGTAACGGAGGCGTGCAGGCCCTCGTCGCTAAGGGCGGCCAGCGCGATGATAGGGATGACCGGTGCTGATCGCGCGGGCGCGGTAGAGCTGTTCCGCCAGCAGGCCGCGTACCAGCATATGCGGCCAGGTCATCGCCCCCAGAGACAGGCTGGCATCGGCGCGCGCCATCACGCTGCCATCCAGCCCTTCCGCGCCGCCGATCATGAAACACAGCGGCCGCCCGCTGCCGAGCCAGGACTCCAGACGCGCCGAGAAGCGCAGGCTGTCCGGCTGCTCGCCGCCCTCGTCCATCGCCACCAGCAGCGCCCCGTTCGGCAGAGCCGCCAGCAGCGCCTCCGCCTCGCGACGCTTGATCTCGGCCGGCGCGCCGCGCCCTTCCGGCACCTCCACCAGATCGAGCTTCGGTTGCAGACGCTGGCGGTAGCGCTCCAGCAGATCGCGCTCCGGGCCCGGCTTGATGCGGCCGACCGCGATCAGCCGCACGGGATCAGGCGGGCTCCGCGCCGGGTTCGTCGGCGTCCGCCGGCTCGTCCAGTTCGCGGCCCCACATGCGCTCCAGCGCGTAGAGGGCGCGCGCTTCCGGCTTGAACAGATGCACGACGATGTCGCCCGCATCCATCAGCACCCAGTCCGACCCGCCGGCACCCTCGATGCGGATGCGCTTCAGGCCGGCTTCTTCCAGCTTGGTTTCCAGATGGGCGGCCATGGCGCTGATCTGACGGTCGGCGAGGCCGGTGGCGATCACCATGCGGTCGGCGAACGAGGTGCGGCCGGTCAGGTCCAGCACCACGATGTCCTCGGCCTTGTCGTCTTCCAGGCTGGTGGTGACGATGCCCAGATATTCTTCCAGCTTGGACGGCTCGATCGGCGTGCGCGCGGCGCGGCGCCCGCCGCGCGGGCCTGCGGCGGCGGCCTTCTTCGCCGGGGTGGCCGGCGCGTCGGCGGCGGTCTTCTTGGCGGCGCTCTTTCTGGGGGCGGTCTTCCTGGAGGTGACGGTTTCCTCCGCGCCGGACTCGGGCGCTGCGGTCACCGAAACGTCGTCCGTGCTGGGTGCCGTCTCGGCGGCTGGCTTCCTGGCGATGGTCCCGTACTCCCGATGCGGATCGAACAACGGAAAACCTCTTCGGCCCGCTGCGTCCTTCCTGATCTCTGGGCGCTTTATCGGCTTCCCGCGTCCGCAGGCCAAGTGTTGTGTGCGGCCTTCCGCAATGCGGTCGCGGAAATGTCGGTCTCGGGCGCCGGCAGGAAGCTCCAGGCCGGGGCGTCCAGCGCCGCGAGCACGGTGGCTTCCCGCGCCGGACGCCGCGCGCGGGACAAGGCATGCGCGGCGTGCCCGGCCAGGGCGCGGTGGTTGTAGGACGGCCGCGGCAGCACGGCGATCGGCATCAGGGCCGCGATCTCGCGCCAGCGCCGCCAGTTCGGCAGCCCGTCCAGCCCGTCCGCCCCCATCAGCCACACGAAGCGCACGCGCGGAAACAGCCGCACCAGCGTGCGCAGCGTGTCGATGGTGTAGCGCGTATGGATCATGCGCTCGATGTCGGTCGCTACCACGCGCCTGCCATCGGCGATCGCTTCCGCGCTGCGGAGCCGTTGCGCGATCGGCGCCATGCCGGCGCGCGGCTTGAGCGGATTGCCGGGCGAGACCATCAGCCAGACCTGATCAAGCTTGAGACGGTGCAGGGCCAGCTCGGCCACCTGACGATGGCCGGCATGGGCGGGATTGAACGACCCGCCGAGCAGGCCGATGCGCAGCCGGCGCTTGTCGCCCCAACGCGGCACCGCCGTCATGAGCCCGGACCGTCCGGCTCAGGCCCGGGTCTGCCCGGTGCCGATCACCTCGTAGCGGAAGGTGGTGAGCTGCTCGAGCCCGACCGGGCCGCGCGCATGGACGCGGCCGGTGGCGATGCCGATCTCGGCGCCGAAGCCGAACTCGCCGCCGTCGCAGAACTGGGTGGAGGCGTTCCACATCACCACGGCGCTGTCCGTGCCGCGGAGGAAGCGGCGCGCGGCCTCCTCGTCCTCGGCGACGATGGCCTCGGTATGCGAACTGCCGTGACGGGCGATATGCGCCAGCGCCCCGTCCAGATCGTCCACCACGGCGATCGACAGCACGGCGTCGAGCCATTCGGTGTCGAAATCCTCCGGCGCCGCCGGATCGAGCGTCGGCACGGCCGCGCGAGCGCGGGCATCGGCGCGGAACCGGCAGCCGAGCGCCTGGAGGTCGGCGACGATGGAGGGCAGCAGCGAGGCGGCGACCGGCGCGTCGATCAGCAGGGTTTCGGTGGCGCCGCACACGCCAGTGCGTCGCATCTTGGCGTTACAGACCAGTCTGCGCGCCATGGCGGGATCGGCGGAGCGATGCACGAAGGTGTGGCAGAGCCCCTCGGCATGGGCCAGCACCGGCACACGCGCTTCGGTCTGTACGCGCTCCACCAGGGAACGGCCGCCGCGCGGGATGATCAGATCGACCTTGCCGGATGCACCGAGCATCGCCGCCACATGGGCGCGGTCCGCATCCGGCGGCACCTGCACCACGGCCGCCGGCAGCCCGGCCGCTTCGAGCCCCGCCACCATCGCCGCATGGATCTCGCGGGCGCTGTGGAGGCTGTCGGAGCCGCCGCGCAGCAGCACCGCATTGCCGGATTTCAGGCACAGACCGGCGGCATCGGCGCCGACATTGGGACGGCTCTCGTAGATCATGCCGATCACCCCCACCGGGGTGGCGACGCGGCGCATGCGCAGACCGTTCGGGCGGGTCCATTCGGCCAAAGTGCGGCCGAGCGGGTCCGGCAGGGCGGCGATCTCTTCCAGCCCACGCGCCATCGCATCGACGCGCTCCGGGGTGAGTGTCAGACGGTCGATGAACGCGGAACTGGCGTTCGACGCAGCGACATCCTTTTCGTTCGCGGCCAGGATCGCTTCCTGCCGGGCCCGCAGCGCGGCGGCCGCCTGCTCGAGCGCCGCATCGCGCTGCGCGCGCGTGGTTCCGGCCAGGATGCGGGCGGCCGCGCGGGCATCGGCGGCGGCGCGGTCGATCCAGCTCGTGTCGGCAGTCATCGGGAAGATCCTGTTAGGAAAGCGGCCGGACATTCCGGCAGCGGAAGGGGCGGAATCGACCAGCGTCCCGCCGCCCGAACGAAGGGTTCATCCTTCCGGTTGCGATTCGGGACGTCAACCGCCCGGGCGTGGAGACAGGAAGAGTCTTCTTTTTCTGAAGAAAAAGAAGCAAAAAGACTTTTGTCCATTGAAGTTTGAAATACCGGCTCGTTCCGGCTCCAAGCATTCAAAAGTTCTTTGGTTCTTTCTTCCAAGAAAGAACATATCTTCTGTTCTCCTCCTACGCAGGACGTTTTCAACCCTCGGGCGCGCGCATCCGGCCGGCCAGCACACGGCGCAACGGCGACAGGTTGCCGACCCGGAGCGCCGCGTCGCGTAGCAGACGGGCCGGCAGCGCGTCGCCATTGGCATAGAGCCGCATGATCGCCTCGGCGCCGGCGAAGAAGAACCGGGTTTCCGCCCGGTGCGCCGCCTCGTAGCGACGGAGCCCGGCAGGATCGGCGATGTCGCGCCCGGCTTGCAGCGACTCGCGCAGCGCAGCGGCTAGAGCCTGCTGCCCCAGCAGGCCGAAATTGAGCCCGTGCGCGGTGGTGGGATGCACACCCACGGCGGCGTCGCCGAGCAGGGCGAAGCGGGTGGACACGAAGCGGCTCGCGTAGGCGCTCAGCACCGGCACCGCGTGACGCCGCCCCGCCGGGCGCATCACCCCGAGCCGTCCCCGGTAGCGCTCGGTGATCTCGCGGCCGAACGCCGCCTCGTCCATCGCCAGCAGCGTTTCCGCATCCTCCGGCGGCACGGTCATCACCACCGAGGAGCGGCCGCCGTTCAGTGGCAGGGTGACCAGGGTGCGTCCGTATTCGAACCAGGCGGTGGCGACGGCCTCGTTGGGCAGGTCGTGAGTCACCGGACAGACCAGCATGTGCTGGCGATAATCGTGCAGGCTGGCGGAGATATTCTGCTGTGCGCGCAGGGCGGAGCGTCTGGTGTCCGCCGCCACCAGCAGGCGGCATCGGAGCGTGCTGCCGTCGGAGATCCTGGCCGCGATCCGGGCCCCTTCCGCCCGGCCGGCGACGACAGAGCGGCCCGACAGGAGGGTGACGTCGGGATCGCCGGACACGGCGGCGAACAGCGCCCGTCGCAGCCAGTGATTGGGGGCGAAGCGCCCGATCAGACCGTCCGCGCCCGGCTCGCCGAATTGCAGGGCATAGTCGGACGGGCCGTTCAGCACGCGCATGCTGCGCAGGGGGGCGATCGCGTCGGCCGGGATGCGGTCCCAGGCTCCGGCGGCACGGAGGATCGACACCGAATGGTCGGTCAGGGCGATCTCCCGCCCGTCATCCGCTGGATCGGCGAGAACGGCTTCCGGCTGCGGGTCCACCAGCGCGATGCGCAGTCCGGTGCCGCGCAGGGAAGCGGCGAAGGCCAGCCCAACCGGCCCGGCACCGGCCACCACGATGTCGAAGCGGCTGCCCGCCCCCCTTGCTCCGGCTGCCCCTGGCCCGGCTGCCCCCACCCCGGCTGGTTTTGTCATCGCTCCGGCCACCCGATCCATTCCGCCGCAGCTTTAGGCGCAAATCGCGACGCACGTCACCTGCGGGCGGCCGCGTCCCGTCATGCTCAACGGGACGCCGGGCTCGCCGGGGCGAAGCCGACCACGCCGTGCGAATCGTCGAACACATAGGTGTAGCCGTTGAGGAACCGCACCCCGGTGTTCACGAACGTGCTTTTCCAGTCCGGCTTGCTGCCGTCATTGCCGACCAGGGTCACGGCGGCAGGCGCCATGCCGCCGGTGCTGCCGCTTTTGAACCGGTATCCCACCGGCTGCCCCGCCGCGTTCGCCAGCGTGATGGCGATCGGCGTTCCCGCGACCAGGGTGGAGTCGGTCGAGGGCTTCGCAGTCGGATCGGCCGATGTCGCGGGCACGCGCACGCCGCCGGAGGTTGCCGAGGGAACGGTCATCAGCATGGTGTTGATGCCGGTATCGAGCAGCATGTTGCCGGTCACGGCCGGCTTGTCGCCGAGCACGATGCTGGCCTGTTGCGGCAACCACTCGCCCGGCAGGTTCGGATTGGACTTCAGCACCGTCAGCGTCGTGCTGTTCTGCGCCACGTCCGTCGCGTCCAGACCGATCTTCACGCCGAAGGCGGTGACGATGTAGCCGTTCACCGCCGACGGGGTTTCCAGATGCAGGAACGGATTGAATCGCCGCGTTCCGGTCTGGCCGTCCGCCGATGCGCGGCCGAAGCCGATCCCGACCATGCCGATTCCGCTGGGCGCATGGTTGGGCGTGCAGTGCCGGGCCTTGGGGGTGCATTCCTCGTCGATCACCGCCAGCACCGGCACAGGCGCCGAGGTCACGGAGCGTGTCGTGCCGTTCGAGGATGCCGCACCGGAGACGGTGATCGGCCGGTTCACGGAGATTCCGTACATGATCCGGCCGGACGAGGAGTAGCCGATCGACTGCAGCTTGCCGAGATCGAGCCGGGTGGTGTCGATCGGCCCGGGAGCGGAGCTGTTGCTGCCCGGCGGCAGCGCGGCGTTGATCGCCCTGACGATGTCCGGCTGCGATTTCCAGTCCGGGAACAGGTCGTAGAGCGACACCACCACGCCGGTCGATCCGGTATCCATCACCGCCCGGGTGCCGTGTCCGCTGATGCTCAGGGCGAGCTTGGGGGCGACCTGCCTGTCGGTCGTGAAGGTATCGTCGACGAAGCGCAGATAGCGGGGGCTGGCGGCGATGTCCGCCGCACGCGCCGGCGAGGCGATCGGCGCCAGGCCCAGAACCAGGGCCGGCACGGCGAAGCGGACGAGATGACGAGAAGCTCGAAACACGGCGATGTCCTTTCCTGCCGACGGAACCGTCGGCAGGAGAAGATGGCCGGCTAATGCTTACGATATCCTTACAGGGACGCCGTTTTCGGGACCATCGCCGCCGGCAGCCGGACACGGAAACAACATCCCTCGCCTTCCGCGGATTCGAGTTCGATCCGCCCCCCGTGCGACAGCACGATGCGCTGCACGATCGCCAGCCCCAGACCCGCGCCGCTGCGATCGCGCCGGTCCTTGCGCCAGAATCGCTCGAACACCTTCTGCTGCCAGGGCTCGGGAATGCCCGGCCCGTCATCCCGCACGACGACCGTGCCGTCGGGCTCGACGGAAACGTCGATCGTCGTGCCGGGACCGGTGTGGTTGATCGCGTTCTCCACCAGATTGCGCACGACCTGGAACAATTCCTGTTCGCGCATGCGTACGCGTCGCGGCGCCGTAGCGACGTCCTGCAGGCCGAGATCGCGGCGCCCCGCGATCGCCATCGGCGCCAGGGCTTCGAGAACGGCGTTGCACACCGCGACCGGATCGGCGCTGGCGGCATCGTCCACCACGATCTGTTCCAGCGAGGCGATCTCCAGAAGCTGCGCGACGATTCGGGTCATCACCGAGACATCGTCGAGCAGAACGCCGCGCGCGGCATCCGCCGGCAGCATCTCCATGCGCGCCCGCAGCACGGCGAGCGGCGTGCGCAGCTCGTGCGCGGCATCCGCGGCGAAGGCGCGCTGGAGTTGGTAGGCCGCTTCCACCCGGTCCAGCGCATCGTTGTAGGCGTCGGCGAGCGGCATCACCTCCTGCGGCAGCGCGTCGGTTTGCAGGCGGCGATCGATGCCGTCGCCGCCGCCGGCTTTCGCGGAGCGCCGCACCAGCTCGGCCATGTGCGACAGCGGCGCCAGCACGCGGCGCATGATCACGAGGTCGATCGCCAGCAGCGCCGCCAGCACGAGCAGCGTGACCGCGCCGGAATACCGCAGGAAATTGCGCAGGATGTTGTCGAACACCACGCCCGGCGCGGACAGGTTCCAGCCGAGCGCCAGCCAGTAGAGATGGTTGTCGAGGCGGAACGGGCGGATGATGGTGGACAGCACGGGTTCCTGCCGCGCCAGCGTCAGGAAGCGCACATGCGCGATCCGGTTGAGATGCACCAGACGCGACGCGGCCGGGTCCGCGCTGCGCAGCAGGATGTCGCCATCGCCGTTCAGCACCGCGAAGACGAACACCCCGCTGGCCCGCTGCGACAGCGGCGTTTGCGCGTAGTCGATGGCGAGACGGCCGTCCGGTGCGGCGGAGATGCCGGCGATGATCTCCGCCGATTGTTGCAGCAGGATATGCCGGGTGATGGTGCGCGTCCGGTATTGCAGCAGGGCGTTGGCGGCGCCGATGGTGAGCAGCGCGCAGGCGACGATGCCCACCGCATGCAGGGACAGGATGCGCGCCAGAAGCGAGCGGCTGCGCGACCGCCGCCGAGCGATCATGCGGCGCCTCCCGTCGCGGTGATCAGGTAGCCGACGCCGCGTATGGTATGGATCGCCACCGACGCGCCGTGCTGCTCCAGGCGCTTGCGCAGGCGGTGCACGTACACCTCGACCGCATTCGAGCCGAGATCGTCGTCGGCGCCGAACAGCTGGTCCTCGACGATGGATTTGGGCACGACGCGGTCGGCGCGGCGGAGGAGCAGTTCCAGGAGTTGCGTTTCCCGCTGCGGCAGATTGAGCGAGAGCGTGCCGATCCTGGTTTCGCGCGAGACCGTGTCCAGCGACACATCCGCCAGCGACAGGCTTTGGCCGAGCAATGCGCCGGGACGTCGCAGCAGCGCGGTCAGGCGTGCCTTCAACTCCTCGAAGGCGAACGGCTTCGCGAGATAATCATCCGCACCGAGATCGAGCCCCTGCACCCGTTCGGCGACGGAGCCGCGCGCTGTGAGCACCAGAACCGGCAGCGCCTTTCGGGCCGCGCGCAGGCGGCGCAGCAGATCGAGCCCGTTTCCGTCCGGCAGGCCGAGATCGAGAATCACCGCGACGTAATCGCGCGACAGCAGAAGCGCATCGGCATCGCCCAGCGTGGCGGCATGATCGACGGAGAAGCTGGCGCGCAGGAGTTGCGCCGTCAGCAGGCCGGCCAGCTCGGCATTGTCTTCCACCAGAAGCAGGCGCATCGCGACCGTATCCGCCCAGGGATCGGCTGCGACCGGCACATCGCCGTTCTGCCCGTTTCGATCCGGCGGCAGGATGAAACGCTCCGGCGCCATCGGCAAGGCATCCGGCGCACCCTGGCATCCGTCCGGATCGGGCGGCTCCGGGACGGGCCCGGGGGCGCGGCGCCGATCCGGCGGAAGGAAACGCCGCCACCATCCCGTCATCCTAGCCGCGCAAGGGGCCGTCGGGACGATGGAACACCGGCGCCGCGCCCTGGATCAGCAGTTCCTGCCAGCCCGTTTCCGCCACCGCCCTTCTGGCGGCCGGCGCCGGCTGCCGCGACGGGACGGGCTCGGCGGGCGCCGTGTTGGCGATGCCGACGGCGGCGGCCATGAATAGTGGAAGCAAAGGAAGAAGGGTCATGACGTCGCCCTCAGTAATAATAGTGATGATAGTAAGGATGATGCCAGTATCCAATATAGTAAGGTCGGGGCGGTACCACGACACAGGCGGACAGGGACAGCATCGCGGCGACGAGGACGATCGGCCGTGCGGCGCGCAGCAGGGTGCGGTTCATGGCTGCGTGCTCCTTCACGCCCAGTGCCCGGGGATCCAGTAGCCGCTCCAGCTGTAATGGCCGGGGATCCAGGGACGCCCATAAGCCGGGCGGCAATGCACGTAATAGTAGCCGCGATAGCAGACAGTGTTCGGACCGCCCCACCAGACACGCTGCAGGCTCGGTGTGGCGGCCACCTGTTCCGGCGCCGAACGAACTGCGATGGTTTCGGCGTCGGCGGCGTGGATGCTGGCGGCAGACATCAGGGCGCAGATAACGGCGCCGATCAGGGTGGTCTTCATGAGCGCGGTTCCTGAAACGGGTTGGTTCGAAGTCGCCCGTCGTTGGAGCCGATCATGCGGATCGGGGCTTACACGAACCTTACAACTCGGTATCGACCTATGATCTCCGCGCATGACGGCGTCTCGCCGCGCCGCGCCCGCCGGACCGTCCTGTTTCCGGTCTCGCTCTGCGCCGTTCTGGTGCTGGTGCAATGGTGGCCGGGTCTTGCAGATGGCCGGAGCCCGGTCTGGGGGGACACGGTGCCGTTCGGCTGGCCGCTGCTGCAGCTCCATGCCGAAGCCCTGCGCGGGCACGGCTCCCTCCTCTGGAACGACGGCATCTATGGCGGCCATCCGATCTTCGCCGAGGGCCAGGGCGGGTTCGCGCATCCGCTGAACATCCTGCTGGCCCTGTTCGTCACGCCGAGGCTGGGGGCGCCTTACAGCAACGTACTGCTGCATGTGGTCGACCTGCTCTGCATGGCGCTGGGCATGGCGTTGCTGGGGCGACGGCTCGGTCTCGGAACGGCCGCCAACGCGTTCTCGGCGCTCGCGGTTGTGTTCGCGCCGGCGATTCTGCTGCAACAGAACAACATCGCCATCGGCGGCACGCTCGGTTTCGTTCCGCTGTCCTTGTGGGCGTTCGAGCGGTGCTGGGACCGGCGCGATGCGCGATCCGCCGTGCTGCTCGCGTCCATGCTGTCGCTGGTGGTGCTGGCGGGCTATCCGCAGACGCTGCATGCGCTGCTGATCGTGCTGGCGGGGCGCGTGGCAGCACCTTCTGTCGCAGCGTTGCTGCAGCGCCCGCGCGCCGCCCGGCCCTGGCGCCTGGCGGCGGCTCTGGGGGGCGCCTTCTTGCTGCTGCTGGGGCTGACGGCGGTGCAGCTTCTGCCGCTGGCGCAGCTCGCCGCCGCATCGCATCGGGCCGGCGGCGTGGCGCTGGCGAGCACGTTGAGCTGGCGGCAGGTGCTGCGGTCCCTGGCCATGGGCGATCTCCGGCCCGGCGGCGAGTCGGTCGACGGCGCCTTCGGCCCCGGGAGCCTGCTGGTGTGCGTTCCGGCGACGCTGCTGCCAGTCCTGCGCGGCGTGCGCGTTCCACCGCGGCTGATCGGCTACGCGCTGAGCGCCGTTCTGTGTCTGCTCGCGACGGCCGGCGACACGCGGATCTTCGCGCTGCTGCATGCCGGCGGGCTGCCGGGAATGGGGTTCTTCCGCGTCACCGTGCTGTATGCGGCCGTGGCGACGATCCCGATCGCGCTTGCGGCCGGGTTCGTGCTCGATCGAACCCGCTTCCTGGCACGATGGGCCGTAGCACTCGTCGCGGTCGCCTGGCTGGCGATGCTGGTGCCGCTGCATCCGGTTCTGGCGCCGATGGCAGTCGGCACGGCGCTCGCGGCGCTGTTTCTCCTGGTGCGGCGGGCGCGCGGCGTGCCGGCGGCGATGCTGGCGCTGCTGGCTCTGGAAGTGGCGATGTTACGACTGCATCCGTTTCCGTTCGAGCCGGTGTCGATGCTGTCGGGGCCGGACGCGGCACGCGCGATCCGCGATGCGGCGCCGGACCCGCTCGACCGGAGGTTCTACGGCATCAGCGTGGCGACGATCGCCTGCCTGCTGTTGCCGCAGCAGCCCGGCGAGCCGGCCGGGATACGACGCATGGTGGAGGCGCTGGTGCCGATGACCGGGCTGAGCCGGGGAATTCCGTCCCTGGACGGCGCGCTTGCCCTGCCGCTGCAGCGACGCATGCTGGCGGAACCGCTCCTGGCCGGCTGGCGGAAGCAAGCCGCACCGCCGCCGGGAAGCCGGCTGATCGATCTGCTGGCGGTGGATTTCCTGTTTTCGGACCAACCCGTGCAAGCGCCTGCACTGGCGCTGATGCATGCGAACCCGGGCGACGCCGGCTGGATCTACCGGAACCGGGCCGCGCGCCCGTTCGCGCAGGGCTTCGCCACGCACGAGACGGTGGCGGATGCGGCCGAGGATGCCGCGCGTCTATCGACGCTGACGGCCCCGGCTCTGGTGATCGAGGACCCGTCGCGCCGGGCTCCGCCGGATGCGGCGAACGCCACGGTGCCCGTCGTGACGGTGACGAAAGCGCGCCCGACCCGGATCGCGCTGTCGGTGCGCTCGGACGGGCCGGGCTGGGTGGTGGTGACGGATGCGTTCTTTCCCGGCTGGACCGCCACGCTGGACGGTCATCCGGTTCCGGTGTTTCCGGCGCAGCTTCTGGCCAAGGCGGTGCCGGTGCCAGCAGGGCGGCACGTTCTGGTGCTGCGCTATCGCTCGCTACCGTTCGAGATCGGGCTCGCCCTGAGCCTGATCTCGCTCGGCGTGGCGGGTCTGGTCTTCGTCAGACGTTGAAGCGGAACAGCAGGACGTCGCCGTCCTTCACCACGTAGTCGCGGCCTTCGATGCGCATCCGGCCGGCTTCCTTGGCGCCGGCTTCGCCCTTGTAGGCGACGTAGTCGTCGTAGGCGACGGTTTCGCAGGCGATGAAGCCGCGCTCGAAATCGTTGTGGATCACGGCTGCGGCCTGCGGCGCCTTGGTGCCCACCGTGATGGTCCAGGCGCGGGTTTCCTTGGGGCCGACGGTGAAATAGGTGGCAAGGCCGAGCAGGCGGTAGCCGGCGGCGATCACGCGGTCGAGGCCGCTATCGGCAAGGCCCAGACCGTCCAGGAACTCGGCGCGGTCCGCGTCGGGCAACTGGCTCACCTCGGCCTCGATCGCGGCCGAGACGATCACGGTGGCGGCGCCTTCGGCCTTGGCCTTGGCCGCGACCTGCTCGGAGAAGCGGTTGCCGGTGGAGGCGGAGGCTTCCTCGACGTTACAGACATAGAGCACGGGCTTGGAGGTCATGAGGTTGAGGCGGCGCACCGCTTCTTCCTGGCCCTTGGGGATCGCGGTGCGGGCCGGCTGGCCTTCGCGCAGCACGGCGATGATCGGCTCCATCAGCGCCACCTGGGCGGCGGCGTCGCGATCGTTGTTGCGGGCCTTCTTCTGCAGCGGCACCACGCGCTTCTCGAGACTGTCCAGATCGGCCAGCATCAGCTCGGTTTCCACCACCTCGGCGTCGCGCACCGGGTCGACGGAGCCTTCCACATGGGTGACGTCGTCATCCTCGAAGCAGCGCAGCACGTGGATGATGGCGTCCACCTCGCGGATATTGGCGAGGAACTGGTTGCCGAGGCCCTCGCCACGCGACGCGCCGCGCACCAGGCCGGCGATGTCGACGAATTCGAGGCTGGTGGGCACGGTCTTGATCGACTTGCCGATGGTGGCCAGCGTGTTGAGGCGCGGATCGGGCACGCCGACGCGGCCCACGTTCGGCTCGATGGTGCAGAACGGGTAGTTCGCCGCCTGCGCCGCGGCCGTGGCGGTCAGGGCGTTGAACAGGGTGGACTTGCCGACGTTCGGCAGGCCGACGATGCCGCAATTGAAACCCATCGAACGATTCCTAGGACTTTGGGGCGCCATGCAGGGCTCTGCCCTGCACCCGGAAGGGGACGGTCGTCCCCATCACCCCTTTAACAACTGGGTTTGCAAAGGGCGACTGCCCTTTGCCGGGTCTGGGCGGAGCCCAGGTCTTCACTTCGGCTCGCCGACCAGCAGCGCCACCTTGCTCATGAACGCTTCCGGCTGCCCTTCCGCCAGGATCGGCGCCGCATCCGCCACCGCATCCAGCAGCGCCTCCAGCCAGGGCTGATCCATCTTGGCGAAATCGCCCAGCACATGGCCGGTGACCCGTTCCTTGGAGCCGGGATGGCCGATGCCGAGACGCACGCGCCAGTAATCCGGCGTGCCGAGCATCCGGTCCATCGAGCGCAGTCCGTTATGACCGGCCGCACCTCCGCCCTTCTTCACGCGGACGCGTCCGGGATGAAGATCGAGCTCGTCGTGGAAGGCGGTGATGGCGGCAGGCGCCACCTTGAAGAAGGCGGCGGCGGCCTGAACGCTCTCGCCCGACGCGTTCATGTAGGTCATCGGCTTCAAAAGCAGGATCTTGCGTCCGGCGATCTGGCCTTCCGCGGTTTCCCCCTTGAATCGCTTGCGCCACGGCGAGAAGCCGTGGCGCCGGGCGATGGCGTCGACCGCCATGAAGCCGATATTGTGGCGCTGCCGAAGCATCCCGGGCTCGGGGTTGCCGAGCCCGGTCCACAACAACACGAGCGTGCTGCCTTACTTCTTGCCGCCCTTCTTGGCCGGCGCGGCCGGAGCGGCCGCCACGGCGGGCTCGGGCTCGGCGACCACGGTCGGCGCCGCCACGGTGGCGATCACGAAGTCACGGTCGACGATGCCCGGCACGACGTCGTCGCCATGCTTGATGTCGGACCAGCGCACGTTGTCGTTGATGTCCAGGTTGGACAGATCGACGGTGAAGGAGGTCGGGATGTTGTCCGGATCGACCGAGACTTCGACCGTGTGACGGACGATGTTCAGCACGCCGCCGCGCTTGATGCCGACCGAGCTTTCCTCGCCGGTGAACACCACCTGCACCGCCACCTTGATGTGCTCGCCCGGCGCCAGGCGCTGGAAGTCCACATGGATGGGGCGGTCGGACACGGGGTGCAGCTGCACTTCGCGCATCAGGGCGCGGATCGGCGCACCGCCATCGGCCTTGATCTCGTAGAGGCGCGAACGCCAGCCGGTCTTCACCAGCTCGCGGAGAACAACGCGGGGGTCCAGCGCGATGAGGGAGGCATCCTGCTTGGCGCCGTAGATCACGGCGGGCACCAGCCCCTCACGCCTCGTTGCGCGCGCTGCCCCCTTACCAGCCTTCGCGCGCACCGACGCTTCGATCGTCGTAAAATTGGTCACTTTGAAAACTCCTGAACACGAAGCGCGCCGGCCTCCAGGGGTGCCGACGTGCGCGGGGGTTCATAAGGGCTGCGCGGCGGAACTGCAACGAGAGAGTTGGTTCGGGCGTCATGGCTCCGTTGCAGGAGAAAGCGAAGATGATGGCGGATCGGATCGGCGTGCTGGAGCGCGCGGTGGAGCATCCCGATCGGGACGCGGCGCTGGTGCTGCGCGTGGAGGAACCGCGCTCCGCGCCGCTTCTGGGCGTGCTGCTGGCCTATGCGGCGATGATCCCGATGCTGTCTGGCGCGATCGCCTTCGCGGTCGTTCCGCTGGAGGCGCGGCCGCTGGTTCTGGGCGCGACCATCATCTGGGGCGCGTCGATCGTGCTGTTCCTGTCCGGCGTACGGCGGGGCTTGAGCTTCCGGACGCCGGGCGGCGCCACGGTCTCGCAGGTGTCGACCTCGATGGGGCTGTTCGGGCTCGGCATCCTGGCCTTGTGCGGTTTGTGGCTGGCCACGCCGGTGCCGTCTCTGGTGCTTCTGCTGCTGGCTTTCGCCGGCATGGGCGTGCTGGACCCGATCGCCGCGCGACGGGGCGAAACGCCGCTCTACTTCGCCCGTCTGCGACCTTTGCAGATGGCGGTGCCGTCGGTGGCGCTGATCGCCTTGCTGGCCATGGTGCTGATGTAGAGCGGAACCGGACCGCTTCTCGAAGCGGGATGCATCGCCTAGGCTCGTCGCACTCCGGGCTTCAACCGGGATTTCGGGAGGGTCGATGGGCCTGCTTCCTGCAGCGCGGGTCACAGACCCGTTCGGACATACGCTGGCGATGGAGGGACTGGTCGCAGGGCTGGCCCTCGGAGCCCTGCTCGCCGCCGGCATCGCGGCGACCGGGGGGCTCGGCGCGGTGGCAGTCGGCGCCGTCGTGGCGGTCAAGGGATCGCAAGCGCTCGCCTCGCTCGGCGAGACCCTGGGCGCTCTGCTGGAAGGACCGCCGACCGGGATGCTGACCACCGGCTCGCCGAACGTGCGGATCAACAATCTGCCGGCCACCATGATGACGCTCGCCACCGGCGAATGCGCATGGCACGACGGCATCCCCCAACCCGTCGCCAGCGGGGCCATCCGTGTGCTGATCAACGGCATGCCAGCCGCCCGCGTCTCCGACACACTGGTCTGCCAGGCCGTGATCCTGAAAGGGTCACCCAACGTCTTCATCGGCGGGCCGACCCAATCACCGGCCTGTACGGCCCTGGCTGGCGAAAAGGCTGCCTTCGACCGATTCCGCATCGACGCCCAGGCTGCTGCTGCTGCTTATCAGGACCCGAACGATCGCACGCCGCCGGAAGGCTATCGCAACGCGACGGAAGCCGATCTGGCCAAGCTTGGCCTGAACCAGTCGATGATCGAACACCCTCGCGATCCCAGGACTGGCGAACCGAGCGAGTTTCGCGCCGCCGTTTTCATCAACAACGCGGACAATAAACCCATCGTTGCTTACAAAGGAACTACGGGAGCGGCGGACTGGAAGGTCAATCTTCAACAGGGCGTGGGCAAGGAAACATTCTACTACAATCGTGCTCAGTATATCGCCCGAAGAGTGCAGCAATCGCCTGGTGGTGAAGGCGCGCGATTGACCGGACATTCGCTGGGCGGTGGTTTGGCCTCCGCCGGAGCGGAAGCGTCCGGATTACCAACCACCACATTCAACGCCGCCGGACTGAACGCCAAGACCGTTCCTCATCCGGTCCCGGCCAGCATTGACGCAATACACGTCGATGGCGAGATCCTGACCGCAGCGCAGTCTCTGCCCGGCTTTCCGAAAGCGGCAGCCACTCGCCGCTGGACGATCGAACCGGTGGATCATGTCGCCGAGGATGCGATGCAATCGTTTCGAGACGGAAAACCCTGGCAAGGTGCGAAGGCTTTAGCGCTTCGTCGGGTCACCCTTCATGGCATGGATCAGGTACAGCCGGCCCTGGCGGCGCGAACGGCCCAGATCGAACAAGCTCAGGTCGAGAACGGATGCCTTTAAGACGCGCGCTCGGGCGACTTCTGCTGACCCTGCCCTTGTTGGGGGGCATCGGCCCAGCCTTTTCTGAAACGGAACCTCAAATGGCCCACAAAGCACAGTCGCCGATGCTGGCTGCAGTGATGTATTCCGAAACCGGCACGGTGAAACAACTGGCCGAACAGCATCAAGGGCTGAACGACCGCAATCCGGAAGACGACAGCACGCCGATGATCTACGCCGCGGGAACAGACCAGTGGCCCGTTGTCGAGATCCTCATCGATAACGGAGCCGATATCTGGGCGCATGATCGGTTCGGCGTTACGGTTGGCAGCTTTGTTCTGGATAGCCGCATCACGCCTGGTTCACCTGAAGACAAAGCGCGGCTACGCGTAATCGAAAAACTCAAGGCGAAGGGCTTTCCACTACCGCCGCCCAGCTGGAAGGAGATTCTGGCCATGAGCAAGAACGGCCAGTGGCCGCCGCATGGAGTTCAGCACTGATGTCGGAGAACGAGACCAGGATGTCCGTGCAGGGCATGACGATCGAATGCCCGGCCGGGTGGCACGATACCTCCGTGCTGATCGCCAGCGCCGAACAACCGGGCCGCTCCGGGGTGACGCCCAATTTCGTTCTGACCCGGGAAAAGCTTCCGGAGGACCTTTCGGGCGATCGCCTCCACCGTTTGAGCGGGTTCGTAGAACGCCAGCACACACGGATGAAATCAACGCTACCGCATTTCGCTCTGTTGTCGCGTCGCGATCCGACACCAGAATACGTCATCGCGGAATTGAAATTTTCTTGGCAATCGGATGGAATCACGATCGTCCAGGCGATTTCCTACGCGTTTTGCGACGAGACCACGCTGTACAGCTCGACCGCGACGGCCGGCGAAGCCGATTTCGACGATTACCGTCCGCAGTTCCGGCGCATGCTGCAAAGCTTCAAACCGTCCTGAAGGTATCTTGCACGAGATGAACGAATCGAGCCGGTCGAATGGACCGTCTCGGCCGCCCTCTCGTTGATCAGCGGTCTCAGGACAGGACGCAGCAACCCGGAACTATTGTTTCTCCGTCACGGATCGTAACATGCAGCAAGAGACACGATTTCGGATGCCGGCCGCGGTCATGTCTTCCATGACGGATACTGTGGGACACTTGCCCCGCAAGATCGCGGACTCGATGACGGCAATTCCGAAGAGGGTAGCATGCCGTTGGTCTACACCGACGGCAAAGATCAACGGGTGGTGATGGAGATCTTGATCGATCACGACGTCGATCTCTGCGCGCACGATCGCTTCGGCGTCACCGTCGGCAGCTTTGCCTTAAATAACCGCGTCAAGGCGGCCTCGCTGGAAGACCCGTCGCATTGCCGCGTGATCGACGCGTCGAAAGCTCGGGGCTTTCCCCTACCACCGACGAGCCGGACAGTTGCCCTCGCCACGAGCGACCACGGCAACTGACCGATCCGGTCTGCTTCGCCCGGCCGTCATCCGTCGCCCATGCCGCACCGGTATCGGAAAGCGACGGCCGCAGTATTGGCAACCGTTCTGCGGTGTCTCCAGTTCAGGATGGCAAGGCAGCGCCACGCCCGGACGCGGCATGCCCGGCACCTTGCCCCTTCCGAAAAGGACCCGGTTCCGCCATGCCCACCAGCACCCTCGACAGCGTGATCTTCCGCGACCTGTTCGGTTCGGCGGCGATGCGGACGGTCTGGTCCGACACCGCGCGAACCCAGTTCTATCTCGACTGGGAAGCGGCGCTGGCGCGGGCCGAAGCGCGGCTGGGCGTCATTCCGGACGAGGCGGCGACGGAGATCACCCGCGTCTGCCGGGTCGAGAACATCGATTTCGAACGCTACGGTCTGGAAACCGCCACCATCGGCTATCCCGTTCTGGCGCTGGTGCATCAGATCGCAGCACTCTGCCACGGCGATGCCGGCAAATACTGCCATTGGGGCGCCACCACGCAGGACATCACCGATTCCGCGACCATTCTGCAGATCAAGGCGAGTTTCGACCTGATCGCCACCGATCTCGACCGGGCGATCGCGGCTGCGGCGCGGCTGGCGCGGCAGCATCGCTCCACCGCGATGGCGGCCCGGTCCAACCTGCAACAGGCCGTGCCGATGACGTTCGGCTTCAAGATGGCCCGCCTGCTGGCGACCCTGCAGCGGCACAAGGCGCGTCTGGCGGAGATACGGCCCCGCATCGAGGTGGTCGAGTTCAGCGGTGCCGCTGGCACGCTGGCCACACTCGGCGACAAGGGGCTCGCCGTTCAATCCGCCCTGGCCGAGGAGTTGGGGCTCGCACAGCCGGAGATCGCCTGGCACACCGAGCGCGACCGCATCGCCGAGGCCGGCTGTTTTCTCGGCCTGCTGACGGGAACGCTGGCGAAGTTCGCCACCGATCTCAAGCTGATGATGCAGACGGAGATCAGTGAAGCGTCGGAGCCCTATGTCGCCAATCGCGGTTCGTCCTCGACCATGCCGCAGAAGCGCAATCCGATTTCATGCTGCTATATCCACGCCTGTGCGGCATCTGTGCGTCAGGGGGTCGCGGCACTGCTGGACGCGATGGTCGAGGACCATGAACGCGCCACCGGCCCCTGGGAGATCGAATGGGTCCAGCTTCCCGCGATCTTCACCCTCGCGGGCGGCGCGCTGGCGCAGGCGTGCTTCGTTCTCGAGGGCCTGGAGGTCCATGCCGACCGTATGCGCGCCAATCTCGACCTGACCAGGGGTCTGGTGGTGTCTGAAGCGGTGATGATGGGGCTGGCGCCGAAGCTCGGCCGCGACAAGGCGCACGACGTTCTCTACGAGATCTGCCACGACCCGGCGATGGGAAACAAAAGCCTCGCCGATCTTCTGCTGGCACGCGACGACGTCACGGCCGAACTCTCCGAGGAGGAGATCCGTCGCCTGACCGACCCGGAACACTATCTCGGTCTGTCCGAGACGATGGTCGATCGTGTTCTGGCTGCCGTATCGCCCTGACCGGCGCTGAAGGACACCCCGGAAGTCGCGCCTGGAATCGGACCCTCGGGCGCAGGCGCTACGGCGCCGCGTTCGATCCCGACCAGGTCGCGGACACGCCCAGCCGTTTCAACGCCGCCGCCGGATCCTGCTGGTAGGTCTGGCCGTAGCCGGACAGTTCGGCGATCGGTATCGGCGGTTGCGGCGCCAGCGCCACCTTGAGCGTGCCGCCATGGGCGACGAACTGGTCCACAGCGTCGCGCAGACCGGCATCCGGCAGCATCGTCGCGATCTGCGGACTTTGCAGCGTGGCGACCGCCATCTGACGCATCTGGTCGGCACTCATGTTCACCGTCTTTCCGCGCGCGGCGAAACTCCGTTGCAGCAGGCCGCCATCCGTCAGCCGGACACGCAGGCCGGCCAATTGCCCGGTCTTCAACACTTGCAGGAACACGCCGGACGGTGCGCTTCCGTTCTGTTGCAGCTGCTTCGGAAACAGGTTGGCGAAATCCATGCCGATCTCGAGCCGGCCCAGCTCGCGTGCCGATACGGTCCAGGACGACAGTTGCGCCTTACCGGTCTGCGGATCGCTCGTGCCCCGCAACGACATCGACCAGTGCACCGCGTTCAGGCCGATCGCATTCAGCATCGCCATGCCCTCCGCCGTCGCCGGCGTGGAGGTGGCGCCATTGATCTGCATGTCGATGTGGCCCGGCCCCGTGCCGCTCACCGTATCCTTCAGGATGACGCGGTCGATCGACAGCACCATCTTGTCGCCCCGGCTGAGCGTGAAGGTTTCCGCTTCGCCGTCGAACGCGCCGTTCCCCTGCTCCGCCGGCCGGCCATGTTCGAGCGCGTCCACGACGGCGGCCAGATCGAAACCGGATGCCTGCAGGGACGCGAGCTGCGCGCTGCCCGGCGTCTCGGGGCTCGACACGATCATCGTCCCGGTCTGCATCGCCAGATGGGAATGGCGGCCCAGACCGTAATCGTCGATCCGCATCGTCGTCGCCGTCAGTCTTCCGTTTGCGCCGGAGAGATCAGGGTTCTCCATCCGCAGCGACGACCAGCTCAGCTGGGCCGGGTCGATCGTGGTCGCGACAGGCGCACCGGCCTCGCCCTGCGGCCGGTAGGCGACGGACTCGGCATCGACCCGGCTCGCCTTCAACGTGCCCGCCGCGTTCGTCACCACCAGGTTCGTGGCGTGCAGGGAACGGAACCGGTTCGGCCCGTCGGGCGCCAGGTCCAGCGTGTCGGCCGTCACCCGCGTGCCGTCGCCGCGCTGGAACACGACCCGGTCCAGCGTGGCGGAGCGGCTGAGCGGATGGACGCTGGATGTCGCGTAGTCGAGGGAACCGTTCGGGCCCAGTTCCTGCCGGATCTGCGCCACGGCCCGTGCGATCTCGTTCTGCCCGCGATGGACGGCGTAGAGATAGACGCCGCCGGCTCCGGCCACGACGAGAACGGCTGCTACGCCCGCGACAAGACCGGTCTTCGCCATCGTTTCCTCCCAGCAGGGCTCGGCGTTTCCCCGTTCGGACCGTTCCGGAAACCGGAACGGCAACAGAAACGCTCCGAAACAGTTCCACATCCGGCCATCCCTGCCCAGCCGCGACCGGAAACCCGACCATGTCCGCTTTCGCCACGCCGACACTGTTCCACAACCCGGATTGCGGCACCTCGCGCACCGTGTTGCAGATGCTGCGCGAGCGCGGACATCCGCCGGAGATCGTGCTCTATCTCCGCGAGGGCTGGACGCGGCCGTTGCTCGAGAGGCTGCTGGCCGAGATGGGGATCGGCGCCGGCGCCCTCCTGCGTCGCAAGGAGACACTGGCCGCCGAGCTCGGACTGCTGGAACGGGGAATCGCCGACGAACGGGTGCTGGACGCCATGCTCCTCCATCCGCGTCTGGTGGAGCGGCCGATCGTGCGCACCGCGCTCGGCACGATCCTGGCGCGGCCGCCCGAACGGGTGCTGTCGGTCCTGCCGCGCGAGACCTGAAGCCGCCTGGTTGTGGGAAAGGCGGCGGTTTCGGTCCATGCTCGCCGCCTCCAACCTGGAACCGTTCCTCGCATGACAGCGCGCTCTCGTTTCTCCCTCGCCCTTCTTCTTGGCTGCGGCGTGTCCCTGCCCGCCCTTGCCGGCGCCGCGCCGCAAAGCGCGTTCGACGCCGTGTCGATCTCGCCGATCGGCGCCACCGTGGCGACCGTCACCCACGACCCGGCGCAGGGGCATGACGGGGAAACGACCCTTCTGCTTCGCCCGGTCGCCGGCGGTCCGGCGGTGCGCGTCGCCCTCCCCTGTGGCGGCGCCGGCTGCGAAGCATCGGCACCCTCCTGGTCTGCGGACGGGAAACGCCTCGTTTTCGTGCTGCAGGTGCCGAACAGCGAGGAGCAGTCGCTCTGGGAAACCGACGACACGGGCGCCGCGCCGCATAAGCTGCTCGGCTTCGCCGGGCTGCTGGACACGCCGCGCTTCTCCAAACAAGGCGTGCTGAGCGTCCTGGCGGTCGAGCATCCGCACAAGAAGACCGGCGCCACCGCCGCCGCGGCCACCATGACCGGCGAGGTCGGCGATGTGGTGGACGAGCAGCGCATCGCCCTGGTGGAGAACGGCGCGCTGCGCTTCGTGTCCCCCGCCGGGCTCTACGTCTACGAATACGACTGGCGGCCGGACGGCAGCGGCTTCGTCGCCACGGCGGCGCCGGGCGACGGCGACGCGAACTGGTGGGTGGCCAAGCTGCACGCCCTGGGCACGGACGGATCGGACCGCATCCTGTTCACGCCGGGCGTATCGCAGCAGCTGGCCGATCCGGTGGTGTCGCCGGACGGCAGATCGGTGGCGTTCATCGGCGGCCTGATGAGCGATTTCGGCGCGACCGGCGGCGATGCGTTCCGGCTGGATCTCGCCGACGGCGCCAAGCCGGTGAACCTGACCCCAGATGCCAAGCTGAGCGTCACCGCCCTGTCGTTCGGCTGCGGCAACACGCTCGCCGCCACCGTCCTGCGCGACGACCGATTCGAACTCGCCACGCTGGACCGGCCCTTTTCCGATCCGCACGCGCTGATCTCCGTGCCGGTCGGGCAATCCGTGTCGCTCGGCGGCTGGCAGGAGGCGATCGCCTGCGGCGGAAACAGCGCCGCGACGGTGCTGGAGGATTTCACCCACGCTTCCGCGCTGGCGCTGTCGCACCGGACCGGCAAGGCGTTCTCCCCGCTCGCGCCGGTGGAGCCGCAACAGGCGGCCGACCAGCCGGCGATCACCGCGCGCTCGCTGCACTGGCGCAGCGACGGACGCACGGTGCAGGGCTGGCTGCTGGAACCGGTCGGCGGCGCGCCCGGCAAGCGGCCCTTGATCGTGAACGTGCATGGCGGCCCGTCGGCGGCCTCGATGCCGCATCCGGTCGGGCACGGCTACATGGCCCCGCTTCTGGCCGCGGGCTACGATGTGTTCCTGCCCAATGCGCGCGGCTCGTACGGCCAGGGCGAAGCCTTCACCTACGCCAATTTCCGCGACGTGGGCCACGGACCGCTGCGCGACATCCTGGCCGGTGTGGACGCGGCGGAAAAGGCCGCCGATCCGGCGCATCCGATCGACGAGAAGCGCCTCGGCCTGTTCGGCTATTCCTATGGCGGCTACATGGCGATGTGGGCACCCACGGAAACCGACCGGTTCCGCGCCATCGTCGCCGGCGCCGGCGTGTCGGACTGGCTGTCGATCGAAGGCGAGGAAGGGATCGCCACCTCGGACATCCCGTTCTTCGGCGTCTCCGTCTACGACGATGCGAAACCCTATCTCGCCGTTTCGCCGATCCTGCACATGAAGAACGTGCACACCCCCGTGTTCGTATTCGTGGGCGATCGCGACATCGAATGCCCGATGCCGCAGAGCCAGGAATATGCTCAGGCGCTGCGCATGCTGCACAAGCCGGTCGAGTTCGTGGTGTATGCGGGCCAGGGACACGGCATGGCCAACGACGCCGACCGCAAGGATGCGCAGAAGCGAACGGCGGAGTGGTTCGCGAAATGGTTCGCGACCGCCACACACTAGCCATGTAAAACGAAAATGCTCTCAACGACCGTTTCGTTGAGAAGTCCCGTCCGCCATCCGGTAAAGTTTCAACTTCGAGGATTCGTATCGGGCGCTAAGGATCGCCTGCACACGTTCCACTATCGCATCGCTGACTGTCCCTGTTGCTCCTGCATCAATACAATCGAACATGGGACAGCCAGCGACTCGATAGGCCATACAGGTAATCGCATCGGGACCTTCGGCAGGATAGTGATGGAAAGCAGCATAAGCGACAACATGCGCTGCCAATGTTTCCACAATTGCCCTACGTATAGCAGAGATTACAATAGCCGAATGGCACGCTCGATATCTATTAAACAAAGCCGTCTACGGCGTGTAAGTGCTGCAAATCCTCAAGAGGGTGCAGTTCCTCAATCAGCAACCCACTCAACCATGCGATTGGTCGTCGGTCGACATCGCGAGCGTAAAGCTATTCCGCCTTTACCGTGGCTATTTCGACCTTTCCCACCAATAATTTTTGCAGGAACCGCAGCATGCCCGTGATGCGCGGTGCGGTGACGGGCAGGTCTGGAATAAATGTGTGTCGACGAGCACCAACTGATGCTATACCCGGTTCATATTCTATGTCCGCCTTCAGGCACTGTCTAAATCAGGCCAATTCTGATCGCGGCGAGATTGCCCGGTGTGCAGTGTCGGTTGTTAGTGACGCGGGAAACGCCGTGGATGTTAGCTACTACCCGAATCTCGTCTAGATGCGTTTGTGAAGCATGCCGCCTTAGTTATTTTCTTGTGTATCCACAAGGATCGCTTCCTCCCCGAACATCCTAATATCGGCCATAATTGAGGTGAACTGCGTGGAAGCCATGAACGCTTCCGGATCGCGCAGAATCGCCTGGTCGATCTTTGCTCGCTGAGGCGCTGAAAGCCCGTCCATCGCGTGAGACATCAGGAGGGCCTTTTCCTTAAATAGACCAAGAAGTCCGACGGGGATGGTAACCTTAGCGTTCTGCCGCAGGATGCCGTGGCGGACATGTACCTTCGTACCTAACCATGGACCCGGACCTCTCTGGATCATCCCGAAAATCGTGAACCGGCCGAGCTTGGCATACGTCATCAACGATTGCGATGTGCCAACGATGTCGAGGGTGATCGCCCCGCTCAAGAAGCGATTGATGTTGGTCGGTAGGTCCGGGATGGACGTCGTCGCGATATCGTCTGTAATGAGCAGATGTTGCTCGAACGGTCCGGGATGAGGAGCATGTCCCACGAGGAAGGCATGCCACCGTTCCAACGCCTCATTCAGCAGAGGTATCTGCTCCGCGGTGTATTTGGCTGCTTGGTTCCTGCCACGAGTAAATCGGAGAACACGCCAGGACACCGATACGCAGAACTTTAGCAGCCAATCCTCGTATGCCACCTGCTGCGTTGAGGCGAGCCAGGGGTGGAACAACTTCGTCGCAAAGGCAGTTTCATAGCTGCTGAACAGGCCCTCGCACGAGCGGCATAGCCAGGGCTGTTTGAGGCCATCCTGCACTCGACGATTTATATTGTCGGTCATTCGGATATGGCCGGTGCCGGCCCTAGCTCGGAGATTACGATAGATGAAGGCGGGGAGAACGTGACTGTCTTGCAACTGAGCCTGTTGGAGGCAGAACGCGCAAATGCCTGTCGTAGCGACCATGGTCGATTCCTGGTTGGCGTTTCCGGTATCTGGATGTGTGCAAGGCAGGTTAGATGGGGCACGACACTCGTGACGCGATACGCACGTGCATATGTAATAGTTTAACAACTCGCGGAATGGGGAGAGACAGCGGGCGCACCGGCCCACAGTCGAGCGGTTAGCACCTAGCCGCGAAGGATTCCTGTTCGAATCTAATTGGCGCTGAGTGACACCGTGGAAATCGCATTGGTCGGGCTGCCACCCGGCGTCAGCGTCCGTGTGGACCACGCCAGATAGACCAGCGTATTGCGCTCGCGATCGAAGAGCCGCGACACGCGCAGCTCCTTGAAGAACAGAGAGGTACGCACGCCGAACACCACTGCACTCGACGGCAGCGAGGCCGGCGCCGTGGCGTGGCCGCTGTTCTGGCAGGCGAGCGAGAAGCGCGACGGATCCACCGCCACGCCAAGCGAGCCTTTCACGCCGCCGGTCTCCGCATGGGACAGATAGCAGGACACGCCGGGCACGTCGGGATCGTCGTAGCGATCGACCGCGATGCGGTCGTTGCGGCCGAGCATGCGGAAGGTGGTGTCCGCCGTGCCGATCCGCGTCTGCGCCCAGGCAGGCGAGGCGAGCAGGCAGATTGCAGCGACGAGGATTGCGGGCTTCATGCCGCCTCTCCCCAGCAACGCAGCTTGCTCGTGCGGCCGATGCCCGGATTGAAGCAGTTGCACGGGTCGAGCTCCCGATAATGCCCGGAAAGGTTCGGCGGCGCGTGATAGAGATGGCCGACATTGTGCTCGGCCGGCGCATGGCCGCCGCGCGCGACCAGCGTCTCGAGAATGCGCTCTTCCAGATGCTGCGGATCAACGCCCGCACTCGGGATGTAGTCCTGGTGCAGCACATGGCAGAGGAAATGCCCGTAATACAAACGATGGGTGGTGAGCGCATCGAACTCGGCTGGCAGATGCTCGAACCAATGCTCGGTGTTGCGCGGCAGGGCGACGTCGAGCGGGACGATGGCCGGCACCGTGCGCGGATTGAGCGCACGATAGCGCACCGCGGCGCCGGCGGCGGCGAAACGATGCAGAAAGGCGCGCGAGGCTTCGGCAGCGCTGCACCGGAAGAAACCGGCTTCGCCGAGAACCTCGCCCAGCAGGGCCTGCATCGCATCCGCGTCCCCGGCAGAGACCTTGATCATCAGATGATGATGGAACCGGTCGCGGAACTGCCGCATGCGCGCGGGCAGATGGTCTGGAAACAGCGCGCCGACGCGCTGCATCAGCCGGTCGGACAGCGTATCCGGCAGGAACGGCACGCGCTCGGCGATGCGGTCCACTTTCGCCTTCAGCGCGAACAGGGCGGGCAGGCGCGCGGTGCCGAACCGGCTGATCGCCAGAACCGTGTCCTTGCCGTAGCGATCGGCCAGATCGAACGCATCGCGGTGGATGTATTCGCAGGCGATCGGCAAACGCTGCGGCGCGGCGAGAATGCGACGGCGCAGGGTGGCGAACCGGTCCGGCGCTTCCGTGCCGGCATAGAAGCACACCGCATCGGGTTCGGCGGGGAAGGTGTCGAGACGCACCGCGAACAGGATCAAACGCCCGGCGGACCCTGCGGCATCGTGCAGACGGCCCGGGTCGGCGTTGAAGCGCGCGGGCTCCGGCGAGTTCGTGTCGCGCACGCGATTGGCGTAGTCGGCATCATGGGCGCGTCCGCTGTCCCAGGATACGGCGTCCTCGCTCCATCCGTCGCGGTCGAGCCGGTCGAGAACGGTTTCCGGGTCGTCGCCGAGCGCGATGCCGAGCTTGTTCACCAGTTCCAGTTTTCCGGTCTCGCCGACGCGGCCGAACAAGGACAGCTCGGTGTAGACCGGACCGCGACGCACCAGGGCGCCGCCGGAATTGTTGGCGACACCGCCCATCACCGACGCGCCGAGACAGGACGAGCCGATCACCGAATGCGGTTCGCGGCCGAGCGGCTTCAGCGTCCGTTCCAGAAGATCGAGCGTGGCGCCGGGAAAACACAAAGCCTGCTTGCCGCCGCCCAGCAGACGCACGCGGTTCATGCGCAGCGTGCTGACGATCACGATCGGCCGGTCGTAGTCGTCGCCGTCCGGGGTGGAGCCGCCGGTGAGGCCGGTATTGGCCGCCTGCATCAGCACGATGCAATCCGCATCCACGCAGGCCTGCACCGCCCGCCATTGTTCCAGCAGCGTGCCAGGCCGCACCACGGCGAGGCACGGGCCCTCGCCGGTGCGGTAGCCGCGACGGAAACGGCGGGTGCGCGACGCTCCGGTCAGAACATGCTTGCGGCCGACGATCCCGGTCAGCGCTGCGACAAGCGTGTTTCCGTCGGTACTCATCGGTCCGGTTATCCCACGTTCACGAGCTGCCACGGCAGGGGATCGGGTTCGCCCGGCCGCAGCCAGAGCGGCGACGCGTTGGGCAGGCGCACGTTGGCCGGCAATCCCATGGCGGCGCGCAGGGCGCGGAACATGGCGCCGTGGCACACGATCAGGACGGTGCCCTCGCCGGCCGTGGCGCGATCCACCGCAGCCACGGCGCGGGCCACCAGTGCGGCGAACGGTTCCGCGCCCTCCGGCGTGTAGTCCCCCGCGATCCAGCTGTCGTACCAGTCGCCCATCGGCTGACCTTCCTGCACGCCGAAGCAGACTTCCTGCAGGTCGCGATCGGTGCCGATCGGCAAAGCGATATTGTCGCGCGCCAGAAGCGTTTCCGCGACGATCTCCGCCGTCCGTAATGCGCGGATCAGCGGCGAGGACACGATGCGGGTGATCGGCGCGTGGTCGGCCCAATGCGCGGCCATCGTCGCCGCGGCCCGTTCCGCCTGGGCGATGCCCGTGGCGTTCAGGGGAATGTCGGACCGGCCCTGACTGAGGCCACGGGCATTCCAGTCTGTCTCGCCATGGCGGAGATACCAGAACGGGCGGGGTGCGAGGCTCGGGATCATGGGCGGAGTTGGTAGCATGGGGCGGCCAACTGGCAAGCACATGGCTGACCACCGTCGAAGGGCCGATCGTTTCCCGATCGGAAGCGTTACAACACGCCCTCCGTCACGTCGGCGAAGCCGCCGTCCAAATCCGGATGCGCGCCAGCGCCGCGTCCACGATCGCATCGAACCGGTCCGCATCGTCGAAGGCGCGGGCCGACAACATCGCGCCATAGATCGTCGCCATCAGGATCTCGGCCTCGGCGGAGGCGCTCAGCGTCAGGCGCATCGTCTTCTGCGTTTCGCCCAGAGCGAGCACGCGACGCAGCCAGTCGGAGAGATCGGCGAAATGTTGCCGCACCGCGACCGCGACCGGCTCGGGCAGGCCGGGCAGTTCCGCACCCAGAACGGCCGCCAGACAGAACGGCACGGTCCCGTCGCGAATGCAGCGCCGCCAGAACCCCACATAGGCCTGCAGCTGCTCGGTGGCGACCGGCGCCGAAGCGTCCAGAGCGGCGATCTGCGCCGCGATCCGAGCCCTCCCCTGTTCCACCACCGCCACGACCAGATCGGTCTTGGACGGGAAGTGGTAGTGGATGCTGGCTTTGCGGATGCCGAAGCGTTCGGCCAGATCGGCATAGCTGAAGCCGTTATAGCCGTGCCGCGCGATCAGATCGGCGGCGCCTTCCAGCAGTTTCGCGGCGGTTTCGCCCGTCGTCGCGCTCATGCCTGTTCTCCGATCACGACCACGTCCGGGCGTCCATACCGCTTCATACAGGCAATCTCGTCGCCGTCGAGCGATTGACCCACCGTTGTCTACCTTCTAGTAGGTAGCTATGATTTCCGAGGACAGAAGATCATGCCGACCGACACCGACCGACCGCTTCGCAACTACTACCTCGCCCGCTTCGCCGTATCGGCGCTCTGGGTCGCGGCGATGCTGTCTCTCGGACGCCGCTCCGACACCGTCGCCGCCATCCTGCTGATCGCCTACCCGGCCTGGGACGCGGTGGCGAACGCCGCCGATGCGCTCCGGAGCGGCGGGCTGTCGCGCAATCCGAGCCAGGCCGCGAACGTGGCCGTCAGCAGCCTCGTCGCCATCGCCGTCGCCGCGACGCTCGGCCGCGGCATGAACGCCGTGCTGGCCGTGTTCGCCGTCTGGGCGACGCTGTCGGGTTTCCTGCAGTTGCTGACGGGGGCGAGACGCTGGCGATCGCACGGCGCGCAATGGGCGATGATCCTCAGCGGCGCCCAGTCCATGCTGGCAGGGGCGTTGATGGGACGTGCCGCCGCCCGCTCATGGTCGGCCGGCCTGCCCGACATCGCGCCCTATGCCGCGTTCGGCGCGCTGTATTTCCTGATCTCGGCGCTCTGGCTGACGGTCGCGGCCTCGCGACGCGGGGCATCCGCCTGAACGCCTCGCCGGATCCGGTCCGGGTTTCCCGGGGCGTCCGCCGGCCGGATCATGCAAACGGCGACGCCTCGTCTCGCCTTGCCCGGACGCCGTCGGGCCGCACGACATCCCCGCCGCGCGGAAGACCCCGTCGCGGCGGCGTGCCGGTCAGTCGAACAGCGAGCTGACCGAGCTTTCGTCCGACACCGCGCGCATCGCGTTGGCGAGCAGCTGCGCGATGGTGATCTGGCGCACGTTGGAGGCCAGACGCACCGCCTCGGTGCCGAGAATGCTGTCCGTGATGGTCATCATCTCGATCGGCGAGGAGGCGACGCGCGACACGGCGCCGCCGGTCAGCACGCCATGCGTCACATAGGCGCCGACGCCGGACGCGCCCTGGGCGATCAACGCCTCGGCCGCGTTGCAGAGCGAGCCGCCGCTGTCGATGATGTCGTCCACCAGCAGGCAATGACGGCCGGACACGTCGCCGATCACGTTCATCACCTCGGACACGCCGGCGCGCTCGCGACGCTTGTCGATGATGGCCAGATCGACGTTCAGGCGCTTGGCGAGCTGGCGCGCGCGCACCACGCCGCCCACGTCCGGCGACACGATCATCAGATCGCGCGAGCCGTAGCGCTCCTTGATGTCGCGCACGAACAGCGGCGCTGCGAACAGGTTGTCCACGGGGATGTCGAAGAAGCCCTGGATCTGGCCGGCATGCAGATCCATGGTCAGCACGCGATGCGCGCCCGCTTCGGTGATCAGGTTGGCGACGAGCTTGGCGCTGATCGGCGTGCGCGGGCCGGATTTCCGGTCCTGGCGGGCATAGCCGAAATAGGGGATCACGGCGGTGATCCGCCGGGCCGAGCCGCGACGGAGCGTGTCGATCATGATCAACAGCTCCATCAGATTGTCGTTGGTCGGGTAGCAGGTGCTCTGGATCACGAACACGTCCTCACCGCGGACGTTCTCCTGGATCTCGACGAACACCTCCATGTCGGCGAAACGCCGAACCACCGCCTTGCAGAGCGGCAGACCCAGGCTGGCGGCGACCGCTTCGGCGAGAGGCCGGTTGCTGTTGCAGCTGACGATCTTCATGTGCGGCTCCGCGGCGGCCCGAACCGGCCGGTCGGGTGCCGGCGGCGAGGCCGCCGCCTTCTAGCAACCCGTCTAATTTCTGTCACGCACCGGATCGTGGGAAGGACATCCTGGCCGGCACGCACGGGCGTCATGCCTTCGGCGGCGGCGGCAGGGCGTCGCTCGGCGGCGCGGCCAGAGGCTGGTTCACCAGCGGGCCATCCGGCGATTTCGTGCCGCTCTGGCGAGGCTTCGCGCGGCCCTCGTTGTTGCTGATCACCTCACGAACGCCGCCGGCCGCCTCGGTGGCGGCGGCGATGGCCACGTCGCCCCAGGCGCCGTCGAGCGAATGGGCCGGAAGATCGTGCAGCTGCGTCGCCTTGCCGGCCTCGTGCGCCGGACGCCCGCCGCTGCCCACCACCGTGCGCGTCACGGTCCAGACGATCTCCACATGCTGCACGCCGTTGAACGGCTTGCTGACCGTCACCTGGCCGGACACCAAATAATCCGCATGCGCCTCGTCGGTCTGCAACGTGTCGTGCTCGTCCGGCAGCAGCGCTCGCATCTGCTCGGCCAGCTCGGCATTGCCGTTGCCGGGCGCGCCGGTCACGCCGGTGAGCCAGATCCGCGTCGAACGGTTCAAAAGGCTGTTGGGATCGGTCTGCGCCGCCTTGGCCTGCAGATCGATCAGCATGGCGTTGATGTCGTCCGCCGCGGCCCGGGCGTTCGCGGAAAGCATGGCCGGATCGGCGGACGCCCATTGCGCGGCCGGCACGGGCGTGCCGTCGCGCTCGGCGCGCACGCGTCCGTTCGGGCCGACAATGGCGTAATGCGGCACCACGGCCGCGCCGTCGGTCCGCGCCGTCACCGTCACCGACCAGTCGTTGCGACGGCGCGGCTGCGCCACGGCCGGAACCTCGTGCGTCAACAACCCGGCCACCAGCGCCTTGGTCCAGGACGCGGCTTCGCCATCGGCCAGCAACGCCCCGCCCGGCGTCGGGACATCGAGACGCGGCGGCGGCGGTGCGGCCAGACGCAGGGCGGCGGCACCCGGATTGCCGGCGAAAGGCTGCGGCAGATCGCCGCATCCCGCCAGACACACCGTGCAGAGAAGGGCGAGCGCGGAGAACGGGCGATTCAGGCGGATCATGGATGGGTCCGTTCGGGAGCGGCCGCGATCACGGAGATCTGGTGGCCGATCGGGCCGCCGCCCGCGAGCGTGCGGCGGCGATGGGAGAAGAACAGGTCGGGCTCGGCCAGCGTGTCGCGGCGGAGCGCATGCACCGAGCCGACACCGGCCTCGCGCAGCCGGGACACGCAATAGCCGGCCAGATCGAAGAAGAAACGATCGCCCGTGCCGGGCCGGAAGAACCGCTCCGCCTCCGTCGTGCCGGCGGCCAGAACCGCGTCGCGCAGATCGGGGCCGACCTCGTAGCTGGGCTGGCCGATGCACGGCCCGATCACTGCGCGTACCTGCCCGATCTCGGCCCCCAGCGCCTGCATGGCGTCCAGCGTGCGTTCCAGCACGCCGCCGACCGCGCCGCGCCAGCCGGCATGGGCGGCGCCCACCACGTTGCGCGCCACATCCGCGAACAGGACCGGCGCGCAATCGGCGGTGATCACGCCCAGCGCCAGACCGGGCCGGTTCGTCACCATCGCATCGGCACGGCCGCCCTCCCCCGGCGCCCAGGGCTCCGTCACGGTGATCACGGCATCGCCATGCACCTGGGTCACGCCCAGAAGCCGCTCCGGCGCCACACCCACCGCGTGCGCCACACGGCGCCGGTTCTCGCGCAGGGCTTCCGGCGCGTCGCCGCTGGTGACGGAACAGTTCAGGCTTGCGAACGGTCCCTCCGACACACCGCCGAGACGGGTGAAGAAGCCGTGCGGACAAGGGCGCAGCACGTCGTCAATAAGGGGATCGAGAAGAGCGCTGGGGTCAGGCACGAACGCCATCCTCCTGGGTCGATCGGGGTGGGGAAAAGCCGGGCGACACGCCCATGGACGGATGACACAGCGCCATCGCCTTGAACAACTGCCCCATGCGGTCGGGCGCGGCCAGACGGTGCGCCGCATCTACGAGCGCGCGCGCCTGTTCCGGCGGCTGGTTCCGGGCCAGACGCTCGGTGCGCTGGAACAGGCCGAGCGCGGACAGGAACGCGCCCTGGCTTTCCGGCCCCCAGACCGCGGCGCCTTCCGCCAGCGCGATGGCGCGCAAGGCGGGAAAATCCACATGGGCGGTGAGATCGGCCTCGCCCGGCGCATCCAGGGGCGGCGCGGGACGGCCGTCGCGCAGCGCCTGCAGGGTGTCGCCGGCGCCGGGGCGGTCCGGCCCGTAATCCAGCAACAGAACCGCACCCGGCCCGGCGGCGACGCGACGCGCGAGCCCGGCCACGATCGCCCGCGCCGGTTCGGAGAATTCCACCACCTGCCCCGCCACGACCGGAACGGCTCCGGGCGGCGGCGCGTCCGCCGGTTCCAGCACGAAGCCGCCATCGCGCACGAAGCGCTCGCGCCAGCCATCGGCCGGGGTCCAGACCATCTGCCGGATCGGCAAGGCGTCCAGGAACTCGTTGCCGATCAGGATCATCGGCCCGTCGGGGATGGTGTCGACCGTGTCGTGCCAGTCCGGATCGGCGCCCGCGAGCGCGTCCGCCTGGATCGCGCGCAGGCGCGGCGAGGTTTCCACCAGATGCACGCGCAGGGCGGTACGGAAATCGGGCGCGACGCGGGCGGCGAGACGCAGCGCATCGGCCATCAGCGTGCCACGCCCGGGTCCTGCCTCGCAGAACAGCACCGGATCGGGACGGCCCATCCCCTGCCAGCACACCGCGGCCCAGGCGCCGATCAGCTCGCCGAAGACCTGCGCGATCTCCGGTGCCGTGATGAAATCGGCGAACGGGTCGCGCCCGGCGTAATAGGCCGCATTGGCCCGCGCCATGAAGCGGTCGAGCCGCTCTGCCGGAGCGGGCGCGGCGTCGCTCAAACCGGCTCCGACGGCGGCGGCAGCACGATCGGCTGCAGCACCGGCGCGCGGCGGGCATACAGGATCAGCGTGCTGCCGGCGATCGCCATCGGGATGCACAGAAGCTGGCCCATGGTGGTGCCGAAGGCGAGATAGTTCAGGAACGCATCCGGCTGGCGGAAATGCTCGCAGAAGGCGCGCAGGATGGCATAGCCGAGCAGGAAGATGCCGCTCAGCAGCCCGGCGCGCTCGCGCACGGAACGGTGCCTGGCGAACAACGCCATCACGATCAACAGAACCACCCCCTCCAGCAGCGCCTCGTAGAGTTCGCTGGGATGGCGCGGGATGTTGTCGACACGGGGAAAGATCATCGCCCAGGGCAGGGACGCCGGGGCCGGACGCCCCCAGAGTTCACCGTTGATGAAATTGGCGCAGCGCCCGAGCCCGAGCCCGATCGGCACCACCACCGCGACGCGGTCGGCGAAGCCGAGGAAGTTGATCCGGTGTTTGCGCGTGTAGAGCAGCAGCGCCGTCACCACACCGAGCATGCCGCCATGGAAACTCATGCCGCCATGCCACAGCTCGAGTGCCGAGGCCGGATGGGCGAGATACAGCGAGGGCTGGTAGAACAGGATGTAGCCGAGCCGGCCGCCCAGAACCACGCCGAGCGTGGCCCAGGTGAGGAAATCGTCCACCTGGAGCTGTGTGGCGACCTGCGGCGCGCGCAGCACCAGGCGGCGCATCAAACGCCAGCCCACCACCAGGGCGACGATATAGGCCAGCGCATACCAGCGGATCGCCAGCGGCCCCAGATGCACCAGCACCGGGTCGAATTCCGGAAACACGAGAACGGGGATCATCGGCGGAACGCTTCCTGGCGGGATCGGGTCAAGAGAACGGCGCGTCGTCGCGCAGAAGAGCGACGTAGCGCCGCACGCCTTCTTCCAGCGCGGTGAACTGCCCGGCATAGCCGGCATCGCGCAGGCGGCGCATGTCGGCCTGGGTGAAGCTTTGATACTGGCCCTGCAGCGCCTTCGGCATGTCGATGAACTCGACCCGTCGCGGCAGGCCGTTCGCGTCGCACACGGCATGGGCCAGGTCGAGATAGGTGCGCGCCACGCCCGTGCCGAGATTGAACAGCCCGCTCGCCGACGGCGTGTCCAGCAGCCAGCACAGAACGTCCACCACGTCGCCGACCCAGATGAAGTCGCGCGCCTGCGCGCCGTCGGCCAGACCCTCCCGGTCGGAACGGAACAGTTTCGCCGAATGCCCGGCCAGGATCTCGTCGTGCTTCACCTTCACGACCGAGATCATGTTGCCCTTGTGGTTCTCGTTCGGGCCGTAGACGTTGAAGAACTTCAAGCCGGCCCATTGCGGCGGCGCGGCGCGGCCTTCGGCCAGTTCGCGCTGCACCCACAGATCGAAACTGTGCTTGGACCAGCCGTAAAGGTTCAACGGACGCAACGCACCGAGCCGGTCGGGCGCGTCCGAGAACGCCTCGATCCCGTCCGCGGCGCCGTAGGTCGCAGCGGAGGACGCATACAGGAACGGCACGCCGTTGCGCGCGCACCAGCGCCACAAGGATTGCGACAACGCGACATTGGTGCGCCAGACCAGATCGCCGTCGCGCGCCGTGGTTTCGCTGATCGCACCCAGATGCACCACCGCCTCGACCGGTTGCGGACTGTCGGCGAGAAACGCGTCCAGCTCTTCCGGCGGCACCAGATATTGCGGCGGGAACTGCGCCAGATTGCGCCATTTCCCCTCCGAACCGAGCCGGTCGACGATCGCGACCGCCCGCTTCTGCTTCTGCAGAACCGCGTTGAAACACGAGCCGATGAAGCCGGCGCCGCCGGTGAGCACGATCATGCGGCGCTTATAAAGGGCTCGGGAGCGGGTGGCGACAGCGCCACCCCGGCGGCGCCCGGACGGTCAGTGGAGAGGGGCAGCGGGTGACATGATGCCTCGCCGACGCCATATGAGTTCGGACGATCCCAAACCCTGGAGAAGCATCATGGCCGAGCGTTCGCGGATTTTCGACGACATGGCCGGCGTGGCCGGCGGCGCGTTCTCCGCCCTGACCGGAATCGGCGAGGAACTCGGCGCGCTGATCCGCGCCCGCGTGGACGAGGC
The DNA here is from genome assembly GCF_055386855.1 of Lichenicola sp. GTC18331. Taxonomy (NCBI): domain Bacteria; kingdom Pseudomonadati; phylum Pseudomonadota; class Alphaproteobacteria; order Acetobacterales; family Acetobacteraceae; genus Lichenicola; species Lichenicola sp. GTC18331. The sequence continues at coordinate 2,914,840 of NZ_AP045015.1, read as the reverse complement.
GCTGAGCCGTTTGTCGCTGGTCCGTCGCGACGAATTCGAAGCGGTGAGCGAACTCGCCGCCAATGCACGCGAGAAGCAGGAAGATGCCGACGCACGCATCGCCGCGCTGGAAGCCCGCATCAGCGCGCTGGAAGGCGCATCGGCCCATGCGGCGACCGACCAGCACGGCCTGGACGGCGCCCCGGGCGGCCCGCCGCCGCGGGAGGAAGGCGGCTTCGACGACGCCCCGCCGCCCGCCACCTACTGACACGGCCGGTCTTCGGCGAAAGGAAAGGCGGGGCGCTTCCGGGCGCCCCGCCTTTTTCATGTCCTGCCGGTCAGTAATAGCGCCAATAGCCGTGATACCAGCGGCGATGATGCCAATGCCGGCCGTGCCAGTAGTAGTGCGGTCCGACCCAGCCCGGCGGCGGACGCCCGTAATAGGCGCCCGGCGGGGGTGGAGGCGGCGGTCCGCCATAGACCGGTCCGGGCGGCGGCGGTGCCGGCGGAGGCGGGGCGCCGTAGGCGGGACCCGGCGGCGGCGGCGGCCCATAGGGCTGGGCCGCGGCGGCGGTGATGCTTCCTGCCAGCGCCAGGGCGGCGATCAGGGCAGTCCGGGTGACAGGCATGTCGGCGTTCCTTTCGTGAACGTTCGTCCCATCAACGCAACGCCCGTGGCGGATCGGTGGTTGGGTTGTAACGAAAGGAAAGGCTCCACCGTCCGTGGCGGATGCAGCGGCCCTTGCCGTGCGGGTTTGACCCCCATACGCTCCCGAAAGGTCCAACATTCAGGAGACGGGGCGCCTGATTCGCAACGGACCTGTGGCGAGACGGGCGTGTCGGTTCGGTCCTGGGGTGGGACCTGGTTTGCAGACACAAGGGGTCCGGACCATGCGTCCGGGCTGACCTCCATCGCCGGGGAGCCCACCATGCCTGCTGTCGACACCCATATCAGCCAGCCCTCCGCCAACCCGCTCGATCTGATGGAACAGATCGTCGGCGGCTACGAATGGGCCTTCGATCGTCGCAACGACACCGAAATGGCGGCGGAAGCGCCGGGCAAATGGTGCGATTACGGGCTTTATTTCTCCTGGTCGAACGAGATCAGCGCGATGCACTTCACCTGCGCCTTCGACCTGAAGGTGCCGCCGGGACAGCGGCGCGCCCTGTTCGAACTGCTGGCTCTGGCCAACGAACGTTTGTGGATCGGCCATTTCGGCATGGACCTGGATGACGGCATGCCGCTGTTCCGCCACGCCGTGCTCCTGCGCGGGGCCCAGGGCGCCTCGATGGAAAGCCTGGAAGACATGGTCGACATCGCCATCACCGAATGCGAACGCTTCTATCCGGCATTCCAGTTCGTGCTCTGGGGCGGCAAGACCCCGGCGGAAGCGCTGGAATGCGCCATGCTGGAATGTGCGGGAGAGGCCTGAACATCGTGTCCGACACCAAGGCGCCGATCCCCCCTCTCCTGCTCGTCGGCTGCGGCCGCATGGGACAGGCCATGCTGGCCGGCTGGGACAGGGACGGATTGGCGCCGTCCTGGATCATCGACCCGAACACCGACCTGCCGCCCGGCTCGCCGCACCGGATCGCCAAAAGTGCCGAGGACATTCCCGCCAAATTCCGGCCCGGCGCCGTGATCCTGGCGATCAAACCGCAGGTCGCCGAGGAGGCGATGCGCACCCTGTCGGGACGCGTCGGCGAAGCGGTGGTGCTGTCCATCATGGCCGGACGCACGCTGTCGGGCCTGCGCGACGCCCTGCCCGACGTCGGCGGTCTGGTGCGCGCCATGCCCAACACGCCGGCGGCGATCGGGCGCGGCATCTCGGTCGCCGTGGCCGACCGCGACACCGGCGCCGAACACAAGGCGCTGTGCGACCGGTTGCTGCGCGCCGCCGGCACGGTGGAATGGGTCGAGGACGAAGCCCAGCTCGATGCGGTCACCGCCGTTTCCGGCAGCGGCCCCGCCTACGTGTTCCTGCTGGCCGAACTCCTGGAAAAGGCGGCGCGGTCCCAGGGTCTGCCGCCCGCCCTCGCCCGCACGCTGGCGCGCGAAACCGTTTCCGGTTCCGGCGCCCTGCTTGCCGCCTGGCCGGACCAGGACGCCGCCGCCCTGCGACGCAACGTCACCAGCCCGAACGGCACCACACAGGCCGCGCTCGAAGTGCTGATGCGCGACGAAAACTGGCCGGACGCCACCGAAAAGGCGATCGAGGCGGCAACGAGGCGGTCTCGCGAACTCGCGTGTTGAGCCCGCATCCGTTATTGCGCCACAAAGTTCGCGTTGGCTGACCGAAGCCCGCGATTCAAGGACCGCATCCGATGGACCAGCAGCACTTCGACTCGACCCTGATCCGGGCCGCCATGGCCAGGGCCGAGGCGGTGGGCTGGCGCCGCGTCACCATCGTGGAAGCCGCCAGACAGGCCGGGCTGCCGCTGGACGAGGCGCGGGCGCGCTTCCCGACCCGCGCCAACGTGCTGCTGCGCCTGGGCCTGCTGGCCGACCGCGCGGCCCTGGTCGACGAAGGCAACACCGGCACGGTGCGTGAGCAGTTGTTCGACATGCTGATGCGACGCATCGACGTGGTGCAGCAGTATCGCGGCGGCATGCAGTCCGTCCTGCGCGCCCTGCCGTTCGATCCCGCCCTGGCCCTGCTGATCTCGGCCGCGACGCTGGACAGCATGCGCTGGATCGGCGCCGCTGCCGGCGTCGACACCGCGGGCGTGATGGGCGCCCTGCGCGCGCAAGGCCTGGTGGGCGTGTGGCTGCACACGGTGCGCGCCTGGGACAAGGACGAGAGCGAGGATCTGTCGGCAACGATGGCGGCGCTGGACAAGGCGCTGGACCGCGCCGACCAGCTCGCACGCCTGTCGGAGAAACCCTTGTTCGAGCGCGCGGCTCTGCCGGGCGCGAACGGCGAAACCGGCTCCGGGCTCCCGGCGGCGGACGACCCATTCGAGGAATCCTGATCGAACCGGCGCGGTTTCAGTCTCCAACCGCAACATGCGGGAGGGCTTGCCCGGACAGAAGGCTGCCCTTATCAAGACCACCGCGCGATGGGGCGTCGCCAAGTGGTAAGGCAGCGGATTTTGATTCCGCCATGCGGAGGTTCGAATCCTCCCGCCCCAGCCAGCCACATCCCCTCGAAGAACCGGACCGAGTCTTCCACCGCCGGACGAAACGCCCAGGCGGCGGAAAACCTCGCCGTTTCTTAGACGGCCTTCTTCAGATTCGGGCTTGCCTTGAAGCGGACGGTCTTGCCAGCCTTGACCTTCACCGGCTCGCCGGTGCGCGGGTTCAGCGCCTTGCGGGCCTTGGTCTTACGAACGGTGAAGGTGCCGAACGACGGAAGCGTGAAACCGCCTTCCTTCTTCAGTTCGCGCACAATCGCGGCGATCAGATCGGCGGCGGCCTGATTGGCGGCAACGCCGGTGCAGTCGAGCGAATCCTGGATAACGCCGGCGATGAAGGCTTTGCTCATGTGACCAATGGGCTCCCATTCGATGAACCAGGGCGCTCTCGCGAGCCATCTCGCGCGTCGACCCCGTTTCGGTTTCCGCTTTCTACGCTCTGGGTCAATGCGACGCCAAGGTGTATTTGGAAACCGTAAGGCGCAAAGCTGCTGACTGCGACTAGATTTATGTTCACTTAACGTCCGAATGCCGCCCTCAACTTGATATATCAAGCCGGATCCGCATGAGCCCTGCCGCCGACAAAACCCGCGTCTGCCTGTTCGCGGCCTTCGATCCGCGCACGGCATCGGGCGACAGCGTTCGCATTCTTTCTGCTACGGACTGCTATGTTCGGGCGCTCGCGGAAAGCGGTTATGCCGTACATATGGCATGGTCCGGTGCGGGCCGGCTCGATGCGCGCGACGCCGAGCGGCTCGGCGCGCTCGGCGTTCGCGTCCACCATCGGCCGAATATTGGTCATGACTTCGGCGCATGGCAGTCTCTCGTGCGACATGGATGCACCGAAGGCGCAGCGGAGGTGCTACTCGCCAACGACAGCGTGTTCGGCCCCGTGTTTCCGCTGGCGCCCCTTTTCTCCGCCATGCGAGAGCGACCGAACGACGTGTGGGGCATGACCGAATCGCGCGAAGGGCGCTGGCACCTCCAATCCTGGTTCCTGCTCTTCCGCAATGGAAGTTTCCGGTCTCCGGCGGTCCGGCGGATCTTCGAACAACCTTTCGACGAGATGACGCGCGACCAGATCGTCCTGCATGGCGAACTGGGTCTCGGCGCCGCCATTCTGGCCGAAGGTCTCGACTGGGACTCGCGATGGCGCGCGCCGAACCGAAGACTGCGCAGGCTGGTGCCCGGCAATCCGATGCATCTGGACTATCTGTCGGTGGTGCGGTCGGGCGCGGTGCCGTTCCTGAAAGCCGATCTGCTGCGGGACAATCCGGCCAGGATCGGCTGGGCGGATCGCTGGCGCAGTCTGCTCGGCACAGGCCCGCTGGACGTCGCGATGGTGGAGGAGGCGCTGGCATGCAGACCCGGCCTGCCGCACCGGCGGCAGACCACGATCATGCGCGCGCTCTACGCGGCGATCAGCTGCGATCAGCCGGAAGCGGCACTGAACCTTCTCCGCTGACCACCTGACGGATCATGCCGAGCAATTCCCGATACTGGCTGTCATAGGTCGCCAATGTGCCGGAGAACGGATTGCGGAAGGCAGAGATCCGGTCTGGATCGTCCAGAAGCGCCGTGACCGCCGCCTGCAATTCGTCATGGCGGCCGTCGAGGGCGATGAGCGTGCCGTTGACGCCGTCTCTGACTTCTTCCGCCTGCCCGCCGCCCGCCGTACAGATCACCCAGACATCGCGCGCCAGTGCCTCGCGCACGGTGAGTCCGAAGCTCTCCTTCCATTGCGACGGAAACAGGAGAACGTCGATGCCGTCGAAGAACGCGTCCATGCTCGCCTGCGTGTAGGCCGGCACCACGCGTATCGTGCCCTTCACCTTCCACGCCGACACGTCGATCGAACGGAAGCCGAGATTGAGTGTGTTGTCGACCAGAACCAGTTCCCAGTCCTCGCGCTCCAGCGCCTCGAACGCCTTGCGGATCAGGTGGAACCCCTTGATCGCCTCGTTGCCGCCGACATAGCCGAACCGCAGCGTCCGGCCCGGCTGGCGATGCGATCGCGGCATTTCGGGCATACGGATGCCGTTGCGATTGACCTTGACCCGATCGGGAGAAAGTCCGTTCGCGAGATAAAGCTGGCGATGGGTTTCGCTGGGCGACAGCAACAGGGTCGTGTTCCGCAGAACGCCCATCATGATGCGCATGCGATCCTCCAGATGGCGCGCATGCGGTAGACAGTTCTGGCAGACCTTCAGATCGATCGTGGTCTGGAAACAATAACGGCGATCGCCGCGCACCATGAAATGCCGGTCGCACAACCACCACGGGTCGTGCAGCGTGATCACGGTGGGAATGCCGCGCTCCTGGCACAGCCGCATGATGGACGCGCCGAAGCCCTGAATCGAATGGGCGTGCACGACGTCCGGACGCAGCGCATCCAGAACCTGCCCGAACACATGGGTGATGGACGGATTGTCGAGCTGCACCACCTGGTCGCCGGCGGAAGACAGGCTGGTGGCGAAGACGGGGATGCCCGCCCAATCGTAGCGCAGCAGACCGTTGACGCGATCCGGGATCTGCGGGCGCGACGTGAAGACGCAGAGATCCACACCCTCCGTGGCGTTCAGCCGGCTCGCCAACTCCTGCGCCACGATGGTGGCGCCTCCGAAACTCTGCGGCGCGAAGAAGATGTTCGCCGACAGGATCCGCAGTGGCGCCGCCACACGCGCGGACGGCAGACCGAACAAGGCCGAGACCTGCGTTTCCGCGATTCGATCGGGTGCATAACGATCCAGCACGTCGTCCAGCGCCTGTGTCCCGAGCCGCGCGCGAAGGTCGGGATCGAGGATCAACGCCTCCAGGGCGCGTTCCCAACCGGCCGCGTCATTCGCCAGCATGCCGTTTTGGTCGTGCCGCACGATCTCGGTGAAGCTGCGGCAGGGCGAGCAGACGCTCGGCATGCCGAGGATCGCCGCTTCCTGGAACTTGATGTTGCTCTTGGCATCGTTGAACAACGTCGGCTCGAGCGGCGCGATGGCGATGTCCGCTTCGGACAGAAGCCGTAGGTAGTTGCGATAATCGGTGCCGGGAATGGTCTCGATCTGGCCTTCGACTGACTCGAACGACTCCGGGATCGTCAGTTCGCCGACGATGCGCAGACGCAGCGCAGGATGGCGGCGCAACAAACGCAGGATCGCCGGAGCGGCGCAGCGGAAATCGGCATCGTGGGTCTTGGTGCCGGAGCCGTAGACGATGGTGGTGAACCCTGGCAGGGGTCGGCGCGTGTCGCGCAGACCGGCGGCGATCTCCAGGGTTTCCCGGTCGAGCGCGTTCTCCACGACCTGCACCTGGGCCACGCCGGCATCGCGCATGGTCTGCGCCAGCGTGCCGGTCGACGCGATCGCCCGTCCGCAGGCCAGCATGGCGGCGCGATAAAGACGCACCCCGGCCAGAACCTGTTCGCGGAGGGGCTTGTCCAAGGTCTTGAGGTTGCTGTTCTGACGATAAAGCGGCTCGTCGAAGATCAGGTCGTCGACTTCCCAGATCGGATCGAGTCCGAGCCGCCTCGCATCGTCGATCATCGCCAGAACCGGCTTCTCCGCCGGCACGCGATAAAAGATGAGGTGGGTGCAAAGCTGCATCGCCGTCGACACGTGATCCAGCTCGCGCCAGCTGATGACCTGGCAGCGCCAGCCGAGCGACTCCAGCATCTCCTTCTTCTGCCAGACACGATATTTGGCACATTGCGGAATGCTGAGTTCGGCGACGATCAGCACCGTCGGTTCGAGGATCGCCAGCCCCCCCGCACGGATCGGCGCGGCATAGGCATCGGGCGTGTCCGCGGTTTCGCCCGTCGCGGTCGTGCCAGACAGAGAGCGGTGCTGCGACAGTTTGCGCCGGACGGTGCCGCTGCCGGAAATCGTCGGCACCAGTCGGCCGCCGCGGCGCAGCAGCCCGATCGCGCCTTCTTCCTCGGCGATCTCGCGCAGCCGCCGTGCCGCCTGAGGAAAGCTATGCCCGGTGGGCAGACGTCCGGCGGCCAGGGCCCGGGCATAACGAAGCGGCGTGGTCAGACGCCATGACACGGAATGCTGCAACTGGCCGAGCCGGTTGCGGGCATCGTCCAGACCGGCCTGCAGACCATCGCCACGCATGCCCTGCAAGCGCAGGCTTGCCAAGGCGCCTTCCAGCAGGAGACGCGTTCGCTCCAGCTCCCGCGCCAGAATAGCGGGATCGTCGCTGTCCGGCGAGGCAGGGACATGTTCATGCGTGGGGAAGGTCGGGTCCATACCGCTCCATTAACCGTCGATGAGCGTTGGTCCAAAAAAAACCGGGCCAAAAGGCCCGGTTTTCTGCACGTGGTCGTCGGCAAACCTGCCGAAGAAGTTCGAAGAGTTCGGCGGTTTAGCCGCCGATGAACTTCGAGGGGTCGAGGTTCGTCACGTTGGTGAAGGTGACGGTGCTGTTGTCGGCGAGGGTGATGGTGGTGTTGCCGCCGACGGTCTTGGCCGTCGACAGGGCGTTCGCCACTTCGTTCGAGCCGTAACCGAACAGACCCACCAGGTTGCCGGACGCGCTGCCGAAATCGCTGATGGTGATGCTCGGAGCCGCACCCGACCCGTGCGCCGTGCCGTTGGCGGCGATGACGAACAGGTTGCCCGCGCCCGAACCACCGGTCAGCGTCTGCTGGCCGAGACCGGCCACCAGCGTGTCGGCGCCCGTGCCGCCAGCGATGCTGTTGATGCCACCCGCACCGACGACCGACGACACGTTCGAGATGAAGCCGGCGAAACCGACCGTGCTGCCCGAACCGTTGAGGGTCTCGTTGCCCGAACCGGCGACCAGCACGGAGTGCGTGTTGGCGTTGCCGCCCGTGAAGGTGATGTTGGAGCCGTTGGAGCCGAACACCGTGGCAACGCCCATGCCGGCATTGACGGTCGCGCTCGCCGCGGCGCCGCCGATGAAGGTCAGCGTGCTGCTGCCGAACTCGGACACGGTGGTCGGACCGTTGCTGGCACCGAACACGGTGGTCGCGGCGGACGCGTTGATGGTGTCGTTCGCGCCGGCGAAGACGGTGGAGACGCCGTTCAGCGTGAAGGTGTTGTGCGAACCGCCGATGCCCTCGATGTAGGAGGTGCCGGTGCCGCCATAGACCGTGGAGTTCGAACCGAACATGTTCAGCGTGTCGGAGCCCGAACCCAGGAAGATACGATCCGTACCTTCGGAGTTGACGGTGTCCGCGCCGTTGCCGAGCACGATCAGGTTGTTGCCGAGACCGGCGTCGATCGAGCTGTTGCCGTTGCCGGAGAAGATCGTGTCGTTGCCGTCGCTGGTGGCGACCGTGTAGGCGCCGGCGCCGGAATTGATGAAGAGGTTGTTGCCGCCGCCCGCGATGAAGGTGCCGCTTTCCGCACCCGCGAGGTAGGTCGCGCCGCCGGTGCCGACGAGGGTCGACAGAGTCTGGCCGCTGGTCGCCGCCGTGGCGTCGATCAGCACGCGCTGAACGGTGTCGGTAATGAAGTGGTCATAACCGGAGGCATAGGTGAAGATGCCGCCCGAGGTCGCGACCAGCTCGTTCACCGAGGAACCCGTCGGCGGAACCGGAGCGGTCGAGCTCTGGTCCACGGCCGCCATGAAATAGCTGCCGGACGCGGACGCCGCGTCCACGGCGGCGGCATAGGCCTTCGCGAGAGTGAAGGCCTGGGAGCCGTTCACCGTAACCGGAATTGTGTGATAGCCGCCTGAACCGACGACCGTAACGATACCACCTGCCATGTCGAACTCTCCTGCGATGCCGGCGTGCCCCGATGGAGCGGACGCCACGACCGATGCGTGCACTGCGGAAACTACCGACGATTATGCCGCACTGCAACCAAAAATCCCCTCGGATCGAATCCTATTTTCGGCATTCGTCCCAATTCTGCTCCAATATCTCTTCGCTCCGCCGAATGTGAACCGGAACAGTTGGGAACTATCGAGTTCCCGATGATCCGCGACAGGTAAAGACACACAAAATCGTTAGAGAATGATGAATATTGAGCGTCGGCGCCTCCCGCTGCCGCCATTGACGAGTCGGGCGCGCCGGGTCACCCATTCCGCTCCATGCAGACCGCCCCAGGATCTCTGTCCGTGCCCGACCCTTCCTCCGCGGTGGCGGCCTTGCTGCATCCCGCGCTGGATGGCGCGTTCGTCCGCCTGCCTCACGACGCCGCTCACACTGACTGGGCAGGACAGATTCCGTTCCTGTGCTGGCTCGTCGCCGCCCGACATCCGTCCAGTCTGGTGGCTTTGGGGGCCGAAGCGTTTCCGGCCTATCTGGCCTGTTGCGAAACCGTCGGACGGCTGGATCTGCCGACGCGCTGCCGGTTGCTGTTCGACCGGGCGGCGGAACCGTCGCCCGATCTGGCAGCCCGGCACGACAGCCGTTACAGCGCCTTCTCGCGGCTGGCGGCGATCCCGGATCCGTCCGACCTGTCTACCATCCCCGACCGGTCGATCGCCCTGCTGATCATGAGCGTGGGCCGGCAGGACCGTCCGGACACGCTGGCGCCCTGGCTTCTTAAGCTGCAACCCGATGCGGTCCTGGCGATCCATGGGCTGTTCCGGGATGCCGCCGGGCCGGATGCCGCCTGGATCGACTGGCTCCGGGACCGACCGGCCTTCGTTCTGGACCAGGAACCCGGCCTGGCCGTTCTGGCAGGCGGCGAAACCGTGCCGGCGATGCTGGCGCCGCTGCTCGACGGGAGGGCGGACTCCCGGGACGCAACGCGTCTGCGCGATCGTTTCGCCCATCTCGGCGAGCGCTGGCGCCTCGAGGCACGCCGGTCGGAGGAGTCCGTCGCGCGAATCCGGTCGGACGAGCAGGAACGGGCGATCCAGGCCGAGCTGCGCGGCACGCTCCAGGCCTTGTCGGCCGCCCATGACCGACTCCGCGACGAGCTCGCCTCGACCAAGGCCGACCGCTATCGCCTCGAGCGCGATCTGCTGGACGCCTCCACGCGCCTGGACGCGCAGGATCTCCGGCATCGTCAGGAGTGGAACGACACCGAAGCCCGCCTGGAGGCCGGTTTCGCCTCGGTCCAGGCGAAGCTCGACGCCGTTCGTCAGGCCGCCGGCGCGGAACAACAAGCACAGCGCGCGGCGTTCCTGGCCGAACAACAAGAGCAGCGGCTGATCGCCGCCCAGGCCTTGGGCGAAGCCCACGCGACCTCGGCGACGCTCAGGCAGGCCCTGGAAGCGGCCGAACGCCGTCTGCAGGCATTGCAGAACTCCGTCTCATGGCGGCTGACGCGTCCGTTGCGCTCCGTCCGGGCGCGTCTGCGCGTCTCCCCCGCCATCCTTCCGGCGCCAGAACCGCCGCCTGCCGCCGACCTCCCCTTGTATCCGGACCCTCCGACCGAGACCGCTCCCGCCCCGGACCGGACCGGCGACGAGCCGCCCGCTCCCGCCGGGATCGTCTTGCCCGAACATGGCCCGGACACCGTGGCGGCGGAACCCGCGATCGCCCCCGCGCCGGGACCGAACGGCTGGCGGCCGATCCGCCGCATCCTGTTCGTGGCCGGCGAACCCGGCACGCCCGGCGCCACCTATCGCACTCTCCGCAACGCCGCCGCCTGCCGCGCGGCCGGCTACGAGGCGGAGTGCGTCGACATCGCCGGGGTCAATCCGGACAATCTCGCCGCCGCCGACCTTCTGGTGCTGTGGCGCGCCGGGCATAGCGGCCACGTGCAGACCATGCTCGATCTGGCCGCCACCGCCCGCACCCGCGTCGCCTTTGACATCGACGACCTGATCTTCCAGCCCTCCCTCGCGGTGGCGGAGATCATCGACGGCATCCGCACCGCCTTCGTCACCGAGGCGGAAAGCCGCTCCTATTTCCAGTCCATGCAGCGCACGCTGACCAACAGCGATCTCTGCATCGCCACCACGCGAGAGCTGGCCACGGCCGCCGGGCTGCAGCACCCGATGGTGCAGGTCATCCCGAACAGCTTCGACGCCGAGGTCGGGCGCGCGTCGCGCCGGGCCGCGCGGCTGCGCGGCGAGCGCAGCGAGGACGGGCTGGTGCGCCTCGGCTATGCCGGCGGCACGCGCACCCATCAGCGCGACTTCGCCACCATCGTCCCCGCCCTGGCCGCCGTGCTCGCCGACCGCCCGCAGGCGCGCCTCACCTTGTTCCGGGACGGCCGCAGCGGCGAAGGCCTCGTTCTGGTCGACGAGTTCCCCGAATTGCTGTCCTTCGCCGAGCAGATCGAATGGCGCGACATGGTGCCGCTGGCCGATCTCCCCGGCGAGCTGGCCCGGTTCGACATCTCTCTCTGCCCGCTGGAGCGCGACAACCCGTTCTGCGAGGCCAAGAGCGAGCTCAAATATTTCGAGTCAGCCCTTGCTGGCGTCTGCCTCGTCGCCAGCCCGACCGCACCGTTCCGACGCGCCGTCAGCGACGGCGTGACCGGCTTCCTCCCCCCGGACGACGCCGCCTGGACCGACACCCTGCTGCGCCTGGTGGACGACCCCTCCCTGCGCCACAGCGTCGCCCGTAATGCCCGCAACGACGTGCTGTGGCGGTTCGGCCCCAGGCGTCAGGCCGAACTCTGGGCGCTCCTGCTGGCACAGCTCGACGGCGGCGTGACGGCCGCCCGCGCGGCCGATCTCGCCCTACGGCGCGGCGATTATCCGCCCGCGGGTCTGCCGGAAATCCCCGACGGAGAGCTTCTGTTCTCGTTCGACCGGCTCGGCGAGGCGCAGGTCACCATCGGCATGACCTCGTATAACTACGAGACCTACCTACCGGAAACGCTCGAATCGGTCTCGAAACAGTCTCTGGAACACATCGATCTCGTGGTGGTCGATGACGGCTCGCGCGACGGTTCGGTCCCGCTCCTGCTGGACTGGGCCGAACGCAACCGCACGCGCTTCAACCGCCTGCGCATCCTCCGCACACGCACCAATGCCGGTCTCGGCGGCGCACGCAATCTGGTGTTCGATCAGGCGGAAACGCCCTGGATCATGGTACTGGATTCCGACAACCACCTCGCCCCGAACGCCTGCGAGGCCCTGCTGCGTGCGGTCGAGACCGACGCCCTAGCCGCCTTCGCCTATCCTCGCATCCGCCAGTTCGGCGGCGCCGATCTCGTCATGGGGGCGGACGATTTCCAGCCTGCGCGCCTCGCCTCCGGCAACTACATCGACGCCATGGCCCTGATCGCCAAATGGGCCTGGGCGGCCGCTGGCGGCTACTACGTCCGGCGCGACGCCATGGGCTGGGAGGATTTCTCGCTCTGGTGCCGTCTGGTCGAACTCGGGCTGCACGGCGTGCCGGTGCCGGAAGAACTCGGCTTCTACCGCGTCCATGCCAGCTCGATGGTCAACGCCATCACCGAGCAATCCGACAACAAGCGCACCATGGTCGCCTTCGTGGAAAAGCGGCATCCCTGGCTGCGTCTGCGCATGCGCGCCGCCCGGAAGCGGCTGGAACGACCGGCCGCACGGTGAACGGTCGGACGCCACGCTGCCTCGTGCTGGGCGCAGGCGGATTCATCGGCACCAACCTGTGCCTGGCTCTTCAGACAAGCGGAATCGATGCCTCCGGTTTCGGCCGGGCACCGTCACCGCCGGCGGTGCTGCCCGACCTGCCCTGGAGACAAGGCGACATCGCCACCCTAAGCGATCCGGATGCCCTGGTCGCAGGCCACACCCATCTGTTCGACCTGATCGCCGCCGGCCTGCCGGGCCAATCCGAGCGCGATCCGGCCCGGATCGTCGCCGACGGTGTGCCGCCTCGCATCCGCCTGCTCGAAGCCTGCCGCCGGCAAGGCGTCGAACGCATCGTGTTCGCCTCGTCCGGCGGAACCGTCTACGGACCGTCCGGCTCGATGCCGATCCGGGAAGACGCGCCGACCGATCCGATCTCCGCTTACGGAATCGGCAAGCTCGCCGTGGAACAGTATCTCCGCCTGTTTCGGCATCAGTACGGGCTCGATCATCGGATCCTGCGCATCGGCAACGCCTACGGACCGTTCCAGCAGCCGGAACGCGGCCAGGGCCTGGTCGCCGCCGTTCTGCACAAGCTGAGGCGGAACGCACCGATCCATATCTGGGGCGACGGCTCCACCATACGCGACTACATCCATATCGACGACGTGGTCGCGGCGATCCTCGCCGTGTCGTTTTCGCCCGACCCCGAAACGCGGCTTTGCAACGTCGGCAGCGGGATCGGCCGGGACGTCAACAGCGTGATCCGAGACGCAGCGCGCATTCTCGGCCGCACGCCGGAGATCGTTTATCACCCGGGCCGCAGCGCCGATGTGCCGGTCAACATCCTGGATGCGACCCGTCTGCGCCATTCCACGGGGTGGCAGCCGGAGATGGCCTGGGAAGACGGCTTGGAAGATACTGCGCGATGGCTTGAGAGTGTTCTTTCTTGAAAGAAAGAACCAAAGAACTTTTGTTCGTTGGTTGACGGACCTTTCCAACGCTCAGATCTCAACAAACAAAAGTCTTTTTGCTTCTTTTTCTTCAGGAAAAGAAGTGCTTCACTAACCCCGCCACCGCACGACAACCTCAGACATCCGGCACGTTGGCCTCCAGCTCGTCCAACCAGACACGCGCGCTGCCATCCGACGGCGCGCGCCAATCGCCGCGCGGCGACAGCGATCCACCGCTCGACACCTTGGGCCCGTTCGGCGCCGCCGTGCGCTTGAACTGCGAAAACCCGAAGAACCGGCGCAGAAACACACGCATCCAGCGCTTGATCTCAGCCAAGTCGTATTCCGGCCGCTTGTCGGCGGGAAATCCGGGCGGCCAGCCGCCACGCCCGGCATCGCTCCAGGCCCGTTCGGCCAGAAACGCCACCTTGGACGGCCGGAACCCGTAACGCAGCGTGTAGAACAGCGTGAAATCCTGCAGCGCGTACGGGCCGATCTTGGATTCCGTGCTCTGGATCGGCTGATCCGCGCTCGCCGGCACAAGCTCGGGCGAAATCTCCGTCGCGAGGATACGCGCCAACGTGTCCGGCACGGGTGCTGCGAACCAACCCGCCCCCATCACCCAGCGGATCAGATGTTGGATCAACGTCTTCGGCAGACCGGCATTGACGTTGTAGTGCGACATCTGGTCACCCACGCCGTAGGTGCACCAGCCGAGCCCCAATTCGCTCAGATCGCCGGTGCCGACGACGATGCCGTCATGCTGGTTGGCGAGGCGGAACAGGAAATCCGTCCGCAGCCCCGCCTGCACGTTTTCGAACGTCACGTCATAGAGCGGCTCACCGTCGGCGAACGGATGGCGCATCGCCTCGAGCATCAGCCGCGCGGAGGGACGGATATCCAGCGTCTCGCCGCGAACCCCCAGCGCCTCCATCAGCGCCAGAGCATTGCTCAGCGTTTCCGAACCGGTGCCGAAACCCGGCATGGTGTAGGCCAGAATCGCATCCCGCCCGAGCCCGAGACGATCCACGGCACGCGCAGCCACGATCAGCGCCTGGGTGGAATCGAGCCCGCCCGACACGCCGATCATCAGACGCTTGCAGCCGATCGCCCGCATGCGCTGCATCAGCGCCGAAACCTGGATGTTGTAGCTCTCGAAACAATCCTGCTCGAGACGCGCCGAATCCGACGGCACGAACGGGAAGCGTTCCAGAGGCCGGCGGAAACCGATATCGCCCGCAGGCGGCGCGGCGCGGAAACCGATCCTGCGCCACGTCCCGATACCGCCCTCCGACACGCGATTGGCGTCGAAGCTGGTCATGCGCGCCCGCTCCTGGCGCAGCAGATCCAGATCCACATCCACCAGAAGCGCCTGCGGCCCGGCCGGAAACCGTTCGCTCTCGCCCAAAGGAGCACCCGCCTCGAACACCGCCACCTGCCCGTCCCAGGCGACGTCGTTGGTGCTCTCGCCCTCCCCGGCCGCCGCATAGAGATAGGCGCTCACCGTCCGCGCCGACTGCGCCTGCACCAGCAGACGACGCGTTTCCGCCTTGCCCACCGTGATGTTGGATGCGGACAGATTGGCGATCACGCTGGCGCCAGCCAGAGCCAGGCGCGTCGACGGCGGCAGCGGCACCCAGAGATCCTCGCAAATCTCCACCCCCACCGTCAGACCCGTCACATCCTCGGCCTCGAACAACAGATCGGTGCCGAACGGCACATCGGTTCCGGCAAGACGGATCCGCTCGCCGGCACGCCCGACACCGGGCGCGAACTGGCGCGGTTCGTAGAACTCGCGATAGCCCGGCAGGAACGATTTCGGCACCACGCCCAGAATGCGGCCGCGCTGGATCGCCACCGCCGCATTGAACAGCGCGTCCGCATGCCGCACCGGCGCTCCGGCCAGGATCAGGATGCCGAGTTCCGCCGTTCGCTCCGCGAGCGACGCGATCGCCGCCTCCACCGCATCCAGCAGCGCATCCTGCTGGCGCAGATCGTCGATCGCGTAGCCGGACAAACCCAGCTCGGGAAACACCGCCAGAACCGCGCCCTCGCCGGCGGCCCTGGAGGCGAGGGCGGCCGTCGCCTCGGCGTTGCGGAGCGGATCGGCCAGGGACACGGGCAGGGTACACGCCGCCACACGCACGAAGCCGTGCCGGTAGATCGAGCGGAAATCCGTCATGCGCTGCCCCCTTTGCCCACAGATGCGCGGCAGGACGGCCGGAAGCAAGCACGGCGCCCGGCGGCCGTCGCGCAACCGGCACATATCACGCCTGCGCACAACCCAGGATGACGCGACAAAAGCTGCGGAAATCCGGAATAACGAGACTGGCGCGACAGGGTCGTTCGTGTAGGATCGAACCCTCATGACGCGCCCCGTTTCGATTGTTGGAGCAGGTCCGGGCGGTCTCGCCGCCGCGATGCTGCTGAGCCATGCCGGTGCGGACGTCACCGTGTTCGAGCGCCATGATGCGGTGGGCGGACGCTCCGCAACGCTGGAAGGCAACACGCCGCAAGGCCGGTTCCACTTCGATATCGGCCCCACCTTCTTCCTGTATCCGCGCGTCCTGTCCGACATCTTCGCGCAATGCGGGCGCAGGCTCGAAGATTCGGTCGAGCTGATCAGGCTCGATACACATTACGACATTCTGTTCGAGGGCCACGGCCGCATCACCGCCAGCAGCGACATTCCCCGTCTGCAGGAAAGCGTGGCGCGTTTGTCACCTGATGACGCGGCGATGATCCCGGCCTTCCTGGCCGATAGCCGGAGGAAGCTGGCCGCGTTCCGGCCCGTGCTGGAAAACCCGTTCAACAGCGCCGCCGATCTTCTGAAACCGGACGTGCTGAAGGCGCTGCGCCTGCTGCGCCCGTTCTCCTCCGTGGACGACGATCTCAAGCGCTGGTTCAAGGACCCGCGCGTGCGTCTCGGCTTCTCGTTCCAGAGCAAATATCTGGGCATGTCGCCGTATCGCTGCCCGAGCCTGTTCACGATCCTCGCGTTCATGGAATACGAGTTCGGCATCTTCCATCCCCGCGGCGGTCATGGCGCAGTGATGCGGGCGATGGCCGATGCCGCGCGTCAGATGGGTGCCAAATTCCGCACCGGCGAACCCGTGCGCGAGGTGCTGTTCGAGAACAAGCGCGCGGTCGGCGTACGCACCGATGCCGGCGTCACCAAGGCCGATGCGGTGGTGATGAACGCCGATTTCCTGTCGGCCATGACCGATCTGGTTCCGAAAAAGAACCGCAAACGCTGGAACGATCGCAAGATCGCCAAAACCAAACTCTCCTGCTCCACCTTCATGCTGTATCTTGGCATCAAGGGCCGGATCGACGGTCTCGCCCACCACACCATCTATCTGGCCGAGGATTACGCGCAAACGCTGCGCGAGGTGGAAAGCGGCGAAAAGCCGCCCGCCGATCCGTGCTTCTACATCCAGAACGCCTGCGTCACCGACCCGGCCCTGGCGCCGCCCGATCACTCCACGCTCTATGTCCTGGTGCCGGTCGGTCACGAACGCGAAGGCGGCCCGGACTGGAGCGTCGAGGCGCCGCGCTATCGCGATCTGGTGCTCGATCGTCTCGCGCGCGCCGGCGTGCCCGATATCCGCGACCGCATCGTGTTCGAAAAGATCATGACGCCACCTGCCTGGGACGAGGAACTCGACGTCCATCGCGGCGCAGTGTTCAACCTCGCCCACAATATCGGCCAGATGCTCAATCTGCGCCCGCATAACCGGTTCGAGGACGCGGAGCGTCTGTATCTGGTCGGCGGCGGCACCCATCCGGGCAGCGGCCTTCCGGTGATCTTCGAAGGCGCACGCATCAGTTCGCGTCTGCTGGCCGGGGATCTCGGCCTGAAGCCGGTCGAGACCACCATGCCGTTCGCCGGCACCGATGGCGCGCCCAGGACCGGGCTCGACGAAACCGTTCTCGAGAAAGGCATCGCATGACCGAACCTGTCGGCGTCATCGGGTCCGGCCTGGGCGGTCTCGCCGCCGCCTGCACGCTCGCCGCGCGCGGGCACAAGGTGGTGCTGTTCGAGAAGAACGACTGGCTCGGCGGCAAGGCCGCGCTGCACGAAGCGGACGGTTTCCGCTTCGACATGGGCCCCACCATCCTCACCGTGCCGTCCGTGCTGGAACGCATCTTCGCCGAAGCCGGCGAGCGCATGGCCGATCATCTCGATCTGCGCAGAATCGATCCGCAATGGCGCTGCTTCTTCGAGGACGGCACCGTGCTCGACCTGGATCAGGACGTCGCGGCGATGGCGCTGCGCCTGCGCGGCTTCTCCGGCGCCGAAGAAGGCAACACCGAGCAGGGCTATCTCGATTTCATCCGCCAGAGCGAGAACCTGCATCGCATCAGCGACAAGTTCTTCTTCTGGAAATCCGTCGAGGATATCGGCGACACCATGGATCTGAAGGCGGGCATGAACCTCGCCACCATGCGCGACATCCTCAGCCTGCGCATGGGGTCTTCGGTCGCCAAACAGATCCGCAGACACGTCCCGGACGAGCGCGTGTCGCAGATGCTTGATCATTTCGTGCAATATGTCGGCTCCTCGCCGTATCTCGCGCCCGCCGTCCTGTGCGGCATCGCCCATATGCAGACGCAGGAAGGCGTGTGGTACCCGATCGGCGGCACGCGCGCGGTGCCGGAAGCGCTGGTGGCGCTCGGCGAGCGTCTCGGCGTCGAATACCGCACCGGATGCGGCGTGCGACGCGTTCTGCAGGAGAACGGAAAAGCCTGTGGCGTGGAAACCGACACCGGCGAGTTCGTGCGCCTGTCGCGCGTCGTCTCCAACATGGACAGCGTCCGCACCTATCGCGAGCTGGTCGGGGGGGCCGCGGAACGAAGCTTCTCCAAGCGCTGGAAACGCGAACCGGCCTGTTCCGGCGTCGTGCTCTATCTCGGCCTCGACAAGGCCTACGACCATCTCCAGCACCATGATTTCGTGTTCTCCCGCGACCCGGAAGAAGAGTTCGACGCCATCTACCGTCGCGGCGAGCCGGCACCCGATCCGACCTGCTACATCGCCGCACCGGCGCGCACCGAACCCGGCGTCGCCCCGCCCGGCGGCGAGGCACTCTATATCCTGGTGCACACGCCCTATCTGCGTCCGCATCACGACTGGACCGCGATGCTGCCCGCCTACCGCAAGGTGATCTTCG
Organism: Lichenicola sp. GTC18331; assembly: GCF_055386855.1. NCBI lineage: Bacteria > Pseudomonadati > Pseudomonadota > Alphaproteobacteria > Acetobacterales > Acetobacteraceae > Lichenicola > Lichenicola sp. GTC18331. Next base: position 2,896,173 of record NZ_AP045015.1, on the reverse strand, counting down.
ACAAGCTCGCGCGCACCGCCGGCATGGCCGATCTGGAATCGCGCATCCGCACGGAACGCGTGCTCACCCCGGTCGACATTAACGAGCGCTACAACGTGCTCGACGGCGCCATCTACGGTCTCGCCAGCCACGGCTCGGTGATGGGCGCATTCAAGCCGGGCAACCGCTCGCGCGACCTCAAGAACCTTTATCTCGCCGGCGGCGCCGCCCATCCCGGCCCGGGCATGCCGATGGTGATGATGTCCGGCTGGATCGCCGCAGACAGTCTCGATCAGGACGCCAAAAGCAACGCGCCGGAGCGGCTCAGCGCGTAGACGATGCGACTGGAAGAAGGCTTGTTCTTTTTTGCAAAAAAGAACCAAAAAACTTTTAGCCGTTTGGTGCCGAGAACATCGCCGGTTCGAGAACCAGAACGGATAAGAGTCTTTTTGCTTCTTTTTCTTCAGAAAAAGAAGACTAGCCTCTAGATGCCGCCCCTCCCACCCGACCCGATCGCGCAACGCTCGAACCGGCTGTTCCGGCTGTTCGGCTTCTACCTGCGCTGGCGCTTCGGCCGTCATTTCCACGCCGTCCGTTTGTCCGGCATCGACCCGGCCACCCTCCCCGCTGACCGTCCGGTGGTGATCTTCTCCAACCACCCCTCCTGGTGGGACCCGGCCGCCTTCATGCTGCTGGCCGATCGCTGCTTTCCCGGGCGCCCGGGCTTCGGACCGATGGACGAGGAAGCGCTCGGCCGCTACGGCTTCTTCCGCAAACTCGGCATTTTCGGCATCGACAAACACAGCGCCGCAGGCGCGCGCCGCTTCCTGCTGGTCGCACGCCGCGTGCTGGGCGAGGCAAGCGGCCCCGGCGGACGGGCGATGATGTGGATCACCGCAGAGGGCGATTTCACCGATCCGCGTCGCCGCCCGGTCCGGCTCCGGCCCGGCATCGCCCATCTCGCCGCCTCGACCCCGGAAGCGCTGCTGGTGCCGCTGGCGATGGAATACGTGTTCTGGAACGAGAGCCGCCCCGAGGCATTGCTGCGTCTCGGCACCCCGATCGACGCCGCGCAAGGCGGCCGCGCGGCAGAGTGGGCGCCGAGGCTGGAACGCGCCCTGGCCGACACCATGGACGCCCTGGCGACCGACGCCGTCCGGCGCGACCCCGCCTTGTTCACCACGCTGAACGACGGCACGGCCGGCGCGGGCTGGATCTACGACCAATGGCGCAGGCTGCGCACGCTCGGCGCGGGACGGCGCTTCGATCCGTCCCATGGCGGCCGACACCGGACCGGAGAACACCCATGAAACGCGTCGCAGGATGGGCCGCCCTCGGCCTCGCCAGCCTCCCGCTCGGCATCGCCGCCGCCAATCTGCGCCTGCTGCGACGCCCCGAACCCGTTTACGGCCGCCCGGCCGTCTCGGTGCTGATCCCCGCGCGCGACGAGGAAGCCAACATCGCCGCCGCCGTGCGCGCCGTGCTCGCCAATCGCGACGTCGAAATCGAGCTGCTCGTGCTGGATGACGGCTCCACCGACCGCACCGCCGCCATCCTGGCCGGGATCGACGACCCGCGCCTGTCCGTCATCACCGGCGCAGGCGTTCTGCCGCCCGGCTGGTCCGGCAAGCAGCACGCCTGCGCCCGGCTGGCCGAACGCGCCTCGCACGAGCTGATGGTGTTCGTGGACGCCGATGTGCGTCTTGCTCCGGACGCGCTGTCCCGCCTCGCCGGATTCATGCAGGCCGACACGTCGCTCGGCCTCGCCAGCGGGGTGCCGCACCAGACCACGATCCGGCCCGGAGAATGGCTGCTGCTGCCGCTGATCCATCTGCTGCTGCTTGGCTACAGGCCGATCTGGCTCGATCGCGACCAGCGCCGGCCCGGCTTCGCCGCCGGCTGCGGCCAGCTCTTCGTCGCCCGGCGATCGCTTTATCGCGCCATGGGCGGGCACGACGCGATCCGCGCGTCCAAGCATGACGGGCTGACCCTGCCGCGCGCCTTCCGACGCGCCGCCTTCCCGACCGGCCTGTTCGACGCCACCGATCTGGCCGAATGCCGCATGTATCAGGATTGGCCGACGCTCTGGTCCGGCCTCGGCAAGAACGCCACCGAGGGCATGGCCACGCCCGCCGCCCTTCCGGTCTGGACCGCGCTGCTGTTCGGTGGTCACGTGCTTCCGTTCCTGCTGTGCCTGTCAGGTCGCACACGCACCCGGCCCGCCATCGCCGCCATGCTCGCCAGCCTGGGGCTCCGCGCCCTGCTCGCCGCGCGATTCAGGCAGGACGTGCGCGGCGTGGCGTCGCAGCCGGCCGGCGTGCTTCTTCTGCTGTGGCGGCAATGGACCGCCTTGTTCGCGGCCCGCGCCGGACGGCCCACGGAATGGCGCGGCCGCACCTACCAGAGCTGACCGGAGGCGGCGCATGAACCGCTTTTGTTTCGGGCTGATCGCCCTTCCCGCCCTGCTGACGGCCGCTGCCGCCGCCAGGGCCGACACCCTCACCGTGACGGTCGACAACGTGCGCGACGCGCTCGGCCATGTGCGGATCGGCGTCTGCACCAAGGCGGAATTCCTCGGCGAGTCCTGCCGGTTCCACGCCGTGATCCCCTCCGCCGCCGGGAAGGTGGTGGCCCGCATCCCGGTGCAGCCCGGCACATACGCCGTCGCCGCCTATCAGGATTCTACCGATGCCGGCCATCTGCGCCGGTCCTTTCTCGGCGTCCCGCGCGACGGCACCGGCTTCTCGCGCGATCCGAGCCTGCGCTTCGGCCCACCCTCCTTCGCCGACAGCGCCGTCACGCTCGGGCCGGGCGACCACGCCCTCACCGTCACCTTGCATTATTTCTGACGCCCCGCCGGGCATCCGACGCACAGTGCGGACGTTACGCTCTCGGTCTCAATCGCCGGTATGCGGTTCCGCCCGCGACAACAGGAGCGACAACAATGGATCTTCTTCGCTGGACGCTGATCTTCCTGGTCATCGCCCTGATCGCCGGCGTGTTCGGCTTCGGCGGCATTGCCGCGGGCGCTGCCGAGATCGGCAAGATCCTGTTCTTCGTCTTCCTGGTGCTGTTCCTGATCAGCCTGTTCTACGGCCGCGGCCGCAATCGCCGCCTGTGACGTGATGAGGGGACGGAGGCGGACGCCTCCGCCCCCGACGGTCAGCCCGGGCGGGTGTCGAACATCCTTTTGCGATGCCCCGGCCCCGCCAGAAGCAGGATCGCGCTGATCACCAGCGCGTAGGCGAACCCGGCGGTCACCACCGAGACTGGCGACCCGGGAAACAACGGGTTGGCCGCATCGCAGGGCTTGGCCGGACGCGCGGGCATGGCCGCCAGACGTTCGGCAAAGCTGAGACCGGCCCGGAAATGCGGCGCCTGGCATTCGGGCAAGGGACTCGGCCACCATCCCTGCTCCACGCCCACATGCAGCCCGCCCAGCACCAGGGCGGCGAGCGCGCACAACAGCGCCAGAGACCAGAGCGGCCGGGCCGTCCGGCCGAACAGGCCGAATAGCGCCCAGACGATCCCGACCGCCAGCAGAAGCCGATACGGCACACGCTCCCACAGGCACAACGCACAGGGCGCCATGCCGCGCGCATGCTCCAGCCAGAAGGCGAAAAGGAGGGCGAAGCCGCCGGCGACGAGGCAGAACAGCCCGCGCCGGATCGCATCGCGACCCGCGATCATGCGGCAGACACCGCAGGCTCGGGAGTCTCGGCGAGCGCCCGCAGGAAATCGGCGGCCCAGCTCGCGGCGGTGGCGGCGTGGATCGCCCGGTTCATCCCGGTCCAACGCTCGATGCGCTCGTCCCGCTTCATCCGCAACGCCTGATCCAGCGCCTCGGCAATCTCGTCCGGATCGAGCGGATTGACCAGAAGCGCGTCGCCCAGCTCCGGCGCCGCGCCGGCGAAGCGCGACAGGACCAGCACGCCGGGATCGGCTGCATTCTGCGCCGCCACGTATTCCTTGGCCACCAGATTCATGCCGTCCCGCAGCGGCGTCACCAGGCCGATTTGCGCATGGCGATGCACGCTGGCCAGGATCTTCCGCGAAATCGGACGGGTGATGTAGCGCAACGGCAGCCAGTCGATCTCGGCCCATTCGCCGTTGATGCGCCCGGCCAGCTCGTCCAGCTCGCGTCGCAGCGCCTGGTATTCCGCGACGTCGCCGCGCGACACGGGCGCGATCTGCAGGAAGCTGACCTTGTTGCGGTGCTCCGGGAAGCGCTTCAGCAGCCGCTCGAAGCCCAGGAAGCGCTCGGGAAGGCCCTTGGAATAATCCAGCCGGTCCACACCCAGGATCAGCGATCGCCCGCCGAGCGCGTCGAGGAAGCGCCCCATCTCCTTGGTGTTCTCACCACGCGCGGCCTGGCGGGCGAAGCTGTCCGGGTCGATGCCGATCGGAAACGCGCCGACCGGCTTCTCCACGCCGACGGCCTGGAGGGCCCCACGCAGATTGGCGGCGTCTTGTTCCGTCTGCACGCCGATCAGATCGTAGGCGGCGAGATCGCGCAGCAGCAGATCGGCCCCCGGCATGGCCCGGAACAGCTGCTCCGGCGGAAACGGGATGTGGAGGAAGAAGCCGATCCGGTTGCCCACCCCTTCGGCCCGCAAGGCGTCGCCGAGCGGAAAGAGCTGGTAGTCCTGCACCCAGACCGTGTCGTCCGGCTCCAGCAGCGGCGCCAGGGCGCGGGCATAGAGACGGTTCACCTCCAGATAGGTTTCCAGCTCTTCCCGGCTGTAGTTCATCAGGCCGACACGGTAATGGCAGACCGGCCAGAGGATGCCGTTGGAGAAGCCCTGGTAGAAGCCTTTCAGCTGCCGTTCGGAAAGCGGGATGGTCGCGTAGGTGACATTATCATTCACCGTGATATTTAATTCCGGATCGGCCCCGTCCTTGCCGTCGGTTCCGCCCGACCAGCCGAACCACAGGCTCGGTTGTCCCTTGATCGCGTCCGCCAGACCGACCGTCAGACCGCCCGCCGCTTGCGTGACCTCGCGGGGCGAGGGAACGCGGTTGGAAACGATGACTAGCCGTGCCATGCGGCGGCCCCCGGCGCGGTCCGGGACAGGGTGTGCAGCCAGGCGCGGAACGCATCCGGGTCCGGGAAGTCGGCCGGGATGCGGAAGCCGGTCCCGCCCAGCGCTTCTGCGCCGCGGATCCCGTCCTCGTCCGTCACGTCATCGCCGACGAACACCGGCAGACGACCGCTGAACGGCGCCGTCTGCATCAGCGCGAGCACCGCGTTTTCCTTGCTGACACCGTCCGGCTTGATCTCCCAGGCCATCTTGGCGGCCTGGATATGGAACAGACCGGCGCCTTCGCCGTCGCCGATCAGGCGCTCGGCTTCGGCGCGGATCGCGTCTCCGGCCTCGGGGACGGCCCGGAAATGCAGCACCAGCCCCGCCTTCTTGCGCTCCACGCGCGCGCCCGGGAAGGCGGACGCGATGCGCTCGCAGCCGTCGATCCAGTGTTCCGGCAGCGACGGCAGCGTGGCGCGTTCGATCGAACCGCCCGGACGATGGCGCACGGCGATGCCGTGTTCTCCCGCCACCGCGAACGGCACGTCGGGCAGGAAATGGTCGATCTGGTCGATCGGCCGGCCGCTCACCACCGCCAGCGCATCGCCGCAGACGCGGCGCAGCGCCAGAAGCGTATCGCGCAGGCCGGGCGGCACCGACACCGATTCCGGCGTCGGCGCGATATCGACGAGGGTGCCGTCGAAATCGAGCAGAAAGGCGGCGCGTGCCGGTGCGGGCAGGCGATCGAAGCGGGACGGGTGCGGCATGGTCGAGCTCATGTCGATGGAAACAGGCCCGGCCGGAGCCGGTTCCGACACGCCGTCGCTGTCAGCGTCGTTTCGGCGGCGCGCCCGAAGGATAAACCGCATCCGGCGCCCCGTCGGACGGGGCGGGCGCGGCGTTGCTGGGCGCAGCCGGCGCGCCGGGCGGCGGCGGCTGAATCTCGGGCTGGCCCTGGTCGATCGCGTCCGGGGCGGGGCCGTCCGGAAGGGTGTCGCCCGCATCCGGCACGGGGGGCGGCGTGTTGCGGATCAAACCGGGCGGGGCCGGCACGGGGGCCGGCAAAGGCGGCGCCAGCGGCGCGACCTTGTCGCCCTGGCAGTTCACCAGCTGCACGCCGTAGACCGGGCTCTCGAACACGCCGATCGAGGGCTCGTTGGCGAAGGTCCATCCGGCGAACGGTTGGCCGTTGCCGTGCCCGTCCTGCACGTCGAGAAAGGCCGCGGAATCGTGCGGAATGCCGTCGGGACGGTCCATGCAGGCGCGCAGGGTCACGGACAGGCTCTTGTAGTGTCCGGTCTGGCCCGCCGCGAGGGTGAGAACCTCCACATGCGCATCCAGCTTGTCGAGGATGCGCACCAGGCCGGTGGCGCGTCCCTGCCACGCATCCGGCACCGGCATGATCGGCGGGGGCACGTATTCCGCCCCCAGCGCGGAGGCCGGCGCGACCAGCAGCGCCGCCAGCAGGATGCGCCTCATGACGGCGCTCCGGCGGGTCCGGGCAGGTCGCGCACCATCTGCACCAGCAGCGCGCGCATCGCCTCCGGGTCCACGCCCATCAGCACGGCGTCGTCGAACGCATCGCTCATCACCGAACGCAGTTCTCGCTCGTTCTCGTGCAGGACCTTGAGCTTCTCGTTGCACGAGACCGGCGCGCCATCCCGTCCGGGCCAGATTGTCACGGTGTCGGGCCACCCGCCGGCGCGGTCTGGGTCGCCGGGGTCTGGGTCGCCGGGGCTTGGGTCGCCGGGACTGCCGGAGCGGCGCCGGAGGCCGGGGCCGCGCCACCCTTCTTGGACGACATCGCATCGGTGACGCTGAAGATGAACTTGCTCAGCAGCTGTTCCAGGCTGATCGAACCCTGGGTCAGATCGATCTGACCGCCCGGCTTGATCACGGTCTCGGACCCGCCCGGGTTGAGCGCCAGATACTTGCCGCCCAGCAGGCTGTCGCTGGTGATGATCGCAGCGCTGTCCTCGGGCAGGTGGATGTCGTTGGCGACCGAGAACCGCACCACCGCCTGGAAGCTCTTCGGGTCGATCCGCTCGGCGGTGACCTGGCCGACCTGAACGCCGGCCAGCTTCACCGGAGAGCCGATCTCCAGCCCGTCGATATGGGGGAAGCGTGCACTGATCTCGTAGCCGGTCGCGGCCTTACGCCCGCTGCCGAGCAGGGCGAACGCCAGCAGCGCCGCCAGCCCGATCAGAACCAGCAATCCGACCAGAAACTCGAGGCCGCCCTTCGTGCCGCCCAGGGCACTGCCCTGTGCACTGCCTTGGGCCTCCGCCCGGCTGATGCCGCTCATCGATCAGTGATCCGGGGTCCAGGATTCGTAATCGCCCGTGGCGCTGGGACGCAGCCCGCCGCGATAATCGCTGCCCTGGGGGTGATATCCGTCCGCCTCGCCGGTGCGGTTGGGCACGAACGGCAGCTGCCAGGGCTTGCGCACGCTCGGCGGCAGCGGCGCATCCTCGACGTGATGCAGCCAGTTCCACCATTCGGCGGGGACGGCGGAGGCGTCCTCGCGGCCGTTATAGATCACCCAGCGTCTCGGCCGGCTGGTGTAACCGCCGGGGCCGCGCTCCTGGTAATAGGCGCGCCCGTCCTCGTCGCGGCCGATCAGCCGCCCGCGGAGCATGGTGAAAAGTCGGGTGCCGATCGCTGTCATGAGCCGCATCTTAGGCGGCGTTCCCGTCCCGGTCCATCCGCGCCGCAGCATTCTCGTTCGAATGGCGGGAGCGCTTCCGCCCGGCGCGGCGGCGGTCTACCCTGTGGAATGCGCAACGACCCGCCCGCCCCGCCAGCCCGTTCCCCCGCGCGTCGCAACGGCGGCGGTTCGACCGCCGCCGCCGAGTCGCGCCGGCGCTGGAACGGCGTGCGGATGCGCAACGCCTACGAGGCGGCCGACCCGGACTGCAATCCGCGCCACATCACCCTGCCCGCCGATTGGGACGACAGCGCCGCAGGCGCGCTCGCGGCGCTTCTGCCCGGCGACGGCTCCGTGGCGCTGGCCGATGCCGCCAATGCCTGGATCGACCGCATCGCCGCCCTGCCGAACGCGCCCGCCCCGCTCGGGCGCGAACTCGGTCTGCTGCTGCTGCGCCGGCGCGCCGCGCCGACCGAGGGGGTGTGGAACGGCGACACGAAGGAGCGTCCCGGCTTCGTGCTGAACCTCGCCGGCTTCGTGAAACCGGGCAGCGGCTTCGAGACCGAGGACTATGCCGCCGCGCTGGAAACGCTGTGCGGCGCGTTGCGCCTGCTGGCCGAACCGGGCCGTCCGTCGCCGATCCTGCTTTTGTCCAATCTCGATGCCTGCCTCGCCGCGCTCGGGCTCGACTATGACGGCGAGAACGGCCGCGACGTGGCCCGCTGCCTTTCCAACGCCGCCACGCTGGTGGCGCAGGGCGGCGATGGCGGGCAGATGGCGCTGATCCGGCCGCCCGGCCGCTGCGTGGTGCCGGGTCTCGCCGCGCTCGCCGCCCGCACCGCGTTTCCCGGCGGCCGCAGCGCGCGCATCGCCACCGGCTTCTCGCAGCCCGGCCCGGTGGACAGCCTGCTCGGCGTGGAAGGCAGCGGGCTCGGCCCGATCTTCTCGCCCCTGCGTCCGGACGGGCGTTTGTCCGAAAGCACGCTGGCGCGTCTGGCCGGGCGGGGTTTGACACCGGAAGCGGCGCTGGCGCTCAGCCTCGCCGGCGACGGCGTGCTGCCGCGCCCCGGACGCGACGCCTGGCTCGCCATGCATCGCGCGCTCAGCGGCCTCGTCGACGAGATGCCGTCTCTGCCCGAGCATCAGCCGACACTGGCCAGCGCCGGCACGCAGCGTCGCGCCCTGCCCGACCGCCGTCGCGGCTTCACCCAGAAGGCGGCCATCGGCGGGCATCGCCTGTTTCTCCAGACCGGCGAGTTCGAGGATGGCAGCCTGGGCGAGCTGACCATCACCCCGCCGCGCGAGAATCCGGCGATGCGCGGTCTGATGGATGCGTTCGGACGCGCCGTCAGCCTCGGACTCCAGCATGGCGTGCCGCTGGACGCCTATGTCGAGGCCTTCGCCTATACCAGCTTCGGGCCGCATGGCGCCGTGGAAGGCGACGGGCAGATCGCCCATGCCACCTCCCTGCTCGACTACGCCTTCCGCGCTTTGTCCGAGACCTATCTCGGCCGGGCGCTGCCGGACGCGCCGCATGACGAGCGCGTCGGACACGATCCCGACGACCGGCCTCTGCTGCCGCTCGACCTGCCGGAAACCGGCGCCAGACGAACCACGGGCCGGGCCGCGCTCCGGCTGGTAGGAGGACGCGGATGACCACCCCCCAGCAACGCCTCGACGCCCTCGGCATCGCCTTGCCGCAAGCCGCCGCCCCGGTGGCGAACTACGTCGCCGCCGTGCGCACCGGCAACCTTCTGGTGGTGTCGGGCCAGTTGCCGCTCGCCGAGGGGCGTCTCAGCGCCACCGGCAAGCTGGGTGGCGCCGTATCCGTGGAAGCCGGCGCGGAGGCGGCGAAACGCTGCATGATCAATGTCCTGGCCCAGATCCAGGCGGCTCTCGGCGGCGATCTGACCCGCGTGAAGCGTGTCGTGCGGCTCGGCGGCTTCATCGCCTGCACGCCCGATTTCACCCAGCACGCCACGGTGATGAACGGCGCGTCCGATCTTGCCGTGGCGGTGTTCGGCGATCTGGGCCGCCATGCCCGCTCCACCATCGGCGTGCCGTCCCTGCCGCTCGACGCGCCGGTCGAGGTCGAGGGGCTGTTCGAGATCGCGGGCGAATAGCGCCGCGTCCGGGGTGTGCGCCGGGCCGGACGGAACCATATCGAGCCGATGCCCGATTGCCCGCCCACCCTGTCTCTGTCCCTGCACCGCGCCATCGCCGAGATCGACCCGGCGGAATGGGATGCTTGCGGCGGGGGCACGAACCCGTTCGTCAGCCACGCCTTCCTCAGCGCGGTGGAAGACAGCGGCTCCACCGGACGCCGTACCGGCTGGCTGCCGCAGCACGCGGCCTTGCGCGACGAGAGCGGCACGCTGCTGGCCGCCGCGCCGATGTATGCCAAATCGCATTCCTACGGCGAATACGTGTTCGACCATGGCTGGGCGCAGGCCTTCGAGCGTGCCGGCGGCCAGTACTACCCCAAGCTCCAGGTGGCTTCGCCGTTCAGTCCGGTGACCGGGCCGCGTCTGCTGGTCCGGCCCGACACCGCCCATCCGCGCCCCGCCTTGATGGCGGCGATCGGCGACGCGCTGCGGCAGGCCTGCGGCGCGCTGTCGCTCTCCTCCGTGCATGTGGCGTTCTGCGAGGAGGACGAATACCGCCAGCTCGGCGAGCAGGGCTGGCTGCAACGGATCGGCGTGCAGTTCCATTGGGAGAATGACGGCTACGCCGATTTCGAGGCGTTCCTGGCCGCATTCAACTCCCGGAAGCGCAAGGCGGTGCGGCGCGAGCGGCGCGACGCGCAGGCGAGCGGGCTGGTGTTCCGCACCCTGCGCGGCCGGGAGATCACGCCGCGTCACTGGGCGGCGTTCTATCGCTTCTACCAGTCCACCGTGGACCGCAAATGGGGCAGCGCCTACCTCACCGAGCGGTTCTTTCCCCTGCTCGGCGACCGCCTGGGCGATGCGGTGGTGCTGATGGTGGCGGAGCATGAGGGCGAGCCGGTAGCGGGCGCCTTGAACCTGCTCGGGCCGGACGCGCTCTATGGCCGCAACTGGGGCTGCGAGGGCGACTGGCCGTTTCTGCATTTCGAGCTGTGCTACTACCGGGCGATCGAGTTTGCGATCGCGCATGGTTTGAAGCGCGTGGAAGCCGGTGCGCAGGGCGAACACAAGATCCAGCGCGGCTATCTGCCGCGGCCGACCTGGTCCGCGCACTGGATCGAGCATGGCGGCCTGCGTGATGCGGTGGCCGATTTCCTGGATCAGGAACGGCGGGCGCGGGAAGAGGAGATGGCCGAGCTGGCCACCCTCTCGCCCTATCGCCAGAACGGCGACGAGTAGGAGCCGGCCAGGACCGGCCGGCTCCCGTTCTCGCTCAGGAGCGCTTCAATGCCGCCTGGAGGTTCTCGTCCAGCTTCGCCAGGAAGTCCTGGGTGGTGAGCCATTTCTGTTCCGGCCCGACCAGGATCGCCAGATCCTTGGTCATGAAGCCGGATTCCACCGTGTCCACGCAGACTTTTTCGAGCGTGGTGGCGAAGTGGCTGACATCCGGGGTGTTGTCGAAGCGTCCGCGATAGTCGAGGCCGCGCGTCCAGGCATAGATCGAGGCGATCGGGTTGGTGCTGGTGGCACGGCCCTTCTGGTGCTCGCGGTAGTGGCGGGTGACGGTGCCGTGCGCGGCCTCGGATTCCACCGTGTTGCCGTCCGGGGACAGCAGCACGGAGGTCATCAGGCCGAGCGAGCCGAAGCCCTGCGCCACCACGTCGCTTTCCACGTCGCCGTCGTAGTTCTTGCAGGCCCAGACATAGCCGCCGGACCACTTCACGGCGCAGGCGACCATGTCGTCGATCAGGCGGTGCTCGTAGGTGAGGCCCTGCTTGTCGAACTCGGCCTTGAACTCGCGGTCGAAGATGTCCTGGAACGCGTCCTTGAACATGCCGTCATAGGCTTTCAGGATCGTGTTCTTGGTGGACAGGTAGACCGGCAGCTTGCGGGCAAGGCCGTAGTTGAAGGAGGCGCGGGCGAAGCCCTGGATCGAGGCGAGCGTGTTGTGGATGCCGAGGGCCACGCCGGGGCCCTTGAAGTCGTGGACTTCGAGCTCGATCGGCGCGCCGCCGTCGGCCGGCTGGTAGTTCAGCGTCACCTTGCCCGGGCCGGGGATCTTGGTCTCGGCGGCGCGGTAGATGTCGCCGTAGGCATGACGGCCGATGATGATCGGCTGGGTCCAGTGCGGCAGCAGGCGCGGGACGTTGGAGCAGATGATCGGCTCGCGGAAGATGGTGCCGTCCAGGATGTTGCGGATGGTGCCGTTCGGGCTGCGCCACATCTTCTTGAGGCCGAATTCCTCGACGCGGGCCTCGTCCGGCGTGATGGTGGCGCATTTCACGCCGACGCCGTAGGTCTTGATCGCGTTGGCCGCATCGACCGTGACCTGATCGTCGGTCTGGTCGCGATATTCGATGCCGAGATCGTAGTATTTCAGGTCGACGTCGAGATAGGGCAGGATCAGCTTCTCCTTGATGAAGCTCCAGATGATCCGAGTCATCTCGTCGCCGTCGAGCTCGACCACCGGGGTCGCGACCTTGATCTTCGCCATAATCCTACCTCGCCTCTCCGGCCGAGACGGCCGGACCTCGTTCATGACCGCCCTCCCCATGGCACCGGAGACCCGTCGCCGCAACCCGGCCGCAATTGCGCTTGCGAATGATTATCATTTCTGGTGTGCTGAAAGCCGGTCAACGGAGTCGACGCCATGCTGCGGCATCTTTCCACGGGGAGCCACATGCTGGCCGCCCTGATGCAGTTCGATCGTGCCACGGCGCCGGAGCAGCGACGCGCCGATCCGTTGCACGACATCGTGCAGTTGCTGGCGCAGCAGGATCAGGACGAGGCGGGCGAGCCGCGACCGAACTGACCGGGCCGCGCCGCCATCCGCCGGCCTGCCGGACCGGCGCATTCCGGGCATCCGGGAGGATCTGGGCGGCGCCTTTCTGACGGGCAGGCGACCGAACTGCCCGTCCCGGGCCGACCGGCGGAAACGGGATAAGCGTCATGAGGCTGAGGTCCGTCATTTGTCCGGATATCTGCCCGCACTCGCCCGATGCGACGCGCCCCGGGTCGCGACCGGCTCGCGCCGGCCGAGGCCCGGATGGTGGGCGCTTCATTCGGCGTCGGCGGCTTCCTGCTCGTCCGGCGCCACCATCATCGCGTTGGCGACCACGCCGGCCTGGGCGCGGATCTTGTTCTCGATGGTGTCGGCCATGTCGGGGTGGTCGCGCAGGAACTGCTTGGAGTTCTCGCGGCCCTGGCCGATGCGCGTGCTGTCATAGGAGAACCACGCGCCGGATTTCTCGACGATGTTCGCCTTCACGCCCAGATCGATCAGCTCGCCCATCTTGCTGACGCCCTCGCCATACATGATGTCGAACTCGACCTGCTTGAACGGCGGCGCCATCTTGTTCTTCACCACCTTCACGCGGGTCTGGTTGCCCACGACCTCGTCCTTCTCCTTGATCTGCCCGATGCGGCGGATGTCGAGACGCACGGAAGCGTAGAATTTCAGCGCGTTGCCGCCGGTGGTGGTCTCCGGGCTGCCGAACATCACGCCGATCTTCATCCGGATCTGGTTCAGGAAGATGATCATGGTGTTGGAGCGGGACACCGTGCCGGTCAGCTTGCGCAAAGCCTGGCTCATCAGACGCGCATGCAGGCCGACATGGCTGTCGCCCATGTCGCCTTCGAGTTCGGCGCGCGGCACCAGAGCGGCGACGCTGTCCACCACCAGGACATCGATCGCCCCGGAGCGTACCAGCGTGTCGGCGATCTCCAGCGCCTGCTCGCCGGCATCCGGCTGACTGATCAGCAGATTATCGATATCGACGCCAAGCTTGCGGGCATAGCCGGGATCGAGCGCGTGCTCCGCGTCCACGAAGGCGCAGATGCCGCCCTTCTTCTGCGCCTCGGCAATCACGTGCAGCGCCATGGTCGTCTTGCCGGAGCTTTCCGGCCCGTAGATCTCGATGATCCGGCCGCGCGGCAGACCGCCGATCCCGAGTGCGATATCCAATCCGAGCGATCCGGTGGAGACGACCTCGACGGAGTCGTTGGTGCGCTGGCCCATGCGCATGATGGAGCCCTTGCCGAACGCGCGCTCGATCTGCGTCAACGCACCTTCAAGCGCCTTGCTCTTGTCCATGTACTGCTCCCGAGGCGCTGGTTCGCGCGGTCAATCCGTTAAACTCGTCCTTGTTCCACCGTAGCCCACCGCACCCGGCTTGGGCAGCACTGGCACGGCGGCAGCCATCTTGAGGCGGTCGAGTGAACAAATAGTGCACAAATCCGATCATTTCCAGTGTGGGCGCCCGATCCGTCAGCGCACCGGGGGCGGCCCCGGTGGCGGACGACGCAGACGCCAGACATAGGCGATGATCCCGGCCACGGCCTGGAAATGCTCGCGCGGTATCTCGGAATCGAGCGGCACCGTGTAGAGCGCGCGCGCCAAAGGCGGGTTCGACACGATCGGCACCTTGCTGTCGATCGCCTTCTCCCTGATCCGCGCCGCCAATTCGTCCAAACCCTTGGCGACGATCTTCGGCGCGCCCTTTCCGCCGTTCTCGTAGAAGAGCGCCACCGAATAATGGGTCGGATTGGTGATCACCACGGTGGCGCTCGGCACGGCGTCGATCATCCGCCGCTTCGAGCGCTGCCGACGGAGCTGGCGCAGCCGCCCCTTCACATGCGGATCGCCGTCGCTTTCCTTGTGTTCGTCCCGGACCTCCTGACGGCTCATGCGCAGCTTGCCGGTGTGCCGGTAGCGCACCCAGGCGACATCCAGGATCGCGATACCGGCCTGGACCGCCAGAACGGTCAGAATGCCGTGCAGCACCAGTTTCGCCGAGCGCGACGCCAGCGTCGCCGCGTCCCAGCCGATCGAACCGGAAAGAACCGGCCACAGCCCGACCAGAAGCTGCCGCACCGCCATGACGAAGGCCGCCAGCTTGACCAGGGCCTTCAGCGTTTCCATCAAGTTGTCGCCGCCGAAGATCCGCTTCAGCCCTTTGGCCGGACTGAGCCGGCCAAGTTGGGGCGCCAAACCGGCGAAGCGCAGAAGAAAACCGGTCTGCAGCAGGGTCACGGCGACGAACCCGATCGCAGCCGCCAGAACCGGCGGCCCCGCCATGCGCGCGCAATCCCCCAGCGCCTCGCGCACGGCCAGGAGCATGCCCGCATCGAGATCGGTACTCGCGAGGTTTTCCATCATGCGGCGCATGCCGCCGACGAAACGGTCGAACTGGACGCTTCCCGTCATCATCAGCGCGAAGGTAGCGCAGCCCAGCCCCGCCAGGGTCTGCATGTCGCGCGATACCGCGACCTGCCCTTCTTCGCGCGCCTTTTCGAGCCGGCGTGCCGATGGGGCTTCTGTGCGATCCTCCTGATCCGCCATCGACGCCTACAAGCCCGGCAAAACGGAGAAACCGGCCGACGCGGCACCGATCCAGGCATCCAGAATACGCTTCAACAGCAGCCCGAACACCAGCAGACCGCCCAGAACCTGCCCCGGCATGGACATGGAATAAACCTGGAGAGACGGCACCAGCCTTGCCAACAAGCCCAGCATGCACTGCCAGATCAATCCGGCAATCAGCAGCGGCGCTGCCAGACGCATCGCCAGGGCGAAACACCCCGATGTCGCCTGCGCCACCGTTTGCGCCATATCGCCGGCCGGCAGCATCCGTCCCGGTGGAAACAGGTGATACGATCCGATCAGCGCCTCGAGCGGCATCGCATAAAGCCCGGTCGACAGGATCAGAAGCGGTCCGACGAGACCCAGAAGCCGGCTGGTGCCGCTGGTCTGCGAACCGAGCGCGGGGTCCGGGTTCAGAACGCTGGACAGGCCGATCTGCACCGCGATCACCTGCCCTGCGATCGGCAGCGCCATCACGAGCAGACGGGCGAGCCAGCCCAACAGAAGCCCGCATCCGACCTCGCCGGCAATCACGGCCAGAACGCGCATCGGCCCGAGCGCGGCGCCCGGCAGAAGCGGCAAGGCCGCAGGCAGGATCAACCCGGACACGCCCACGGCGATTCCGGCCTTGATCACGGTGGGCGTATCCGCCTCGCCGATCCCGGGAAGAATGGAGAAGCAGGCGCCGACACGCGCCAGAACGAGCACGAAACCGAATGCCCAGTTCGGCAGCGCGGCCAGAACCTCCGCTTCGGCGCTCATTGTCCGCCGGCCGCGATCAGGCGGTCGAACAGAAGATGGGTGAAATCGAAGAGTGTGGTGAACATGAACGGGCCGGCCACGGACAAGGCCACGCCGATCACCAACAATTTCGGCACGAAGGCCAACGTGCTTTCATTGATCTGCGTGACGGCCTGGATCAACGAGATCACCACGCCGACCACCAGTGCCGCCACCAGACCGGGCGCCGAAAGCTTCAGAACCACCAGAAACATGGCGCGCAGGATCATTCCCACGTCGTCAACCGCCATGACACGCTCCTTTTTGGATCGTTTCAGTTCAGATCGACATCTTCATGATGTCCTGATAGGCCGAGACTACCCGGTCGCGTATGGCCGTCGTGGTTTGCAGCGCCATCTGCGCCTGCGACACCGCCATCACCACCTGGGTGAGATTGCCGTGACCGCTGATGCCGGCAGCGGCGGCGCTGTCCGCCGCATGGCCTGAGGCCACGACGCTCTGCAATGCGTTGCCGAGCATCGCGCCGAAGCCGTTTCCTCCGCTGCCGGTCTCGGCAATCTCGTCCGCGCCGGTGCCGATGCCGCCACTCGACTGTACGCGCGCATAAGCGCTGGCGGCCGCCGACGGGGAGGACAGCATGCGAAGGTCGCTCATCGCCGCATGCTCACTTCAGCAGATCGATGGTGCGGGTCATCATCGACCGCGTCGCCTGCATCGTGTCGAGATTGGCGCTGTAGGACCGCTCGGCCTCGCGCATGTCCATCATCTCGATGAACGAGCTGACGTTGGAGGTCTTGACGTAGCCGGATGCGTCCGCTGCCGGATGGGACGGATCGTAGCGCTTGCCGAATGCGCTCTGGTCGCGGCCGATGGATTTCACCTCCACTTCGGATTCGCCGGTTTCGCGATCCACCTGCTCGGCGAAGGTGATGATCTTGCGGCGATACGGATCGGCACCGGGCGTGGAGCCGGTCGTGTCCTCGTTGGCCATGTTTTCCGAGATCACGCGCAGGCGCTGGCTCTGCGCGTCGAGTCCGGAGGCGGAGATGTCGAGGGCGCGGGAGATATCCATGTTCAGCCCTTGCCGATCGCGGTCTGGAACATGCCCATGTAGCGGCTGTAGAGCGTGGTCACGAGGCGTTGTTGCGTGTCGGTATCGGCGACTTTCATCATCTGCTCGTCCAGCGCGACGCCGTTCCCGTTGATGGACCGGCTTCTCACCTTCATCGCCACCGTGCCGGCATTGGCGGTGTCGCCCGCGAGATGCATCGGGTCCGTCTGCGTCGGGGCCAGCGTGCCCTTGCGCATGACGTCGTCGAACGACTGCTCGTCACGCGGCATGAAATCGGGCGTGTCGGAATTCGCGATGTTGCGCGCGAGCACCTTCTGACGCTGGTCCAGCCAGTTCAGACGGTTCGCGGCGAGACCCAGAAGGTCCGTTCCACCCGCATCCATGACCCGCTCATCCTTTCCCGGTCTCGGATGCAGTGTGACCGGCAGGAATTGCCGGAAGGTTAACAACAAAAAGATTCTTCCGTTTACCGGGCCTTAACCGGCGCCGATCCATCCTGCGCGCATCACCGGCAAAAGGCCGTGCAGCATGTCGACGACCGATCTCCTGAGTGCCACCGGCGCGCTTGTTCTCGTTGTGGGTTTGATCTTTCTGCTTCGTTGGGGCGCACCCCTGCTTCGTCCCCGCTTCTCCGTCGCCGGCGGCGCCCGCCTGGTCGTGGCCGCGCAACTGGCGCTCGACGCCAAGCGGCGTCTGGTGCTCATCGAGTGCGACGGGCGACAGGTTCTGGTGCTGTCCGGCGGCGCCACGGACGTTCTGCTGCCTTTGCCGCCCGCCCCCGTCCCGACGGAGTTCACGGTGGAGCCCGTTTGATGCGCGTCCGCTCCTTCGTTCTTGCCGCGGCCTGGCTCGCCGGCCTCGTGCTTCTGCCGGCTGCGGCGCATGCCCAGGCGGTCAGCATCGATCTCGGCCATTCCGGCGATGCCGGCGCCACCGGACGCCTGGTCCAGCTCACCGCGCTGATCACCCTGCTTTCCCTGGCACCGAGCCTGCTGGTGATGGTCACCGGCTTCACCCGGATCGTCATCGTGCTGTCGCTGCTGCGCTCGGCGATCGGGGCGCAGGGCACGCCGCCCAACACGGTGCTGATCGGGCTGGCGCTGTTTCTCACCTTCTTCGTGATGCAGCCGACCCTGCTCGCCTCCTGGAACGACGGCATCGCGCCGATGATGGCCGGCAAGCTGGCCGAGCTGGACGGGCTGCGCCTCGCCGCCGAACCGTTCCGCCACTTCATGGCGCACAACATCCGGCCGCCCGATCTGCGTTTGTTTCTCGATATCGCCAAGCTGCCGGTGCCCGCTTCCCCGGACGACACGCCCTGGCGCGCTCTGGTGCCAGCCTTCATGATCGGCGAACTGCGGCGCGGCTTCGAGATGGGCTTCCTACTCTATCTGCCGTTCCTGGTGATCGACATCGTGGTGTCGAGCGTGCTGATGAGCCTCGGCATGATGATGCTGCCGCCTTCGGCCATCTCCCTGCCGTTCAAGCTGATCTTCTTCGTGATGGTGGATGGCTGGCATCTGGTGGCGGGCAGCCTCGTGCAAAGCTTTGCCACCGGCTGAGCCGGGCGGAATATGGTGTCGCACCGGGCGGTGCTGTAGACTCCGGGCCATGCAGGACGACACCGCCACCGGCTCCAGAACCGCCACGCTCCATCGCGCCACGGCCGAAACCGACATCACCCTGTCGCTCGATCTGGACGGCAGCGGCCGCTCCCGGATCGAGACCGGGATCGGTTTTCTGGACCACATGCTGACCGCGCTCGCCCGGCATGCCTGCTTCGATCTCGAGGTGAAGGCGATCGGCGACCTGCAGGTCGATTTCCACCACACCACCGAGGATATCGGCATCGTTCTCGGCCAGTGTTTCACCCGCGCCATCGGCGACAAGGCCGGCATCCGGCGCTACGGCCATGCCGTGGTGCCGATGGACGAGGCGCTGGTGGAAGCGGCGATCGACATCTCCGGCCGCTCCTTCCTGGTCTGGGACGTGCGGTTCCCGCGCGACAAGATCGGCGAGATGGACACCGAATTGTTCGAGGAATTCTTTCGCGGTTTCTCGTCCAATGCCGGGCTCTCGCTGCACATCAACCAGAAGGCCGGCAGCAACAACCACCACATCGCCGAAGGCTGCTTCAAGGCGGTCGCGCGCGCCCTGCGCATGGCGACGGAGCCCGATCCGCGCTCGGCGGGGCGCATTCCCTCCACCAAGGGCTCGCTGTGAGGCTCTACACCCCCTGGTTTCCGCCGCCCGGCGGCGATCCGTCGCGGCCGCCCGTCATGGTGCGCGAGGGTTTCTCCGTCTGGGGTCTTCTGTTCGGCTGGCTCGTGTTCCTGCGCCGGGGAAGCTGGCTTTGCGCGCTGCTGGCCTGCGCCGTCACCCTGCTCGCTCTGCTGGCCGCCCGCCATCTCGCCGGGGGCTGGGCGCTGCCGCTCGGCCTGCATGTCGCCATCGGCGCCTTCGCGTCCGACTGGCGCGGCTGGGAAATGACCCAAGGCGGCTGGACGCCGGGGCCGCTCGTCTCCGGTCTCGATCGCGGCCACGCTCTGGTGCGTCTGCTGGACAAGCGTCCCGATCTGGTCGGGCGCCCGGCATGAGCGTCCGTCCCTTGCCGGCGGGCGGTCTGGTGGTCGTGGTCGACTATCAGGGCGGCAATCTCGCCTCCGCATCCCGCGCTCTGGCGGAAGCCGCCGCGCGCACCGGCATCGACGCCGAGATCGTGGTGAGCGGCGATCCGGACACGGTTCTGCGCGCGAACCGCATCGTGCTGCCCGGCCAGGGCGCCTTCGCCGACTGCGCCCGGGGCCTGGCCGGCGCGGGCGGTCTGCGCGACGCGATCGAGCGCGCCACCGACGCCGGCACGCCGTTCCTCGGCATCTGCGTCGGCATGCAGCTCATGGCCGAGCGCGGCCTGGAATACGGCGAAACCCCCGGCTTCGGCTGGATACGCGGCGATATCGCCCGCATGGACGCACCGGGCCTGCGCCTGCCGCAGATGGGCTGGAACGCGCTCGACTTCACGCCCGGCGCCCATCCGCTCACCGACGGGCTCGCCCCCGGCGATCACGGCTATTTCGTGCATTCCTTCGCCTTGACCGGCTTCGATCCGGCCGAGCTGGTCGCCACCACCGAGTACGGCGGCGCGGTCCCGGCCCTGGTGGCGCGCGGCAACCGCGCCGGCACGCAGTTCCATGTCGAGAAGAGCCAGCGCGTCGGGCTTCGCATCCTGGCCAACTTCCTGCGCTGGGCTCCCGGCGCGTGAGCGGCGACTCCCCGATCCTGGCGGCAGAGCGGGTTTCGGCGCTCGACGACGACGAGTTGGAGCAGCTCTGCGAGGCGACGGATGCGGCCATCCTGGATGGCGGCGGGTTCGGCTGGGTGCAATCGCCCGGACGGCGCTCCCTGGAGCAGTATTTCCGCGGCATCCTGCTGGTGCCGGAGCGTGCTCTGTTCGTGGCGCGGCTCGACGGGGTGATCGTCGGCGCCACCCAGCTGTTGCGGCCACCGCGCAACAACGAGGCGCAGGCGATGACCGCCACGCTGATGCATTCCTTCCTGGCGCCCTATGCGCGCGGACACGGTCTGGCGCTGATGATGGTGGAAGCCGTCGAGGACTGCGCCCGCAATCTCGGCTACCGCGTGCTCAATCTCGACGTCCGGGAAACCCAGACCGCGGCGATCCGGCTTTATCGCACGCTGGGCTTCCAGCATTGGGGCACCCATCCGCATTATGCCCGCGTCGGCGGCGAGGTGGTGGGCGGCTTCTTCTTCACCAAGCTGTTGCAGGAGCGCGGCGCCGAGACGGCCCCCACCGCGAAACAGGTCACACCCGCCGGCAGCCCTGCCCGACCGAAACCGGAGAAACCCGTGCCCGACCAGAGGCCCCTCACCCTTTATCCGGCGATCGACCTCAAGGACGGCGCCTGCGTGCGTCTGCGTCGCGGCGAGATGGACGACGCCACGGTCTATTCCGACGATCCGGGCGCGCAGGCCCGCAACTGGGTCGCCGCCGGGTGCCGCTGGCTGCATGTGGTGGATCTGAACGGCGCCTTCGCCGGCCATTCGGTGAATGCGGAAGCGATCGAGGCGATCATCGCCAATGCCGAGGTGCCGGTGCAGCTCGGCGGCGGTCTGCGCGACATGGCGGCGATCGAGCGCTGGCTGTCGGCCGGCATCACCCGCGTCATCCTGGGCAGTGCGGCGGTGAAGAACCCCGATCTGGTGCGCGACGCCTGCCGCGCCTTTCCGGGCCGGATCGTCTGCGGCATCGACGCGCGCGACGGGCGCGTGGCGACCGAAGGCTGGGCGGAGGTTTCCGATCTTTCCGCCAGCGAGCTGGCGCTGCGGATGGAGGATGCCGGCGTGTCGGCGATTGTGTTCACCGAGATCGCCCGCGACGGCATGCTGACCGGGCTCGACGTGGAACAGACCTGCGCCCTGTCCGCCCGGCTGTCGACGCCCGTGGTCGCCTCCGGCGGCGTCGGCGCGATCGAGCATCTGCACGCACTGAAGACGGCAGCGGCCAATTTCCCCGGCATCGAAGGCGTGATCGTCGGGCGTGCGCTGTATGACGGCCGCATCGACCCGCGCGATGCGCTGCGTGCGCTCGGCTGATGCTCAAGCTCCGTGTGATCCCCTGCCTGGACGTCAAGGACGGCCGCGTGGTGAAGGGGGTGAATTTCGTGTCCCTGCGGGATGCGGGCGATCCCGTGGAACAGGCGGCGGTGTATGACGCCGCCGGCGCTGACGAGCTCACCTTTCTCGACATCACCGCCAGCCACGAGAACCGCGACACCATTCTCGACGTGGTGGGACGCACGGCGGCGCGCATCTTCCTGCCGCTGACCGTCGGCGGCGGCATACGCTCCACCGCCGACATGCGCCGCCTGCTTCTGGCCGGCGCCGACAAGTGTTCAATGAACTCGTCGGCCGTGGCGCGTCCCGAGCTGGTGTCCGAAGCGGCGGAGAAGTTCGGCTCGCAATGCGTGGTGGTGGCGGTGGACGCGCGCGCCGACGGCAAGGGCGGCTGGGAGGTGTTCACCCATGGCGGCCGCACCGGCACCGGCCGCGATGCGGTGGCCTGGTGCCGCGAGATGGCCGAGCGCGGCGCGGGCGAGATCCTGCTCACCAGCATGGACCGCGACGGCACCGGCAACGGCTTCGATCTCGATCTGCTCCGTCGCGTCTGCGGAACCGTGCGTGTGCCGGTGGTGGCGTCGGGTGGCGTCGGCGAGTTGCGGCATTTCGTGGAAGGCGCCGAGGCGGGCGCGACCGGGCTCCTCGCCGCCAGCGTGTTTCATTTCGGGCGTTTCACCGTGGCGGAGGTCAAGCAGGCGTTGCGCGACGCCGGCCAACCCGTGCGCCCGCCCGCTTCCAGCCAGGATCCCGTGTGATGTCCAAGCCCCCCAAGCGCGCCGCCAAGAAATCCGCCGCCGCCCGGAACCGGACCGAACAGATGGAGCTGGCGGTGGCGACCGAACCCAAGGCCGCGGCGACCAAGAAGACCGCGAACAAGAAGGCGCAGGCCGCCAAGGGCGCGGCCGCGAAATCGGCTGCGGCTCCCAAGACCGCGAACAAGAAGAACGGCGCCAAGAAGGCCGCCACGGTCAGCAAGACCGTGCGCCGCGCCGTGCGCACGACCGGCGCGGCGGTGCAGACCGCGACTCTCGACGGCGCCAACGCCGCCGTGCTGGACCGGCTGTTCGAGGTCGTGACCGCACGACGCGATGCCGATCCGAACATCTCCCATTCCGCTCGCCTCCTGTCGCGCGGGACCGCCAAGGTGGCGCAGAAATTCGGCGAGGAAGCGGTGGAATGCCTGATCGAGGCGGTCGCCGGACGCAGCGACAAGCTGGTCGGCGAAAGCGCCGACGTGCTCTACCACCTGATCGTCATGTGGGTGGATGCGGGCGTGCAGCCTTCCGAGATCTGGAGCGAACTGCACCGGCGCGAGGGCACCAGCGGCATCGCGGAGAAACAATCCCGCGCCTCGTCGCGCGTGCAGGAGGACTGAAGCATGCCGGTGCCGGGCCTGAGCGATTACGACGATGCCAACATCTTCGCGCGGATCCTGCGCGGCGAGATCCCCTGCCGGAAGGTGTTCGAGAACGAGCACGCGCTGGCCTTCCACGACATCGCCCCGCAGGCGCCCGTGCATGTGCTGGTGATCCCCAAGGGACCCTACGTGTCGTTCGCGGATTTCGCTGCGCAGGCGCCGACGGAAGCGATCGCCGGCTTCGTGCGTGCGGTGGGTCAGGTGGCGCGCGATCTCGGGCTGGACGAGCCGGGCTACAGGCTGCTCTCCAACATGGGCGCGCATGGCGGGCAGGAAGTGCCGCATTTCCATGTGCATCTGTTCGGCGGGGCGCCGCTCGGCCGCATGGTGGCGCCGGCCGAAGCGTGAGCGTATCGGTCGAGCCGGTCGGCGGCACGCCGTCCGCGGCGCTGCTGGCGCTCAACCAGGAAGATGCCGGGCATCTGTCCGATCTGGATGCTGCCGGACTGGCGCGCCTGTCGGGCATGGCCTTCATGGCCGCACGGATCGGCGAAGCGGACGCGCTGCTGATCGCCTTCGACCATGACGCGGATTACCGGAGCCCGAACTTCCTCTGGTTCCGCGAACGCTACCCGCGCTTCGTTTATGTCGACCGGGTGGTGGTCGCCGGACACGCACGTGGCCGTGGTCTGGCGCGGAGCCTCTACGCGGCGTTGTTCGCACGCGCGGAAGCAGCGGGACACGCGCACGTGGTGTGCGAGGTGAATGCGGACCCGCCCAATCCGGGCTCGGACGCGTTCCACGCCGCGATGGGATTCGAGCCGGTCGGCACGGGAACGCCGTCGCCGAACAAGCAGGTGCGCTACCTGCTGCGCAATTTGGGCCTGGAGCCGTCGCGTTG
Source organism: Lichenicola sp. GTC18331 (assembly GCF_055386855.1). Classification (NCBI taxonomy): domain Bacteria; kingdom Pseudomonadati; phylum Pseudomonadota; class Alphaproteobacteria; order Acetobacterales; family Acetobacteraceae; genus Lichenicola; species Lichenicola sp. GTC18331. The sequence goes on along the minus strand of NZ_AP045015.1, from coordinate 2,872,347 downwards.
ATCCTGTTCCGTCTGGTGTCGCTGCTGCCGGTTCTGCTGGTGCTGTTCCTCTGGCTCTGGCCGCTGCCGATCGGGCTCGCGATCAAGCTGCCGGCGGCGCTGCTGCTGCTCGTGCTGTCGCAGTTCCACCAGTGGAACCGGCTTTCTTCCGGCTCGGTGTTCGCGCCCGAATTTCCGCGCCCGCTGGTGCTGCTGTTCAACTGGGGGTTTGCGGCGATCCCGATGCTGGCGCTGCTGATGCTGGCCGCGGAACTCGTCGCGGCGATCGTGTCGCTGGTTCAGGGCGCGTGGTGCGGCATTCCGCCGTCCGTCCGGCTCGGTGCGGGCGCGCTGGTGTCGATCCTCTGCGCGCTGGGTGTCCGCAACGCGGTGCGCGTGCCGCCGGTGCGCGACAAGGTCGTCGCCATCGCCGGGCTGGCGCCCGCCTTCGACGGCTACAGAGTGCTGCATCTGACGGATCTGCATCTGGGCCGCTTGTTTCCCCGTCGCTGGGCCGAGCAGGTGGTGGCCCGCGCCAACGGCGCCGGCGCCGATCTGATCGCGATCACGGGCGATTTCATCGACGGTTCGGTGGCGATGCGGCGCGCGGACATCGCCCCGCTGCACGCTCTGCGCGCGCCGGACGGCGTGCTCGGCATTCCCGGCAACCACGAGTACTTCTTCGATTATGCCTCCTGGATGCGGCATCTTTCCGGACTCGGCCTCCGCATGCTGCCCAACGCGCATGTGGCGATCGCGCGCGGCGCCGACCATCTGACGATCGCCGGCGTCACCGATCTGTCCGCCCGCAGGCACGACCAAACGCCGCCCGATCTCGACGCTGCCCTTGCGGGCGCACCGTCCGGCGCTCCGGTGGTCCTACTCGACCACCAGCCGGGCCATGCCAAACGCCGGGCCGCCCGCGGCGTGGCGCTCCAGCTTTCCGGACACACCCATGGCGGCATGATGCCCGGCCTCGCCCGGATGGTGGCGCGCGGCAATGACGGCTACGTGTCCGGCCGCTATCGCGTCGGCAAGATGACCCTGATCGTCGGCAACGGCACAGGCATCTGGCCCGGCTTCGCGTTCCGGCTGGGCTGCCCGTCGGAGATGATCCGGATCACGCTGCGGGCGTGCTGATCCCGGCTTCGCCGGCGACGTCTCGATCCGGCTGAGACGCCCCATCCCGGAGAAACGCCACGAGGGCGTCGACGAACAGCCGCACCTTGGCGGACAGGCTCCGGTGCGACGGGAACACGGCGTGCGCCTCGACGTGCTCGGCGCGATAGGCCGGCAGCAGACGGCAAAGCGTTCCCTGCGCCACCGAAGGCCGGGCGAGGAAATCCGGCAGCCGCCCGATCCCGGCCCCGCCCGCCAGCAGGACCTGCAAGACCGCCGGTTCGGGCACGACCGTGCCGGCCGGAACCGGCGCGACGTGGGCGATGCCGGCGCCGTCGACGAACCGCCATTCGCCCGGCCGGTCCTGCCACCCGAACAGCGTGTGGCCGGACAGATCGGCCGGGGTTTCGGGCAGGCCGCGCCGGGCCAGATAATCGGGGCTCGTGCAAGGCCAGAGTTCGATCCGGCCGAGCTTGCGCGCGATCAGATCGGAATCCGGCAGGGCGCCGATGCGGATCGCGACGTCCACCTCCTCGCGCATCATGTCGACCACGCGGTTCTCGGTTTCCAGCACCACGCGCAGCTCGGGAAAGCGGGCGATGAAGCCCGGCAGCATCGGTGCGATCATGCCCAGCGCATAGGTCATCGCGGCGTTGATCCGCAGCGTGCCGCGCGGTGCGCCGTTCATCCCGTCCAACGCGGCGCCGGCTTCCGCCACATCGTCGAGAATGCGACGTGCATGCGGCAACAACAGCCGGCCCGCCTCGCTCAGCCGGAGGTCGCGTCCGCCGCGCTCGAACAGGCGCAGCGCCGTCTCGCTTTCCAACCGGGAAAGCGCGCGGCTCAACGAGGATTTCGGCACGCCGGCGAGGTTCGCGGCTTTCGACAGACCGCCGCCATCGACGATGCGGAGGAACACACGAAGATCGTCCAGCTGCATCGGACCGTTCCGGTTTTGCGAACGGTCTGTCTATTCCAGCGCTGCTGGTTCGCCAATCCGCGACCGCCTAGCCTCGGGCAGCGGAGAAAGACCATGCCTCATCAAATCCTGCTCATCACCGGAGCGACCGGCAACCAGGGCGGCGCGACGCTGGCCGAACTGCTTCGAAGGCCCAGGCGCTGGCGGCTGCGCGCGCTGGTCCGCAACGCCGATGCGCCCAGAGCGAAGGCGCTCGCGGCCCAGGGCGTCGAACTCGCCATCGGCGATCTGGACGACGACGCATCGCTGCGCGCCGCGCTCTCCTGGGCCCACGGCGTGCTGGCGGTGCAGACGCCGATGAAGCAAGGGCCGGCGGGCGAGGAACGGCAGGGCAAGCGGCTGGCGACGCTCGCGGCCGAAGCCGGTGTGCGTCACTTCGTGCAATGCTCCGCCGCCGGCGTGGAGCGGAACAGCGGCGTGCCGCATTTCCAAAGCAAGCGCGCGATCGAGCGTCATATCGCCGGGCTGAGCCTGAATGCGACCATCCTGAGGCCGGCGGCCTTCATGGAGAATTTCCGGACCGTCGTCTTCCGCGCCACCATGCTGTCGATGATGAAGAGCTATCTCGCCGACGGTCGGCCGATGCAGATGGCGTCGGCGCGCGATGTCGGCTGGTTCGCGGCGGAAGCGTTCGAGCAGCCCGAAAGCTACACCGGCCGGGAGCTGGAGATCGCCGGAGATGCGCTGACCTGGCAGGATGCGGCGCGCACGCTGCGCCGCGCCGGCCTGCGCCCTGCGCCCGCCTTCGACATCCCCGGCATGCTGCGCGCGAAGCTGCCGGAGGATTTCCGGCTCATGTTCGAATGGATCGCGCGAGACGGGTTCGCTGCGGATATCCCGGCGCTCCGGGCACGCCATCCCGGCCTGCTCACCCTGGCCGCATGGGCCGCTTCCGTTCCTGCCTGACGCGATCGGCACGGAGCGAAACAGGACGCTTGGCCGGCCAGCGTTTATTCCGCCGCCAGCCCCAGCGACTGCCGGTCGTAGAGCCGGCGATACAACCCGTCCGGCCGCTCCAGCAGCGCGTCATGCGACCCGTCCTCGACCAGTTGCCCGTGCTCGAACACCAGGATGCGGTCCAGGGAGACCACGGTCGACAGGCGGTGCGCGATCACGATCACGGTGCGGTTCTGCATCAGCCGCCCCATCGCCTCCTGCACCAGCGCCTCGGATTCGGAATCCAGGCTCGAGGTCGCTTCGTCCAGGATCAGCACGCGCGCATCGGCCAGGAAGGCGCGGGCGATGGCGATGCGCTGGCGCTCGCCGCCGGACAGCTTCACGCCGCGCTCGCCGACCAGCGTGTTGAACCCGCCCGGCAGCCGCTCGACGAACTCGAGCGCGTTGGCGAGACGCGCCGCCTCGCGGATCTCCGGCAGGGACGCGCCGGGGCGGCCATAGGCGATGTTCTCGGCGAGCGAGCGGTGGAACAGCACCGGCTCCTGCGGCACCAGAGCGATCTGCGAGCGGAGGCTTTCCTGCGTCACGGCGGCGATGTCCTGCCCGTCGATCAGGATGCGGCCGCCGGTCACGTCATAGAGGCGTTGCAGCAGCTTGGTCAGCGTGGTCTTGCCGGAGCCGGATGGCCCGACCAGCCCGACCCGAGACCCGGCCGGGATCAGCAGGTCGAGATCGTCGTAGAGCGCGCGCGGCTGGCCGGCATAGCGGAAGCGCACATGCTCGAAGCGGATCGCACCGCGCTCGATCCGGATCGCGGCGGCGCCGGGCCGGTCCTGCACGCCGAGCGGCTGGTCGTAGAGCGCGACCAGTTCCTCCATCTCGTTCACCGAGCGCTGCACCGTGCTGATCTGCTGGCCGATATCGCGCAGATAGCCCTGCACCAGGAACATCATGGTCAGCACGTAGGCGACGTCGCCGGCACCGGCCCGGCCGCGCCACCACAGAAACAGCACGGCGGCGATCAGCGTCAGACGCAGCAGCGTCAGCGCGAAGTTCTGCAGGTTTCCGCTATCGGTGCCGCGCAGCCAGGTGCGCGTGGTGCGGCTGGCCCAGCGGTGCAGCACGCGGTCGAGACGCGCATCCTCGCGGCTTTCCGCGCCGAACGCCTTCACCACCGCGTTGCAGGTGACGGAATCCGCCAGCGACGCGCCGACGCGCGTGTCCCACTGGTTCGCCAGACGCGCGGACGGCGCCACATAGAACAAGGTCATGCCGATCGACAGGGCGGCGAAGGCGACCGAGCCCACGCCCAGGATCAGCCCCATCACCGGCCAGCGGAACGACAGCACCACGGTGGTTCCGACCAGCACCAGCAGGCTCGGCAGCAGCATCAGCAGCAGCGTGTCGTCGAGCTGGTCCACCGCCCACATGCCGCGCGTGACGCGACGCACGGTGGAGCCGGCGAAATTGTTGGCGTGCCAATCGGCGGAGAAACGCTGCACGCGTGCGAAGGCGGAGCGGGCGATGTCGCTCATGATCCGCACGGTGAGCCGCGTGATGCCGATGAAGCCGATGCGTCGGCCGAGCACGGAGCACACGCCCAGAGCGGCGAGCCCGCCCAGCATCCGCAGCGCGTCGTGCAGCGCCGCCAGCGCCTCGGGCGGGCGGGCAGCTTCGCCGGTTCCCAGCAGACCGGGCGGCAGGCGCGTCACGTCGTCCACCAGACGGCCGGACAGGATCGGCGTCAGAACATCGGTCAGCGTGGCGAGCGCCATGCCGCCGGCCACCACGCCGACAAGGGCGGGCCTGCGTCGCCAGTGCGCGAACAGAAAGGACAGCACCGCGATGAAGACGGCGCGGCCGCTCCGCCGCGTGCGGGCGGATACGGGTGCCATGCGGCGCTCCTGTTCAGATCATGGGGGAGCGCGTTTAGCAAACCGGGCGGATCGCCGTCGAGGGCGATCCCCCGCGTTGCGGGTCAAGCCGTGGTGAGAGCGGCACCGACCGCGTAGCTCGGCTCCCGCTGCGGCCATCCTGGCAGCGCTGCACTGCACAGGCTGTGCCGGCCGAAATGCGACTGGAGCAGACCGTCCAGCGCGTCGATGTGCAGAAGGGACAAGCCGGCCAGCGTCGGATCGAGCGTGCGGCCGCCCTCCGCCTCCAGGCGCGTGGCGATCCGCAGCAGATCGGCCCGGAGGGGGAGATTTCCGGTTCGCGGCAGCAGCGCGTCCAGCGCCAGCGCCACGTGCAACAGCCGGGCCGAGAACGGGATCGTTTCACCGGCCAGACCGAACGCCTCGCCGCTGCCGTCCCAGCTTTCCCCGTGGCAGCTCGCCATCTCGATCGCCAGACGGTCGAGATGCGTGTTGCCGGCCAGCAGACGCGCGGCCATGTCGGCGGCCCGGCGCGATACCGCCTTCCGGCTCTGCGCGCCGCAAGGCGGGAGCGACACCAGACCGATCCGGTGCAGGGTCGATGCCACGGCGAGCTGCTTCTGCTCGTTGCAGGAGCAGCCGGCCTTGGCGGCGATGAACACGACCAGATCGGACACGCGTTCCTGCCGCTGCGGGAAGTCTCCGATGGCGCAAAGGCTCTGGAAACGGCGCCGAAGCGCCTCGTCGCGCTGGCGCTTCGCCATCCGGGCGGAAAGCCGGCCGCCCAGAACGCGGAAAACGCGGGCGTGCAGGGATGTCACGCAGCCCGCCGCCGCCAACAGGATCGGCAACTGCACCATGGAGGGCGTTTCCCACCCCGTCGCGACGATGCCGACGCAGGCGAGCAGGAGCACGATGGTCCGGGTGCGGATCGGCAGATCGCGAAGCCCCAATCGCAGCATGCGGAACGGCGATGCAACCTTGAGGACGAACCGCGGCTTGGTGGTGGAACCGGGCATGGCCGCCAAATGACTCCGCAGACGTATACGATATGAATCGTTAATTCATCGAAATAGGCCGGTTACGCGGCCGAGGCAAGAGAATACTCACGATTATGTCATCTAATTTAGACGGTGCTGACCCGCATGAATCGGCGGTGTCGAAACCCGGAGCCACGATGCCGCCGAAACCCGCTCGCCCAGACCCGCGCCCCCCGGCACGACCGATGTCGCGCAAGGATGTCGCCTCTTTCATCGAAGCGCTCGCCCTGGCCAATCCGGAGCCGGAAAGCGAACTCACCTATGTCGATGCCTTCACCCTGCTGGTGGCCGTGGTCCTGTCGGCGCAGGCGACCGACGTTTCGGTCAACAAGGCCACGGCGGGGCTGTTCCGGGACGCGCCCGACCCTGCCGCCATGGTGGCGCTGGGCGAGGAGGGCGTCGCCCGCCATATCCGCACCATCGGTCTCTGGCGCGCCAAGGCACGCAACGTGGTGGCGCTGTCGGCGAAGCTGCTGGCCGAGCATGACGGGCAGGTTCCGGGCGACCGCGCCGCGCTGGAAGCCCTGCCCGGCGTCGGCCGCAAGACTGCCAGCGTCGTGCTCAACGTGTTCTTCGGGGAAAGCGCGATGGCGGTGGACACGCATATCTTCCGTCTCGGCAACCGCACCGGGCTTGCACCGGGCAAGACCCCGCGCGCGGTGGAGGACGGCCTTGTCGCCCGCATCCCGGCCGAACGCCTGCGCGCGTCGCATCATTGGCTGATCCTGCATGGACGCTACGTCTGCAAGGCGCGCGCGCCGGAATGCTGGCACTGCGCCGGCCGCGAATGGTGCCGCTATCCCGACAAGCGGGATGCGCCGGCAGCCTGATCACCGGTTCATTCCGCCTTCGCCATCGGCAAGGTCGGACGCGGCCGGCCCGGACCCTGCGGCACCCAGGGCCGCCGGCCGCGATCCCGCTGCGCGCTCCAGATCCGCACACCGTGCCGTGTCAGCCACACCGCCTGCGGCCCCTCGCGCCAGACGGTGAAGCGGTCGATGCGCGGAACGCCGGAACAGGCTCCGCGCGACGGCGACGGCGACACGAACACCGAGACGCCGTCGCAGTCGCCCGGCTCCAGCCCGGACTCCTCGTCGGTGTCGTCGTCCGCCCCGGGCCGTCCATGCGACGGCTGCATCAACAACGCTGTCTGCCCGCGCCGTTGCAGCAGACACGCCACCGGGTTGCAGGTGATGTCGGAAGCCGGCGCCCCCGAATCCGGCATCGGGATCGGCGGGGCCAGACGGGCCAGCGCCTTCTGCCAGTCCCCCAGGGTCATCGGATCGCCCCGCGACCCTGCTTCCAGCACCAGCGCCCCCGGCTCGCGCACCGCGATCAGCGACGCATCCGGCGACACCAGCAGATCCGGCTCCGCACGCAGCCAGGGCGACGCGCAACCCAGCACGATCGGCAGCACCGCCAGGAACCGCCAGCGACGCCGCCATAGGCACAGCCAGATCAAACCGAAGCTGACCGAGAGCAGTCCCCAGACCGGGGCCAAAGGCACGGGCAGGCTCGCTGCGGGCAGCGCCGCCACCCCGTGCGCCAGCATCAGGATCAGATCGATACCGCCGCCCATCGCACGCAGAAACGGCCAGTCCAGGCCGAACGGCATCGCCAGAAGCGCCAGCATGCCCTGCGGCAGCACCCAGAACGCCGTGATCGGCACGGCGAGGAGATTGGCCAGAACGAAATAGAACTGCACCCGGCCGAAATGAAACGCGGCGTAGGGCAGAGACGCCGCACCGGCCAGGAGCGAGGTGAAGAAGAGCTGGAACACGTGCAGCGCCAGCTTGCCGCGCCAATCCGGGCCATGCAGACGACGCGACAGCGGACGTGCCGCCTCGTAGCCGGCCAGCAGCGCCAGAACCGCGGCGAAGCTCATCTGGAACCCGACATCGAGCAGCGTCGCCGGGCTGGCCAGCAGGATCAGCAGCGCGGCGAAGCCGAGCCCGCGCATCGACACCGCGCGCCGGCCGATCAGCAGACCCAGCGCCGCCACCGTCGCCATGGCCAGCGATCGCAATCCCGGCAGATGCAGCCCGGTCAGCAGCATGTAGCCGGCGCCCAGGGCCAGCGCGCACAAGGCGGCGATCTGCCGGCACGGCAGACGCAGAGCCGCCCATTCCCACGCCGCCAGCCCGGACCGGACGATCGCCAGCCCGAACATCATCACCACGCCCAGATGCAGCCCGGCCACCGCCAGCAGATGGGCGAGGCCGGAAGCGGCGAAGGCGTCGCGATCGCTTTGCGGGATCGACGTGCTGAGACCGGTCAGCATGGTCGCGGCCACCGCACCGCGCGGGCCCGGCAGGATTTGCAGAATCCGTGCCGCCACGGCCTCGCGCGTCCGGCGCAGCCAGGGCCAGAACCCGCGCTCCGTCGCAGGCGCCAGCACCACGGCGTCCGACAAGGCCCGCCCCGAACCGGCCTGCCCGCCGAAGAACGCGTCGCGCTGGCCATCCCGTCCGCCCGGAAAATCCGGCGCGGCGGGCGGACGCAGCAGGACGCGGATCCGCAGCCGGTCGCCGACATGCAGCACGGCCGCATCATCCGGCCGGAGCCGGACCCGGAACGACCGGTCCGTTTGCGGCACCGCCGCGGACACGCCCTCCGGCGGCGCCGCCAGCGCCATCGAGACGCCGTCCAGCGTCACGCGACGCCGGCCGTCCGACATCAGATCGATCGCGCCGACCCGCCCGGTCAGCAGCGTGGCCTTGCGCGGCAGGGCGGGCAGCGGCGACCGATGCCGGGTGGACAGTTCGGCGGCCAGGAACCCGACCGACACCGCCAGCAGGGCGGCCACGAGCGAATGTGCGATGCGGCTGCGCCGGGCGAACCCGAGCAGCGGAAGCAGAAGGAGAACCGGCGCGAGACCCATCCACACGGGCGGCTCGCTCCGCAGCGTGAAGTAGACGACGATCCCCGCGCCGACCAGAGGCGCTAGCCACAGCACCAGACGGTCGCGATCGGCGTCCAGCCCGGTGCGGACCGAAGCCCAGCCGCGCCCGGCCGCCATCCCGATCGCGCTCAGGGCGGGGGGAAAGCGGCGCCCGGCCGGTATGCGAAGGAGGGCGGAACCAGACACTGACGAAATGTTAGCAAATCGGGCAGGCGCGCTCCAGCATCGCGTGTCGCGCCATCGTGCGTGCGCAAACGGCCCGTGCTAGGAGAGCGCTCCATGACCGTCCGTACACGTTTCGCGCCCAGCCCGACCGGCCTGCTGCATATCGGCAACGCCCGCGCCGCCTTGTTCAACTTCCTGTTCGCCCGCCACCATGGCGGCGAATTCCTGCTGCGTATCGAGGACACCGACAAGGAACGCTCCACGCAGCGCGCCGTCGATGTGATCTTCGAGGGTCTGGACTGGATGGGGCTGACGCCGGACGAGCCGGCCGTGTTCCAGTCCACGCGTCAGGCCCGGCACACCGAGGTGGCGCTGGAGCTGCTGGCCAAGGGCCACGCCTACAAATGCTTCTGCACCCAGGACGAGCTGAAGCAGATGCGCGAACAGGCGCAGGCCGAGGGCCGTCCGCCGCGCTACAACGGCATGTGGCGCGACCGCGACCCGTCCGAAGCCCCGCCCGGCGCGCCCTACACCGTCCGGCTGCGCGCACCGCAGGAGGGGGAGACCGTGGTCGACGATCTCGTCCAGGGCGAGATCCGCGTCGCCAACGCGGAGATGGACGACATGATCATCCTGCGCGCCGACGGCAGCCCGACCTATCTGCACGCGGTGGTCTGCGACGATCACGACATGCGCATCACGCACGTGATCCGCGGCGACGACCACATGACCAACACCTTCCGCCAGTCGCAGATCTACGCGCTGATGGGCTGGGAAAGGCCGCTTTTCGCCCATCTGCCGCTGATCCACGGGCCGGACGGCGCCAAGCTTTCCAAGCGCCACGGCGCGCAGAGCGTGGTCGAGTTCCGCGAGGAAGGGTTCCTGCCGGAAGCGCTCAACAACTACCTGCTGCGCCTCGGCTGGGGCCATGGCGATGCCGAGGTGCTGTCGCGCGACGAGCAGATCCGTTTGTTCGATCTCGACGGCGTCGGCCGCTCCGCCAGCCGCATGGACTACACCAAGCTGTCGCATCTGAACGGCGTCTGGCTGCGCCAGGCCGATGACGACCGCCTCACCGCCGAAGTGCTGCAACGGCTCGAAGGCCGCGAGGGCCTGCGTCTCGACGAGACCGCCCGCACACGCATCCGCGTGCTGATGAGCGGGCTCAAGGAGCGCGCGAAGACGCTGGTCGATCTGGCCGACAGCGCCGCCTTCCTTGCGCGCGAGGTGCCGTTGCCGATGGATGCCAAGGCGTCCTCCCTGCTCACGCCGGATGCGCGCGGCCTGCTGCGCGATCTGGCGGCGGCCCTGGCCCCGGTCCACCCGTTCGAGCCGGCCGAGATCGACGCGGCGCTCCGACAATTCGCCGAACAACAGGGCCGCAAGCTCGGTCAGGTGGCGCAGCCGTTGCGCGCGGCGCTGACGGGCAGTTCCATGAGCCCGGGAATCGACGCCACGGCGGCGGCGCTGGGCCGGGACGAGGTGATGGCGCGCATCGGAGCTGCGATCGGTGGCTGAGGGACGGGGCAGCAGCGGGTTCTTCGGCGGCACCGCCTCCGAGCGTCATCTGCTCGGCCTGCAGGGCATGCATCCGAGCCGGATCGAGCCTTTCCTCGATCTGGCCGAGAGCTACGTCCTACTGAACCGCTCGCGCAAGACGCAGCGCGACCTGCTGCGCGGCCGCACGCTGATCAATCTGTTCTTCGAAGACTCCACCCGCACCCGCACCTCGTTCGAACTCGCCGGCAAGCGTCTCGGCGCCGACGTGATCAACATGTCCGTGTCCACCTCCTCGGTGAACAAGGGCGAGACGCTGCTGGATACGGCGGCGACGCTGAACGCCATGCGCACCGATCTGCTGGTGGTGCGCCATGCGCAGTCGGGCGCGCCGGCCCTGCTCGCGCGCAAGGTGGATGCCGCCGTGATCAATGCCGGCGACGGCACGCACGAGCACCCGACCCAGGCGCTGCTCGACGCGCTCACCATCCGGCGCAATCTGGGCCGGATCGAAGGGCTGACCGTGGCGATCTGCGGCGACGTCGCCCATTCGCGCGTGGCCCGCTCCAACATCCATCTGCTGACCGCCATGGGCAGCCAGGTGCGTGTGGTCGGACCGCCGACGCTGATGCCGGCCGACGTGGACCGGCTCGGCGTCGAGGTCTGCCACAACATGGATCACGGCGTGGAAGGCGCCGACGTGCTGATGATGCTGCGTTTGCAGCGCGAGCGCATGTCGGGCGGCCTCGTGCCGAGCGCGCGGGAATATTTCCGCTTCTACGGGCTCGACACGGTGCGTCTGGCCAAGGCCAAGCCCGGCGCGCTGGTGATGCATCCGGGACCGATGAATCGCGGCGTGGAGATCGACAGCCAGGTGGCGGACCATCCGCAGCAGAGCGTGATCCAGGAACAGGTCGAGATGGGCGTGGCCGTCAGGATGGCGGTGCTGGATCGGCTTTCCAGAATGCAGATGGCATGAAACCCGTCTCCGACGGCCGGGGGCGTTGCCCCTGGACCCTACCAAGGGCGAAGCCCTTGGAACCCAGTTTTGGGGGCCGGGGCAGCGCCCCGGCGCTTACGGCGAACCGATGACCATCACTCTCTTCGACCGCGTCCGCCTCATCGACCCCGCCACGGGTCTCGATCGCCCCGGCCGCCTGCTGGTCCGTGACGGCCGCATCGACGCCATCGACGCCCCCGCCGAAGGTGCGCCGGAGGGCGCCACGATCGTCGACGGCCAGGGCGCGGTTCTGTGCCCCGGCCTAGTCGACATGCGCGTTGCCCTGGGCGAGCCCGGCCACGAATACCGCGAAACCATCGCCGAAGCGGCCGAAGCCGCCAATGCGGGCGGCGTCACCACCGTCGCCTCCCTGCCCAACGGCGTGCCCGCCATCGACGACCCCGCCCTGGTGCGCCTTCTGCGCGCACGCGGCGAGGAAACCGGCCGACTGTCGATCCTGCCCTACGGCGCGCTCACCCGCGGCTGCGAGGGCAAGGAGATGGCCGAGCTCGGCCTGCTGCGCGAAGCCGGCGCCGTCGCCTTCACCGACGGCACCCGCGCCATCGCCGATGCCCGCCTGATGCGTCTGGCCTTGTCCTATTCCCGCGCCTTCGGGGCGATGGTGGTGCAACACCCGGAGGAACCCTCGCTCGCGCGCGGCGGCGTCGCCACCGAAGGCGAGCTGGCGACACGGCTCGGCCTGCCCGGCATCCCTGCGGCGGCGGAAGCGATCCTGGTCGCGCGCGACGTGCGTCTGGCCCAGCTCACCGGCGGCGCGCTGCATGTGGCGCACATCTCCACCGCCGAAACCGTGCGCGTCATCGCCCAGGCCAAGGCCGACGGCATCCGCGTCACCTGCGACACCGCCCCGCCTTATTTCGACCTGAACGAAACCGCGATCGGCGATTTCCGCACCTACGCCAAGCTGTCCCCGCCCTTGCGCCCGGAAGCGGACCGGATGGCGATCGCCGCCGGGCTCGCCGACGGCACCATCGACGCGGTCGCCTCCGACCACGCCCCCTGCGACCCGGACGACAAGCGCCTTCCCTTCGCGCAGGCCATGGCCGGCGGCGTCGGCCTCAGCACCCTGCTCGGCGTCACGCTCGCCCGCGTGCATGACGGGGCGATCAGCCTGTCGCGCGCGATCGAGCTGCTCAGCACCGCCCCGGCCCGGCTGCTCGGCCTCGCCGGAGGCACCCTGGCGGCAGGCGCACCGGCCGATCTCTGCCTGTTCGACCCCGAACGCGGCTGGAAGGTGATCGCGGGCCAGCTCCCCGGCCACGCGCAGAACACGCCATTCGACGGCCGCGCCCTCGAAGGCCGCGTCCTCGGCACGTGGAAGAACGGGCGGAGAGTGTTCGGATGAGCCCGCTGGCGGTGGAAGCGCTGATCGGCACGGCCATCGTGTCCTATCTGATCGGCTCGATCCCGTTCGGCCTGATCCTCACCCGGCTGGGCGGCGCGGGCGACATCCGCGCCATCGGCTCCGGCAATATCGGCGCCACCAACGTTCTGCGCACGGGCCGCAAGGGTCTCGCCGCCGCCACCTTGTTGCTGGACGGGCTCAAGGGCTTCGCGGGCCCGGTCCTTTGCGCCCTGGCCTGGCCGTTTTTCGCCCCGGCCGTGCTGGCGCTCGGCGCGGTCTGCGCCGTGCTCGGCCATTGTTTTCCCGTCTGGCTGCGCTTTCGCGGCGGCAAGGGCGTCGCCACCGGTCTCGGCGCCGCCTTCGCGCTCGATTGGCGGGCTGGGCTGATCTGCTGCCTCGTCTGGCTGCTGGTGGCGCGGCTGACCAAGATCTCGTCCGCCGGCGCGCTGGCCGCGTTCGTGGCCCTGCCGGCCGTGCTGCTGCTGTTCGCCTTCGGCCGGACCGGCGCGCCGAACCTCTGGGCCGGGCTGCTGATCGCCGCGATCGTCTTCGTCCGGCACCGGGGCAACATCCAGCGCATCCTGAACGGGACGGAACCACGGATCGGCAAGAAGACCGCCTGAAACGCGGTTCCGGCCGGACAAGGCCGCCCCCCGGTTCAGCGGTGCCGGAAGACCGGCGCCCGCTTGCTCTTAAACGCGCTCATGCCTTCCTTCTGCCCTTCCGTCGCGAACGCCGCCTGGAACAGCAGCCGTTCATGGCGCAGCCCGTCCGACAACGTGCCTTCAAAGGCGTGATTCACCGCCTGCTTGGCCATGCGAACCGCGGGCGCGTTGTAGCCGGCGATGGTGTGGGCCGCCTCGAGCGCGGTCTGCAACAGGTCCTGGGGCGGCACCACCCGGGCCACCAGCCCGATCGCCTTCGCCTCGGCCGCGCCGATGGTGCGGCCGGTCAGCACCATGTCCATGGTCATCGCCTTGCCGACAGAGCGCGCCAGGCGTTGCGACCCGCCGATACCCGGCAGGACGCCGAGCTTGATTTCAGGCTGGCCGAATTGCGCATCCTCGGCGGCGATCACGAAATCGCACAGCAGCGCCAGTTCGCAACCGCCGCCCAGAGCGTAGCCGGCCACGGCGGCGATGATCGGCGTGCCGATCGCCCGGATCTCGTCCCATGGGGCCAGGAAATCGTGCATCAGGAAATCCACGAACGGGATCTCCGCCATCTCCTCGATATCGGCGCCGGCGGCGAAGGCGCGCGTCGACCCGGTGATGACGATCGCACCCACATTCTCGTCCGCATCGAACGCGCGCAGGGCCGCCAGGATCTCTCCGGCGAGTTGCCGGTTCAGGGCATTGAGTTGCCTGGGCCGGTTGAGCGTGATCAGCCCGACCCGTTCGCGCCGTTCCACCAGGATGGTGGACGGGCCGGACAGACCGTCCGGCGACACGGCTCCGGCCGGAGCGGGCACGACGTCGCGCGCGGCAGTGGTTGTCTTGGACATGGTGCGAACCTTTCGCTGATGGAGAGTGTTCCGCCGGACCACGCGATCGTTACGACGGGCAGCCTCGTCCGCCGGGCGGGTCCGTTCGGTCGGATGGTGTCCTAGCCGGGGCGCTTTGCGGGCGGATGGCCGTCATCCGCGACCATGGCCGCCGGGGCATACGCACGATCGTCACCGGCCAGCTCGTCCAGAATGGCTTCGCGGTGCTGGTTCAGACCGGGAGCCGACACCGGCACCGAAACGTCGTTCTCCGCGTCGCCGATCCGGATCGGATTGCCGGCGGTGCGGACGGTGCGGCCGTTCCGCCCGGCCACGCGGATGATCATCTTGCGCGCCAGCAACTGCGGATGATCGAACAGGCGCTCGACCGTGTTGATCGGCGCGCACGGCACGCCGGCCTCCGTGAGACGATCGATCCAGTGCTGCGCCGGTCGGCTAGCGGTGATCGTCTCGATTGCGCGCAGCAGAGCCGGCCGGTTGCGGCAACGGAGATCGTTGCTCGAGAACCACGGATGCAGGGCCAGGCCGGGATCGCCCAGCGCGTCGGCCATCAGCAGGAACAGCCCGTCATTGCCGGCGGCGATGACGAAACGACCGTCCGCGGCGGCGACGCTCTCGAACGGCGCCAGCGACGGATGGGCATCGCCGGTGCGCGTCGGCACCGACTCTTCGAGATCGCAGCGCGCCAAGGCCGTTTCCAGCAAGGCGGCCTGACAGTCGAGCATGCCGATATCGACCCTGCGTCCCTGCGCGTCGCGCTGCCGCCCGTGCAGGGCGGACAGGATGCCGATGGTGGCGAACAAGGCGGCGCCGAGATCGCCGATGCTGGTGCCGACACGGGCCGGTGCGGCGTCGGGCCAGCCGTTCAGGCTCATCATGCCGCCCATGGCCTGCACCACCATGTCGTAGCCTGGCAGGTCGGCGAACGGCCCGGTCTGTCCGAAGCCCGAGATCGAGGCGTAGATCAGACGCGGATGGGTTCTGGCCAGACGCGCGGCGCCGTAGCCGAGCCGGTCCATCACGCCGGGACGGAAATTCTCCACCAGGATGTCGGCCCGATCGAGCAGACGTTCGAGCAGGATGCGGTCCCGGGGCGATTTCACATCGAGGACGATGCTTTCCTTGCCCCGGTTGAAGCAGGCGAAATAGGCGGATTCGCCGTCGAGGAACGGCCCGAAGGCGCGCGTATCGTCGCCGGTGCCGAAGCGCTCGATCTTGATCACCCGCGCCCCGAGATCGGCAAGGATCATGGTGCAATAGGGCCCCGCCAGCACGCGCGAGAAATCGAGCACGGTCAGGCCGGCCAAGGGGCCGGGAGCGGGAGCAGGAATGCGTGACGCCGAAACACCGTCCATGAGAGACCTCAAAGAATTAGACCGATCGTCTAGAGCCGGGCAAAAAAAGAGTTCAGGCCCGCAGCAGCAAAAAGAAATTGTCGGCGAACAGACGCAGCGGCGCGCCATGCCGCTCGAGCTTCGCCCGCAGCACCGCGCCCTCCCAGCCGATCCAGAAGAAGGCCGCCAGCTGTCTCGGATCGTGCCGTGCGCCGATCTCTCCCGCATCGCGTGCCAATTCCAGGCAGCGGGCGGTACGGGCTTCCCAGTCGGCGAACACGTCGAGCAGGCGCGCCCGGAACGACGCCGGAAGCGCCCCCATCTCCTGGCCGAGATTGCCCACGACGCAGCCGCGGGCGAAGCCGTATCGGGACATGCCGGCTTCGGCGTCCTCGGTGAAACGCGCCAGCCGTTGCAGCGGCGGGACGGTGTCGTCGCCGAGGAAACGGTCCAGCTTGCGGGCGAAATAGGCGGCGTAGCGGTCGACCACGGCGAGGCCGAACGCCTCCTTGCTGTCGAAGTAGTGATAGAACGAGCCTTTCGGCACCTCGACCGCACGCAGGATCTCGTCGAGCCCGACGGCAGAGAAGCCTTTCTCGGTCAGCACCACCATGCCGGCATGCAGTAGCCCGTCGCGCGTTTCGCTGTATCCACCGAGCGTTTTCGGGGGCCGGCCACGACGGCGGGGAGGAACGACGGCGTTCATGCGGATTAAATAGACCGGTCGTCTTGATAATGACAAGAGGTGATTCTTCCTGTCGCGTCGGCTTCAATCCGTCGTCGGAACGCAATAGAAACGATCTCGTTGTTCCGAGAGCCGCGTCGATGACCCCCGCCTTGATCCACAGCCTGCGTCTCGCCCGCACCGAGGGGATCGGCCCGATCGGCTTCCGGAGGCTGATGCGCCGCTTCGACGGCGACGCCGAGGCCGCCGTTTCGGCGCTTCCCTCCGTCAACACCGACAAGAACCGCGCGCCCAGGACACCGAGCGCCGCTCAGGCCGAGGACGAGATCGCTTCCCTCGCCCGCCTCGGCGGCCGGTTCCTCGTGCTGGGCACGCCGGACTACCCCCCGCTTCTGGCGCAGCTCGGCGACGCGCCGCCGGTGCTCGCCGTTTTGGGCGACCCGCGCATTCTGCATCGCAGGGCCGTGGCGATCGTGGGGGCGCGCAATGCCTCCAACAACGGTCTCCGCCTCGCCGAAGCGCTCGCCGCCGATCTCGGCGGGGCCGGGCTGGTGACCGTGTCCGGTCTCGCGCGCGGCATCGACGGCGCGGCGCATAACGGGGCGTTGCATGTCGGCCCCACCGTCGCCGCCATCGCCGGCGGGCTCGACCGCCCCTACCCGCCGGAACACGAAGGGTTGCAGGCGCGCATCGCGGAGAAAGGCTGCGTGGTGGCGGAGGCCCCGCTCGGCACGGCGCCGATCGCCAAGCATTTCCCCCGCCGCAACCGGGTGGTGGTTGGTTTGTCGCTGGGCTGCCTCGTGGTGGAGGCAGCACCGCAATCCGGCACGCTGATCTCCGCGGATCTCGCCCTCGATTACGGACGCGAGCTGTTCGCGGTGCCGGGCAGCCCGCTCGACCCGCGCTGCCGGGGGTCCAACAACCTGCTGCGCAAGCGGGAAGCGCATCTGGTCGAGAACGCCGAGGATGTGCTGCGCCATCTGCCGGAGCTGCCGAACGGGCTGGGTCCGGACGGGTTCGCCGAGTCCCGGTCCGGCTGGGGTGCGGACGCACCGGAGAGTTGGGACCAGCTCGGCGCGGTGCGCCAGGCCGTGGTCTCGCTGCTCAGCCACACCCCCACGCCAGTTGACGATCTGGTGCGTCGCTGCCAGTTCTCGATTTCTGCCGTGCTGGCAGTCCTGACCGAGCTGGAGCTCGCCGGCAGGGTCGAATCCCATCCCGGAAACCGGGTTGGCCTGCTCGCCGACCGCACCTGGCCGGGCTGAGGAGCGTCAGCCCACTGGTTCCGGCGGGGATGAGCCCGGCCGGTTTTCTTCCTCCCCGGCAGCGGACCCGGAGTGCTTATGACCGACGTCGTCGTGGTCGAGTCGCCCGCAAAGGCGAAGACGATCAACAAATACCTGGGCGACCGCTTCACCGTGCTGGCCTCGTTCGGCCATGTGCGCGACCTGCCCCCCAAGGACGGCTCCGTGCGTCCGGACGAGGGTTTCGCGATGGACTGGGAAGCCGACGAGCGCGGCAACCGGCAGATCACCGCCATCGCCAAGGCGCTCAAGGGCGCGTCCACGCTCTACCTCGCCACCGACCCGGATCGCGAAGGCGAGGCGATCTCCTGGCACGTCCGGGCGATGCTGGAAGAGCGCAAGCTGCTGCGCGGCATCGACGTGCAGCGCGTGACGTTCAACGAGATCACCAAGAACGCCATCAAGACGGCGATGAAGAAGCCGCGCGACCTCGATATGCCGCTGATCGAGGCCTATCTGGCCCGTCGCGCGCTCGATTATCTGGTCGGCTTCACCCTGTCTCCGGTGCTCTGGCGCAAGCTGCCCGGCTCGCGCTCCGCCGGACGCGTGCAGTCGGTGGCGCTTCGCCTGATCTGCGAGCGCGAAGCCGAGATCGAGAAGTTCAAGCCGCGCGAGTACTGGACCGTGCAGGCCCAGATGAATACGCCGGCCGGCGCGCCCTTCACCGCCCGCCTCACCCATCTCGCCGGACGCAAGCTCGACCAGTTCGATCTCGGCGACGAGAAGGCCGCGCTGGCCGCCAAGGCGACGGTGGAAGCCGGCGCCTTCTCCGTCGGCTCGGTCGAGCGCCGCAAGGTCAAGCGCAACCCGCCCGCGCCGTTCACCACCTCCACCCTGCAGCAGGAAGCCAGCCGCAAGCTCGGCATGGGGGCGCAGGCCACCATGCGCGCGGCGCAGCAACTCTATGAAGGCATCGAGCTGGGCGGCGAGACCGTCGGCCTGATCACCTACATGCGAACCGACGGCGTGCAGATGGCCAAGGAGGCTGTGGACGAGATCCGCGCCCATATCGGCGAGGCGTTCGGCCGCGACTACCTGCCCGGCCTGGCGCGCGAATATTCCTCCAAGGCCAAGAACGCGCAGGAAGCGCACGAGGCGGTGCGACCCACCGACGTCTCGCGCACCCCGGCCGAGATCGGCCGCTATCTCGGCGACGAACAGAAGCGGCTCTACGAGCTGATCTGGAAGCGTGCCGTCGCGTCGCAGATGCAGTCCGCCGAGCTGGATCAGGTCGCGGTCGAGATCGACGCCGCCGACAAGAGCGCCAAACTCCGCGCCACCGGTTCCATCGTCGCCTTCGACGGCTTCCTCAAGCTCTACAGCGAGGGCCGCGACGACAGCGACAAGGAGGCCGACGACGAAAGCCGCATGCTGCCGCCGATGCGTGAACAGGACCCGTTGAAGCGCGGTCCGGTCGCCGCCGACCAGCATTTTACCCAGCCGCCGCCGCGCTTCTCCGAAGCGTCCCTGGTGAAGCGGATGGAAGAGCTCGGCATCGGCCGTCCTTCCACCTACGCCTCCATCCTGGGCGTGCTACGCGACCGCGACTACGTGCGCCTCGACGCGCGACGCTTCGTGCCGGAAGATCGCGGCCGTCTGGTCACCGCCTTCCTCACCTCCTTCTTCGAGCGTTATGTCGATCCGCATTTCACCGCGGGGCTGGAAGAACAGCTCGACGACATCTCCGACGGCCGCGCCGACTGGCGGGAGGTGATGCGGAAATTCTGGGACGCGTTCTCGCACGCCGTCGCGCAGACCAAGGATCTCAAGATCTCCGACGTGATCGACGCGCTCGACGCCGATCTCGGCCCGCATTTCTTCCCCCCCAGGGAGGACGGCACCGATCCGCGCGTCTGTACTGCCTGCGGCACCGGACGGCTCGGGCTCAAGCTCGGCCGCTACGGCTCGTTCATCGGCTGTTCCAACTACCCCGCCTGTCAGTTCACCCGCCGTCTGGTCGAATCGAAGGACGGCGACGGCGGCGGCGAACTCAAGGACGGCATGCGCGCGCTCGGCACGCATCCCGACACGGGCGAGGACATCGTCGTCAAGCGCGGCCCCTGGGGGCTCTACGTGCAGCAGGGCGAGCCGGACCCGAACGACAAGAAGGCCAAGCCGAAGCGCGCCACCCTGCCCAAGGGCTTCGAGGGCGACACGGTCACGCTGGAACAGGCGGTCGGGCTGCTGTCCCTGCCGCGTCTGGTCGGCGTGCATCCCGAGATGGGCGAGCCGATCGAGGCCGGGATCGGCCGGTTCGGCCCCTATGTGAAGATGGGCGCCATCTTCGCCTCGCTCGACAAGGACGACGACATCCTGCTGGTCGGCATGAACCGGGCGATGGACGTTCTCGGCAAGAAGCTCGCTTCCGTCCGCACGCTCGGCGAGCACCCCAAGGACAAGGAGCCGGTGCTGGTCCGCAAGGGTCGCTTCGGCCCCTATGTGCAGCACGGCCAGGTGGTCGCGAACCTGCCGCGCGAACGCTCCATGGACGATTTCACCCTCGACGAGGCGATCCCGCTGTTGGCCGAGAAAGGCAAGCCGCTGAAGCCGCGCGGCGGCAAGAAGGTCGCCGCCAAGAGCAAGACCGCCAAGGCGGAGGGCGCCAAGGCCGCCTCGAAGACCGCTGCCAAGGCTGATGGAGAGACCAAGCCGGCGGCGAAGAAGAAGGCCGCCGCCAAGCCCCGTGCCGCCGCGGCCAAGACGGCCAAACCGGCGACCAAGAAGGGCGCGTGATCCGGCGCGTTCCGGCGGAACCCTGATCGTGGCGACCCAGGACGGGGACGACGCACCGGACCCCGGTCCGGCCGGGACGACGCCGGACCCCGCGCCGCCCGCCCGGACGGGCGGCACCATGCCGTCGCGCGAGGAGATCCGCCGCTTCGCCGCCCGCACGCCGGGCCGTGTCGGCAAGCGCGAGGTCGCCCGCGAATTCGGCCTCGGCCCCGAACACCGCATCGCCGTGCGCGAACTGCTGAAGACGCTGGAGCGTGAGGGCGAGCTCGCCCGCGCCGGCAACAAGCGCTTCCTTGCCCCCGGACGCCTGCCGGAACAGGCCGTCGTGGTGGTCACCGGCACCGACACGGACGGCGACGCTCTGGCCCGCCCGCTGGACTGGGCCGGACCCGGCTCGCCTCCGGTGATCTTCATGCATCCCGAGTTGCGCGGCCGCCCCGCTCTGGCGCCGGGACAGCGCGTGCTGGCCCGGCTCAAGCCGATCGGCACCGGACGCTATGAAGGCCGCACGCTGAAACGTCTCGAATCCCGCCCCGGACGGGTGCTGGGCCAGTTCCGCCCGGTCGCGGCCGATGCCGAACCCTACCGGCGCGGCCGGATCCCGGAAGCCGGGCGCATCGCCCCCACCGACAAGCGCACCAAGGCGGAATGGTCGGTCCCCGCCGGCGAAACCGGCGGCGCGGAGGACGGCGAGATCGTCCTCGCCGAGCCGCTGCCGCAGATGAACGGCGGCCTCAAGCCGGTGCGCGTGGTGGAGCGGCTCGGCCCGCTCGGCGATGCCCGTTCCGTCAGTCTGATCTGCATCCACACCCACGACATCCCGCACGAATTCCCGCCGGACTGTCTCGCAGCGGCGGAGGAAGCCGGCCCGATCGGACTCGGCGACCGCACCGACCTGCGCGCGATCCCGCTGATCACCATCGACGGCGAGGATGCACGCGACTTCGACGACGCTGTGTTCGCCGAAGCCGATCCCGACCACCCCGGCGGCTGGCGCCTCGTCGTCGCCATCGCCGATGTCGCCCATTACGTCCGCCCCGGCGCACCGCTCGACCGCGAGGCTCGTCTGCGCGGCAACTCGGTCTATTTTCCCGACCGGGTCGTGCCGATGCTGCCGGAAGCCCTGTCCAACGGCTGGTGCTCGCTCAAGCCCGGCGAGCCGCGCGGCTGCCTGTTCGCCGAGATCCGCATCGGCGCGGACGGCGCCCGCCACGCCCATCGCTTCGGGCGCGGCCTGATGCAGAGCGCCGCACGCCTCACCTACGAACAGGTGCAGAAGGCGCGGGACGGCACTGCGCCGCTGCCGGTGCAGCTCCCCGACGGGCTGCTCGACAGCCTCTACGGCGCCTTCGCCGCCTTGCAGGGCGCGCGCGAACGGCGCGGCACGCTCGATCTGGACCTGCCCGAACGCAAGGTTGTGATCGAGAACGGCGCTGTCCGGGCCATCCTGCCGCGCGCCCGTCTCGACAGCCACAGGCTGATCGAGGAGTTCATGGTGCTGGCCAACGTCGCGGCGGCGCTGGAGCTGGAACGGCTGCGCCAGAGTCCGCTGTATCGAATCCACGCCCCGCCCTCGCCGGAAAAGATCGAGGCGCTGCGCGACGTTCTCGATACGCTGGGCCTGTCCCTCAAGCCCGCCGGCGCGCTGCGCCCCGCCGATCTGGACGCGATCCTGCAGAAGGTGGCCGGCACCCCGGATGCGCCGCTCGTCAACGAATGCGTGCTGCGGGCGCAGTCGCAGGCCGAATACAGCCCGGAGAACCAGGGCCATTTCGGTCTCGCCCTCGCCCAGTACGCCCATTTCACCAGCCCGATCCGCCGCTATGCCGATCTCTGCGTGCATCGCGCCCTGATCGCCGGCCTTCGTCTGGGCGACGATGCCGGTGGTCCTGCCGATCCTGCCGCGCTGGAAGACACGGGCGAACACATCACCGCCACCGAACGGCGCGCCGCCCTGGCCGAGCGCGATGCGGTGGACCGTTACATCGCTGCACACATGGCAGACAAAATCGGAGCGGGGTTCTCCGCGCGCATTTCGGGAGTGACCCGGTTCGGGCTTTTCGTCACATTGCCGGAGAGCGGCGCCACGGGGCTGGTGCCGGTCGCTTCCCTGTCCTCCCCAGACGATGATGCCGGCGAATTCTGGATGCATGACGAATCCGCACGGACTCTGGTCGGACGACTTTCCGGTCGCGCCTTCCGTCTGGCCGACACTGTCGCCGTGCGGCTCGTGGAAGCGGCCCCGCTGACGGGCGGCCTGCTGTTCGCGATCGATCATCCGCCCGCCACACCATCCCGGCACGGCGGACGCCGCTCGTGATCGCGGCGATGCGACGCGGTCTCGCCAAACGGACCGGCAAGCCGGTCGATGCGGCGAAACTCCCGGATCGCGTGCGGGCGGCGGCAACGCTGGCTGCAGCCGCCGGCGCCGACATGCTCGCGCGGGTCCGGCCGAGCGCCGCGGCCGATGCCGCTCCCAGGACGGAGAAACGCCCGGACGGCGTGAAGCGCTCCGGCCGGCGGCGCAGGAACGCGCGCCGCATGGCGGTGGTGGTTCTTCTGCTGGTTCTGCTGCTGGCGGCACACGCCGCGCCCGACCAGGCCCGCGCGGCCGATCCCGCGCCTCCGTTCGACAGCGCGCTGACCGGGAACGTGGTGGACACCGCCCTCACCGTTCTGCGCCCGCGCACGCTGGAGCCGCACAGCGCGGCCGAACTCACCCTCTGGGGCCTGAACGGTCTGACCGCGATCGACCCGGCCTTCACCGTCACCAGCACGCCGAAGCAGGTGATCCTGTCCACGCCGCAGGGCGCGCTGTTCACGGCCCCGCGCCCGGCGGAAGACGATGCGCAGGGCTGGGCCGCGCTCATGGCCGCGATGTCGCAGGCCGCATGGACCGCCTCGCCCGCCGTGCAGCAGGCGGGCCAGCAGGCCGTGATCCAGAACTTCTTCGACGAGATGTTCAACCATCTCGACCCGTATTCGCGCTACGTGGCGCCGGCCCCGGCCGAGACCGACCGCACCACGCGCGTCGGCGGCACCGCCAGCGCCGGCATCACCCTGGTCAAACAGGGGCGCCAGCTCGTGGTCTCGACCGTGAACGCCAACGGCCCGGCCTGGACCGCGGGCATCAATTCCGGCATGCGCCTCGTGTCCATCGACGGGCAATCGGTGCGCGACATGACGCCCGCCGACGCCGCCAACCTGATGCTCGGCGACCCCGGCAGCAAGGTCACCCTGGTGCTGGCCGAAGCCAACGGACGCCACGAAACGCGCTACACGCTCGACCGCGCCCAGGTGCCGCCGGAAACCGTGTTCGCGTTCAGCAACAAGGACATCGTCATCCTGCGCGTCACCGCCTTTTCCGCGGACACGGCGCAGGAGATCAGCCAGTTCCTGGAACAGGCGATGGAACCCGATCCGCACAGGCCCAAGCTGCACGGGCTGATCTTCGATCTGCGCGGCAATCGCGGCGGCGTTCTGCAACAGGCCGTGACCTCCGTGGCGCTGGTGCTCGATCACGGCGTCGCCGTCACCGCTAAGGGACGCGACCCGCAGGCGAACCATGTCTGGGCGGTACAGGGCGGCGACCTAACCGACGGCGTGCCGATCGTGGTTCTGGTGGACGGGCGCACGGCCAGCGCGGCCGAGATCATGGCCGCAGCCCTGGCCGATCAGCGTCGCGCCGTGGTGGTCGGCTCCTCCACGCTGGGCAAGGGCCTGGTGCAATACATCGCGCAGATGCCCGATGGCGGCGAGCTGTTCGTCACATGGAGCCGCGTGCTCGCCCCGCTCGGCTGGCCGCTGCAAGGGCTGGGCGTGATGCCGCAGGTCTGCACCTCGCTCGGTCAGGCCGAGCTCGACCGGCAGCTCCAGGATCTCAGCGACGGCGTGTTCGACCAGCGCGAGGCGGTGATGGCCGAACGCGCCGCGCGCTCGCCGCTGCCGACCGCACGCATCCTCGAACTGCGCGCCCATTGCCCAGCGGCGATCGGCGGCGATGCCGATCTGGACGCGGCGCGCACCCTGCTGGACACGCCCGGCGCCTATCAGGCCGCCCTGGTGCCGACGCCGTCGGACCGGCGCATCGGCCAATAGGAGCCGCGAGGCCATGACCGAACCCCGTCTGAAATCCGGCCTGCGCGCCAGCGCCATGGTCCGCACCGCCAACGGGTCGGGACGTTCCGGCATGGTGCTGCGCCGGGGCGACGAGGACGCGGGCGCGATCCTGCTGGTGCTGCGCGACCGCGCCGGCCGCACCGTCGTCCTCACCCAGACCCGCACGCGCGATGGCGAAGCCGCCTGGAGCCGGGGCACAGGCGACGAGCCGGTAATTGAAGCCGAGGCCGACGCCTATGTGGCCCGTCAGGTCTCGCGCGATCCGGATCTCTGGGTGCTGGAAATCGAGGGGCCGGACCTGCAAGCGCCTCCCGGCGTGGTGATCGTCTGAAAACGCCGTAACACGTCCCACGGCCCGGCGACCGGGACGCTTTCCCCTGCTACGCTGCGCCGGTTCGATCCCGGAGTAACGACGATTCCCGACCAGTCCGCGCAGAGCTTCGTTGCTCCCGCTCCCACCAGCCGCGCGGCCAGCCCGACGCGCACACGCACGCGCAGCGCCCAGGCCATCATCCACCAGCTTTTCGCCAAGAGCCGTGCCGTGCGCCGCCTCACCGTCGGCTCGCTGGCCCAGGTCGAGCTGGCCATCATGGGCGGCCACAAGCAGAAGGGCGCGATGCAGACCATCCGCCGCGTCCGCAGCGAGCGCGAAAGCCTGCTCAGCGGCAACGAGGCCTTCACCATCCATTCGATCGCCCGCGCCCAGCGCGCCGTGGGCGGGATCATGGCCGAGGTCGGCGTGTTCCAGGGCTGCTCCGCCAAGCTGATCAGCCTGGGCGGACGGCCGGACGAGCTCCATCTGTTCGACACCTTCGAAGGCCTGCCCGACCCGGACCGCTCCGAGCGCACCTCCATGCGCCGTGGCCACTACGCCGCCTCGCTCGAAGCGGTGAAGGCCTATCTCGCCGATCAGCCCAACCTGCATTTCCACAAGGGGATGTTCACAGGCGAGAACGTTTCCTGCGCCGATCGCCAGTTCTCGCTGGTACATCTGGACGTAGATCTGAAGGAAGGCACCCTCGCCTGCCTCAACTTCTTCTATCCGCGCATGCTGCCGGGCGGCGTCATCATCAGCCACGATTTCTCGTATCTGGCCGGCGTGCGCGAGGCGTTCGAGGAGTTCCTGGCCGACAAGCCGGAAAACCCGATGGAACTCTCCACCTCGCAGGTGATGGTGACCAAGCTCTGAGCAAGATGCCGCGGCAGCCGGCCATACCTCCGCGGCAGGAAGCACTCAGCGCGTTCGAAGCGGGCGATTACCGGCGGGCGGCACCGATGCTGGGTGCACTGTTGCACCATCTTCCGTCCGACGCCGTGCTGCAGCGATGCTGCGGCATGGCGCTGGTCCGCACCGGCGAGGCCGAACGCGGCGTCCGCCATCTGCGCCGCGCCGTACAACTGGCGCCAACCGATCCGGTCTCCGCACTCTGGCACGGCATTGCCCTGCAATCGGTCGGTCGGAGCGAGGCGGCGGCCGAGGCGCTGCTGGCCGCAGCACGTCTCCGACCGGACGACCCTGCTCCGCTCGTCCATCGCGCCCGCGCCCTGCTGGCCGCGAACCGGCCGGCGGAGGCTCTCGTTGCCGCGCAAGGCGCGGTGACGCTGGCGCCCGCGCTACCGGACGCGATCCATGCGCTGCGGCAGGCCGAACTCGCATCGCTCGCAGAACCGGATGCGGGGGCCTGGCGCGCTCTCGGGCTGGCCTGTCTGGCACTTGATCGGATCGTCGACGCACGCGTCGCGCTGGAACGGGCCGCCGCGCTTTCGCCGGACGATCAGGGAGTGATCGTGCCTTTGGCGCGGGTGCTGCACGTGTCCGGGGAACCGCTCGCGGCGCTGGCGATGCTGCGAACGACGCCGAACGGCGACGCTGCCATCGACGCCGTCCGGGCGGCGTGCCTCGTCATGAACAACCAGCACGCGGAAGCCCTGGCACTCCTCGGCACCGCGTCCAATCCCTACGCCCGGGCGGTTCGGATCGCCGCATTGCTGTCGGCGAAACGGATCGACGACGCTCGCGCCTGGCTCGGACGCGAGACCGGCGATGCCGGCGCCGCGGAGATCCTGTTCGTGCGGCATGGCTTCCGACTGGCAGCCCTGGACGGGCGCAACGATGCGTTGCCCGGGCTGGCGAACTGGCTCGGCACCCTGGCAATGCGGCGGGACGATTTCTGGATCGAGGACAGGCTGGACGCCTTGTTCCTGTTGGGTGACTGGCATCACGCGCAGAAACGCCCCGACACGGCATTCGCCCATTGGCAAGCGGGGCACGCCCTGCTGGCTGCCGCACAACCTTTCTCGCGCGACAGGCATCAGTCACTTCTGACCGAAATCCTGCGCGTTCGGCCCGGTAGCGATTCAGGCGTCACGGACCAGACGCCGGTCTTCATCGTAGGCCTGCCCCGCACCGGCACGACTTTGCTGGAACACATCCTGGCAGCCCATCGCGACGTTCACGGCGCTGGCGAGCGCCTCGCCATCCGCGAAAACCTGCTTAAGCTGACGGGCGAGACCGCGATCGACACCGCATTGCAGACTGTCGCCGGGCTGGATCGAGAGACGCTGGCAGACGCCGCAGAACGTTATCTCGGCGAACTGAAGGCACTGGCACCCGGTCGACGTTACGTGCTCGACAAGATGCCGGACAATCTCCTGTTTCTTTCCTTCATCGCACGGCTTCTTCCCGGCGCACGCGTGATCTTCTGCGACCGCGACCCACGCGACGTCGGTCTGTCGATCTTCCGGCAGCGCTTCCTCGGGCATCACCCCTATGCACACGATCCCGCCGATCTGGGCTGGTACATCGCGCAACAGAACAGGCTGGCGCGTCACTGGCGGACCACGCTGCCCTTGCGCATGCTGTCGGTGAACCATGCCGACTGGATCGAGGATTTTTCCGGGACGCTGACCCGGATCCTGGCGTTTCTGGACCTGCCGCACGACCCGGCCTGCGAGGCGTTCCATCAACAGGATCGCGTCGCGAACACGGCCAGCCGCGAACAGGTGAAGCGCCCGGTCAACGCAGACGGCGTCGGTCTCTGGAAAGACTATGTGGCGCCGCTGACTCCGCTGCTACGGGAACTGGACGCGAGCTGAACCGCCCGCGTCGGTTTAGCGCGCGCCGCCAGGGCCACCGGCGCCATTGGCGCTGAGTCCCGGGTCGGTGGTGCCGTCATGCGCCCCCGTATCCGCGCCCGAGAACAAGCTCCCCGTTGAAGCATCGCTGTAGGAGCGATGCTGGCTCGGCGTATAGGGACCGGTATCGCAGGCTGCCAGTGTGGCGATCGCACAAACAGCCAGTGCAGACGAAACGAGACGGAACATCGTATTCCCCTCACACGAAGTCCGGCCGCCGGAAAGGCGGCCGGACCGATCCAGCTTAGAAGCGAACCTGCAGGCGCGCGTAGAAAGTGCGGCCCAGCACGTCGTAGACCTGAGGCGCCGTGTTGGTGCTGGCGTCCAGCGCGAACGGCGGGGTCCGATCGAACAGGTTGTCGATACCGCCCACGAGCTGGAACTTCTTCCAGTTATAGGTGGCGCTGATGTCATGGTAGAAAACTTCGTTCGTCTTGAAGAAGCGGGAGCCGGCAGAAGGAGAATTACCGCTCGAGTCCGCATAGTTCATGCCGTCGATGTAGCGGACCGTCCAGGAGAAGTTGAAGCCGCCATTGGAGTAGGCCAGCGTCGCGTTATCGCGCAGCACCGGATAGCCCGCCAGATACAGGCCGGTGTTGATGGCGGTGAGGCGCCCCTTCAGGTTGATGAACGGACCGTTGTTCTGCAGCTGCTGAACGAAGCCGATCTGGTCGGTCAGCGAGTTGGTCAGCGTCAGACGCTGACCGCGGCCCAGATTCCAGTAGTAGCTCAGATCGAAGTCAATGCCGTTAGCACGCAACTCGCCGAGATTCTGGTAGACGGCGACGACGTTGTTCAGCTGCGTGGAAGCGAGGCGCTGGCCGGAATTGGCGCAGTACGGGCTCGAGAAGTTCACGCTGGTATAGCACTGGTCGAGCACGTACTGAGTGCCCGTGGTGCCAATCTGGTTCTCGATCTTCGTATGCCAGTAGTCGATCTCAGCCGACAGATGCGGCACCCAACGCGGGGTGATCACGGTGCCGATCGTGTAGGTCCGCGACGATTCCGGGTTCAGCTGCGGATTGCCGCCCGTCAGGGTGGCGATCTGCTGGCTCTGCTCGGAATAAGTGGAGCGGTTGATGCCCTGCTTGGCGCAGTTCGCAGCAACGACGCCGTTCAGCGAACCGTAATCGGACACGCTGGCGTCACACGGATCGTTCGCCTGGTTGAAGCCGAGCGTGCGGCCGCCGAACGCTTCGGCGATCGCCGGCTGACGGACGGAGGTGCCGATATTGGCGCGGAAGCGGATATCCTGCGTCGGCGACCAATTGATGCCGGCCTTCCAGTTCTCCACCGAACCGAAGGTGTTGTAGTCGGACCAGCGGCCGGAGATGTCGGCGTGCAGATCCTTGGCCATCACCAGGTTCTTCAGCAGCGGGATGTTCAACTCGCCGAACACTTCCGTCACGTCGAAGCCGCCGCCGGTCGGGTTCTCGATCGCCGCGGTAGAGTCGCCGGCATGGATGATGCCGTCGGGATGATACGCACCGTTCTCGCCGCGATGCTCCATGCCCAAAGCAAGGCCGAGCGGACCGTACGGCAGCTTCAGCAGCTTGTTGTTGGTGATGGTCGCGCCGACGTCGCGGAACTGATAGAT
The DNA here is from genome assembly GCF_055386855.1 of Lichenicola sp. GTC18331. Classification (NCBI taxonomy): domain Bacteria; kingdom Pseudomonadati; phylum Pseudomonadota; class Alphaproteobacteria; order Acetobacterales; family Acetobacteraceae; genus Lichenicola; species Lichenicola sp. GTC18331. The sequence goes on along the minus strand of NZ_AP045015.1, from coordinate 2,843,118 downwards.
CGCCGCCGAATGCGCGGTGAAGGTGTCGTACTTGATCGCCGCGGCGCTGGCATTGTTGGCGCCGAACGGATTCAGCGGCGAACAATTGCCTGTGCAGACACCAGAATTATAGATGCCATCGTCGATGACACCGTCGTTCAGGCTTTCGAAGCCGACCGAGTTCATCAGGTGGCTCCACTGCACCTGTCCGGTATACGCGATGTTCGCGACCGACTTTCCGTAGGTGTAGTAAGCGTCGTAATCCCAGTTGCCCCAGATGTTGCCGCGCGCGCCGCCAGTGGCCTGGAAGGCATCGGTGCTGGCGTTGTAATCACGCACGCCCCAATCGGTGATCCGACGGGTCATGAAGACGTTCTGGTCGATACCGAGCGCTTCGGCGAACGGGTTGCCCTGCGGAACGTCGAAGGACTGCCCGGTGTTCGGGTTGCCGGTGATCGGCTGGCCGGACAGCTGAGTTTGAGTGTTCTTGTGGGTGTAGAAGGTCGAGGCGTACAGCGTCAGGTGGCTGTTGACGTCGAAATGCGCATTGCCGTCGAGCTGCCCGTCCGTCAGACGCTTATACAGATAGCTGTCGTAGCCGTAGTCGTAGCGGCCGTTTGCCGTCGGGTTGCCGCCGTTGGCCCCGAGATAACGGTTCCGGAACGGAACCAGCTGGTTATTCACGGTAGTCCCAAGCGGACTTCCGTCTGCCGAGCTGAAGACGCGGCCGTTGGTGACGTAGCCGGAACCAAACAGATACGGATTGCCGATTCCCTGATCCGCCACCGCAACCGGCGACGCCCAATCACGGTCTCTCTGGTAGACAGGGCCGGAATCCTCATACCGACCGCTGAGCACGACGTTGCCGCGGCCCTGGGCGAAGTCGAACCCGGTCATGCCGGCGATGTCACCGGTGGTATTGTCGCCGGACGCGGTGATGCGTCCACCCAGGTTCAGCTGGGTGCCGACGAAGTTCTTCTTCATGATGATGTTGACAACACCGGCCACGGCGTCGGCGCCATAAATGGTCGAGGCGCCGTCTTTCAGCACTTCGATTCGTTCCACCATGTTGATCGGAATGGTGTCGAGATCGACGCAGTCATTGCCCGAGCCGAAGCCGGAATGCACGAAGCGGCGCCCGTCCACCAGGAACAGGGTGCGCGTGATGCCCAGGTTGCGGATGTCGAGGCAGGAGGCGCCGTTGGAGCCGTTGTTGGTGCCGCCTGCGATGCCGTCGGTTCCGATCGACGGCAGCTTGGTCAGCACATCCTCGATTGTCTGCGCGGAAGACTGCTCGATCTGCTTCGCCGTCACGACGGTGATCGGCGACTCGGCCGTGGCGTTGCTGACGCGCAGACGCGAGCCGGTCACCACCACGTTCTCGGAGCTCGGAGGAGCCGTACCGGCTTTGGTGGCTGCGGCGGTCGACGCCAGCGGCGTGCCGGTGATCTGCGCGAGCGCGGGTGCCGCGCCGAGAACCGGCGCCAGCGCCATGGCCGCGATCGAACCGCAAAGCAAAGCGCGGGAAGACAGGAAGCGGGGCGTCATCGACTTCAACTCCATTTCCGGCTGCGCCCGACCGGGACGCACTGGAACGAGACAGACACAGAACCGAACAGATCGTTCTCCCTTCGACATTGAACCGATACCGCAATGTTGGTGTCGGTATCTGTCGTATGGAGCCTGGAGATCGACCTCTTCGCAGAAGATGGGGGGTCATCGGATCAGGCGGGTCGCCGCGCCGATGGTTGCGCTCTTTAAACGGCAGCAATGCCCACCCATGCAATCCCCGCATGGAACCTTCCCGCAAGATGCACGCCGCTCGTTGCGGAAAAGTCACAGATTGTTCACCTGGGATACGATCTGCGAAGGCCTCCCTGTGGCCCTCCTGCATCACTCCCGACAGGAGTGCTTCAACCCGCAACGAAAACCGGCTACGTGCGATGGATTGGGAATACGGCTGCGTCGCGGCCGGCTGCCGGCCCTGTGACGGGGCGAAACGATAAGGGCGTGCGCACGATGGAACGACGCAACTGGTTCTGGACGGTGTCCGCCCTCGCCCTGGCAGGCGGCGCCGTGCTCGGCGGCGCCTCCAAGGCGGTCGCGCAGCCCGTTCAGGGTCTTTATGTCGCCCTCGGCGGCGGCGGCAATCTCGCCCAGGACCAGACGGTGCGTCTGTCACCGCAGCAGCCGAGCGGCCAGCTGCGCTATGGCGCCGGCGTGGTCGGGCTCGGCAGCGTCGGCTGGGGCTTCGGCAACGGCTTCCGCGTCGAAGTGGAAGGCAACTACCGCAACGACCCGCTGCAGCATTTCCGCGGCACCCGCTTCCCGACCCTGGCCGGCGGCTACCAGGAAACCTATGGCGGCATGGTCAACGCCCTGTTCGACATGGATATCGGCAAGAGCTGGCTCTACCCGTATTTCGGTGTCGGCGCCGGCTATGGCTGGGCGCACACCGCCGCGCATTATGCCGGCACGAACTATCCGTATGCGGAGCGCATCGGCGGCACCAGCGACGGCTCGTTCATGTATCAGGGCATCTTCGGCCTATCGGTTCCGGTGCCCTGGGTGGTCGGCCTGAGCACCACGGTGGAATACCGCTTCACCTCCCTGCTCGGCCCGCAGCGCTTCACCGGCGACGGCATCGGAACGGAAGGCGCGTTCGGTCCGAAGCCCTATGGCGTGTCACGCGGCAATCAGGACATCACCACCAACTACAACCATTCGCTGCTGGTCGGCGTGCGCTACGAGTTCAACCCGGCCCCGCCGCCGGCTCCGCCGGTCATGCCGGCGATCCCGGTCGCTCCGCCGCCGGCCGAAGCGCGCACCTATCTCGTGTTCTTCGACTGGGACCGCTCGGATCTGACCGCACGGGCACGTGAGATCGTCGCCCAGGCCGCCCAGGCCTCGACCCACGTCCAGACCACCCGGATCGAGGTCAACGGCTACACCGACACCTCGTCGATCCATGGCGGCGCGCGTGGTGCGGCCTACAACCAGGCCCTGTCGGTGCGGCGCGCGAAGAGCGTGCAGGCCGAGTTGGTGCGCGACGGCGTTCCGACGTCGGCGATCGACATCCACGGCTACGGCGAGACCCACCCGCTCGTCGCCACCGGCCCGAATGCGCGCGAGCCGCAGAACCGTCGCGTCGAGATTATCCTGCACTAAGCAACTTAATGGCGCGGGCCTTTCCGGTCCGCGCCGCGCATTCTCCCGGCGTCAGGTCAGACCGGCGAACAGGGAGGTCGACAGGTAGCGCTCGGCGAAGGACGGCACGATCGCGACGATCTGCTTGTTCTTGTTTTCCTTTCTCGCCGCCAGACCCAGGGCCGCATGCAGAGCGGCCCCCGACGAGATGCCGATCGGCAGCCCTTCCATCCGGGCGCAGCGTCGCGCAGCAGCGATCGATTCGCGCTCGGACACGGTGATCACCCCGTCCAGCGCGTCAAGCTGCAGAACGGTCGGGCAGAAGCCGGGGCCGATGCCCTGGATGCCGTGCGGGCCGGGCTCGTCGCCGTTCAGCACCGCGCTTTCGGTCGGCTCCACACCGAACACCTTCAAACCGGGACGGCGCGGCTTCAACGCGCGAGCGATGCCGGTGGCGGTGCCGCCCGTGCCGATTCCGGCGACGACGATGTCGACCTCGCCCGCCGTGTCGGCCCAGATCTCTTCCGCCGTGGTGGCGGCATGGATCTCGGGGTTGGACGGGTTGTCGAACTGGCGCGGCATCCAGCTGTCCGGGGTCTCGTTCAGGATTTCCTGCGCCCGGGCGATGGCGCCGGCCATGCCGAGACGGGCCGGCGTGAGTTCGAGCTGGACATCCATCAGACGCAGCATCTTGCGCCTCTCGATCGAGGCGCCTTCCGGCATGGTGACGATCAAACGGTAACCGCGTGCGGCGGCAACGAAGGCGAGCGCGATGCCGGTATTGCCGGAGGTGGGCTCGACCAGAACGGTGCGTCCCGGCGCGATCAGGCCGTCTCGTTCGGCGTTCAGCACCATGGCGGCGCCGATCCGGTCCTTCACCGAGCCGAGCGGGTTGAAGAACTCGAGCTTCAGCGCGACGCGGGCCAGCAACCCGTCTTCGGCGGCAAGGCGGGGCAGCGCCACCAGGGGCGTGCCGCCGATCGTTTCCACCACGGAGTTGTAGATCCGGCCTCGCGGCGCCGCGAAACCGGCATCAACGGAAGGGGTCGGCCGATCGTTCTTTGTCATGCCTCTTCTATAACACCGATCTGCGTCGTGGATAAGGCGGCGCGGAACTGGTATGCACCGTCACAACGCCCGAACCGATGCCGCCTGGCGTCGCAGAACGAGGATATGGGAATGCTGCTGCGCCGGGATCGTGCGATGGTCGCCGTGCTGATCATGCTGGACGTGGCGTTTCACGCCGGACGCGCCGGCACGGTGAGTGCCGCCGATATCGCCGAGCGTGCCGGTCTGGCCCGTCGCGGCATCGAGCCCGTGTTGCAGGCCTTGTCGCGCTCGTCGCTGCTGGAAAGCATTCGCGGTCCGCGCGGCGGCTACCGTCTCGGTCGTCCGCGTCGCGATATCCGCCTGAGCGACGTGGTGGATGTGACCGTCGCCGACGATGGCGGCAGCGAGGACGGGCCTGTGGGCGCCCTGTTCGCCAAGGTGGTGGAACCGAGCTGGCGCGCGCTGGACGACAGGCTGCGCGCGGAGCTGGACGGGCTGACTCTGGACGACCTGGTGCGGCGCGCAGAGGCCGCTGGTTTGCGCCGCCCCCTTTCCGAGCCGATCTCCTTCTCCATATAGCTGGTAGGCTGGCGGTTTCCGGACGCCGCTCCTCCGCGCGGCGCAATCCACAGACCTGCGTCGTGGTCGGATTGACGCTGCCGATCGTTTTGCGTGTTATCCGATGATTCCACGCTCGAACCGTGCCAGCCGCTCCGAAGCACCGAAGGAACAGTTCTCATGTCGATCCAACTGGGCCAGATCGCACCCGATTTCGAGCAGGATACGACCCAGGGCCGAATCCGATTCCATGAATGGCTCGGCGGGAGCTGGGGCGTTCTGTTCAGCCATCCCAAGGATTTCACCCCGGTCTGCACCACCGAGCTGGGTGCCGTGGCGAAGCTCGGCCCGGAATGGGCCAAGCGCAACGTCAAGGTGATCGGCCTGTCCGTGGACCCAGTGGACAGCCACCACGCCTGGGAAGGCGACATCGCGGAAACGCAGGGGTCCGTCGTCGATTTCCCGATGATCGCCGATCCGGACCGCAAGGTTTCGAACCTGTACGGCATGGTGCATCCGGATGCCGATCCGACCATTACGGTCCGCACCGTGTTCGTGATCGACCCGAACAAGAAGGTGCGCCTCAGCCTCACCTATCCCCCTTCGGCCGGGCGCAATTTCGACGAGGTGCTGCGCGTGATCGACAGCCTCCAGCTCACCGACGCGCACAAGGTGACGACGCCGGCGAACTGGAAGCACGGCGACGACGTGATCATCGCGCCGAGCGTCAACGACGAGACCGCCAAGGGCTTGTTCCCGGACGGCTGGAAGACGCTGAAGCCGTATCTGCGCCTGGTGAAGCAGCCCGGCACGGCGAAGTAGGCCGTTCCGCTTTCGACGGCCGGGGCGCGCGTCCCGGCCGATCCTCCGCATCCCGAAGGTTTCTGCCTCGTGCCCGACCAGTCCGTTCCCGCGTCCCCCGTTGCCGGCATGCCGAACCCGGCGCCCAAGAAGCCGACCGGTGTGGAAACGCTGAAGCTGAACAGCCATGGGCTGCGCGGCCGTCTGGCCGAGGAACTGGCCGAGGGCGGCATCCAGGTCAGCGAGGATGCTTACAACCTTCTGAAATTCCACGGTTCCTACGAGCAGTTTGATCGCGACACCGCGACCGAGCGCAAGCAGCGCAAGGAAGAAAAGGAGTACCAGTTCATGGTGCGCGTGCGCATGCCGGGCGGCATGCTGACCGCGGACCAGTATCTGGCGCTCGACCGTCTGGCGGACGACTACGCCAACGGCACGCTGCGGATCACCACGCGGCAGGGCATCCAGTTCCATGGCGTGTTGAAGGCGGATCTGAAGCCGTCGATCGCGGCGATCAACCACGCGCTTCTGACCACCATGAGCGCCTGCGGCGACGTGGTGCGCAATGTGATGACCACTGCGGCGCCGCGACGCGACACGCAGCATCTGCGCCTGCAGGAAGACGCGCGGTTTCTGTCCACCGCCCTGCTGCCGAGAAGCCGGGGCTATTATCAGATCTTCCTGGACGAGGAGCCCGTGGCGGGGTTCGACGAGCACGACCCGCTCTATGGCGACACCTATCTGCCGCGGAAGTTCAAGATCGGTCTGGCCACGCCGAGCGACAACAGCGCCGACGTTCTGGCCAACGACCTCGCCTTCATCGCCGTGTTCGACGCCGAGGACACGTTGCTGGGCTACAATGTCGCCATCGGCGGCGGGCTTGGCATGACGCACAACCGTGCCGACACCTTTCCCCGTCTGGCCTCGCCGATCTGCTTCGTCGGCCCTGACGAGCTGGAGGATGCCGCGCGCTGGGTGGTGTCGCTGCATCGCGACCATGGCGGCCGCACCGACCGCAAGCGCGCGCGTCTGAAATACGTGGTGGAAGATCACGGCCTGCCCTGGTGCAAGCAGCAGCTCGACGCCTATGCCGGGCGCGAACTGGAGCCGCCGCGGCCGACCGCGCGGCTGCATATCCCCGAACTGCTCGGCTGGCACGAGCAGGGCGACGGGCTGTGGTGGCTGGGCGTGCCGGTGCCGTCGGGCCGGATCGGCGACAGCGAGGGGAGCACGCTGCGCACGGCGCTGCGGGAGATCGTGGAGCGGTTCCGCGTCGATCCGGTGATGACGGCGCAGCAGGATGTTCTGCTGTCCAACGTGCGCCCGGAGCATCGCGGCGAGATCGACCGCATTCTCGAAGCCCATCGCGTGGTCCCGGCGTCCGCGCTCTCGACCTTCGAGCGTTTCGCCCTCGCCTGCCCGGCTTTGCCGACCTGCGGCCTGGCCCTCACCGAAGCCGAGCGCGTGCGCGAACCGATCGTCGCCAGCCTGGACGGCATCCTGCGTTCGCTCGGTCTGCAGGACCGGCGTATCAGTCTGCGCATCACCGGCTGCCCCAACGGCTGCGCGCGCTCCTATTCCGGCGATATCGGTCTGGTGGGACGGATTCCCGGCCATTACGCGATCTATGTCGGCGGCGATTTCGACGGGCACACCCTGTCGTTCCGCCTGCTGGAGCGTGTGCCGGAAGCGCGTCTGGGCGAGGCCTTCGCGCCGTTGTTCACCGGCTGGGCGGAACAGGGGCTGAAGGACGAAGGCTTCGGTGAGTTCTGCTCCCGGGTTGGCCGCGAGGCGCTGCTGACCCTGGCGGGCGCGCCGGACGGTGCGCTGCCGAAACAGTGAGCCGATCAGGCGGGCGATCCCGGCGCGCGAACCGGGCGGACGCGCGCGGCGCCCCTTCGCCGCATGCGAAAGAGACCACGCCGTTTCGCGCGCCGCCCGGTCGCCGAAACCGGCCGGCCCACCGTTTTGGCGGCCGGGAACCGGCTTCGGATCAGGCGCTCTTCACCAGTCGCAGGAACTGCGAGACTTCCTGGTTCAGCGTCTCGGCCTGACGGGACAATTCGCCCGCCGACGCCATCACCTGGGTTGCCGCCGCGCCGTTGCTTTGAGCGGCCCGGCTGATCTCGACGATATTGTCCGTCACCATCCGCGTGCTGCCGGCGGTCTGCTGCACGTTGCGGGCGATTTCGCCCGTGGCGGCGCCTTGTTCCTCGACCGCCGCCGCGATCATCACCGAGGACCGGCTGATATCGCCGATCCCGGACGCGATCCCGGCCAGGGCGGCCACCGCCGCTTCCGTCGCCGAGCGGATCTGAGACACCTGCTCGCCGACGCCTTCGGTCGCCTTCGCCGTTTGCTGCGCCAGCGATTTCACCTCGGACGCCACCACGGCGAATCCCTTGCCGGCCTCGCCCGCACGCGCCGCCTCGATGGTCGCGTTCAGCGCCAGCAGATTGGTCTGAGCGGCGATCTGCGAGATCAGGTCGACGATCTGTCCGACGCGACCGGACGCTTCCGCGAGTTGGCCGACCACCACATCCGTCTGCTTGGCGTTGTCCGCCACCGTGGTGGCCTGCTGCGCGCCGGTCGCGACCTGCCGGGTGATCTCGCGAATCGACGCCGAGAGCTGGTCGGCGGCCGCGGCCACGCTCTGCACGCCGTCATCCGCCGCGCGGGCGGCATCGGCGACCACGCCGGATTGCTGGCCGGTCCGCTCCACCGTGATGGACATTTCGCGTGCCGTCATGTCGAGCTCGGTGGATGCCGATGCAAGCACGCCGATCATGCCGGCGATCTGCGCCTCGAAGCCGGTAATGAGCGTCTCGAGGGTGGCGGCGCGCTGCTCCTTGGCTTTGCGCTCGTCTTCCTGAGCCGCCGCCAGCTCGTCGGCCTGGATCATGTTGGCCTTGAAGATCTGCACGGCGCCGGCCATCTCGCCGATCTCGTCCTTGCGATGCTGCTGATCGATCTCGACCGACATCTCCTTGTCGGCCAGCCGTCGCATCACGCCCGTCAAACCCCGGATCGGCCGCACAATGCTGACGCCGATCACGACCGACAAGACGATGCCGACGACGATGCTGGCGAGTCCGAGGATCGCGGACATCACGAGGAGCGAGGTGATCTGCCGGTCGCCGCGGCCGGTCGCCTCGTTGCTCGCGTCGTCATAGGCCTTGGCCAGCGGCTCGGCGATCTCGACGATGGCGTTGCCGGACTGCATGGCGGCGGCGACGGCGGCGGGGCCATTCCCGGTGGTCAGTGCCGCGTTCTCGCCGCCGAGCGCGCGCAGGCGCATCGAGACGCCCTCGTAGCTGGTCACCGCGCTCGCCAACGCATCGACTTTCTGGAGCCGGTCCGGATCGAGCGTCTTTGCACGGAGATCGGACAGCCGCTGCTGCATGGTGTGAAGCAGCGTCATCGCCTGATCCCAGCGGTTCCGATCGTTCATGGCCAGCGACTGCCAGACGGTCATACGCATCTTGAACAGATCGGCCTCGATCTGGAGATCGAGCGTTTCGGCGTTCTGGAGGCGATCGACCTCCTCGAAGGCGCTTTTCGACATCCGGCCGGAGTGGATCGCCGTAACGCAGAGGAGGGCGATCATCAGAACGAGCACCCCGAACCCGATCATCAGGCGCGGAAGAATCCGGATACTAGCGAGCACAGTCCCATCTCCTCAGATCTGGGATGATTCGATATCGGAATGGTTTCCAGATTGTTAACGGCCGAAAATAAATGTTCGCGCTTAGGGAACTTTCGGGGATTTCGCCAATCTGGTCGAAAAGGGCCGCATTGAGCCTCTTTAGATCTCAATGCAAGCGCGGGGAAAGACCATGAAATCGGCCGAATACCCGGCGGTGCGACGTTCAGCGCATCGTCCAACCAGACGATGTCCCTCCGCGGACGGAACAAGGCCCGCCATGCGCGTGCGTCACGACGCGCAGCCGGCCCGATATCGGACCGGACCGGCTGCGGTCATGGACGGACACAACGCGCTGAAGTCAGCCGTCGGCCGCTAAGCCGACATGGGCCGGAAGAAGCCGTCGATCAGAAACGCGGAACGAGAGAAATCCGGACTCAACCACCCTTGCGGCGCGTGTGACGGCGCGTGGTGTGGGTACTCTTGCTCGGCGGCGGCGGGGCGGCCACGACCGGCGGGGGCGGCACGACGACGCCCGTGGCGTCCACGGTGGCATCCACACGCAGCGTGGTGCGCGGGCCGGTGGCGCTGGGGATCAGGCTCACGGTGAAGCTGTCCGGGCCGGCATAGGCGGTGGTGGGGGTGTAATCCACCAGGGTCTGGTTGTTGTAGTTGTGGATCATCGCCTTGCCGTGCGCCGGCAGGGTCAGCAGCACGAACGAGGCGTAGGCAGTGTTGCCCGGCTGAGCCACGGCCACGGCGCAGCGCCCATCGTCGGAGCGCACGCTCATCTGCACGACGCGGTTTCCGGCCGGATCGGTCTTCACCGGGCCGAGCGTGCAGACGGCGGATTGCTTCAGGTAGCCGAACGGGTCCGGCGCGATCGCCACCTGCGGCGCGGGGGCCATCTTGGGGGCGCAGCCGGCCATGACGAGGCCGGTCGTGAGAAGGGTTGCAGCAACTCGCACGCGCACTCGACAGCTCCGACACACTGGCAGCCCGCGACGGGTGCGGGGTGAGGTGCCATAAGACAAAAGCAAGCAGGGGGAAAGGCTTCGCGTGTGCAAACTGCGCCGCGAACTGCCGGCACCGGCGCGCCGGCCGCCTCGGAACGGCGACCGGGCGGACGTCCGTACCGATTTTGGCTCGGGCGGCGGGCCGACACCGGACGCTGCCCCGAAAGCACCGTGATCCCGGTCGATAACCGGTTCCAGCGAAAGGATGCGCAGCCGGAAACACCCTCGTCCCCGGCTTGCCCGAGTTCACACGGAGGATTAAGCAACCGCGTCCGGACAGTTCGTCACCGACCGATGCCTTTCGGCAACAGATACGGGACGTCGAACAGGAGGGGCATCAAAACGGTTGCAGAACTGCATGTTAGCGCTGCAACCTCATGCTCAGGATGAGCGCCCGGCATTCGCCGCCTCGCTCGAAAACGCGTTCGCTGTCACGAATCTGGTTTCGGAGAACACCATGTCCTTCCTCAAGAGGCGCGTCGCAGCAGGGGCAGCCGTCGCGACGCTGCTGTGCGGCCAGGCTTTCGCTGCCGGCCAGTGCGGCATCTCCTCGGCGCGGCAGGCTTTCGACGTGCAGGGCCTGAAGAGCGAGCTGATGGTCACCGCCCTCTCCTGCAACGCCCAGGACCGCTACAACGCATTTGTGGAGAAGTTCCGCCCGGACCTGACCGCCCAGGAAACCGCGCTCAACTCCTATTTCCGTAGCACCTACGGCCGCGGCGCGCAGACGGCGCATGACGACTACATCACCCAGCTCGCCAACGTGCAGTCCGAGCGTGGCCTGAAGGCCGGCACGGCGTTCTGCCAGCAGCGTGTGTCCATGTTCGACGAGGTCGCGGTTCTGCGCGATGCGAGCGATCTGGGCGGCTATGCCGAAGCCAAGGACATCGTGCAGCCGGCCTCCTACGAGACCTGTGCCGCGCCGTCCGCGACGGGCCACTCCGCCCGCGTTCGCCGCATCAAGGCGGTGGGCAAGAGCCACAAGGGCTGATTCAGCCCTCTTCGGACCCGATCCAGGCCGTCGGAACGCTGTTCCGGCGGCCTTTTTCATACCTGCGGCCTGTGCAGTCCCGGTTCAGCTCCCGGTTTTGGGCTGCGGCTCCACATGCACCGCCTGATTGTCGGCGAGATTGGCCGGCGGGTTGACGATCACCTGTTCGCCGCCCTGGAGCCCGGTGCTGAGATCGGCTTCGGTGCCGGTATCGCGCTCGATCGAGACCGTCTGCATATGCGCCTTGCCGTCGCGCACCACCGCAACGTGCAGCCCGTTCTCGTCGAAGATCAGCGCGGCGTCGGGGACCACGACCATCGGCGCCGAACGCGCGATGTCGAAGCCGACATTGACGAACAGCCCGGGTTTCAGCGTTCCGTCCTTGTTGTCGATATCGACCTCCACCAGCATGGAGCGCGAATTCTGCGCCAGCGCGGCAGAGGAGCGCGAGACCGTGGCGGCGAACACCCGGCCCGGCAGTTCCGGCACCGTGATCTTCGCGGGCAACCCGTCGCGTATGCCGGCGTACTGGCTTTGCGGCACGTAGACCTGACAGCGCAGCACGTCGGTCTGATCGAGATGCAGCAGCGCCGTGCCGGACACGCTGTCGTTCTGCACCAGCGTGCCGACATCGACGTCGCGCGCGGTGATCACCCCGTCGAACGGTGCCACCACACGCTCGAACCCGGTGAGCGCCACCAGCCGGTCCACCGTCGCCTGCTGCGCGCGCAGATTCGCCACGGCGACGCCGATTCCGGCCTGAGCGCTGCTGACCCCCTTGGTGCTGACCTGATAGTTGGTGGAGGTGTTGTCGCGGTTCTGCGCCGTATCCCAGCCCTCGCTGGCCAGGATGCGCGAACGCTGGCTGTTGATCCGGTTGTTGTTGTCGGTCGCGCGGGCCTGATCGAGGGCCGCGTGGGCGGAGGCGAGCTGGGCTTCCATCTGCCCGAGCTGGGCGCGCGCCTGGGCGAGCTGCTGATCGAGATCGGGGGCGGCGATGCGCAGGAGCAGGTCGCCCTTCCTTACCCGCGAGCCGATATCGACGTGCCGCTCGGCGATATAGCCGGTGGCGCGGGCATAAAGGTCGGCAGAAGTGAAGGCGAGGGTCTGGCCGGGCAGCACGGTGGCGGCGAGATCGCTGCTCTTTTTGGCGGCGACGACCTGAACCGCGAGCGACTCGGACCGGAACCGTTTCTGCGTGTCGTCCGCGGCCCGGCTTTCGCGCCAATGGGTGAAGCCGCCGAACAGGATCAGCGCGCCCAGCGGCGCTGCCACGAACAGGGCCAGACGACGCGGCGGCGGCGGCGGCCGTTCGGCGTCGCGTCCATTCCCGTTCGCCCGGGTGTCGCGCTCGGTCATACGTAGTCCTCCGGCGGTCGCACGGGACCGCTGCGCAGCAGGGTGTAGAGGAAGGGAACGAACAGAAGCGTCGAGCACGTGCCGACCAGGATGCCGCCGATCACCGCGCGGGCCAGCGCCGCGTTCTGTTCGCCGCCCTGGCCGAGATCGAGCGCCATCGGCAGCAGCCCGACCACCATGGCGCCTGCGGTCATCAGCACCGGGCGCAGGCGCGCCTCGCCGGCGGCGACGGCGCCCTCCAGCGCCGAGCAGCCGGTCTCGATGCGATGTTCACGGGCGAAGGTGACCAGCAGGATCGAGTTCGCCGAGGCGACGCCGACACTCATGATCGCCCCCATCAGAGATGCGATCGAGAAGGTGGTGTGGGTGACGAACAAGGAGAAGACGATGCCGCAGAACACCAGCGGCAGGGCGCAGAGCACCACGAACGGGTCGCCCCAATCCTGGTAGTTCAGCACCATCAGCAGGTAGACGGCGATCACGGCGACGGCGAGGCCGATCTCGATATGCAGGAAGGCGCTGTTCATGCTGTCGATCTGGCCGCGCACCTTGATCGTATCGCCCGGCGGCAGCGCCTTTTGGGCCTCGGCCACGACGCGATCGATCTGGCGTTCCGCCGAACCGAGATCGCTGTCCTGCACCGCGGCGTAGATGTCGAAGGTGGGTGCGGCATTGACGTGGTTGAGCACGCTGTCCTCCACCCCGCGATGGAAGGTGGCGACGTTGCGCAGCAGGGTGATGGGCTGCGCGTCCTGCTTGCCGTTGTTGTCGGCATAGATCGGCGTGTTGGCGACGGCGCCGAAATTGTCGACCCGGTATTCGGGGGTCTGCGCCGTGACCTGCCAGGGGATCCCGGTCTTGGGATCGGTCCAGAAATTGGGCGAGACCTGGAACGAGCCGGACAGGGAGATGTTCACCTGATCGGCGATCTGCTGCTCGGTCAGGCCGAGCTCGGCGGCGCGCTGGCGGTCGATCTCGGTGAAGAATTCGGGTGCGTCCGTCACCTGTTGCAGATGGACGTCCACCAGTCCCGGCATGTGTCGGATGCGGTCTTCCAGGGCGCGGGCGGTCTTGAGATCGACCTCCTTGTGCCGCCCGGTCACCTGCACGTCGATCTGCGACGGCACGCCGAAATCGAGGATCTGGGTGATCATGTCGGCGGGCTGGAAATAGAAGGTCGCGTCGGGGAAGCGTTGTCGCAGGGCCACGCGCAGCTTCTTCGTCAGCGCCGTGCTGGAAAGGCCGGGTTTGAGCGTGGCGAGGATCTGGCCGTCATTGTAGCCGATGAAGGTGCCGTCGTTGAACGCCAGGTTATAGGTGATCGACGGCAGGCCGATATTGTCGACGATCGTGGCGACGCCGCCGGGACCGGCCTGTTCGCGGATCAGATCCTCGACGTTCTGGAACAGCTTGGCGGTGTCCTCGATGCGCAGGCCTGATTTGGCGCGCACATGCAGGGTGATCTGGCCGCTCTGGATGGTGGGAAAATAGTCGCGGCCGAGGAACGGGAACAGGCAGCCCGCGACGAGCAGGACGCAGCCCACCACGGCGCCGGTGACGAGCCTGCGTTCGAGCACGGCGTGCAGCAGGCCGAGATAGCCTTCGTGAAAACGTTTGAAGCGGCGCTCGAACCCGGCATGGAAGCGGGCGAAGACGCCGGGCTTTCCGGTCTGTTCCGTCTTCTCCCGCCGCTGTTCGGGTCCGACCAGCACGTCGATCAGGATCGGCACCAGGGTGCGCGACAAGCCGTAGGAGGCGAGCATGGCGAACACCACGGCGAGCGCCTGCGGGGTGAAGATGTATTTGGGCGCGCCGGTCAGGAACAGGACGGAAACGAACGCCGAGCAGATCGACAGGGTGGAGATCAGCGTGGCCTTGGCGATGCTGGCGGCCCCTTCCACCACCGCCTCGCGGAAGTCGGTGCCGTCTTCCAGCACGCGATAGGTGTTCTCGATCGCCACGGTGGCATCGTCCACGAGGATGCCGACCGCGAGCGCCAGACCGCCCAGGGTCATGACGTTCATGCTTTCGCCGAGCGCTGCCAGGATGGCGAGCGAGGTGAGCACGGCGAGCGGGATCGAGATCAGCACCACCAGGGTCGGGCGCCAGGAACCCAGGAACAGCAGGATCATCAGCCCGGTCAGGCCGGCGGCGATCACGCCTTCTTCCGCCACGTCGAGAATGGCGTCGGACACGAACACCGACTGGTCGAACAGGGAGACGATCTTGATGTCCTTGGGGGCCGCGGCGCGGATGCCGGGCAGCATCGCCTTGACGTTCGCCGTGATCGCCGTGGTCGAGGTGCCGCCGTTCTTGAGGATCGGCAGCAGCAGGCCGGGATGGCCGTCGACATGCACCATGTTCTGCTGCGGCGGACCGCCGGCGCGGGCCCAGCCGATATCGCGCAGCAGGATCGGCGAGCCGTTCACCACCTTGATCGGAATCTCGTTCAGCGTGTCGAGCAGGGCCGGCAGGGTGTTGAGGCGGAAGATGAACTGGGTGCGGCCGAGCTTGGCGAGCCCGGACGGCAGGGTCAGAATCTGGTCGTTGATCTGCGTCTCGACCGCCTGCGGGGTGAGCCCGTAGGCCTGCAGCCTGTGCGGGTCGAGATCGATCATCACCTGTTCCGGCACGCCGCCATAGGGGGGCGGCATGGTGGTGCCGGGCGTGGTCTGCAGCGTGGTCCGGAGCTGGAAGCGCACGTAGTTGTAGACCGAGGCCTGGCTTTCCACGGCGGAGGTAGCGGCGATCTGGATCACCGGTACCGAGGAGGCGGAGAAGCGCAGAATGATCGGCGGCTGTATTCCCGGCGGCAGCAGGCCGCGAATGGCGTTGGTGGCGGCCGTGACCTGGGTGAGCGCCAGGGAGATGTCGGTGCCGGGCTGGAAATAGATCTTGGTGATGGTGATGCCCTGCAGCGTGGTGCTGTCCATCTCACGGATGCCGACCACGTTGTTGCCGAGCGCCAGTTCGCTATAGGCGGTGACTTGGTTCTGCATCGCCGGCGCCGCAAGGCCGGTATAGGTCCAGAGCACGGTGACGACCGGGATGTTCACTTCCGGCAGCACGTCGCGCGGCATCACGAAGGCGGCGCCGCCGCCGGCCAGCATGATGAGCACCGCGATCACGTAGAACGTCACGCGAAACTTCAGAGCGAATTTCACGAGACCCATGCGTCCTCCGACCTGGGCCGCGTGGCCTTGCGTCATAATGTTGCAACGCAGCGGATGGGCGGCAAGTGAGATCGTTTTCACGAAAGCGCGGCCTGCCTGCAGCACCGTCTCGGGTTTCTTTGCCTGGGCTGCCTCGCCTATACCCTTGACGCCGAAGCGCGGGGGAGCAAGAACCAATCATGAACGACTTGTTCTCCAGCGGAGCCGGGAAGCCTGTGCGCCAGTCCGAGCCGAGCCCTGCCCCCGCACGTCCCGCGGCACCGAAACCCGCGCGTGCGCCGGCGGAAGCAAGCTATTCGGCCAGCGACATCGAGGTGCTGGAAGGGCTGGAGCCGGTGCGGCGCCGGCCCGGCATGTATATCGGCGGCACGGACGAGACCGCGTTGCACCACCTCGCCGCCGAGATCCTGGACAACGCCATGGACGAGGCGGTGGCCGGACACGCCAACACGATCGACCTCAAACTGTCGCTCGGCAACCGCCTGTCCGTGACCGATAACGGGCGCGGCATTCCGGTCGACCCGCACCCGAAATTCACCGACCGCTCGGCGCTCGAGGTGATCCTCACCACGCTGCACTCCGGCGGGAAGTTCTCCGGCAAGGCCTACGCGACCTCGGGCGGTCTGCACGGCGTCGGCTCGTCGGTGGTGAATGCGCTGTCCTCGGTGCTGGAGGTGGAAGTGGCGCGCGACCGCGCCGTGTGGCGGCAGGATTATGCGCGCGGCATTCCGCAGGGGCCGGTCGAGAAAATCGGGCCGACGCAGAACCGTCGCGGCACGCGGATCTCGTTCATTCCCGATACCGAGATCTTCGGCGGGCTCGCGTTCCAGCCGCTGCGCCTGTTCCGGCTGTGCCGGTCCAAGGCCTATCTGTTCCGGGGCGTGACGATCCGCTGGGAATGCGACCCGTCCCTCGTCGCCGGACGCGACGACGTGCCGGACCGGGCGGTGCTGCATTTCCCCGGCGGCCTGTCCGACAGCCTGCGCGACGAGCTGGGCGAATCGCCGTCGCTTCTCTGCGAGCTGTGGTCCGGCGAGGCCGATCTGCCGGCCGCTCCCGACGGCAGCAGCACCGGACGCGTCGAATGGGCAGTGGCCTGGCTCGAATCCGGGCAGAGCGCACTCTCCTCCTACTGCAACACCATTCCGACGCCGCAGGGTGGCACGCACGAGACCGGTTTCCGCAACGCGCTGCTGAAGGGGCTGCGCGCCTGGGGCGAGACGCGCAACAACAAGCGTGCCGCGCAGGTGACGGCGGAGGATCTGCTGGGCGCCGTCGCCGCCAAGCTGTCGGCCTTCATCCGCGACCCGCAATTCCAGGGCCAGACCAAGGAGAAGCTGACCAGCACCGAAGCCACCCGTCTGGTGGAAACGGCCTTGCGCGACCGGTTCGACCATTGGCTGGCCGGGCATCCGGCCCAGGCCGACGCGTTGCTGTCGGCGATCGTGGAGCGTGCGGAAGAGCGTCTGCGCCGCAAGGAAAGCAAGGACACGCCGCGCAAGAGTGCCACGCGACGCCTTCGCCTGCCCGGCAAGCTGACCGATTGCACGCGCGAGAACGCGGCCGAGACCGAGATCTTCCTGGTGGAAGGCGACAGCGCCGGCGGTTCGGCCAAGCAGGCGCGCGACCGCGAGACCCAGGCGGTTCTGCCTCTGCGCGGCAAGATCCTGAACGTGGCCAGCGCCTCGGTCGAGAAGCTACGCGGCAACCAGGAGCTGCGCGATCTGGTGGAAGCGCTCGGCTGCGGCCAGGGCAAGCATTACGACGGCGCCCGTCTGCGCTACGGCCGCGTCATCATCATGACGGACGCGGATGTGGACGGAGCGCATATCGCGTCCCTGCTGATGACCTTCTTCTATCGCGAGCTGCCGGAGCTGATCCGCGACGGGCATCTGTTCCTGGCCCAGCCGCCCCTTTATCGCCTCACCCAGGGCGCCAAGACCGTCTACGCGATGGACGATCGCGACCGGGAGCGGAAGATCAAGACCGCGTTCAAGGCCGGAGCGAAGATCGAAGTGAGCCGGTTCAAGGGTCTGGGCGAGATGCCCCCGGCGGACCTGAAACGCACCACGATGGACCCGAAACACCGCACCCTGCTGCGCGTTGAGACCAAAGCGGACCGGGCGGAAGAAACCGAACGCCGGGTGGAGGATCTGATGGGGCGGCGGCCGGAGCTGCGCTTCCAGTTCATCCAGGCCAATGCGCAGATGGCGGATATCGATCTGTAGAAGAGCCTTCTTTTTCTGAAGAAAAAGAAGCAAAAAGACTTCTGCCCGTTTTGGTACGGCAACAACATTGCTTGCCGTCAAATGGACAGAAGTTCTTTGGTTCTTTCTTTCAAGAAAGAACATGCTTTGCGTCGCACGATACCGTTCGGTCGGCTCATGCTTTAAGGTCCGGCCAATGATCCGATCCTTCCCGCTTCTCCTCCTTCTCCTTTCCGTTCCGCTCTCAGGCTGCGTCGCGCGCGGCTCCGACCGGATCGGCAACGTGGTGCCGCTCGATCTGGGCGAAGGGGCGACCACGGTGGCGCATCTGGCGCCGGATGGGCGGCAGGGGCTGATCGTGGAAGCGCGCGATCCGGTCTGGCACGCGCCCGTATTGATGGCGATGCTGCCCCGTGCGAGCGGCGCACGCGGCTGGGACGTGGTCGGGCTCGAGAACGAGGCCGGGACTCGGGTGTCGAGCCTGGAGGGACGCGGGCGGGCGCTCGTTCTGGCCCGCGCCAAGGTGGGCGGCATGCCGGCGACCTTGCTGTTCGTGGCCGGGCCGGACGGAGCCGATCCCAGCGCGCGCGGCGAGCCGAAGCGCATGGTGATCCGCACCCTACGTCTCCAGACCGATGGCGACGGCGCCTCCTTCGACCAGATCGGCGTGCAGACCACCCGCCGCGTCTTCTGTTCGCCCACCGAGGCGATCGCCGTCACCTTCCGGACCGCCCTGCCGGACGGCAACGTGTCGGAGGATATCTGCCGGATGTCGAGGGGCAGCTGAAACCGCTTGCGCGTTTGTCGGAATGAGGCGCAGGATTGGCCTGCAACAAACTGAAAGGAGGTGATCCAGTGTCTCATTGCCTGACGATGGCTCCGCGCGGAGCGACCTGGATGACCCTCTCCGCCACTGCGAAGACGGTCTGATCGGGCGAACGCCCGAAGCCGAAACAGTCGATGGAAACCCCGGGGCGCAGGTCCCGGGGTTTTTCTTTGCTCAGTGTCGGCGCGGCACCAGACGGAACCGGACCGTGCGATCCGGCTGTGTGGTGACCAGCGCGCGCGGCAATACCGCGCCGCCTTCGGGCAGGCTGATCCGGAAGCGCCGGATCAGGCGCGCGAGCACGATCGTGGCTTCGGTGAGCGCGAATTGCGCCCCGACGCAGATTCGCGGTCCGGCGCCGAACGGCATGTAGACCATCCGATCCGGGGCAGCTGCGCCGGGCAGGAAGCGGGCGGGATCGAAGCGGTTCGGCTCGTTCCAGTGCCGCTCGTGCCGGTGCAGCACCCAGGGCGAGATGCTGATGATCGTCCCGGGTTCGACAAGGAGATCGCCGATCCGATCGGCCATTCTCGCCTCGCGGACGAGTAGATAGGCCGGCGGATACAGGCGCAACGCCTCGTCGATGAACGCACGCGTGAAGACAAGCTGCCGGACCGACTGGGCTGCATGCTCACCGTCGAGCGGTTGTTCGGCGGCTTCCTCGGCGATCCGGTCCTGCATCTCTGGAAGGCGCGCTGCGGCGTAGCATGCCCAGAACAGGGTGACGGCCGTGGTTTCGTGCCCGGCCAGGATCAGGGTCGAGACCTCGTCACGCAGCAGGGCATGGTCGAAACCGAGGTCGGTCTCCGGGTCTCGCGCGTCCCGTAGCAGGTCGAACAGGTCGCGGGGCTGATCCGGGCCGGGTGCCGGAAGACGGCTGCGCGCCTCGATGATGCGGTCCATCAGCGCCAGCCAATCGGTGCGGAACCGGGCACGGCCACGATCCAGCGGCGTCTTCCAATCCTGCGGCAATACCATGTCGAGCAGGCCGACCTTGGCGAAATCGCGCGCGTAGCGGATCAGCAGCCCTCGCAGTTCGGCACCGAACCGGCCCATCTCGAGCGAGAACATGCTTTGCCCGGCGACATCCAGGGCGAGGCGCTGCAGCCATTCCAACAGCACGACGGGACGGCCGGCGGCGGCGTCGAGATCGCGTTCGAACCGATCACCGACCGACACCACATGTCGCGCCAGAACCGGCATGACGCGCGGCGCCAGAGCGGGGGCGATCACGCGACGCTGGTGACGCCACGCGTCGCCTTCGGCCAGAAACAGCCCATCGCCCAGCACTGGCCCGAGCACACGCTTGGCGGGGGCATTGCGCTGGTAATTGTCGTGATTGCCGAGCAGCACGTGCCGGATCGCGTCGGGATCGTTCAACAACAGCTGCTGGCGGCCGAGAAAGCTGCCCGGCAGGATCAGCTCCCGGTAGGCTGGCGCTCCCCAGAGCTCGAGCGGATTGCGCCGAAGCACCATGAAGGATTCGGGCTGGGAGCGGAGCCGCTGCGGCAGCGGCGGGAAGGGAAGGATCACCGGCGACATATCCATGATGGAGAGATGGGTTTGCGTTCCGGTGAGACAACTGGATAACAATCGACAGGTCGGCTATTGTTCCCCGACCGGAATAGAGGTGATGCGGTGGCTGCTCTGCTGAAGTGCATCAATATAGCCGGCGGCCTGACCTTGGTGGAGGCCGATCCGCCGATCCTATCGCTCAGCGATGTGATCTACGTTCCATTCAATGACCCGCATTCTCCTGCCGGCTTGTTCGATCACGGCCAGAAACTGATCTTCCAGAGCTGGTATTTTCGCGGCATCAACCCCTTGGGCGGCGCCGCTCATGGTCTGGGCACGCCCTATGAAATCGACACGCTGCCTTCAGCCCCTGACAATCTCTACATTTATGGCGGATGGCTGCACTATCATTTCGGTCATTTCCTGCTGTCCACATTGTCGCGCTACTGGTCACGACTTTGGGAACAATATCCCGACGCGAAAATTCTCGTGCATACGCACGAAGGTCTCGACCACTGGTTCAGCAGAAGTTGGTTCTCGAAACTCGTTTCCGCGATGGGTCTCTCACGCGACCGCTTCGTTTCCTTCGACCGGGCTATGGTGGTTCGGCGTATGCTTGTCACCGCGCCCGCGTTTGAAGAGGAGCACTTCGCCCATCGGGCCTACGCCCGCTTCTGCAACATGCTGGGACTTCGCCTCGCCGGCGATCGAATCGGACAACCGAACAACCGACCGGTCTTTCTATCGAAGGAGCGTATGACATCCGGCGTTCAGCGTCTTGAGAACGAGGCCGAAATCACCGCCGTTCTCGAGCGCAATGGAGTCGAGATCGTGTTCCCCGAACTACTCAGCCTCGAGGAACAGGCAGCTCTTTGGCACAACCGGCCATTCATCAGTTCGTTCGCGAATTCGGCCCTGCATGCAAGCGCGTTCGCACCGGGCCGCAACATCATCGGTATCGGATATAGCGGCGCCATCATGTCGAATTACATGCTGGTCGACCGCGCCAACAATACCAACGCGCTTTATCTAAGGCCCGGCGACGGAGTGCTGACCCATACTGGCGAGAAGGATGGTTTCAACAGCAACCATCTGGTCAACGATCCGGTCGGAGTCGCCGAGGATCTGTTGCGCGCGCTCGATTTCCAGCAGCGCACCCAGGCAAGTCGAAACGGCATATCGATTGTGCATCGCAGCCCCTATTGGAGCTTTGCAGATGCTGGGCCTCTCCCGGCCGACCCGAATGTCGGCATCGTCAATCTGGCTTTGGGCAGACCTGTGCGCCAGAGCTCGGCTGCGCCGTTCGAACCGTTCCGTTCTCCCAACGCCAATAGCGGCCTCATCACCGGATATTATCAGTTCCACACCGACCAAGAACAAGACCCATGGTGGGAGATCGATCTGCAAACGGTTGCAGCGATCCATCAGGTTCGCCTGTTCAACCGACTCGACAATTCCGGGGAACGCTGCAGTCTTTTCGCCTTCTCGTCCAAACACACAGAGGATGCACCGCTTGAAACCGTGTTCGAACAGCGCGAGCCGCTTCTGTTCGGTGGGTTGGACGGCAAACCATTCAGCTGGATGCCGGAGAAGCCGGTCACCGCACGTTTCTTTCGTGTCACCTTACGCGGCCACGCATATTTTCACCTTGATCAGGTCGAGATTTTGGGAGCGACACTGACGCCTGACTGCGCGACGCCGATTGTCGCCGACGGTCACGTCATATCTCGGCCACGAGTCCCTCGCTTCGAACTGCGCGTTGCCCGCAAGCAAAGCGTTTGAAGCAACGCCGTATGGGTCGCACGGAGATTGGAAGCATCTTCCAACCAAACGGAATCATTCCATGGATTGCGATGCTCGTTGAAACGATGAAGTGAAGCGCACGACCCGACCAGAAAGGATCGCGCGCCCACTCTGGACAACTCCAGCTCTCTGGCGGGATATGTTCATGCGAGACCTTCTCACGTTGGGGCGATACCGGCCCGAAGACGGGACGAAGCGCCTCGTCCTGGTGAGGTTGAATGGCCATTCTATCTCTTACGTCGATCGACAATCAGCTTCTTGCCGAACTGGCTGACGGACAGCGTATCGCGGTGCATGAAAACGGCTTCCCGGTACAGCCGCTCCTGCCGGGATGGTCGTGCACCGGCATCGTGAGTTGCTTCGCCCCGATCCATGTGATGGTTCTGTTTCATCCGGATATAGGACACGCGTATTGGTTTCTCGACGCCAATATGCAGCGAATTTCGCTCAGTCTCTCCTCGCTTGCCGAGCCTTATCTCAACGAATTGCGCCAGCGGAGCGCTGCCGTTTTCGGCCAGTTGCACGACATGGTGCTGCTGCCGCAGGTTCCCGAACGATGGTTTTCCGATTTCGATATTCTTGATGATGGGCTGATCGATGCTCTTGTGAGTCTTTCTTTAGACGACGTTCTGACAACGATCACAGTTGTTCCATTATGGGATACGCCGGGCTCAGTTTGCGGTTACGAAACCGACCGGATCCGAGAGATGCTGGACGGCGATCTCCGGGAAGACTACCGAGATGTCATGTCCGGACGCGGGATGACATGCGTTGCGCCGGACGGATCCGGTCCGTGTATCGCCGAATTCGGTATGATCATGCACGACCGTTCGACAGTCTATCGCTTCTCGAATGTAGCCGTGGGTGCTTTTTATGTAACCACCAAGGATTACTACGACCGCAAATTTTCGGTCTACATCGCCCGAACACGCCTTTATGCGATGGCACTGCACGCATCGCCGGTGGAAACGTTACTCGCCATGCTTCTGAGACATGCGGCACGTCATCATGGACGCATGCGCCGCGCCTTATCCGATCCCAGACCGGCATTCACGCCCGCGAACTTTCTCAGCGACTATCCGACGCTCCATATCGGGCACGTCATCTGGAACGAATTGACCGGGCTGGAGGAACTGAGCCGCACCATGGCTCTCTCCTCGTTACCAGACGTCGTCGTCATCAATTCGCCGGAAGGAAGCGAACCGTTCGGAGCGATCGACGCGCTGTTCCCCTCCTTTCTGGGTCGCGTGCGTCGCCCGGAGATCAAATGGGAAGACGCGGCCGCCTTTGTTTACGACAACGCCCTGTTCTTCATGCGCTACCTGTCACGCTACGTCACAAGACGGGTCGGTGAACGCATTCTGGCTCAAGTGACGAGCGATCCCTGCCTCACCAGCGATCGTGTTCTGGCGGACCGGACGACCTTGTCCTTACGACCGGCCATTCTGCTTGGCCTGAGAGTGGGAAACCGCGCCCCACTGGACCAGATCGGTTTTCTTGCGTTGATCATTCAGCATCTGATCGACCGTCTTGGAAAGGTTGTCATCGTGCTCGACGGCGTGAACTGTCGTCTGGGCACGGATACCTCAACGAGTTTCAATACGTTCGGACCGCGGACCGGCGACCACGACGTGGTGGAAGAACTGAGGATCGTGCTCGCCCTTCGCGAGCGGTTCCAAAGGAGCGATACCACTATCGTCAGTACTGTTGGTTCTACGCTCGCCACCAGCCTGTTTTGGGCAAATCGTTGTCGGTTTTTCGTTGCCCCCTGGGGCGCTGCCCTGGCGAAATATCGCTGGGTCTGCAACCTGCCCGGCTTCGTCGTCACCAATAGCCATAATATTGGCCTACCTGTTGGCGACCTGCCAATCTACCACGATCCCGAATTCGTCGAGGATCCGTCGGTGATGCATTTCATAGCCATGGAACACGTCACGGACGATCCTAGCCATCACAAGTTTTATTCCAATTTCACCGTCGAGCCTGGTGCGGTTCTCGCAGGAGTCGACGACATGATCGTGTTGACGGGCCTCTCCTCTCTCGCCTGACAAAGGCGATGGGTCAGCCGCAACGGTTGTTGTGAGCTTTCAAGGCAAGGTCGACCGTCGGATCGACCCGGGCCTTGCGAACAGGCGCAAGAGGCCAGAAACGCGGACGCTTCGGCTTCCGACCTAGGGAAATCTCAGTGTCAGGCCGACGCCTAATCTCCTTTCAGTGTCGGTTGCTGAACAACTGCTTCGGGTCGATCAGCCTGGCCCGACCGTGCCGGACGGCGCCTCGGCGGCCACGGTCGTGAACGCCGTCACCACGGGATCGAACACGCGGGTGAACGAGGACGGGTAGATGCCCATCCACAGGGTGATCACCGCCAGCGGCACCAGAACCAGACGCTCGCGCAGATCGAGATCACGCATGGCGGCGACGAGGCCGGACACCGCCTCGAACGCGACATGGCGATACAGCACCAGCATGTAGACCGCGCCCAGGATCATCGCCATGCCGGAGAGCAGCGCCACCCAGAAACCGACCTTGATCGCGCCGATCATCACCAGCAGCTCGCCCACGAAGGAGCCGGTGCCGGGCAGGCCGATATTGGCCATGGTGAACAGCATCAGCAGGCTGGCGAAGGCCGGCATGCGCGACGCGGCGCCGCCGAACCCGGCGATCTCGCGCGTGCCGGCGCGGTCGGACAGCATGGACAGGGCGAAGAACAGGGCGGCGATGATGATGCCGTGCGACAGCATCACGAACAGGGCGCCGTCGATGCCGGTGGCGTTCAGGGTGAACAGCCCGACCAGAACCAGCCCCATATGCGAGAAGGAGGAATAGGCGACCAGACGCTTCATGTCGGTCTGCGACAGGGCGATAATGGCGGCATAGATCACCGCGACGATGCCGAGCGCGATCATCACCGGGGCGTAGCGATGCGCCGCGTCGGGCAGCATGCCGATGGCGAAGCGCAGCAGGCCGTAGGCGCCGGCCTTGCTCAGCACGCCGGACAGCATGGCCGTCGCCGAAGAGGGCGCCTCGGTATAGGCGTCCGGCAGCCAGGCATGCAGCGGGAAGATCGGCAGCTTCACGCCGAATGCCAGCACGAGGCCCAGGAACATCCAGCTCTGCAGAACCGGCGCGAAATGCGTGTGCAGCAGGGTCGGGATGTCGGTGGTGCCCGTCACGTGCCACATGGCAAGCAGCGCCAGCAGCATGAACAGAGAGCCGCCGAAGGTGAACAGGAAGAACTTGATCGATGCATGCACCCGCTTCGGGCCGCCCCAGATGCCCACCATCAGCGAGCCGGGGATCAGGGTCGCCTCGTAGAACACGTAGAACAGAACGAAGTCGAGCGAGGAGAACAGGCCGAGCAACGTGGTTTCCAGCGCCAGCACGGCGATCACGTAGTCGCGCACCCGCGTGGTGATGCCGCGCGCCGAGGCGAGCAGCGCCAGCGGCGTGACCAGCGTGGTCAGCACCACGAACAAGAGGCTGATACCGTCCAGACCCACATGGTACGAGATGCCGAAGCCCGGCACCCAGTCGGCGCGGTCCTGGAACTGGAAACCGTCGAGACGCGGCTGGAACCCGACCCAGAGCCCCACCGCGAGCAGGAAGCTGATGCCGGACACGGCGAGTCCAATGGCGCGCGCGGCGGAGGCGGTGGCTTCACCCTTCCCCGGCAGCAGCAAGAGCAGGAGCGCGCCCAGCAACGGCAGGAAGATCAGCACGGTCAGCAGGGGAAAATGCACGGATCAGCCCATCCCGGTCGAACATAAGGCCGTCTTGGGTCGATCCGGCGGGGGTCGATCCGGCAGCGGCGCGCGATCCTATGCTGCGACGCACGCGGACGCCAGAGCGGGTGCGGCACGATGATCGACGCGGACGCGGAAAGACGGGAGCGGCGGGGCTGGACGACCGCGCCACTAACGTTTTGGTGAGGGCCGCCGATCGTTCACGTTTTATCAACCGGCCAACGGTTAGGGTCACGTAGTCTTTCGAACCAAACGTGAACAGGACAGCCATGAAGGCAGACATCTTCGTCGATCCCAGCATCGCCGGTCCGAACGTGCTGTTCTCGACCGGGCAGGTGGCGAACGGCGAGGAACAGTTCTTTGCCGATGTTCCCTCCATCACGGGTGCGCCGGATACGGGCTGGAACATCACCCAATGGGCGACACCGTCCGACCAGATCTTCGATCCGAACATGATCGTCCGGAACGATCCACGCGATACCGACCCGCTGCTCGGCGCGTCTCTGGCCTCCTGGCACACCGGCACGGCACAGGGCGGCAGCGCGCTCGCGGTCTATGATGGCCCGGGCGGCGCCACCTTCCGACTAGGCGTCACAGGCGGCAGCGACAAGGACACATTCCTGCAGAGCACCGGCTACGCTCCGGGCACGACCACCTTCGACCGGCAGATCGACTTCCAGGCACAGGAAAGGCTGGTCACGGCCGATGCCGGCAGCGGCACGGCGATCGCCTTCAACGGCTTCACCGTGTTCTTCAACGCGGCAGACAATCCCGGCTATTCGGCGTCCCTGCCCCAGACCGAGATGTTCCTGCAGGTGCCGCTGACCGATTTTCGCGGCGAGCCGGGCGTGTTCACCACGCTGACTCCGGGACACACCTATCAACAGATCTATAACCTGTCTTCCTGGACCCAGGCCGCGGACGGAGCGGCGATGGCGGACGAGAGCACTGATTATCTGGCCTTCCGCCCCGATGCCGGCGGGCTGCATACGGTCCGGATCGATCTGAACCAGGCTCTGCTGCGCATGATCCAGGTGATGGCGGCGCAGAATCCGGCCCTGGCGACGGACTACCTGGACATGTCGCGCTGGTCGCTCGGCAGCGTGTATTCCGGCGTCGAGACAGGCGGCGGCGACGGGAGCGGTGCAGCCACTCTCAGCATGGACATCGCCCATGTCACGGTGACGCGCGACGAGTCCGTGCCGGTAACGTCGGACGGCCTGGCGCCGGGCGTGGTGCAGAGCATCGATGGCGGCAGCTATGCCGAGGCCGAGGACGCCAGCCGGATCGAGACGCTGCCCGGCGCGCGCAACACGGTGCGGCTGACCAATGCGCTCGGCGCGCAGGATTTCACGGGACGCGGCGACAACACCGTTCTGGTCGGCAACGGGGTCGACGCCATGCTGCATGGGCTCGGGAGCGCTCTCTCTGTGGTCGGCAGCGCCGCGGGCTCCGGTACCGTATCGGTCGACGGCACGGCTGCGTTGTCCTTCTCCGGCAGTTTCGCCGCGCTCTCGGTGCGCAGCGACGCGGCCGTATCCCTCGATGTCAGCGCTTCGGCCGCGACCCTGTCCCTGGGCGGGGCGGGCGATACGGTCTCGGTTCTGGGCCATGCCGATGCGACCCTCTCCGGCGCGAACATCCGCTTTGCCGCAGGAGACGGAACCCTCTCGCTGGCGGCGGATGGCGCACGGATCGACCAGAACGGCAGCGGCAAGCAGATCGCCTTCCTGAACAACCACGAGGCGCTCTTCACGCAGACCGGGACCGGCAGCCAGATCGTGGTCGGACAGCCCGTGGGTGGCGGCCAGTTCTCGCTCACAGGCGGCGCCGGGACCCAGACCGTGTGGACCGGCGACAGCGACGCCCGCATCGAAGCCAGCGGTACCGGCGCACTGCAGCTGGTCGTGCAGAGCGGCTCGAACAGCCAGGTCGTTCTGGGCGGCGAGGCCGTGACCGCGACCGTCGAAGGGGGCACCCTGTCTCTCACCGGCACCGCCGCCACGCATTCGGCCACGTTGTTCGTGGAACAGGGCGCCGCGACGGTTCAGGGCGGCGCCGAATCCCTGATGGCCAGCGTCGGCAGCGGGCATCTGCAGATCGCGGCCGGCAGCGGCGAACAGGTCGTGTTCGGCGGCGCGGGCACGGTCGTGGCGATGGGCAGTCATGACGTCGCCGGCCGTCAGGTGATCGTCAACAACGATACCCCGTCGGCATCCAGCGTGATCTTCGGCGGCAAAACCACCCAGGAGATCTGGACCGGCCATGCCAGCGACACCATCGTCTCGTCGATTGAGGCCGACGACGCCTCAGGGCACATCGCCGCCATCATCCAGGGCGGCGCGTCCGCCTATTGGGGAGGGGTCGAGAACGCGTCCTTGCTCAATCTGAGCGGCACCCTCGATGCGTTTCTCGCCGGAAGCGGTACCGTCAGCATCCAGGCCGACATGGCGGCTCACACCACCACGAACGTCACCGGTTTCGACTCCGCGCGCGATAGTCTGCTGCTCCAGAATGTCGCGGATCCGTCGACACTTTCGGTTCGGCAGACATCAGGCGGAACCCTGATCCAGTGCGGCGACAGCCACGTGATGCTCAACGGCGTGTCGCATGTCACCATGTCGCAAACCCCCGATGGCATCGCCGTTCTGTTCTGAGGCCGCAACTCAGAACATTCCGTCTACATGCCGGACGACCAGGCCCATACCCTTTTCGACGAAGATCACGCTTCGTTTCGTCCTGCTTGCCGCTCGGCCATCGCCGAAACGGCTGCATGATCGGTGGGCCGATCCACCCCCCCCAGTGCCCGCCAACACACAAGGAACCGGTTCAGGGCTCCAACACGCGAAGACCCGGCCAGCGCCTCAGCCAGCCGCGTTCACGGGCCCTTCGCTCGAAAACGGAACGGCGATCGCCTCGGAAGGCCGGAGTCGGGCGCAGGCGGAGGGTGAACAGGTCGAACAGGCCGAATGGGGCCAGTACCTCGATGCGGTCGTCGCCGGTCAGGCGCAGCGCGACGGCGGTGGCGGTTTCCGGCCAGAAGCGCATGGCGTCGGCGGTGGAGCGGTAGGGGGGATCGCCGTTGCGCCGGTGCATCCTGGCCTGGTTGCGCACCGACCACGCGCCCTCCGGCGCCAAACCCCGCAACTGCGCTTCCAGGGCGCGATCCGTATCGAGCTCGGCCCGACGCGGATCGAACCAGACCACATCGATATCGCTGTCGATCGCGGGAGGGTGGCCATGCAAACTGTCCCACACCGCGTTGCGCGCGAAGCCGGCGCCGATCCAACTGTCCGGCAGCACCAGCCTCCGATGCGCACGAAGGAGCGTCATGCGCGCCATGTCGTCTCCGATCAACGCCGCCAGCTCGGTTCGAAGCCTGGCCTCTTCGGCATCCTGATTCAGGCCGAACCGCATCAGCGGCGGCCGAACATGCGCTCGATCTCGGCCCGGCTCAGCTTCAGGAAGGTGGGGCGGCCATGCGAGCAGGTGGCGGCACGCGGCGTGCGCTCCATGTCGCGCAGCAGATGATCCATTTCGGCGCCGGTCAGCTTGCGCCCGGCGCGTATGCTGCCATGGCAGGCCATGCGGGCGATCACTGCGTCGAGGCGCGTGTGCAGCGTGTTCACCTGATCCGGGCCGGCCAACTCGTCTTCCGCCAGCTCCTCGGCCAGATCGCGCAGCAGCGCCGCCGGATCGGGATTGCCCAACAGGGCCGGCACGGCGCGCAGCAGCACCGAGCGCCCCCCGAACGGTTCGATCTCGATCCCGAACGCGGACAGGCTGTCGGCATGCTCCGCCAGACGCGCGGCGTCCCGCGCCGGCAGATCCACCACCTCGGGGATCAGCAGTCGCTGCGCCCGAATGGTGCCGTCGAGGAACTGCGCGCGCAGATGCTCGTGCGTCAGCCGCTCATGCGCCGCATGCTGGTCCACGAGCACGAGGCTGCCATCGCCTGCGACCGCGATCACGTAGGTGTCCAGCACCTGCGCCACCGCCGCGCCGAGCGGGTGCTGATGTTCGTCATGGCGCGACGGCGGCGGCGTCTGGTCCGGCACGCGCGCGGAGGGCGCATCGTTCAACGCCAGTTCGACCGGCGGCGGCGCCACGGGTTCGGCGAAACCGCGCCCTTCCATCGCCAGAACCTCCCCGGCCGGACGTGTCCGCGCAGCAGACGGCTCGGGCGGATACCAGATCGCGGCGCCCGGACGACGCTGCGACAGAAGCGCCGGGCTCGCCCCGACCGGGCCCGCCCCGCCGCCCAGCGCACGCCCCAGCGTCCCGATCACCAGCGCGCGTACGGCAGCCGGGTCGGCGAAACGCAGTTCGGTCTTGGCGGGGTGAACGTTCACGTCCAGCCGGTCGGGCGGAACGTCGAGAAACAACGCCACCACGGCATGGCGCCCGTGCTCCAGCACCTGGCGATAGGCGACGCGCACCGCCGTCCGCAGCACCGGATCGGCCACCGGACGGTTGTTCACCACCAGGAACTGACCGCCCACCGTGGCGCGATGCACCGCCGGTCCGCAGGCGAAGCCGCTCAGCCCGATCCCGTCGCGCAGACCCTCGATGGAGAGCAACCCCTGCGGCGCGGCACCGCCGGCCTCGTCGGCGATCATCGCGGCGACGCGCGCGGCGCGATCCTGCTGCGGCAGGTCGAGCATCACCCGCCCATCGATCTCCAGACGGAAGGCGATCTCCGGCGCCGACAGGGCCAGACGGCGCACCGCCAGCTCCGCGTGCCCGGCCTCGACGCGGGCGCTCTTCAGGAACTTCCGCCGCGCCGGAGTGGCGAAGAACAGATCCTCCACCAGCACCTGGGTGCCATACGGCCCGGAACACGGCTCTGCCGGACGCACCACGCCGCCTTCCACACGCAACCGCCAGGCCTCGCCGCCTTTGGGGCGCGAGGAGATGCAGAGCCGCGCCGCCGCGCCGATGGACGGCAGCGCCTCGCCGCGAAAGCCGAGCGTGGCGACCTGGACCAGGGTCTCGTCGGTGAGCTTGGAGGTGCAGTGGCGCTGCACGGCCAGCGCTAGCTCGTCCGGCGACATGCCGACGCCGTCATCCGACACGTCGATGCGTTCGACGCCGCCTGACGCGAGCGACACGCTGATCCGGCGCGCGCCGGCATCGATGCTGTTCTCGACCAGCTCCTTCACCGCCGCGGCCGGACGCTCGATCACCTCGCCGGCGGCGATGCGATTGACCACGTGCTCAGACAG
Organism: Lichenicola sp. GTC18331; assembly: GCF_055386855.1. Taxonomy (NCBI): domain Bacteria; kingdom Pseudomonadati; phylum Pseudomonadota; class Alphaproteobacteria; order Acetobacterales; family Acetobacteraceae; genus Lichenicola; species Lichenicola sp. GTC18331. The sequence goes on along the minus strand of NZ_AP045015.1, from coordinate 2,812,079 downwards.
CCTGCGAATCGTCGGCATGACGCCGCCTCCCCGCTCAGCGACGGATCAAGAAGGCGCCCGCGTTGCCGGGCGCGATCGCGCGGATCAGAACAGGCGCGAGAAGAAACCCGGCTTGCTGGTCTTCAGCGTCGGGGTCGCACCCACGGTGGGGCTGCGTCCGAGAGCCGCGTTCTCCTGCAAACGCTGACGCTCCGCCGGCGCATCGACGATCTCGCCGGCCTTGCCACCCTGCCAGAACATCAGCTCGTTCACGAAGCCCTGGCTCGGATGGTCGAGCGCGCCGCCGGTCGGCGCCTGCGCGCTGGACCGGGCCGCATCGGCGACCAGCGCATCCTGGCCGGCGCTATCGCTGCCGGCGGCGCCACGCAGCGCCACGTCGGGCGCCAGGGTTTCCAGCGCCTGCGTCTGCGCACTCTGGTCCTGCGGCCGCTCCAGACCGGGCGTCGGCTTGGCGAGGTCGGTGCCGTTCGGCATGGACAGGGGCGCACGCGTGGTGACGGTGAACTCGTCCGGCGAGGTACGCGCCAGACCGAAATCGCGCTCGATCTCCTCGCCGGAACATGCGGCGAGGGAGAAAGCGGACGCCGACAACGCGGCCACGAGAAGCAGGCGATGAGAAAGCGTCGACATGCCCGCTTCTCTAGGATGGAACCGGACGCGCGGCAAGCACGTGTCCGGCTGCGTATCGAACCCGGCTCAGAAGGTTTCCGGATCCGGACCGAGACGCTTCCCGGCGTCGAGCCCGGCCATCTCGCGCATGTCCGCCTCGTCCAGCGCGAAGCCGAACACGTCGATGTTCTCGCGGATACGCGACGGCGTGGCCGATTTCGGGATCGCCACCACGCCGCGCTGCATGTGCCAGCGCAGCACCACCTGAGCCGGCGTCCGGCCATGTTTGGCGGCGAGCGCTCCGATCACCGGGTTCTCCAGCTCGCCCTGCGCCAGCGGCGACCAGGCTTCGGTGACGATGCCGTACTCGGTATGGAAGGCATGCAACTCGTTCTGCTGCAAGCCGGGATGCAGCTCGATCTGGTTCACCGCCGGAACCGTGCCGGTCTCGTCCATCAGGCGGCGCAGATGCTCCACCGTGAAGTTGGACACGCCGATCGCCCGGGCGCGCCCTTCGGCGGCGATCCGCTCCAGCACGCGCCAGCTTTCGACGTATTTGTCGTCCTGCGGGCGCGGCCAATGGATCAGGTAGAGATCGACGTAGTCGAGTCCGAGCTTGCCGAGGCTGGTCTCGAAGGCACGCAAGGCCGTGTCCGTGCCCTGGTCGGCGTTCCAGAGCTTGGTGGTGACGAACAACGCGCTCCGGGGGACGGACGCGCCGGCGATGGCGCGGCCGACGCCTTCCTCGTTGTGATAGATCGCCGCCGTGTCGATCGAGCGGTAGCCGCTCTCGATGGCGGTTCCGACGGCGCGCTCGGCCTCGTCCGGACCGATCTTGTAGACGCCGTAGCCGAGCTGCGGGATCGCGCCGCCCCCGTTCAGGGCGATGGTGGGAACATTGGACATGGGCGGTTTCCTCGACGGGCTTGTCCGTCCCTAACCCGCCCCGGCCGGCTTCGTTGCTAGGAAGCCCGCCCCTTGCGGTCGAACAGCCCGTCCAGAAGCAGCACGATCACGCCGCAGACGATGGCGGCATCGGCCACGTTGAAGATGTAGTTCCAGGACAGCGAACCGAGATGGGCGTGGATGAAATCCACCACCGCGCCGAAGCGGATCCGGTCGATCACGTTGCCGATGGCGCCGCCGGAAATCGCGCCCAGCGCCAGACGCACCACCGGCTTCGGCGTGCGGCACATCCACCAAAGCAGACCGGCGGTGACGGCCACGGAGATCACGCTGAACACGACCGGACCTGCGGCACCCACGCCGCCGGCCAGACCGAACGTGACCGCATGGTTCCACACCATCTCGAAATCCAGCACCGGCAGCACGCGCACGAAGCGCTTCTCCGGCAGGCCGAGACCGTAGAGAATCCAGTTCTTGCTCAACTGGTCGGCCAGCAGCACCAGCACGAACAGCACGAGCCCCGGCGCGATTCGTCGCCCGAGCCCGACGCGCGGCGCGATCGTGGCAGCATCCATGCTCAGCCCACCACGTCGGCGCAGCGCAGGCACAGGGCCGGATGGGCGGGAACGGTGCCGACCTCTTCCAGCACACGCCAGCAGCGGGCGCATTTATGCCCCGGCGCCACACCGACCGAGGGCAGCAGGTGCGGCCCGGTGCCCTCGCCCGGCGACTCGGAAAACACGGAAGCGGCGTTCGGGTCGATCGCGATCTCGGCGCGCGACACGATCGCCAGCTCGTCCCAATCCACCCCGCCGAACTCGATCGCTTCGGCCTCGGACAGCGTGAGCGTCAGCTCGGCCTGCAGCGAGGACGCGACCAGACCGTCGCGACGCGCCGCCTCGATGGCGGTGGTCACCAGACGGCGCACGGCGCGCAGACGCACCCAGCGTTCGCCCAGCGCCGGATCGGCCCATGCCGACGGGATCGCCGGAAAGTCCTGCAGGTGCACGCTGGTCTCCTCGCCGAAGCGGGCGGTCCAGGCATCCTCCGCCGTGAACACCAGCACCGGGGCCAGCCAGCAGCAGAGCGTGCGGTGCAGATGGTCCAGCACCGTGCGCGCGGCGCGGCGGCGCAGGCTGTCCTTCCCGTCGCAATAAAGCGCGTCCTTGCGCACGTCGAAATAGAACGCCGACAGATCCGAGGCGCAGAACGCATGCAGCGCCGGATACACGCCGACCCATTGATGGCTCTCCACCGCCCCCGCGATCTGCGTGCCCAGCTCGCTCAAACGATGCAGCACCCAGCGTTCCAGTTCGGGCATCTCGTCGAACGGCACGCGCTCGCTGTCCTCGAACCCGTCCAGCGCGCCCAGCAGCCAGCGCAGCGTGTTGCGCAGACGGCGATACAGCTCGCCCTGCTGCTTCAGGATCTCCGGGCCGATGCGCAGATCCTCATTGGTGTCGGCGTTCATCACCCAGAGACGCAGGATGTCGGCGCCGAGCGTGTCGCAGGTCGCCTTGGGGGCGATCACGTTGCCGAGCGACTTGCTCATTTTGCGGCCCTGCTCGTCGAGCACGAAGCCGTTGGTGACCAGCGCCTTGAACGGCGCCACGCCGCGCGAACCGACGCTTTCCAGCAGCGAGGACTGGAACCAGCCGCGATGCTGGTCGGAGCCCTCCAGATACAGATCGGCCGGACGCGGCAGACCGCGCCCGCCTTCCTCGCCCAGAACAAAGGCGTGGGTGGAGCCGCTTTCGAACCACACGTCGACGATGTCGAACACCTGCTCGAACTGCTCCGGATCGCGCCCTTCGCCCAGAAAGCGCGACGGCGGCGACGCGTACCAGGCATCGGCGCCCTCGGCGCGGAACGCTTCCACCACCCGGGCCATCACCGCCGGATCGCGCAGCACCTCGCCGGTGCGCTTTTCCACGAACACGGCGATCGGCACGCCCCAGGCGCGCTGGCGCGAAATGCACCAATCCGGACGGCCCGCGACCATCGACGTCAGACGGTTGCGCGCCTGCGCCGGCACGAAGCGCACATCGTCCAGCGCCCGAAGGGCGCGGGCGCGGATGCCGTTTCCGTCGGCATCATCCATGCGGATGAACCATTGCGGGGTGGCGCGATAGATCACCGGCGCACGCGAGCGCCAGCTATGCGGATAGGAATGCACCAGCGTGCCGCGCGCCAGCAGGCCCGCCGCCGCCTCGCCGCGCTCGATGCTCGACGCCATCGCGCCGGACAGCGCCGCGCAGACCGGATCGGCGGCCTGGAACACGTGGATGCCGGCGAACCCCGGCACCCAGGGCGCATAGCGCCCGTCCGCTTCCACCGATTCCGGCACGGCGATGCCGTTGGCGACGCAGAGCGCGAAATCGTCCTCGCCATGGGCGGGCGCCATGTGCACCAGGCCGGTGCCGGCATCGGTGGTGACGAAATCGCCGGACAGCAGCGGCACGTCATGGTCGTAGCCGCCGTCGAACCCGTCGATGCCGCGCAACGGATGGGCGCAGATGGCGCCTTCCAGCGCCTCGCCCGGCAGGGTGTAGAGCACGTGGTGGCCGGCGATCCCGGCGCTCTGGCAGAAGCGCTCGATCAGCGCCTCGGCCACCAGCAGCTTCTGGCCGGGATGGGCGGCAGACCCGTCCGTCACCGTATCCACGCGCAGCACCGCGTAGGTGATCTCGGGGCCGAACGCGATGGCGCGGTTGGCCGGCATGGTCCAGGGCGTGGTGGTCCAGATCACCGCCGACACGCCGTCCAGCGCTTCGGCCGGGGTCGGATCGCGCACGATGGGGAACGCCACCCAGATCGTGGTGGAGGTGTGATCGTGATACTCGATCTCGGCCTCGGCGAGCGCGGTCTTCTCCACCGGGCTCCACATCACCGGGCGCAGGCCGCGATACAGCGTGCCGTTCTCCAGGAAGCGGCCGATCTCGCCGGCGATCGCAGCCTCGGAGCCGAAATCCATGGTGGCGTAGCGATGCGCCCAATCGGCCTGCACGCCCAGGCGGCGGAACTCGGCAGCCTGGATGTCGAGCCAGGTCTGGGCATAGGCGCGACATTCGGCGCGGAACTGCAGGATCGGCACGCCGTCCTTGTCGCGCTTCGCCTTGCGGTATTCCTCCTCGATGCGCCACTCGATCGGCAGGCCGTGGCAATCCCAGCCCGGCACGTAGCGCACGGCGAAACCGCTCATGCGATGGGCGCGGTTGATCACGTCCTTCAGGATCTTGTTGAGCGCGTGGCCATTATGGAGATGGCCGTTGGCGTAGGGCGGGCCGTCATGCAGGGTGAAGGGCGCGCGGCCCTCATTGGCCGCCGCCATCTGCGCGTCCAGCCCCATGCGCTCCCAACGCTCCAGAATGATCGGCTCGCGCTTCGGCAGGTCGCCGCGCATCGGAAACCCGGTGCGGGGCAGGAACACGCTGTCGCGATAGTCGATCTCGGTCATTCTGGTCTCTGAGCCGAAGCGGGCCGGAGGCGGCCCTGAAGCCGCCGCAACCCGGGAAGAACGGATAATGAAGCCGGTTCTTATGCGGAACGGCGGCGCTCGCGGTCAATCGACGCCGCGCCGGGGCCGGTCATGCGCGCGAACGGCTCAGGCGCGGAGGCGGCGCCACCGTGCCAGGAGGCGGCGCAGGGCGCGCTCGACCAGGGACCGCTCCGGCGGGCGCGACGCCAGCGCCGCGAGGCCGGCTTCGAGGCGCTCCAGCGCGTGTTCGACGCGGATCAGACGATGTTGCAGATCCTCGTGCCGCGCATGGCCCCAGAGCCCGTTCCGGTCCAGATTGGCCAGGATCTTTCCGTGCTGAAGCTCGGCCTGCTCGTGATAGCGCTCGGCCCGGCTGCCCAGCGTGCCGATCACCGCCAGCGCGCCCGGATCGGTTTCGGCCAGGATACGCAGGCGGTCGTTGCGATAGCGCACGAACTGCGCGTCGTGCGGCGAGGCGGCGTCATCGGCGCTGTTCAGATAGGCGGGCAGCGTATCGGCGTCGCGCAGATGATAGAAGCAGAGCGGTCGCGGCAGAACGCCGATATCGCCGAGAACGAGCAGGCGCAGCAGGAAATCCCAGTCCTCCAGCACCGGCAGGGCGGCATCGAACGATCCCGCCCGCCTCACCGCGTCGCTCCGGAACACGAAGGCGATGCTCGGCACGCGGTTGCGGGCGAGCATGGCGTCAAACGCCAGGACGGGCATGTCGAACACGGCCGACTCGCGATCGGTCTCGCGCACCTCCGTGCGGTCGAGACGCTCGCGCACGATGGTCCAATGGGTCAGCACGCCGACGAACCCGGCATGCTCCGGCCGGGACAGCCATTGCGTGGTCAGGCGCAGGAAATCCGGGTGCCAGCTATCGTCGTCGTCATGCACGGCGATGTGGTTGAACCCGCCGCTCCGCTGCACCGATGCCAGGGCGGCATTGGCGGCGCCCTGGCGCCCGAGCGGCTCGGCGTGATGCAGAACGGTGATGCGGCCGAGAAACCCGGTCTCGTGCCGCGCCGCCAGCGCATCCACGGGTGCCGGATCGCCGCCGTCATTGACCACGAACAGATGCCAATCGTCGCAGCGCTGCGACAGCACGCTGGCGAAGGCGCGCGCGAGCAGGACCGGCCGGTCCCGGGTGCGCATCAGGATCGCGACGGAGCCCCCGGTCGCGTCCGGGCGCATGGGAAACAGGCTCGAAGCAGAGTTGACCATGCGACCCCTCGAAACGTCCCGGCCGGGGCCGGGTCCAGACCATCAGCCAACCGAACGAATAAAGAATACCGTCCAGAGACACCGAAGAACGCCGCTCTGGGCGCGATCGGGCGCCGTCCTATCCGAACCGACCGAGAACGCGCGCGCCGTAATGCCCCATCATGTGACGCACCCAGGCTTTCAGCTCGGGCGCCTCCGCCGGATCCACGCGATCAAGCCAGCCCAGCACCGTTCCCATGCGCCAGCCGCAGGAGCGCAGCGCCGCCGTCCGCGCTTCGGCGCTGCTCGGCACGGCGCCGGACGGCACCAGGGTCTTGTAGCCGTCATGATCGAAGGTGGCGTGGTGGCCGAGACCGCCCAAAAGACGCAGCTCGTCCGCATCCGGCGACAAGGTGACGGCGGCGAGCGTGGCGCGCACCACCTCGGGGGTGATCTCGTCCAGCACGAGCGGCCCGCAGCGCCCGGTCTCGAACAAACGGCGCACGGTTTCGAGGCAACCCGCCTGGAACGGTGCGCTCGCGCGCGCGAACTGCGCCGCGCCATCGGCATCCTCGGCGGTGACGGCCTGCCAGCGCCCGTTTTCGTCCGGCTCATAACCCAGCACGGTGCCGTGCGGCGCGGTGTGCAATTCCTCCAGAATCTCCACCGCGTCGGTCAGTTCCGGCCGCTCTTCCGGAGGCTCGAAATCGGACGCGAAGGCGCTGTCGGCGGGGCCGCCGCCGGCGCGGTTGTTGATGGCCGCCGGCCAGAGCCCGTAATAGAAACCATGCAGTTCGGTGGCGGCGCCGGCATCGTCCAGCAGGGTGCGCAGCGAACGTTGCATGGTCCCGTGCCAGCCCAGATCGACCAGCCCGACGCGCCCGCCCTCCAGGACGCCGGTCTGACGCAGATAGCCCATCAGCGCGGCATGATGCGGGCCGAGCGCCGCATGCACCTCGCTCGAATGGGCCTGGAGCAGATGCTCGAAGCGGCCGGTCCCGTCCGGCCAGACCAGCCGGGTTTCCAGATCGCCGAACTGCGTCCGCGCATCGTCCACCAGGGCCGGAATGCCGTCGAGCCCGGCCCGGCGCAGCGCCGTCCTGACCGTGAGGGTGCCGTCGCTGCTGGCCAGGAAGCCGAGCAGCGCCTGATCGAGCCGCCCCGGCGCGCCGCGGACGAAACCGCAGGCCAGATTGAGCGGCCGGCGCGCCACCTCGAAATAAAGGCCGTCGATCCCGGTGCGCGCGGCGGCGCCGGACTCGCGCCAGGCGCGATGGATCAGCCAGCCGTCGCGGGCGCAGAACAGGAGCTGCCCGATCCGGTGCCGCACCACGCGCGCTTCCAGCCAGCGCACGAATCCGGACAGCACGATCCCGCCCCAGACGGTGCCGAGCGCGTGCCAGAACGCCGTTTCGGCCGGCACCGCATCCGGGTCGGCGCGCGAAACGAGCACCTGCGCGCGCCGGGCGCGGGAGAACGGCAGCGACGCGGGCGACAACGGCAAGGCGGTGCGGCGCGACGAGCGGGCGCGGAGATAAGGCAGCGTCGCGACGCCGAAGGCACGCGGCCGGTCGATATCGGCATGCCGGTCGTCGCCGACATGCAGGATGCGCGCACCGGGAAACCGTCGCGCCAGCACCGGCCAGATCCGCCCGGTGGCCTTGGTGGCGCCGGTATCCGACGACACGAACAGCCCCTCGCCGAGCCCGAAGCCGGACGCTTCGAGGCGCGCGCGCAGGAAGTCGGGCGGCAGATACATGTCGGAGACGAAGGCGAAGGGCGTGCCCGCTTCCGTCAGAGTCCGGGTCAGCTCCAGCAGATCCGGCACCGGCAGCAGCGCATCCGTTTCACTGTCCAGCTCCAGCCGGCGGATCAAAGCGCGCCAGGGCGACAAGCGGCCGGGCAGACGGTCGAGAATGGCCTCGTGGTCGATCTCCTCCGCGCCGTGCAACGCCTGCGCGTTCAGACGCGCCGTGCGCTCCGCCGCCTCCCGCTCCAGCGCGAAACCGCCCGCGACGGCGCCGATCTCCCCGCGCAGACGGCGCTCGATCTCGGCGAACAGATCGGCCGGGCTGTCGACGCTCCGGGTGAGCGCGGTGTCGAACACGTCGATCGTGACCAGATCGGCATTACGGGCGGCCGACAGCGCCGCCTGGAGAAAGCGCGTGTCCGGGCGCCACGCCGACAGCACGGTCAGAACGGCGCGTGCTGCTGGAGGTAGGTCCGCGCCCAGTCGGCATCGGCGGCGATCTGCGCCTTCAAGGCGTCCAGCCCGTCGAAACGCTTCTCCGCCCGCAACAACTTATGCAGCGAGACGCAGATCTCCTGGTCGTAGAGATCGCCATCGAACTCGAACAGGTTCACCTCAAGCCGGCTTTCCGTCGTGTCGGCCACGGTGGGGCGCCGGCCGATATTGGCGACGCCGTGGCGCGACGTGCCATCCGGCAGCCTGACGGTGGCGGCATACACGCCCCGCGCCGGTTCCAGATGCCGGCCCAGCGCCACGTTGGCGGTGGGAAAGCCGAGCAGACGACCACGCTTGTCGCCATGCGCGACGATACCGCGCACCGCCCAGGGCCGCCCCAGCTCCTCGGTGGCGCGTTCGGGATAGCCGTCCTGGAGCGCGCGGCGGATGCGGGACGACGAGAACGGTCCGCCCGAATCGGCCAGGGCCGGCACCACGGTCAGGCCGATGCCGAGGCGCTCGGCATGGTCGGCGAGCGTGGAAACGTCGCCGCCCCGTCGATGGCCGTAGGCGAAATCCGCCCCGCAGGCGAGATGCACCGCGCCGATGCCGCGATGAAGCACCTCTTCCACGAACTGCTCCGGCGTCAGCAGGGAGAAGTCGCGGTCGAACGGCACCTCGAACACATGCGCCACGCCGTGGCGGCGCAGAACGTCGAAGCGCTCGGCGGACAGGCTGAGACGGAACGGCGGGTCCTCGGGGCGGAACAATTCGCGCGGGTGCGGCTCGAAGGTGAGCACGCCGAGCGGCCGGTCCGGGCGCGCCGCATGCAGAGCGCGCAGCAGATGCACATGGCCCCGGTGCACGCCATCGAAATTGCCGAGAGCGAGAATGGCGCCGCGCGCTTCCTCCGGCACGTCGCGCCAGGTCCGGTGCAGCACGGTCATGCGGCGGGCAAGGCTCCGGGCAGGCCGAAATGCGCGGACACGGCGGCGAAATCCGACGCGACCGGATGGCGGGTGGAGGCGACGGTGCCGTCCTCGGATCTGACCAGCTGGCAGCAGCGCAGACCGGCTTCTGCCGCCGCATCGAGTTCGGCCTCGATATCGGACAGGAACAGGATCTCCTCCGGCGGCAAGCCGAGCCGTCCGGCGATGGTGCGGTAGGAGTTCGTTTCCCGCTTGGCGCCGACCTCGGTGTCGAAGAAACCGTCGAAGAGCGAGGTCAGATCGCCGTCCGGCCCGTTGCGGAAGATCAGATGCTGCGCTTCCACCGAACCGGAGGAGTACACCGCCAGACGCACACCGTTCCCGTTCCACGCGCGCAAGGCGACCGACACGTCGGGATAGATCTCGGCCTTCAGCAGACCGGCCTCGTAGCCGTCGCGCCAAGTGATGCCCTGCAAGATCTTCAGCGGACCGATCTTGGCGTCCTCGTCCATCCAGCTCAGCAACTGCGTCAGCGGATCGGCGCCCGGCGCGATCCGGCGCACCTCGTCCAGCGCATCGGCCACCGGCTTCTCGTCCGCACGCTTGCCCACCAGAGCGGGCAGAGCCTGACGGGCATAAGGAAACAGCACGCGATGCACGAAGGCGATCGGCGTAGTGGTGCCCTCGATATCGGTCAGAACGGCGCGGATCGCGCTCATCGCGCGGCGAACCGCGCCGGGAAACGCTCGGCCACGTCGTCGCCGGTATAGTTGGCGATCCAGCCGGTGGTGTCGGTGAACACGCGCAGCGCCGTCACCTCGGGCGTCTCGCCAGCGTCGAACCAGTGCCTGATGCCGGTGGGCACGGAGATCAGATCGCCCTGCACGCAATGCGCGTCGTAGATCTTGCCGTCCACATGCAGGATGAACGAGCCGGCGCCGCGCACGAAGAAGCGCACCTCGTCCTCGCTATGGGTGTGCTCGCTCAGGAACTTGGCCCGCAGCGCCTCCTTGTTCGGCGTATGCGCGCCGATGCGGATCACGTCGGCGCTTCCGGCCCCGCTTTCGCCCATCAGCTTGTCGAGGAACGGACGATAGGCGGCCAGCACCGTTTCGGAATCCGCGTCATCGGCCAAGACCACCGGCGACTCCCAGCGCTCGAACCGCACGCCGATCTCCGCCAGGGTCGCGGCGATCTCCGCGCCGTCCTCGGTGCTGATCACGGCGACACCCGGGGCATCGTCCTTGTAGACGGTGAGAAGGCTCATGATCGCTCCTTTCGCGGCGAGAACGGTGTCGGTCGGTCACGGAAACGCTTCCGGGGCAGATGGCCCGGAAGCGCGAACGGGTCGGACGATCGCGGCCCTTGCGGGCCACGGGCTCAGTTGTGCGGGCTGGCCGGCGGCTGCTGCGGATAGGCGTTGCCCGGCGCGGCGTAGTTCTGCGGCGGCGGCTGATAGGCGCCCGGCTGCGCGGCCTGATGCTGCCCCACCAAAGGCGGCGGTGCTGCAGGCTGGTTCGGCTGGCCGTGCTCCATGGACTCGTCGTCGGCCATGTTGCGCTTGAACGATTTGATGCCCTTGGCGAAGTCGCCCATCAGCCCGCTGATCTTGGAGCCGCCGCCGAACAGCACCAGCACGACCGCCAGAACGATCAACCAGTGCCAGATGCTCAAGCTACCCATGACGCCCTCGATTCCGTTTGGCGCGCCGGCGATCGCCGCACACACATTGGGTCCACGACATGGAACCGTCCGCGCCGGCTTGCAAGCCTTGTCGCCGCCCCGGCACCGGAAACGCTACATCGCATGCCGCGCCAGCACCAAGGCTGCGGCTTCTTCCGGGTCCATCCGCAAGGCGCGTTCGGCGGTGTCGCGGTCGAAGCCGGCGCGGGCCAGGGCGCTCAGGGCCTTGTTCCAGGCGGCGGGATCGTCCAGCGCGGCCGGATCGCCGAACGGGCCTATGCGCCGCTTCCGCGCCTGCAGAACGGCGGATTGCAGATCGCTGCCCGCCGCCTCCTCCAGCGCGGTCTCGATCAGCTCCGGCGCAACGCCGCGCCCGGCCAGATGCGCGCCGATCGCGCGCCGGGAGCGGCCGCCGCGGCTGAGCGAACGGGCGCGGGATTCGGCGAAGGCCGCATCGTCCACCACCTTGGCCCCCGCGAGCGACCCGGCGACGGTGCGCACCGCCTCCCTGGCCTCGCGCACCGCAGCGGCGATCTCGTCGGAAGCGCGCCCCGCCGCGGCCGCCTGCCGGCTCCAGCGCGCGATCTTGCGATCCAGAACACGCACCAGACCCGCCTCGGTGGTGGCGAACCGGGCCAGATGCGCCAGAGCCGCGTCGCGCAGACGCCCGGCATGGGGCGCGGGGCCGGGATCGACCGGTTCGCCGGACCGGGCGGGCGGGCGGCTCCGCGCGCGTTTGCGCACGGGGGGAGCGTTCGGAACGACGGCCGCAGACGGCACGATCGGCGAAGCCGGTTCGGGCGCGGCGTCGGATGCGTCCCAGCCCGTGCGGGTCCGGTCGGGGGCCGCAGCATCGGCGCGCGCGGTTCCGGAGGCGTCGTCCCTCGCATCCGACCCGCTGCCCCGCGCCTTCACAGAAAGACGCCCGGGAAGGCCGGAATCGGGCCGGATGCGGGGCTGGGCCTCGCATTCGCGGTTTGACTTGCGGCGGAAGCCACCGGCACTCTTGTTGTTTGCTTCAACCCTCTACCCCCGGAGCCTCGCGCGGCGAACCGTGCGAGGAGAAAGTAGTCGAGATGATCGCTCCGCTGATGCCCACCTACAACCGTGCCGATCTCGCTTTCGAGCGGGGCGAAGGCGCCTGGCTGTATGCGGCGGACGGACGACGATTCCTGGATTTCGGCGCCGGCATCGCGACCTCCTCGCTCGGCCACGGCCATCCCCATCTCGTCGCCGCGATCGCCGAACAGGCGGCACGGGTGATGCACGTCTCCAATCTCTATCGCGTGCCGCAGGCCGAGCGTCTGGCCGCCCGCCTGGTGGAGAACAGCTTCGCCGACAGCGTGTTCTTCTGCAATTCCGGCGCGGAAGCCAATGAAGGCATGGTGAAGATGATCCGCCGCGCCCAGGCCGCCACCGGCCATGGCGAGCGCACGGAGATCATCTGCTTCAACGGCGCCTTTCATGGCCGCACGCTGGCGATGCTGTCGGCCACCGGCAACGCCAAATACCTGTCCGGCTTCGGCGAGCCCGTGCCCGGCTTCCGGCATGTGCCGCTCAACAACCTGAACGCCGTGCGCGACGCGATCGGACCGCAGACGGCCGGCATCATGATCGAGCCGATCCAGGGCGAAAGCGGCGTGAATGCCGCCACGATCCGATTCCTGCGCGAATTGCGCGCCGCATGCGACGAGTTCGGACTGCTGCTCGGCTTCGACGAGGTGCAGAGCGGCATGGGACGCACCGGCAAGCTGTTCACGCATCAATGGGCCGATGTGCGCCCGGATGTGGTCAGCACGGCCAAAGGCATCGGCGGCGGCTTCCCGCTGGGCGCGATCCTGGCCACCGAGGCGGTGGCGCAGCACCTCACCGCCGGTTCGCACGGCACCACCTTCGGCGGCAATCCGCTCGCCTGCGCCGCCGGCAACGCGGTGCTGGACGTCTTGCTGTCGGACGGCTTCCTCGACGGCGTGCAGGCGCGCGGCGCCTTGCTGAAGCGCGAGCTGGACGCGCTGGTGCGGGCGCGCCCGGACGTGTTCGAATCCGTGCGGTCGCACGAAACCGCGCCGGGGCTGATGCAGGGTCTGCGCTGCCGCGTGCCGGTGGCCGAGATGCAGACGGCGGCGCTGGCAGAGGAACTGCTGGTGGTGGGCGCGGGCGACGACGTTCTGCGGATCATTCCGCCCCTGGTGGTGACGGAGGCCGATTGCCGCGAGGCGGTCGCGCGTCTGGCCCGTGCGGCCGAGCGCGTTCGTCCGCACGGCGCCGACGCAGCCCTGGCGGCCGCATCGTGAGCGCGGCCCTGAAGCAGCCGGCCGGGCTGGACGCAGCACCCCCGTGTCATTTCCTGGAACTGCGCGACCTGGATACCGCCCTGCTGCGCCGTATCCTGGCCGCCGCGCATCGCCTGAAGCAGGTGCCGCGCGACCGCTACGCGCCGAAGCCGCTGGCCGGGCTGACGCTCGGGCTGATGCTGGAAAAGCCTTCCACCCGCACGCGTGTCTCGTTCGAGGTGGCGATGCGCCAGCTCGGCGGCGAGGTGGTGGTGCTGAGCCCGCGCGACATGCAGCTCGGGCGCGGCGAAACCCTGCCGGACACGGCCCGCGTGCTGTCGCGCTTTCTGGACGCGATCGTGCTCCGCACCGACAGCCACGCCAAGCTGGCGGAACTGGCCGCCCATGCCTCCATCCCGGTGATCAACGGGCTGACCGAGCGTTCGCACCCGGTGCAGCTCCTGGCCGACATCATGACCTTCGAGGAACTGCGCGGCCCGATCGCCGGCCGCACGCTGGCCTGGTGCGGCGACGGCAACAATGTCGCGGCGAGCTGGATCGAGGCGGCGATGCGCTTCGGCTTCACCCTCAGGCTCGCCACACCGCCGGACATGACGCCGCGCCGCGAGGTGCTGGACTGGGCGGCGCGCGAGCGGGACGCAGGCTCCCTCGGCCGCATCGAACTCCTGTCCGATCCGCACGCGGCGGTGCGTGGCGCGGATTGCGTCGTCACCGACACCTGGACCAGCATGGCCGACGACCCGGCCGAGAACCGCGCCGCACGGCTGGAAGCCTTCCGCGTCGACGAGACGCTGATGGCACAGGCGGCGGAGAATGCGCTGTTCATGCATTGCCTGCCGGCGCATCGCGGCGAGGAAGTCACCGACGGGGTGATCGAAGGCCCCTGGTCGGCCGTGTTCGAGGAAGCCGAGAACCGCCTGCATGCGCAGAAGGGCCTGCTGGCCTGGGCCCTGGGCGGCGAACACTGGGACGGTGCCGTGCTGGACCGGGAGACGCGATGATGCCCGATGAAACGCAAGGGCCGAGCACGACGGAGGACGTCCCCTCCGCACCGGGCTGGGTGGAATCGAGCCTGGACGAGATCCTGTCCGCCCTTCCCTCCGAGCCGGCGCTGACCGGACTGCGCAACGCCTATCTCGATTGCGTGGCCGGCGTGCGCTCGCCGGAGCAGGATCTGGACGTGAGCCACGATCGCTGCCGCAGCACCTTCCTGTCCGGCCTCGAGGACAAGCTCGGCACCGACGGAGAAACGCGCCGGGCGCTGGAACAGAAGCTGGAAGCGCTGGAAGCGGAGATTTCCGAGCGGATCTGAGACCCGTTCCGGCGCGGCGGACAGCCCGATCCCGGCCGCACGGATCGTGTCACGAGTCCGCGCACCGTCTCGCTGCTGGCGAACCGGCCTCGGGCGCATTATCTGTGCGCCCATGGTCGAAACTCCCGCCTTTCTCGATAGCAGCCGTCCGGACGTGCCCGACATCGTGGTGCCGCGCGGCGTGGTGCCGTTCTTTCTGCCCGGCCGCCCGGTGCGCGGCCGTCTGGTGCGCCTGGGCCCGCTCGCCGACGCGCTGCTGGGGCGGCACGACAACCCGGCGGTGGTGAGCCGTCTGGCCGGCGAGGCTCTGGCCCTGGTGGCGGGGCTGGCTTCGGCGCTGAAATTCCAGGGTTCGTTCAGCCTGCAGGCCAAGGGGGACGGCCCGGTGTCCATGCTGCTGGCCGATTGCACCGATTCCGGCGCGCTGCGCTTTCATGCCCGGGTCGATCCGGAACGCATGCCGGCCCTGCTGGCCGCCGATCCGGCGCCCCTGGCCCGCACCCTGCTCGGCAACGGCTACATGGCGTTCACCGTCGACCAGGGCGAACACATGGAACGGCACCAGGGCATCGTGGCGATCGAGGGCGACACGCTTTCGGCCATGGCCGGACATTATTTCGAGACCAGCGAGCAGCATGCCTGCTTCATCCGGCTGTTCTGCCGCCGGACCGAGTCCGGCTGGCGCGCCGGCGCGCTGGTGCTGGAACGGATCGCGGCGGAAGGCGGCATCGATCCGGGACGCGAACTCGACAACGCGATTCTCGACCAGAACAGGATGGCGCGGTCGGAAACGGACGATGAAAGCTGGCTCACCGCCACCGCGCTCGCCGCCACGCTGAGCGAGGACGAACTCCTGGACGACACGCTGCTGCCCGAAGACCTGCTGTTCCGCTTGTTCCACGAGGAAGGCGTCGCCGCGGACCGGCCGCGCGCCCTGGCCTATGGCTGCCGCTGCTCGCGCGCCAAGCTGGCCGGCATCCTGGAAGGGTTTCCGGCCGGCGATCTGGACGAGATGCAGGTGGATGGCGACATCGTCATGACCTGCGAGTTCTGTGCGCTGGATTTCCGCTTCCCGCGCGACAGCGTGGGCGGTCTGGCGCGCCACTGAGCGACCACGAAAGCGGCGCCGTCCCTTGTGGGCGGCCTGCTCCCTTTGTAGCCTGACCGTTCTCGCGATGATGGAGGCCAAGCGTGCCGATCTGGAAGGTTTCTCACACCGACGGAACTTATCAGGTCGCGGATGCCGACGACGGTCTCTACCCCCTGACCATGGGCGGCCAGCCGGTCACCGAGTTCGTCCCGGGATGGTCGGCGCGGGGACTGCAGACCGGCCTGCCGCCGTTCCATGTGCTCGAACTGCTGCACGAGGGCGGCGACAGCACGATCTGGCTGCTCGACGAGACGCTCGATTACCGCGCCAATGCCGTGCCGTCCCTGCCCGAGCGCGAGCTGGCCCTCTACATGGCCGAGATCGAGCCGGTGATCCGCACCATCCATACCGAGTGCGTGCTCGCGCCGCATGCGGCGATCCCGGCCGTCACGCACCGCTTCGACGGGATGCTGCCGCGATCGATCGAGTTGCTGTTGTCGGACCCGCTCGCCCGCACGCTGCCGGCGCCGGACCTCGTCGTGGTCGATCGCTTCGAGGAACTGCAGGCGGGTTACGGAGCCTCCTTGACGCGGGACTGGATCGCGCGGGCGTTCGAGAGCAACGACGCGGACGCGCAGGAGCGGTTCTCCGTCTCCGGGCGCGACTGCTTCCGGCATCTCGACCCCGCCACCAACACGGTGTTCTATCTGACCCGCACCGCCGATCCGGCGGAAACCGCCTTGTTCGTTCCGAGCGCCAACGTGGTGTTCGTGCGCAGCCGGCTGACGCATCAGCCTCTGCTCGATCTCGTGCTGTATTATGCCGGCAATACCCAGAGAGCGGTCAGCCTGCCCGAAGCCGACCTGCTGGCGCCGGAGATGATGGTGCCGTCGCAGCACGGCCTGGACGAACCGCCGCTCCACGCGACGGACGAGGCGCCCGAGCCCGCACATACCGTGTTCGAGGCCCCGCTGTCGGAACGGGAGCCCGACCCCGTCCCGCATGTGGACGCGGCGTTCGATCATGCCGTCCACGCGGAACAGGTTCCGGTGTCCGAAGAACCGATCCGGACCGGCGTCCGCCCCCCTTCCCCCGCGCCTTCCGCGCCGCCGCCGAAGCAGAACTGGTGGCAGCGTCTGCTCGGACTCGGTCATTCCTGATGCGTGCTTCCTTGCGACGGGCCGCCCTGCCGGCCGGCTTCGCGGCCCTGCTGCTTCTGTCCGGTTGCGGCGGCAGCGACGCTCCGCCCACCGTGTTCAAGCAGCCCTCCTACGACTATCTGACCAAGCTGCGCCTGAATGTCGGCCAGGTGCAGATCAACGATCAGATACCGCCGCCGGGCCCGTCCGATCTGTCGGCGCAATCGCCGGTACAACCGGTCGATGCCATGCGCACCATGGCGCAGCAGCGTCTGGTCGCCGCCGGCAACAGCGGCACCGCCGTGTTCACCATCGATCAGGCCGCCATCACCGGCGAGCCGGGCGGCACGCTGAACGGGACGCTGGCGGCGCATCTGGACATTCTCGGTCCGAGCGGCGGCCATAACGGCTATGCGGAAGCGCATGTGCTGCGCCAGTTCGTGCCCGGCGCCACCACCGACAATGACGGTCTCAAGACCCAGCTCTACAATCTGACAAACCAGATGATGAGCGACATGAACGTGGAGCTGGAATACCAGGTCCGCCGCACCCTCGGCGACTGGCTGCTCGATGCCTCCGGCGCTCCCGTGGGCGCCACGGTGGAGCAGCAAAGCCTGGCACCCGTTTCCGGCAGCTCCACCCCCGCCGCCGCGCCTGCTCTGGTGCCGAACTCCAATTCCGTGGGCGCACCGGTGCAGCTCGCCCCCACGAGCACGCTGCCCCCCACTACGACGCCGACGCCCGCTGCGACATCGGCACCGGCGATCGCGGATCCGAACGCGTCCGGCCCGACCCAGCTCGCGCCGCCGCCGCAGAACGTCCCGCCCGCCGCGGCGACGAGCCCGGCGCCCACCACCGGCACATCGCCACCGGCCGGTTTCCTGCGCCTGCCTAACGGCTATCTCGCCCCCGGCGGCGGCACCCCGTAACCGGCATCCCGAAGAGGTTCGGGAACGGCGCCCGGCTGTCCGGGCGCCGTTTTCTTTCGTCGCCCGGACAACCGATGTAAACCGGAGCTCTTGTCCCCGGCATCCGCGCAATCGCGAACAAGGTGCGACGCGCTTCGCCCGCACTCTCGTCTCCGATCACCAGCGCCGAAGGATCCGGCTGCCCGTCACGCGAACGCGGACGGCACACAGGACAGGGCCGATCCGCCGTTCGCGGACCTCAGCACCGTCCTGCGGCGGCGACCGCGCGGATCGCCACCCTCCGGCTCATTTTCCGTCGATGCTGTCCACCACCAGCGTCGGCGTGAGGATCTGCGGCCAGACGATCCCCTCCTTGTGCGGCGGGTAGTAGATGTAGAACGGCACGCCGTCGCGGCCATGCGCACGCAGGA
The DNA here is from genome assembly GCF_055386855.1 of Lichenicola sp. GTC18331. Lineage (NCBI taxonomy): Bacteria > Pseudomonadati > Pseudomonadota > Alphaproteobacteria > Acetobacterales > Acetobacteraceae > Lichenicola > Lichenicola sp. GTC18331. The sequence continues at coordinate 2,793,909 of NZ_AP045015.1, read as the reverse complement.
AGCGGGTGATGCCGGCATCGTAGCGGGTCCAGTCGCCCCGCAGCAGCGCCACGTCATGCTGGGCGAACGCCTTGGTCACGGCGCTCGAATGGAACGCCAGACGCTCGTTCACCAGACAGCTCACGCACCAGGCGGCGCTCATATCCACCAGCACAGGCCGGCCGCTCGCCCGCAGCGCATCGAGACGCGCTTCGGAGAAACTCTCCCAGCCCGGATCGTTCGCGGCCTGCTGCGCGCCCGGCTGCAGACGCGCCAGCCCCGGCAGCAGCGCCAGCGCCGCGAACAGGAACGCGACCGCCAGGAAACCGGCGAAACGCGGGCCACGCCGTCCGGGCTCTCCCTGCGCGCTCAACCGCTGGCCGAGACCGAACAGCCAGGATGCCGTGCCCAGCAGAACCAGTCCGGCCACCATCGCCAGCACGCCGGTCGACCCGCCATTCTGGCTCGCCACCCAGACCAGCCAGCCCACGGCGGCGAACATCGGGAAGGCCAGGGCCTGCTTCAGGATCTCCATCCACAGGCCGGGACGCGGCAGCAATCCGGCCAGACGCGGGATCATCGCGATCAGCAGATAAGGCAGCGCCAAGCCGAGACCCAGCACCAGAAACACCACGATCCCCACCAAAGGCGGCGAGGAGAACGCGCCGGCCAGCGCCACGGCCATGAACGGCGCCGTGCAGGGCGTCGCCACCAGAACCGCCAACAGGCCGGTGGCGAAATCGCCGAGATGCCCGCCCCTGGACGCCAGCCCCTGCCCCGCTCCCATCAGGCGTCCGCCGATCTCGAACGTACCCAGCAGGTTGAGCCCGACCAGGAACAGGAGCCAGCCCGTGCCGGCGATCACTGCCAGGGACTGGAACTGGAACCCCCAGGGGATCGCGTTGCCGGCCGCGCGCACCGCCATCATGCCGCCGCCGAGTGCCGCAAAGGCGAGCAGGATACCGGCGGTATAGAACACGGCCGACAAACGCTGCTCGCGTTTCGCCATGCCCGACAGGCGGGCCAGCGACATCGCCTTCATCGCCAGAACCGGAAACACGCAGGGCATCAGGTTCAACACCAGACCGCCCAGAAGCGCGTAGAGCAGCGTCACGGCCAGACCGGTCCGCGCCACCGCCGGACCGGGCTCGGCGGTGGACGGCGCGCCGGGCAGCGCGTTCACCGACGCAAGCCCGGGCCCGCCCGGAGCCGCCTCGACCGAAAGCGCGCTCTGCGTTCCCTTGGAATCGCGCAGCACCACCACCGCACCGAACGGCTTCTTGGGATCGAAGCTGCTGGTCGGCTTCAACGGCACCGTCACCAGACCGGGCTGGATCTCCGCCTTCTGCGCCGCGACCTGATCGATCACGCCGGTTTCCAGCGGAAACACATAGGCGCTGGCGACGGAAGTGGCGGACAAACCGTCGCCCGCCAGGGTGAACACACCCTTGGGCGAGATCCGCGCGGTGAACGGCGAGGACACCGGCGTGTCGGCATGCGCGCGGGCGAACAACGGCGCTTCCGCTGAGGGCGCGGCGTCGCCCGTGGCGGCCGGCAGGGTCAGGGTGAGATCGGCATGATCCGGCACGCACACCGACGAACAGGACAGCCAGTCCGCCGACGCCTTCAGCGTCGCGGGCTCGCCCAGCTTGGCGGACACGGGCGTCAGCGTCATCGGCAGCAGCACGTCGCCGGTATAGCCGTAGCTCATCAGCGGCCCTTCGGGCAGCGCCTCCGGGGTCGGCCAGGTGATCGCATCGGTCTGGCCGGTGGCGCCGCCGCTCGCCGTCACCGTCACATGCGGCGCTTCGCCGGCATCGCCCGGATTGATCCAGTAGGTGTGCCAGCCCGGCTGCAATTTCAGATGCAGGCCGACGCCGAGCGTCTGTCCGGCGCTCCACCCGTCGCGATCGGTCACCAGCGTCGCCACGCCATGCGGCGTGGTGGCGGGCTGGCTTTCGGCGGCGTGTGCGGCGTGTGCGGCGGCGCCGCAGACGAGCAGCAGCGAAAGACCGGCAAGCAGGCGTTGGATCAACTGTGTTCTCCCGACGGGGCGCGGCCGCGATTTTGACACGATCGACCCGGCCCTCATACAGGCGGGATGCCCGACCGATCCACGCCCATGCCCGTTCTGCCGGTGACCGACGCGCTTCCGTCACTGCTGGACACGCTTCGGGACCGGCCCAATGCAGTACTGGTGGCGCCCCCCGGCGCCGGCAAGACCACGCTGGTGCCTTTGGCGATCGCGGGCTTTCTTGGCGCCGCGGAACCCGCGCCGTGGCTCGGCGCGAACCGCATCGTCATGCTGGAGCCGCGCCGGCTCGCGGCGCGCGCGGCGGCGCAGCGCATGGCCTCGCTGATCGGCGAACAGGCCGGCGAACGGGTCGGCTTCCGCACCCGCATCGACAGCGCCGTGTCCGCCGACACGCGCATCGAGGTCGTGACCGAGGGCATCCTGCTCCGCCGCCTGCTGGCCGATCCGATGCTGGACGGGATCGGCTGCGTGATCGTGGACGAGGTGCACGAGCGTTCGCTCGACGCCGACGCGGTGCTGGCCTTCTGCCTCGATCTGCAACGCCAGCTCCGGCCCGAACTGCGCATCCTCGCCATGTCCGCCACCGCGGACACGCGCACGCTCTGCGCCCGTCTCGACGCGCCCGTGGTGGAAAGCGAAGGCCGCATGTTCCCGGTCGAACTGCGCCACGGCCGAGACATCCCGTCCCTGCGCGATCTCGCCGACGGCGCCGCGCGCCTGATCCGCACCGCGCTCGCCGAACAGCCGGACGGCGACGTGCTCGCGTTCCTGCCCGGCGTCGGCGAGATACGGCGCGTGGAACAGTTACTGCGCGACGCAGGCGTGGACGCCGAACTCCTGCCGCTGCACGGCGAGCTGCCGCCCGCGGAACAGGATCGTGTGCTGCGCCCGGCGCCGCCGGAACAGAGACGGCGGCATGTGGTGCTTGCCACCTCCATCGCCGAAACCTCGCTCACCGTGCCCGGCGTGCGCATCGTCGTGGATTCGGGCTGGCGCAGGGTGCCGCGTCTCGATCCGGGCAGCGGCCTGTCGCGCCTGGAAACCGTGCGCGTCAGCCGCGCCGCCGCCACGCAAAGAGCCGGACGCGCCGGGCGCGAGGCCCCGGGCGTCGCCTATCGCCTCTGGAGCGAAACCACCGGACGCAGCCTCGCCCTGCACGACCGGCCGGAGATGCTGGATGCCGACCTGTCCGGCTTCCGTCTGCAAGCCGCCGCCTGGGCCGACAGCATGGACACGGCACCCGAAGCCCTGCCCCTGCCCGATCCGCTGCCCAACGGCGCGTTCGAAGCCGCCGGCGCGCTGCTGCGGGCACTGGGTGCGCTGGACGAAGCCGGCCACATCACCCGCGAGGGCCAGGAGATGGCCCAGCTCGGCGCCCATCCCAGGCTGGCGGCGATGATGCGGGCGGCCGCCAGCCCCGGTGAAGCCGCCCTCGCCGCCGATCTGGCCGCGCTGCTGGAAGAGCGCGACCCGTTGCGCCCGCGTCCCTCCGGCGGCGGGCGTCCGGCCGACCCGCCTTCCGATCTCGCCCTCCGCCTCGACTGTCTGGCCGGGCGCGGCGGAGCGGACGCCGATCGCGGCGCCCTGGCCCGCATCCGCCAAGCCGCCGGCAGCTACAGACGCAGGCTCGGCGTCCGCGCGGAGTCCGGCGGGGATCTGGCCGCCCTGGTCGCCGCGGGCTTCCCGGACCGGATCGCCCAGGCGCGCGGCGAGATCGGCGCGTTCCGCCTCTCCGGCGGCGGCAGCGCCAAACTGCCACGTGGCGACCATCTCGCCGATCGCAAGCTCCTGGCCGTCGCGGCGCTGCATGTGCGCGACGCCGCGCGCATCACCCTGGCCGCCCCCCTGGACCCGGACAACCTGCCGGACGCCCTGCTCCGGCGCACCACCGAACAGGTGGAAAGCGTGCTCGACCCCGCCAGCGGCGCGGTTCTGAGCCGCAAGCGTCGTCGTCTCGGCCAGCTGATCCTGAGCGACCGCACCGTTCCGGCCGACCCGGCGGAGACCGCCGTTCTGCTCGCCCGCGCCGCCGCAAGCCGGATCGCCACCGCAATGGACTGGACCGACGCCGCCCGCCAGTTCCAGGCCCGCGTTGCCCTGCTGCACGGTCTGGACGGCGAGAACACCGACTTGCCCGCCCTGGACGACGACACCCTCGCCGCCACCGTTTCGGACTGGCTCGAACCCGCCCTTTCCGGCATCACGCGCCTCGGCGACCTTCTCGGGATCGACCTGCTCGCTTTGCTGCGGCGCAGACTGGATCACGCGCAGCAGACACGCCTCGACCGCGCGCTGCCGACCCATCTGGCGCTCAAACAGCGGCGCGTCCCGATCGATTACACCGGCCCCGTTCCCACCGCCTCCTCACGGGCGCAGGATTTCTACGGAACCACCGCCCTGCCGGTTCTGGCCGATGGGCGCCTGCGCCTCCAGGTCGCGCTGCTGTCCCCCGCAGGGCGTCCGGCCGCGATCACCGCCGATCTGGCCGGGTTCTGGCGCGGCGGATGGAGCGATGCGCGTCGCGATCTGCGCGGACGCTATCCGCGCCATGACTGGCCGGAAGACCCCTCTGTTGCCAATCCGCCACAGCCCCGTGCAACAGGCGGGTGATCTCGGGATCGTTCTGCGTCTAGGATGACCCGAGAACGCGTTCGAGGTCCGCCCGATGAGCTTAAGCCGCTGCATGCCCAGCTCCGCAGGGCAACCCGCGCGTCATACGATGGCGCTGCTGCTGCTGGCGGGTCTGGCAGCCCCGATCGCGGGCGCGGTTCCGGCCCGCGCCGACATGCCGTTCCTGGTTCAGTCCGGCCCGCTCACCTTCGCGCCGCTGGTGAAGAAGGTGGTGCCGGCCGTCGTCAACATCGCCGTGACGCAGGACGTGGAGGACGACGACACAAGGGTGAAGGTGCCGCCCGCCTTGCGCGGCACCCCGTTCGAGAAGCAGTTCCGCGAACGCATGCGCTCGCGCAAGGAACAGATGCTGGGCGCAGGCTCCGGCTTCGTGATCGACCCGTCCGGCATCATCGTCACCAACAACCACGTGGTCGGTCAGGCGGACAAGATCACCGTCTCGTTCTCGGACGGCACCGAGCTGCCGGCCAAGCTGCTGGGCTCCGACGACCTCACCGACATCGCCGTGATCCAGGTGAAGACCGACCACCCCCTGCCCTTCGTCACCTGGGGACGCTCGCAGGACGTGCAAATCGGCGACTGGATCCTGGCCGCGGGCAACCCGTTCGGCCTCGGCTCCTCGGTGACGGCCGGCATCGTGTCCGCGCGCGGGCGCGATATCGGCGCGGGCCCGTTCGACGACTTCCTCCAGCTCGACGCGCCGATCAATCCGGGCAATTCCGGCGGCCCCTCCTTCGACATGCGCGGCCAGGTGGTCGCGCTGAACACCGCCATCGTTTCGCCCACCGGCGGATCCGTCGGCATCGGCTTCGGCATTCCGTCCGAACTGGTGGCGCCGATCGTCGACCAGCTCCGCACGAAAGGGCATATCGATCGCGGCTGGCTCGGCGTCACGCTGGAGAATGCGCCAGGCGGCGTCGCGATCGTGTCGGTGGACAAAGGCGGCCCCGGCCAGCGCGCCGGCCTGCGCTCCGGCGATCTGGTCACCTCCGTGAACGGCGAACACGTGGACAGCAATCGCGGCCTGATCCGCACCGTCGCCGCCTCCGCCCCCGGCAGCACGATCCGTCTGGCGTTGCAGCGCAAGGGCAAGCCGGTTGAGGTGCTGGTGGTGGTGGGACGGCGAACCGAAGGGCCGAGTTAGAAAGCATCAGAAATGGAAGAAGTGTTTTTTCTTGAAAGAAAGAACCAAAGAACTTTCGTCTGTTTGGCTCCATACTGAGCCACCGCTCCGTACCCAAACGGATAAAAGTCTTTTTGCTTCTTTTTCTTCAGAAAAAGAAGACTTCCCCTTTTCTCACCCCCTCCCACAGGGCAATGATGTAAGTCGAGGACCGAGAATGGCACGGACACTCCTGGTAGCGGCCTTGCTGGCCCTCGCATCCTGCTTCGGCCTCGACCAGCCCGCGCGCGCGGCTGCCCAATCCGCCCCAGCCGAGGCCACACCGGAATCGATCCTCGCCCATCCTGACAGCGTCGAACCCTTCGCCTACGCGCAGCTCATCACCTGGCTCTGGGGCCAGGGACGCCGGGAACAGGCGACGTTCTGGTTCTACGTCATGCAGAACCGCACGCGCCCCTGGGCGCAGGCCGATCACGACGGCGAAGGCAATGGCGCCGCCGCCCTGCGCGCATCGCTCGACGACCAGCTCGGCGCGACCATCAACGGCTGGGTGGCGAGCGATCCCGCGGCCTGGAAACAGATCGTCGACCGGGCGCTTTCCTTTGAGGCGCACCTGCCGTTGAACAAGGCGCGTCCGGAGACCATGACCGAGGCGGCATGGCTCGCGCTCGTGGCCAAGGAACGCGCCGAATACACGGCTGGCGCTCATGCGGCCTTCTCCGGGCTCGATCCCGCGACGGTAGCCGAACAGCGACGCAAGGCCGGGCTGTACAATGGCCCCTTGCAGGACCCCGGCCCGCCACTGCCGGAGGATTGGCGCTAGAAGCGCGACGGCCTCAACCGCTCCCTGCCCCCTCGCCCGCCCAGGGCGCACGCGCCAACTCGCGCGATAGCACCTCGATCACCACCTGCACCCGCTGCGGCCGGAGCGGGTTCGGCGGCATCAGCAGATGCAGCCCCAGCGGCGCGATCGGCCAGTCCGGCAGCGCGGCCATCAGCCGCCCGTCGCGGAGCGCCTGCCAGACCAGGAACTCCGGCAGCAACGTCAGCCCTTCGCCCGCCAGCAGAACCGGCATCACGACATCCGCATTATCCGTCCACAGCCGGACCGGCGGCTGTACGGTTTCCTCGGCCTCATGCGCATGGGTGAAGCGCCACGCGGTGCGGCCGCTGCCGCCGGTGTAGCCGATCAGGCGATGCCGCAGCAGGTCTGACGGACGCTCCGGCATGCCATGCACTGCGAAATAGCCGGGCGCCCCCACCAGAAGCAGACGCACCGAACACAGGCGCCGCGACAACAGCGAGGAATCCACGAGGCTGCCGATCCGCAGGGCCAGATCGAAGCCTTCCGCCACCAGATCCACCTTGCGGTCGCTCAAGGCCAGATCGAGCTCGATCTCCGGATAGGCGCGCAGCAGACCAGGCAGCACGGGCCCCAGATGGGCAATGCCGAACGACAACGGCGCGCTCAAACGAACGCGCCCACGCGGCACACGCGCCTGCTCGGCCGCCTCCTGCTCGACCGCCTCGCCTTCGGCCAGGATGCGCGCGGCACGCTCCAGCGCCGCCTGCCCGGCTCCGGTCAGCGACAAGCGACGCGAGGTGCGCGACAGCAGCGCGAAGCCGAGACGCGCCTCCAGCCGGCCGATCGCCTTGGAGACGGTGGGATTCGACAAGCCCAGCTCCGCCGCCGCGCGCGAGAACGAGCCATGTTCGGCCACGGTGGCGAAGATCGCCCAGGCTTCGAGGTCGGGAAGCTGTCTTGTCATTCCAGGAAACGATGTGATGCCGACGTTTCTGTTCCGTCAATCCACGAGGAAGACCATGTTCCCGTCAACGGGACCGTTCCGGCCCGAACTGGAGTGTTCGAGATGATCGACCGCAGGCCCTTCGCTTCGCTCGGCGGCGCCAACCATGGTTGGCTCGACGCCAAACACCATTTCTCCTTCGCCGGCTACCACGATCCGTCCCGCATGGGCTGGGGTGCGCTGCGGGTCTGGAACGACGATGCCATCGCCGCCGATTCCGGTTTTCCGCCGCACCCGCATCGCGACATGGAAATCATCACCTATGTGCGCGAAGGCGCCATCACCCATCAGGACAGCCTGGGCAACCACGGTCGCACCGAGGCGGGCGACGTGCAGGTGATGAGCGCCGGCACCGGCGTGCGCCATTCGGAATGGAACGCCGAAAGCGAGACCACGCGCCTGTTCCAGATCTGGATCGAGCCGAGCGCGCGCGGCGATGCGCCGTCCTGGGGCGCCAAGCCGTTCCCACGCGGCGAACGCTCCGGCCGGTTCGTGACGCTGGCCAGCGGCATTCCGGGCGACGAAGACGCGCTGCCGATCCGCACCGACGCCCGCATCGTCGGCGCGACCCTCGCCGCCGGCGCCACGGTGGACTACCCGATCACCGCCGATCGGCACGCCTATCTGGTGCCGGCGGTGGGCAGCATCGAGGTGAACGGCGTCCGCCTGGAAACACGCGACGGCGCCGCCATCACCGGCGAAACCGCGCTGCGCATCACGGCCCTCGAGGATGCAGAGCTGGTGATGGTGGACGCCGCCTGAACAGAAGGGACCGCGTCGCGGCCTCTCCACTGGAAATAACAGGACGAGTGTTCTTTCTTGGAAGAAAGAACCAAAGAACTTTTGTCCGTTTGGCTCCATAATACATCAACACTTATACCGAACGGACAGAAGTCTTCTTGCTTCTTTTTCTTCAGAAAAAGAAGATTCTCGTCACGCCCCCCCAATTGCCCTACGCGTTCCAGCGCCGACCCAATCCGCTCAACCCCGCCGCCACCGCCAAGGGCGCCAGAAGCGCACCCGCCCCCGCCAGGGCGGCAAAACCCAGAAGCAGGGCGGCCGCGTTGCGGGTACGGCTGGTGACGTATTCGGCGCCGGGCGGCTTGGTGCGGGCGCCGAACGGCCCGTCGATTCCCGGATCGTCCTCGTCCACGTCATGGAGATTGCCCGGATTGGCCGGAGGCACGGACGGATCGAGCTGCGCGTCCCACATCTGCGCCGCCTTTCTGTCGCCGAGAGACGGCGCCGCGACCTGGATCGCCTGCATCGCCCAGGTCGAGCGGCCCACCCAGATCTCGCGCTCCGGTCTCTCCACTCCATGCAGGATGGCATCGGCGCAGGTACGCGGGTCGAACACCGGGTCCGGCGCGTTCTGCCCGGCACCGGTGTAGTTGCGGGCGCGGCGGAATTGCGGCGTGTTCACCGCCGGCAGATAGACCGTGACGAGCCTGACGCCGCAGCCGTCATGGATCAGCTCGGAGCGCAGACTGTCGGTGAAGCCGTTCACCGCACCCTTCGCGCCGCAATAGGCGGCCTGCAAAGGCGCCGCACGCAGCGCCAGACCCGACGAGACCTGCACGATCACACCGCGATCGCGTCCACGCATCCGCTTCAACGCGGCCAGGGTGCCGAACACAAGCCCGAGATAGGTGACATCGGTGACGCGACGCCAATCTCTCGGCTCGACCGACAAGGCCGGCGAGATCACGGTGGCCATGGCGTTGTTGATCCAGGCCTCGATCGGCCCCAGCTCGTTCTCGATCCGCTCGGCCGCCGCCTCCACCGCGGCGTCGTCGGCCACGTCGCAGCCGATCGTCAGCACGCGGGCGCCCGCCGCTTCCAGCTCACGTGCCGTGCTCTGCAGGCGGGTTGCGCCCCGCGCCAGCACCGCCACGTCCCACCCGGCGCGGGCGAAAGCGAGCGCGGTGGCCCGGCCGATGCCCATGGTGCCGCCCGTGACCACCACCACCTTGTTCGATCGCATCGCAGCCGTTCCCCGTTTTGCCGGACGCTAACGGCAGGAACGGGAAAACGTTCTGCGCTTGTGCGCGGAAGTCGGCATCGCCATCTCGGATGGGAACGGCAGAGGCGTCATCGCATGAAAACCGCATCGATCCTCGCATTCGGAACGCTGCTGGTGTTCGCCGCCCTCCCGGCCCGCGCACAATTCGCCAACAGCGCCGGTCTCGCACCGGCCTCGCCGAACGCGCTGAACATCTCCGGGGCCGGAACCGGGCTCAGCGCCCCCGCCTCCCTCGCGCCCGCGATCGGCCAGCCGGGCCCGAACGCGATCGCCGCCCCACCGACACCGGCCCCGCCGGTTCAGCCGATGATGCCAGGCTACGGCATCGGCGCGCCCGGTCTGCCGAACGGCATGGCGCCCGGCACGATGCTCCCGCCGGGCGCCGTCGCCCGGGAGCGCGCGAGGCAGAATCGGCCGCGCTGACACCGCTCCGGACAACCGGGGATTTCCCCGGTTCCTTCTGCGCCCAGGAACGAAGAAACCCGGGTCCGATCGGGCCCACTGCCCGAACCATGGCCGATCCGTGACCACACGAGGGTAAACGCGTGGCGGCGTTGTTTCCGGCCGCGCACGCTCTTCGCAGGGTGGGTGCAACCGGCTATCGCTGGCGCTTCCGCGTTGCAGCAAGGCCGGCCATGGAATTCAGCACCACCAATGTCGGCCCGCAGAACCCGTCCCGCACGCGCGCGGGCGTGCTGCTCGCCTTCCTGTCCTACATCTTCTATTCGATCAGCGATGCCTCGGTGAAACTGCTGAACGGCAGCCTGCCGCCGTTCGAGGTGGTGTTCCTGGGCGCGCTGCTGGGCGTTCTGGTGCTGCCCTTCGTCCGCAAGCCGGGCGAAAGCTGGGGCGATCTGTTCCGGTTCCGGTCGTGGAAGGCCTGGGTGCTGCGGGCCCTGGCGGCGGTGGCGGGATCGGTGTTCTCCGTGATCGCCTTCACCAAACTGTCCATGGCGGAAGCCATGTCGCTGCTGTTCCTGATGCCGGCTTTCGTCACGATCCTGTCGGTGATCTTCCTGAAGGAACCCGTGGGCTGGCGCCGCTGGACGGCGGTGGTGCTGGGCTTCGCGGGCGTCCTGGTGGTGCTGCGCCCGGGCGTGGAGCCGTTCCATTTCGGGCAGGTCTCGGCGATCCTGGGCGCGTTCGCGGCCGGCGTGACCATCGTTCTGCTGCGAGCCCTGGGGCCGAGCGAGAAGCGGATCTCGCTCTATGGCGCCGGACTGACCGGGCCGATCGTGGCGAGTTTCGTGCTCTGCGCGCCGCATCTGGTGATGCCGACGCCGGTCGAGTGGCTCTGGGTGGTGGGCTACGGTCTGCTGGCGGCGATCGCCAACGTGTTGATGATGATGGCCTCCGAGCGCGCCCCGGCCAGTCTGGTGGCGCCGCCGCAATACTCGCAGATGCTCTGGGCGATCGGGTTCGATTACCTGCTGTTCGGCATCGGCATCGACCTGTGGATGATCGTCGGCTCGATCATCATCATCGGCGCCGGGCTGTTCACCTTCGAGCGCGAGCGCATCCGCCGGCCCCGCTGGTGGAGCCGGCATCCGCTGATCACCCGCCAGTGACGGCGGGTCGATCCGGGATTAAATTACATCGTGTAATTTAATCAGAAGACCTCGCGCACGTTCGGCTCACGATCCCAGATGCGGCCTTCGCTGGCGCGCTTGAGATAGCCTGCCGTCGCCTTGCCGCCGGACAGGGCGACGATGCCCGCATCCGGCTCGACGCCCGCCTTGTCCAGCAGCGGCTGCGCCTCGGCGGTATGGCCGATCACCTTCAGGTGGGCGAAGGCGTCATGCACGAAGGCCACGGCGGCGGCTTCCTTGGCCAGCGTCCTGGCGCCGTCGGCGGAAAGGGCCAGGACCACCGTGTCGAACAGGACGGACGGGCCTCCCGCGAGCTGGAAATCGGCGCGGATGGTGCCGCCGTCGCTGCCCTTGGCGCCGCCGACTTTGGGGGCGATCACCTTGAACATCGCGCCGAGCTTTTCGGCCGCTTTCTCCAGTTCCAGCACCAGGGCGGGATCGGTGCCGTCGGAAACGAGGCAGCCGATCTTGCGACCCTGGAGCGTGGGCTCGAACTTGGCGAGCATGCTGAGCGCCTTGGAAGGCGCGAGGTCGTTACGGGCCGGAATGGCGGCGGGGGCCTTGGGGATGGCGCCCTCATGGCCGAGGCCGGCGGCAACGCGCTTGGCGATGGCCGGATCGACGTTGCCGAGCTGCGCCAGGACGCGCGTGCGGACCGCTTCGGTTTCCACCTTGCTCAGTTCGAAGATGAAGGCGGAGATGATGTGGTCCTGTTCCGGCTTGGTCTGGCTTTGGAAGAATTGCAGCGCCTGGCTGTAGTGATCGGCAAAGCTCTTGGAACGGGCGCGGAGCTTGTCGCCCTCCTCGCGGGCCGGGAAGGAGTTGAAGCCCGCTTTCGGATCGGCGCGTTCGGTGGTGGGTTCCAGCGAGCTCGGGCCGTAGGAGACGCGGCCCTTGGGGATGTTCATCGCCATGTGGCCGTCGCGCTGGAAATTGCGCATCGGGCATTGCGGGCGGTTGATCGGCAGCTGCGCGAAATTCGGCCCGCCGAGGCGGGACAATTGCGTGTCGAGATAGGACTGGTTGCGGCCCTGCAGCAGCGGGTCGTTGGTGAAGTCGATGCCCGGCACGACATGCGAGGTGCAGAACGCGACCTGCTCGGTTTCGGCGAAATAGTTGTCCGGGTTCCGGTCCAGCACCATGCGCCCGACGATACGCAGCGGGATCTGTTCCTCGGGGATCAGCTTGGTGGCGTCGAGAACGTCGAAATCGAAGGATCGGGCGAAATCCTCGTCGAAGAGCTGCACGCCCAGCTCCCATTCCGGGAAGTTTCCGGCCTCGATCGAATCCCAGAGGTCGCGCCTGTGGAAATCGGGATCGCCGCCGCTGATCTTGAGCGCCTCGTCCCAGACCACCGACTGCGAGCCGAGCTTCGGGCGCCAGTGGAACTTGACGTAGGTGCTTTTGCCGGCCTCGTTCAGCAGGCGGAAGGTGTGGACGCCGAAGCCTTCCATCATGCCGTAGGAGCGTGGGATAGCGCGGTCGGACATGATCCACATCAGCATGTGGGTGCTTTCCGGCGACAACGACGCGAAGTCCCAAAACGTGTCATGCGCTGTCTGCGCCTGCGGGAAACCGCGATCGGGCTCCTGCTTGGCGGCGTGGATCAGGTCGGGGAACTTGATCGAATCCTGGATGAAGAAGACCGGGATGTTGTTGCCGACCAGATCCCAGTTGCCCTGCTGGGTGTAGAACTTCACCGCGAAGCCGCGCACGTCGCGCGCCGTGTCGGCCGAGCCCTGGTTGCCGGCGACGGTGGAGAAGCGCGTGAAGACCGGGGTGCGCTGGCCGACCTTGGTGAGCACCTCGGCCCGGGTGAATTCGGCCAGCGAGTCCGTGAGCTCGAAATAGCCGTGCGCCGCGGCGCCACGGGCGTGGACCACGCGCTCGGGGATGCGTTCATGGTTGAAATGGCTGATCTTTTCCATCAGCACGAAATCTTCCATCAGCACCGGGCCGCGGCCGTTGGCTTTGAGGGAATTCTCGTCGTCGGCGATGATCGCGCCCTGGTTGGTGGTCATGGGCGGATGGTCGCCGCCGGCCGGGAGCTGCGTTTCCCCGCCCTCGCCGACATGTTTGAGCAGGGCGACGGGATCGGTGTGTTGATCGGGCATGGGAAAGGAACCTCGAAGCGGAAGCGTCGAGGGGGAAGCGTGCGGGGGCCCGGCGGGTTCATTGGAGACGCGGGGGGTGGGGGGAAGTTTTAAGATTATCCCATTATCAATGCGACGCGATCTCAGCCCGCTGCGATAGAAATTGTAATTCGTCCACGCCCTGCCTCGTTCGCGGTCCATCCCGGCCGGAAAGTCCGGTGCCGTTGCATCTTCGCCCGCACGATCCGCGACAACGCTGCCTGCGCACCCGGCCCGAGACGGCGCCGGACGATGGCCATCTCGGCGAGGCCGTTGGAGTCTTCATCGCGGCACCGTAGTCCTCCGACACGCTCATCTGCCTCGCATGGTCACTTTGTCGGAAGAACCGTCGGACGGCGAAAGGAACACGCCGAGCCGATCCTGTGCACCCTGGACCTGTTGCAGATGCGGGAAGCGCAGATGGCCTCGATAGGGGATCGCGAGGTCTCGGGAACCGTCTCCGGTGCGGACACCGAGAGTGACCGGGGTGTCGGCGGCGGCGTCGGCAGCTTGCAGAAGGGCCGTCGGGGAGAACGGGCGATGGTTCACCGTTTCGATCGTGTCTCCCGGCGACAATCCGGCCCGAAACGCGGGTCCGTCCCAGGAAACGGAATCGACGCGGCCGCCGCGGCGGGCGGCGAGGCCAAGGGAGAACGACAGATCGGTATCGCCGAAGGCTTCCTGCGTGAACACCGCGCTGGGTGTGCGATCGAATACAAGCCGGTAGCCGCCCTTCTCGATCCCGTCGAGAAGGGCGCGCCCGTCATGGGTGTCGAGATGCGCGGCGAGCAGCGTGTTCCAGTCGTAAGGCACAAGATCGTTCAGGACGCGCGGAACGGACGCAATTTCGTAGGTTCTGATGGTGGTCCCGGGATCGTCGCCGCCGAAGAACCGGTGGGCGAAATCGTCGAGACCGATGCGATCCTGCGACCGGGAACGCATGGTCATGGCAACGTCGAGCCAAAGCAGAAGACCGCCGCCGTAGAAATCCTCACGGCGCTGCCAATCTCGATCCGGGATGCTGTGGCCGATCATGTAGATCGGATCGTTCGTGGTATCGGCGAGGGTCTTCCAGACGCGTCCGACCCGGGCCTGCTGGATCGCCGCGTAGGTCGCCAGCAGATCGAGCGCTTCTTCCTTGGTCAGCAAACCTGCACGTGCGGCCAGAACGACTCCCCAGAGTTCAGTTTGTCCTTCGTAAATCCAGAGAGAATCATCACGCTTCGGCGTGTTGAGATCCGGCGTCCAGATGCCTTCGCCCTGACGGGACACACCGTTCCAGGAATGGACGTATTCATGCGTGAACAGAGTTTCGTCGGAGCGCGTGCGATCGGGATTGCGCAGGAAATCAGCCGGCAGGTTGATTTCGCTGGACCGCTGATGTTCCAGGCCGCCATCGGAGATCAGGCGGTCGCTGAGTGAGACCAGCATGTCGTATCGATTGTAATGGCCGAGACCGAACACCTGGTTTGCCGCACGAATACCGGCGCGGAGGTGATCCAGGCGACCGGGCTCCAGAACCAGATCGGCCTCCGTATCCGCGAACAGATCGGCGACGACCGGTTTCAGTGCGCCGGGCGCCAGATCGAGATGCATGACGTGGCTGCCCGCATAAAGCGGGCTGTCCGTCAGCACCTCCAGATCGACGGGAACGAAATCGAGCGTGTCGCCGTGGCGTGCCGCGAGATCGAGGCTCGTTGCGGCTTTGAAGTCCTTGGGCAGGGTGACGGAGGCGCGAACAGGAATGTTCCGGCTGAACCATCCGGCCGGATAAAGCAGGGTCCGGCTCCATGTGACGCTGAGCAGCGCGGGGCTCATCTCGACGGCGCCGGAGGGTGGCGAGATGTATTGGAACGACAGGTCGATCGCACCAACCCCGGACGGCACGTCGAGGTGGAAGGCAGAGGGATCGAGGGCATCGCGCTGCCACGGAATGGGACGGCCGCCGGCCGAGGCGAGCAACCCTGCCAATGCCCAGATCGGCCCGGTGGGGGCGTGGCTGGCGATTTCCCAGCGCGGATAGAACAGGATCATCGGTCCCGGCGCCTGGACCGGAATGGTTTCGTTTACCCTGTAGAGCTTATGGACGATATCGGTGGCATCGACGGCAAGGGTGATGATGCCGCGAAAAGGATGATCGGTCGGGACCGGCAACGGTGCTGGCAAGGGAGCGGGCACCGGACCTGGGCTGGCGTGGACCGGGAAAGGCAGTATCGCCAGAGCGAAGGCAGCGGACGCCAACACACCGGACTGGAGCCAAGCGGCGCGAGATGGCCTCGCGGCATGCTTGGGTAACAGGCCCAGGATCTTCGCGATGGCCATCACAACTGTCTTCTCGCTGGCCCCGAAGGGCGGGGTCAGGCACGGCGACGAGGGACGATAGCGCCCGGCCGCCCGAATGCCGAGATCAGATCTCTGAGCCGGATGGAGACGCCTTCCGGTTGTCGTCTGCCTCGCCGAGGAACGAGCGCAGCAGCGCGTTCACCCGTTCCGGCGCGTGTTGCTGCACCCAGTGCGAGATGCCGGGCAGGCGTTCGATGCGGAGGTCGGTGACGTAGCGGTCGGTGCCGTCGAGGCAGATCGGGTCGAGGGCGATGTCGTTCTCGCCCCAGATCACCAGGGTGGGCGTCTCGATCGGCTGACGGAGCGCGCGCGGATCGCCGAAGCCGAAGCGGCGGACGGCACGATACCAGTTCAACATCGCGGTGGCGGAGCGCCGGTCGGCGAGCTGGGCGCGCAGCGTGCGCATCACCGAGGGATCGACGGAAACGCCGCGGAACATGCCGCGCACGGAGGCGCCGTTGCGTCGGCCGAGCATCCATTCCGGCAGGCGCGGGAGCTGGAAGAAGGCGATGTACCAGGATTTGCGCGCCTGTCTCCAGCGCCTGGCGGCCCGCGCGAAGCAAAGCGGATGCGGCACGTTCATGATCACGAGGCGCTCGAGGGGGCGGACGCGCAGCGCCGCGAAGCACCAAGCGACCACCGCGCCCCAGTCATGGGCGATCAGCACCACCTGCTTCGCGCCGGAGGCGTCGATCAGGGCCGCGACGTCTTCCATGAGATTGGGTAGGGCGTAGTCGGCCACCTCGGGCGGCCTGGAGGAGCGGCCGTATCCGCGCTGGTTCACCGCCCAGACCCGGAAGCCCTGTTCGACCAGGGGGCCGATCTGATGGTGCCAGCTGAGCGCGTTCTCGGGGAAACCGTGCAGCAGCAGGGCGAGCCTGTCGCCCTCGCCTGCTTCGATCAGCTCGAAACGCTGCCCGTTCGCGTCCACGAAACGGGCTGGAAACCTTTCAACGGCTTCACCCATGGTTCATTCCTCCGCACATGGACAGGACGCGCCGGCCGGCGCAGGTTTGCAATCCTGTTTCAGGGAGACATCCACCCCCATGCGTATCCTGCTGGTCGAGGACGACCAGACCGTTCGCGGCTTCGTCGCCAAAGGGTTGAAAGAGGCCGGCCATGTCGTGGACCAGGCCGATAACGGCAAGGACGGTCTGTTTCTGGCCGTAAGCGAAAGTTTCGACACCATCATTCTGGACCGGATGCTGCCCGGCGGCATCGACGGTCTGCATCTGCTGGAAACGATTCGGGCCCAGAACAACCGCACGCCGGTTCTGGTGCTGAGCGCGCTGAGCCAGGTGGATGACCGCGTGGCGGGGTTGAAGGCGGGCGGCGACGATTACCTGACCAAGCCGTTCGCGTTCTCGGAGCTTCTGGCCCGTGTGGAGGCGCTGGGGCGCCGGGGCAAGGGCGAGACCGGGCCTGCGACCCGTCTGGTGGTGTCGGATCTGGAGATGGACCTCCTGTCGCGTCAGGTGAAGCGCGGCGGGCAGAAGATCGACCTCCAGCCGCGCGAATTCAGGCTTCTGGAATATCTGATGCGCCATGCTGGCCAGGTGGTGACGCGCACCATGCTGCTGGAAGGGGTGTGGGATTATCATTTCGATCCGCAGACCAACGTGATCGACGTGCATGTGTCGCGTCTGCGCCAGAAGATCGACAAGCCGTTTCCCGCCGCGCTGATCCACACGATCCGCAACGCCGGCTACATGCTGCGAGACGACTAGCGTGGCGCTTCCCGCGCTCCAGGGGTTCGGGAGCTCGGCGAAACGAAGCGCGCGGTCCAGGCGGAACGACCTGTTCCGGTCTGCCAGCCTGCGTCTGGCGCTGGTCTATGCCGTGCTGTTCATGCTCAGCGCGATCGTGTTCATGTCGTTCATCTGGTGGGCCACCGTGGGGCTGCTGGAGCGCGAGGTGGACGCCGCGATCGTGGCCGATGCGCGCGCCCTGAGCGAACGCTGGATGGAGGGCGGGCTGCCGGCTTTGGCCGACAGCATCCGCCAGCGCGTGGCCAGCAACGTGGACGACGACGCCCTGTATCTGATGGTGGCGCCGGGCGGTGCCACCGTGGCGGGCAATCTCGCCGCCTGGCCGGACGGCGTCACCCGTTCCGACGTGACCTATCAGCTCCGCATCTCCCGGGACGGCTTGCGCAGCCTGGCGGAGGTGGAGGCGTTCGCCCTGCCCGGCGGCTACAAGCTGCTCGTGGGGCGGGACGTGCATGCCCGTGTGATCCTGAAGCGGCTTCTGACCGATACGCTGCTTTGGGCGATGCTGATGGTGGGCGGGCTCGGCCTGTCCGGCGCCTTCGTGGTGCGGTCCTTGTTCCGTCGCATGGTGCGCAACGTGGCGCAGACCACCCGGGCGATCGCGTCCGGCGACCTGACGCAGCGCGTGCCGTTGTCCGGCAGCGGCGACGAGTTCGACCGCGTGGCAGAGACGATCAACCACATGCTGGACCGGATCGCGCGCCTGATGGACGGCGTGCGCCAGGTGTCGAACGCCATCGCCCACGACCTGCGCACGCCGATCACCCGCGCCCGCACCCGCCTGGAGGATGCGGCCCTGCATGCCAGCTCGACCGAGGAGATGCAGGCTGCGATCGAGCGCGCCGTGGCCGATCTGGACGGTGTGACGGCGGTGTTCGAGGCGCTTCTGCGGATCGCCGAGATCGAGGCCGGGGCCCGCCGTTCGGCCTTCGCCGAGCTGGAATTGTCGGCGCTTCTGGACGATCTGGCGGAGCTCTACGGCGCCGTGGCGGAAGAGCGCGGGCTGTTGCTCGAGTTGGCGCCCTCCGGTCCGATCCCCGTCTTCGGCGACCGGCCGCTGATCCAGCAGGCGGTGGCCAATCTGCTCGACAACGCGATCAAGTTCTCCCGTCCGGGCGGCGTCGTGTTCCTGAGCGCGGTGCGCGACGGCCCCTGGGTGCGGATTTCCGTGGGCGATGGCGGCATCGGCATGGCGCCGTCCGAGTTGTCGCGGGCATCCGAGCGGTTCTTCCGGGCGGAAAGCGCGCGCAGCACGCCGGGTTCCGGGCTGGGCCTCTCCCTGGTGCAGGCCGTGGCGCAGCTCCATGGCGGCCAGTTCCTGCTGGAAAAGCGTGCGGACGGAGCGCCCGGTCTGGTGGCGACGCTGTTGTTGCAGGAGCAGCGGCCGCCTTTGCCCGCTCCTGCGGTGCGCGGGGGCGAAGCGCCTGCGGCGCGCCATCGTGACGTGCCGACGGCGCGGGGCGGCGAACAGATGGAAGCGCCGTCACCTGCTCCTCATCCCGACGAAAACAACGCGGCGCTAAAGTCCGAGCCATGATCCGCACCGCCCTTCTGTGCACCGTTCTTCTGTCTCCCGCCTCGGGGGCGATGGCCCAGCCCGATGTGCCGGCCCAAACGGCGACCCAGCCTGCGACACAGGCGCCGATGGTGGTCACCAGCGACACGGACGCGTATTGCGAAACGCTGTCGCACCAGCTGGACGAGCATGCCGATCCGCTGCCGCAGCCGGTGGCCAGTCTGCGCGAACAAGGGCAGCAGATGTGCGCCAACGGTCAGGTGCGGAGCGGGATCAATCGTTTGCGACGTGCGTTGCTCGCTCTCCGGGGCCCGGAGAACGCGCCCAACACCGACACGAACGGAACCAGCCCTCCATGAAACAGATCGTTCTGCCCGCCCTCGTCCTGTTCGGTCTGGGAACCGGTGTCGCCAGCGCTGCCGACACGCCTGACGCGCCGGCCAGCAGCGGCAGCACCCTTCTGCATCTGGGCGTGGTCGGCACCGTGCACGAAACGCCGGATCTGCTGGCGGTGGATCTGGACGGTTCCGTCTCCGCGCCCGATCCGGCGGCGGCGCAGCGCCAGCTCGACACGCGCATGAAGAGCGCGACCGGTGCGGCGTCGGCGGTGAAGGGCGTCGACTGGCGTGTGGCCGGATACGGGGTGGACCAGACCGCCCCGGACGCGAAGACCCGCACGATCTGGACGGCACGCCAGACCCTGCATCTCGAATCCAGCGACTCCGAGGCGCTTCTGGGACTGGTCGCGAAGCTCCAGGCGGCGGGCCTGACGGTGGAGTCGCTGCAATGGGTGCTGTCTCCGGCGCACCAGCAGGAGGCGGAAGCGCGGGCCACCGATGCCGCGTTGAAGATGCTGCGCCAGCGCGCGGAAGCCGCCGCCAAGGCGCTCGGGCTGAAGGTGCAGAGCATCCGCTCGGTGAACCTGCCCGAGCCGGGCCGTCCCCGCCCGATGCCGATGATGCGGATGATGGCGGCGGGTCCGGTGGCGCCGCAGGCGAGCCGCACCGATGCCGATATCAGCCAGGACGCGCAGGGCGAGATCGTCCTGACGCCGTAAGGCCGCCTGTTCTTCGGTGCAGGAAAGAAAGGAAAACGTTCTTTCTTGGAAGAAAGAACCAAAGAACTTTTATCCGTTTGGCGATTTGCCGATCCGGCACGCACGGTTCGGACGGATGGAAGTCTTTGGTTCTTTTCTTCAGGAAAGGACGGGCCGGCGGCGCTTGCGGTCAGTCCGTCGGCAGGCCGAGCAGACCGTCGCGCAGTTCGGCGGATGGGGCGGTGCTGCCGAGATCGGAGTCGAGGATGATGCGTCCGAAATGGGCGTCCGGCACCGAGGTCAGCTTCTGCCCGTCGAGATAAACATCGACGCCGTGGTCGGTGAGCACGAACGTGGAATAATCGCCGGGCTTCACAGGCCGGATCGCCGTCAGCATCTGCTGGAACGCGACCTTGTCGGCATCGGTGCAGGCATGCTTGGCGCAGTAGGTGCGGCTCGACTCCATGTAGAGCTTGTTGAGCTGCGCTTCCGTGCCGGAATGGACGTAGTGGATCGTCAGCACCTTGGGGTAGGGCTGGTCCAGGATGGTGTCGACGTCGGTGCTTTTGCGCGGCAGATAGAGCGCGCCGACATAGCCGCGGATATGCAGGATGGTGAAGGACCGGACGCCGATCCCGTTCAGCACCAGCGTCGTGTTTCCGACCTGCATCGTGTCCGGCAGGGTGACGCCGCCCTTGGTGGCGGCCTTCGCCGGAACCGGCATGCTCCCGACACAGGCGGCCAGCATGAGACTGGCCGGAAGGATTCGAGAAACGGCGCGGCTGCGGATCATGGTCTACTCCCGAAGCGGATCGGCGGCAGGAAAGCCTCTGTCGATCCGATTGGCAATAAACCGGGGGGCGGCGGAGCGTTCCGCAGGCGGGTCCGTTCCGGCTCAGTTCGCCGGGGCCGGCAGGGTTTCCCAGCCCGGGCCGATGATGGCGGCGGAGCGTCGTCCGGCGCCGTCCTCGCGCAGCACCAGCACGTTCTGTTCTTCCAGATAGGCAAGCTGGCGGCGGGCGCGCCCTGCGGAATGGGTGCCGAAGGCGCGGGCGATGTCGGCGTCGTCGGGACAGGGCGCGCGCTCGATCGCGGCGCGCGCGACCAGCAGGAACACCGGCTGCACGTCTTCCGGCAGGGTGGAGGCGAGACGTTCGGCTTCGCGCCAGTCGGCCTTCTCCGCCGCTTCGGGGGCGATGCCTGAGCGGGCCGTGGCGAGGGCACGGCGGAAGCGCGGCATGTCGAGCGCCTCGCGGCCCATGCCCTCGATCCGGCAGCGCACCAGGAAGTCCTGATACAGCACGCCCACGGGGCGGAAGGCGGCATCGGGGTCGCTCAGGATGGCGGCGAGCACGGCGCGGACCTTGCGCGTGTGATCGGCGGCGTCCTCCAGCGTGCGCTGGGCGGGCACGGTTTCGGCGTCCTCGGCCCGTGCGGCCTCGCGCTTGCGGTCGCCATGCGCGGCGAGCTGGGCGAGCAGATCGGGCGGCGGCGGGGCCGGGGCGCGGCGCGTGCGTGCCGGCGCGTCCGGAAGCGGCGTCAGCACGAGTTCGCGCATCGCCTCGGGAGCGGCGACCGGGAGCGGGAGCAGAGACGGGCCGGCGGAGCGGCTGGCGGTCTCCACCGCGCCGATCCGGACCGGCAGCGGTCTGCGCGACAGAGCGGGGCCGAGGGCGATGAACTGGCCGCGTGCGAGATCGCGGAACGCTTCCGCCTGGCGCCGCTCCATGCCGAGCAGATCGGCGGCGCGGGCCATGTCGATATCGAGAAAGGTGCGGCCCATCAGGAAATTGGTCGCTTCGGCGGCGACGTTCTTGGCCAGCTTGGCGAGGCGCTGCGTCGCCACCACCCCGGCGAGACCGCGCTTGCGGCCGCGGCACATCAGGTTGGTCATGGCGGCGAGCGAGGTGCGCCGGGCTTCCTCCGGCACCTCGGACGAGGCCGCGGGGGCGAAGAGCTGGGCCTCGTCCACCACCACCAGCACCGGATACCAATGCTCGCGCGGCGCCTCGAACATGCCGCCCAGGAAGGTGGCGGTGCGGCGCATCTGGTGTTCGGCGTCGAGGCCTTCGAGGTTGAGCACGACGGAGATGCGGTGCGCCCGCATGCGCTCGCCGGCGGCGACGAGTTCGGCCTCCGTGTGGTCGGCGGCGTCGATCACCAGATGGCCGAATCGGTCGCCGAAGCCGACGAAATCGCCTTCCGGATCGATCACCGCCTGCTGCACCCAGGGGGCGCTTTGTTCCATCAGGCGTCGCAGCAGATGCGACTTGCCGGAGCCGGAATTGCCCTGGACAAGCAGGCGCGTGGACAGCAGCTCCTCGAGATCGAGCAGCGCCGGCTGGTTTCCGGACAGGCCTCCGGCTTCGGCGCGGGCGCCGATCTCGATCGAAACGGTCATGGCGGGGGGAATTACAGGGCGGAGGGTGGGCTGAGCAATCGCCGCAAGGAGTCGGTCAGGGGTCCAAAGTGAGCAGGTCGGCGGAAATCCCCCTCTCGTCGATCCGGATCCGGGCGACGGAGATCGGCAGGGTGAAGCGGCGCGGGCCCGCGCTGCCGGGATTGAGGAACAGCACGCCGTCGCGGCGCCCGAGTCCGGGTTTGTGGGAATGGCCCGACACGATGGCGTCGTAGCCTGCCTCGGCGGGATCGAACGGCAGGGTAGCGAGGTCATGGACGACGAGGATCCGCGTGCCGCCCCGGGTGAGCGTCGCTGTGTCCGGGATCGGCGCGCACCAGGGCTGCCGGTCGACATTGCCGCGCACGACGGTGAGCGGCGCCAGGGCGGCCAGGGCGTCAAGAATGTCCGGGCGGCCGATATCGCCGGCATGAATGATCGCGTCGCTGCCGCCCAGGGCGTCGAGAGCCGCGGGGCGGAGCAGGCCGTGCGTGTCGGAGATCACGCCGATGGTAAAAGCGCTGCGGGTCATGGCAGACGACAACGCTCGGGCGTGGTCCTGGCTGCGGTCGATAACGGCTTTGCAATGCCGCGCGGGTTTGTGTAATTTCCGAAAACAACGATTCGAGAGCGTTTATATCGGTCGGTCAATGGATCGGTAGGACGGGTTCGGGGCATCGGCTGATGCCGGAAAGTGGTGGACGGAAGATGTGGAACTCAGAGATCGTCGAGGTGGCCGGGGTGTTCGTGGGTGTCGTTCTGCGCGAGACCGACACGTCGGATTTCCATTTCTTCGCCACGCATGACGGGGTCCGCGATCTGCACGGGTGTCACGCCGACAGCACGCAGCAACTGCGCGACGAGGCGCGCGCGATGTTCAGGCGGCAGCGGCGGCATTGAAACCGTGCCGTGCGACAGATCCGGATCTGACCGATGACGGGACACGGCAACGCACGGCCTGGGCATGGCAGATTCCCTTCGCCGGCGATCCCGTGACCGATGCGGCGATCAAGAAGACGTTTCCCTGCACGCCGACGGGGAGGCGGATCGCCCATGTCGCGCCGGACCGTCTTTTCTTCGGCGGTCCTTACGACTGACGATCGCACGGTTCAGGCGATCGGACCGATCGCCTCGAGCAGGCGCGCATAGACGTCGTCCTCGATCTTCCAGTGCTCGTCGTCCGTCAGCAGCGGCTCGAAGCGCTCGGGATGAGTATCGGAGCGGGTCTTGTCGAAATTGAAATACCGGTGCCCGTAGACGACTTGGGCGCTCGGCAGGCGTGCGAGCACGTGCTCGGTATCGTCCGGCACCAGATACAGAACGACGACGCGGAGCGGTGCCGCACCTTCCTGCGCGCGCCGTTCGATCTCCTGCGCGAACAGCGTGCATTCTCCCGTGCAGTAGGTGCTCTGCGCGTATTGCTGCGTGAGGATGACGACAGCGACCTGCGCCTGCTGGAGCGCCAGGGTGAACAGCGCCTCCCAATCCTCGCGACGTCGGCCGATCGGACGGGTCGGCACCGTACTCCAGTCTCTTTCACCACGGCGGTCCCAGAGCCAGGCGAGCGTTTCCGCTATTTGCGGATGCTGCTCCGCCCGGAGCGGGACCGAGACATTGGCTTGCGGACGCAGGCCGGTGCTTTCGCGATAATCGATCTGTTCGAGGATCGCGCCTTTGGGCGGCAACGGAATGTCGACGTTGTCGAGGTAGTCGTTATAGACGTCGCCGACCTCGTGCAGGCCGTAATGGCGTTTCAGCCTCAACCAGAGCCAATGCGAGAAGGCCCAGCCGTTCTGCGCCATCGCGAAGCTCATGATGATCCTGGTGTTCAACCGCGTGCTCCCGTGATGTTGCCACGACGGACCATACGGCAGGGCGATGCGGCCGCTCAGACCGAACGACGCGCGAGACCGTCAACAAACGCGTGATCGCCCCCCCCCTCCGCAGCGCGTCGCATCGCGTGCGGAGGGTCGATCGGCAATCCGGCTTACGGGAACAGGCCGCGAAGACGCTTGCCGGCGCGGACCTGTTCGACGCCGATCGCCATGGCGGCGGTGCGGTTGGAGACGCGTCGTTCGCGCGCGCGCTGCTGCACGCGCTCGAAGGCGCTGTCGAGCAGCTGTTCGAGCCGGTTGTTCACCTCCGTCTCGGTCCAGAACAGGCGCTGCAGATCCTGCACCCATTCGAAATAAGACACGATCACGCCGCCCGAATTGCAGAGAATGTCGGGGATCACGAAGATCTCGTCGCGCCTCTGGTCGAGCAGAAGATCGGCTTCCGGCGTGGTGGGACCGTTGGCGCCTTCGGCGAGGATGCGGCAACGCAGACGGCCGGCATTCTCCGCGGTGATGACGCGCTCCAAAGCTGCCGGCACCAGAATGTCGCAGCGCTGTTCGAGCAGGGCGGCGCCGTCGATCAGGGAGTCGCGGGAGAAGCCGCGCAGCACGCCTTCGCGGGCGACGTGGCGTTCGATCGCCTCCAGCGGCAGGCCGTCCGGATCGAACAGGGCGGCGGTATGATCCGACAGGCCGGTGATGCGGACGCCGTAGCGGCGGGCGAGCGTGTAGGCGGAAACGCTGCCGACATTGCCGAAGCCCTGCACGATGGCGGTGCTGCGCGCGGGGTCGAGGCCGATCGCATCGCAGGCACGGCGCACCAGATGCGCGACGCCGCGCCCTGTGGCTTCGCGACGGCCCTCGGTGCCGCCGAGGGCGACGGGCTTGCCGGTGACGATCTCGCTGACGGCGTGGCCCTGATGCATGGAATAGGTGTCCATGAACCACGCCATCACCTGCTCGTCCGTGCCCATGTCCGGCGCCATCACGTCGGTCTGCGGCGAGACGAACGGGATCATCTCCTGCATGTAGCGTCGGGACACGGCTTCGAGCTCGCGACGCGACAGCATCGGCGGATCGCAGGCGACGCCGCCCTTGGCGCCGCCATAGGGCAGGCCGGCGAGCGCGCATTTCCAGCTCATCCACACCGCCAGGGCCGCGACCTCGCCCACGTCGAGATTGCCGGAGAAGCGTGTGCCGCCCTTGGTGGGTCCGAGCGTGAGATGGTGCTGGACGCGATAACCCTGGAACACCTTGAGCGACCCGTCATCCATATGCACCGGGATCGACACGGTGATGGCGCGCTTGGGGTAGAGCAGCCGGTCGCGCTGATCGAGCGGGATGTCGAGATGGTCGGCAATGATGCCGAACTGGGTGCGGGCCATGTCGAAGACGGGCCCGGTATAGATGGTCATGGCGGTTCCTTGTTTTCCGCCACGCTCCACCCGCCCGGAGCGGCCGGCAAGTCGGGCGGCGCGTCGCCGCGCGCGGCGACGGCGGGCGGTCGTTCCGGGTCGGGACATGTGTCTGCAAGATACCGAAAGCACGATCGGGCCCGCGGACATGAAAGTGACGGCGCGGAGGGTTTCGGCTTGCCGATCCTTGGTTCTGTTGCGCTCTCGCATCGGATCGAAAAAAGCGCGCTCTCGGTTTCGTGTTCCCCTCCCCGCCCCGGCGCAGGCGGATTGCCGGGCAACGCCTCCAGCGCTCGGCGGTTAAACCGGGATGAACGAGCACGAGATCGGACGCGCCTTCGCCGGGGCGGTGGCGGCGTTTCCGCCCGGGGATACGCTGATCCTGTCGCATGACGATGCGGACGGGCTGTCGTCGTGCGCGATCCTGGCGCGTGCCTTGCGACGCAGCGGACGGAGCGTTCGCACGCGCTTGGTCGGGCGTGGCGAGAATGCGTGGTCGGCGGCGATGCGGCAGGCGCTGGAGCAGTGCGCGCCGGGGTCGCTGGTCGTATCGGATCTCGGATTGCGGGCGCAGGTCTTGTGCGCGGGGACGCCGACGGTGGTGATCGACCATCACGTGACCGATCTCGCGTCCGGCACGGTGGCGGACGGTATGCTGGGCCTGACCGGATACCGAATGGCCGACGTGCCGACATCGAGCCTGCTCGCCTTCTGGTGCGTGCGCGGTCTGGCGTCGGCCGGAATGATCGATGATGCGGACGATCTGTTGTGGCTGGCGGCGATCGGGCTGATCGGCGATCTGGGCGATGGCGGCAGCGTGTTTCCGGAATTCGCGGCGGCGCGGAAGGCTTACGGAATCACGGCGTTGCGCAAGGCCGTATCTCTTCTGAACGCACCGAGACGATCGGGCAGCGGCGACGGTGCGCCAGCGCTCGCGCTGCTGGACAAGGCGGACGGGCCGAAGGCGGTTCTGTCCGGCGTGCATCCCGAGACGGAGAGGCTGCTGGCGGCGAAACGCGAGGTGGCCGAGGCGATGGAGGCGGCGCGCAAGCTGGCGCCGGTCGTCGGCAAGGAGCTTGCCGTGATCAGGCTGCATTCTGCCTGCCAGATCCATCCGCTGATCGCGCAGTCCTGGCGCGGGCGGTTGAAGGACCGGATCGTGATGGCGGTGAATACCGGGTTCCGGCCCGGCTGGGTGCATTTCGCAGCGCGGACGGCGAAGGATGTCGATCTAGTCGCGTTCTTTCGTGACCATGCGCCGGACGGCGCGGACGAGCAGTACGGCAACGGGCATCGCCAGGCGAGCGGCGGGGCATTGCTGATCCCGGTCTGGAACCGGTTCATCCAGGATCTGGGCTTCGGTCCGGAATTGATCGTGAACGAGAGGAAGATGGCGGCATGACGACGCAGACAGGATCGCCGCTTCGGCTCGGTTTTCCGGTGAAGGTGATGGCGCGGCCGGATCTGAAGAGCAACGATGCGCGCCGCTGGCAGAGCGAGCCGCATCTCAAGGTGAGCCTGGAGATGCTCGACGCCGTGCTGGATCATCTCGATCGGCACGATATCCGCATGTATCGCATGTCGTCGGACATCGCGCCGTATGCGACGCATCCCGATCTGCCGCAATTCCACTCCATGGTGGCCGACAGTGCGCCGGAGCTGGCCGCGTTCGGGGCCAAGGCGAAGCGTCTCGGCATTCGTTTGTCGTTCCACCCGTCGCAGTTCGTGGTGCTGAACAGCCCGGACGCGGAGCTGGTGCGCAAGAGCGCCTGGGACCTCGCCAGCCAGGCCGAGATGCTGGATCGGATGGATCTGGACGAGGAGGCCGTCATGGTGATCCATGTCGGCGGCGTCTACGACGATCGCGACGCGGCGCGCGAGCGCTGGGTCAGGGCCTGGCCGACCCTGCCGGAGCCTGTGCGCCGGCGTCTGGTGCTGGAACACGACGATCTGCGCTTTTCCGCCGCCGATGTCTTGTGGATTCACGAACGCACCGGCGTGCGTCTGATCTTCGATCATCAGCATTTCTGGTGTCTGAATCCGGAACGGATGGAAATGCGCGATGCGGTGGAACGCATCCTGAGCACATGGCCGGACGGGCAGCGCCCGAAGCTGCATTTCTCCACGCCGAACAACGGCATGCGCGAGCTGGTGCGCAAGGATCGCAAGACCGGCAAGAACAAGACCGTATCCGTGGCGCCGGTCTGGACCGGACATGCGGATTTCTGCTCGCCGTTCGAATTCGCGACCTTCATGCGTGTGGCGGACGGTCTCGAATTTGACGTGATGCTGGAAAGCAAGGTGAAGGATCTGGCCTTGATCCGTCTGCGCTCCGATCTGGTGCGCTATGCGCCTGATGTGGCGGCACGGTTCGGTTTGTTTGCAGCAGAACAAGAAGAGTTGGAGCGCGAAGAAGAGTCCGTTCTGGAAGAGGAAGCGGCGTGACTTGCCTCATCCGGCCGAGGTCAGGCTCGGCCGGAGCTTGTCATGCGGCATATCGAGCGGCGTGGTGAACCCGAGGGCCTTGCAACGGAATGGCGACGTCGCGGTCGGCTCGTTGCCGGGGTGATAGCCCGTCAGACGGCAATAGAACCAGTGCTCGCGACTATCCTGCCCGATCTCGGTTTTCAGGTAGGCCTGCCCGTTCACCGCGGCCCAGCGTTGCAGATCGGGATCGTTGCTGAGATCCGGAACTTCCATGCCGCACTCATGCACCGTTTCGAACAAAGGCTCGTTGTAGCGTTGTCGCTCGCGGATGCAGCGATCGTCGCTGGTGTAGAGACCGGCCTGACTGGGCCGCGGCGATGGATCGCAGGCGGCAAGCGAGAGACCGGCGAGGCCGAGCAGGGCGAGGGCGGATAGCGGGGCGATCGGACGCATGGGGCTCCTTCGCGCAAACAGCGCTATGGGATCGCCGGTCCAACCGGAAGCGTTCGACGTTGACCGACCGTCTGCCTCATACCGTCAGCGCGGCCGAAGTTTCCTCGCACGACACGGCTTTCAGCGTCAGCGGCGTGATCGCAGCCAGGACACGGCGCCGTCGCCGGCGGCATGGCCGGTGGCGAACGAGGCTTGCAGCAGGTAGCCGCCGGTGGGCGCCTCCCAGTCCAGCATCTCCCCGCACACGAACACGCCCGGATGGTTGCGCAGCATCAACGTCTCATCGATCGCGCCGGCTTCGATGCCGCCCGCGCTCGAAATGGCGCGCTCCATCCCGGCGGCGGCGAAGACCAGCACCGGCACGGCCTTGATGCGCGCGGCCAGTTCCGTGGGGGCGCGGCCCGGCGGTGCGCCGCATTCGCGCAGCAGGCCGATCGCGGCGGGCGACAAGGACAGGGCCTTGCGCAGCGTGTTGCTGAGGCTTTCCCGTCCGCGCACCCGGGCGAGGCGGGCGGCGAGGTCGGCCTCGGTCTGGTCCGGGCGGAGATCGACGAGAAGCGTGGCCGGCGCGCCGGAAGCGACGGCGTCGCGCAGAACGGCGGACAGGCCGTAGACCGCGCCGCCCTCGATGCCGTCCCGGCTCAGGATCAGGTCGCCGCGTGAAGACAACGCGCCGAAGGACAAACGGACATTCTTGAGCGGCGCGCCGGCGAAGCGGGCGGCGAAAACCGGGCTCCAGCCGCAGAAGAAGCCGCAATTGGCCGGGCGGAACGGCGCCACGGCGACGCCCTCCCCGGCCAGAACCGGCGCCCATGCGCCGTCGGAGCCGAGCCGGGGCCAGGAGGCGCCGCCCATGGCCAGCACCACGGCATCCGTGGGGAGAACGCTCTCGCCGGACGGGTCGGCGATGCGCACGCCCCCGTCGGCGAAACCGAGAAAGCGCGTGCGCGTGCGGAAGGAAACGCCCTGCTCGTCCAGACGTCGCAGCCAGGCGCGCAGCAGCGGCGAGGCCTTCATCGCGCGCGGGAACCAGCGGCCGGAGCTGCCGACGAAGCAGGGCTGGCCGAGCGCGTCCGCCCAGGCGATCAGCGCATCCGGGGAAAAGGCGCGGATCGCCGGTTCGAGCCAGGAGCGCGCGGCACCGTAGCGGTCGAGGAACGGCGCGATCGGCTCGGAATGCGACAGGTTGAGTCCGCCGCGCCCGGCCATGAGCAGCTTGCGCGCCGGGCTCGGCATCCGTTCCAGCACGGTGACGGCGGCATGGGGTGCGATGCGCTCGGCCGCCATGAGCCCGGCCGGGCCGGCGCCGACCACGACGACGCGCGGCCGCTCAGGCACCGCGTGCGGTCCCTGCGCGCAGACGGCGTGCGGCCTCGATCATGTCGGCCTCGGGACCGCAGAAGGAGAAGCGGACATAGCGATGGCCGCGTTCCGGGTCGAAATCGATGCCGGGCGTGGCGGCGATGGAGAGGTCGTTCAGCAGCCGGTCGCAGAACACGGTGCTGTCCTCCGGGGTGCGGGCATAGAGGTAGAACGCGCCCTGGGCGGGGGCGACATCGTCCAGCCCCGCCGCCGGCAGGGCGCCGAGCAGATGGGCGCGGTTGCGGCGATAGATCGCCAGCGTTTTGGCGATCTCGTCGCCGGCCTCGAACGCGGCCTCCGCGGCGATCTGCGAGACATGCGGCGCGGAGATGAACAGGTTCTGCTTGAGGCGGGAAACCGGGGCGCGCAGATCGTCCGGCAGCACCACCCAGCCGATGCGCCAGCCGGTCATGCTCCAGTATTTGGAGAAGCTGTTGATGACGATGGCGCTGGGCGAGAAAGCGGCGGCGGTGGCCGGCGGCTCGTTCCAGTTCAGCCCGTGATAGATCTCGTCGCTGATCAGGCGAATGCCGTTGGCGTGGCAGAACCGGGCCAGGGCGGCGAGTTCGTCGGCGGACAGCGTGGTGCCGGCGGGGTTGCAGGGGCTGGCGACGATCAGCCCGTCCGGCAGGCCCTCGGCGGTTTCCGCCAGAGCTTCCAGCATGGCGAGCGTCGGCTGGAAGCGGGTTTCCGGGCCGCAGGGCAGGACCACGGGGCGCATGCCGAGCGCGCGGAGGATGTTGGCATAGGGCGGATAGTACGGGCTGGCCATCGCCACCCGGTCGCCGGGATCGAACGCGGCCAGAAACGCGAGCAGGAAGCCGCCGGACGCGCCCGTGGAGACGGCGATGCGTTCGGGTTCGACCTCGGCGGCATAGGTGTCGCGGTAATGTCGGCCGATGCGCCGTCGCAGCGACGGGAGGCCGAACGCTTCTGTGTAGCCCATGGGTGCTGCGGCGGAGAGCGAGGCGACGGCGGCGCGGACGGCGGTGGCCGGCGCGCCGGTGGCGGGCTGGCCGACCTCCAGCCGGATCACCCTGGGGTCGCCCGGGCCGCGCGCGGCATCGCGTGCGTTGGCGCGCGCCACCACCTCCATCGCCAGAAACGACGGCAGGGCGGCGCCGCTGCCCTGCTTCAGGCGGGGAGCGGCCACCGGATCAGTTGGAGCGCGTGGCGAGTCCGTCGCCGCGCGGATCGGCGGTGGCGGTGCAGTGCTCGGCGCCGCGCGGACAGGCGATGGCGTTGACGCGGCCGGTTTCCGTGACCGGTGCGGCCGGCTGGTCGTGCAGCACGTTGTTGGTGGCCTCCGCCACCGCCTCCGCGGCCTGGTTCTGGCCGGAGCCGGCCACGGCGGCGCGCAGCGTGCCGGCGGACGGGTTCCAGGCGATCGATGCGGCCAGAAGCGGCGGCGGCAGGCGGGCCGGCGAGGCGCCGAGCATGATGCCGGTGGTGCCCGCGACGCGGCCGGTGCCGAACAGGTTGTCCATGGTCAGCGCGCAGGCGACCGCGCCGCCGTTGCGATCCACCACCGCGAAGGAGGTGGAGGCGGGCAGACGGCCGAGCGCGGCGCCGCCGGCGGCGGGCGCGGACAGGAAGGACTGCGCCTCGGCGGCGAGATCGGCATTGCCGCTGCCGGCCGGGTGGGACGCGCGCCACGATGCGACGGCGGCATCGGCGATGCCGGCCGCGGAGCCGCCGTTCTGCAGCGCGCCGAACGCCGCGGCGGCACCCAAGCCGCCATCGGCCGGCGGCGGCAGGAAGGCGACCTGATCCTTGCCGGCGGACACGACCAGCGGCGCGCCGCCGCCCGGAATGGCGTTGCGGATATCGCTGGCCGACACGCCGCCGCGCGCCTGGGCGACGCCGTCGGCATAGGCGCGCCAGAGCAGGCCGGTATAGAGATCGCCGACGCCGGCGATGGCGAGGCGGTCCAGCGTGGCGGCGAGATCGGGCTGGGTGAGCTGGTCGCCGGTCTGCACCGGCGCCCCGTCCGGACGGGCGAAGATCGCCGCGACCTGCTGATCGGCGAAGAGCGGGCCGCGCACCGCGTCGAGATCGTTGGCCAGCGCGCGGGACACGGTGATGCCGGACCGGGCGAGACGGGCAGCAGGCTTCACGAGGTCGTCGAACGACACCGAGCCGTACTGCGCCTGCATCAGGAACAGGCCGCGCGCCGTCATCGGCACGGAAGCGGGACGGCCTCCGGGGCCGGTGGCGTCGGTGCCGGCGACGGGTGTGAACAGGAAGCTCTGCGGCGCCTTGTCGCCAGCGCGCCAGGCAAGGCAGGCGCCGCCGCCGCCGAGCGAGGCGCGGGACGGCAGGGTGACGGCGAGGGCGAGGCCGGTAGCGGCGGCGGCATCGGCGGCATTGCCGCCGCGGGCCAGCACGTCGCGCCCGGCCAGGGCGGCCACCGGCTCGTCGGCGACGACGCTGCCGATGTAACCGGACAGGTAGGGCGAGGGCGGACCGGCGACGAGGTTGCGCACCGACTGCACGCTGCCGCAGCCGGACAAGACCAGCGGCAGGGCGACGGCGCCGCTCAGCAGCCTCCGGGCGAACGGGGTGCGGATCGCGCGACGGGTCGCGGAACAAACGGGCAAAGAAGCCGCGACAGGTTTCGGCACGCCAATGCTCTCCCTTGGACCTCGCAGCCCATAAACGGCTTGGGCCGGGTCGGCAACGTCCGGGCGGGGTCCGGTCCGGCGCGACGGGGCCGGACGCGGTGCGCGGGCGGCGCTGCCGGGGAACCCGGTCCCAAGTGCCGGGGCCGGGAATGCGCACGCACGATCGGAGGAGGCGCTTCGGCCGGAGGGCGGCGTGTGTCGTGTCTTCCCTGCCCACTCCGGGCGGCCATGCTCGCGATCCGGGGCGGGGGCTGCTACATGCTCCGGCGAGACCGTTCGGAGAGTTTTCGCGCATGATCGAGTTCACGCGACGCATCGCCCGCCGCATCGCCGGCTCGGCCGCCCCTCTGGTGGCGCCGGGCGTCGCCGTGCTGATGGCGGCGAGCCTGATCGCGCCCCCCGCCGCCCACGCCGATGCCCCGGACGCGTTCACCCCTGCGCAGCGGGCGGAGATCGTGACGATCGTGCGCAACGCGCTGAAGACCGATCCGACCATCCTGGGCGACGCGATCACCGCGCTGCGTGCGTCGTCCGAGCAGAAGGAGCAGGAGGCGGCCGATCAGGCGGTGAAGGCGAACCAGGCGGCGCTGAGCGGCCAGCCGGGCGACGCGATCGAGGGCAACCCGGCCGGCGACGTGACGCTGGTGGAATTCTACGATCCGCGCTGCCCGTATTGCCGCAAGGTGCTGCCGGATCTGGACAAGCTTCTGCAATCCGACCGCAAGGTCAGGCTGGTGGAGAAGCTGATCCCGATCCTGGGGCCGAACAGCGAGATCGACGCGCGGGCGATCCAGGCCGCGGCGCTGCAGGGCCGCTACGCCGCGCTGCAGCGGGCGCTGATGACCGATAGCGGCGCGCCGGGTCTGGACCGGGTGAAGACCATTGCCGCGCGCGTCGGCCTGGATGTGCCGCAGCTGGTGCGCGACATGAATTCGGAGGCGGTGACCAAGGTGCTGGAGCGCAACGTGGCGCTGGCGAAGACGCTGCACCTGACCGGCACGCCGACCTTCGTGGCCGGCACGGAGATGATCCCGGGCGCCGCCGATTACGGCGACCTGAAGGCGATGGTGGCGACGGCCCGCAAGGGCGGCTGATCGCGGCGCTCCGCGCGTCCCGTCAACCGGGCGGACGCGCGAGGCGGCCCTCGAGATAGGACCGCACCATCGCGCGCAGTTCGTCGCGCGTGCCGGGGCCGCC
Organism: Lichenicola sp. GTC18331; assembly: GCF_055386855.1. Lineage (NCBI taxonomy): Bacteria > Pseudomonadati > Pseudomonadota > Alphaproteobacteria > Acetobacterales > Acetobacteraceae > Lichenicola > Lichenicola sp. GTC18331. The sequence goes on along the minus strand of NZ_AP045015.1, from coordinate 2,760,214 downwards.
CGGCGCCTCGCCCGTGTGCAGAGCGGCCATCAGCTTCATGGTGTTGAGAAGCAGGGCGGCGATGTCCGGCACCGTTTCCGGGGCGAGCCATGGCGCGTTGGCCAGCAGCAGCGTGCCGATCTCGTCCAGAAGCCTGCCGCGGAAGGCGGCGCGGATGCTGTCGCCGTCGGGGCGGCCGTCCAGCAGGGCGGAGATCGCCGCGCCGCGCGGGCGCAGGGCGACGAGCTGGTCCAGCAGCGCATCGGCCAGATCGCCGGGCGACAAGGTGGCGGCCTCGGGCCGCAGCGGCGCGAAACTGTCGACGATCAGCGCCAGATAACGCTCCACCAGCGCATCGGCGAGCGCGTTCTTGTCGGGAAAGAAGCGATACAGCGAGCCGATCCTGGCATCGGCGCGGGCGGCGATCTCGGACATGGTCGCGGCGGGGAACCCGCGTTCGCCGATCACCGTTGCGGCGGCGTCCAGCAGGGATGCGACGCGCTGGTGGCCGTCCTGACGGGTCGGCGCCCGCGCGGCGCGCTTCGAAGTTGATTCCATCCTCATCTTTCCTTAAGTTGAGTCTGTCCTCAACTCAACGGGTGTCGCCGGCAGCGCGGCAGCACCCCGAAAGGCCTTATCATGATCGAGCTGAACGCAGCGACCACCGCCCTGATCCTGATCGATCTGCAGAAGGGCATCGTCTCGCGTCCCGTGGCGCCCCGAAGCGGTGCGGATGTGGTGCGGAACGCGTCGGCGCTGGCGCAGCGCTTCCGCGCGGCCGGGGGAACGGTGGTTGCCGTGAACGTCGCCTTCGCCGCCGACGGCAAGGACGCGCTGCGCTCGCCCGTGGACCGCTCGACGATGCCGCCGGGCACCCAGCTTCCGGCCGACTGGGCGGAACTGGTGGATGGCGTGGCCGAGCCGGGCGATCTGCGCATCACCAAGCATCAATGGGGCGCCTTCCACGGCACGGAGCTGGATCTGCAGCTCCGCCGTCGCGGCATCACCACGGTGGTGATCGGCGGAATCGCCACCAACATGGGCGTCGAGTCGACCGCACGCGCCGCGCACGAACACAACTATGCCGTCGTCATCGCGGAAGATTGCTGCGCCGGCCTGTCGGACGAGATGCACGGCTTCGCTTTCAGCAGCATCTTTCCGATGATCGCCCGTGTGTCCGACGTGGCCGGGATCGTTCTTTCTTAAAGGAAAGAACCAGAGAACTTCTATCCGTTTGGCTCCATGCCGAACCATCTGCTCCGCACCAAACGGATAGAAGTCTTTTTGCTTCTTTTTCTTCAGAAAAAGAAGATTCGCCTTTCGATCAGAACAACTCGATATGGCTCTTGAACCCGATCAAGGCCGCATCGTGTAGGTTGGTCTGCGCGTTGGGACGAATGAAATACTGGAAGTCCGGCGCGAAGGTGACGCCGCGCATCACATGGATCTGGTACGTGGCCTCCACGTCCATGGTGCTGGACTGCACGCCGGGAGTGCTGGCGTTGTAGAACTGGTTGCCGTTTCCCGTGATGGGCAGGCCGAGTTCCTGTTGCAGCTCTTCCGTGCGCGTCAAGGCGTGCGGAACCTGCAGATAGTTGAACGCAAGACCGATGCCGTCCTGCGGCCGGGCCTTCCAGAAGCCCCTGTCGAGCACGGCGATCTCGTACTGCTTGTTGCGCGTCGAGCTGCGATCGCTGTTGTGATAGAAACCGCCCAGCAGGATCAGCCCGTCGGCGGCACCCTTGCCGTTGCGCATCAGCATCTGGTCGAACAGCGCCCATTCCGCCGTGGCGCCCTTGCGCTGCAACGGTTTCTGGCCGGTCGCGCCGATCAGGTTGCGATTGATGTCCAGCGTATTGTCGTTGTGGTTCTGGTTGTCGTAGCCGAAACCGAGCTTGTAGTGGCCGGGCAGTTCGTCCCGCCCGAAACGCGGCTCCCAGCCGATTTCGACCGGAAACAGCTGGCCGTTGATCTGCTGCGACGAGAAGCGGAAGCCGGTGCGATAGCCGTTGGTGGCGCTGTAGATGTTGGCTTCGGCGAAGAAGATGCCCGTCTGGATATAGGTGTATTCGGTCGGGCGGACGCGCAGGCGCGTGGCCCAGCCGGCATCCGGATAGGAGGAATGGGTCAGATTGTCCGACGACGCCTTCGGGTTTCCGCAGAAGGAGTTGTTCATGAAATTGCAGTAGAGCGGCGAGGACGAGAAATCGTTCAGGAACGGAATGCGTCCCGCCGTTACGTCGACGCGGCCATGCGCCATGGTCTCCTCACCGTAGGCATAGACCAGATGCACCACGACGTTGCCGCCCGCACCGTAGATTTCCTGCGACGGGTTCAGGTTGTCGCCGAACATGCGGCTGGCGGGAATGCCGTAACGCCCCACCACGACGGCATGAGTCGAGAAACCGGTGATCCCGGCGAGCTGCTGCCAGTCGATATCGTTCTCGAGCGAGTACTGCCCGGCATCGGTGGCGCCCTTGGATGGGCCGGAGACGATTCCGGCGAACTCGTTGGTGTTGTCGAGCAGAACCGCGATGCCGTGACTGCGCAGATAAGGTCCGACGCCGAGCATGTCCGGCAGCAAAGCCTCCGGCTTCGGCAGCGGCGGCACGCTGGACTTCATCACCAGCTCGCCGAGCGGCGTGGACACGCGCTCGCTGGGGTTGAGCGAGGTCTGCGCGGAAGCGGTCCCGATGCCACCGGCAAGAACGGGCAACGTCAGCATCAGGGCGCGTCGGCGCGACAGGGTTGAACCGGACATATCTTCTCCTCCGAGCCGCACCGGTTCGGACCACCGCGACATCTGTCGATCAATATGACCGGGAATTAACGTGAACCGGCCCGACGCGGCTATCGCCTTCGGGCTTTCGCGCGTGGTTTGCGCCGGTCTTGTTGCATCATTGTCGCGCTCTTCGCGTGCCGTTCGGGATGCGTCTGAGTCGCGCGACGTCGCACGGATCGACGTCGCGTGATGACGCCGCTCGCCCAATCGCGCCGCCACGGCTCGTGTTTTTCGAAACCGACGATGCAGAACGGAACGCAGGATCGGACGCGGGAAACGCCACGCTCGCCGCGAGGCCGACAACCGCGCACAGAATGACAATGCCGCGAAAATCGCGCGGCGACGCAACTTTCGCCGCGTGCGCCACGAGACTGCTCAGCGGACGGTGACGCGGACCTCCGGCGCCGACACCGCATCGGTGGTGGCGGTCATGTTGATCTGCGCCGTGCCGGCACCGGCATCGTGGATGGTCTGCGCGACGGGCTCGCCGCCATCGTGCACGGCCTTTTCGATCGCCTTGGCCTGCTGCTCGGCCGTACCCGTGCCGGGCACGACGGTCTGCACGGTGAAAAGCGCATCCGGCTTGCGGGCCAGCGCCTGTTTCACGATGGCTGAAAGATCGGGCTGCCAGCTTTCGGGCGGCGCGCCGAACCGCACCGTTGCCAGAGGCGGGATCGGCCTGGGTGCAGGCGGTGCGGGCGGTACCACCGGCACCGGCTTGCGGTTCGCGTCCGGATCGAAGGTGCGCTGGTCGATCAGCTTGCAGCCGGCGGCGCTCAGCAGCGCGCCGGCGAGCAGGGTCGCGGCGGCGGCGCGAAAGGCCGGGCGGGCGGAACGGAACGCTATGATCTGCATGGCGGCGAAGCGTCGCAGGAACGGGGGACGGCAGCAAGGCCGGGCCGTCATGGAGGCGGAACGACATGCTTCGCCATGCCCTTGCCGCTTGCGCCTCCCCCCGCGGGGCTCGTATCAGCGCGGCCGATGCAGCAGCGTCCCTTGTCGATCCGTTCGCCGACGCCCGCTCTGGTTCCGGCCATCGCCGTGGCGGCGGCCACCCTGTGGCAGCGCTTCCTGCGCTTCGATCCGGCCGATCCCGGCTGGGCGGATCGCGATCGCTTCATCCTGTCGTCCGGCCGGTTTTCCCTTCTGCTCGACTGGCTGCTGGAACAGGCCGGCACGGAGCCTGCGGCCGATGCCCCGTTCGGGCGTCATCCGGCGCGCGAGATCGAGGCGGGTCCGCCCGGCCAGGGTTTCGCCTGCGCCGTGGGGCAGGCGATGGGCGAGCGCGTTCTGGCGGGGCGGTTCGGCCGCACGCTGGTGGATCACCGCACCTGGGTTCTGGCCTGCGAAACCGATCTCGCCGCCGGCGTGTCGTCGGAAGCGGCGGAGCTGGCCGGCCGGATGGAGCTGGAGAAGCTTGCCGTTCTGTACGAACCCGCCGCCGACAGCCGCGCCGAAGGCCGCCAGGACGGGCCGGATGCCGCCACCCGCTTCGCCGCCGCCGGCTGGGCGGTGCGTCAGGTGGATGCCAGCGATCCCGATGCCGTGGCCGGCGCGATCGCCCGGGCGCAACGCAATCGCCGCCCGACGCTGATCGCCTGCCTGCCGGGCGCGGCGCCGCTTCCCCTGCCCGACCTGCTCGGCGACGCGCAGGCCTGGCTGGCGGCGGGGCAGCGCGGCGCCGCGGCGCGTCGCGGCTGGCTGAAGCGTTTGGCCAGGCATCGCATGGCCGCCGAGTTCGACCGGCAGCTTCGCGGGCGGTTGCCGCCGAACTGGTCCGGGGCGATGTCCGCGGGCGCCGGCACCGGGGCGCCCGCCGACACGCTGGACGCGGCCAAAGGCGATCTGTCCGCCCTGTTTTCCACCCTGCCCGAAACCGTGTCGCTGCAATCCGCGACCGGCATCGCCGCGTCGCGGGCGAACGCGGCGCCGGAGCCCGTGGCCGAGGCGGCGGCGGGCGACGCCGGGCTGGTGATCCCCGTGACGACCCATGCGGCGCGGACGGCGTTGCCGGGCACGCGGCATCTGTTCTGCGGCGTGCAGGAACACGGCATGGCGGCGATCAGCAACGGCTTGTCGCTGCATGGCGGTCTGCGCCCCGTGGTGAGCGCGTCGGTGATCTCCATCGACCGGATGCGCCCGGCGCTGCGTCTGGCGGCGCTGATGGAGCAGCCCATCGTGTATCTGCTGGCCGATCAGGTGCCGGACGGCGCGGGCTGGCCGCCCGTGGAGCAGTTCGCCAGCCTGCGGGCGATGCCGCACGTGTTCCTGTTCCGGCCGGCCGATCCGGTGGAGCTGGCGGCGTGCTGGCGCCTGGCGCTGGCCCGCGGCGACGGGCCGAGCCTGCTGGCCTTGTCGGAGCGCGCCCGTTTTCCCGGCTCCCAGGGCAACGCGTCCGAGCCGTCCTGGCGGCACGAGGGCTGCGCGCAGGGCGGCTATGTTCTGGCCGAAGCCGCGACGCGGCGGCAGGCGACGCTGATCGCCACCGGGCCGGAGGTGGCGGCGGCGCTCGCGGCGCGGACGCGCCTGGCGCGTCTGGGCGTCGACACCGCCGTGGTGTCTCTGCCGTGCTGGGAGCTTTTCGCGGACAAGCCGGCGGCGTATCATGCGCAGGTGCTGGGGTCTGCGCCGCGGATCGGCATCGAGGCTGCCTCGGGATTCGGCTGGGAGCGCTGGCTGGGTCCGGACGGGGTCTTCATCGGCATGGACGGTTTCGGCCCCCGTTATCGCGGCGGTCGGAACGACGCTGGGGAGCATCGAGGAATTCACGCCGCAGAGCCCGGATCGTTCGGGCCGCGGCGGGACGGCCGGCCGGAAGGGCCGGTCCAGGCCGGCGCTTCGGCCGGCATCACGTCGGACTGCATTTCCACGCGCGTCCTGGGCCTTCTGGGGCTGCGGGACGCCGACAACCTGAACGGGGAATAGTGTCAATGGCTGTCAAGCTCGCCATCAACGGCTTCGGACGGATCGGCCGTCTGGTTCTGCGCGGCATCATCGAGAGCGGCCGCACCGACGTCGAGGTGATCGCCATCAACGACCTCGGCTCGGTGGCCGACAACGCCCATCTGCTGCGCTACGACAGCGTGCATGGCCGCTTCCCCGGCGAGATCGCCGTGGAAGGCAACACCATCCACATCACCGCGAACGGCCGCAGCTACGCGCCGATCACCGTGTCGGCCGAACGCGACCCGTCCAAGGTGCCCTACCAGGGCGTCGACGTGGCGATGGAATGCACCGGCCTGTTCACCAAGAAGGAAGCCGCGAGCCAGCTGATCACCGCCGGCGCGCGCAAGGTGCTGGTGTCGGCTCCGGCCGACGGCGTGGACGCGACCATCGTCTTCGGCGTGAACCAGGACACCATCACCAAGGAGATGACCGTCATCTCCAACGCGTCCTGCACCACCAACTGCCTCGCCCCGATGGCGAAGGTGCTGGACGACGCGTTCGGCATCGAGCGCGGCTACATGGTGACGATCCATTCCTACACCGGCGACCAGCGCACGGTGGACACGCTGCACAAGGACCCGCATCGCGCCCGCGCCGCGGCGCTGAACATGATCCCGACCTCCACCGGCGCCGCCCGCGCCGTGGGTCTGGTTCTGCCGCAGCTCAAGGGCAAGCTGGACGGCACCGCCATCCGCGTGCCGACGCCCAACGTGTCGCTGGTCTCGCTCGACTTCGTGCCGGGCAAGATCCCCGGTTCGGTGGACGAGGTGAACGCCCTGTTCCGTGACGCCGCCGCCGGCGCCATGAAGGGCATCCTGGTCTACTCGACCGATCCGTGCGTTTCGACCGACTTCAACCACCAGAAGGCGTCCTGCTCGTTCGACGCGACCCAGACGGCGCTGATCGACGGCGGCAAGCTGGTGCGCGTGTGCGGCTGGTACGACAACGAGTGGGGCTTCTCCAACCGCATGGCCGACACGGCCGCCGCGTTCGGAGCGCTCTGATCATGGCCGCAGCCGCACCGTCCTTCCGGACGATCGACAACCTCGACTGTGCCGGCAAGCGCGTGCTGCTGCGGGCCGACCTGAACGTGCCGGTGCGGGAGGGGCGGATCACCGACCTCACCCGCATCGAGCGCCTGGCGCCGACCATCCGCGAACTGGCCGACAAGGGCGCGCGGGTGATCGTGGTCAGCCATTTCGACCGACCGAAGGGCAAGCGCGTGCCGGAGATGTCGCTGGCGCCGGTGCGCGAGGCGATGGCCACCGTGCTGGGTCATCCGGTGCATTTCGCGGCCGACTGCATCGGTCCGGACGCCGAAACGGCGGTGGCCGCGCTCAAGGACGGCGAGGTGCTGGTGCTGGAAAACACCCGCTACCATGCCGGCGAGGAAGCCAACGACCCGGAGCTGTCGCGCGCGCTCGCGTCGCTCGCCGACATCTACGTCAATGACGCCTTCTCGGCGGCGCATCGCGCCCATGCCTCGACCGAGGGCGTGGCGCAACATCTTCCGGCCCATGCCGGGCGTCTGATGCAGGCCGAGCTGGACGCGCTGACGCTGGCGCTGGAGAACCCGGAGCGTCCGGTGGGGGCCGTGATCGGCGGCGCCAAGATCTCCACCAAGCTCGACCTGATCGGCAACATCCTGGCCAAGGTCGACGTGCTGATCATCGGCGGCGCGATGGCCAACACCTTCCTGGCCGCCCAGGGCGTGAATGTCGGCAAGTCGCTGCAGGAAGCCGACATGCACGACACGGCGCGGGCGATCATGGCGCAGGCTGAAGCGCGCGGCTGCCGCATCCTGCTGCCGGTGGATGCTGTGGTGGCCCGCGAGTTCAAGGCCAATGCCGCCAACGACACGGTGGGCATCGATGCCGTGCCGGCCGACACCATGATCCTGGATGCCGGCCCGCTGACGGTGGCGACGCTCGCCGCCGAAGTGGCGAAGCTGCGCACGCTGGTCTGGAACGGGCCGCTGGGCGCGTTCGAGATCGCGCCGTTCGATGTCGGCACCAACACGCTGGCGCGCGCGGTGGCGGAGCTGACCAAGGCCGGTACGCTGCGCTCGGTGGCGGGCGGCGGCGATACGGTGTCGGCGCTGCGCCATGCCGGCGTGGCCGACCAGTTCTCCTATGTCAGCACCGCAGGCGGCGCGTTCCTGGAATGGTTGGAAGGCAAGACCCTGCCGGGCATCCAGGCCCTGACCGCCCTGCGCGGCATCGCCCTGCCGACCTGAACCCGGAAAGGGCGGCGCTCTTCCCGGGGCGCCGCCCGTCCATCGTCGCGAGAACGACGCGGCATTAACCGTTCGGTAACCGGTCGCGGCGTACCCTGCACCGGCATGATCGCCAACTCCTCCCTCCAGTCGTTCTCGGTGCCGGATCGCCCGGCGCGCACCGGTGCGGCCTCGTCCGCCGGTCCAGCCGCTGCTGGCGCGTCCCGTCACGCCAACGCCGACACCGCGCGAAACCCGCCAGAAACGGCGCGCGCCGCCCCGGTTCCGGGCGCGCGCGGCAGCCTTCTGGACCGCTGGGCGTGATCACATTCGGAATCGCCCTGTAACAGATCCTGTTTTCTCGTTGCGGCGTGTCGCGCCATCGCTCACATTGTCGTCATGACCGAAGCGGTTCCCTCCAGCCGGATCACGACCATGCGTTCGAGGCCCGTTCTGCGGCATCTCGCCGCCTTCGCTGCTGCGACGGCGTTGCTCACCGGCTCCGCCTGGGCGTCGTCTTCGCCCGATGCGCTGCCGACGGTGAATATCGGCACGGCGATCCCGGCGGATAGCACCGCACTGCCGTCCGACCCCGCGACCATCGAGGCGCAGCCTGCGCCGGCGGCGCCGAAACCGGTGCGTCGCGTCAGCCGTCTCCAGCTCCAGACCATCGACACCGCCAGCCTCGCCACCGCGATGAGCGATTCCGGAGGCGGCCGCCTGCATGGCACGGTTCCGGTGATCCAGGCGCACGCCACCGCGATGCGTCCGGCACCGCTGCCGGACCAGGACGTGGACGCGCCGGGCCCGGACGCACAGACCCTCGCCGCGCAGCAACAGGCCAGCGTCGGCCCGAGCTTCTACGGCAACAAGGATCATTTCTCCGGCGACGGGTTCTCCGCCGGTTCCAACCTGGAAAGCGACAAGAACAATCGTCGCCGTCCGGGCGGCGGGATGAGCCTGTCGATCCCGATGCCCTGAGTTTCCCGAGGCGCTGAGTTTCCGCTGGCGCCGATCCGCTGATAGGATCGGCCTGCGATGACGGATCCGAGCCAGTTGCCTCCCGAAAGCGCGCCGCCGGTCCTGCCGGTCGCGGAGCGATTGATCGCCGCATTCCTGGCCGGGCCGCCCGGCACGGGCGCGAACCTGACCGGCCCCAGACGGGATATCGACCGGGTCCTGGAACGGATCGGCACGCTGGCCGATCCGGCCCGCCTGCTGCTGCTCCCGGTCATGGCCGCGGCCACGACGCCGCCCGATCTGCGCAGGACGGTGGAACAGGCCCTTTCCGGCCGCCATGACCGGGACACGCGGCTTCTGCTGGCCGTACCGGATGCGGGGCTGCTCTCCGCCGACATGCTGCGCGAGCTGGAACAGGCCGCGGAAGCGGCGCGGCAGCATGGCGGCCTCGTTCTGCTTCTCGGCAGCAACCGCCCCCTTTCGCCGTTGCTGGACGAGGCCGGGCTGTCGCATCTGCACGCCGTCATGCGGACTGTCCTGGACGCGGCGGAAGCCGGGCTCGTCGCCGCACCGCGCCAGGATCTGGTGGCGCCGCCCCGGGAGGAGCCCCGCGCCCTGGTCGCCACCGGGACGCCGCCCGCGCGCCGGCGCTCTTTCCTGACGCTTCTGTTGATCCTGTTGTCGCTGCTGGTTCTGTCGGCCGGAGCCCTGCTGTTGTTCGGGCCGCGCCCGCAGCCAGCACGGCCCGTGCCGCCGCCGACGGAATTTCAGCCCGGCCAGGCCGTGAACCGGTGGGGACGGCATGCCGATCTGCTGATGCGGGCGCAGCCGGGAGACACCCTGCTCTCTCTTTATCAGCGCGTTTATGCCGGTGCCGATGCGCCGCCTTTCACGCAGGTGCAGCAGATGAACCCGTCCGTGGCCCCGGGCGCGCGTCTGGTGTTTCCACCGCCGCGGAACGGGTGGCCGGACAGACCGTAACCAGGCCGAAACGTGGCGTGACGCAATCGTAACGAGCAGGTCAGGCGGCGGAACGGGACATCCGGGCTAGCTTCCTCGCTTCACCGGCCCGAGGAGCCGTTCCATGCGCGTTTCCGCTTCCCTTTTCGGCGCTCTATGCGTTCTGGCGAGCGTCCAGGCGGCGCGCGCCGCGCCCGATCCGGCCCTGTCGCAGGCCGTCGCCTCGCCGGACCGGACGCCGAAGATGATCGCCCGCGATCCGGCGCGGCATCCGGTCGAGGAGCTGAGCTTCTTCGGCGTGACCCCGGAATCGTCGGTGATCGAGATCTGGCCCGGCGGCGGCTACTGGACGCAGATCCTGGCGCCGCTGCTGCGCGATCATGGCCGCTACACCCTCGCCATGGGCCCGCAGGACGGCGACCGGACGGAACGGCATTTCGCCCTGTCGCCGGACTTCCAGGCGATGCTTGCGGCGCATCCGGCCGATTACGATCGCATCCACATCACCAGGCTCGGCGCGCATGACACCGATCTCGGGCCGGCGGACAGCGCCGATATCGTCCTCACCTTCCGCAACCTGCACAACTGGATGGAAGCCGGCGATACGGAAGCGGTGCTGCGCGGCATCCATGCCGTACTGAAGCCGGGCGGCATCCTCGGCGTGGAGGACCATCGCGCCAACACGAGATCGCCGCAGGACCCGAAGGCGGAGAACGGCTATGTGCGGCAGGACTACGCGATCGCGCTGATCGAGAAGGCCGGTTTCAAGCTGGTCGGCACGTCGGAGATCGATGCCAATCCGCGCGACGATGCCGAGCACCCGAAAGGCGTCTGGACCCTGCCGCCGACCTATGCCCTGGGTGCCACGGACCATGCGAAATACGAAGCGATCGGCGAGGCGGACAATTTCGTTCTGAAGTTCCGTAAGATCGGGAACTGAATCTGCCTTTGCTTTCAAGGAGCGATGGAAGATCCGTTCTTTCCTGAAAGAAAGAACCAAAGAATTTTTGTCCGTTTGGGCACTGCCCATGCCGATCAGCCGTGAACCAAACGGATAGAAGTCTTTTTGCTTCTTTTTCTCCAGAAAAAGAAGACACCCATCGTCATCCCAGCACCCGCCGACCTTTATACCGCCTTTACGCTCCCGCTTCGGAACACGCATCGCGCCTTTACGCGGTTCCGCCCTAGTCCGGTGTTCACCATTTCCACCTGAACACCGGTGCACCGTTTCATGGTCGATCTTCTGCTTCTCGTCGCCGGCTCGGCCGGCCTGCTGCTGATGGTGGCCTACGCCTCCTTCTGCGACCGGATCTGAGCCAGGCCATGCTCGATCTCATCCTGGGCGGCATCGTGTCGTCGGCCTTGTTCTTCTATCTGCTCTGGGCGCTGCTGCGTCCGGAAGATCTGTGACGGGAGCGGCATCATGACCGTCTCCGGTCTCGCGCAGATCCTCGTCGTGCTGCTGGTGCCGGCTTTGCTGGCCCTGCCCCTCGGCCGATTCATCGCCCGCATCGCCACTGGCGAACGCACGCTGTTCTCGCCGGTGCTGGCGCCGGTCGAGCGCGGCCTGTTCGCCGCCTGCGGTATACGCGCCGACGCCTCGATGGGCTGGCGCGGCTACGTCTCGGCGCTGATCGCGTTCAGCGTCATGCATTTCGTTCTGCTCTATGCGGTTCTGCGCGGTCAGTACTACCTGCCGATGAATCCGCTGGGTTTGTCGGGCATGTCGCCGAGACTCGCCTTCAATACGGCGATCTCGTTCCTGACCAACACCAACTGGCAGGCCTATGCGGGCGAAACGACGCTGAGCCCGTTCTCGCAGATGCTCGGCCTGACATCGCACAACTTCCTGAGCGCAGCCATCGGCATCGCGGCCGCTTTCGCGGTGTCGCGCGCGTTCCGCAAGGGCTCCGGCGCGAACGGTCTCGGTAATGCGTGGGTCGACATCACGCGAATCACGCTGCATCTGCTGATCCCGCTCTCCGTTCTGGTGGCGATCGCGCTGATCGCGCTCGGCGTGCCGGATACGCTTCAGGCCAGCACCACCGTCACCACGCTCGAGGGCGTCAAGCAGGTGATCGCGCTGGGGCCGGTAGCGCTTCAGGAAGCGATCAAGAATCTCGGCACCAATGGCGGCGGGTTCTTCAATGCCAATGCAGCCCATCCGTTCGAGAATCCCGGCGTACTGTCCGATCTTTTGGAGAACTGGTCGCTGCTGCTGATCCCGTTCGCCATGCCGGTCGCGTTCGGCGTAATCGCCGAACGCGTGCGCGACGGCATCGCGCTGCTGATCACCATGGTCGTGCTTCTGGGTCTGTTCTCCGTGCTGCTCTATGCCGCCGAGGCCGCCGGCAACCCGCTGCTGCACGCGCTCGGCGTTCACGGCAGCAACATGGAAGGCAAGGAGGTGCGGTTCGGCGTCGCGCTCTCCTCCGTGTTCGCGGCGACCACCACCGGCACCTCCACCGGTGCAGTGATCGCGGCGCATGACAGCCTGATGCCGCTGGGCGGTCTGGTCGCCCTGTTCCTGATGCAGCTCGGCGAGGTGGTGCCGGGCGGCGTCGGATCGGGGCTCTACGGCATCGTCGTGTTCGCGATCATGGCCGTGTTCGTGGCCGGTCTGATGGTCGGACGCACGCCGGAATATCTCGGCAAGAAGATCGGTGCGCGCGAGGTGAAGCTGGCCATGCTGGCGGTGCTGATCCTGCCGTTGTGCATCCTGGGCGGCGCCGCGATCTCGCTCTGCACCGCATCCGGTCTCGGCTCGCTCGCCAATGCCGGCCCGCACGGTCTGAGCGAGATGCTGTATGCCTGGACCTCGGCCACGGCCAATAACGGCAGCGCGTTCGCCGGCCTGTCCGCCGACACGCCCCTGCTGGATTACGGCCTGGCCGTCGCCATGCTGCTGGGCCGGTTCGCCTTTCTGGTGCCGGTTCTGGCGATCGCCGGTTCGCTCGCGGCCAAGCCGTCCGTGCCGCCCGGCCAGGGCACGTTCCCGACCGACGGCGCCCTGTTCGTGGGCCTGCTCGCCGGCGTGATCCTGATCCTGGGCGGCCTGCAATTCCTGCCCGCTTTGTCCCTGGGCCCCCTGGCCGAGCATGTCTCCATGCTCGCCGGCCACAGCTACTGATTTTCTGATCCGGACCCGAACCGATGAACGCCATCACCTCCAACGCCGCGCAGAGCGCGTCGCCCATCAGGCTGCTGGACGGCGCCATCTTGCGCCGCGCCGTTCTGGATGCGCTGCGCAAGCTCAACCCGGCCCAGCTGATCCGCAACCCGGTGATCTTCGTCACCGAGATCGTCGCCGCCCTGGTCACGTTCCTGGCCGCGCGCAACGCGATCTTCGGCCATCCGGCCGCGTTCGCCGCCGCCATCGGCGCATGGCTCTGGCTCACGGTCCTGTTCGCCACCTTCGCCGAGGCGGTGGCGGAAGGGCGCGGCCGGGCACGGGCGGAAACGCTGCGACGCGCCCGCGCCGATCTGTCGGCCAAGCTGCTGGTGCGTCCCGACGACCGCGCCCTGTATCGCCCCGTCCCGGCGACGCAGCTTTCCGTCGGCGCCTTCGTGCTGGTGGAAGCGGGCGATCTGGTGCCGGCCGACGGCGAGATCGTCGAGGGCATCGGCTCCGTCGACGAAAGCGCCGTCACCGGCGAAAGCGCGCCCGTGATCCGCGAGGCCGGCGGCGATCGCTCCGCCGTGACCGGCGGCACACGCCTGCTGTCGGACTGGATGATCGTGCGCATCACCGCGGCGCCCGGCTCCACCTTCATCGACCGCATGATCGCGCTGGTGGAAGGCGCCAAGCGACGCAAGACGCCGAACGAGATCGCACTCGACATTCTTCTCGCCGGACTCACCATCATCTTCCTGATCGCGGTCGCCACTCTGGTCGGTTTCGCGCACTACTCCGGCCTCGTGCTCGGCGTGCCGGTTCTGGCCGCGCTGCTGGTGACGCTGATCCCGACCACCATCGGCGGGCTTCTCTCGGCGATCGGCATCGCCGGGATGGACCGACTGGTGCGGTTCAACGTGGTGGCGACGTCGGGACGCGCGGTGGAAGCGGCCGGCGACGTGGACATGCTGCTGCTCGACAAGACCGGCACCATCACCTTCGGCAACCGCATGGCGACCGCGTTCGAGCCGGTCTTCGGCGTGGATGCGCGCATCCTGGCTCAGGCCGCGGCCACGGCCTCGATCGGCGACGACACGCCGGAAGGCCGCTCCATCCTGGCCCTGGCCCGCGACCGCTACGGCATCGTCGCCGAAGCGCCTGCCGACGCCGTCACCGTGCCGTTCTCCGCCAACACGCGCCTGAGCGGGCTCGACGGCGCCGGCCGCTCCTGGCGCAAGGGTGCGGTGGACAGTCTGCTGGCGACGATCGGCGGGGCGGCGCCGGCCGGGTTCGCCGACAGCGTGGACCGCATCGCCCGCGCCGGCGGCACGCCGCTGGCCGTTTCGGAAGACGGGCATCTGCTCGGCGTGATCGCACTCTCCGACGTGGTGAAGCCCGGCATTCGAGAGCGCTTCGCCGCGCTGCGCCGTATGGGCATCCGCACGGTGATGATCACCGGTGACAACAAGGTGACCGCCGCCGCCATCGCCGCCGAAGCCGGGGTGGACGATTTCCTGGCCCAGGCCACGCCGCAGGACAAGCTCGACTATATCCGCCGCGTGCAGGCCGATGGGCGTCTGGTCGCGATGTGCGGCGACGGCACCAACGACGCGCCGGCCCTGGCGCAGGCGGATGTCGGCGTGGCGATGCAGACCGGCACGCAGGCCGCGCGCGAAGCCGGCAACATGGTCGATCTGGACAGCGATCCGACCAAGCTGATCGAGGTGGTGGAGATCGGCAAGCAGTTGCTGATCACGCGCGGCTCGCTCACCACCTTCTCGATCGCCAACGACGTCTCGAAATACTTCGCGATCTTGCCTGCGATTTTCGTGGCCGGTTATCCGGGGCTGGAGGCGCTGAACATCATGCGCCTCCATTCGCCGCAAAGCGCCATCATGAGCGCCGTGATCTTCAACGCGCTGATCATCGTGGTGCTGGTGCCGCTGGCGCTGCGCGGCGTGCGCTTTCGTCCGCTCGGCGCCGCCGCGCTGCTGCGACGCAATCTGCTGATCTACGGCGCGGGCGGTCTGGTGGCGCCGTTCATCGGCATCAAGCTGATCGATCTCGTTCTTTCATTCCTGCATCTGGCGTGAACACCATGCTGTCCTCCCTTCGTCCCGCCCTCGTCATCATGCTCTCCTTCACCGCTCTGACCGGTGCGGCCCTTCCGCTCGCTTTGGTCGGCGGCGCGCAGATCCTGGCGCCGGAAAAAGCCAATGGCAGTCTGGTCTTTCGCGACGGTCAGCCGGTCGGATCGACCCTGATCGGACAGAACGTCACCAGCGCGGGCTTCTTCCATCCGCGCCCCTCCGCCACGGTGGAACCCGATCCCAAGGACAGCGCCAAGACGATCCCGACACCCTATGCGGCGGACAACTCCGCCCCCTCCAACCTGGCTCCAACCTCCAAGGCGCTGATCGACCGCGTGCGCGCCGACATGGCGGCGCTGCACGAAACCAGCGCGCCCGCGGACGCGGTCACCACCTCCGGCTCCGGCCTCGACCCGGCTATCTCACCGGAGAACGCGCTCATGCAGGCCGATCGTATCGCCCAAGCGCGCCACCTCTCCCCGGAACAGGTGCGCGCGCTGATCGCGTCGCACACGCAGGCACCGCTGCTGGGCTTCCTGGGCAATCCGCGCGTGAACGTGCTGGCCCTGAACCTGGCGCTGCTCGACACGTCGCATTGACGCGGGAGCGGCAGTTCTCGCCGCTTTTGCTACAGTACCGTCCCGATGGACCCGACGCGCCCCGATCCTGACCGTCTGCTCGCCGCCGCGCTGCGCGAGCACGAAGGTCGGCTGAAGATCTTCCTCGGCGCAGCACCGGGGGTCGGCAAGACATGGGCTATGCTGGCGCGTGCGCGTGCGCTGCTGGATAATGGCACCGACGTGGTCGCCGGGGTGATCGAAACCCATGGCCGCGCCGGCACGGAGGAGCAGACACTCGGCCTGCCGGCACTCCCGCCGCTGATGCTGGAGGATCGCGGCCGCACCCTGGCCGAATTCGACCTGTTCGGCGCGCTGAAACGACGCCCCGCTCTGCTGCTGATGGACGAGCTGGCACATCACAACGCGCCGGGCGCGCACCATGCCAAGCGCTGGGAGGACGTGCGCGCGCTGCTGGCGGCCGGGGTCGATGTCTGGACCACGCTGAACATCCAGCACGTCGAGAGCCTGAACGACGACGTCGCCCGCATCACCGGCGTGCGCGTGCAGGAAACCGTGCCGGACCATGTTCTGGACGAGGCGGCCGAGATCGAGCTGATCGACCTATCGCCGCAGGCGCTGCGCGAACGTCTGCGCGAAGGCCGGATCTACCGTCCCGAAGTGGCGACGCGGGCGCTGGAGAACTACTTCCGCGAAGGCAATCTGGCCGCCCTGCGCGAGATTGCCCTGCGCCGCACGGCCAGCCGTGTGGATCGCGACGTGCGCGACTGGATGCAGGCGCAGCGCGTGGACGGTCCCTGGCCGGCGGCGGAGCACGTTCTGGCGCTGATCGGACCGGACGAAGCCGGCGAGGCGGTGGTGCGCTACGCCAAGCGCCTCGCCGACGCGCTGCATGCGGACTGGAGCGTTCTGCATGTCGAGCGCGCGCATCAGCCGCCGATGCGACGCCGCTCGCTCGCTCTCGCACGCGAGCTGGGTGCGTCGGTGGAAACGCGCGGCGGGCGCGATCTGGTGGCCGTGGCGCGGGAGGCGGCAGGGCAGCGCAACGCGACCCAGCTCGTGGTCGGACGCGCCCTGCCCGTGCAAGGCTGGCGTCGCTGGCGCACGCTGCTGCGCGGGCGGCGTAATCTGGCCGCGACCCTGATGCGCGCCTTGCCCGACCTGCCGCTGCATGCCGTGCCGACCGCCGCACCGCGCCCCCGGCCGCGCGTCATGGCGACGCGGCTGCGCGGCGGGCGTCCGCTGTTCTGGGTGACGGCGCTGGTGGCGCTGGTGACGGAAGCCGGTCTGCTGGCCGAGCCTTTGCTGCGCGAGGACACGGTCGGCATGCTGTTCCTGGTCGCCGTGGTGGCGGCGGCGCTGCTGGGCGGGCTGGGTTTAAGCCTGTTCGCCGCCGCCCTCGCCTTCCTGAGCTGGGACTTCTTCTTCATTCCCCCCGTGCACAGCATCACCATCGGCAATACGCACGATGCCGTGGGTCTGCTGGTGTTCGCCGCCGTGGCCGGCGTCACCGGCACTCTGGGCGGACGCGTGCGGGCGGAAGCGCGCGCGGCGCAGGCACGGATCGACAGCATGCGACGCGTCGGCGCGTTCGGTCGCGCTTTGTCCGGGCCGGTGGACGAAAACGGGCTGGCGCGCGAGATCGCCAGCCAGGCGGCGCAGATCGCGGGCGAGGCGGTGGTGCTGCTTCCGCCCGACCTTCTGCCCGCCGCCAGCGTACCGCCCGGCACCGAGCTGGACGAGCGCTCGCTGGCCGCGGCCCGGTTCTGCACCGCCAACCGGGTGGAAACAGGGCGCGGCACGCCCACCCTGCCCTCAGCCCTGTGGCGGTTCCGGCTGCTGGAGCCCGCGCATGGCGCGCCGATGGTGCTGGGCGTACGCGGCGCGGATCCGGCCGCGACCGGTGCGGACACGCCGGAGCATCAGGCGCTCGACGTTCTGGCCGATCAGGCGACGCTGGCACTGGACCGGATGCGTTTGTTCGTGCTCGCCGCCGAAGCCAGCGCGATGGAGGACACGCAGAAGCTGCGCACCGCCCTGCTCGGCTCCCTGGGACACGATCTGCGCACGCCGCTGACCGGGATCAGGGGCGCCGCCGACACGCTGCGCGGCGCCTGGGACCATCTGAGCCCGGACACGCGCAACGACCTGCTCTCGGCGATCGACGAGGACGTGGTGCGGATGACGCGCTTCCTGGCCAACATCACCGAGCTGACGCGCCTGGAATCCGGCCAGATCAAGCCGCGCGCGGAAATCGTCTCTCTGCCCGCCGTGGTGGAAGCGGCGATCGCCCGCGTGCCGGGCGCGGCGCAGGCGACCGTGTCGGTGTCGCCCGAGGCGGAAGGGCGCCGCGCCCTCGCCGATCCGGCGCTGCTGGAACAGGTGCTGGTCAACGTGCTCGACAACAGCGCGAAATATTCGCCGCAATGGTCTCATATCGCCGTGCGCATCACAGCACCCGTCCCCGGCGAATTGCTCGTCGGGATCGCCGACGAAGGGGTGGGCGTTCCGGCAGCGGATCTGCCGCATCTGTTCGACAGCTTCTTCCGCTCCACGCGCGGCGACAGGGTGGTGCCCGGCACCGGGCTCGGCCTGGCGATCGCGCGCGGGCTGGTGGACGCCATGGGCGGCCGCATCGCCGCACAAAGCCCGCGCCCCGACGTGCCGCGCGACGCCGCGCCGGGAACCCTTGTCAGCATCAGCCTTCCGGCTGGGGAGTGATCGATCGTAGTGTCACGTATCCTGCTGGTGGACGACGAGAAACAGATCCATCGTTTCCTGGGCCCCGCGCTGGAAGCGGCCGGCTACACCACGGACCATGCCGCGAACGGGGCGGAAGGGCTGCGTCTGGCGGCAGCCCACGCGCCGGCCCTGGTTCTGCTCGATCTGGGTCTGCCCGATCTCGACGGGCAGGAGGTGCTGCGCCGGTTGCGCGGCTTCTCGCCGGTGCCGGTGATCGTCCTGTCCGCGCGCGACCGCGACGAGGAGAAGGTGCGCGCCCTGGACGCGGGCGCGGACGATTTCGTGGAGAAGCCTTTCAGCGTCTCGGAACTTCTGGCCCGCATCCGTGCCACGCTCCGGCGCGCCGGCGACGCGCAGGATGCCGCCCCGCCGCCTTTCCTGCGCGTGGGCGCGGTGGAGATCGACGTGGCGGCGCATCGCGTCTTGGTGGATGGCGCCCCGGCCGGGCTGAGCCCGCGCGAATTCGCCCTTCTGGCCCTGCTGGCGCGCCATGCCGGGCGGGTGATGACGCACCGGCAGATCCTGGTGGCGCTCTGGGGCCCCGCCCATGCCGAGGATACGCAATATCTGCGCGTCTATATCGGCCAGCTCCGGCAGAAACTGGGCCCGGACGGACCGCGCCTGATCACCACGGAGCCGGGGGTGGGGTATCGGCTGGAAGCGTCGGCTTCCTAAAGAAGGAGGAAATCAAGCATCTTCTTTTTCCGAAAAAAAGAAGCAAAAAGACTTCGTCCACTTGAGTTACGAGAACCGACAAGGCACGAAACCAAACAGACAAAAGTTCTTTGGTTCTTTCTTTCCAAGAAAGAACAACTCTTTCCTTTCTCAGACACCAGGAGAAAGTAACAGCGAAGGGCTCTCAAGGCGACAGCTCGTCGAGGCTGCGTCCATTGGTCGAAGGCCCGAAGATGCCGATCCCCAGAATGATGGCCAGCATCGCCGCGGCGATCAGGCAGAAGACCGCCGGCGTGCCGAACGCATCCAGCAACCCCGACACCCAGGACCCGACGAAGACCGCGCTGACACGGCTCCAGGACGCGGTGAAGCCGATCGCGGCAGCACGGAAGCGGGTCGGAAACAACTCCGCCGCATAAGGGTGGAACGTGGTGATCATCCAGTTCAGGCCGAGCGTCACCAGGGCGCCGCTGAGCAGGATCGTCGGCGTTCCGGAAGCGACGGCGAAACCGAAACCTGCAAACAGGATCATGATTGCAGCGGACACGAGCTGCCATCTGCGCTCGACACGTTCCGCCAGCATCATGCCCAGAACGCCGCCAGCCGGCGTCAGGAGCACGATCATCGTGCTGTAGCCAAGCGAATCCACGATGGCGAAACCCTTGCGCACCAGCAGGATCGGCACGAAGGCGGTGAAGCCGAAGACCGCAATGGTCTGGCAGAACTGGAACACGGACAGGATCGCGGTACGCGCCCGGTAGGCGGGCGAGAACATCTCGCGCCAGGGGCGATCGGCGGAACGACGCAACGGCGCGGCGGAACAGGACGGCGGCGGCAGAAACCCGCCCTCCCGGATCGCACGTCGTTCGAGTTCGACCGCGATCCGGTCGGCCTCCTCGTGGCGCCCGCGCGCTTCCAGCCAGAGCGGACTTTCCGGCAATCCGCGCTGCAACACCCAGACCAGGCCCCCGCCCAGAGCGCCGAACAGGACGACGATCCGCCATCCGTCGACTCCGAACGGACGCGACGGCACCAGCAGCGCGGACAGGAACGCCGCTGCCGGCACGGCGGTCAGCACCAGCACGAAGGCGATGCCCATGTAGTGGCCGCGGGCGGAACTCGGAACCAGCTCGGCGATGAAGCTGTCGCTGTTCAGCATCTGCATGCCGACGCCCAGTCCGGCAACGAAGCGGGCCCCGTCGATCAGGACGGGATCGGACAGCACGCCGACCGCCAGTTGCGCCGCTGAATACAGCAACAGCGACCACACGAACACGACGCGGCGCCCGAGCCTGTCGGACAGCGTGCCGAGACCGATGGTCGAGACGAACATGCCGGCGAAGAACGCCGCCAGAAAACTGGCAAACCCACGCGGGTCAAAAAGGCCGTCGCTGCGCAGCGTGAAGATGCCGGAGCGGATCAGCCCGAGCGAGATGAATCCGGGCATGAAGAGTTCGAAGAACTCGAACCAGCCGCCGGACGCGATGCGGAGCACCAGACCCAGCATGTGACGCGATCGCGGCAGCCGATCGATCCGGGCGGCGATGTCGAACCGCTCCTCACCGGCCGGACCCACCGCGTTTTCCTCGGCCACGGGCGAGACTCCTCAGCGCGGAACCGAGGCGCGCGCGATCTGCGACACGTCATCGAGCGTGTCGACCGCCCAACACGAGGCGATTAGCGCCGTGGCGCGGTCGCGTCCGAGCACCGGGTCGGCGAGCCCGTGGAATTTCGCCTCGAGATCGGCGTCGGCCATCGGGCGGGCGAGACTGCCGATCGCATGATCGATCGTGATCGAGCGCGCAGTGCCATCGTGCAGATGCAGCTCGATCCGGGCGGCATCGCTGTCGAGCCCGGGGTCGATGGTCGCCTCCACGCGATCGCGCAGGGCGATCACCGCCTCGTCCAGCACGCGATCGTCGCCGAACTGCATCTCGCCCGCCTCGCCGTCGATCAGGGCGACCGCGGCGCAGTGATAGACGCTGAATTTCCCTTCCAGGCCGGTGCGAGGTGTGCGCTTGCCGGTCAGTTCCAGCACCAGCGGATGCACGAACAGCTGCACCCGCGCGACGCTCGCCGGATCGATCCCCTGCCCGCGAAGCTGCACGCAGCCATCGATGGTCGGGTGGATGACGATGCCGCAGGCGAACGGCTTGTAGCTGTTGCCAAGAACCTCCCAGCGTTCGCCGAGGCCGGACGTGATCTCCTCGTAACGCCTTCCGGCGGACAGGACGTTGCCCCAGCCGCGCCTGGCCTCGATCGCCGAAACGGAGCTGGTGTAGCCGGCGTGAGCCAGAAGGGCCGCGGTCATGCCGTTCTGCGCCGCGCGGCCGGGATGAAAGCTCTTGGTCATGGTGCCGAACATCTCGCGCAAGCCCACCGGCTGGGTCGCAGCGAGCCCGAGCGCCCAGCACAGGCGTTCTTCGTCCAGGTTGAGCAGCCGTCCGATGGCGACGGCCGCGCCGAACACGCCGGCCGTGCCGGTGATGTGCCAGCCGATGTCGTAATGCTCCGGAAAAACGGCATTGCCGATCCGGCATTCGATCTCGACGCCCAGCGCCAGCGCGTCCAGCAGCGCCGCCCCGCTGGTCGGCCGGTGCTCGGCGAAGGCCAGCAAGGCGCTGGCCACCGGGCCGGCCGGATGGATCACCGTGCGCAGATGCGTGTCGTCGAAATCGAACACATGGCTGGCGATGCCGTTCAGCAGCGCCGCATGCAGGGCGTCGACACGCTCGCGACGGCCGAGAACGGTGGCCTCGGGGCGGCCTGCGAACGGAACCAGTGCACGGAGCGCGATTCCGACGGTCTCGTGTGCGCTGCCGCCGATCGCGCATCCGAGCCAGTTCAGAAAGGTTCTGCGCGCCTCGTGCCGCACCGGGTCCGGCAGACCGCCGGGCGGGAATTCCCGAACGAAGCGGGCGATGATCCGGGTCACGGCGGGCTGGGTCATGCGGAACTCCTCCATGACCCAAAATATTGTCTTATTGTCGACAATCTTCAATGCACTGGTGCGTTCGGCGACGGCATCGTACTCTGACGGCATGGAAAGCCTGTCCGAACAGATCGAGACCCTGCGAGCCAGAACGGTGGCGATGCTGGTTCGGGACGAGATCTTGCGGCAGATCAAGGCTGGAGATCTGCGGTCCGGCGATCGCCTGAACGAACTCGGCCTCGCCACCACCCTGCGGGTGAGCCGCGCGCCCGTCCGGGAGGCGATCCGTGGCCTGGAAGAAGCGGGCCTGTTGCGTCAGGAGAAGAATCGCGGCGTCTTCGTTCGGGAGGTTCCGCCGGAGGAGGCAGCGGAACTCTACGCGGTACGGGCCGGATTGTCGGAGATCGCCGGACGCGCGCTGGCCGGGCGACTGGACGGCCCCATGTTGAAGGAGCTCCGCGACCGCGTGGCGATGCTCGATGCGACGACGGACGTGGCCGACTACTACGCCCTCAATCTCGCGCTGCACGACCGGATGGTGGAGATGGCCGGCAACGGCACGCTGCTGGCGCTTTATCGCCGGCTGGTGGACCAGACCCATCTGTGGCGCCGTGGCAGCTTCGATGCAGGGCTGGACCAGTCGAGGCGAGAGCACCACGCAATCCTGGAGGCGCTGGAAGCACACGATCCGGTCGCAGCCGGGACACGCATGCGCGAACACGTCGAATCCGGCCACCGGCGCTCAGTCGCCAGCGCGCCGGAACCGGACGGCCGATAGGGAGCGGTCACTCCTCCGGCTGAAGCGATCCGGCCAGCTTCACCGTGTCGCCCACCAGACCGCGGGCGAACTCGCTGGCGGAGAACGGGCGCAGATCCTCCGCCTTCTCGCCGACGCCGACGGCATGCAGCGGCAGCTTGAAGGTCTCGGCCAGAGACACGACGATGCCGCCGCGCGCGGAGCCGTCCAGCTTGGTGACGACCAGGCCGGTGACGTCCACCAGCTCCTTGAACACGCGCACCTGTTCCACGGCGTTCTGGCCGGTGGTGGCGTCCAGCACCAGGATCACCGAATGCGGCGCGGTCTCGTCGAACTTGCGCAGCACGCGGATGATCTTGGCCAGCTCCTCCATCAGCGCGCCCTTGTTGTGCAGGCGGCCGGCGGTGTCGATCAGCAGCAGATCGGCGTTCTCGGAGCGCGCCTTGCGGAAGGCGTTGAAGGCGAGCCCGGCTGCGTCGGCATTGGGCGGCCCGGAAATCACCGGAACCCCGGTGCGCTCGCCCCAGACCTGGAGCTGCTCCACCGCCGCCGCGCGGAACGTGTCGCCCGCGACCAGGAGCGGCTTCAGCCCCTCCCGGCTGTAGTGCAGCGCCATCTTGCCGATGGTGGTGGTCTTGCCGGTGCCGTTCACGCCGACCACCAGCACCACATGCGGCTTCAGCTCCGGGTTCGGCACGAACGGGATCGCCACCGGCTCCAGCACGCGGGCGATCTCGGCCGAAAGCGCCTCGCGCACGTCGCGATCGGTGACCTCGTTGCCGAAGCGGGTGCGTCGGAAATTCTCGATCACGCGCTCGGCCACGGCAGGACCGAGATCGGCGCCGATTAGCAGCTCTTCCAGCTCTTCCAGCGCCGCGTCGTCGAGACGCCGATGAGTGAAGGCGGCGGCAAGGTTGGTGCCCAGCTTCTGCGTGGAGCGGGACAGGCCTTCCTTGAGGCGATTGAAGAAGCCGAGTGCCATGCGCGATCAGAACCTCAAGCGGAAACGGGCTGAACGGCGCCTGCCGGGGCGCCCAGCGGGGCAACGGCGTCGAGCAGATGGGCGGACACGCCGGACGCGTCGGCGGACAAGGCACGCGCGCGAACGAGCTGGCCGGGCTGCCCGGCCTCATGCTCGAACCGCACCGGCGCGAACTGCTCCGAATGGCCGCCGGTCGGCGTTTCCAACAGCACGTGCAGCGTCTGGCCGAGCAGCGCCTGGTGGAACCGGGCGGCGCTTTCGGCACCGGCCTCGCGCAGACGGGCGGCACGCTCGCGACGGACCGCGACCGGCACGGCGGGCATGCGCGCGGCCGGCGTGCCGGGGCGCTCGCTATACGGAAACACGTGCAGATAGGGCAGCGCGTGGGTGCGGACGAAATCGAGCGTTTCCGCGAACAAGGCGTCGTCCTCGGTCGGGAAACCGGCGATCAGATCGGCGCCGAAGCCGATGCCGGGGCGCAGACGGCGTGCACGCTCGACCACGCGAGCGGCATCCTCGGTCAGATGGCGGCGCTTCATGCGCTTCAGCACCATGTCCGACCCGGCCTGCAGGGACAGATGCAGATGCGGCATCAGGCGCGGCTCGTTCTCCACCAGACGCCACAGATCGTCGTCGATCTCGACCGGATCGAGCGAACTCAGGCGCAGGCGCTCCAGCTCCGGCACCAGTGCCAGAAGGCGGCGGCAGAGCTGGCCCAGCGCCGGCTGTCCAGGCAGGTCGGAGCCGTAGGAGGTGATGTCCACCCCGGTCAGCACCACCTCGCGATAGCCGCCGCGCACCAGAGCGCGCACCTGTTCCACCACGGCGCCGATCGGCACGGAACGCGACGGGCCGCGTCCGAACGGGATGATGCAGAAGGTGCAGCGATGGTCGCAGCCCTGCTGCACCTGCACGAAAGCGCGGGAACGGCCGGCGAACTCGGTGACCAGATGCGCAGCGGTTTCCCGCGCGGCCATGATGTCCGAAACGGCGTCGCCGGACGAAAGAGCGGCCTCGCTCCAGCTTTCCGGCCGGAGCTTGTCCTCGTTACCGAGCACGCGCACCACGCCGGGAAGCTGGCCCCAGCGCGCGGGATCGAGCTGCGCCGCGCAGCCGGTGACGACGATGCGCGCATCCGGCCGGTCGCGATGCGCGCGGCGGATCGCCTGTCGCGCCTGCCGCTCGGCCTCGGCGGTGACGGCGCAGGTGTTGACGATCACCACGTCGTCGAGCCCGGCGGCATGGCCGCGCATCACCTCGCTCTCGTAGGTGTTCAAGCGGCAGCCGAAGGTGAGGATGTCTGGCGCGCTCACGACACGAACGCCCCGGGATCGACGGTGCCGGCGAAGCTGACACGGGCGGGACCGGAGAGATGCACCCCGTCCTCGTCCCAGCGCACGCGCAGTTCGCCGCCATCGGCCAGCACGGTCACGTCGCGCCCGCACAGACCGCGACGGGCGGCATTCACCACGGCGGCGCAGGCGCCGGAGCCGCAGGCGAGCGTCAAACCGGCGCCGCGCTCGAACACGCGCAGGCGCAGACGATCCGGGGCGAGGACGGTGGCGAAGCCGATATTGGCCCCCTCGGCGAAAAGCGGGTCGCGCTCGAAGCGCGGTCCTTCGATGCCGGGGTCGAGACCGGGATCGAAGAAGGTGGCGTGCGGATTGCCCATGGAACAGCCGGCCGGATCGCCCGGCAGCGGCAGATGCAGCGTGTCGGCTTCGCGCGACAAGGGAACGTCCTGCCAATCGAGGCGCGGCGGCTCGAAACGGACCGTCACCTGACCGCCGCCGCCATCCGCATCGGCGGACAGGATGCGCGCGGGCAGACGCCCGGCGACGGTGCGGATGGTGCAGACGGCGCCGGGCACGCCCTTGCCCACCAGCCAGCCGATGCAGCGCGACGCATTGCCGCAGGCGCCGGACTCGGAACCGTCGGCATTGAAGAAGCGCACGAACACGCTGTCCGGCGCCGCATCGCGTTCGATCAGAACGAGCTGGTCGAAACCGATGCCGGTGCGCCGGCAGGCCAAGGCCGCCACGGTGCGCGGCGGGAGCGCGATCGCACGGTCGCGCGCGTCGAACACGACGAAATCGTTCCCCGCGCCGTGCATCTTGTGGAAATCGAGCTGCATGCGCGTCCCTATAGCGGAGCCGCCCCGGCGGAAACAAACGATTGCCGCGCGGGACGGCGTTGCGGGCGACGAACGCGTCCGTCCCGATGAAACCGGGCGTGGCGGCGGTCACGCGCAGGGGGCCGACGCTCCGGGGAGCAGACGCGCCGGGCGCCGTCCGTGACGGATCGCGCCCGAAACCGCTCGCGCATGACGCGCGACGCGGAGCCGTCGGAACGCGGCGCGGTCGCCATGAACCGTCGCGGCACCGGTGACCGTCGCGGCGATCCGGCGGCGGGGTGGACCAACCGTCTCCTGAACGTCGGCTGGCACCCCGTCGCCGCAACCGGCGGTTCTGCCAGGACGAGCCTGCCCGCGTCGTTCCGTCGGGCAACGGGGGAACGCCGAACCGGAGCGAGGGCGCGCCGGGTTGCCAGCCGTGCCGCGCCGGCCAAGGATGCGCGCCCATCGTTCGAGGATCCGCCATGTCCCGCTTCGCCTTCCGTCTGGGTGCTCCCCTGGTTCTGCTGCTGGGCATGGCCGGCACGGCGCTGGCCAATCCGGCCGCGGGCGGCATGGGCAACATGGTGCCGGGCTCGGCCGACGCGCAGATGCGCGACGGCATGAAGCGCATGCAGCAGGATATGCAGGACGCCACCATGACCGGCGACCCGGACCACGATTTCGTGGCGATGATGCTGCCGCACCATATCGGCGCGGTGGACATGGCCAAGGTCGAACTGGCCCATGGCAAGGACCCTGCCTTGTTGAAGCTGGCGCGCGGCATCGTCGCCGCCCAGGATCGCGAGATCGCCTTCATGAAGGCATGGCTGGCCGCGCACCCGGCGAACAAGGACGGGGACGCGAAGGCGATGCCCGGCATGGACATGGGCGGTAAGGACATGGCGGCGCACTAGGCCCGGCCGCCTTCGCCCCGTTTCGGGTCCGGGCTGCGGTCCGACGGGGTGCCGCGTCCCGGCCGGGGCGTACTCCGGCTCGTTTCCCCAGCCCGGATTCTCCAGCATGACCGCCGACATCGACCCGATCGAGACCCTGTCCGTCAGCGCCCTGCTGGCGGCGATGGAGGCGGGCCGGCTGCGTTCAGAGCGGATCGTCGCGCATCTGCTGCGGCGGATCGGGGAGATCGACCCGGAAATCCATGCGGTCCTGGCGATCGCCCCCGACGCGATCGAGCAGGCGCGCAACAGCGACCGGTATCGCGAGCGCCATCCGCCCCGCGCGCTGGAAGGCGTGCCGGTGCTGGTGAAGGACAATATCGAGACGGCAGGCGCGCTGCCGACCACGGCAGGTTCGCTCGCCCTGCTGGGCAACCGGACGAACCGGGACGCGCCGATCGTCGCCCGCCTGCGTGCGGCCGGCGCGGTGATCCTGGGCAAGACCAACCTGTCCGAATGGGCCAACATGCGCGGGGCGCGCTCGGTCAGCGGCTGGAGCGCGCTCGGCGGACAGACACGCAACCCTTACGCGCTGGACCGCTCGCCCTCGGGCTCGTCCTCCGGAAGTGCCGCAGCGGTGGCCGCCCTGCTGGCGCCGCTGGCGATCGGCACGGAAACCGACGGCTCCATCACCATGCCCGCCTCCGTATGCGGTCTGGTGGGGCTGAAGCCGACGGTGGGGCTCGTGTCGCGAAGCCGGATCGTGCCGATTTCCGCCAGCCAGGATACGCCGGGTCCGATGGCGCGCTGCGTCGCCGATGCGGCCCGGATGCTCGACGCGATGGCCGGGTCCGACCCGCTCGATCCGGCCACGAGGAAGGCGGATCGGCGGCGCACGGGCTACGCGGCGGCATTGGGCGCGGAACCGACGCTGTCCGGCAAGCGGCTCGGCGTGCTGCGCTTCCTGGCCGGTCAACATCCCGGCGTGGACGCCGTGTTCG
The DNA here is from genome assembly GCF_055386855.1 of Lichenicola sp. GTC18331. Classification (NCBI taxonomy): domain Bacteria; kingdom Pseudomonadati; phylum Pseudomonadota; class Alphaproteobacteria; order Acetobacterales; family Acetobacteraceae; genus Lichenicola; species Lichenicola sp. GTC18331. The sequence goes on along the minus strand of NZ_AP045015.1, from coordinate 2,732,491 downwards.
AGGCCACGCTGAAGCGGCTGTCCGGGGCCGGGGCCGAACTGGTGGAGATCGCGACGGTCGAGGGCATGGAGCGGATCGACCGGGACGAGAATCTGGTTTTGCTGACGGAGCTGAAAGCCGGGCTCGCCGCCTATCTCGCCGACAGCCCGGTTCGGGACCAGCCGCAAACCCTCGACGAGCTGATCCGCTTCAACCTGCGGCATGCAGGCCGGGAACTCGCTCTGTTCGGACAGGAACTGTTCGAACGGGCCGAGGCGACGACAGGCGTGCGGGACCCGCTCTATCTCTCCGCGCGCGCGGAGAGCCTGCGTCTGGCCCGGAGGGCGATCGAAGAACCGATCGCCCGGTTCCGGCTCGACGCCCTGGTGGCACCCACCGCCGGGCCGGCCAGGCCGTTCGATCCTGGCCATGGCGAGATCGGCGTAAGAGCGGCCAGCACCCTGCCCGCCGTCGCCGGAATGCCGCATCTGACCGTGCCGATGGGAACGGTGTCATCTCTGCCGGTCGGCCTGTCGTTCATCGGAACGGACTGGTCGGAGGCAACGCTTCTTCGGCTCGGCGATGCGTTCGAAAGATTGCGCCCCGCCCCGCCGCGACCGCCCCTTCCGCCGACCGTGACGGGCAACGCCCCGGGACCGGATTGCGAACCGGATCGGAGGTGACCAGGAACCGGCGCGCCGACGCGCGAGCCGGTTCCGGGTATCTCAGGCCGCGTCGCGACGAACCTGCTGCAGGAACGATCCGACCTCGTCGCGCAGACGGCCGGATTCGCCGCTGACCGCCTCGGTGGCTTCCAGGACGCGCCCTGCGGCGGTGCGGACGGTGCCGGAAGCGACCGTCACGGTGGCGATGTTGGAGGAGACGGTTTCGGTGGCGCCGGACGCCCGGGCGATGCTCCCCTCGATATCGCGGGTCGCCGCATCCTGCTGTTCCACCGCCGCGCTGATGGAACCGCTCATGCGGCTGATCTCGACGATGGTGGCACCGATTCCGGTCACGGCGTCCGCCGCCTCGGCAGCGTTCTGCCGCATGGTCTCCACCAGGGTGGCGATCCCGTCGGTGGCAGTGGCGGTCTGCAGCGCGAGCTGTTTCACCTCCGTCGCCACCACGGCGAAGCCCTTTCCGGCATCCCCGGCGCGCGCCGCTTCGATGGTGGCGTTCAGGGCCAGAAGATTGGTCTGACGCGCGATGCTGCGGATCAGCTCCACGATGGAGCCGATCTCGTTTGCCGAACCGGTCAGCCCGGTGGCGATCACATCGGCCCGGTGCGCCTGATCCACAGCGGAACGGGCAACCGCCTCGGAGCGCGTCACCTGGCCGGCGATCTCGCGGATCGATGCCCCGAGCTGACGCGTCGCCGCCGCCACCGAACGAACGTCGCCCGTGGTCGCCTCGGCGGCATCGGCCACCAGACCGGCCTGCCGGCTCGTGTCTTCCGCCGACCGGGACATGGTGGTGGACATCTCGCGCATCTGTTCGGTGCGCTGCGTCAGTTCGCGCAAGGCCGCTTCCACCCGTCCTTCGAACTGCCGGGCGGCGTCGCCGAGCTGCTGCGCGCGCTGCTCGGCGCGCGTGCCCTGTTCGCGTTCGGCCGTGCGTTGCGCCTCCAGGGCAGACAGCGAGTCCGCGATGGAACGCTGCATGGCGCACAAAGCCCGCAGAAGAGCGCTGGTCTCGCTTCTGCCACGCACGTCGATCTCGTTGTCGAGACGACCGCCGGCGATCGCTTGCGCCACCGCGACGGCACGGCGGATCGGCGGAACGGTGGACAGGAACAGCACGGCCGCACCCGCCAGCATCAGCACAGCGGCGATTGCCAGCGTCAGCATCACGCGGTGATGCGCCTGATGCGACATGGCATCGGCCTGATCGCGCGCGTTCAGCCCGTCATTCGCGTAGTGCTGGGCCAGGCGCTGCATGGTGTGGTCAAGCTTGGCGATGTCCGCGCCGTTCGGCACGCCTGAGCTGGCGGCGAGTGCGCCGATCCCGGCGATGAGTTCCTCCGTCAGCGCCCTGGTCTTCGGCGACACCGATTGGTCCGACGCCACTTTCAGCCGGTCCAGGATCGGCTGCAGCTTGGACCGGTCGGACGGATTGTCCTCGTAGCGGGTGAAATCGGTGCGGGCCTGCCCGGCGAACAACATGCCCCGGAAGCTGTCATCGTACATGTTGATGGCGACGGCGCCCAGAGCCTCGTCCGAGCTGTTGGCGACCCAGCCTATGCCGCCGATGATCCCCAGAAACAGAAGGCAGACGGCCGCGATACGAACGCCGAGGGACATGGCCGGTCCTCAGCGAACGATGACGCGCATGCGCATGCCGGGCGTCAGCGAGCAGCGGATCGTGTATTCGCCGGCATTGACGAAATGGACCCGCAGCACCTTGCCCGGCTGCTGCAGACCCAGATCCTGCGGCTCGCCATCCTCGTCAGTGACGCTCAGATCGTGCGGGATGCCGTCATCGTTGCTCAGAAGCACCCAGTCGCCGCTGGTGACGGCCAAAGTCTGCTGGCTGAACACGTGGTTGGCCTGGCTGACCGGGATCTCGGATGCACGGGCTCCGGTGATGCCGGCGAAACACAGAAAGGCGGCGGCGGTGAGAAGCGGGCGCATCGGTTCGGGCTCCAGGCATCTGTTGCGATGCCGCAAAGCTGACCCACGGAGGTAAGGATTTGGTTAACAAACAGGTCCGAATAGCGAACAAACCGGCGATTGCCGCGTTGTGTGTCCGGAAACCCAGGTAGATCGGACCGGCGGTATGAATCAGACTTTGTTCTACCGGGAATGCCGCTACGTGATCGGCACCGAGAACGATCGCGGTCGCGAATGGACCATCTTTCCCGAGAACGGTCCGAGCGAGGGCGCGGAACGCGGCGTCGCCCGCGGCGAAGGGTTGCGCGGCTCATTCAAGGTCGCGGTACACACCGCCCAGGCGGCCATCGACCGCTGGATCGGCCCCGGCGCCTAGCGGAGCGCTGGTCGCGGGGGAGAACCGCGCGCGGTTTTCCTGGCCTTTTGCGGCAGGGCTCTCTATGTAGCGGCCTCTCGAACCGATTTCGACCGTCTGCCCGAACCGTTTGCCGCCATCGCGGCAAGGCGGTTCCGGGCCTGTCCGCCTCGATGGAATAGCTGCTTCATGCCCTTCCCCGCCACCCATCCTTCCCTGGCCAGCGCTCTCGCGGCTCGCGGCTACGAGGAACCGACGCCTGTTCAGCAGGCGGTTCTGCAGGGTGAAACCGAAGGGCGCGACCTGCTGGTGTCCGCGCAGACCGGCTCCGGCAAGACCGTCGCCTATGGCCTCGCTGCGGCGCCGACCCTACTGGGCGAGGAGGCCAGGTTCACCCGCGCCCAGCGTCCCCTGGCCCTGGTGATCGCACCGACCCGCGAACTGGCGGTGCAGGTGCACAAGGAACTGAGCTGGCTCTATGCCGATGCGGGCGCGCGCATCGTGCCCTGCATCGGCGGCATGGACGTGCGCCGCGAGGCGCGCGCGCTCGAGGGCGGCTGCCATATCGTCGTCGGCACACCGGGCCGTCTGTGCGACCATCTGTCGCGCGGCCGACTCGACCTGTCCGCCCTGCGCGTGGTCGTGCTGGACGAGGCCGACGAGATGCTCGATCTCGGCTTCAAGGACGAACTGGACCAGCTTCTCAGCGCCATGCCGCCCGAGCGCCGCACGCTGCTGTTCTCGGCCACCATCGCCCGCGAGATCGCCAACCTCGCCCGCAAATACCAGCGCGACGCCCTGCGCATCGACACCGTCTCGGGCGCCAAGCAGCACGCCGATATCGAATACCGCGCCGTCCTCGCCGCCCCGCACGAGGCTGAGCAGGCGGTGGTGAACGTGCTGCGCTGGTTCGAGAGCCCCACCGCCATGGTGTTCTGCTCCACACGCGAGATGGTGCGCCACCTCCAGTCGAGCCTGATGGAGCGCGGCTTCACCTCCGTCGCCTTGTCCGGCGAGCTGAGCCAGACCGAGCGTTCGCGCGCGCTGGAGTTGCTGCGCTCCGGCGGGGCGCGGGTCTGCGTCGCCACCGACGTGGCGGCGCGCGGCATCGACCTGCCCGGGCTGGAGCTGGTGATCCATGCCGCCCTGCCGACCGACTCCGCCACCCTGCTGCACCGCTCCGGCCGCACCGGCCGCGCCGGCAACAAGGGCACCTGCGTCCTGGTGGTGCCGCAGATCCGCCGCCGCAAGGCGGAGCAGCTGCTGATGGGCGCGCGCGTGCAGGCGCATTGGAGCTCGGCGCCGACCGCCGACGAGATCCGCGCCCGCGACGGCGAGCGCCTGCTGGCCGACCCGATCCTGACCGAGGAACCGACGCCGGAAGACCAGACCCTGGCGCAGTCGCTGCTGGCCGGCCGCACCCCGGAAGAGATCGCCGCCGCCCTGGTGCGCCTGTATCGCGCCCGCCTGCCCGACCCGGAAGAAATCCGCACCGTCCAGCCCGGTCCGGCGCCACGCCAGAGCACACGCGAGCCGGGAACGCAGAACCGCTACGAGCAGCGCGAGGCGCATCGCGAGCGTCACCCGCGCGTGGCGCAGGGCGGCGGCGAAGGCGTCTGGTTCGGCATGCCGGTCGGCCGCAAGGACAAGGCCGACCCGAAATGGCTGGTGCCGCTGATCTGCCGTCTGGGCGGCGTCACCAAGCGCGATATCGGCCTGATCCGCATCATGGACGCGGAAACGCGTTTCGAGATCGCCCCTGAGATGGCCGAGCGCTTCGCGAGCTGCATTTCCGGCGCAGAGGACGACGAGGTGCGCATCCAGCCGGCCTCCGCGCCGCCGTCCTCCGGCGGCACCCGTCGCAGCGACAGCACCGGCGCTCCGGTGCGTCGCGGCCCGCCCAGCGGCGACCGCCCGCGCAGCGCGTCGCGCACCACCTCGTCGCGCAAGCGCACAGGCTGAGCGGATCGGGGCCGGACACCAGACCGGCCCCGTTCTTTTCAATCGGGGAACGCGGTGGAGCGGGACAGCGCGGCCCAGGCGTCGATCTCGGCGCGCATCGCATCCAGCTTCCCGGTGACCAGCGTCAGCGCATCCTCGCCCAGCAGCAGCCGCGACGGCGGATCGTCCGAACCCACCAGCGTCAGCAACGCCTGCGCCGCCCGGGCCGGATCGCCAGGCTGGCGTCCGCTCTTGCTCCGGCGCGCGTCTCGGATCGGGTCCATCACCGCGTCGTAATCGGCGATCGAGCGTTCGGTGCGCTGCATGGAACGCCCGGCCCATTCGGTGCGGAACTGCCCCGGCGCCAGCGTCGTCACCCTGATGCCGAACCCGGCGACCTCCTTGCCCAGCGCTTCCGACACGCCCTCCAATGCGAACTTGCTGCCGCAATAGAACGCGATTCCGGGCATGGTGATGAAGCCGCCCATGGACGTGACGTTGACGATATGGCCGCGCCGACGCGCACGCATGCCGGGCAGCACCGCCTTCATCACCGCCACGGGGCCGAACAGATTGGCGGCGAACTGCTTCTGCAGATCCTCCAGCGAGGATTCCTCCAGCACCCCCTCATGCCCATAGCCGGCATTGTTCACCAGCACGTCGATCGGCCCGGCCACACGGTCCGCCTCGGCGATCGCGGCCGGGACGGCATCGTATTCGGTCACGTCCAGCCGCACCGCCCAGGCGCGGTCGGAACGGGCGGCGAAGGCGTCCGCATCCTCCTGCCGCCGCACGGTGCCCACCACACGGTGTCCGGCCGCGAGCGCGCCCTCGGCGAAGGCACGGCCCAGGCCGGAGCTGACGCCGGTGATCAGAAAGGTTTTCGCGGTCTCGTCGGTCATGGCAGCATCACTCCCCATCGCTTCAACTATATCATGATATAGATATGCCATGAGCAGACACAAGACCGCGTCCGATCCACGCCCCAGAGGCGATGCCGTGCGGCTGGCGGTGGTGGAGGCTGCGGAACGGCTGCTGCGTCAGGAGCGGCCCGAGTTCTCCATGCGCGACCTCGCCACGGAAGCCGGGGTGAGCTTCGCCACGCCGTTCAACCGGTTCGGCAGCAAGGCGGCGATCATGCGGGCCCTGTCGGAACAGCGGATCGACGCGATGGCAGCCCGGTTCCGGGCCGCGCCGCCGCCGGGCGACGCCGTCGCACGCGTGCTGGCGGCGACGGAGATCGCGACCGCGGTGATGCTGGAAGAGCCCGCGGTGAACCGGGCGGTGATGGGCTGGCTGGGCGCGCCGGGACCGGGCGGCGTGTGGACGCATTCGGCCGCGTTCTGGCGTCTGGCCCTGGCGGACGCGGACGGGCTGCGCGTCCCGGAACAGGCAATGCGGGAGCTTCCGCCGCTGCTGGCGTTCGGCTTTCGCGGGGTGCTGTCGTTCTGGACCGCGGGCGATCTGGCGGATGCGGAACTGGAACACCATGCGCGCGATATGGCGCGGGCGCTGCTGGCGGCTTACGGCTGAGTAAGCCAGAACAAGAGAAATGTTCTTTCTTGAAAGAAAGAACCAAAGAACTTTTGTCCGTTGGAGTATGGGCAAGATACCTCGCCGCACTCCAAACGGACAAAAGTCTTTTTGCTTCTTTTTCTACAGAAAAAGAAGCCCCTTAGTTGTCATCATCCTTCTCGGTAATCTTGAACACCAGATTAATGTGCTGCGCCTGGGCCGCATTGGTCCAGTCGGTGCTGATGCTGGAGCCGATATTGGCCTTCTTGTAGAGACCCTGGATCGCGGTCTGCGCGGCCTGGATCTTCTCGTTGGTGACGGTGTCGCCCGGCTTGATGTTGGCGGCGGCCAGGATGGCGGCGGTCGGGATCTTCTTGTTGCCGGTCACGCTCACCGTGTCGGCGGTGATGCCCACATGCACCACGGTCGGCGCGACCGGGGCCTTCTCGTCGATGATGTAGGTGAGCTGCGCCTTGTTGTGCAGAGACGTCATCTTCTGGGTAATGCCGGCGCCGACATTGTGCTTCTGGTAGACGGCGCCGACCGCGTTGGCGTCTTCCTGCAGCGCCGCGTGATCGACCTTGTCGCCGGCCTTGTACGGCAGGGCAGCCATCAGCTCGTCGGTCGGAACCTGGCTGTTGCCCTGGAAGGTGATCTTGGTCAGCGTGTAGCTGCCCGGCGCGGTCTGCGCCATCGCCGGCGCGGCGAGGCCGGCGGCCAGAAGAGCGGCGGCGCCGGCGCGCAGCGCGTTGGTGCGGGAAAGAGACATCGGTCGAACCTTCTTTCAGTATGAACGGTAGGGCAGGAACTTGCCGCTCATGGTGATCGCCACGCGGTCGCCGTTCGGGTCCGGCTCGCGCTGCAGATCCATGCGGAAATCGATGGCGCTCATGATGCCGTCGCCGAATTCCTCGTGGATCAACGCCTTGAAGGTGGTGCCGTAGACCGACACCAGCTCGTAGAAACGATAGATCAGCGGATCGGTCGGCACTGAACTCGGCAGCGATCCGCGAGAGGGCGGCTCCTGCAACAGCCTGATCTCGAACGGCTCCAGTTCGAGTTCCGCGCCGATCGCCTCCGCCGCCGCCTTCGGCAGCGTCATCTGGCCCAGAAGACCGGCGGTGACGAACTCCTTGCTGAGCTCGGGCGCCAGAGCGGCGAGCCCGGACCAGCTCAGATCGCGCTCGATCTTCAGGCGAACGATCTTCTCCGTGAGCTCGGCGCGCAGGCTCATGATCGGCATACCTCGAACGGGGAACGGAACGGCGGCGAGTTCAACCGCAGGACCGCGCGGCGTCAATCGCCGGACGCGTTCATTCGGGCGCAGGGAACGCGGCGCACGTCGAAATCGCCCCGCAGCAGGGAGTCCTCGCCCGGCGCAGGCGACAACCGCACCAGCTTGACACCGCGCGACGCAAGTTCGGTCATCACCGCCACGGCGTCGTCGCGCACCACCCGCCGGGCGGCGTCACGCCGGGCGAGTTCGAGAATGGCAGCACTTTCCCCTGCCCCATGCAGGATCACGTCGGCCTCGCCCAGCAGACGCAGGGCGCGCAGCGAAAGCAGGTCCGGCACGCCATCGCCGGTCTCGATCAGATGCACCACGCCGCGTTCCGGCAAGGCGCCGCCGGCTTCCGCCGCGTCCAGCGCCGCGCGATAGGCCGCCTCCGCCTCCGCCTCGCGCCCCTCCAGCATCAGGGAGGCAGGCAGCCCGGACAAGGCCTGCTCCAGCATGCGGCGACGTCGCAGGACATCCGGCAGGCGCGCCCGGGTCTCGGCCTGCAGGCGGTCGGCAAGTTCGGCGAGGCGGCCAAAAGCGGGCGGCACCAGGGTCTCGATGCGCGCACGCAGAAGACGCGCCAGAACCGGCGCCGCACCGCCGGAGGCGATCGCCACCTGCAAAGGCGGACGCGACACCACGGCCGGGGTGGAAAACCCGCACAAGGACGGCCGGTCCACCACGTTGAACGGGATGCCGCGCGCGCGGGCCTCTCGCGTCATCGCCAGCAGCGCCTCGTCCGGCGCTTCCGCACCGACGGCGATGCTGCATCCGTCCAGCATGACGGGCGCGAACCGCGACGCCTCGCGACGCAGCGTGGCGCCGCAGGCGGACAGCGTGGCGGCACGCCGCTCCGCCGCCTCGCCGTCGCCCAGCAGAAACGCGACCCGCCCGTCCAGATCCAGAAAGATCGGCAGAAGCGGCGGACGGCGCGTCACGATGCCGGCTCCAGCGTCAGGGCATGGCCGCCGAGACGCGCGGCGACATCGGGGCGGCAGGTCAGCACCAGAATCTGCAGACGCTGTGCGGCCTCGTGCAGAATGTCGAACATCCGGTCCATGCGATCGGCATCGGCGAAGGCGAGCGCATCGTCGAGCACCAGGAAGGACGGGTGATCGCCGGCGGCGAGCATGTCGGCGAAGGCCAGACGCGCCAGGATCGCCACCTGTTCGCGCGTTCCGTGCGACAAGCTGCCGAATTCCTCCGCATCCGCGCCCGCGCCGGGCCGGATCAGCCCGGACACGGCGAAACTGTCGTCGAGCGCCAGATCGGCGCCGGGAAACAAAGCGCGCAGATAGGGCGAGATGCGCCCCATCAACGGCGCCAGGAAGCGTTCGCGCGCCGCACGGTCCGCGTCGCGCAGCGTGTCGCGCAGAAGGGTCAGGATCGCGATCTCGCGCTGGTTGTCGGCCACGATGCGCGCGGCATCCTCGCCGCGCCGCGCCGCCTGTTCGATCTGCTCGTCGAGACCGGCGCCTTCCTCGGCCGCGATGCGTGCTTCCAGACGGGCGATGCGTTCGCGTTCCCGCGTTTGCGCATCGGCACGATTGCGATCGGCCTGTTCCAGACGAAGGATGCGCGCATCGGCCAGCGCCACCGTGCCCTCCGGTGCAGCGGCAAGCAGAGCGGATAAAGCCGTGCTGGCATCCCGATGCGTTCGATCGGCGTCATCGGCGCGCGCCGCCAGCGCGGCGTCGGCCTCGGCTTGTTCGGCCCCGTCCAAAGCAGCGGCGATGCGAATGCGCTCGTTGTCCGCGGTGCGAACACCGAGTTCCGCTTCCGCGAGCGCCGTGCGCGCCGCATCGCGGGCCGCTTCGGGCGCACGCTGGGCATCGCGCGCGTCGCGTTCCGCCACGGACGCCGCCCCTGCCTCGCTCTGCGCGCGCTGCAACGCGTCCAGCAGCGCGGTCTCATCCGGGATCGGCACGATGTCGTTCGCAGGACGCGCCGCCGCCTCGGCATCGCGCAAGGCGGCGAGTCCGTCCGTCCCGGCGGCATGAGCGAGTGCGCGTCTGGCATCCTCCCGTTCGACGAGCAGACGCGCGCGCTCCGCCGCCTGACGCTCGGCCTGTTCCAGATCGGCGCAACCCGCCGCATCGAGCGCCTGACGCAACATGCGTGCACTGTTCTGGGCTTTTTCGATCAGCGCGTCGCGGTCGCCTGCCGCCGGCACGATCTCCACCGAACCGACACCGTCGATCAGGAGCCGCGCAGGACCGTTCAGTTCGACACGCTGCGCCCCCGGCGCCAGCATCGTATCCGACACGCCTTGCCGTTCCAGCGTCGCCGGCACCTGCAACCGGATCGACACCACCGTCGCCTGCGCCAGAAGGGCGGCGCGATCGCCACGATCGGCCAGAGAAAGCTGGCGCAGAACGCCGATCGCCTTTTCGTCCGGTCTGCTCGCGGCGATGCGCGCGGACAAGGCGGCGATGCGGTCGGTCTCGGCTTCGGCGGCACGGAGACGGTCCTGCAAAATCGCGTGCCGGGCACGCCGTGCGGCATCGTCGCGCTGCGTGCGCAGGCGTTCCACCGTGCGTGCAGCCGCGTCGGCGCGCTGCTGGGCCTGGGTGTGCGCGGCACGACCGGCCTCGAACGCGGCGCCGGCCTCGGCGAGACGCCGACGGGCTTCGGTTTCCATCTCCCGCAGCAGCAACAAGGACCGTTCGTTCTTGTCGCGCTCGGTGCGCAAAGCGTCGCGACGGGCGATCTCGTCCAGCGCCTGCTTGCGCTGCTCGGCCGCCAGTTCGACCGCGCCGGTCGCCTGTTTGACGCGGTCGCGCTGGCCCAGAAGCGCGTCGCGCTGGCGCCGCGCCTCGGCCAGAGCGGCACGCCCTTCCGTTTCCAGGCGCGGATCGCTCGCCTGCGCCAAAGCGCGACGTGCCGCCTCCAGCTCCGACAGGTCGTTCTCCAACGCCCGCCTGCGCACGGCCAGAGCCTCGCCGGTCCTGGCGGCATCCTCCACCTCGGCGATGGCGGCCTTGTAGCGGTCGCGCGGGCGGCCGTGCCCGTCGAGACGTTCGGCCAGCTGCGCCAGAACCGGCTTCAACAAACGCGCGATCGCCACGCCGCCGCTGACGGCGCCGAGTTCGGCATCGAGACAGGCGGACAGGGTGGCGCGGGCGCCCTCGCCCAGTTCGGCCTGGGCGAAACTCTGGCCCTGATCCACCAGAAGCGCGTCCCAGATCGACGCCGTCTGCCGCGCCGCGTTGCGCGCGCCGCTCCTGGCTGCGGACACGCCGAGAAGACCGGCCAGCCGTTCCTCCGCCGCATCCGCCTCGAACACGGTGCCGTTCGACACGAAACGCGCCTGCGGACGCGACAGGAACCGCTTCTCGATGCTGTGCGAAACGCCGCCATGCTCGAAGGCGAGCGACACGCTGGGCGCGGTGCTGCCGAGGCGCGGCTGATAGGAGCGGATGGATTCGGTGCGCGAAGTGTGCCGCTCGAACAACACCGCGCGGATCGCCGCCAGCAGGGTCGATTTTCCGAACTCGTTGGGCGCGCACAGGACGTTGAGGCCGTTCCCGATCCCGTCCAGACGCATCGGCCGGTCGAAGCGCCGGAACTGATCGACCGAGAGCGAACGCAGCCTCATGCGCCGGTTTCCTGTCGCGCCAGAAGCAACAGACGTTGCAGCGCGGCGGCGGCGATCCGGTCCGCGCCGGAAGCGCGACCGTGCAGCGCCTCGGCCGCATCGCGCAGGGCGCCGGTGCCGAGCACGGTCAGATCGGTGCCGCCGAGGCTCGGTTCCAGGGCGTCGTCGTCGATGCGGAGCGCACGCAGCGCGCTGCCGACGCCGTCGCGGATGCGCTGCTCGAACCGGAGCTGATCCTCGGCCGACAGCGCGCCGGACACGCGCAGCCAGACCAGAACGTCGCCCGGATCGGCCCCGGCCAGATCGCGCAGGCGGTGTTCCAGCGCATCGATCTCGTCGGCGGAGAACAGGGTCGCGGTCTCGCGATGCCAGTGGAAGCGGCCGACGCGATGCCGGGAGACCACGGGCTCCGCGCCGCCCCCCGCCTCGACCAGCAGCACCGACCCGCCGCCATCGCCGCCGCGATCGAAGCCGTCGGTTTCCGGCGTGCCGCTGTACCAGCTTCGCGCACCGGCCTGGACGGCGCCGTGCCAGTCGCCCAGCGCCAGATAATCGAGGCCGCTGCGCGTGGCGCGGTCCGCGGCGATGCGGTTGGCGCCGTCCTCGGGATCGGAGCCGAAACCGCGTGCGGAGCCATGGGCGAGACCGATGCGCAGCGCGCCGTCCGGGGTCGGCATCGCGTCCAGAACCGCAGTGGGATCGCCGAGCGCATGACGCCGGTCGAGCACAGCGGGAAGCAGCCAGGCCTCACGGCCGGCCGGGTCGGTGCCGAGCAAAGCGGGTTCCGGGGTGGTGTGCAGGTGGATGTTGGCGGGCAGGCCGTGACGGCGCTGCCGGTCCCACAGCCCGCCGGGCAGATGCGGGTCGTGGTTGCCGGGGATCAGGTGCCACTGGATGTCGCCGAACGGGCGCATGCATTCGATCGGCTGGCGCAGCGTGCGTTCGGCGGGCTGGGCCATGTCCCAGACATCGCCCGCCACCAGCACGACGGACACCGCCTGCTCGCGGGCAAGACGGCCGATACGCCGGATCGCTTCGAGCCGCTGCTCCTGCAGAACGCCGAGCGTCTCGTCATCGGCGAAGCGGAACCCCTTGCCGATCTGCCAATCCGAAGTGTGAAGGAAGCGCATGCGTCACCCTACCCCCAACGGACGGGGATGAAAGGGCCCCGACTCTTATCCACAGAATCCGTGGATCGAGTCGGGGGCTTCCATGTGGGCGAAACCGGGATATCGCGGTCCCGACACGGTTTCCGGAGATTCAGTCCCCGCCGCCGGCTGCGATCGCCTTGCGCATCAGGGTCGGCAACGGCTCGGCATCGAGCGCGTCCGGGGCGCGGAGGAAGCGGTTTTCCAGCGCCTCGGCCGGGATGCGGTCGCAACGCGCGGACCAGACGGCGAGGCTGAGGCCGAAATGGGTGAAGACGTGGCGGACGCTGCCGGCGGGGCGCCAGTCGGCCAGGACAGGAGCATGGTCGAGCGCGTCGGCCTCGCTCCAGGGTTCGGGGCGCCAGGGGGTGCCGGGCAGTTCGGACATGCCGCCGAGCAGGCCGCGCGGCGGGCGGGTCTGGAGCAGCAGCCGGCCCGTATTATCATGCACGATGAAACTTATTCCGTGCCGCTCCGGCCGTTCCTTCTTCGCCGCCTTCACCGGCAGGCGCTCGGGCGCCCCGGTCCGTCGGCCGAGACAGGGCTCGCGCCAGGGGCAGAGGGTGCAGGCCGGATTGCGCGGGGTGCAGATCGTGGCGCCGAGATCGAACAGGGCCTGGGCGAAATCGGAGGGGCGCGCCTGCGCCAGCGCGTCGGTCCCGAGGGCTGCGGCGGCGCGGGCGAGAGCCGGGCGGGCGGCGGGCAAAGGCGCCTCGATCGCGAACAGGCGGGCGCAGACGCGCTCCACATTGCCGTCCACCGGCACGGCGGGGATGCCGAAGGCGATGGCGGCGATGGCGGGGGCGGTATAGGCGCCGATTCCGGGCAGGGCGCGCAGCGCGTCGATGGTGCGGGGAAAGCCGCCCAGAGCCGCCACCGCCTTGGCGCAGGCATGCAGGTTTCGGGCGCGGGCGTAGTAGCCGAGTCCGGCCCAGGCACTCATCACCTGCTCGGAGGGCGCTTCGGCCAAAGCCTCGACGGTCGGGAACAGGTCGAGAAAGCGCCGGAAATACGGACCCACCGCCGCCACGGTGGTTTGTTGCAGCATGATCTCGCTGAGCCAGACATGGTAGGGATCGGGCAGCACGCCGGTCTCGGCGCGCCAGGGCAGCTGGCGGCGATGCCGGTCGTACCATCGCAGCAGATCGGCGGCGGCGGGCGCTGCAACGGGAGGTTCGGACGGCATGGCGGGGTCTATGGGCAAGGATGGTCGCGGCAGCAAGCGGGCGCCGGCACAGGCGGACACGCCGCCCGCGCCCGTGCGCAGCCCGTACGGCCCGCGCATGCTGGGCGCCCTGCTGCCGGCGATCACCCGCCCAGCCTTCAAGACGCGCTCGCCTGCCGCGACGCAGCTCATGACCGACTGGCCTGCCCTGGTCGGACCGGCCCTGGCCGCGCGCATCCATCCCAAGCGGCTGAGCGGGGGCACCTTGTTCCTGAGCGCCTCCGGCCCGACCGCGCTGGAATTGCAGCATCAGGCGGCGCAGCTGATCGCCCGGATCAATATCGGCCTCGGGCGGCAGGTGGTGGAGCGGCTGCGCTTCACCCAGGACGGGCTGCCCGCGCCGGGCGTGACGGATTCGCCCCTGGCGCCGGTTCCGGCGCCGGTGCCCGTTGCGGGCGTGGACGGCGCGCTGGGCGAAGCGCTGGCACGGCTGGGGGGACGGATCGCCGCCAAGGGCGGATCGGACGGCTAGAACGTTGCAATCGGGTCATGTCGGCGCGCCCCTGCTTGACGCAACGGGGCTTTGACGGTCTTGCTCCCCCGGAACCCCTGCCTGCCGGAGCCAGTTCGCCGATGAGCCTTTCCCGACGCGCCCTGCTGATCGCCGCTCCCGGCCTGGCCCTTGCGAGCCGGAGCGCGTTCGCCGATGCGCCGAGCGATCCGCTGCTGGGCGAGCGGGCGATCGGGAATCCGAACGCCAAGCTCATCGTGCAGGAATGGTATTCCCTGACCTGCACCCATTGCGCCCGCTTCTCGCAGGTCGTGTTTCCCGAGGTGAAGGCGAAGCTGATCGACACCGGCCGGATCCGATACGTGTTCCAGGACTACCCGCTCGACCAGGTGGCGTTGATGGCCGCCATGGTGGCGCGCGCGCTGCCGACGGAGCGCTACGTTCCGTTCGTGGAGTCGCTGCTGGCGAGCCAGGATCGCTGGGCCTTCGCCCAGGGCGTGGACCCCAAGGCCGAGCTGCAGAAGATGGCGGCGCTGGCCGGCATGTCCGCCGAGACCTTCCAGCACACGGTCGACGATCAGGCGTTGAGCAAGGCGATCATCGCCAAGCAGGATGCGGCGTCGAAGAAGTACGGCATCGATTCCACCCCGTCCTTCATCTTCGGCACCACCCTGTTCTCCGGCGAGATGGATTACGACACCTTCGCGCAGAAGGTTTCCGCCGCCGGGGGCTGATCCCGCCGCCCTTTCCGAACGCGCGCCGTCCATGCCCGTCACGTTCGCCCGGCTGCGTATCGCCGGTTTCAAGAGCTTCGCCGAACCGGTCTCCGTGGAGATCCTGCCCGGCCTGACGGGGATCGTCGGGCCGAACGGGTGCGGCAAATCCAACGTGGTGGAAGCGCTGCGCTGGTGCATGGGCGAAAGCTCGGCCCGGTCGCTGCGCGGCGGCGAGATGGACGACCTGATCTTCGCCGGAACGGCGGGCCGGCCCGCACGCAATCTGGCCGAGGTCGTCCTGACGCTGGAGGACGCGGCCGGCCTCGCCCCGCCGCCTCTGCACGATCAGGCCGAGTTGCAGATCGGCCGTCGCACCGAGCGCGGTTCCGGCAGCGCCTACCGGATCAACGGGCGCGAGGCGCGGGCGCGCGACGTGCAGACCTTGTTCGCCGATCTGGCCAGCGGCGCGCGCTCCTCCGCCATGGTCAGCCAGGGCCGCGTGGCGGCGATCGTCGGCGCGCGCCCGGAAGAACGGCGCTCGGTGCTGGAAGAAGCCGCCGGCATCACCGGTCTGCATGCGCGCCGGCACGAGGCCGAACTCAAGCTGCGCGCCACCGAGGCGAACCTCGCCCGCGCCGAGGATCTGCGCCTCCAGCTGGAAACGCAGACCAGATCCCTGTCCGGCCAGGCGGAACAGGCGGCGCGGTATCGGACGGTGGCGGAAGAGCTGCGCGCCAGGGAAACCGCTCTGCTGGCGGTGCTGCATGCGCGCGCCAACCGTGCCGTGCAGCTCACCGGTGCGGCCCGGATCGAGGCCGAGCGCCAGCGCGTCGCGGCGGAAGGGGCGCTGGAAGCGGCGATCGCCGCCGAGCAGCACGCCGCCGCCGCCCTGGCGCATCCGCGCGAAGAAGAAGCGCTGGCCCGCACCCTGCTGGAACGACGCCGGATCGAGGCGGAAGGTGCCGCGCGCGAAGGCGAGCGCGCCTTGCAGGAATCCGAGGCCGCCGACCGCCGCATGGCGCAGGCGCGCGAGGATTGCGAAGCCGCCGAAGCGCGCCAGGCCGATGCCGAGCGCGAGGTGGAGCGGCTCGGGGGCGAACACGCGGCGCTGGCGGACTCGCGGAACACCATGCCGGCGCGTCTGGCGGAAGCGGAAGGGCGCGGCCTGGAGGCGCGGGCGGCGATCGAGACGGCCGCCGCCGCGCATAGACGCAACGAGGAGAATGCTGCGTCGGCCAGAACGCGCGCGGCGGAGCACCGACGCGACGCGGAGGCCGCGACGAGCCGTTCGGCACGTGCCGACGCGCTGCTGGCGGAGATCGGTGCCGAGCTGGACGAGGTGCGGGCGAACGCGCCGGACGGAAACGCGCTGTCGCTGCTGGAACAGGCGCTTTCCGACGCGCAGCAGGCCGCGCGTGACGCGGAAACGGCGCTGGATGCGGCCATCGCTGCACGGGCCGAGGTGTCGAGGCTGGCGGATGCAGCGCGTCTGGCGGCCGAGGACGCCTCGCGACGCCATGCGGCGGCGCTGGATGCGGAAAAGGACGCCGCCGCGCGCGCCGAACGGCTGGGGCGCGAGCAGGCGACGCTGCGGACCCGTCTGGCGGAGGCGGAAAGCAGGCTGGTGCCGGCGGAACGGCGCGAAACGGCCGACGCAGCGGTGAAGGACGCGGAAACCGCGCTGGCCGAGGCGGTTCGGACGCTGGACGAGGCGGAACGGGCGCGCAGGACCGCCGCCGCCGCGCGCCTGGAGGCGGAGGGTCGCAGCCGGGACGGCGCCCGCGCGCGCGCCCAGGCGGAAGCGGAGCGGAACCGCACGGCGTCGGCGCTGGACCGGGCGCGAAACGAGCACGTCCAGGCCAGGCGCGACCACGAAGCCGCGCTGGCGGCGGCGCTGCCGGACGGCGTTTTGGCGGGCGCTGTGGACGCGCGGCGGAAGGCCGAGGCCGCTTCGTCCGCGGTGAATGCCGCGCTGGAGGCGGCGGAGGCGGACTACAACGCGGCGCAGACGGAGCACACTGCCCAGGGCGAGGCGCTGTCGGCGTTGCGCGACCGATCCGCGCGTCTGGCCGCCGAGGCGGACGGTCTGGCGCAGGCGCTCGCGGCCGGGGCCGATGCGGGATCGCGGCCCTGGGCGCCTTTGAGCGAGTTGCTGGAGGTGCCGTCCGGGCTGGAACTGGCGGTGGCCGCGGTTCTGGCGGACGGGCTCGATGCGGGCTGCGTGCCGGACGCGCCGCAAAGCTGGCAGGCGATGTTGCCCCTGCCCGCCCGCGCCCTGCCGGGCTCGGCCCAGCCTTTGTCGGCGCTGATCGACGCGCCTGCACCGCTATGCCGTGCGCTGGACCGTGCCGGGTTGCTGCCGGAGGATGCGGACGGGAACGCCCTGCACGAGGCGTTGCAGCCCGGCGAATGCCTGGTGACGCGCGCCGGGGCGCTTTGGCGCTGGGACGGGTTCAGGATCGAGGCCGGCCAGCCGAGCGCGGCCTCGATCCGGTTGCAGCAGCGGGCGCGCCATCGCGACACGCTGGCGGCGCTGGCGGAGGCCGATGCGGCGCTGCCGCCTGCCGTCGCCGCGCTGGAAGAGATTGCGCGCCGGCGCGGCGCGCTGAGCGAAACGCTGCAAACGCTCCGCCGGGAGCGTGGCGTGGCGGAGCAGGCGCTGAACGCGGCGCGGCAGCACGAGAACCGGCTGTCCTTGCAGGACGCGCAGAACCGCGCCCGGCTCGAGGCGACGGAGCCGCGACGCAGCCGTGCGGATGCGGCGCTCGCCGAGGCCGAGGCGGCGCGGACGGCGGCGGGCACCGCTCTGGACGCCCTGCCCGCGCAGCAGGCTCTGGCGACGGCGGCCACGGACGCCGCGCGTGCGGATGCGTCGGCGCAGGAGCGGGAAAACGCGGCACGCCGAACACGGGCGGCGGCGGATACGGCGTTGCAGGCGGCGCGCGCCACCGTGGCGTCCCTGGCGGCGCAGCACAGCACGCACGAGACCGCGCGGGGCTCGCTCCTGCCGGCGCTGGAGCGGTTGCGCGAGGAAGGCGCGGCGGCGGACGCGGCTCTGGTCGCGGCGCGCGCAGCGCTGGGCACGCTGGCGCCGGACGCGGCGCGGGACGCGGCGAGCGAGGCGGAGGCGCGGGCAAAAGCGGCGTCCGACGCGGAGCAGGATGCGAGAAACGCGCGCGAAGCGGCCCGGGCGGAACTGGCGTCCCGGATCACGGAGCGTGACCGGATCGCTGCCCTGGGTCGCGAGGCCGAAACGCGGATCGCGGCTTTGTCGGCACGTCGCGCGGCGGCGGAAGCGGAACACAAGGCGGCGGCCGATGCGGTCGCGCTGCTCGAACGGGCGATGGCGGCACTGCCGGATGTGGAGGCTGCCGTCGAAGCGGCGGCGCTGTCGGATCTGGCCTTGCTGGAGGCGCGCGAGGGGGAGCGGGCGGCCACGGAAGCGCGCAGTGCGCTGCTGAGCGAGGCCGCGTCGCTGGAAGCGCGCGATGCGCCGCTGCGGGCGGCGATCGTGGACTGGACACGGCGTCTGGAGGCGGCGCGGACCGAGGCGGAGGACGCCGGGGCACGCCTGCTGGCGGCGCGGGAGGACGCGCAGACGCGCAGGCTCGATCCCGAAGGCGAGATGGCGCGGCGCAGTGCGATCGAAGCGGCATTGTCCGGCGCGGAGGCGCAGCATGGGCGCGCCGTCGAGCGGCTCCAGGCTGCGGAAACGGCGGCGGCCGAGGCCGCGTCGCGGCGCCGGGATGCGGACGCGGCCTCGACCGCCGCGCGCGAAGCGTTGCTGCGGGCGGAAGGGCGCGCGGAACAGGCGGCGGAGATCCTGGCCCGCCTTCTGGCCGACACGCCGGAACCGCCGACGGAGATACCGGCCGATCTGACCGAGAACGCCGAAACCTCCCTGCGCCGGCGCATCGCAGCGCTGGTGCGCGAACGGGACGCGATGGGGCCGGTGAATCTGCGCGCCGATCTGGAGCTGAACGAGGCGACGGCGCGCATGGAAACGATCGTGCGCGAGCGGGAAGAGATCGAAACCGCGATCGCCCGTCTGCGTGGCCAGATCGGCCAGCTGAACCGCGAAGGGCGCGAGCGTCTCCTGGCGGTGTTCGAGCAGGTGGACCGGCATTTCCAGTCCCTGTTCGCGCGCATGTTCAACGGCGGACGCGCGCATCTGGGCATGGTGGGATCGGACGATCCGCTGGAGGCGGGTCTGGAGATCTACGCGCAGCCGCCGGGCAAGAAGCTGGCGACGTTGTCGCTGCTGTCAGGTGGCGAACAGGCGTTGACCGCGCTGTCGCTGGTGTTCGCGGTGTTCCGCTGCAACCCGGCGCCGATCTGCGTGCTGGACGAGGTGGATGCGCCGCTCGACGACGCCAATGTGGGGCGGTTCTGCTCCCTGCTCGGCGACATGGTGCGCGAGGCCGGCACGCGCTTCCTGGTGGTGACGCACCATCAGCTGACCATGGCGCACATGGACCGGCTCTACGGCGTGACCATGCAGGAGCGCGGGGTGAGCCGGGTGTTGTCGGTGGATCTGGCGGCGGCGGCGGCGATGGTGGGGTGATCGAGTCGCCGCAGGTCAGGCGACCATGGACTGGAGGTAAGGCTCCGTTCCGGCGTGATCCCGCATCGCCGCCTGTTCATGCAAACAATCGAAGCAGTCCCGCTCTCCGATGGCGAGCAGGATTTCGCGTCGGCTCAACGGAACACCCGATCGGATCTTGGGCAGCAGCCACGCGGAAACGATCGGGCGGAAGCGGGTCGATGCACGATGGGCGAGATAGAAAGCGGGACTTTTCAGAGCGTGCTGGACAGCCTGGCCGGGCGTTTCCGCGTTGGGAAGGGCTCGCTTCATGCGCTCGTGCCACTGCTCCAGGTCGCGAATTACTTGCGGCGTTTCGACTTCTTCGGGAGTGAGAAACAAGCTGCGCCGCCGCAGCGACGGGAACGTGCGGCTGGTGAACCGGGCGATGAGCGGCGAGAACGCGAAGCCGGACGCGATCGGGAAATACCAAAGCAGCAGGTCGCTCGGTTTCACCCAGCCGCCTGTGGCGGTCAGGATCAAGCCGGCTTTGGCACTGGCAATATGCGAAACGCCCCAGAGCATGCCGATCCAGCAGATGATCCCGAGCGAGGCGAGCCAACCGAACCCTTTCAGGCACTCGCGCCATGGCAATGGAGCATCGTCGCGCTGTTGCGTGCCCCAACTGATGCTTTTTCGCTTGGACCACAGCCAGATGAAGCGGGTGATGAAGGCCATCATGATCGGTGCGAAGAAGAACGAGAACACCGTCTCGATCAGCACCGACCAAAGCAGCTTGTCCTTGCCACCATAGAGCCTGGCGCGATCGGACCTTAGATTGATGGAGACTGCCAGCACGCGCGGCATGAAGAGGAACACCATGGATGAGGCGAGCAGCATCGCCATCGGCAATTGCAACTGCCTGAGACCGCCAATCGAGACATGCGCCTCGTGCAGGAAATTCACCAGTCCAAACGCCGAGACCATGAGGAAGACGGCCCAGAGCGGTGCCGAGACATAGCTCATCGAACCGCTGATCAGTGTTTCACGGTGGATCGGTTTGAGACCACGCAGAAGCACGAAGCGAATATGCTGAAGGTTGCCCTGCATCCAGCGACGTTCCCGCGCGAGGAAGCCCATCAGATTAGCCGGAACTTCTTCGTATGATCCTTGCAGGGAAGGAATGAACCACACCTCCTGTCCGGCGCGTGCCATCAGAGCGGATTCGAGAATATCGTGACTGAGCGGTTTACCGCCCCAGGGTTTCGAGCCGGACAGCTCGGGCAGCATGCAGTGTTCGGTGAAGCTCTGCACACGCAGGATCGCATTGTGGCCGATATAGCTGGCCTGTCCCATATAGATCGCCTGCAGCCCGTAGGAGAACACCGAACCGTAGAGCCGTCCTGCGAACTGCTGCATACGCCCGAACAGGCTTTCACGCAGGATCGGCTTCGGGTTGGTTTGCAGAATGCCGATGCGATCGTTGCCTTCCATCATCTTGACGAGCGAGATGATGCTTTCGCCGTCCATGAGACTGTCGGCATCCATCACGACCATGTAGCGATAGTTCTGCCCCCAGCGGCGGCAGAAGTCGGCGACGTTGCCCATCTTCGAGTTCGAATTGGAGGCGCGATGACGGTAATAGACACGGGCATCCGGCAAAGCGCGGCGCAACTCATGCACCGCCGCTTGTTCAGTGATCCAGTGTTCGGTGGCACGGCTGTCGGACAGCAGCAAGAGGTCGAAGCGCCCGGCGAGATCCGGCCTGTGGGCGGCAATGGACCGCCACGTCGCGGCCATACCGGCCGAAACACGGGCTGAGTCCTCGTGATAGACCGGGAACAGGATCGCGCAGCGCATGTCTTCGTCCGGCTCCGCAGACCGATGCACGGGATGAAACGGATTACGCTCCGGGCCGCGCACCATGTGCCAGGTGCCGAGCATCAGCTTGAAGAAGTTCGACGTCATGAAGAACGTCATCAGGCCGTAGACGATGAGATACAGACGCATCGAAGCAAGCGGCATGTTCTGCGCTTGTAACGCGGAATGCGACAACAACAGGATGCCGATTGTCGATGCGCTGGCCAGAAACAGCGTCACGCGCTGGCGGTGATTGACTGCCTTTTCCCAGCCCAGCTTTTCGGCGGAATCACAAACGATTCCGTGGATTTCGCGCACGTTGCCGCGGCGACTTACCGTCATTGGCGGAGGCAGGACCTGAAGACGCCGAGGTGGAGGTTGCAGCCCCTCACCCGGATGCGCGTCGAGCCACACACGAAGCTCGGCCCAGCTCCGCACTCTCGCGCCGACTCGATTAGCAAGCGCGAGATAGTTCCCAAGGCCAGTAGTCATACCCACACGATCCAAATGGATGGATCCCGCTCCGGCATGGATGCCGGACACGAGACGAACGACATTACTTCGCCAGCAGAGCCGGCATTGCAAAGCCGTAGAGCATGGAGACGACCTTGCTGATCGCAACGGTCGGTGCATCGGATACGTAGATCAGATCGCCATCATGCATAGGAAACCGTCGCGCCGCGATGAGACCAGCGCCGGTCTGCATCGGAAACCGATACAGCACCGGTGTGGCTTGCTTCTGATCGCGAAGCACGAACAAAGCGCGCGAGTCGGCGGTGTTGTCGTTAAGACCGTTGGCGCTGGCCAGTGCATCGGTCAGCGTGGAGCCCTCGGCGAAGTCGTAGGTACCAACCTTCGCTGCGCCACCGCCCAGCAATGCAACCTTCACCGGCGCCGCATCGTCGACCACCAGCGTATCGCCGGGCTGGAGCGGAATGGTGGAGCGCAAAGCCAACGGCGTGGGGAGAGTGGCGACCTGCTGACCCCGGCGCAGAATTTCCACATGCGACGCGGCAACGCCGCGTTCGCGGCTCGAACCGCCGACAAGCGCAGCGGCACCACTGCCAGACGCTTGCGTCAACGCATCAGCGAGGCTCAGTCCGTTCGGCGTCCAGGCCACACGCTTGGGATCACCGACGGCACCGGTGACAAGGATATCTCGCGTGGGCGACTGGACCACTTCCAGCGAAACGGAAGGGCCGACCATGGTGTGCAGACCATTGTAGGCGGCGCTGAGCTGCTTTTCGGCCGCATCCGGCGTCAAACCAGCCAGCACTCTTGTGCCGATATAGGGCAGCGATACCCGGCCATTCTGATCGAGAGTGACGGTGCCCAGATCCTGGCGGGTCGGCGCCGAAGGCAGCACATTTGAACCAGCCCCGGTGGCGGGTACGGCATAGAGCCATAGCGAAACGGCCAGCTTGTCACCGACAGCGAGCGTGTTGCCATTGGCTCTGCCAGGCACTGTTGCCGCTTGTCGCGCAGAAGCGAGACGCGCGGCACGCATGCTTGCTTCGGACGACGCGAGGGTGGCGGCGTAGATCGGCGTCACATCGACCACGGTGACGCCTGGCGTCTGGTCAACCGCTGCCACGCCTGGACCCGTCGACGGAAGAACGGCGCAACCGGCGGAGAACAGGAGCGGCGCCAAAGGCAGCGAGACACTGCGCAAGAAACGGCGGCTCACCGCAGCAGGCTCCAGGCGAGAAGGGAAACCACAAGCACGATCGCGATCCATTCGGCACGATGAGGCAACTCCGGCGTGCTGGGTGCACTCGGCGGACTGACGACACTGAGATAGTAGCGATTCTGCTGTGCGTTCAACTCGGCCTGCTGCGCGGCCAACGTCGCCTGCGTCAGCAGGGCGATGTCGTTGTCGCGTTTGATCGTCAGCTGCTCGTATTGCGCGGCGTCCTGCGCCAGGACCGGGAG
Organism: Lichenicola sp. GTC18331; assembly: GCF_055386855.1. Taxonomy (NCBI): domain Bacteria; kingdom Pseudomonadati; phylum Pseudomonadota; class Alphaproteobacteria; order Acetobacterales; family Acetobacteraceae; genus Lichenicola; species Lichenicola sp. GTC18331. The sequence continues at coordinate 2,709,358 of NZ_AP045015.1, read as the reverse complement.
AGTAGACAGCGCGCCATCGGCACGCGCGCGAACCGCCTTGATTGCCTTCTCCAGCGCCTGCGTGCCGGGATTGCCGGGAGTGGCCGCCTCGGTTGCGACGCGTTGCGCTTCCAGATCGACCGCCCGAGAGGTCAGAGAAGAATGAAGCTCCAGATCGGCGGCGTAGCGCTCCTTCGGATCGTAGACTCCTTGACGCGAGCGGAACGCGGCGATGGCGGACTCGTCGTCGGCGACAGCCTTCTGAAGTTGGCTCTTCCGCTCTTGCGAGTCGCGAATGCGATCTGCCTCCTGATCATCCGTCATCCGGTCCATATGGACCAGAGATTCGTGCATCAGGTTGGCCACCATCGCTTCGACGAATTGGGAGCTGTAACCATCGGCTTCGATGGTGACGATACCACTCTTCTCGTCGACATCTGCCCGTACCATACGCTGGTAGTATGACCACAGCGCTGTATCGCTAGTGCTGAAGCCGGACCAAAGTCCGCCGAAACGGTCGATGAAATCTGCGGATTCGTAATGCTTCTGAGCCTGCAGCCTGTCCGTAACGGTGCGGAACATTGACCAGGAGCCAATATGCGCTTTCAGCAGATATGATCCGTCATGAGACGAATCGCTACCGACACCGGACAACATCGACGTCAGTGACGTGTTGCCGGAACCCTTTGGACTCGTCACCAAAATCGAAGCGGTGGAACGATAGATCGGCGATGCAATGAATCCAAAATACCCGATCGAAACAAGATTCGGAATCACGAGCACCCAGAGAAACAACGGTCTCCGAAGAAGTGTAGAAATCGATCTTGCGGCCACCAACCTAAACGAACGCTGCGTTACTGTATCCGACATATTATACGAGCCAATGATCCTGAAAGCCTCGATATCGTTTCTAACATATCTTCGTTCTTGTGTCGTCAAGAAACAGGGAAGATAATTCGACTTCATCTCTACGACATTTGGAAAGGTTCCGCGCGGTTCCGGTCATAGACGCAGGCGCCGGCGACCCAGGTGGCGCGTACGGCGCGATCGTCGCCGAGAGTCATCAGGGCGAACAGCGTGTCCTCGATGTCGCCGTTCTGTTCGGTGCGGAAACGCAGCAGATCGGTCGCGCCGGGATCGAGCACGACGAGATCGGCTTCGAAGCCGGAGGCGATGCGGCCGATGCGGTCGTCGAGACGCAGGGCGCGGGCGCCGCCGAGCGTGGCCAGCCAGAAACCCTGGATCGCGCCGAGCGTGCCCCGGCCGACTGCCTGTGCCGTCTTGTAGGCTTCACCCAGGGTCGCGAGCTGGGACAGGCTTGTACCCGCGCCGATATCGGTTCCAAGGGCGACGTTGACGGGGCGGCGTCCGTCCCGGGCTTCGAACAGGCGGAACGCGCCCGAGCCGAGAAAGCGGTTCGAGGTCGGGCAGTGCGCCAGGGCGGCGCCCCGGCGATGGCAGGAACAGAAATCGGCTTCGTCGAGATGGATTCCGTGTCCGAGCACGGTGCGTTCACCGACCAGGCCGTAGCGGTCATAGACATCGAGATAGGACGCGCTGTCCGGAAAAAGCTGTTTCACCCATGCGATCTCGGCGTGGTTTTCCGAGAGATGGGTTTGCACGAACAGATCGTCGTCGCGCCGGAGCAGGTCGCCGGCGGCCTCGAGCTGTTCCGGCGAACACGATGCGGCGAAGCGCGGGGTGACGGCATAGCTCTGCCGGCCGCGCCGGTGCCAGCGACGGATCAGGGCGAGGCTGTCGTCGTGACCTGTGCGGGCCGTGTCGCGCAAGGCCGGAGGGGCGTTGCGGTCCATCAGCACCTTGCCTGCGATCATGCGGGTGTTGGAGCGCTCTGACTCGCGGAAGAACGCGTCCACCGATTGCGGGTGGACGCTGCAATAGACGCAGGCCGTGGTGGTGCCGTTGCGCAGCAACTCGCGCAGGAACAAACCCGCGACGCGCTCGGCATGGGTCTCGTCCGCGAAGCGGGCTTCGGCCGGGAACACGTAGCGTTCCAGCCATTCCAGCAACTGCTCGCCGGGGGCGGCGACCACGCCGAGCTGCGGGAAATGGACGTGCGCGTCGACGAAGCCGGCGGAGATGATCGCGTCGCCGTATTCGTGGAGCGGCGTGCCGGGCGGCAGGGTCTGCGCGAGTTCGGCGTAGGGGCCCACCGACTCGATATGACCGTCGCGGATCAGTACGAGCCCGTCGGGCTCGTACTGGAGGCATGCGGACGGCGGCTGCAGGAAGGGATCGTCGCGGAACCCGACGATCCGTCCGCGCAGCGCCGTGACGGTCACTGGTCTCAGCTCGAACGTGCGCCGCTGGACCGGCGCTGCTGGCCCTGGCCGCTGCGATGACCGCCGCGATGCGCGTCCTGGTGGCCGCCGGCCGGACGGCCGCCGCCACGATGATGGCCGCCGGCGTTCTGGCCGCCGCGATGGCCGCCATTCTGCTGGCCACCACGACCGCGACCGCCGCCGCCCAGGACGGGCGGACGCATGGTGGACGCCGACGCCGCCTCGGAGTGGAACGGGTGGTCCATGAACACCGGCAGGGGCTTGCCGATATCCTTCTCGATGTCGCGCAGCCAGGCGCGCTGTTCGGCATTGCACAGCGACACCGCCCAGCCTTCGCGGCCGGCGCGCGCGGTGCGGCCGATGCGGTGCACGTAGCTTTCCGGCACGTTGGGCAGGTCGTAGTTGAAGACGTGGCTCACCTCGTCCACGTCGATGCCGCGCGCGGCGATGTCGGTCGCCACCAGCACCTTGACCGCGCCGGAGCGGAAGCCGGCCATGGCCCGCTCGCGCGCGCCCTGGCTCTTGTTGCCGTGGATGGCCTCCGCGGCGATGCCCTGCTTGCACAGGAACTCGGCCACCTTGTTGGCTTCGTGCTTCATCAGGGTGAAGACGATGGCGCGCACCACCTTGGGCGACTGCACCAGGGTGAGCAGGGCCTGCTTCTTGTTCTCGTCGTCGACGAACATCACCGCCTGACGGATCTTCTCCACCGTGGTCGAGGGCGGGGTGACTTCCACCGTGGCCGGGTCGCGCAGCAGGCTGGCGGCGAGATCGGAGATGGAGCGCGGCATGGTGGCCGAGAACAGCAGGGTCTGACGATCGGTCGGCAGCAGGGCGACGATGCGGCGGATATCGCGCACGAAGCCCATGTCGAGCATGCGGTCGGCCTCGTCGAGCACCAGCACCTCGACGCAACTCAGGTCGATATGGCCCTGGTTGACGAGGTCGAGCAGACGACCGGGCGCTGCGGTGAGCACATCGACGCCACGGCGCATGGCTTCCACCTGACGGCCCTGGCCGACGCCGCCGAAGATCACGGCGTGCGAGAAACGCATGTGGCGGGCATAGGAGGCGAAGCTCTCGTCAATCTGCATCGCGAGCTCCCGGGTCGGCGCCAGCACGAGAACGCGCGGGCCCTTCGGGGTGTGCGGCACGCGATGCTGCGCCAGACGGTGCAGGATCGGCAGGGCGAAGGCGGCGGTCTTGCCGGTGCCGGTCTGGGCGAGGCCCAGAATGTCGCGGCCTTCCAGCAGATACGGGATCGCGCCGGCCTGGATCGGGGTCGGGGTGGTGTAGCCTTCCTCGCCAAGGGCGCGGAGGAGGGGTTCGGAGAGTTTGAGATCGGCGAAAGTGGTCATGGGTTTGGTGGCGCCTCCCTGGCGCCCGGAGCCTGCGTCACCGGAGGGCAACGGCACGGCTATCGCATAAAACAATGAAGGAATGGCTGACGGACGGTTCGGGTGAACCAGTCGGCCGGGCGATCGCAGGGTGGTGGGTGTCGTATCCGAAACGAGCCGGGCCTCTGCGCCGATCCAGCTGATGTTCAGCAGACGACAGGCGCTGCGCAGGGCACCCACGGCCGCTCACATAGCGACCGGCACACCCGATTGCAAGTGCAGTGCACAATAACGATACGAAAACAAAACGGCCGGCCCTTTCGGAGACGGCCGTGCTGCCTCGTCTCGCCCGATGGGGGCGATTTACTGGAACGGGTAGTAGCGGAAGGAGAACATCAGGATATTCTCGTCGGTGCTGGGATTGCCGCCGACGCCCGGGAAGATTTCCCGCTTGGTGTAGGAGTACTGGAGGCCGGTCTGCATGGTGCCGAAATCGCCCTTCAGGAATTTCCACCAGGTGCCGCCCGTGAACTGGACGATGCCCTTGGTGTTGGCGGCGCAGGAGAGCGTGCTCAGCTCGGTCTCGCAGCCGGCATTGGAGTAGAGCGGGCTGCCGTAACCGTAACCGACCTTGCCGACATTGTAGTCCACGGCGTGCAGGATCTGTTCGGTGCCGACATAGGAGTAGAAGTCGAGCTTCTTGGTGGCGTGGAAGACCAGTCCGCCCAGCGCCATGACCTGCGGCAGGGGCGCCGGCGAGCCGTCGCGGCCGATGGTGGCGTCGACCATCTGCGTCGATCCGTAGCGGCCGATGCCTTCGCCGGCCATCGCCTGGGCGCGCAGTTCGAGGCGCTTGTGGAACAGCGGCAGGGTGAAGCCGCCGCCACCGCCGCCGGCCAGCACGTTCTTGTTGGCGCCGGCGCCCGGGTATTCGACGCGGCTGTGCAGGAAGCGCGCGATGCCGAACAGCTCGTAATGGCCCCAGCCCGGATCGGCCGTGACCTTCGCGATCAGGTCCGGCGCTTCGTCGTTGGAATAGTTGAAGCCGGAGTTCAGCGTCGACCCGTTGCCGGCCAGACCCGGCGTGGTGACGTTGATCGTCGCACCGTGCAGCGAGGTCGTCGTGCTCGCGTAGGAGCTTTCCGGATTTTCGACCGCGAAGCCGATGTCGAACTTGTCGTGGTCGAAACCCTTCACCACGCGCACGCCGATGTTGCGCGTCCAGGTGAAGCCCGGAACGTACTGGGCGTCGATCACCGCCGGCAGGTCTTCGCTGCGACCGGCCATGCCGGCCTTGCCCATGGTCAGCAAGCTCCAGGACATACCGCCGAGCAGGTAGAAGTCGAGATCGGAGCGGTAGTACTGGCCGAACAGCTGACGCTCACGCAGCGTGTAGCTGTTGCTCTCGTTGGAGTTGGAGGTGACGCCGGCACTGTTGAAATCGGCTTCGTAATAGCCGGTCAGCGTGGTCACGCTGTTGGGGTTGCCCTCGGCCATCAGCGAAACGCGGCTCTGACGGGCGGTGCCGCGGAACTCGCTCTGATGATAGTTCGGGCTCTGCGGATACGGGATGCCGGTATTGAAGCTGGACGAGATGTCGGCCGCTTCGTTACGCGAGCGATAGATGCCGGCGCCTTCCAGGAAGCCGCCCAGCGTCACGCGGATGCCGCCGAGCTGGAACTGGCCCTGCTTCAGCTTCGGACCGCTCGGCACGTAGCTCGGGTAGCCAGCGACGTTCATGTACGGCGAACCGTTGGAACCGGCGTAACCGGAATAGGCGGCGTAGCCCGGGGGGGCCGACAACGGCATCGGCGGCAGCGGACGGCCGCTGGTGTCGTAGCGGATCGGGCCCATACGCTCCTGCGCCTCGCGCGCCTGACGCGCGGCGATGGAGGCTTCGCGGCGGGCGGCGACCACTTCCTCGTTCCGCGCGGAGAGGTCGCGCTTCATGTGGGACAGCTGACCCTCGAGCGCGTGGATCTGCTTCTCGATGGCGGAGATCTGAGCCGACGTCGTATCCGCCTTGGCCGGGACGGCGGACACGGCGCCGCACAGCGCTGTCGCAGCCATCAGGGCTGATTTCGGAAATCGTCTTGTCATGAAACCCAACTTTCGTGCGTGCAGGGATTTGCCTGCCTTGCGGACGCGGAACGAATAACGAAAAGGGTTCCGGGACGAAGTGTCGGTTCGGCGAAGGATTTATTGCAGAAATATGTCGTTGCATGACTGCAACGCCATACGTTGTCACCTTTGCCGCGTGGCCCCGATCGCCGTGGCCGGCACCGGCGCGCGCGGAAGCCACACCGCGAAGCGTGCCCCCTGCCCTTCGGTGCTGGTGATGGTCAGCCGTCCGCCGTGCCGGCCGACGATGTGCTTGACGATGGCGAGACCGAGCCCGCTGCCGACCTTGCCGCCCGGTCCGTCCTCGACCCTGTAGAAGCGCTCGGTGAGACGCGGCACGTGATGAGGGGCGATTCCCGGACCGTCATCGGTGACGGCCATGACCACCCCGTCCCCCTGAGGATCGATGCCGGCGCGGGCCGGCTCCACCGACAGCACGACCGAGGTGGGCCCGTCCGGGCGTCCGGCGTATTTCACCGTGTTGTCGAGGAAGTTGAGCAGGACCTGCGACAACTGGTCCGGGTCGGCGGCGACGGGGGGCAGGCCGGTGGCGATGTCCACGGTCAACCGGTGGCCAGAGGCCGCCATCAACGGCTCGTGCGCATCGGCGACGCGGCGCGCGATGACGGCGACCGAGACCAGGCTCGACGGCCGCTCATGCTCGTGCATCTGGATGCGCGACAGGCTAAGCAGGTTGTCGATCAGCCGGCGCATGCGCGTGGCCTGCCCGGACATGATGGACAGGAAGCGGATCCGGGCCGGCGCGTCGTCCGCTGCGGGACCCTGCAGGGTTTCGATGAAGCCGATCAGGCTGGCCAGCGGGGTGCGCAGTTCGTGGCTGGCATTGGCGATGAAGTCGCTGCGCATGCGCTCCACCGCTTCCACCTCGGAGCGGTCCTGCACCGACAGCATCAACAGGCCGCGCCGTGCGACGGAGGGCGTGCTGCCCGCCGCCAGTTCGCAGCGCAGCGACACGCGCAGGGTGCGATGCACCGGCACGTCCATCTGCAGATCGACCTGCGCCGTTCCTCCCGGCGGCAGGGTGCGGATCGCCTGTCCCAGCGCCGGATTGCGCAGCAGCGCCGGCAGGGCGTCGCCGATCTGTTTCTGCGCCGTCTCGTTGATGTGGCGGAGCGTTCCGTCCTGATCCAGGGCCAGCAACGGATGCGGCACCAGATCCAGCAGGGCGGCCAGGGACAGGTTGTGGCCCGGCGCGCCCAGCATGGGGATCGGTTCGTTCGGCGGTGCGCTTTCCGGCGGCCGCCTGCGCCACAAGCTCACGATGGGCGCGGCCCGGACGGAAAGAAAGCCAGCGTCGTCATCCGGTTCGCCCGCGAAAGGTTCAGATCGCGTCCACGTCGAGCGCGTAGCCGGCGGTGCGGACCGTGCGCACCACGTCCTGCTCGTTCGGGCCGTTCAGCGCCTTGCGGAGCCTGCGGATATGCACATCCACCGTACGCGCTTCCACATGGATGTCAGCGCCCCAGACGGCGTTCAGCAGATCCTCGCGCGAGAAGACGCGGCGCGGGTGCTGCATCAGGAACTCGAGCAGACGGTATTCGGTCGGACCCAGATGCACCGGGCGGTCGTTGCGTTGCACGCGATGTTCGGTGCCGTCGAGCACGATGTCGTGGAAGCGCAGCGTGCGTCCGGAGGAGGCCGGCTGGGTGCGGCGCAGGAGCGCGCGCACGCGTGCGGCGAGCGCCTCCATGGAGAACGGCTTGGTGATGTAGTCGTCGGCGCCGGTGTTGAGGCCGCGGATCGAATCCTGTTCCTCGACGCGTGCGGTGAGCATGATCACCGGCAGGTCGCGCGTCTGGGTGCGTCGGCGGATCTGCCGACAGACCTCGATGCCGGAGAGCGAGGGCAGCATCCAGTCGAGCAGCACCAGATCGGGCGCCTGTTCGGCGACCTTGAGCAGGGCTTCCTGGCCGTCGGCGGCCTCGTCCACCTGATAGCCGAGCTTTTCCAGATTGTAGCGCAGCATCACCGCGAGGGAGGGATCGTCCTCGACCACCAGCACGCGCTGGCGGGTTTCGTCTCGTCCGCCCGCGCGTCGGGGTGAAGCGGGAGACGGGACCGGGGAATAGGGTATGGACTGGCTCATGGCGACGGCGTCTCCGGATTGACCGAACCGCGCGGACGCGATGCGGGCAGCATTTCGCCGGTGACGGAGTAGTGCACCCGTTCGGCGATATTGGTGGCGTGATCGCCGATGCGCTCCAGGTTCTTGGCGATGAACAGCAGGTGCGTGCAGGCGCCGATGTTGCGCGGGTCTTCCATCATGTAGGTGACCAGTTCGCGGAACATGGCGGTGTAGATCTCGTCCACCGCCTTGTCGGAGCGCCACACGTCCAGCGCCTTCTCGGCGTCGTTCTGGCCGAGCGCGTCGATGGCGAGACGCAGGCCCTCCTGCACCAGACGGCCCATGGAGCGCAGCCCGCCGAGCGAGATGTCGCTGCCGGTGGGGCCGAGGCGCAGGGAGCGCTTGGCGACGTTGGCGGCATAGTCGCCGATCCGCTCCAGGTCGCTGGTGACCTTGAGGGCGGACACGATCTCGCGCAGGTCCTGCGCCATGGGGGCGCGGAGCGCGAGCAGCTTGATCGCGCGGCTTTCCACCTCGCGTTCGAGCGCGTCGACCTCCGGATCCTGCTCCATCGCCGCCTGCGCGCTTTCGGCGTTGTGGTCGATGATCGCCTGGATCGCGAGCGCGGTCTGGTTCTCGACCAGGCCCCCCATGCGCGCCATCAGGGCGCGGAGCTGGTTGAGTTCCTGCTCGTAGGAGGAAACGATGTGCCTGGGTGCGTCTGGCATGATGATGTTCCCTGCCTCGGATCTCAGCCGAACCGGCCGGTGATGTAGTCCTGGGTGCGCTTCTGCTGCGGGGTGGTGAACATGGCGCCGGCGCTGCCGACCTCCACCAGTTCGCCCATGAAGAAGAACGCGACCTGATCGGCGCAGCGCGCGGCCTGCTGCAGGTTATGCGTGACGATGGCGATGGTGAAATCGCGTTTCAGCTCGTCCAGCAATTCCTCGACGCGCGCGGTCGAGATCGGGTCCAGCGCGGAGGTGGGTTCGTCCAGAAGGATCACTTCGGGGCGGGTCGCGATGGTGCGGGCGATGCACAGGCGCTGCTGCTGGCCGCCGGACAGGGCGACGGCGGAGGCCTTGAGCCGGTCCTTCACCTCGTCCCACAGCGCCACGCGGCGCAGCGCGTCCTCGATGCGGTTGTTCATGTCGGCGCGGCTGAGGCGCTCGTGCAGCTTGACGCCGAAGGCGATGTTGTCGGCGATCGACATGGGGAACGGGGTGGGTTTCTGGAACACCATGCCGACGCGCGAGCGCAGGCGGTTGGCGTCCGTCTGCGGGCCGATGATGTTCTCGCCGTCCATCATCACCGAGCCCGTGGCGCGCTGCCCGGGGTAGAGGTCGTACATCCGGTTGAGGATGCGCAGCAGGGTGGATTTGCCGCATCCGGACGGCCCGATCATGCCGGTGACCTGGCGCTCGGGGAAGTTGATGTTGATGTTCTTGAGCGCCTGCGACTGGCCATAGAAGAAATCGAGGTTCTCGATGGCGATCATGGTGCGGGCGGCCGCGCCGGTCTGCATGTCGACGGCCGGGGCGAGACCGTTGGGCGGGATCGAATGCATGATCAGGACCTGTTCTGGCCGCGCATCCCGATGCGGGCGACGATGTTGATGAAGAGGACGCCGGCGGTGATCAGCAGCGCCGCCGTCCAGGCGAGCTGGACCCAGTCGTCGGACGGGGAGCCGGCATACTGGTAGATGGTGACCGGAAGGCTGGCCATTTCGTTGCCGAGCGACAGCGACCAGTTGAGGTTGCCGAGCGAGGTGAACAGCAGCGGCGCGGTTTCGCCCGCGATGCGGGCCACGGCGAGGAGGATGCCGGTGAGCAGGCCCTTCTGCGCGGCGCGCAGGCAGATCTGGACCACCACGCGCCAGCGCGGTGCGCCCAACGCCGCCGCGGCTTCCCGCATGGCGACCGGCACCAGGCGCAGCATGTCCTCGGTGGTGCGGACCACGATCGGCACCACCAGGATGGCGAGCGCCACCACGCCGGCGAAGCCGGAGAAGTGGTGGAACGGCGCCACCAGGATCAGGTACACGAACAGGCCGACCAGGATGGACGGGGCGGACAGCAGCATGTCCGACACGAAGCGGATCGTGCCGGCGAGCGGCGAGCGTCCGCCGAATTCGGCCAGATAGATGCCGGCCAGCAGGCCGACCGGCGTGCCGAGCAGAGTGGCGAGGCCGACCTGGATCGCGCTGCCGACGATCGGGTTGAGCAGGCCGCCATTGCCGCCTGCGGGCGCAGTGTCGGTGACTAGCGTATGGATGCTGAGCCCGCCGATGCCGTAGCCGATCAGCGTAACGAGGATGGACGCCAGCGCCACCAGGACGATGGCGGTGGCGGCATAGGCGAACACGGTGGCGGCGATGTTGGCGGCGCGCCGGCGGCGTGCGAGCCCGGCGTTCGGGGAGGTCGCGGCGGCCATCAGCCGTTCCTCCGCAGCAGCATTCTGGAACAGGCCAGGGTGATGAAGGAGATCACCATCAGCACGAAGCCGAGCGCCAGCAGGGCGGAGAGCTTGAGGCTCCCGGCGGCGGATTCCGGGAATTCGAGGGCGATCAGCGAGGCGATGGTGTTGCCGGGCGAGAACAAGGAGGCGCTGATGCGGTTGGTGTTGCCGATCACGAAGGTGATGGCCATGGTTTCGCCCAGGGCGCGGCCGAGGCCCAGCATGATGCCGCCGATCACCGCGGTACGGGACCAGGGCAGCACCACCTTGCGCATCACTTCCCAGCGCGTGGAGCCGAGGCCGTAGGCGCTTTCCTTGAGCACCGGCGGCATGGAGTTGAACACGTCGCGCATCACGGCGGCGATGAACGGGGTGACCATCACGGCGAGGATCAGCCCGCCGGTGAGCAGGCCGGTGCCGAACGGCGCGCCGGAGAAGAAAGGATGCAGGAACGGCACCTTGCCGACGGAATGGATCAGGGCCGGCTGCACGTGCTGCGCCATGATCGGCACGATCACGAAGAAGCCCCACATGCCGAAGATGATGGAGGGCACGGCGGCGAGCAACTCCACCGCTGTGCCGATCGGGCCTGCGAGCCAGCGCGGCGCCATCTCGGTCAGGGTGAAGGCGACGCCGAAGGCGAGCGGCACGGCGACCAGAAGACCGATGAAGGACGTGACGAGGGTGCCGAACACCGGGGTCAGCGCGCCGTAGACGTCGCGCACCGGGTTCCAGGCGGAGGAGACGAGGAATTCGAGACCGAAGGTGTGGAAGGCCAGCCAGCCACCGGTCGCCATCACCAGGATGATGCCGCCCAGCAGCACCAGCACCGCCAGACCGCTGAACCGGGCCAGCCCGGCGAAGAGCGGGTCCATCCGGCTCGAAGCCCCTTCCGCCACGGCGGACCGGACCCTGTCAGGGTGTCCGGAGGGAGCGCTTGCACTCATGCGTCGATCGCCTTCCGTTGATCAGGACAGAACCCCGTTTCCGGTCGAACCGGCGACGGGGTTCCGCAAGATTCCCTCGCTTACTGAGCGGAGGGAGTGCCTGCAACGTTGGTCCAGGCATGACGGACGGTGGTCTGCACCTCTTCCGGCAGCGGGACGTAGTTCAGGCCAGTGGCGATCTTGGCGCCGTTCTTGAAGGCCCAGTCGAACAGCTTCAGCACCGCGCCGCTCTGGGCCGGGTTCTTGGCGTCCGTCGGGATCAGCACGAAGGTGGCGGACACGATCGGCCACGCGCCGGCGCCCGGGGTGTCGAGCAGGTCAACGGCGAAGTTCTGGGCGGTGTTCCAGTTTCCGCCGGCGGCGGCCTTGGTGAAGCTTTCGAGGTTCGGGGCGACGAACTGGCCGTCCTTGTTCTTCAGCTCGACCGTGGTCAGGTGGTTCTTGTCGGCATAGGCGTATTCGACGTAGCCGATGCCGCCTTCGGTGTTGCGCACGGTGGCGGCGACGCCGTCATTGCCCTTCGCACCCGCGCCGGCCGGCCAGGCGATGGAGGAGGCCGCGCCGACCTTGCTCTTCCAGTCGGCATTGGCCTTGGAGAGATAGGAGGTGAACACGAAGGTGGTGCCGGAACCATCGGCGCGGTGCACGGGGGCGACCGCGGTGTCGGGCAGCTTCACGCCCGGGTTCAGCGCGGCGATCTTGGGATCGTTCCAGGTGCTGATGGCGCCCGAGAAGAGCTGCGCCAGCACGTCGCCGGTCAGGTGCAGCTGGTTGGACTTGATGCCCGGCAGGTTCACGATGGCGACCACGCCGCCCATGACGGTCGGGAACTGCAGCAGGTGGTTGCTGGCGAGCTTGTCGGCCGCGAGCGGGGCGTCCGAGGCGCCGAAATCGACCGTGCGGGCGATGACCTGGTTCACGCCGGCGCCGGAGCCGATCGACTGATAGTTCAGGGTGACGCCCGTGGCCGGCTTCGCGGCGGCGCCCCAGGCGCCGTAGATCGGCGCGGCGAAGGAGGAGCCGGCACCGGTGATGTCGGTGGCGTGAGCGGTGACCGCACCGAGCACGAGGCCGGAAACCAGGGCGGGAATGGCCGCAAGGCGCAGGGTGGAGCGCATGGAACGAAGCTTCCTTCGGACTGTGCGGCCGCCGGTGTGGCGGCCGTCACCTGGGGCGCTTCCTAGCGAGTGGAGGCGTCACGGATGTTACAGTCTCATGACACTTCGATGACAACCACCCCGTTTGCGAAACGAGTTGGGGGTGGAGCAGGGTGTGTCAGGCGGAACGGCGGCCTTTCTCGAGCTGATCGGACCGGCTCTGCCAGAACTGCATATCGGCCGCCTTGCTGAACATGACGCGCGTACCCTTGCCGCCCTGGCTGAGGCGGATCTTGCCGCCGTTGCGGGCACGGTGATCGGCGATCCATTCCTGAAGCACCGGGTCTTCCTGGGTGCGGCCCTCGAACTCGATCACGCCCACCACTTCCTCGACCTTGTGACGTCTGACCATGGTTGCTTCTCCTGTGTTCGGCGGCCGGAGCGCGCATCGGCGGGGCGGGGCGACGTGGACGCGCCACCGCACGGCGAGATGCCGTGGGGCCCTTCGATGCTGCGATTCGGTGCCTGGTGCTTCGGAACGAATGGACGTCCGGCCGGACCGGGGGCGCTTCCCCTGTCTTCGGCAAGCGCCTGATCTGTCTCCCCTAATTTCGGTGTCCCCAGCAAAATAAGCAACCACTTGGCGGCGCCGGTCGGGTTTAATTTCCCGCAAGTTGCTCAAACGGCACCGAACAACCAGGAGCCGAGCAGCCGTCCCGGCAGCAGGGTGAAGAAGCCCGCCACCACGAGGCTGGCGAACAGGATCGTCATGGTGCGGCGATGGGCGCGGATGTTTCCGCGCATCGCGGAGGCGATTCCGGCCGGCACGGCGACGAGGGTGAGCAGCGAGAGCAGATGGATCGGGCCCCAATGCAGGCCGAGACCGAAGCTGCTGGCGGCGGCACCCAGCATCAGCGCGCCCCAGATCCGGCCCAGCCTGCGATGAAGGCGGTCGCCCTTGCGGTTCAGCATGATGACGATGCCCAGCGGGATCGCCGGCAGCACGGTCAACAGGTGCAGCGCGAGCCAGGGGTCGTGGGGCGCGATGCCGGCTCGTCCGCCACCGGCATGGCGCAGCGCCGCCGCGCCGAGCAGGACCAGCAGCAGCGCCGCGGCGACGGCAAGCAGACGCGGACGCTGGTCCGTGAGGACCGGTGGCGACAGGGCGGGAAAGGCGGACATCGAACGAACTCCGGAACGGGGTTGGTCCGATGATCGCGTCGGCGCGTCGGCGATCCAGCGCGTCTACGCAGGCGGCGACACCGAAAGCGCGAACCGGGTCTGGCGTGCGGACGCGTGCCGTTGGCGAAGCGCGAGCGGGACGCTTCCGCTGAGGCACGCGGGTTCGTAGGTTTCCGGCGACGGGGGCTTCGAGGGACGGTGCTGGAATGATGCGGAATCGACTCGTGTTCGATCTCGCTGTGCTGCTCGGGCTGTCGCTTCTGCTGGGCGTGCTGGGACCGTTCGGCAGCTTCGCCCAGCCTTTGCCGGTGCGGTTGTTCTGGTGGACGGTCTTTCTTCTGGGCGGAGCGCTGTTCTTCCGGCCCGTGGTCGGTGCCGCCCGGGCTCTGGCCCGGCATGGAACCCTACCCCTGCCGCTGGGTCTCGTCCTGGCCTGTCTTCTGGCTGCGTTCCCGACCACGCTGCTGGTGAATGCCGGAATGGCGGGGATGAAATGGGGATCGGTGTCGGCTGGTTCTTTGGCGCGTCTGTATCCGCAGGTGGTGCTGATCGGGCTGGTCGCGGTCGGGCTGCGGGTCCTGGCCGTGAACCGGATGGGCGCCTCGCCGCCGTCGGCACCGGCCGGGGCGACGGAGGTCTCCGTCGCGGTCGGGGTCGCGCCGGCTCCGGATCCGCCGATTCCTACGGCCGGCAGATCAGTGACACCGTTCCTGGACCGCCTGCCTCCCTCCCTGGGACGCGATCTCTTGTGCCTGGAGAACGAGGACCACTACGTGCGGGCGCATACGGCGCGGGGAAGCACGTTGATTCTGATGCGTCTGAGCGACGCCGTGGCCGAGCTGGACGGGATCGAGGGATTGCGGACGCATCGGAGCTGGTGGGTGGCGCGGTCGGCGGTGTCGGAAGTGCGCCGGCGGGAACGGGCGGTGGTTCTGGCGCTGCGCAACGGGATCGAGGCGCCGGTGTCGCGCAACACCGTGCCGGTTCTGCGCCGGAACGGCTGGTTGACCGAGGACGAGGCCTGACCGTGATGTCCCGACGCGGTTAGCGCGGCGGGGCCGGCACCTGCGGCGGCGGACGCAGCGGATCGAGCGTCGGTGTCTGGCCCGGATGCGAGGCCTCCAGGGCGCGGAACTGGGCGACGTTGGCCAGATGCGCGGCAAGCGTAGTGGCGAAGGCGTGACCGCCGGTGCCGTTGGCGACGAAATAAAGCAGCGTGCCCTGGGCCGGATGCGCCACCGCGTTCAGCGAGGCCAGACCGGGCGAACAGATCGGCCCGATCGGCAGCGCCGGAACGACATAGGTGTTGTAGGGGCTCGGCTGCTGCAGATCGCTGCGGGTCAGCGGGCGCGGCAGTGGGCCGAGACCGCCGGATGCGCCATAGGCGACGGTGGGGTCCGACTGGAGCCGCATGCCGTCGCGCAAGCGGTTCTCGAACACTTCCGCCACCAGCGAGCGCTCCGTCGGCAGGCCGGTTTCACGCTCGACGATGCTGGCCAGCACCAGAAGCTGCTCCGGATTCGACAACGGCACGGCGGGATCGCGGCCGGCCCAGACGACGGTGAGTTCGCGTGTCATCGCCGCCTGCATGCGCTCGACCAGCGCAGCGCGGGTGGTGCCGCGCTCGAACGCATAGGTCTGCGGCAGCACCGTGCCTTCGTGCGGGAGGTCGAAGCTGCCTTGCAGGATCGGCGCCTTGGCGACGATCTCGGCGATCTGGGCTGCGGTCAGGCCTTCGGGAATGGTGATCTTGTGCTGCACCGGCCTGGCGTGACGCAGGACGAACAAGGCTTCCGCCATCGACGCATGCGCAGGGAAGTGCAGTTCGGCCGCATGCAGCGGCGCGCCGTGATCGGTGGTGTGCGCCAGCAGCAGGAACAGGAAGCAGGAGAACGAACCGTCGGGAAGGACGCGATCGCGCTGAAGCTCGGTGGCGATCTCGGACAGATGGCCGTGCGGGATGACGAGATCCGCCGCCTCCGGCAGCGGGCCGCTCCGGTTCGCCGCGAAGCGGAGCAGGCCGAAGCCCGCACCCGCCAGCAGCAGAGCGACCAGACACGCGGCCAATATCCGCCGCATCGAACGCAATTTCAGCTCAGACGCCGGAAACGATCAGGCTGGCATTGGTGCCGCCGAACCCGAAGCTGTTGGACAACGCGGTCCGGATCGAACGGCGCTGCGCCTCGTGCGCGACGCGGTCGATCACGCTTTCCCGCGACGGGTTGTCGAGGTTGAGCGTCGGCGGCGCGACGCCGTCGCGGATCGCCAGGATGGAGAAGATCGCCTCGATCGCACCGGCCGCACCGAGCAGATGGCCAGTGGCGGATTTGGTGGAGGACATGGCGAGACCGCGGGCATGATCGCCGAACAGGCGCTCCACCGCATCGAGTTCCAGATCGTCCGCCATGGTCGAGGTGCCGTGGGCGTTGACGTACTGGACGTCGGCCGGGGTGAGGCCGGCATTGGCGAAAGCCTTCTTCATCGCCCGGAACGCGCCGGCATGGCCTTCCGCGGGGGCGGTGATGTGATGCGCGTCGCCGGACAAGCCGTAGCCGACCACCTCGCCGTAGATCTTGGCGCCGCGTGCCTTGGCGTGTTCGTATTCTTCCAGCACCACCACGCCGGCGCCTTCGCCCATGACGAAGCCGTCACGGTCGCGGTCCCACGGGCGGGAGGCCTTTTCGGGCGTGTCGTTGAAGCCGGTGGACAGGGCGCGGGACGCGCAGAAACCGGCGATCCCCAGCGCGCATACGGCGGCTTCGGCGCCGCCTGCGACCATCACCTCGGCATCGCCCAGCATGATGAGGCGCGCGGCATCGCCGATCGCGTGCACGCCGGTGGCGCAGGCGGTAACGGCGGAATGGTTCGGTCCCTTGAACCCGAAGGTGATGGAGACGTGACCGGAAATGAGGTTGATCAGCGCGGACGGGATGAAGAACGGCGAGATGCGCCGGGCCTTGCCCTCATGGACGGTGATCGAGGCTTCGTAGATGGACTGGAGGCCGCCGATCCCGGAGCCGATCATGACGCCGGTGTCTTCCCGGTCCTGTTCGGTCTTCGGTTCCCAGCCGCTGTCGCGCACCGCTTCCGTGGCGGCGACCATGCCGAGATGGATGAAGCGGTCCATCTTCTTCTGGTCCTTGTGGGGGACCCATTCGCCGAGCGTCAGCCTGCCTTCGGCGGTGGGGCCTTCCGGGACCTCTCCGGCCACCTGGGCCGGAAGATCGGACGCATCGAACGCGGTGATGCGTCCGATGCCCGATTCGGAGGCGAGCAAACGGCGCCAGACATTCTCGAGGCCAATCCCGAGCGGACTGGCGATACCCATTCCGGTGACGACGACGCGTCGCCGTGCGGTCCGGTTCGTGTCGATTCTGTCAGACGCCATGTGCCGTATCCTGAAACAAAAGGGATCTGGGCGCGGGAGCGCTCAGGCGGCCTTCTGCTTCTCGATGTAGTCGATCGCATCCTTCACGGTGCTGATCTTCTCGGCGGCGTCCTCGGGGATCTCCACGCCGAAGGCTTCCTCGAAGGCCATCACCAGTTCGACCGTGTCCAGGCTGTCGGCGCCCAGGTCGTCGATGAAGGAAGCCTCTGGGGTCACCTTGCTTTCCTCGACGCCGAGGTGCTCGACCACGATCTTCTTAACCCTATCGGCGATTTCGCTCATCTGTTCTGCTTCCTGTCTGCCCCTGGACCGGGCGGTTTTAACTCGTTCGTCCTCAAGTCTTACGACACCCGCTCCGGACGAAGCTGCGGGCGCTTAGCATGGTTCCCGATCGTGCGCCAAGGCGACATCGAAACGGAAGCCAGGGTTCAACTCATCGCCATGCCGCCATTGACGTGAAGTGTGGCGCCGGTGACCCAGCCGGCCTCGGCGGAGCTAAGATAAACCACTGCGGCGGCGATGTCGTCGGGGGTTCCCATCCGTCCCAGCGGAATGGAAGCGGAAAGCTTCTGCTTCTGCTCTTCCGGCAACACTTCGGTCATCGCCGTGGCGACGAAACCGGGCGACACCACGTTCACCGTGATGCCGCGCGAGCCGACCTCCTGCGCCAGCGCCTTGCTCATGCCGATCAGACCGGCCTTGGCGGCGCTGTAGTTGGCCTGACCGCCATTGCCGGTGGTGCCGACGATGCTGCCGATCGAGATGATGCGTCCGGCGCGGCGTCGCAGCATGCCCTTGAGCGCCGTGCGGGCAAGGCGGAACGGGGCGGCCAGATCGACCTCCATCACCCGCGCCCAGTCCTCGTCCTTCATGCGCAGCGCGAGGCCGTCGCGCGTCATGCCGGCATTGTTGACCAGGATCGAGAGCGGCAGGCCGGAGGCGCTTTCGGCCGCGGCCACCAGCGCATCGGGCGCCGCCGGATCGGACAGGTCGGCGGGGCACACCACGGCGCGCTCTCCCAGCTCGGCCGCCAGCGCGTCCAGCGCCTCGCGTCTGGTGCCGGACAGCGCCACGGTGGCGCCCTGGTTGTGCAGGGCGCGGGCGATGGCGGCGCCGATGCCGCCGGACGCGCCGGTCACCAGAGCGAGCTGGCCGTCGAGCCTGAACATGGAGGGAGGTTCCTTCTGGTGGGAAACGTCAGAGCGCCTTGAGCAGCGCTTCGATCTCGTCGGGGGTTCCGGCCGAACGCGTGGTGGCGTCCGGGGCGATGCGACGCACCAGACCGCACAGCACCTTGCCCGCACCCAGCTCGACGAAACTGTCCACGCCCATGGCGGTCATGGCGGCGACGCTTTCGCGCCAGCGCACCGTGCCGGTGACCTGTTCCACCAGCAGGGTGCGGATGAGATCCGGGTCGGTGGCCTTTGCGGCGGTGACGTTGGCCAGCAGCGGCACGGAGGGCGCGTGGATGGTGGCGCGCTCCAGCGCCTCGCCCATGGCGTCCGCGGCGGGGGCCATCAGCGCGCAATGGAACGGGGCGGAGACGGGCAGCGGCATGGCGCGCTTCACGCCCCGCGCCTTGGCGATGTCGATCGCGCGGGCCACGGCGCCGGCGGCACCGGAGATCACCACCTGACCGCCGCCATTGTCGTTGGCGACCTGGATGCATTCGCTGCGCGTGGAGGCGGCGCCGTCCTCACCCGGCACGGGGGCGGCTTCGGTGCAGATCGCCTGGGCCTGGTCCAGATCCACGCCGATCAGCGCCGCCATGCCGCCTTCTCCGGGCGGCACGGCCTTCTGCATCGCGGTGCCACGCAGGCGGAGCAGCCGCGCGGCCTCGGCCACGCCGAAAGAGCCGGCGGCGGCTAGGGCGGAATATTCGCCGAGCGAATGGCCGGCGACCAGGGTGGCCTTGTCCGCCAGCTTGAACCCGCCCTCGGTTTCCAGCACGCGCAGCACGGCGAGCGACATGGCCATCAGCGCCGGCTGGGTGTTCTGGGTGAGGGTGAGTTCCTCGATCGGGCCGGAGAACATGAGCTTGCTGAGCTTCTCGTCCAGCGCGTCGTCCACTTCCTGGAACACTTCGCGCGCGGCACCGAAGGCGGCGGCCAGATCGCGGCCCATTCCAGCGAACTGGCTTCCCTGACCAGGGAACATGAAAGCGTGCACGGGCATGGGAACATGTATCCAGTTGGGTGGGCGCCGGATGCGGTTCGCACCGCTCCTTTCCCGTATGGGCCAACATCCCGGCGTGTCGAAACATCCGGTATCGGTGCGTGAGATGAAGGACGACCTTACCGGCTGTCAATCTCGCCGCCATTCGGCCCCGATCCGTTTCCCTGCGCTCACCCCTGCTTTTGCAGCACCACCAGCACCTGCGGCAGGCGCGCCGGGTTGTCCAGGAAATCCACCAGACGGAACAGGTGGCCCCATTTCTTGATGATGTAGCCGCGCGGGATCACCGCCTCGCCGTAATGCGATTGCGGATGCGGCGGCTGGGTGGAAGAAGCATGGAGGAAGTGGCCGGCCTCGTAGCGCGTGTTCTCCAGCGGCTCGTCGGTGAAGCTGTCGGCGCAGGCTTCGTACCAGGGATGTTCGAGCTTGATGCCCGATGCGCGCCGGAGACGCATCTCGGCGCAGAAGCCGATGAAACGGCGGCTCTGGGTGGTGAGCAGCAGCAGACCGCCGGGCTTGAGCAGGCGGTGGAACTCCTCGACCCAGCGCAGGCTGAGGAACTCGTCCAGATGGCTGAACACCGACCAGCTCACGACGTAATCCAGCGTTTCCGGCGCCAGCACGGTGGGCGGCACCAGGTTGCAGGACAGGAAATTGAGGTTCGGATTGCAGCGGCGGGCCTCGGTCAGGAAGCGCGACGTGCTGTCGCTGCCGAACAGATTGGCGGGCTCGATATCCTTCATGAACAGGCGCAGCACGCGGCCCCAGCCGCAGCCGAAATCGAGCAGGGTGCGATGCGGGGCCAGCGGCCGGCCGGCATAGGCGCAGTAGTTCTTCACCTCGCGGAAGAACACGTGCGCCTCATGCAGCGAGACCTCGCCGGAATGGCCGTGGATCTCGCGCTGCAGCGCGTCCTCGGGGAAACCCGGCATGCGCACGCCGTCGATCTCGGGCACGCGCAGGGAGGAGATCAGGATGTCGAGCCAGGCCTCGTCGCTCCGGTCCCGGAACGTCCTGTGGAGCGCTTCCGCGCCGAGCGGGCTGTGCATGAGAACGATCCGGCCGAACAGCGGCCCGCATAACTAACGTTTTGTTTTCCGCCTGTCGATCAGTTCGCGACCGAACAGAAGCAGCACGTCCCAGGGCAGCGCCGGCACCTCGCGCAGGCGCCAGCGCCAGCGTCGCAGGAACAGGTGCGAGGCCGGCTCGGGCGGGGGCGGCACAGGCTTCGCGGCGACGCCGGACAGGCGCAAGAGAACGAGGCAGCGCGGCAGATGGTAGGCGCTGGTGGCGGCGAAGACGGGGCCGCGATGGCCGATATCGCGCAGCATGGCGCGCGTGTTGAACACCGTGTCGAGCGTGTCGCTTGCTGCCGCGTCGGTGCGGATACGGTCCGGGGAAACGCCATCGCGCCGGAGGCGCCGGGCCATCACCTCGGCTTCCGCGGGGCCGTGGCGGCCGATCCCGCCGCTGGGGAGATAAAGCGGCGGCACCGGCAGCGTTTCGCCGAAACGCCGTGCGGCGTCGATACGCCGGGCCAGGGTCAGGGTGGGCTCGCCGTCCGGGCGCACCCCGGCGCCGAACAGGATGATCGCCGCCCGCTCGACGGCGGCGTCCGGTTCAGTGCGGGGCACGCAGCAGGATGCGGTTGCAGCGCGACAGAGCGCGCCAGGTCTCGGCCCAGGCGGACTCCGCCTTGGCGCGGGGGATGCCGCGCTCTTCCAGGGTGGACAGGATCGCGCCCACGCTGCGCTCGCCGTCGATCAGCTTGAGGATCGGCCTGGCCAGAGCCGGAAGCGGCACCGGCACCGTGAGCCGGCCGAACGACATCGGCAGGGTGCCGTCGGGGGCGATCTGGTCGGCGACGATGGCGGCGGGCATCTCGCGGGCGATCGGCACGGCGTCGAGGGCGGCGGCGTCCGGGGCCGGAGGCGTCTCGCCACGGCGTACCGCGTAGACGACATGCGTGTTCATGTTGCCGGCGAGGTGTTCGGCCAGCATGGCGCGCTCGGTGTCGCCCAGCGCCTGGGCGCGGGCTCGCAGCCTGGGATCGGGCAGCAGCAGGTCGGGGTCGTAGCGGGCCGGCTCCATCAGCGCGGCGGCTTCGAGCCCGGCGCCGTCCAGCAGCGCCAGGAAGGCGTCGATGGTGTAGGCGCGGTCGCGCGGGTTGAGCAGCAGATCGTAGAGACCGGCATCGCCGCCCTCGAAATGGTCGCCGAAATTGGTGTTGGCGCGCAGCCAGGCGGTGGCGGGCAGATGGCGCATGACGCGTTTGGCGACGTCGAGACGGTCGCGCGGCGCGTCCCCGGCCGGCGCCAGCAGGGCCAGCGCGTCCTGCATCATGTAGACGCCGGTGCGGCCATGCGGCGCATAGACCATGAGGCCCATCGCCCCGCCCGGCGCCAGAGAGCGCTCCAGGCCGCGCAGGGCGGCGGCGGGATCGGGCAGATGATGCAGCACACCGCAGCAATCGATGTAGTCGAACGGGGGGAGATCGTCGGCCGGGAGATCCAGCAGGGAGCGCCGCTCGAACGCGATGTTGCCGAGCCCCCTCACCTGCGCCCGGTCACGGGCGATGCGGAGCGCCGCTTCCGAGCGGTCGATGCAGAGCACATGGCCGGGACGGCCGGCCTGTTCGAGCTGCGTCGCCAGCATGATGGCGGCGTCGCCGGTGCCGCAGCCGGCGATCAGCGCCCGGAGCGGCGCGGAGCTGGGGCGCGCGGCGCCGAAGCACCAATGGTCGATCTCGCGCAGATGGCTGGGGCTGCCGACGAACAGGCGCTTCCGCTCGTCGCGCGGGTCGCGCTCGGGATAGGGGAAGCTCTCGTATTGCGCGCGCAGGCTGTCGTCGCGCGGATCGGCCGGATCAGGCACGCGGGGTCAGCTTTCCGCGCTGCCATGCCTCTGCGGCCTCGTCGGCGGTCATGCCGTCGTTGCGCATGGCGTATTCCAGCGCGCTCACCACCGGGTTGCCGAGGGTGAGTTCTTCCAGCTCGTCCAGCAGGTCGCCGTCGAGCTGGGCGCGCAGGCCCTTGCGGAGCAGCAGCTTGGCTTCGCGACGGCCGCCGAGCGCGCCCTTGGGATCTTCCAGCACGCGCATGCGGCCGCGATGCGCCAGAGCGTGCGGCTGCCAGAGCGGCAGGATCGCCGGGGCGGCGTCTTCCAGCGCCTTGGCGGCGGAGGCGTAGGCGATCTCGTTATCCACCACGTCGAGCACGAACCCGGCGGCGTCGAGGCCGTACTCGCTCATCACGCGGCGGCCATGCGCTTCCAGACGGCGCGACAGGACGATGGTGCGGTCGATGGCGGCGGCCTTGTCGCCGGCGAGGTCGGCGATCGAGTCCACGCCCGGCAGGGCGGCGTCGGTGGGCACCGCCCAGAGCAGCATCGGGCGGTAGAGCACGCCGCCCAGGATCTCCATGTGGTCCGGATCGGCCCAGGCGGCGTCGATCTCCGGCAGCCAGGCGGTGGCGAGCAGGTCGATGCGGCCGCCGGCGATGTGCTTGATCATGGTTTCGCGATTGGCGGCGACCATGGCCACTTCCATTTCATGGGCTTCCAGGACGCGCAGCACCGCCGCGGCGGCCGCCTCGTGCTGGCGGCTGTCGAGATGGCCCAGAGTGATGCTGTGGAAGCTCATGAAGAAAACGGTCCCCTCGACGCGCCGGCAACAAATACCGGACCGTTGCAGCAGCAACGCGCTCCGACTGCAAGACGCGCGCGCGCCGGTCTGGGATCAGCCGGGCATGAGGCCGACGGCCTGGAGCAGCAGTACGACGTTCAGGAACAGCACGAAAGCGGCCATGCAGCCGGCCAGGACGAGCAGGCGGCGCGACATGCGGAAGCGGCCCATGATCGCCGGATCACGGCTGAACATCAGCAGGGTGATCATCGGCACGGGCAGGACGAAGCTGAGCACGACCTGGCTCCAGACCAGGGTCTGCGTCACGTCCGCGCCCAGGCCGATCACCACGAAGGCGGGCAGCATGGTCAGCACGCGGCGCACCCAGACCGGGACGCGAAAGCCGACGAAGCCCTGCATCACCACCTGCCCGGCCATGGTGCCGACCACGGAGGAGGACAGGCCGGATGCGAGCAGAGAGAGCAGGAAGATGAAGGCTGCGGCGCGGCCGAGCAGGGGGTCGAGCATGCGATAAGCGGCGGCGATGCTGTCGATGTCGGGATGGGCGGCATGGAAATGCGCGGCGAGCACCACCATCGCCATGTTGACCAGACCGACCGTGGTCAGCGCCAGCACCACTTCGCGGTCGGAGAAGCGCACGGAGCGGGCGCGCTCGGCGTCCGAGCGCGGCGCGGGGCGGTCCCGGAACAGGGCGGAATGGAGATAGATCGCGTGCGGCATCACCGTGGCGCCGACCAGGGCGATACTGAGCGAGACGGCGGCGCCGTCCGGCAGGGAGGGCACGAGGCTGCCACGGATGGCGGCGGGCCAGTCCACCGGCACGATCAGCAGTTCCAGCGCGTAGGACACGCAGATGATCGCCACCAGCGCGCCGATCGCGCGTTCGATCGGGCGGAAGCCGCGCCCCTGGAGTTGCAGCAGCGCCATGGTGCCGACGCCCATCGCGACCATGCCGACCATGAGCGAGCAATGCGTGAGCAGGCTGACGCCGAGCGCGCCGCCGACGAATTCGGCGAGGTCGGTGGCCATGGCGGCGATCTCCGTGCCGATCCACATCAGGATGGAGGGCGTGCCGGGAAAGCGCTCGCGTGTGAGTTCGGCGAGGTTGCGGCCCGACACGATGCCGAGTCTGGCCGCCCAGCACTGGAACAGCATGGCGATCAGGTTGGACAGCAGCACGACCCAGAGCAGCGCATAGCCATAGCGCGCGCCGGCCTGGATGTTGGTGACGTAGTTGCCCGGATCGACATAGGCGACGGAGGCGACCACGGCGGGGCCGATCACGGACAGGAAGGCGCGCCATCCGTTCGGCGGGGCGGACGTCTCCGGGCTCTGGCGGGTGGCGGGACGCAGCGTGTCGGTCAAGCAGGCATTCCGGCGGGATGTGGCTGCGGCGGATTTTGTAGCCATGGCTACATTTCGTCAATCGGGGGTGAAGTGCGATTCCGGCGGGAGGCGCTATTATCGTCGCCGTCATGAGCCGCCCGCCCCCGACCGACGAAACAGACGCCGCGCCCGAACCGGGCGCCCTCGCCGCCCATCTGGACCGGGCACGCGGCGCGCAGATGCGGGTGCTGCTGGAGGATTACGTCGAGCTGATCGACGATCTGGCCGGCGCCACGCCGGAGCGCGCGCCGATCGGCCCGACCGTTCTGGCGCGGCATCTGGGCGTGTCGCACGCCACGGTGATCAAATGCGTGGCGCGTCTGTGTCGCGAAGGGCTGGCGAGCAGCGAGCCCTATCGCGGGGTGATTCTGACCGAGGCGGGGGCGGCTTTGGCGGACAAGGTGCGTCGGCGGCACCGGCTGGTGGTGGCGCTGCTGCGCGCCGTGGGTGTGCCGGATGCGGATGCCGAAGCGGATGCGGAGGGGATCGAGCACCATGTCTCGGACGGGACATTGGCGGCGTTCGAGCTGTTTCTGGAGAAGGGAAAGGGCTCTGCCCTTTAGAACCCGCCAGAGGCGGAGCCTCTGGACTCCAGGTGTTCAGAGTTTGCCCAGGTTCCGGAAGGCCAGGACTAGACGCATGTGCGGGGCGAGCAGGCGCGGCGGCAGAGTGGGCAGGTGGATGCGGATCGCGTCGAGGCGCTTGGAGGGCGGCAGAGCCGCGAACGGCGTCCGCGCCCCTTCCGCGCCGTCGCTGCGCGCGTAGGAGCGGGCCACGGCCTCGACCAGATCGGGCGGGACCGAGTCGAGCAGGGCAAGCTGCGCCTGCGGCAGAACCTTGTCGCGCAGCGGGCCGGACAAGGTGCGCTGCTCCGCCACCTTCGGCGGCTCCCACGGCTTCAGCCTGGAGAGCGGAAACTCGACCTCCACCCCGTTCGGCTGCTGCACATAGCCGATGCCCGCGTCGATCTCGACGAGGATGCCGGAGGTGGAGTTGTCGAGGGTGGAGACGCGGTCGCCGATGGTTAGTGGGGGCATGGGAACTCCAACCTACAGAACACAAAATTCTCAGATTTAGAAAGCAAGGAAACATATCACCGCATAATTAGATTAACTTATCAAAACATGTATATATAAGAAATGATAATATTATTGCTGTTGCGGTTATGGCAATCCATTTCGTCCAAACAAAGATCGCCTCCCCTCTTTTAACTCTATTCCATTCAAACTTAAGTAGCTTACTTGATTGTTTTAGAAATTTCTGCTCAATTGGCCCAATGTTTTCTGGTGTTATTTTTTCATTGTCTTTCGCCAGATTCTCAAATTCTTTCATCGCCTTCAATAGCATTTTTGCTGGCTTTTCTGTAGAATTTATCCGAAGTCTTATTCCATGGCTTGCCTCGTTCAGAAGTTTGTATGAGGATATGAGATCTGGGTTATTAATAATTCCAGCTTTCTTCTGACGAACAGCATCAGATATAGTATTGATATTGACCAAATATGTTACTAAGCATTTTCGCAACTCATCGATCCAAGGTTGTCGAAATTCCGATACCTTTTGCTCTTTAGATATTATTATTCCAATTATGGAAACAATACCAGCAACAAAAGCAGCCCCTACGGCGCCAATGCTCAAATCCACGACCTGACCCTCTCTCCACTTTTCCTGATCCACATTCTAGCATATTTGTAACGACGTCATAATGGTTATACCTTCTATATGAAACTTTGAACCAGCATGGGAATCATTGATGTCCGAGTCTCTCTCGTTTCATTTTGAGGGCGCGCTTGCTGAAAAGCACAGAATGGACTTTTACGAATCCGCGCGCTTCCAATATGCCGCAGCAC
This sequence comes from Lichenicola sp. GTC18331, assembly GCF_055386855.1. Taxonomy (NCBI): domain Bacteria; kingdom Pseudomonadati; phylum Pseudomonadota; class Alphaproteobacteria; order Acetobacterales; family Acetobacteraceae; genus Lichenicola; species Lichenicola sp. GTC18331. The sequence continues at coordinate 2,683,410 of NZ_AP045015.1, read as the reverse complement.
GACTGTTAGTAAAACTTGCGCAGTTTCGACATATAGGCAGATTTCAACAAAAAATAACAAAGGTTTCTAACATTGGGATAGAGCTTGTTGAGCAGACCAAGGGTTCATTCAATATAAATGTAGAAGCTCCAAGCCAGAGAGAAGGTTCAGAACAATTTGCAAAACTCTCCTTGTCAGATTTGATAGCTTACGTCAGTGAAAGGATAATAGCGAAAGTTGACCAAACAGAAATCTCTACTGCAGAACTAGAAGTTCTTGATGGAACAACACAAGATACTGCACAACGCATTGGCTTCGAACCAGATTCAAATCCAGAAACTGGAGCTGAGATATTCCGTTTATCAGATATTGCAAAGCGCAGAATAGCAGAGACAAATAGAGAACAATTATTGCTTGAAAGCGGCGCATCAATATCTAAGATAGATCCCGCTAGAGCTCAAAAATTAACATCGATGGCCGCCCCCCTTATCAGCGAAATGGCAACCGCCCTCCGCCGAAGCGCCAACAGTCTTGAGATATACGATAATTCAAACAGCAGAAAGAATACCATATTGTTTCTGGATAGAAGGATGGCGGAGGAAATTGAGACATCAAAAGTTGATACAGACATAACAACAATACTAGGGGATATTGTTCAATTTAATAAAGACAACGGGTGGGGAAAGCTACGAATAGAAAGTGGATCCAAGATTGTCAATTTCAACATCCCATCTGACCTCCTTCCCAACCTAAAACAAAAGTTTATACAAAACATGGGGAGGGATAAGGTATATTTGCAGGCCTGTTTTGTACGCGACGCCGGAGGCGAAGTAGTTCGACTAATAGTTGTTGGGGCCCTGCAACTTCCAGAGGATTAGAAATACGCCCCTCATCCCGGGGGTCTGGGACCCCTCGGCCCCAGCGGGGTCCAGGGGCAGCGCCCCTGGCCTTCCTACCCCTCCGAACTCACCAAATCTGCACGCGATCCTTCGGCGCCAGATAGAGCTTATCGCCGGGCTTCACGTTCCAGGCTTTGTACCACCCGTCGATGTTGTGCATCGGCATGTTCACGCGGGCCATGGGCGGGGAGTGCGGGTCGGTCACGAGCAGCATCTTGGCGCGGTCGGGGCGGACCTTCTGGCGCCAGACCTGGGCCCAGCCGAGGAAGACGCGCTGGTCGCCGGTCAGGCCGTCGATCACGGGGGCGATCTTGCCCTTCATGAAGGCGTGGTAGGCGTCGAGCGCCAGGGTCAGGCCACCCAGATCGGCGATGTTCTCGCCCATGGTCAGCTTGCCGTTCACGTGCATGCCGGGGAACGGTTCCAGGGCGTCGAACTGGGCGCCGAGGCGGGCGGCGTGTTCCTCGAAGCGTTTGGCGTCGTCGGCGGTCCACCAGTCGTGCAGACGGCCACGCTCATCGAACTTGCGGCCTTCGTCGTCGAAGGAGTGGGTCATCTCGTGGCCGATCACGCCGCCGATGGCGCCGAAATTGATGGCCGGGTCCGCCTTGGGGTCGAAGAAGGGCGGCTGGAGGATGGCGGCGGGGAAGACGACCTCGTCGAAGGGCGGGTTGTTGTAGGCGTTCACGGTCTGCGGGGTCATGTCCCACTCGTCGCGATCGACCGTCTTGCCCTGGTGGCCGAGCCAGAAGGCCCATTCGTAGGCGGTGGCGCGCACGGTGTTGCCGTAGGCGTCGTCGGGCTTCACGACCAGACCGGAGTAATCGCGCCACTTGTTGGGGTAGCCGATCTGGATCAGGTGGTTGTCGAGCTTGATGAGGGCGGCCTGCTTGGTTTGCGGGCTCATCCAGGTGTTGTGTTCGAGGCGGGTGTGGAAGGCGGATTTCAGGTCGGCGGTGAGGGTTTCCATCGCGGCCTTGGCCGAGGGCGGGAAGTAGCGCGCGACGTAGATCTTGCCGATGGCCCAGCCCATGGCGCCGGAGGTGGCGCTGACGGCGCGCTTCCAGCGGGCTTCGAGCTGGGGCTGGCCGCTCAGGGTCTTGCCGTGAAACTCGAACGACGCGTCGACGAAGCTCTTGGGCAGGATGTCGGCGGCGTTGTCGGCGAGGTGGAAGGCGAGCCAGGCGCGCAGCGTGTCGAGATCGGTGTCGCCAGCGATCTTGGCTTCCGCGAGCACGGCGGATTTCTCGACCAGCACGAGCTTGTCGGCGTTGGGGAGGCCGGCGGCGGCGAGATAGGCATGCCAGTCGAATTGCGGGGCGGCTGTTGCGAGCTCGGCCAGGGTGGTGGGGTTGTAGGTCTTGTCGGGGTCGCGCTCGTCCTGACGGGCCCATTGCGCCTGGGCGAGTTTGGTTTCGAAGGCGACGATGTCGGCGGCGTTCTTGTCGGGGTTCTGCCAGCCGATCAGCGCGAGCATGTGGGCGATGTAGCTCTGGTAGGCGGTCTTCTTGGCCGCGAACTTGGCGTCCAGATAGTAGTCGCGGTCGGGCAGGCCGGTGCCGCCCTGGCCGAGAGTGATGGCGTACTGGGTGGGGTCCTTGGCGTCCGGGGCGATGGAGAGCGAGAACAGGGTGTATTGCAGCCCGTTCTGCGCCTGACCGGTGAGGGCGGCGAATGCCTGGCGATCGGAGACGGCGCGGATGGCGTCGAGATCGGCCTTCATCGGCGCGATGCCGCGGGACTCGATGGTTTTCTCGTCCATGAAGGCGTCGAAGAAGGCGCCGAGCTTGGCCTCGTCGGTACCGGGGTTGGTGGTGGCCTTGGCGGCGGCTTCGCGCAGGATGGTCTGCACGCGCTCGCGGGAGCGTTCGGCGAGAATGTTGAAGGCGCCCCAGGAGGTGCGGTCGGCGGGGATCACCATCTCACGGACGGCGGTGCCGTCGGCGTAGTCGAAGAAGTTGTCGCCGGGGCGGACGGATGTATCGCGCCCGGCCATGTCGAAGCCCCAGGAGGACGAGGGGGCGGCGGCGGAAGGGGTGGCGGCGCGGGCGGAGCCCTGACCGAAGGCGAGGCAGGCGACGCCCGCGAGAAGGGTGCGTCGGACGCTGTTTCGGCTCAAGCGGGTCATCCTTGTTTCGATATAACTGCGAAACAGGGAGACCCGAAGCGCCCGGTGCGTCAACCCGACTGGATTCTCAAGGCGAGCCTTGAGCGGGGTTTCAGGGGCAGCGCCCCTGAGGTAGAGCGTTATTCCGCCGCATGCATCCGCAAGGCGCCCTGCCCGACCACCGCCGGCCGGGCCTGCTCCTGCTTCGCGAATTTCTGCCCGCGTCGGCGCATGGCGCCGAAGGCGAGGCGCGAGGCGGCGCGCGACACGCGCCCGTGCGGGGTGAAGCCGATGGTCTTGAACATCATGCCCATGGCGCGGTCGATATGGGACTGGCGGTAGAAGCCCATGGCGCGGGCCATGTAGGCGGCGATGCAGCGCTTGTGGTCGTAGGCGAGGGCCGGGTCTTCGTTGGTGCAGTGATAGGCGTAGGCGAGTTCGTCGTCCTCGCTTTCGGTGACGCGGCCGAGCGCGATGCGCGTGCGGGACCAGACGCCGAGCTTCTCGCGGGCGAGGTAGCGCTTCATGTGGTCGTAGAAGAGCTTGAAGTGCCGGTATTCGTCGGCGGCGATCTGCTTGCAGATGCCCTTGAGCACGGGCTCGTCGGTGGCGTCGGCAAGGGCGGTGTAGAAGCTGGAGGTGCCGGTTTCGACCATGCAGCGGGCGATGAGTTCGCCGGTGCGGGAGCCGCGCACGGAGGCGTCGACCTCAAGGGGGATGTGGTAGGAGGACCGGTAGCGCTCGAAGGCGGCCGGGTAGTCCCAGGAGGGGTCGGCGAGCATGGCCCATTGGCCGAGCGCGTCGCCGTGCTGCACTTCCTCGACGGCCCAGTTATCGGCGGCCTGTCCGAAATCGGGATCGTCGTTGAAGACGTTGCGGAGGTAGACGGCGTAGTCGACGCCGTTGCGCTCGACCACGGAGGCGGCCTTCACCAGTTTGAGCACGTCGGGATCGACCTTCGACGGTTCGAACCGGTCCCAGGCCACGTCCTCGATACGCCAATGCTTCATTACGTCGGTCCACTTCCTGCCGTCCGGAACGCCGTTCCATGCCGGCCGTGACCGGGGATTATGACACCGGACTGCAACGGAACAAAATATCGGATGCACCGCCCGACGGGGCCAGGCGGTGCGGATGGGGAGAATAGCGACGGCGGGGCCGATCGTTCCGGCCGCCGGGCGATATTCCGATCGGTGTTGCAGCGATGCCGCCGACGCCGGACCGGCGGTGGGCAGGGCGGTGTCTTGCTTCGACACGATGGGCGGTTGAGATAACGCGGATCGAGAAGGCTCAGCGTTTTCAACGTCATGCAGACTGAAATTCCGGGTGACAGACGGTCTGGCGGCAGAATTGTAAGAGTTTTGTGCAGCGCAGCGTGACTTCGGTTCGAACCGGGTGCAAACATCCGCTCCGACTGGAATCCGAGCCTCGGGCCCTTCGGCGACGGCCCGAACGGCGCGTGCCCAAGGAAGGAACTCATCCAGCATGAACATCCACGAATACCAGGCCAAATCCCTTCTGAAGGGGTTCGGTCTGCCGGTGCTGGAAGGGCGTGTTGCCCGTTCCCCCGAAGAGGCTCTCACCGCCGCCCGTTCGCTGCCGGGTCCGGTCTATGTGGTGAAGTCGCAGATCCATGCCGGCGGGCGTGGTGCCGGCCGCTTCGCCAACGATCCGAACGGCAAGGGCGGCGTGCGTCTGGTGAAGAGCCCGGCCGAGGCCGAGGAAGCCGCGACCGCGATGCTGGGCCACGTGCTGGTGACCAAGCAGACCGGCGCCGCCGGCAAGCAGGTGAACCGGCTCTATGTCGAGGCCGGCTGCGACATCAAGCAGGAACTGTATCTCTCCATGCTGACGGACCGCGAGAGCGGCCGGATCGCCATCGTCGCCTCGCGCGAGGGCGGCATGGAGATCGAGGAGGTGGCGCACCACTCTCCGGAGAAGATCCTGAACGCCACCATCGATCCGGCGCTCGGCTATTCCGACTACATCGCCCGCGAGCTGGCGGCGAAGCTGGGTCTGACCGGCAAGTCGATCGGCCATTTCGGCAAGGTCCTGAAGGCGATCTACGGCGCGTTCGTGGGGCTGGATGCGGCGTCGATCGAGATCAACCCGCTGGTGGTGACCGGTGACGGCTCCTTGGTGGCGCTCGATGCCAAGATGAGCTTCGACGACAACGCCCTGTTCCGCCATCCGGAGCTGGAGGATCTTCGCGACGAGAGCGAGGAAGATCCGAAGGAGCTGGAAGCGGCCCGTCATGGCCTGAGCTACATCGCGCTCGACGGCTCGATCGGCTGCATGGTGAACGGCGCCGGCCTCGCCATGGCGACCATGGACATCATCAAGCTGGAAGGCGCGGAGCCGGCCAACTTCCTCGATGTGGGCGGCGGCGCCACCAAGGAGCGTGTCGTCGCGGCGTTCAAGATCCTGCTGTCCGACAAGAATGTCGAAGGCATCCTGGTCAACATCTTCGGCGGCATCATGCGCTGCGACATCATCGCGACCGCGGTGATCGAGGCGTCGCGCGAGGTGCAGCTGGGCGTGCCGCTGGTGGTGCGTCTGGAAGGCACCAATGTCGAGCTCGGCCAGAAGCTGATCGACGAGAGCGGCCTGCCGATCATCAACGCCGACAATCTGTCGGACGCCGCGCGCAAGATCGTCGCCGCGGTGAAGGGGAGCAAGAACTGATGTCGGTTCTGGTCAATTCCGAAACCAAGGTCATCACCCAGGGTTTCACCGGCGCTCAGGGCACGTTCCATGCCGAGCAGGCCATCGCCTACGGCACCAAGATGGTCGGCGGCGTAACGCCGGGCAAAGGCGGTTCGACCCACCTGAACCTGCCCGTGTTCGACACCGTGGCGGATGCGCGCGAGAAGACCGGCGCCACCGCGTCCGTGATCTACGTGCCGCCGCCGTTCGCGGCGGACTCGATCCTGGAAGCGATCGACGCGGAGATGCCGCTGATCGTCTGCATCACCGAAGGCATTCCGGTGCTGGACATGGTGCGGGTGAAGTCGGCGCTGGGCCGCTCCAAGAGCACGCTGATCGGGCCGAACTGCCCGGGCATCATCACGCCGGGCGAGTGCAAGATCGGCATCATGCCGGGCCATATCCACCGCAAGGGCAAGGTCGGCATCGTGTCGCGCTCCGGCACGCTGACCTATGAAGCGGTGGCGCAGACCACGGCGGTGGGTCTCGGCCAGAGCACCTGCGTCGGCATCGGCGGCGACCCGGTGAAGGGCATGGACTTCATCGACGTGCTGGAGATGTTCCTGGCCGACGACGAGACGGAATCCATCGTCATGATCGGCGAGATCGGCGGCGCGTCCGAGATCAATGCGGCGAAGTTCCTGCAACAGAACAGCCGCAAGAAGCCGACCGTCGGTTTCATCGCCGGCGTGACCGCGCCTCCGGGCCGTCGCATGGGCCATGCTGGCGCGGTGATCACCGGCGGCAACGATACCGCTGCCGCCAAGATCGCCGCGATGAAGGAAGCCGGCATCCATGTCGCCGACAGCCCGTCGCTGCTCGGCGAGACGATGCTGAAGGCTCTGAAGGGCTGATCCCCAACGGTCCGGGCCGGCTCAATCGCCGGCTCGGGCCAGTTGCACGTTCGCCTTCGCCGGACGGGCCGATGCGATGAGGCGGTTCAGAGCGGGCTGGAATTTGGACAGCACCTCGGCGCGGCAGGCTTCGTCTTCCGCGCTGCCGGCCAGGGTGGAATAGCTGCCGTCCATGCAGACACGGTGCGCGGCGACGTCGAAACGATGATTGGCGGTGTCGATGCCGGCCTGGGTAGACAGGTCGAGGTCGGAGAGTTTCACCGTTGCCGATACCGGATCGGCCTGGGCGGCGGCCGGCTGCAGCGAGAGCAGCAGCAGGGCGGGAACGGCGGCGAGAATGGCGGGGCGGACGATACGGACCATGGTCGGCTCCTGATGTGGAAGGTTGCCCTCTCCTCTCAGCAGCCGCCGTGCCACAGGCAACGATCCCGCAAGCAATTGTTTTCTCAGTGTATTTTTACACTCGATCAGCAGCCTTTGCTGGCGATATGGTTCAGAACATCAGTCATTGGTGGGATGCGCCGAAGTGTAGCGTGATTTGCGACACGCTATGACGCCTTCCGGGTTTCGCACGTGGGAGACGGCCGTCTTCTGACGTCCGCCTCGTTTCGGATCGGGCGCAGAAGCGGGTGCCCCTCCCCGACCCGTCTTCCGGCGCCGCGCCCGATACAGGCCTGGCGCCTACAGATCCACGGACAGAGACAGCTTGTAGGTACGCGCGTCGCCCTGCAGCAGGTAGCCGCCGAAGGAGGACGCCCAGTAGCGTTCGTTGGCGACGTTATCGACGCCGAAGCGCAGCGTGACCGGGCGTTTCTGCGCGACGAAGGTATAGCGCGCACCGAGATCGAACCGGGTCCAGCTCGGCAGTTGCAGCGTGTTGGCGGTGTTGACCTGCTGCGTTCCGGTCTGGATCACGCGGCCGGTGACAGTGCCGCCACGTAGGAACGGCAGGTCGTATTCGAGATTGGCGTTGATCGTGTAGTCCGGGATGCCGATCGCCTTGTTGCCGTCGGTGGCGCCGTTCAGCGTTCTGGTGAGCACCGGGTCGTTCAGGGTGACGCCGCCGATCAGGCGCAGGCCGCGGGTGAGATCGCCGCTGACGCTGGCTTCGATGCCGCGATTGCGCTGCATTCCGTCCACCACGAGGTACGGCACGCCGCTTGCGCCCGGGCGGCTGAAGGCGCTGGGTTGCTCGATCTGGAACAGGGCGAGCGAGGCGGAGAAGCGCGACCGCTCCAGCTTGGCGCCGACCTCGTACTGGGCCGATGTGTAGGGCGGGAACAACTGCCCGGCATTGCCGGCCGTGGCGGGGGCGATCTGGCCCTGCGCCAGCCCCTCGATCCGGTTGAAATAGAGCGATGTATCGCGGGTGGGGTGTACCACCAGGCCGACGACCGGCGTCGCCCTGGAGGCGTCGTAATGCGCGCTCAGACGGCCGGTGGCGTAGGCATAACTGTTCACCACGATGCGCTGCTCGCGCACGCCGACGATCAGGGACGCGCGGTCGTCGAAGGCGGACAGCGTGTCGGAGCCGTAGACGCTGGCAAGGTTGGTGCGGTTGATCGGGAAGGGATCGGCCAGGTCGCCGCCGATGCCGGTGATTTTGGGCAGGGGCGCGTAGATCGGGGTGTAGAGATTGGCCGCGGACTTGCCGGCGGACGCATAAGCGTAGCGGCCGGTTTCCCACAGACCGGAGCCGCCCAGATCGAGCGTGTGCCGGATCGGGCCGGTGGCGAGTTTCGCGCGCAGCCCCCCGCGCACGCTCTCGTTGTCGTCCGTGCGGGGCACGCGCAGGAAGCCGGCGATGCCGGCGCCCGTGCTGCCGTTGGAGAGGGTGAGCGAGGAATAGTCGCCATTCTCGGAGCCGTCGCGTCCGCCGACATCGGCATAGGCGGTGAGGTTTGGCAGCAGCTTGTAGTCGCCATGCAGGACGCCGAACACGTCCTTCAACCGCGTATAGGCCCAGCGCTCGCCATAATTGCGGGTGTTGGAGGGCACCTTCGGCACCTGGAGGCCCGGGGCCAGGAAGATCTCCGCGCGACCGAAGCGCACGCCCTTGTTCTGATACGCGACGTCCAGCGACAGATGCGCCCGGTCGCTGCGCCAGTCGAACGCGCCGCCGACGGTCGTGGAGTCGCGATGCTCGCCGTCCAGCGTGGTGCCGCCGCTGGAACCGGAGGCGTTGATGCGGACGCCGAACTGCTTGTCGCGCCCGAAACGGCGGCTCATGTCGATGGCGCCGCCGCCCAGCGAATCGCTGGCGTAGGTGCCGGTGAGACGAAGGAGCGGCTCCTCGCCTGCGCGCTTCATCACCAGATTGACGCCGCCGCCGATGGACGAGCCGCCGGGCGCCGCACCGTTCAGGAAGGCATTGGCGCCGTCCAGCACCTGCACCTGATCGTAGAGTTCCGGCGAGACGAGCTGACGCGGCGCCACGCCATAGAGACCGTCGACCGAGACGTCGTCGCTATAGACCGGAAGGCCGCGGATCACGAACACCTCGGAGAAATTGCCGTAGCCGAAGGTGGTGCGCACGGAGGGATCGTTCTCCAACACCTGTCCGAGCGTTTGCGGCTGCTGGTTCAGGATCAGGGCGGCGCCGTAGCTCTTGATGCTGAACGGAACGTCGAGCCCGTCCTTGTCGCCGAGCGCGCCGAGCTGGCCGCCGAGGCGGACCTCGGTCTGGTTGCGGCGCTTGGCGCGCACCACGATGCTTTCGTTGGAGCAAGCACCCGTCCGGGCCTGTCCGGGCATGTCGCAATCCGCCGCCGTCACCGGGGCGGCCGGAGTTGTCGCCATGGGGATCGGGCCCGCGAATGCGGCCTCGCCGGTGCCGAGCACGAACGCGGTCAGACTGCAGGCCGCGAGGAGGCGTCGTCGTTCATACACAGGCATGGCGTCGTCTCCAGGATCGCGCCCGATCTGTCACAGTCGTTAGTGATAATCAATCGCATTTGTCGGTGGAAGGATCGGTTTCCCCTCCGCGCAGCGATATGGCACATGCGTCGATCGAGCAGTGATTGAGGAGGCGACTATGCCAGACGGCATCATCGACCAGGCCGGACTGAAGGATGGCACGCGCGTCGGAACAGGCGGAAGCGTGACGATGGCGGGCGGGCTGCGTCACGACTGGACCACGTCCGATGTGCGCGCTCTGATGGCGCTGCCGTTTCCGGAGCTGATGTTCCGGGCGCAATCGACCCATCGCGCCCATTTCGATCCGCTGGACGTGCAGATCTCCACCTTGCTGTCGATCAAGACCGGCGGTTGCCCGGAAGATTGCGCCTATTGTCCGCAGAGTGCCGCCCTGGAAGCGCCGATCAAGGCCAGCCGTCTGATGGCGGTGGAGGCGGTTCTGGCCGATGCGCGTGCAGCCAAGGAAGCCGGTGCCAGCCGGTTCTGCATGGGCGCCGCCTGGCGCAGCCCGAAGGATCACGATCTGGAAACCGTCTGCGCCATGGTGGAGGGCGTGAAGGCGCTGGGCATGGAGAGCTGCGTCACGTTGGGCATGCTGGACGAACGGCAGGCCGAGCGGCTGAAGCAGTCCGGGCTGGACTACTACAACCACAATCTCGACACCTCGCCCGAGTTCTATGGCGAGATCATCACCACCCGGACCTACGAGGATCGCCTGAACACACTTACCCATGTACGGGACGCCGGCATCAACGTGTGTTGCGGCGGCATCGTCGGAATGGGAGAGACGGTGGAGGATCAGGCCAGCCTGATCGCCACGCTCGCCAGCCTGCCGAAGCATCCCGAAAGCGTGCCGATCAACATGCTGGTGCGGGTGTCCAACACGCCGCTCGCCGATGTGGCGGCGGTGGACCCGATCGACTTCGTTCGCGTGATCGCCGCCGCCCGCATCACCATGCCGAAGAGCCATGTGCGCCTGTCGGCCGGGCGCGAGGAGATGAGCGACGAGACCCAGGCGCTCTGCTTCCTGGCCGGTGCCAACTCGATCTTCTATGGCGAGAAGCTCCTGACCACACCCAATCCGGCGGCAAACCGCGACATGGCGCTGATCCGGCGGCTGGGCATGCGCCCGGCTTGAGGATCGCCACCGACATATGCTGACAACGGCGTGGCGCCCCTGGCTCGGCCTTTCGCTGTTGTTCATGGTCTCGCATGCGGTGGCGATTCTGCTGGATACGTCCAGCGCCGGCTTGCTCGACTACCCGTTCATGATTGCCGATCCGCTGCTGGCCGTGGTGGCGATCTGGCGACTGGCCAGCGGCAGCACCGCCACCGTACGGATTGCGTGGACGCTGCTGGGCGCTGGGCTTCTCATCAACTGCACAGGGTCGATCGCGGCGGCCTGGGCCGACGGCGTTTCGCATATTTCGCCGTTCGTCGCCGACCTGTCCGGGTTTCTCTACCTGTCCTACGGCATCGCCGTGATCGCCGCCCTGGCTCTGCCGGATCGCCCCGGCCTCGTGCGCCGGCTGGCCTGGATCGACATCGCGCAGAGTCTTCTGGCGGCGCTCCTCTTCTATATCGCCGTGTTTTCGGCCCTGCCGTTCGTGGACCGGAGCGTGCTCCCGGTTTCCAGCGCGCGTCTGATCAAGCTGCTCTACTATGAGAACCTGGCTCTGGTCTCGATCGCCGCCTTGCGGGTGATGGGGCGATCCCATTCGCTTCAGCGTGCAGCGTTCGATCGCGCCGCTCTGCTTTTCTTGTTGCTGTATGCGGGTGCGACCGACGCCTACAACAGCTTTGCCTTGAGCACGGGTTTCGCCCCCACGCTCATGTCGGTCCTGGTCGACGTGCCGTTCCTCAGTCTGCTGTTCCTTAAGGCCGCGGAGCCCGATCCCGAGCCCCGACCGGTGCAGACCCGGCGTCAGCTGACGTTGTTGGTGGACGGAGCGACTCCTGCTTTCTTCACCCTGCTTCTGATGTGGCTTTCCATGAGCATCGCGCGGGAGGAGTTCGTGGCCAGCGTGATCGCCATGACGCTGGCGCTCGGTCTCATGGTGGTGCGCTCGGCCATCACGGAAAGCCATCACCTGGAGGCCCAGGATGCGCTGGCCCTGGCGCGGGATCGCCTGCTGCGTCTTTCCTTGTATGACGACCTGACCGAGATCGCGAACCGCCGCGCTTTCCAGAACGATCTGACGGAGTTGTGGAGCCGGTCGGGAAAGCACGGTGTTCTGATCGCCCTGCTTCTGATCGACATCGATCATTTCAAGATGATCAACGACCGTCTCGGCCACGACGCCGGGGACGCCTGTTTGCGCATGGTGGCAGGGGCGCTGGATCGCGCGCTGTCGAAATCGAACGGTACGGTCTTCCGTTACGGTGGCGAGGAATTCGCGGTTCTGCTTCCTGGCGCGACGATCGCCCAGGCCCGTCAGATCGGGGAACGATTGCGGATGACCGTTTCCCAGCTCGCGATCCCGAACCGGACCGTCACGGGCGACCGCGTGACGATCAGCGTCGGCGTTGCCACGGGCCGCTACGGCTACGGGCCCATCTCCGCGCTGATCGCATCCGCCGACCGGGCGCTCTATGCTGCAAAAGCCGGCGGCCGGAATCAGGTGGCGGTGGACAAGGAGCCGGCCGAGGCCTGACGTGCCGGTGACCGTCCTACTGTGCGACCAGATCCCAGGCCTGCGCCTTGATCTGGTTGCAGGCATTGCCGAAACCCTGCGACTGCACCTGCCTGGCGAAGGCGTCGGTCATGTCGGTGATGCTGGTGGCATCGAAGCCGCGGCCGAGCTGTGCCAGGCATTGATCGAGGATATGGGCGGTGACGGGGCCGGTCTTCACCTTGCGCCCCTCGTCGCACACGCTCTTGCTTTCGGCGGTGAAACGCACGAGGCGGGAGAAGTAGACGCAGCGCCCTTTGTCGTCCATCTGGGCCGGCGGCTGCAGGTAGCTTTGCTGCGCCAAAGCCGGGTGGGCGGCGGGCAGCAGAATCGCCGCCGACAGCAGCACCCCGCAGAACATGGTCTTCGTCATTCTTCTCTCCGGCCTTCGGGCCCGGACCGGGCCGACGCATGGGCGGCGCGACGATTGCGGAAACCGCGCCGCGCGTCCACATGCTGCCGCGCATCCCTTTCCGTCGCATGGACCCGTGTCATCGCTCTGATCCCCATCACCCCCCGGCTGTCGATCGACGAGGAGGAACTGTCGGAGTCGTTCCTGCGCGCGTCGGGAGCGGGCGGGCAGAACATCCAGAAGGTGGAAACGGCGGTGCAGCTCCGCTTCGATGCGCGGCGCTCGCCGAACCTGCCGGATGCGGTGCGGGCGCGGCTGGAGCGGCTGGCGGGGCACAGGCTGACCAATGACGGGGTGATCGTGATCACCGCCCAGCGCCACCGCACACGCGAGCGCAACCGTGCCGATGCGCTGGATCGTCTGGTGGCGCTGATCCGGGAGGCGGCAGCACCGCCCCCACCGAAGCGCCGCCCGACCCGTCCGACGCTCGGCTCCAAGAACCGTCGCATGGACGGCAAGACCATACGCGGCGACACCAAACGCATGCGCGGCCGTCCGTCTCTGGATTGATGCCGCTGCGGCGGCCCTGGGCCGGTCGAGGGACCGCAGAGGTCGCCCCGTTTCCCGAGCGGTCGTCACGCGTCCTCTTCGCACTGCGATCTGGCGAATGCGCAGTTCCGGACCTTTGTTTCGGTGCGCCTGTGTCGTTCCGGCCACCGAATCCGCCGATCTCGTGTGGAAGCTCATCACGTCCGGCGCGGTCCGTTGTGCGAACGGCATCGACATGGAACGACACGGAACAGGACCGGCCCGAAACGGCCGCCCCGAATCCCTCCGTGCGTGCGCCGTTCTCCGCTTTTCCCGATCCCTTGGGTTCCGGCGATCCGGCGTGCGGCGAAAACCGCCCGGTCGAGCGATGGCCGGGCAAGGAAAGCGAACCTGATGTCGGACTACGTCAAGCCAGCGGACGTGCTGGAGAACATCGTCGAAAGCGGCCGCGTGAAGGCCGGATTGCCCCTGTTGCAGATCCTGGTGCGCTCCGGGCTGGCCGGCGCCTATCTCGCCTTCGTCACCTCCATGGCGTTCCTGCTGGCGGCGCAGACCGGGCAGTTCGTGGTCGGCGCGCTGCTGTTTCCGGCCGGCTTCGCGCTGATCATCGTGCTCGGCCTCGAATTGCTGACCGGCAATTTCGCCGTGCTGCCGGTGGCGCTGTTCGCGGGCCGCATCGGCTGGGGCGCCGTGCTGCGCAACTGGGCGCTGGTGTTCCTCGGCAATCTGGCGGGAAGCCTGATCTATGCCTGCATCTACTGGATCGCCACCACGGAAGCGGGCCATGTCGCCGGCGGCGCCGTTGCGGACAAGCTGCGGGCGCTGGCCGTGTCCAAGACGCAGGTCTACGAGGCGCTCGGCTTCGCCGGGCTGGTGACCGTGTTCGCCAAGGCGATCCTCGCCAACTGGATGGTGAGCGTCGGTTCGGTGATGGGCATGGCGTCGACCTCCACCATCGGCAAGATCCTGGGCGCCTGGCTACCGATCTTCATCTTCGTCAGCCAGGGCTTCGAGCATAGCGTGGTGAACATGTTCGCCATTCCGATCGGCATGATGCTGGGCGCGCCGGTCTCGCTGTCGCAATGGTGGCTGTGGAACGAGATCCCCGTCACGCTGGGCAACGCCGTCGGCGCGTTCATTTTCACCGCGGGCGCGTTCTATCTCGGCTATGCAAGGCACCGGCCGTCGCACCAGGACGCGGCCGCACCGCACGATCCACGCCGCTGATCCTGACACCGGGGCGTTTCGCGCGAACCGCCCCGGATCAGGGTCAGATCACCGGACGGAGGGCGCCGACCTCCGTTCCGGTCCAGTTGCGCAGCACGGGGTGCGACAGGCGGCGCAGCACCTCGTTCTCGCCCAGGAAGCGGGCCGCCAGAGAGGCTGCCGCCGACTCCGCCCCGCGCGCGGCCCCGTCGGCGCATTTCACCGCGATCGCCAGCCCGTGTTCCGGCAGGGCGATCACCTGCAGGCCTTCCGCGCCCATCTTGCTGAAGGCACGCTCGCCGAACGCGTTCATCAGCACGGTGTCGAACCGGCCCGGCCCGGCCACCAGCTCGGGATGCGCCGCGACGGCCCGACGCAGGCGACGCGCCGCCTCGGCGGTATCGGCGTCGAGGCCGGCGCCGCTGCCGAAGCGGGCGAAACCGGTCGCCAGGGCGCGCAGGCCCATGGCGTAGGTCGGGATGCCGCACCCGTCCGTCGCGCGGTTGCGCTCGTCCAGCACCGTGTCCGTCGCGCGCGCCAAGGCCGCGGTGGTGCGCTTCATCACCGGGTGCTCGGGCCGGATATAGTTCTCCACCGCCTCGCCTGAATCGCAGGCGAGGCAGACGAAGCCGGCATGTTTGCCGGAACAGTTGTTGTGCAGGGCGGTCGGCAACGCGCCGCGCGACGCCAGCGCCACCTGCCCTTCGCGCGCGGTCGGCCAGTGCGCGCCGCATTCAAGGCAGGACAGGTCGCGCCCGGCGCGCGCGAGCATGGCGGCGGCGATCTCGGCATGAGCGGCGAGACCGACGTGCGAGGCGCAGGCCAGGGCGAGGGCGCGATCGTCGAGGCCGAGCCGGTCCGCGGCACCGCTTTCCACCAGGGGCAGGGCCAGCAGCGCCTTCACCGTGGAGCGTGTGAAGGTCGGTGCCTCCACATCCCCGGCGGCGAACACCACCCGCCCATCGGCATCCGCCACGACGGCGCTGCCCAGATGGCGGGATTCGACCTGATCGCCGCGCAGCACCTCCACCAGCAGATCGTCCATCCCGGCCCTCCTTCTCGCTCTCCGATGCCGCTCTCGTAGAGGAAGGCGGTCGCGATCGCCATCGGACACGGTGCCGCCGCCGCTTGACCGGCGACACATCCACCTGCTTTGCCTGACCGCATGAAAAACGCCCTGATCTCCATCGCGGAGGACGCCGGCGCGCTGATCCTGCCGTTGTTCCAGGCCAGGATCACCGCGTGCAGCAAGACGGACGGGTCGCCGGTCACGGAGGCGGACGAGAAGGCGGAGGCGCTGATCCTGCGTCGCCTGGCGGAGGCGTTTCCGGACATTCCTGTCGTGGGCGAGGAATCCGTCGCCGCGGGGCGCGTGCCGCCGCCTTCGGACCGGTTCTTCCTGGTCGATCCGCTGGACGGCACGCGCGAATTCATCGCCGGTTCGGGCGAGTTCACCGTCAACATCGCCCTGGTGGAACACGGCGTGCCCACGGTGGGGGTGGTGTCAGCGCCGGCCCTCGGACGGCTGTTCCATGGCGATCGCGACGGGGCGTTCGAGGGCGACCGGCGGATTCATGTTCGCACGCCACCCGAGGACGGGCTGGTGATCGTCGCCAGCCGCTCGCACCGAACCGCGGAGACGGATGCGTTCATCGCGCGCCATCGCGTCTCCGCGCTGGTCTCGGCCGGATCGTCGCTGAAGTTCTGTCTGGTGGCCGCGGGAACCGCCGATCTGTATCCGCGTCTCGGCAGGACCATGGAATGGGACACGGCGGCGGCGGACGCGATCCTGCGTGCCGCCGGCGGATGGGTGCGGACCGTCGACGGCGCGCCGCTCCGCTACGGAAAGCGCAATCAGCCGGCGGACAGCGATTTCGCCAACCCGTTCTTCATTGCAGGCACCGGAGAAGGAGTTTTCCCGTGAGCGATCCCGATACGCATGCATTCGGCCATGGCGATCTCGCTTTCGTGGTGAAAGCGGAGGGTGCCGAACTCTGCTCGCTGCGAGCGGGCGGCCGCGAAATGCTGTGGCAGGCCGGGCCGGAATGGAAGCGTCACGCGCCGGTTCTGTTTCCCATCGTCGGCAGGCTGAAGAACGACACGCTGCGCCAGGGCGGGCGCGATTATCCGATGAGCCAGCACGGGTTCGCACGCGACCGCCGGTTCGACTGGGTCTCCCGCGACGCGCGCGGATGCCGTCTCTCGCTGCTATCCGACGCTGAGAGCGCGAAGCGCTTTCCCTCCCCGTTCGCCCTGGAGATCGGCTACCGCCTCGACGGCGACACGCTGCATGTGGACTACCTGATCCGCAATCCCGGCGACGACACGCTGTTCTGTTCGGTCGGCGCGCATCCGGCCTTTCGCTGGCCACTCGCGGACGGTGTGGACCCGCTTTCGCACCGCCTGGTGTTCGAGCGACCGGAACCGGAACCGATCCGGCGGGTGGAGGCCGGACTGCTGACGGAGCAATCCCATCCGACACCGATCCGGCACGATTCCTTGCCGCTCGATCCGGCCTTGTTCGAGGACGATGCGGTGATCCTGCTTAACCCGAACAGCCGTTCGGTTCGCTTCGAGGCACCAGATGCGCCGTTGGCGCTGCTGATCGGCTGGCACGGCATGAGCGCGCTGGGCATCTGGTCGAAGCCCGGTGCGGAATTCCTGTGCATCGAGCCCTGGCATGGTTTCGCCAGCCCGGAAGCGTTCGACGGTCCGTTCGAGCAGAAGCCGGGATTGCTGCGGATCGCACCGGGCGATAGCGCCTCGCTGGGCTGGAGCGTTGCTGTGCGGCGGTGAAACCCTGGCCGGGCTCGATCTGTTTCGTTTCCAACAAAAGGAGGAGGTCGTGCCATGCCCAACGCCTTGTTTGTGGAAGTCGAAGCCAAGCAGTCCACCACCGAGGAGATCAGGGATTTTCTTGAGAAGGCCCTCGCCAAGGCCCAGGATGAGCCGGACACGCGGGACTGGTACGCGATCCGCTTCGACGAGAACCATTTCGGCATCTTCGATACGTTCGACGGCGCGATGGGGCGTATCAAGCATATCGCCGGTGCGATCGGGCGCGGTCTGGTGATCAAGACCATGACCAGCCTGCACGGCATGCCGCACGTCTCGATGTCGGAGATCGTCGCCGCCATCGTGCCGGATGCCGATGCGGTTCCGACCGTCGGCACCTACGCGGAGATCGAAACCAAACTCGGCGGTGGACGCGATTTCGGCGAGGCTCTCGTCAAGGCGCGCGAGAATGCGGCGACCGAACCGAAGACCCTGGCCTGGTATGCCTTGCGCACGGCCAAGAACGGCTACGCGGTGTTCGACACCTTTCCGGACGATGCGGCGCGGGAAGCGCATCTGCACGGCATCGCCAATAACGGCGTGCTGGAGGCGATCGACCGCCTTGTCGACACGCCCGTCACGTTCCGGCGTTTCGACATCATCGCCTCCAAGCAGGCCGGTTGGATCGGGATCGGATCAGCCCAGCAGCAGATGCATCCCGAACAGCCCGTCCGGGTCGGACCAAAAACCGCCTGATCGCCATCCGGCGGCTTGCGCGAGGGCGACAAAGCCCTCGCGCGTATGCTTGTAGCTGTCTTCCGTATGGATGGTCTCGCCACGACGGAAGCTGATCGGCGTCCCGGCGACCATGACGCGCTGATCCGCCTGACTTTCCAGATGCATCTCCACGCGTCCCTCGTGGGCATTCCAGCGGGCGCGGTGACGGAACGTCGCCGTATCGAAGTCCGCAGCCGCGATCTGGTTCACGTGCGACAGGATGTTGAGGTTGAATCGTGCCGTAACGCCGTCCGCATCGTCGTAGGCCGGGATCAGCATCGTTTCGTCTTTGCGGAGATCGGTGCCGACCACCAACATCGGCGCCGCTGTTCCGGACAGGGTCTCGCGCACGTTGCCGAGAAAGCGATGCACGGCCGGCGGCCGGAAATTGCCGATGGTGGAACCGGGGAAGAAGCCGAAACAGGGTCGGTCGGACAGGGTGGCGGGGAGCACGAGCGGCTGCATGAAATCCGCCGCGACGGGCAGCACCGGCATCGCCGGGTGGCTTTCGCCCATTCGAGAAACGATCGCGTCTAGCGCCCCCGGGGCGATGTCGATCGGCACATAGGCGGTGAAGGCCCGTGTGCCGGCATCCACCAGCCTCATGCCCTTGCTTTCGTCCGCGGCGCCGTATTCGACAAGGGCGGCACCGATCGGTGCGTGCGCGGCGATCTCGGCGGCATGGCGGGCCAGCAGCGCATTCTCTGCGCGGGTCACGTAGTATTCAGGCAGGCGCGTGATGCGTTCGAACAGGGCGCAGCCGACATCGTCGTAGAACAGCTTGGCGGGCAGCGTCTTCTGTGCGGCGCAGAGACCCGACAGGATCTCGACCGTCACGTCGGGCGGCGTCGGCATATCGGGCATGAATTCTCGCTCGAGACAGGGATCAGGAGTCGCGCGCCAGCCGCAGGCCGGTCATCTGCCAACGCTTCTCGGGTTGAAAGAAATTGCGGTAGCTGTCGCGGGCATGGCCGGGCGGGGTGGCGGCAGAAGAGCCACGCAGCACCATCTGGTTGATCATGAACTTGCCGTTGTACTCGCCGATCGCACCCGGGATGGGGCGGAACCCGGGATAAGCGAGATAGGCGCTGTTACTCCACTGCCAGACATGGCCGTGGAACTCGGGCAGATCGCCGGCGGCGGCTTCCAGTTCGTGTTCGGTCGGCAGACGCGCCCCCGACCAGCGCGCGAAGGCGTCGGCCTCGTACCAGGAGACATGGCGGACAGGCTGTTCCGGGTCGACCGCGGACAGGCCGCCCGGCGAGACCTGCAACCAGCCGCCCTCCCCGTCCGGCCGCCAGTGCAGCGGCGCGTCCCAGCCTTCCGATCTCGCCGTCGCGAAACCGTCCGACATCCACAGCGCCGCCTGCCGGTAGCCACCGGCCCGCATGAAGTCGAGCCATTCGGCATTGCGGACGAGGCGGTTCGCCAGGGCATGCGGCTGCAACAGCGCGCGGTGACGGGGGAACTCGTTGTCGAAACCGAACCCGCCCCCGGCATGGCCGATCTCCACGATACCGTCAGGGCGGTTCACGAAGACCGTCGGACCGTTCTCCCCCCGTGGGGCCGACCAGCCTGGCACGACCGGCATGCCGTCGCCACGCCAGGCGAGCGGGTTCTGCGCGAAGGCGTGCAGCATGTCCGTGAGTAGAAGTTCCTGATGCTGCTGCTCGTGATGCAGACCGAGCGTCACCAGAGTGCCCGCCGTGCCGGGAACGAAATCGATCAGACGGCGGACCGCCGCATCCACATGCGCGCGGTAGGCCGACACCGCCACCGCACCCGGGCGTGTCACCAGCCCGCGCGTCGCACGCGGATAGCGCGCGCCCAGAGCTTCGTAATAGGAATTGAACAGAAACCCGAACGCCTCGTCGTAAGGCCGGTAGGACGGATCATGCGGCAGGAGCAGAAACTGCTCGAAGAACCAGGTCGTATGCGCACGATGCCATTTGGCTGGGCTGGCATCGGGCATGGACTGGATCGCCTGATCCTCCGGCGAAAGGGCCGCACTCAGGAACTCCGTGTGGTCGCGCACGGCACGAAAGGCCCGTTGGAGCGCGGCCGGGTCCGCGACGCCGACGCTGAGCTGGTCCATGGTCGTTCCTTCCCTACGCGATAGCGACGTGGACCCAGTCCGGTTCCGTCAGGTCCGTGCCGGCTCTCAAACCGGAAACGGGTTCCGTTCGGAAAAGCCCTGCTGATGCCAGTAGGGATAGGGTTTGACCCGATGGCTCGCCTTGTCCAGTAGCGCGACCTGCTCGGCCGTCAGAGACCAGCCTACCGCACCAAGATTCTGCCGGAGCTGTTCCTCGTTACGGGCGCCGACGATGACATTGGCCACTGTCGGGCGTTGCAACAGCCAGTTCAGCGCGATCTGTGGCACCGTCTTGCCGAGTTCGGCCGCCAGGGTTTCCAGCGCATCGGTGACGGCGAAAAGATGCTCGTCCTCCACCGGTGGCCCCATCTCGGCCGTCTTGTGCAGGCGCGACTGCGCCGGGATCGGCTTGTTTCGGCCGATCTTGCCGGTCAGACGCCCCCAGCCGAGCGGGCTCCAGACAATGGCGCCGACGCCCTGGTCCAGCCCCAGCGGCATCAGCTCGTTTTCATAGTCACGGCCGATCAACGAATAATATGCTTGATGCGCCACATAGCGCGGCAGGTTGTAGCGCTCGGCCACAGCAAGCGACTTCATCAGGTGCCAGCCGGAAAAGTTCGAACAGCCGACATAGAGGACCTTACCCCCCCGTACGAGATCGTCGAGTGCGCCGAGCGTCTCCTCCGGCGGTACCATGGCGTCGAAGCCGTGCAACTGGAACAGGTCGATCCGGTCGGTCCCGAGACGTTTCAACGCGCCTTCGACGCTTTTCACCAGATGGAAGCGGGACGAGCCGACATCGTTGGCGTCCTCCCCGAGACGGAAGGTCGCCTTGGTGGAAATCAGCACCTGATCGCGGCGCCCCTTGATCGCCGCACCGAGCACCTCTTCGGCGCCGCCGGCTGAATAGATGTCGGCGCTGTCGAACATGTTCAGCCCGGAGTCGAGGCAGATATCGATCATGCGCGAGGCGTCGGAAACGTCCGTGGCGCCCCAGGCCTCGAAGAACTCGCCCCGCCCGGCAAAGGTCGCCGTGCCGAGGCTCAAAACGGGTACGCGAAGGCCCGAGCGGCCGAGCCGCCTGTGTTCCATGCTCATGAACCCAACTCTCCTGGATCAGATCGGTCGCGGCCGCTGTCGGCTTTCTCATGATGGGCCTCGTCACGCCATGTGGCGACGCCTCCCCCTCCGCACAAACACGTGTCCTGCGCGAAGAACGTCTTTCCGCCTTCCGGACGTTAGGTCATGACGCGACCGGACCCGGCGGCACCGGCCTCCATCCGTTCCGGGAGAAAGCCGATGTCCCCAGCGTCAGCAACGGCTTGCGTCGCCATTCCCGTCCGGAATGAGGCGGAGCGGATCGGGTCGTGTCTGCTGGCTTTGTCGGACCAGCGTGATGCGCCTCCGGACCACGTCGTGCTGTTGGTCAACAACACCACCGACGACACGATGGCGATGGTGGATCTCGTCCGTCCCAGGCTGCGTTTTCCGGTCACCGCGATCGAGACGTCGCTTCCACCGGAGCAGGCGAATGCCGGTACGGCGCGGGCCTGGGCCATGCGCATCGCCGCTACGATCGCGGGGCCGGACGGCCTTCTTCTGGCAACCGATGCGGATGGGCTGGTCGCACCCGATTGGGTATCGGCAACGCGGCGCGCCTTCCTGTCGGGGGTGGAGGTGGTGTGCGGCCAGGCGGAGATCGATCCCGTCGAGGCGAGGTTAATTCCGGCCGAATTACATGAGGACGATGCGCGGGAGGTCGCGTTCGGCACCCTGCTCGATCGCATCCACTCCCTTGCCGATCCCGATCCGTTCGATCCCTGGCCGCGCCATACGGAGCATTCCGGCGCCAGCATCGCCGTCACCGTGCGCGCCTGGCAGGCGGCCGGTGGAGTGCCACCGCTGGCAACCGGCGAAGACCGTGCCTTCCTCCAGGCGCTGCGGCGGGTAGACCGGCCGATCCGGCACGCGCCGGACGTGCGGGTGGTGGTATCCGGCCGGACGGTGGGGCGTGCACGCGGCGGCATGGCCGACACCATGGCCCGACGCATGCTGAAACAGGATCCGCTTCTGGACGAATCGCTGGAATCCCCGGCAGCGGCACTGCACCGGGCCAGGACACGGGCGACGTTTCGGCAGTTGCGCCGCTGCGGTGGACCGGCCGCCGACGTGACAGCATTCGCGCTGGCGCTCGGTGTCGACAGCACTGCGCTGGGAGCCTGGCTGCAATTGCCGTTCCAGGGCCAAGGCTGGGATGCGCTGGAGCGCAACAGTGCCGCGCTAGAGCGCAGACCGGTGGAAAGACGTCTGCTGGCACGGCATCACCGAGAAGCGGAGCGGATCGTGGGCATGTTGCTGCAAAGTCACACGGTCCCAAGCCGGGCTTTCGACATTGAGCCGGTGGCCTGAGAGACCCCGCGCCCGTTCAGCGAACGGCCCGGCATAGCCTGTCGATCCGGTAAGTATCCCGGCGGAGAAGCGTTCGCTTGAATCGCCCCTGTGCGCCGAGCCGCCGTGCGAACCGTTCGGCGGCCTCGTCTCCCGTGCACGGTGTATCCGTTTCGCCTGTCCAGTTTACCAGGACAACCAGTGCCTGATCAGCCAGTACTGCGGCAACACGCGTGGCGAGATCGGACACATCGATCGGATTCAGGAAATAAAGCAGTTCGGAGATCACGACCAGGTCGAACGGTCCAGGGGACAGAATGTCAAACCCGCCCGGCATGGAAGCCTCGCAGAACGAGATGCCCGTCCGCTCCGCGCAGCGGCGTTTCGCCAGTGCCAGAGCCTTGGGCGAGATATCCACTGCCAGCAACGTATCGCATCGCTCGCTCAGACGAATGCTCATGGCCCCGTTGCCGCAGCCGAGTTCGAGCCCATTCGAGAATCGTCGATCCTCGAGCTGGGAGAGCGTGTCTGCGTATTTTCCGGCCTCATAGGCGCTGCTATCGAACCGCCACGGGTCGGGATCGGCGCCGTAGAGCCGGTCGAACACGTCGCGCCCCCAGCTTTCTCCGCTCATGGCAGCAGCACAGTTTCGAACCGTGTCTGGAACAGGCTCAGAAAATCGGAGGGCAAGGAGAAACCGTTCGGATCATCCGTGATCAGGCCTTCGTGCTGCGTCGCATGCGCGGAGATGGCCTCGGCTTTGACGGGAAGGAACTGTTCCACGTCGATCCGCCAGCCGAGCGGAGCTCCGCCGGGCAGTTCGGTATCACCGTCCAGGGTCCATCCCCAGACGGGATAGGCCAGAGCGCGCGCTTCGATCCGTGCGGACGCCGCTTGTCCGATACGCCACGCGGCGAGATGATCCCCATGCGGATCATGCTCCCAGCTCGAAAAGATGCTGTCGCACCGGTGCGCCGTTGCGATCGCGGCCAGATCCGCCACCGCACGATCGAGATCCGGTCCCGCCTGCGGCGCACGCGTGTCCGGCAACCCCATCAGGATCAGGCGTTCCGCCGGCAATCCGAGCAGAGACACCGCCTGCGCGGCTTCCCGGGCTCGGGCGGCACGCAGCCGCTCGGGCGGCCAGCTCGGCGAGGATGGGTGCGAGCCGGCGCCATCAGTAAGAACAACCACGATCGGCGGCCGTCCGGCCGCGCACAAGGCGGCGATGATGCCGCCACAGCCGAGGGACTCGTCGTCCGGATGCGGCGCCAGGATCAGGATCGTGCCGGGGAAAACGCCGTCGATCGTGCCGAGGGGAAACGCACGAAACGCTTCCAGCATATCCGCCGCACGCATCATACCGGCCGCCCCGACGCCCGATCCGGATCGGGCAGATCGCGATCGGTGAACCAGGCAGCGGCTTCGACCAGCGTCTCGTCCGGTGCCGGCTGGCGCAGATAGGTCGCCAGATCGCGCATCGTCCGCTCCACGACGCTGCCGCGCAGAAACGCACCAAACCCCAACCCGCGCTGGACCAGCTCGATCACGGCCAACCCCGCCTTTTCGCAAGCAATCCGCGCCAGGTTCACCGTCGCCTGCACGTCGCCGGCCGCGAATCCCTGCCCTTCGGCCACCAGACAGGCCCGGCGACACCAGAAAGCGGCGGTTTCGCGATGGATCAGCGCTTCGCCGATGCGGACACGCTGATGCGGATCGGCGCTGCGTCCGCGCGACTGCAAGATCTCGCGCATCTCGTCGACGAGACGATCGATTCCACCCAGCGCTACTGCCGCACCGCGCCAGGCGCCAGCGGAGAATTCCGGCTGTGACAGGTAGATCCCAGGCGGGCCGATCAACGCGTCATCTGCGATTCGTGCATCCGTGAAGTCGTAACGACCGGTGGCCGCACCGCGCATGCCGCTCAAGGAAACACGCGCCGCCTGCACCGTCTTTTCCACTGGCATCAGGGCCAGGCGCGGATGGCCCTCCGGTGGCTGAACCGTGATCAGCGCGAGGCCGGCCACACCAACGCCAGAGGCAATGCTTTTCTGGCCGGTGAGCACCCAGTCCGATCCGTCGCGCTGCAACCGCACCGGCATCTCGTCAGTCACCCAGAGAGCGACCAGATCGCCCTGCTTGACCTTCTCGGCCAGTGCGCGCTTCTGCGCGGCGTTTCCGTGCAGAACCACCAGACGGATCGCGTTGATATGCCCTTCGAACAATCTCCCCAAGGAGAGGTCGGCGCGCCCCAATGCGCGCAGAAGAGACAATGCGGCGATCGCACCGGCCGGATCGGTACCGACACCGGCCCCACCTGATGCCGTAGGGAGAGGGAGCCTAAGAGTCCCGATGGCACGAAGACGCCTCATGGCAGCATCGGGCAGCCCGCCCTCACGATCGATCCGCTCCGCCTCCGAAGCGAAAAAGGGGATATCCTTCAGAAGTATCAGCGATTCATCCGCCGTGTTCAGCAAGGTTTCTCTCCGCCGCCGTTTGCCCGGCAGCATGCATCATCCGCCTCCTCAGCTTATCGTGATAAAGCAGGCGTTGTTCCCGGTTGAACCATGTATCTTCCCGGAACTTGGCATTCCGTATACGGTGGTTCGCGTCAAAGGGCGCTGGCGGCCGAGCGGAAAAGGACCTTTAAAATGCGCGCACTTTGCTGGAATGGGAAGAACGATATTCGCTGTGAAACGGTGCCTGATCCCATCATCCAGGATGGTCGAGATGTCATCCTGCGTGTGACGGCCTGCGCCATTTGCGGCTCCGACCTGCATTTGATGGACGGGCAGATGCCGACGATGGAACGCGGCGATGTCCTTGGCCACGAGTTCATGGGCGAGGTCGTCGAGGTCGGCAGTCCGGATCATGTTCTGAAGAAAGGCGACCGCGTGGTCGTGCCATTCAACATCAACTGTGGCGAATGCCGGATGTGCCGCATGGGCAACTGGGCGTCGTGCCTTCGCTCCAACCCGAACGGAGAGATGGCGGCGCAACAGTTCGGCTACCCCACCGCCGGCTTGTTCGGCTATTCGCATCTGACCGGCGGTTTCGCCGGTGGGCAGGCCGAATACGTGCGGGTACCGATGGCCGACGTCGGTCCGATGAAGGTGCCGGACGGCATGTCGGATGAACAGGCCTTGTTCCTGTCCGATATTCTGCCAACCGGCTGGCAGGCGGCCGCCTATTGCGACCTCAAGGGCGGAGAGAAGGTCGCGATCTGGGGTGCCGGTCCGGTTGGGCTGTTCGCGATCAAGTCCGCTGCCGTGATGGGGGCTGAGATCGTCATCGCGGTCGAGATGGTGAGCGAGCGCCAATCGCTTGCTCGTCTGGCCGGCGCGACGCATGTGATCGATCCGTCGACGGACGACGTTCTGGAACGGATCAAGGAGATCACGAACGGCGAGGGGCCTGATGCCGTGATCGATTGCGTCGGCATGGAATCAGACGGTCATCATGGTCTTCTCGGCGCGATCAGCACGATCCAGGAAAAGCTGACCTCGACACAGCGCCCGTTCGCTTTGCAACAGATGATCCAGGCCGTGCGCAACAGCGGGATCGTTTCCGTGCCGGGCGTGTATGGCGGACCTGTCCCGGTGAACATGGGTGCGGTGGTCCAGAAAGGGCTGACCATTCGTTCTGGTCAGACACACGTGAAACGCTGGCTCGATACATTGGCGGACCACATACAGTCCGGCACGATCGACCCGACCTTCTTGATCACGCACCGTTCGAGCGATCTCGAACAAGGACCTGATCTCTACGAGACCTTCCGCGACAAGCAGGACGGTTGTGTGAAGGTGGTGTTTCATCTCTAGGGGGTTATTATGCACTCTACATGAATAGAGCGGCACTTCTGAGCATGTATGCGATGGCATGGAAGTTCGCGCGTATCGTCGCGTAGCGCTCGTGGTTCTTGACCAGATTTCGGCGGCGCGTGGCGCAGGCGAAGGATGGCTTCACGGCCCACCGTCGCTGTAGTAGCGCAGAACCCCGCTCTGCTTTTGGCAACCGGACCACATGCGGGGCGATATCCTCGGCTTTGGCGGCGCCGGAAGCCGCCTTTCCGATGTCGCCCTGATCGACGTAGACCGGCGTCTCAGTATTCTAGTCGCATACCAGATATCGACTGCATGATGTTTCACCGCTGGAAAACGGCATCGAGACGAGGGACAGACGGATCGGCACAAGAACATTTTCTGTCAGCTTGTCGCCGTAACACGGATATTCGCATTGTCCTGTTCCCGTTTCGTCAACGCGGCAGCTACAATCCATGCGATACGTTCGGCAGAACCGGTGCTGAACCCTGATCGGGAATGGACTGGCATGCTTCGGCGCGTGCGAGAGGCGTGTGTCACGAGACATTCGCCGCCGACGATGCCGAAGCCGCTATCCGGATCAGTCCAAGTCCCTAGCCGGGAAAGACGGAGAACCCTCTGCCTATCACGGTGTTCCGGTGAAATCGATGCCGGTTCCCATGAATGCAAGACCTTCGTTTTTGTAGGCCGACGGCGGCTCAGGAATGAGCGAGCCTGTGGGCACACTGGGTTTGTTCTTGATTGCGGCATCGGCCTGCGGCCGGATGGTGAACGGTATTTTGTCGTTCAATGCGACGGCCTGAAGGTATGTATCACCGGTCAGGTCAGGCACCTTGGTGTGGCATTCTGCCATGGCCGTCGCGAGCGGCACGCCTCCCTGCCGGTTGAGGCAGGATACGTCCCGGCCCGCCACCGGGCCAGGAGGGTCGGACATCGGCGAACATGCCGCCAAGGCCAATAGAATAAGACAACATATCGTGGACCGCATAGCCGTTCACCGTCTACGCGTTTCTCGGTAACCATAATTGAGCGGCCACGATATCACATCGAAACAGAAACAATTTATCACATCATCGCCAGCGCTTTGCCGCATGATCGGGTCGCACGCCGCATTCCGCCTGCGTGAACCATTCGAAGCGGTCTTGCCTGGCTTGGTTCGGGCAGGAAGAATGACCGCTCTGTCATTCGGGAGCGGGCATTGTCGAGAAACGAGCTTATTCGGGGCGTGGCGTTGGCCTCGCTCTGCGTCTTTCTTCCCCTGGCCACAGCACGCGCCGACGATCCCGCTCCTCCCCCACCGCCGCCGCCAGCCAAGTCCGTCGCACCCAATTTCACGCCGAAGCAGGTTCTGTCGGACGGGTCGGTGACGGTTCGCGGCCAGAAGATCGACTATCAGGCCGCCTCCGGCACGCTGGTCGTGCATCCCAAGGGCTGGAACGACAGCGATTCCTCTGATGGAAAGAACCCGACCGCAGAAGCATCGATGTTCTATGTCGCCTATTTCAAGAAGGGCATGCACCCGGAGAACCGGCCGATCACTTTCGTGTACAATGGCGGCCCCGGCTCGGCGACGGTGTGGCTGCATATGGGCGCGCTCGGCCCGCGTCGTGTGGTGACGGCCAATGACACCCACACGGATGCGGCGCCCTACAAGCTGATCAACAATGACGACAGCCTGCTGGATGCGACCGATCTCGTGTTCATCGACGCACCCGGCACTGGGTTCGGTCGTATCGCCGGCAAGGACGCCAACAAGGAATTCTACGGCACCGATCCTGATGCCTACGCCTTCACGAACTTCATCAGCCAGTTCCTGACGCGCTACAACCGCTTCTCGTCGCCGAAATACCTGTTCGGCGAAAGCTACGGGACCACACGTTCCGCCATCCTCGCCAATGAGTTGGCAAGCGAGAAGCAGATCGACCTGAATGGCGTGATCCTGCTGTCGCAGATCCTTGATTACGACAACAGCGTCGACGAGCCGGAAAACAATCCCAGCGTCGACCAGCCCTACATCCTGGCGCTGCCGACCTATGCCGCCACCGCGTTCTACCATCATAAGCTGCCCGGAACGCCGCCCACCGATCTGCGCACCTTCCTGGACGAGGTGGAGCGGTTCGCTCTCGGCGACTACAACACCGCCCTGCAGCAGGGCACGGCGCTGAGCGACGCGGATCGCGATCGCGTCGCCGAGAAGCTCTACCAATATACGGGAATTCCGGTCTCCTACTGGAAGAAGGCCCGGCTCCGTGTGAATGGCGGCGAGTTCGCGCAGACTCTGCTGGGCGCCGACAGCATGGATACGGGACGCCTGGACAGCCGCTTCACTGGGTTCGCCATCGATCCGCTTTCGCAGCGCCCGGAATACGATCCGATGAACGCGTCGATGGCCTCGGCCTATCTGTCGACCTTCAACGATTATGTCCGACGCGTGCTGCATTACGACGATGCCGGCCCGACCGGAGGCGATTTCCTGGAATACAAGGCCAGCGCCAACAACATCCGCGAATGGGCGTTCAAGCACCAACTCCCGCACGTCATGCGCGCCAGCAACGGGGCTCCGAACGTTCTTCCCGACCTGGCGGCGGCGATGATCACAAACCCGAAGCTGCATGTGCAGCTCAACCAGGGCTTCTTCGATCTCGGCACACCTTATTTCGAAGGCGTGTTCGAGATGCGGCATCTGCCGATCCCCGCTAGCCTGGCCGGCAATGTGGAGATCAAACAGTATCAGTCCGGTCACATGGTCTACGCGAACCAACAGGCCCTGCACGAGTTGCACGATAATGCCACCGATTTCATCCGTCGGACGGACGATGAGTCCGGCATATCGGCATCTCCGTTCGGAAAATAGGCTCTTTACCTGACCGTGATAATCTCCGCGTGGGCGGTGCAGTCAATATTTGCTGTATTGCCCGCCGGAAATCCAACGACGACTTCCGGCGCGTTGTTCTGCGTGTCGGCGGTGATACCAATCTGCCATGGCGCAGCGCCTGACGTCGGCTGAATATCTGTCGTCGTTGAAGAGCTCATAAGCTTGAGAGTTCCATTAACAGCTAAAAACGTTCCCTTTATGATCCAGGAGCTGGTGTCTTGCCCGTTCTGACACATGACGTCGGCTGTCACCTTCGCACCACCGGTGGTGATGACGCCGATGTTGTTCGAGGCGCTTTCCGCAAGCCCGTTCGGTGTCAGCGCTACGACACCGCTGGATGCATAGACAGACAGAGACTCCTCAGTCACCGCGTGATTGCCTGATGAGTTAGCCGTACCATAGCTGATGGCGTTCGCGGCGGAGACGCTTCCAGCGCTCACCACCCCGGATGCCGTCAGCTTGGAGAAATTGGTTGGTTCATCGACGTTGAATGCGCTGTTAGCTCCAGTTCCACCAACGTGTAGGGATCCACTCGAGTCGGTCGTCAGAACTGTTTGATTGCCATGGCTTGTCGGAAAGAAGACGGAACCGTTCACCTGCAAGTTCGCGGCCTGGACGGTTCCATCAACGTCAAGGCTTCCCGGAGCACCTCCGCTCCGACCGATATGCAGATGGCCTGCAGCATTCTGCTGCAAAAAGGGCGAAGGCCCGGTGCTCCCGCCGACGATCTCGAAATACAGGGCCCCGGCAGAGACTACGACATTCCCGCCAGAAAGGGTTAGTATGTGATTTGCGTCCGTTGCAATTTGTAGGCCGGCTCCGAAATCGGTGATGCTATCGCTGGCGCCGGTAGAACCGTTCGTGCCCGGGCCTGGCGACCAGAACAGCCCCTGACCATTGGTCGCTCCCCAGAAATTTCCGGACATCATTCGCACTGTTCCGGCGGTGATGTTGGAGTTGTAGACATCCAGACCGTAGGTATGCGTTCCGTTTGCTTTGAGAACCGTCGTGCTATTGCTGGCATCCAGAAATCCGGTATCCCGTACGACCGGGCCGGGTGCGATGGCAATGCCGTCGTTCCAAAGAGCGGTCTGGCTCCCACCAACTTGAGTGATGAAAACGGCAGGACCACCGGTGCCACCGCCGTTGAGCCCAGTAATCCATTGACCGATGAATTGAGGGCAGCTCGTGTCACCAATCCATGCGAGATCGGTCTTAGAGTTACAGGTAGCGAACCTGTTCAAGTCCCATTCTGCACCCGCGATGCCGCCCATACCCGGTTCGGCCGTCACGACGGCATTCAGCCCCCACAAATTACTATGCGAGCTACGCTGATCGCCGCCGATATAGACAACAACCTTGTCCGTCCCCGAGCCTCCGGCAGCGGAAGACGCTGGCGCGCCTCCACCAGTGTCCGTATTCGCCATATTGAAAGAGTAGCCATAGGTTTCTGCGGCCGTGGCTGCTTGCGCACCGAGGCAGGACTGCGCAAGCACATAGACCTGATTAACCTGATGGCATGGAAGCGATGCTATCGGGAGCAATCCATACTGACCGCCGTTCGGATCAATGTTAATGGTATCAAAGGTATGGAGCGAAGCCAGAAGAGCGTTCCCGCTGCCATCTATGGCGAAGGCCGGGGCCGCAACACCCAGATTGACTGACGTCGCTTTCACGTTTTGTGCCAGACACACCGACATCGGATTGGCTAGAAAGGCCACCGTCAAGAATGCAGTGATTCTCATCGCAACACCTCCCGCTACACCCAGCGTTACGCCAGAGTGTTACGAACGATGAAGGACAGCAGATCCGGTTCGGACCCGCAACATCTTTATGTCGCAGTGTTGTGCGCTAGAGTGCGACCAAAACGGGCTCGCTGACTTTGGCATGCGACGTCATCAGAACGTTGAAAAACAAACAAAAGGGCGCCACCCCGAAGGGTGGCGCCCGTTCCGGTCATTCGGCCGTGTCGAACTCAATCGGCGGAGCCGGCCGCCAGCGTGTCGACGCTGAAATGGCCGCACCAGTCCTTGGAGGACACGACGGGCCATAGGCCATGCGTGTCAGCGCTCGGCTGCGACACCGGC
This sequence comes from Lichenicola sp. GTC18331, assembly GCF_055386855.1. Taxonomy (NCBI): domain Bacteria; kingdom Pseudomonadati; phylum Pseudomonadota; class Alphaproteobacteria; order Acetobacterales; family Acetobacteraceae; genus Lichenicola; species Lichenicola sp. GTC18331. Next base: position 2,652,352 of record NZ_AP045015.1, on the reverse strand, counting down.
GGGTTGAAGCGGCACAGGCCTTCGTCGGCCTGCGGCTTGGCGACATGATCGTCGAAGAACTTGCACTTGGTGCAGGCGACGTCGTGGCTCTGGGTGGCGGACATGGGGATGCCTCCGGTTGGGCGGAACGACCGTGCTTTCGCCTGCCGAACCGCGCTGCGTTTGCTGATGGAGCGCACCATAAGCGCAATCGTTCCCCTGTTCCAAGTCAAGAAATGTCGATTTTTTCGTTTATACTTGGTCATTGCGACTGAATTGCATCTTGAGTCTTGCGAATGCGTTGCAAGTTCGCTTGCAGTTGAGAACGCGTCTCACAGGCGCTCGCAGTCCGGACGGGAGAACCGGAGCCGAAGAAATGACCGACGCTGCACGGCTCCGGCTCGTCTGCTCGTCCTGTGCGAACCGCTTCATGGTCGGTCGGAACGCCGAACCGGCGGCGATTTTGAGACGAAAGAAGACTTGCGAATTACTTGCACATGCAAGTGTCGCGGTCAGGTGGCGACACTCGACCGGCCGCTCCTGCGATCGATCATCGCATTCACGGCGGAAACGATCCGCGCGATCGCCGGGGCCTTGCCAGGAAACAGGTCCGGCGGGTCGCGGTCGTGCACCAGCATGGCGGTTTCCACCTCGAACACCAGCAATCTGCCGTCCTGCAACACGGCGCAATCCAGCCCGGCATAATCGAGATCGATCCTGCGTCCCAGCGCCCGGACTGCTGCGAAGGCACGGGCTCCCATGACAGCGCGCGGATCGCGCAGGAACCGCTCCTCTTCCGCGCGTCGTTCGGCGCTCAGCTCCATGCGGGCATTGTAGTACCAGACTGCCCAGTCGTCGTGGATCGCCAGATGCACCGAGAACGGCTCCCGGTCCACGAAGGCCAGTCTGAACTTGCGGAACAGCCCGTCCGGGCTGCGGTAATCGGTGAAAGGTGCTGCAAACAAGGACGAGTCCGGCGCCATCTTGTCCAGATACGCTGCCAGCGCGGCCCGGTCATCGATCCGCATCAAACCGATCCCGGCGTGGGAGCCCGCCGGACGCAGGATCGCCGGAAAAGGCGGGGGCCGGTCCCTGAGCTCGGTTGCGCTGACTCGCGCTTGGCGCGGCACCACGCAGTCTTCGAGACCGGTCAGAAGCGCGCACGCCCCGTCCCGCGACAGGCCGGCGATGGCCGCGCCGCTGTTGAGGGTGGGCAGGCCGATCTCGCGGGCGATCCGGTCTGCATCCAGCAGCAGGGCATGCCGGCCGGACTCCTCGCCCATCGCCACGAACACGCAATCCGCCGGCGGCAAAGGCGGCAGAGGCAGACCCGGCCGGTTGATCCATAGCGTATGGAGCAGCGTGCTCTCGTCCAGCAGCATGGATAGAGGCAGGTTGGCCTGGAAATCGCCCGTCGCCGCCAGAGCCAGGACGGTACGTTCCGGCGGAGGCGCGTCCGGCCGTCTCGGCCGTGTCTGCACCGGATCGAGCGCGACCGCCTCTGCCAGATGGCTCAGCGCCGCCGCCGGGTCTCCGCAGATCTGGCAGACTTCCCAAAGCAGATAATGCGCCTGAGCGCGCACGCCGCGATCCGCCAGGGACGGGTCGGCCAGCAAGCGTTCGATCCGGCGTCTGGTCTCGGCGGGAGCGACAGTATCGTTCGACATGAGCGCAGGATCGCACGCGAAACTGAATGAAAAGTAAAACCGGCCCCCTCGCCTCGTCCGCCCTGCCGCCCTAGGGTCGCCGCGCCGAAATCTCGAAAGGGAACCCCATGCCTGCGACCGAAACGACCGCCAAAACCCTCGTGATCTGGGCCGAGTTCGCCGTGCCGGCGGACAAGAAGGCCGAGTTCCTGCGCGAATGCGCGGCCGACGCGCGCGATTCGGTCGCCAACGAGCCCGGCTGCAGCCAGTTCGACGTTCTCGTGGACGAGAACGGCGCCGACACGGTCACCTTGTTCGAGGTCTACCAAGACGCCGCGGCGTTCGAGACGCATCTCACCATGCCGCATTATGCGACCTTCGCCGCCGCGGTCGAGCGTCTCCAGCTCACTCCGCCGAACGTCCGCCGCCTGCTGCGCGCGCACAAGGGCGGCAACTGATGGCGCGTGCCGCCCGCCCTGCGACGCCGTTGCGTCGCACGCTCCTGCTCGCCACCGGGCTGCTGGCGGGCGGCACGCTCGGCGCGCAAGCCCGCTCCGCCACGCCCACCGCCGCCGATCCGCTGACCGTCCAGACCGGCAGCGACATTCCCGCGCATGTGTCGATCCCCGATCCGGGCGCCGACTACATCAAGCGCGAGGCGATGATCCCGATGCGCGACGGGGTGAAGCTGTTCACCGTAATCGTCATCCCAAAGAACGCACACGACGCACCGATCCTGCTGACGCGCACGCCCTACAACGCCGCCAAGCGCGCGACCCGCAACAACAGTCCCTCCATGCTGGCACTGCTGCCGCAAGGCGATTCCGGCTTCGTGAAGGCCGGCTATATCCGCGTGTTCCAGGACGTGCGCGGCAAGTACGGCTCGCAAGGCGATTACGTCATGACCCGTCCGCCAATCGGGCCACTCAATCCGAGCAAGACTGACGACACCACCGATGCCTGGGACACGATCGACTGGCTGGTGAGGAACACGCCGGAAAGCAACGGCCGCGTCGGCATGCTCGGCTCTTCCTACGAAGGCTGGACCGTGGTGATGGCGCTGTTGCACCCGCACCCCGCGCTGAAGGCCGCATCGCCGGAAAGCCCGATGGTGGATGGCTGGATGGGCGACGACTGGTTCCATTACGGCGCCTTCCGCCAGCCGGGCCTCGACTACTTCACCGACCAGATGACCGTGCGCGGCGAAGGCGAGTCGATCCCGCGCGCAGGCTACGACGACTACGACAATTTCCTGCGCGCGGGCTCGACCGGCGCCTTCGCCACGGCGCATGGTCTCGACCAGTTGCCGTTCTGGCAGCGCATGAAGGCGCATCCCGCCTGGGACGCGTTCTGGCAGGGCCAGGCGCTCGACCATCTGGTCGCCGAACACCCGTCCGACGTGCCGACGCTTTGGGAACAAGGCTTGTGGGACCAGGAGGATATGTGGGGGGCGATCCATTCCTGGGAGGCTCTGCGTGCCGGCGGCAAGGGCGGAAACAACATTCTGGTGATGGGCCCGTGGCGGCACAGCCAGGTGAACTACGACGGCTCCAGCCTGGGCCGCCTGAACTGGAACGGCGACACGGCGCTCCAATACCGCCAGCAGATCCTGGTGCCGTTCTTCAACCAGTATCTGAAGCCCGGTTCGCCCAAGGCGGACGTTCCCGCCGCCGCCTTCATCTACAATACCGGCGAGAATCACTGGGATCGGTTCGCGACATGGCCGCTCGCCTGCGACAAAGGCTGCGCGGCACCGATGACGCCGCTTTATCTCGCGGCCAATCATGGCCTGTCGTTCAACAAGCCTGATGCCGATGCTGGCGTGGACAGCTACGTGTCCGATCCTGCCAAGCCGGTCCCGTATCTGACGCGTCCGGTCTCGTTCGCCGACAGCGCGCGCTGGAAACCGTGGCTCACCACAGATCAACGCGAATTCGCCACCCGTCCCGACATGCTGGTGTATGAGACACCGGTTCTCACGACGCCGGTTCGCATTTCCGGCCAGCCGCAGGCCGATCTGTTCGCGGCCACGACAGGGACGGATGCGGATTGGGTGGTGAAGCTGATCGACGTGCAGCCGGATACGGTGGCGGACGATCCGTCCATGGGCGGCTACGAACTGCCGATCTCCATGGACATCTTCCGCGGCCGCTATCGCACCGATTTCGCCCATCCCTCGGCGATCCCGGCCAACCAGGTGGAGCGCTACCGCTTCACCCTGCCGCCCACCAACCATGTGTTCCAGCCCGGGCACCGGATCATGGTGCAGATCCAGTCGAGCTGGTTCCCACTCTACGATCGCAATCCGCAGCGCTTCGTGCCGAACATCTTCGATGCCAAGCCGTCGGACTATCAGATCGCGACCATGCGCATCTCTCACCAGGGCACGGAAGCCAGCGCCGTCTGGCTGCCGCTGGTGAAGACGGCCGACACCGCCCACTGAACCGCGAGGGCCGATCCGTCTTCCGGCGGATCGGCCCTAGCTTGTTGCCAGGCCGGCGATGTTCCATGTTCACGCCGATGGGGATGGGGTTCCCCGACAACCGCCCGGCCCGGGCTGATGACTCCTGTTCGGTCCCGTTCGCCGGAGCACAGGAAACCCGCATGTCCTTCTTCACCTGCCTGCTGATCGCGCTCGGCGGCGCTCTCGGCACGATCGCCCGCTATCTGGTGTCCGTCGCCACCAAGCCGATCAGCCAGGGAATCCCCTGGGGCACGATCGGCATCAACGTATCGGGCTCCTTCGTGATCGGTCTGTTCGGCACGCTCACCTTGGCCAATGGCCGCTTTCCGGTCAGCGAGAATACCCGCCTGTTCGTGATGATCGGGCTCTGCGGCGGCTATACCACGTTCTCGTCTTTCAGCCTGCAGACGCTCGATCTTCTGCGCAACGGGGCGATGCTACGCGCCTCGGTGAACGTGATCGGATCGGTGATCCTGTGCGTTCTCGCCGTCAGTGTCGGGCATCTGATTGCGGCGCAGCTCAACGGACATGCAGTGCGTATCGCCCAGGCCTCCATCGAAGAGCGCGGCTGAGCCACAGGCGGAAGGAGCGGAACCCGCTCTCGCCTCGCCGGTTTCGGTTCGATGACGCAATCGAACCCGCTGCCCGTCCTGCCGACGGTATTCCAGTCCTAGCGCCTTCTCTGGCGGCATCGTCTGTTGCACGCCAAGGCGATCTGGCCGCCGGTCGTGTTCCTGGTCGCAGCGGAATTTCTGTATCATCGGATCTTCGGCAATGCCGACAGCGTCGATGCACGCTGGCAGGCCTTGCTGGCGCATCCCTGGTGGATGCCGGCTCTGGCGGCGATCTGCTGGCTCGCCGGACTTAAGTTCCTGCTGTCGTTCTCGATCTCCTGGCGGCGCCATCTGCTGCTGCGCGAGCGTTTCGACCCGTTCTTCTTCAAGGCGCCGTTCTGGAAATATCTCGGCCTGTTGCTGCTGACCTATGCGTGGGTTCTCGCCCTGTCTTCAATGGCCGTTTTCATCAGCGCTCTGATCGGACCGGCAATGACACACGGCTCGAAGACCGGGATGGCAATCTGGTTCGGCATGTCGATGCTGCTGGCAGGCTGTGTGATCCTGTGGGGCATCGCGCGACAGGTTCCGTTCTTCACCGCGCTCTGCCTCGATCCGCCGCATCCGGCCTGGCGCGACAGCGTGACGGCGATGCGCGGACAGGTGCTGCGTTATCTCGCCATCTTCATCCTGGCGATGCTGCCGGTGATCCTCGCCAATGCGGCACTCGACGAAATCCTGAAGCTCGTCGATGCGGACAAGCAGTTCACCCCGGTGGCGCTCGGCGAATCCGCCTTTCGTCAGGCGATGCTGTTCGTTCATTTCTCGCTGGGCGCATCGATCGGAGCCCTGGTCTTCGTCGATCGGTTCGCGCCGCTGCCCAACGAGATCGCGACGATTTCATAACGAAGAAGGGGTGCGGATCGCTCCGCACCCCCGCCCCCGTCAGAAGGTCAGATTGACCCGGCCGTAGTAGAATCCACCGGTGATCGGCACCTGCGCCGAGCTGGCGGCGTAGTACTGCGCGCCGAGATAGGCGTTCTCGAGCGGCTCGCGACGCGGGCGGATATTGAAGATGTTGTTGGCGCCCACGGCCACGTGCCAACGCGCGTTGAGCTGGTCGCCCACTTCGAGATCGGTCAGCCAGCGCGGCGTGTTCTTGAACTCGTTCCACTGCGTATTGGAATATTGCAGCGCCTTCGGCGCCTGATCCTCGTAGGTCAGCAGAGAAGTGGTCTGGCCATAGCGCGTCTGACGCAGGTTCACGTCGAACGTGCCGATCTTCCAGAACGAGTTCAGGATCAGCTTGGAGCGCGGCGTGGCGGTGGTGAGATAGGCCACCTCCTGCGGATTGATGAAGAGACCGCCTTGCTGGTTGGTGTTGATGTGGGTGATGCGGGTGCGGTTCAGATCGAGCCCGGCGGTCCAGGTGACGGTGCCCCAGCCGCGATTGCGGAAATCGCTGAAGTAGTTCGCGTTGAAGTCCAGGCCCTGCGTGCGGGTGCTGGCGGCGTTGGCCAGGAAGTCGGCCGACACGTTGGCCGGCACCAGACCGCCCGGAAGCGTGGCGCCGGTCGCGGCGATCGCGGCCAGCGCGGCGGGTCCGCGCACCGAGCCCGCTGCGGCGATGCGGTCGCGGATGTTGATCTGATACACGTCGGTGGTCAGCGTCAGGTTCTTGACCGGCGTCCAGACCAGACCGCCGCTGGCGTTGGTGGAGTATTCGGGGTTGAGCGACTGCGCGCCGATCCCGCGCGCGGCCGCGGAGTTCGACGCCAGAATGCCGCTGGCGCCGTTCGCCGAAACGTTGAGCGAGCTGTAATGCTCTTCCGCCAGCGTCGGCGCGCGCGTGCCGGTGCTGATGGTGCCGCGCACCGCGAAATGCGGCGTGAAGTCGTAGCGGCTCGAGATCTTGCCGTTATAGGTGTTGCCGAAATCGGTGTAGTGCTCGAAGCGGCCGGCAACGTCGATATCCCATTGCTTGACCGGATGGATGTCCTGATCGAGATAGGCCGACCACACGTCGCGGGTCCAGCGGCCGGCATTGGCCGGCAACAGGCCGGCAAACCCCTGCGCGCCACCGAGCGCGTAGGAGCCGTAATCCCCGGCGCCCAGCTCGTAGACGTCGACGCGCTCCGCCGCGCCGAACGCGGTGTTCATGCGCGCGCCACCCAGCGTGTAGGCATGGGAGACGTCGAGGTCGTTGGTCCACTGCGCGGTGGTCTGCGTCTGCGCGTCGAACGTGGTCTGCGACCAGCCGTTCTTCTTGTAGAGCCCGGTATTGGCGCTGTTCTTGGTGCCGATCGCGGTCTCGTCCTGACCGTAGGTGGTGCTCAGATCGACGCGGAACCCAGCCAGATCGGGCGCGCGAACGCCGATGGTGGAGGCGAAATCGTTTTCCTCGTTGGTCTCCAGCGGCGAATAGCCCCACGGATACAGAGCCGGCAGGCTGGTCGGCAGGCGATAGTTCTCGTACGCCTCGGTGTGACGGTGCATGTAGGTGACGTTGCCGTAGCCTTCGACGCCGCCGAACAGGTTGGGCAGCAGCGTGCTGCCGAAGGTCAGCGCCAGGCTCTCGCGGGTTTCTTCCGGCGTGCTGAGGACATGGTTGTCGTCCTTGCCGGTGCGCGTGTCGATCTCCGGCTGCACCGAATGGTCGGCGTGGTAGATCTGGCCGCTCAGATGCAGATAACCATCCTGGCCGAAGGAGATTCCGCCATCGTTGTCGAGCTGATACTGCCAGCCATCGCCGTTATAGGCGTTGGCACCGGTATAGGCAGTCGCGTTGTCGCCGTGATCGGTCTTCTTGAGGATGATGTTGACCACGCCGGCGATGGCGTCCGAACCGTACTGCGCGGCGGCGCCGTCGCGCAGAATCTCGATATGGTCGATGGCACCGGTCGGGATCGCATTCAGATCGACCGGGGTGGCGCCCTGCTCCGGACCGGAATCGGCGGTGATGTTGGAGGTCTGGTGGCGACGCTTGCCATCCACCAGCACCAGAACGTCGTTCGGGTTCAGGCCGCGCAAACGGATCGCGCTCACCAGCGCCGCGGTGTCGTTGCCGTAGGCCTTCTGATTCACCGACGGGTTCGAGCGCACCAATGCGTCGGCAAGGTTGGCCTGCCCGGTGCGGCGCAACGTGCCGGCGGTGATCACGTCGATCGGGCTGGTGCTGTTGCGGGCCTTGGTGCCGAGCGAGCGCGTGCCGGTGACGATCACCTGTTCCTCGCTGGATGCCGCCGGCTTGGCGGCAGCGGCGCGAATCGGCTTCTTCGGAGCGGTCTGTGCCGGAACGGCCGCCAACGCACCGTTCGCGGCCGTCATGATCAGAGTGCCGCCCAGAGCAAGCGGCGTGGTGGCAACCAAGAGCGCGCGCAGCGTCACGGCAGTACGAAGGGACCGTTTCGCGATCGGTTCGGGCATGGACACTCTCGTTCGGCGGCAGCCTGCCAGGAAGGTGCCTGGTCAAACAGCCTATATGGCTCACTAGAAATCGTGAAGTCTGAATTTCACGAATTCCCGCTGCAGGACGGGAGCGGTGTGATACCGGCTGATCGTTTCTTGATCAATATGTGACCATCTCTCCATTCTCGATTGGCACCTGCCTGCGTCTTAGGCGCAACGGTGGGTTAGGTCGTGAAGCGCAGCCCGCACTCAGCGCAGATGGAAACGATGGTTTTCCATCAGTTCCATTTGTTGGCGGATGAGAGAAGCCTACTGTCGAGGCGACGAAAGGGTTGCATCCGCGGCATCCGGCCGAACGAAGCGCCCGACCGAACGGAGCAAGCTCATGGCAAAAGTCCTGGTGCTGTACTATTCCAGCTACGGCCATATCGAAACCATGGCGGAAGCCGTGGCGGAGGGCGCTCGCAAGGCCGGCGCCGAGGTGGACATCAAGCGCGTGCCTGAACTGGTTCCCGATGCGGTCGCGCGCTCGAGCCATTTCAAGATGGAGCAGAGCGCGCCGATCGCCGAGCCGGGCGATCTGGCCCATTACGATGCCATCATCGTCGGTACCGGCACGCGCTTCGGCCGCATCTCGTCACAGATGGCGAATTTCTGGGACCGCACCGGCGGGCTTTGGGCGAGTGGAGCCTTGGTCGGCAAGGTGGGCGCTGCCTTCACGTCCACGGCCAGCCAGCACGGTGGCCAGGAAACCACGCTGTTCTCCATCCTGACCAATCTGCTGCATCACGGACTGGTGGTGACCGGACTGCCTTACAGCTTCGCAGGCCAACTCGGCGTCGACACGGTGATGGGCGGTACCCCTTATGGTGCCAGCACCCTCGCCGGCGCGGACGGGTCTCGTGCGGTGAGCGATGTAGAGAAGGACGGTGCGCGCTTCCTGGGCGAGCATGTCGCGACGCTCGCCGGCAAGCTGTCCACCTGACCTTTCCCTTTCAAGGATTCAAATTCATGAAGTCGTTCGCGATCGCCGCAGGCCTCGTCGCCGGCACTCTTTTGGCCCCCGGCCTCGGTCTTCACACCGCCTCCGCCCAGGACGCGACGCATGTGCCGGCACAGGTAAAGGACGGCACCTTCCAGGTGGAGCCGGGACACACCCAGATCGGGTTCACCCTGATGCATCTGGGCTTCTCGTACTACTCCGGCGTCTTCTCAGGCGTGAGCGGCACGCTCGTGCTCGACAAGGCCGACGCGTCGCGCGACAGGCTCGATGTCACCATTCCTGTGGACAGCGTGCTGACCACCAGCACCAAGCTGGACGGCGAGCTGAAGGGCGCGGACTGGTTCGATACCGCCCGCTTCCCGACCGCGCATTTCGTATCCAGCAAAGTGACGCGGACCGGCAAGGATACGGCCACCGTCGCCGGCACCCTGACCCTGCACGGCGTGTCGCAGCCCGAAACCCTTTCCGTCCGGTTCGTCGGCGCGGGAATCAATCCGCTCGACAAGAAATACACCGTCGGTTTTGCCGCCACCGGCGAGATCAGCCGCAGTGCGTTCGGCGTGAAGACTTATGTTCCGCTGGTCGGAGACGATGTTAAGCTGACCATCGCCGGCGCATTCGAGCGCCAGGACTGAACAGGAAGCTCGCTCATGAAACGGATCTCGGTCGCCGTCGGTCTTTGCCTCGCTTTGTCCGCCCCGCTCGCCACCCTGGCGCCGGCGATGGCGGCACCGTGCCGCGATGCCAAGGGCAAGTTCGTGACTTGCCCGGCACCGGCAGCAAAGAAGCAGCCTTGCCGGGACGCGAAGGGCAAGTTCACCGCTTGCCCGGCCGGGACCGCCGCGCCGAAGTAAAGTCCATCATTCCGGGCGTTTGCGTCGTAACATTTCGAGCGCCCGGAATCGATTGTTAGGCCGAAATATCGATTATATAACAGTCATAATCGCATATCGGTATTGAGTTTCTGCTTCATGGATTTGCTGAACAAGGGCGTCATGCATCTCCATGAGGGAGAAAAAGACGCCGTCGTCGACGCGGATGCGCCGCGCACTCTGATCATCTCCGGGGTGGCTCGATCGGGCACCAGCATGGTCGCCCGTGTTCTTCTCGCCGCCGGCGTCTATCTCGGCGACAATCTCGATGACGTCGTGTTCGAGGACAGTGCCGTCGCGCTGATGCTGGAAAGCGGCTCCTACCAGCCAAGCGTGCTGTCCGGCCTGTTGAAAAAGCGGAATGCACGTCATCCGGTCTGGGGCTTCAAACGGCCGCATCTGCACCAGCAAGGCCAGGACCTGATCCGACAGTTCCGAAACCCGCATCTGATCCTGACGGTGCGCGACCCGGTCGCCATCGCCGAACGCAACGCGCTCTCCGAGCAGCTCGAAGCGACGAGCGCCCTAGAAGATGCGGCGTCCGACCTGCACGATCTGATCCGATACGCTGCATCGGCCGCGTGTCCGGTGCTGCTGGTGAGCTACGAAAAAGCCATCTCGATGCCGGAGACGTTCATCCGGCAACTCTTCTCGTTCTGCGGGCTGGAGCTTCCCAAGTCGAAAAGGAAGCTCGCCGCTCTAGCAAAGCTCGTGGAGCCGAACCGCCCTGCCTATGTCGATACGGCGAAACGCGAATTCGAAGGCTACGTGGACCGGATCGAAGGCACCATCCTGTCCGGCTGGGCCCGCCAGAAGCACATGCCGCATCCGGTTCCGGTGACCATCCTGCGCGATGGCGTGGCCGTCGCGGAAGCGATGGCCAACCATCTGCGACCCGACCTGCTGGCGTCTGCCATCGGCGACGGGTGCCACGGCTTCGAGATCGACCTTTCCGGCATGGGGTTCGAGCCGTCGAGCCGCGTCGCCGTACGCATCGGCAGGCGGAGTTTCTCCCTGGTCAACAGCGGCAGCACGGTCTCCGAACTCGGCGGCCAGCCATCGCCGTTCAGCACGACCCGGTAGACGAGCGGGTCAACCCGCCAAATCCTGAAGCCCAAGCCCGAGAGAAGCGAAGCTCGGTCTTTGGTCGGCGACCGGGTTCGTACAGGCATCGAGCAAACCCTGCAGAGGCACGGTATCGGCGCATCGGTCCAGCAATTCGCCGGCCAGGATCGCCCAGGCCAGCACATCCATGCCTTCCAGTGCCCGGCGCAACGTTCCGGATGGCGGCAAAGAGGCGCTGGCACCGAAATCGCTCAAAACGGCCTCGCCGCGAGAGCCGTCCCAAAGCGTATTGTGCGCGTAGAGATCGCCATGCGACAGGCCGGCCGTATGCAGATGCGCGCCAGCACAGGCCACGGCATGGACCAGACGCAGCACCGCCTCGGCGGTGAACGTCGAACCCGGCGCATAGACGTCGCGCGTGCAACTCTCCAGGCTCGGCGGCCCCGCCAGAGCCCGCCAGCCCTCCGGCAGCAGGCGCATCGCCAGCCCCTGCGCATCGTCCGGATGGCCGGTGATCCGGCCCAGACCGCCGGCGAGATGCGGATGGTCTCCGGCCAGGAGACACGCCTCCATCTCGCGTTCCGGCAGGCCGTCGCTGGTCATGGCGCCCCGGAACAGCTTCACCGCGACCGGGCGCGATTCGGTGCCGTCCTGCCAGTCGGCGTGGAACACGCGGCCCGACGCGCCTTCGCCCAGAAGCCCGGACAGCGACAGGCGCTCCCACGGAATGGTGCGCGCATCCTGGGCGCGAACGGCATCCATCGGGTTCCCTGCCCAGGCCAGCCAGGCCATGCGCGGCAGATCGCCGATCCAGGGCGGCAAAGCCTCGAACCGGTTTGCCGACAGACGCAGCAGCTCCAGCGAAGGTGCACCGGCCAGGCTGTCCGGCAGTCGGGAAAGCTGGTTGCCGGACAGCATCAGTTTCTGCAGCAGCGGCCGCTCGCCGATCGCACGCGGCAGATCATGCAGGGAATTCCCCGTCACGGTCAGCCAACGCAGTTTCGGCGGCAGCGATTCCGCCGGAATCTCCCGCAATCCGGCATCGCGAAACCCGACCTGACCGAGCCCGGGGCAATCGCCCAACGCCGGGGGTAACCGCTCGAAGCGATTGCCGGAACAGAACAGCACGCGCAGACGATGCAGACGGCCGAGATCGTCCGGCAGCGCGGACAGCGCGTTGTTGCTGAGGTCCAGCACCTCCAGCGTGTCCGCCAGCCCCATGATCTCCGGCGGGAACTCCCGCAGGCCGTCGCGCAAGGTCAGCGTGCGCGCCCCGGCCAGATCGCCGCGACGAAGGGCAGCCAGGGTGGGGTCGGTCGCGGTCATCGCGCATGATCTCCCGCGCGGACGGCCTGCGCAAACCGTCCGATGCCGATGATCGCCTGGACTGGGCGCGGCCGGAACCGCGCCCATCCCGGTCTCAGGCGGAGAGCGCTTCCGGCTCGGTACGGGCGCGCTTCACCAGCAGCTTGTTCAGCGCATGCACGTAGGCGCGCACGGCGGACACGATGGTGTCGGTATCGGCACCCTGCCCGTCCACCATCTTGCCGTTCTCTTCCAGACGCACGGTGGTGCGTGCCTGCGCATCCGTCCCCTCGGTCACGGCGCCGACGGAGAACAGCACCAGCGTCGCCTCATGCGGGAACAGAGCGCGCACGGCGTTGAAGGCGGCATCCACCGGGCCGGTGCCGGTCACGTCGGCGGAGCGGGTCTCGCCGTCGATCTCCAGTTCCAGCTCCGCGCGGGACGGACGGCGCGAACCGCCGCTGATATCCAGCCCGATGAAGCGGATGCGGGCATGGTCGCGCTGCTCGTCATCCACCAGCGCCACCAGATCCTCGTCGTAGACCACCTTCTTGTGGTCGGCGAGGTGCTTGAAGCGCGCGAACGCATCCTGGATCTGGTTCTCGCCCAGATCGCCGTAGCCCAGAGCCGCCAGCTTGTCGCGGAAGGCGGCACGGCCGGAATGCTTGCCCAGAACCAGCGAGGATTTGGTCCAGCCGACGCTTTCCGGCGTCATGATCTCGTAGGTCTGCGCGTTCTTCAGCATGCCGTCCTGATGGATGCCGCTTTCATGCGCAAAGGCGTTGCGGCCGACGATCGCCTTGTTCGGCTGCACGTCAAAGCCGGTGATCTGCGCCAGCATGCGCGACAGCTTCAGCAGGTCGGTGGTGCGGATGTTGTTGGTGAACGGCATCACGTCCTGGCGCGTGCGCAGCGCCATGACGATCTCCTCCAGCGCCGCATTGCCGGCGCGCTCGCCGATGCCGTTGATGGTGCACTCGATCTGACGCACGCCGGCCTGGACCGAGGCCACCGTGTTGGCCACGGCCAGACCCAGATCGTTGTGGTTGTGCGCCGACAGGATCACCTCGTCGGCACCCGGCACGCGCTCGCGCACCATGCGGAAGATGCGGACCATGTCCTCCGGCGTGGCATAGCCCACCGTGTCGGGGATGTTGATGGTGGTGGCGCCGGCCTTGATGGCGGCTTCAACGCAGCGGCACAGGAAATCCGGCTCGGTGCGCGAACCGTCCTCGGCCGACCACTCCACGTCGTCGGTGAACTGGCGCGCGGCCTCGTTGCCCTTGGTGATCAGCTCCAGAACCGTTTCCGGCTCCATGCGCAGCTTGTACTTCATGTGCAGCGGCGAGGTGGAGATGAAGTTGTGGATGCGCGAGCGCTCTGCACCGCGGATCGCCTCGCCGGCGCGCTGGATGTCCTCGCGTCCGCCGGTGCGGGCCAGACCGCAGATCACCGGACCGCGCACCTGCTCGGCGATCTGCTTCACGCTGTCGAAATCGCCCGGGCTCGCGACGGGAAAGCCGGCTTCGATCACATCCACGCCCAGCTCGGCCAGAGCGTGCGCCATGCGCAGCTTCTCGGTGATGTTCATGGAGAAGCCGGGCGACTGCTCGCCGTCGCGCAGCGTGGTGTCGAAGATGATGACACGGTTGGAGTCGATACGGCCGAAGCTCGGATGGTCGATGCTCATGATGGCGTCCCGAATGGATCGGCGCCGCTGCCTCTCTGGGCGGGCGCGCGGAAATGGATTGTCCATGGGCCCTTCGCGGCGGGCCCGCTGATCGCTTCCCCTGAACGCGCCGCGACCGGGATCGGTCGAACGGCCACCCGCTCAGGGGCTGGGAAGTCGAAGGGACGCCGGAAGCGACGGGAAGGCCGCAAGACGGCCGAACGCACGCACAGCGAGGCTCGGCAGGGATGCGTGGCGGTTCATGGTCGGGCATCCTAGACACCCTTATCCGAAGCGCCAGTGTCAATCGGCAGGCGGAATGGAAAGCTGGTTTGTTCTCAGCGCATGGAATGCGGCCGGTGTTACCCTTTTGCCGCTCCCCGGGGCGTTCGGACCGGGATAGAAGACGGAACGTCGCCCGTTCGGAGCTCCCGATGCGCTCATTCGCCTTAACCGCCTGCCTGGCCGGTACCGTTCTCCTCTCGGCCTGCACGGTGGCGCCGCCGCCCGGTCCCAGCATTCTGGCGCAGCCCGGACCCGGCAAGACCGCGGCCCAGTTCGCAGCCGACGACGCGCATTGCCGCGCGCTCGCCACCCAGGCCAATGGCGGACTGACGCCCGCGCAGGCGGCCAATCGCAGCGGCGCAGGCAGTGCTGCCCTCGGCACCATCCTGGGCGCGGTCGCTGGCGTAGTGATCGGCGCCGCCGTCGGCGATCCGGGCATCGGCGCCGCGATCGGCGGCGGGTCCGGCCTGCTGCTCGGCGCCAGCGCCGGCACGAGCGCCGCCGCCAACTCCAATGCCGCGTTCCAGACCAACTACGACGCTGCCTATGCGCAGTGCACGCGGGCCAGCGGCAACCTGATCGCGATGCCGGCCATCGTCAGCTATTCCACCCCGGATGTCGCGGGTTCCTACGCACCCGGCCTGCTGGTGCCGATGCCGCCGCGCCCGCCGACCGTGGTGTATCCCGGCGCGCCGGTCCCGCTACCTCCGGCGCCGGCCTACGCCTACTGAGCCGCTAGACCTCCCGGGCTGGCCGCAATGCGGCCAGCGTGGCGCGGATCTGCTCGGCCGTGACCTGCTTGACCATCTCCAGGCGCTCGCCTGCGAGATCCGGCCATCCCAGCCGACGCTGCACCTCGATGCGGCCGACATGAAACGCCTTCACCGGCGCCATCAATGCCATGGTGCGGACACGCGTCAGCGGGTCGTCGGCTGACGCGCCGGTCGCGATCGCCACCATGCGCCGCGCTCGTTCGTTCAGCGCCACGCCGGTGGTCTCACGCATCCAGCTATAGGCCGGCAGCGTGCCTTCCTCGCCCAGCCCGCGCGCCATGAAGCGTGCGTTCGGCGCCGAAGCGTCTTTCGGCAGAAGCATGTCCATCAACGCGGTGGCCAGCGCCACGACCCCGTCCACCGCGGCGTCGGGATCGCCCGGCTGCACCGCATCCATGATCGCGAACACGGGGGCCAGCGTCGACAGCACCTCAGCGGCCAGCGACTCGGCACAGGCCTGGTGCAGCCCCTCCTTGCCCGCGAAATAATATTGCAGCGCTGGCGGGTTCACCCCTGCATCCTCGGCGATACGGCGCGTCGAGGCACGCTCGTAGCCATCGGCGGCGAAACGAGCGAGTGCGGCGACGACGATACGGGCCCGCACCTCCTCGCCCCGCGCATAGCCGCCGGCAGGAGGCCGACGCCTCGGCCCCTCCGCACGCATCGCACCGCTCATGACGGCATCCTCGGCCTTAATGTATTCCAGTTGACAAACATCTGCATCGTCGTCATGTCGTCCACTCGGTATACATCAGGACGTGTTCGTTGGCCATTGCCGCTTCCCCGGAGACGCCCCGCCGTCGCCCGCCGATCCGACGTCTCGTTTTCTCCATCGCCCTCGCCGCCGTTCTGGTTGCCGCGATCGCCTACGGCGTTCATTGGTGGACCACAGGACGGTTCCTGCGCAGCACCGACGATGCCTATCTGCGTGCGGATTCCGTCACCGTGGCACCCAAGATCTCCGGCTACGTCTCCGCCGTGCTGGTCGGCGACAACCAGGACGTGGCGGCAGGCGAGGTGCTGGTCAGGGTCGATCCCGAGAACTACCGCGCGGTGCTGATCCAGCAGACGGCGATGCGCAAGACCAGGCAGGCCGATATCGACGTCGCGGAGGCCACGCTGGCGCAGCAGGGCGCCGCCGTCGCGCAGGCACAGGCCAAGGTCGCGGGCGATCAGGTCGATCTGCGTCACGCCGCCGACGAAGCCGCACGCTATCGCGGCCTTGCCGCGGAGGGCGCCGAAACCGCCGAACGCGCCTCCGACATGAAGAACCAGCGCGACCGCGCCGAGGCGACGCTGGCCGGCGATCGGGCCGCTTTGGATGCGGCCAAACGACGTGTCGAGACGTTGCGCGCACAGGTCGAACAGGCCCAGGCCCAGCTCGGCACCAGCGACGCTTCCATCCATGAAGCCGGGATCGATCTGGGCAATACGGCGATCCGCGCCGCCATCGCCGGGCGTGTCGGGGACCGCACCGTGCGCGTCGGCCAATATGTGCAGCCCGGCACGCGGCTGCTGACGATCGTGCCGGTGCGGGACGTCTATGTGGTCGCCAATTTCAAGGAAACCCAGCTCGAAGGCATGCGTGTCGGCCAGCCCGCGACAATCAGCGTCGACGCTCTGGACGGGCGGGACCTGCGCGCGGTGGTGGACAGCTTCGCCCCCGGCACCGGCTCTCAATTCGCGTTGCTGCCGCCGGAGAACGCCACCGGCAATTTCACCAAGATCGTGCAGCGCGTGCCGGTCCGCCTCCGCCTGCTGGCGGACGAAGCGCAGCTGCGAAGCCTGGTTCCGGGCCTGTCCGTCACCGCGACCATCGACACGCGGCAGACGGCGCGATGAGCGCCACACTCGCGGCGCCCGATACGGAAAGCGCCAGTGTCGGCGACTGGATCGCCGTGTTCGCCGGCGCGCTCGGCGCGCTGCTGGCCTCGCTCGACATCTCCATCGTCAATTCCGCCCTGCCGCAGATCCAGGGCGAGATCGGCGCCAGCGGTACCGAAGGCACCTGGATCTCCACCGGCTATCTGGTGTCGGAGGTGGTGATCATCCCCCTCACCGCCTGGTTGACGCGCGTGCTCGGTTTGCGCAGCCTGCTGCTCGGCTGCGCCGTGCTGTTCACGCTGTTCTCGGTGTTGTGCGGTTTCTCGCACAGCCTGCCCAGCATGATCGTCGGCCGGGTCGGCCAGGGCTTCACCGGCGGCGCGCTCATTCCCACCGCGCAGACCATCATTCGCACCCGGCTGCCCGCACGGCAGATGCCGCTGGGCATGACCATCTTCGGCTTGATCGTGCTGCTGGGACCGTTGATCGGGCCGGTGCTGGGGGGCTGGCTGACCGAAACCATCGCGTGGCAATGGTGCTTCTTCATCAACCTTCCGGTCGCAGTGGCGCTCGTCACCCTGCTTCTGCTCGGCCTGCAGCATACCGCGCCACGCTGGGATCTGCTCGTGCGCGCCGACTGGCTCGGCATCGCCGGGCTGGCCACCTTTCTCTCGACCCTCACCGTGGTTCTGGAAGAAGGCCAGCGCGAGCGCTGGTTCGAGTCCGACCTGATCTGCTGGCTGTCCTTCGTCTGCGGGCTCGGCTTCGCGCTGCTGATCGCGGCGCAGGCGACGGCGGCGCAGCCGGTGATCAAGCTGCGTCTCTTGCTCAATCGGAGTTATGCCAGCGTGATCGTCATCGTGGTCACGGTCGGCTCCGGTCTCTACGGCATTCTCTACGTGCTGCCGCAATTCCTCACCAACGTGGCCGGCTACAACGCGGCGCAATCCGGACGCATCCTGTTTCTGTCCGGCATTCCCGCCATTCTGCTGATGCCGGTTCTGCCGAAGCTCCTCGCCAGCGTGCCGCTGCGGCTCATGGTCAGCGTCGGGCTGATCTGTTTCGCCGCTAGCTGCTTTCTCGACACACGTCTCTCGCCACAGGACGACGGCAGCGCGTTCGTCTGGTCGCAGTTCCTGCGCGGCATGGGACAGATCCTGGCGATGATGCCGCTGAACCAGGCCTCCGTCGGCGCGGTCAGCCGGGAGGACGCGCCGGATGCGGCCGGTCTCTACAACATGGCGCGCAATCTGGGCGGCTCGCTGGGTCTCGCCGGTCTCGGCATCTTCATTGATCGCCGACAGGAATTCCACGTCGACACGATCCGCGAAACGCTGAAAGCCAACGCGCCCCTGGTGCAGATGCGGATCGACCGGATGGCGGCCGCCTTCGGGGGCGGCGGTTCAGACCCGGCCTATGCCCACACCCAGGCTCTTGCCAGCCTCGCTGCGCAGACCCGGACCCAGGCCTTGGTGATGACCTATTCCGACTCGTTCTTCGTGCTCGGCGCCGCGCTGTTGTTGTCGTTTCCCCTGGTGTTTCTCCTGCGCCGTCCCGGAACGGTCCGATGAACGGCCTCACGCTCCGGAGCGCCGCGATGGCCGCGGCGATGGTTCTGGCTGGATGCACGGTCGGCCCGGATTACACCGGCCCTCCGCCCATGACGGCGGACCATGCGACGCGCTTCGTCCGGGCCGGGACCGCCCCGACGCCGCAACCGGCGGCCGCCGCGTGGTGGACCGTCCTCGGCAATCCGACCCTGGACCGGATCGAGGCGGCGGCGATGCGGAACAATCCCGATCTCGATGCGGCGCGCGCCAGAGTGCGGGAAGCGCGGGCCACACGCGCCGGCGCCCGGGCGGCGTTGCTGCCGAGCGACGATGCGAGCGCGGTCTATCTGCATGCCCATGGCGGCGGTGGCGGTCTGCTCGCGTCCGATCTCGATCTCTACGATATCGGCTTCGATGCGAGCTGGGAGGCTGATCTGTTCGGCGGGCAGAAACGCGCGCTGGAAGCCGCCGGCGCGCGCGCGCAGGCGCGGGAATTCGATCTTGCCGATACCGGCGTGTCGCTGAGCAGCGACGTCGCGCGGGCTTACATTTCCTTGCGGGACGCCCAGCATCGTCTGCATCTGCTCACCCAAAGCGCCGCCCTGCAGTCCCGCATGCTCGACCTCACCCGAAAACGCGCCGTGGGCGGCACGGCATCGGATCTCGACGTGGCGCGTCTCGATGCACAGCTTCAGGACACCGTGTCCGGCCTGTCGCCGCTGCGCAGCACGATCGCCGAACAGCTCGACCGTCTGGCGATCCTGTGCGGAGAAAGCCCCGGCGCCCTGGATGCGACCCTGGCGGTCGCCGGAGACGCCGACGTTGCAGTCCCGGCACCACCGCAATCGCTCGCCGTGGGCGATCCGGCTTCCTTGCTGCGACGTCGCCCCGACATCCGCGCGGCGGAACGCGACGTGGCGGCACAGAACGCCGAGATCGGCCAAAGGATTGCCGACTACTTCCCCAAGCTCGGCTTCACCGGCAATCTGGGCTTTGCCTCCACCGATGCCGGCACGTTGTTCGCGGGATCGAACCTGCTCGCGCTGGTGCTGCCGACCCTGCAATGGAAGCCGTTCGATTTCGGCCGCACGCGCGCCAAGGTCGATCAGGCCAAAGCCGGCCTCGGCGAAGCGGAGGCGACCTATCGCGGCACCGTCCTGCGCGCCCTGGACGACGCGGAAACCTCCCTCGCCCGCTACACCGAACAGCGCAGCCGCGTGGCGGTGCTCCGGCACGAGCAGGACGCCGCCGACCGGGCCGCCGCCCTGCAACGCAAGCGCTTCGCCGGCGGCACGGCCAGCCTGATCGACACGCTCGACACCGAACGCCAGCGCGTCGCGGCGCAGCAGGCCCTGGCGGAGGCGCAGGCCGTGCTCACCACCGATTTCGTGGCGATCGAGAAAAGCCTCGGCCTCGGCTGGCAAGGCTGACACGCTGCTTCCTCGGCGGCCGACCGCCCCGTCGCCGCCATGGGAGCGGGAATGGCGAATGACGCCGCCCGCACATGTCGGAACCGTAGCGCCGATCCCCCCCGAGCGTCCGTCGGCAACGACAGGCCTGCGCGCTCTTCTGCCTCGGAAACATCGCCCGGCCGCCTGCCCTCGCAGGCCGCGCTGGGCTGGGATATGCTCCGGGGCGAAACCGCATGAAGACCGCCGCCATGTCAGACTCAGCGATGCACACCGTTTCCGGCGGTGCCTATCCCGGTGGAGCGGATGCGGGCCAGTCCGTGGCAGGGGCCGCGCAATCCGGGCCGCCGCTGGTGCTGATCACCCAGTATGTGCGCGGCATGACCTTCCAGGTGCCGGGTGCGCCGGCGATCTATGCCGCGATCAACTCCATGCGTCCGCACATCACGCTGGGCATCGACGTGCAGGCCCGTCGCGCGGAAGAACACCGCCCGACCTGGGAAGTGACCCTGTTGATGCACTGCACCGGGCACGTGAACCAGCCCGTGCCCGGCCAGGAAGCCCCCCCGGTCGCCTTCGTGGTCGAACTCGCCTATTCCGGCATCTTCACGCTGCAGAACGTCGAGCCCGAGGCGGTGGAGCCGGTGCTGTTCGCCGAATGCCCGCGCCTGCTGTTTCCGTTCGCCCGCGCCCAGCTTGCCGACATCACACGCGAAGCCGGTTTCCCGCCCGTGCTGCTGCAACCGTTCGATTTCATCGCCTTCTGGCAGGGCAAGCGCGCCGCCAATGCGGCGGCAGCGGCCGAGCAGGCCGCCAACGGCGCGGCCTGACCGTCCGGGGGGACGGCCCCTTCCGTCGCGGCCCGGTTTGGATGCACCATGCCGGGCATGACCGCCACCGATCCCACACACGCCCTTTCCATCGTCGATAGCCAGCTCGAGGCGAGCCTGGAGCGGCTGTTCGCGCTGCTGCGCATTCCCAGCATCTCCACCCAGCCGGAGCACGCCGAGGATTGCCGCCGCACCGCACGCTGGCTGAGCGACGATCTGGCCGGGCTCGGCTTCGAGAGCGCGGTGCGGGAAACGCCCGGCCTGCCGATCGTGGTCGCGCATCACCGGCAGCGCGACGGCGCCAGGCGTCCGCACGTGCTTTTCTATGGCCATTACGACGTGCAGCCGGTGGACCCGCTCGAACTCTGGACCAGCGGCCCGTTCGATCCGGTGATGGTGGATGCGCCGGACGGCGAGCGCTGGATCGTCGCGCGCGGCGCGTCCGACGACAAAGGCCAGGTGATGACCTTCATCGAGGCGCTGCGGGCGATCCGCGCCGCGGACGGCTCCTATCCGCTCGACATCACCGTTCTGCTGGAAGGCGAGGAGGAAAGCGGCGGCCCCAGCCTGCGCCCGTTCCTGGACGCCCATCGCGACGAACTCGGCGCCGATATCGCCCTGGTCTGCGACACCAACATGCTCGATGGCGGCGTGCCGGCCATCACCACCATGCTGCGCGGCCTGGTCGGCGAGGAGATCACCATCTCCTGTGCCGATCGCGATCTCCATTCCGGGCTCTACGGCAATGCCGCCCGCAATCCGCTGCATCTGCTGGTGGACGTGCTTTCCTCCCTGCGCGACGAGACCGGCCGCATCACCCTGCCCGGCTTCTATGACGGCGTCCAAGACCCGCCCGCCTCGGTCCGCGCCGAATGGGCGCGTCTGTGCGGAGACGATGCGGCACTGTTGGGGCCGGTGGGCCTGAACATCCCCGCCGGCGAGCAGGGATACACCGCGCTCGAACAAACCTGGGCGCGCCCGACCTGCGAGATCAACGGCATCACCGGCGGCTATGGAGGCGAGGGTTTCAAGACCGTGCTGCCCGCCAAGGCGCAGGCCAAGGTGTCGTTCCGCATGGTGGCCGGCCAGGACCCGGAGAAGGTCCGCGCCGCGTTCCGCGCCCATGTGCGGGCGCGTATCCCGGCCGACTGCAGCGTCGAGTTCCACGAACATGGTGGCTCGCGCGCCAGCGCCCTGCCGATCGACGGCGCCGAGTTGAAGGCCGCTCTGGGCGCGCTGACCGCCGAATGGGGGAAGGACGCCGCCGTGGTCGGCAGCGGCGGCTCGATCCCGGTGGTGAAGGACCTTCAGGAAGCGCTCGGCATGGACAGCCTGCTGATCGGCTTCGCCAAATCCGACGACCGCATCCATTCGCCGAACGAGAAATACGACCTGACCAGTTTCCACAAGGGAACGCGGAGCTGGGTGCGAGTGCTCTACGCGCTGGCGAAGTGATGCGTGCGGCGGCGATCGGAACCGTTCTGATCGCCGCCGTTTCGATCGTCGGCACGCCGGTTCGCGCCGACGATTATCGGTCGTGCATGAAGGCTGCGGACGGCATCGACCCAGCGCTGTTCGCCTGTCAGGGCCAGGAACTCGAACGGCGGAACCGGGCGCTGAACGCGATCTATGCGACGCTCCTGGCAAAGCTGACAACGGACCCAGTCACGACTGCGAAACTGAAGACGGCCGAGCGGGCCTGGATCGCATTCAGGGACGCGGATTGCGCCGTGCTGGATTACGGACCCGACGACGGGACGTTGGGCCGAATGGTGCGAACGGATTGCATCATCGACAAGACAAGGACCAGAATCGCCGAACTCGAAGCCCTCGGCAAAAGCCCCGACCTGAACAAGAGGGAGTAGAACAGGTACGAAGCGGCGGCTCGGATTGCGGACACATGAACGATCGCATTCCACGGGATTATTCGTTTTAATTCCGTTGACCTCAAAATGGGCGTGGAATAACGTCGAGCACGTCGGCGGAGATGCCTATGCGGACCATAATTCCCTGTTGTTGAGCGACCGTACCGTCCCCTGCTCGGGAGACATCCTCGTTCCATCACAGGCCGCCTTACGGCGGACATTGAGGTCAGCCATGCTCGACAAACGCTCCGTGCCCCTCGTCCGGACGGTGGCGGCGCCCGAGGCATCGTCTTGGACAGCCGCCATGACCATTCGTGCCGCGACACCTTCCGAACCGCTCGCGATTTTGGCGGCGCAGGTACGCACGATCCTCGGACGCGTGCGGAAATCATGCAGCGCCATTCCGATGCCTGCATGGGTAAAACGAAACCTTTCCAAACGAGAAACCGCCTTCATCGCAGCAGCCTACGCCATCCCTTTGCCTGGAACGGCGCTGATCGCCGCCCTTCTGGTCGGCCTCAGGCGGCTGTTCCGGCGCGTGCGTCGCCATTGGGCCGAACGCTCCATGGCAGCCCTGGTGGAGAACGGGTGACGCATGGCCCGGCGCCCCCTCACCACCGGCGAGATCGCCCTGGCACGCAGCCTGTTCGGAACGTCGATCGACTATGCAGCGGTCAGCGTGTTCGATCGTGGCCTCGCTGCGATCAAGGCGTTCGGCAACATGTCCTTCCGGGGCAATATCTACCTGCCGAACGGTCACGAGATCGATTTCTCGTTGGCGCGATCGCGGCGAAGCGATTGTTCATTCACGAGAGCGTGCATGTCTGGCAGCATCAGAACGGCGTGCTAAATCTGGCCGCATCCGCACTGCGCGAAGCAATCCGGCATCGTTTCCGATACGCGAACGCCTATCTGTTTCATCTCGATCCCGGCAAGGATCTTCTGGATTACGGTCTGGAGCAGCAGCCTGCGATCATCGAGGATTATTTTCTTCGCGCACATGGCGGCGTGTCGATGGGACGGTGCCTGAACGAGAGCGCGGAAACGCGGACCCTGCTGGAAAGCGTCCTCGGCCGCTTCCTGTCCGATCCCGGCTACGCGCGTCGCATGCCGCCTCGGCGCGCCCCCGGTCCGTTTCGGCGCCTTCCCCCCTTCGCGGCCGTGCGTCGGGAGCCTGCCTAGCCGTCCGAAAAACGATATGCCGCGCGCCTTACAACACAGGGAAACAAGCCGGTCCGTCAGCGCGCCTTTCGGTTTCGGTTCTATGGTGCCGAGAGAGGCGATGGGACGCGTTCCATGGGATCGAGGAGGGTCGCTAAAGCTGCCCTGGTTTTCGCCGCGCTGTCCTGCGCTGCCGCCGCGCCCGTGGCGTGTCCGTCCAGCATCACCGATGCACAGGGCAGGCATCCGCTGGCGAACGTCTCGGTCTACGATGGACCACCGGCCGAGATGGCCGATCTGATACCTGTTCCTGACGGCAACATGGACCGCTGGGATTTGGACCCACGCATGGATCCCTTTCTCGTTTGCTCCTTCTCTGGGACGACGCAGACCACTCAATTCCACGTTGTCGGGGCCGTAATGTGCAAAGCGAGGGACACGCCGGCAAAGGCGTGGTGCCGCTGACCAGCTCGTTGAACATGCGGATAAAGTGGGTGGCGACACGGATACCGAAGCGGTCCATTCCGATCGTCCGCACAGAGCAGCGGCGGTCAGGGATCTGTGGATCGAACTGAAGCGCCCGCACGACGGCCACGTTCTTCTGTTTGCTTCGGGCGGCTCTTCTCCAGACTCCAGGAGAACCGGCGGAAATCCGATCATCGCAGTGCGCCGGCATGCGTGAACAGCAACCAGCATCGTGAACTTGACGCCTTACGGACAGCGACACCACTGGGCGAACTGGATGGTGATGACGGGATGCGACCTGACAACGCTGATGCGTCTTGGCGGCTGGAACCCGCAAAAGCCGGCTCGCCGATATGCATCTCTCGGCGCTGACCTCATGACGGAGGCAGTCCTAAGGGCGACATAGCTTTGTCCAGCCCTGGCCCAAATCGCATAGTACTGTTGTGGTTCGATCTGTCCGCTTTCGTCCACAAAGACATGTGAACCGTCTCAACTAACTCCTTGACAGAGTTAGGAGAAATTGGAGCGGGCGATGGGATTCGAACCCACGACCCCAACCTTGGCAAGAGGCGGCAGACCCTACTCTTCGATACGATGTGCTTCGCGCTTCATGGAATACATTCATATCTTCAATGAGATAACCACGATTTCAATGAGATAACCACGATAGGGTGCGCCAGCCTTCGCCGTGCTTTTCTCCTTCCTGCTTACCCGATGCTTACCCGTGTGCTATGATGCCGATCGGGCAAGCAGACCAGAGCAGGCAGGCGATGGCAAGGATCACAAAGCGACTCGTCGACACCCTTCGCCCTAAAAAGGCCGACGAAGACGCGCCCGGAGATGACGAAACCGCGCCCAACTCCAAGAAAGACGTTGTCGCCTGGGACGACGAACTGCGGGGCTTTGGGGTTCGCTTCAAGCCGACCGGCGCGGGCGCCTACATCATTCAGTACCGAAACGCCGAAGGCAGGAGTAAACGCCTGACGCTGGGTTCCGTAGCTGAGTTGACGGCTGAGGAGGCCCGCAAATTCGCCCGCAACAAGCTCAGCAGTGTTGCGCAGGGAGGCGACCCCGTCGCGGAGAAGCACGCCGCGCGCACGGCTCCCACGGTGGCAGAGGTCTGCGACTGGTATCTTGAAAAGGCAGAGAGTGGCGAACTGCTCGGCCGCCGACGCCGGCCGATCGCCAAGAAGACCCTGGCCCTTGATCGCAGCCGGATCGACACCCACGTCCGCCCGCTTCTTGGGGACCGGAAGGTCCAGAGCTTAGCGCTTACCGACATCGAACGCTTTCAGGCCGACGTCGTCGCTGGCAAGACGGCCAAACCCCGAACGGGCCGCGGCGGCGTGACTACGGGCGGCGCCGGCGTGGCGGGGCGCACAGTCGGGATGCTGCACACGATCTTCGAACAGGCCGCTCGGCTGCACCTTGTCAGCCACAACCCGGCGAAGGGCGTCCGAAAGGTCAGCACGGACAACAAGGTCGAGCGCCGCTTGTCGCTGGGGGAGATCGCCACTCTCGGCAGGGCCATCCGTCAGGCGGATGAGGAGAGCCCCGTCGCGCTGGCGGCGATCCGCCTCATGCTGCTGACCGGCTTTCGTCGGATGGAGGTCCTGACACTGAAGCGGGCCTGGGTCGATCCGGAGGCTCGGTGCGTGCGCTTTCCCACGACCAAGAGCGGCGCCCAGCTCCGTGCCATCGGCCAGCCGGCCCTCGAGCTGCTTCTAGCCCAACCGTCTGGCGGGGAGGAGAACCCTTATGTCTTCCCGAGCGAGACCGGCGATGGCCACTTCGTCGGTGTCGTTCGAGTTCTTCAGCGTCTCTGCCTAACCGCCAAGATCGAGGATGTCACACCCCACGTTCTTCGGCATACCTTCGCCAGCGTGGCCGGAGACCTCGGGTTTTCCGAGCTGACCATCGCAGGCCTGCTGGGGCACACCGGGCGGGGCGTCACGCAGCGTTATGTTCACCTCGACAAGGCTTTGCTCCTGGCGGCTGACAAGGTCGCTGAGGAGATCGAACGAGCCCTGGATATGGGTCTCGCCCATCGGTCCGAAGGGCACCCGGTTCGTTCCTCGGAAGAGGGAGAACACCATGTCGAAGTGGCTTGCAGTCTGTAGCTCTAAGAGCTATATCTCATTCGTTCTCGGCAGGTACTGCTGGGGATGAGCGTCTACGTCACTAAGGAGTTCGCTCGGTTTGCGCGAAAGGCGCGCCTAGCCAACGCCAAGCTGTTCCAGGCCGCTCAGGATGTCGCGGCTGGCCATTACGATGCCGATCTCGGCGGCGGCGTGTTCAAGCAGCGCGTCGCCCGGGAAGGCGGTGGCAAGTCGGGCGGGTTCCGAACGGTTATCCTGTTTCGGGTCGGGAGCCACAGCTTCTTCGCCCATGGCTTCGCCAAAAGCGACAAGGCGAATGTGTCGGCCAAGGAGCTGAAGGCCCTGAAGCAGTTGGCGGACGTGCTGCTCGGGTTTTCGGAGGAGCAACTCGTGGCGGCTCAGGCCGCCGGCGAATTGAACGAGGTTGAGAGCGATGACGTCGACGAAGAGCAATGTTGAAGGTGGTATCCTCGCCTCGGTCCACAAGACCGCGGCCGGCCTCCACAAAGCTGGGCTCGTGGACAAGGCGACCATGCGTGAGTTCGACGCCCTGTGCCTTACCCCTGTCGAGCCGCTCACCCCAGAGGAAATCCGGGCGCTACGCGAACGCGAGCAGGTCTCTCAGCCCGTCTTCGCGCACTACCTGAACGTCCGGAAGGATGCCATCAGCAAGTGGGAACGAGGTGAGAAGCGGCCCGATGGTCCATCGCTCAAGCTCCTAAATCTCGTGAAGGCAAAAGGATTGCGGGCAATTGCTTAAAGCAAGAGTCAACACTGATGGGGTTCTTGGCTGCAATGTCGGGCAATGTCTCGCTTCTTGCCATGTGGCGCTTCAAAGCAAGCTCTTTAGGCCGGCCGATCCCGATCAAAGTGACCAGATCGCGTGACGGCTGCGAATGCCGCCAGATTTTTCGCATCGACGGCTGACCGGATTAGATGTTGGGGACCTGGTCGGGCACGCGCACTTTGTGTAAGGTTGGATCATTACCAAAACCGGTCCGCGGTCGGGCTGAGCGTGCAAAGACGGGTGGTTGTTATATTGAATAACGTGGCAAGACTTGAAGATCGCCTAACAAAGGATACCGATGAGGTCGCCGGACTTCGCGTTGTCGGGCTCTCGGCGAAAGGCGCCATCAAGCGCGTGTCGGTGGAGGGACGCAACGGGGAACGGACGATTCTGCCGATGCATCGCTTCGCGATGGTAGGCGAAAGGGATCGGCTCATCGTCGGTGACGGCCTTGAGCGTCGCGTTTGGGTTGTCGGAGAAGACAACACGCAGATCCAAGTCTCGCCCTACTATTCGCTCCATGCCACACACTTGTTCGCAGGCGAGCAAGTCGAAAGCCGGGTGGTAGAGCTTTCTACCGACGATGACCTGCGGGATTACGCCCTTCTGGAGGCATTTCACTACCGCGGCTTGGACCTCTCTGGTGACGTCGAGGATCTGGGCGCGCACCGCAAGGGCACGGGCGGTCGGCGCGCGGTTCTCCTGCTGCAACTAAAGCTCGCAGGCAAATGGACCAGCGCAGGCTATATCGAACTTCAGATGCCCCTGATGATGGCTAAGCCTCGCCATCTCGCGTTTGCTCGCCCCTTCCAGCATCCGACCCTCGATGTGGCATGGACGTCCTGGGCCAAAGGGGGTCAGACGCTTGTCAACCGCATCGCCCGGATCGCGCGCGTTGTGGTCAACCCCGAACTACGGGGGGGTAGCCTTTCTGGAATTCTCGTGAAGGCGGCCGTCAGCTTCGCGCGCGAGCGATGGCACATCGGTGGCAAGCGAGTTCTTTTCCTGGAGATCTCCGCGGAAATGCTACGGCACATCGATTTTGTGTCGAGCTGCGGTTTTCACTATCTCGGCGACACCGAGGGTAATCGCGCCCGGTTGGCCAAGGATTTGGCCAGCATCAACAACGGCGCGAAGGGCTCGTCGGGAATCATGAGCCTACAGCGGCGCTACCATGCCTTCTTCGAGGATTATCGTGGCGTCACCGGCGATAGCTTCGAAGCCTTGCGTTCAAGGGTCGCTGACGTCTTGAAGCATGACGACCCATGGAAGGCTATGACGGTCGACGAGTGGTTAGCGTTACGCCCAGTGATCCGGTCGCCAATTCCCTACTACATGATCGGACTTGATGAGGCGTCAGATGCTTACGTTAAGGCCGGCGCCACAGCGATTGCATCAAAGCACGAGCAGGTTCGATTTGATGCTCTCCAAGAACTTTCGCTTTGCGATCTCGACCTGCATTCCAACTACGATCTCCCCCTGACAGATCACAGCCGGCTGGTGATGGACAGCTTCGGCATAACCACAAAGACCGTCCGGACTCGCATCGTCGGCCCTCTCAGTCTAACGGTTCAGGCCGGAACGGTCACATTCGTCGCGGGCGCGAGCGGCTGCGGCAAAAGCCTCCTTCTAGATCGCCTTGATCCGAGCTGGCATTCCGCCACGGTGGAGATGCATGGAAAGATTATCCCGACCACCTATTCGGTTGCCCGTTTGACACCATTCCCGGCAGACGCACCGCTCTTCGAATACCTTGCCACTAAGCATGGGCCGGAGCGAGCTTTCGAAGCGCTCGCGCGAGTGGGCTTGAGCGAGGCCCTGGTCTTCCTTAAGCCATTCGAAATGCTCAGCCGCGGCCAGCGCTATCGCGCCATGCTGGCGGACCTCATTCTTGGTGACGCGCAGGTATGGTTGATCGATGAATTTTGTTCCGACCTAGACCCTTTGACCGCCCGGATCGTCGCCCACAAACTGCGTGAGACCGTGCGGCAGGAGCAGCGCCTTGCCTTCGTTGCTGCCGCCAACCACGCCCATTTCATCGCCGCGCTGAGGCCTCATCGAATCTTGGCTCTTCGCACCGGGGGCGGATGTACGACGCTCGCATGGAAGGACTACGCGCATGGCGTTCTCGAACAAGCTCTCTGAAACTTTCGGGAAGGCCATCGAGCAAAGCCCTTACGTGGCGCTCGACCCTATAGTGAAATACAACTACAGCCCGAAAGGCAAAAACCTGATCTTCGGCCGTGCCGCCGATGTTGCTGGCCCGAACGACCTTCTCTATCTAGGCAAGGTGTTGGAGACCGCAACCGGCGCGAGTTTGCTCGGGGCGGACGCGTGGCTCGACACCAAATTTCCTCACGTGATCTACATCACCGGCACGCGGGGAAGCGGCAAGAGCATGGACCTCGGAATCATCATCGAGGGGCTCGCGCGTCTTAAAGAACCGTCGCCTGTCCAACAAAATATCACCCCCGTAGCCACGTTCCTCATCGATACGCAGAGTCAATTTTGGAGCCTGCGGTATCCCCCCCAGGGCGATGCCAGTCGACCGCAGCTCGGCGACCTCGCGGATTGGAACTTGCGAGCCAATGGATTGGCCGATACCGCAGTGTTTGTCCCAAAAGGAGCTACCAAGTTTCTCGGCGACGAAAAAGAGCTAACGCTACGCCCCCGCGACGTACTGCACGAAGAATGGTGCGCCCTGCTGGGTCAGGAGGTCTACGGTCCACAGGGCCACCTCTTGGCCGAGATCCTTGAAAAACTGGATGGCGAAGACTTTTCTCTAGACGACATGGTGCGGCTGTTGCGAGAGGGTCGCCTGTCGGCATCTGTGGCGGAGAGTTCGCGAAATGTAGTCATCTACCGGTTGACGGACTACAGCCGCACTGGGCTGTTTGATCCCAATGGAATCAATATTCAAGACCTCCTTGTCGGCGGCCGATGCAATATCTTTATGCTTCGGGACCTCCGAGACGACGACAAGGCACTGGTCACTGCCATTTTGGCCCGACAACTCTTCATCGTCATGGGGCGCTACCACCAGCAACGACGCGTCTCGGATTTCTTCGGTAAGGATAAGCCCAATCGCGAGTTTCCAAGCCGCGTGTGGCTACTCGTCGACGAAGCCCATGTGGTCTGTCCCAATAGCGGGGCGTCGCCTGCACGCGAGGCGTTGGTGGAGTACGTTAAGCGAGGCCGGGATGCTGGTCTATCCTTGGTTCTCGCCACCCAGCAGCCGTCGGCCGTCGACGACCGTGTGCTGAGCCAAGTCAATCTCTCGCTGTCACATCGGCTGACATTTCAGAGCGACATCAACGCGGCAATCGGCCGGATCCCAACCAAGACTCTTAGTGGGCTGCGGATCGGCGGGACCAAGCTCTCGGACTTCGGGGACATTCTACGGCTTGTCGAAGCAGGCCAATGCTTTGTGGGAGATCATGCAACTAGCCGGACCGTTCTTGTACAGATGCGACCGAGAGTGACAGCCCATGGTGGACAGAGTCCCATCTAAGGAATTTTCGGTCTTCATCCGGAAGATTGGCTACTCGGTTGGCCTTGAGCACACGCTTGAGCGCCTGAACGATTTTGCACGTCTTTATGCCGGACGAGACATCTTAAGTTATGCCGATATAAGCCGACTACTACACTCCTCGAAGCCGAGTGGTTGGGGGTTAGATCGAAACAATGAGCATATCCTGGACGTGCTGCGCAGCCTCGGCGTCGTCGATGTCCGTCGCGGTGAGGTCGCCGTCCTAGAGGCTGGCGACGCCTTGGGGATGCTGATGAGGCTTCAAGGGGATGGCGACGCTTTCAGGAGCAGCGCCAAATTCATTTTCATGCACAGTTTGGCCCTGGCTGACGGGGATATCTTCTTCAACGCACTCGCTGCCTGCTTCGAACCGGAGGAATTCGCGCGGCGCCTAATACGGATGATTGAGTTCAAATGGACACTTCTCGAAGGCCATTTCTCGTCGTCGCATCAGCGCGCCGCCATCTACAGCGCGATCAACGTAGAGGCGCAGGAGAACAACCCAGGCAGCCGGGGAAAGGGGGCGCTTGGCAACGTACCTGATCCAGGGCGACTACGACAGGCGCGTGGCGCCTTAGCACCCCAGGTCAGTCGTCCCGAACCAAAGATTTCTGGCCCCTATCTAACCAAGGCGCTACCGCGGCGAAAAGCCTGGGCAATCTCGCTAGGACTCGCTTCTGAAACCGGCGTACCAACGGCCAAGGGCGAGAGGCTGCTGAAGGCCCTGGCCGATAAGGGCTACTGCGGACCTTCCTGCATCGCTATGTGGCCCCTGCGGCACGAACTGCTCAGTCCGGCTTACATATCGCTGCGAGAGGCGGATTTTCCGAATCTCGATTCGTGGTCGTTCATGTTGCTGATCGGGCGCGGCATGGACTTGCTGGGGGCCGCCGATGCTGAGGGTGGAGAGGCTGAGCTGGCGCTTTTGCGCCAACTTGTTCAGACCTATCGCACGCTTAACATTTCAAAGAGCATTGTGCGGACAGAGTTACCCGCTAGAGTTGCTTACCGATGCGTGTTAAGTCTTTCGATGGGACAAGATTCCGTGCCAAACTATCCGGCGCTCATTGATGAAGAGCAGAGATCGGCGTCGCCTCGCATCCTGGCGAGGCCATCGCGCCTCGCCGAATCCGCCCTCTCAGCGTGAGGCACGGATGGCCACCTTCCTATGCCGCGAATTCGTGCGCGACCTCATCGAACACGGCGACGCTAATTTCGCTTCGCGCGTCTTGAGCAAGCTTCTCGGTGCCGACGGGAACTTCGAACCGGACGCAGATGATCACCGCTACCACGGTATCGAGGACGGTTGGATTCGCTACATCAGTCGCCAAGGCACGGCCTATCGCGCGATCTTCCTGCGCCGTGGAGCCGATGTGTATTGGTATCGGGCGGGCTCACATTCGATAGAAGACCGACTACGGGCGCCGCAAAACCTAACGGCTGCGGTGGCCATCGGCGAAACGCCGGCTGGTCTCGACGCGCTCATGTCGCATCGAAACCCCCGTTACCTAAAGACATCGGAGCCCCGCCTGCTGCGGGAGGTGGTTGCCGCCCGCGTTCTGGTGCCCCATCGAAACTTAGCGCTCGTCACGCCACGTCTCTCCGTTACGCTTTTCAGCCCGGTAGGATTGATTGGAAGGTTGATCGATGCGGTCGTCGATTCCAGCGGCACCGTTTCGGTCATAACCAAACCGCCGGCGCAACGCGATCTAACGCAATATCGCTGGCTCGCCTCGCGAGGCGTGGATCTCTTAGTCCATGAGCGGGTCAACGCCAGACTGCTGCTATTCGAGGTAGACCGTGATCGATTGGATACGGAAATGGCGCACGTTGGTTCCATTGGTGTCGTTGGTTCCTCGGAATTGACAGAAGCCGGGCTGGGCGTCGGCGGTGCCGACGATGTTCACGAAGAGCTCTGCTACGAGATCGGGGGTGATGATCTCGACGGCGCTAGCGAATATTTGTTGAAATTGGCCGAAAATGCGCTGTCGCTGGAGGATCACCTCCAACGCTTCGCGTTACACTAGGAGGGGTTGATGCCTGTCGATAACGCGACGTTCTACAAGGCTTGCAATCTCACGGGAAATCCCTTCCGGTCGAACGCTACGTTCGATGACGATCCGCGGCTGGCTATCTGGGCAGGCCAAGTCAAGGAGCGCGAGCAGCTCCAAAAATTCCTGCTGCGGTCACGTGCCGAGCAGGTCGGCAATACCAACCTGACCTTGCTCTACGGTGCGTACGGCACGGGCAAATCGCATGCCCTACTGTGGGGCATTCACTGGCTTAGGCACATGGTGGATAGTGGCCAATCCACCGCCTACTACGTGCCCACCCTTAAGAAGGACAAAGGCAAGCTGACGTTTGGCGGCGCATTCCAGGACGACCTGATTGCCAAAACCGGGCTTGTCGAAGATGCCCTTCACTATAGGACCTTTCTGCAAAGATGCGTCAACCAGTACACCAGCGAGAATGACGTCGGCGTAGCTGCGTCCAACGACGACATCATCGAGCGGCTTGTTCCGGCGGTAGATCTGTACAATTTTGCGAAGGGACTTTTCCGTCAAGAGACGGAGGAGACAATTCGGAGTTTCCTGGCGCCCAAGGGCCAGACCGACTACCAGGCGATGATCACGTTTACACGTCTAGCCAACCTGTTTGTTTACGAGATGCGTTTCAAGGACGAGGTGAAGCGCTTCCGACAGTCAGTGCACTTGATGATCGACGAGCTGGATGTCCTACTTCAAGCTTCGACGAAGGAGGTCCTGGAGGTCAACGACCTCATCCGACACCTCTATGACCTATGCCCTAATTGCTTAGGCCTCGTGCTGGCCGTTTCGGCAGAACAGGAAATCCTGCCGTCCATCTTCACTGAGTACGTCCTCACGAGGGTCAGCCGCCAAATAGAATTCAAACCGTTCGACCGCACCGCTGCTGTCGAATTCGCGACCCAAGTCATGGACAAGAGCCGAGATGATTGCACGGACGCGGCACGCAAGGGCGCATTCCCGTTCACACCGGATGCGTTGGAGGCGGTGCTTGGCCAACTCACATTCCGCACTCCGCGGAAGGTCGTGAATGTCATGCAGCAATTGATCGAAGAAGCCAGGTTGGCAGAGCTAGATCCATCCATAAGCGCGATTACGGTGGGCCAGCTGGATGCGTCGGGGATCACAGAGGAAGTGATCTGACACCCTTTATGAGCAGGATGAGATTCGCGAGGGTAGTCGGACTTGAAATTCTCGGTTGCCATCTAAAAACATTGAGTCGCCATCGGTTGGCTTCGCCATGAACTTTGTCGCCATTGCGGCCATAAGCCGATCATTTCAGAAGTCTGCTGCTTATTTAAGACAGACTTCGCAGTCTTTTTTCTCCTCTTCTTGGAGAATATATCCAGCCTTCTGGATAGTGCTGCCCTCATGAGAACTCGGCGTCAACAACTGCTTGAAGGCAAAATCAATATCTTGATCTGAGTTGAGTGGAGAAAGCCCCCCCCCCGCAACACCCTTCTTAGAGTGAGAGGACGGACCGGCTTCGCCGTGACGGGTTGAAGGTTGGAGGAGAGGCCTCCGGTGCCCGTCATGGAGACTAGCCATGACCCATGTGGAGATTCTGGACGCCGCTCGCGACCGCGCTGGCGGCTACAAGGTGGATGTGAGCCGCGGCGAGCGGATCGGCCGCGTGTCGTCGGAGTGGTTTTCACGACCAGCGGACGAGCGTTACCTGTCCTTGTCGGACCTCTATGCCGCCGTCCGTGGACGGGCCGAGCGGAGCCGCACCCGGACAGTCGAGAGCGCGGCGATCCGGCTCGAGGCGAGCCGCGATGATGCAGAGCGCCTGGCACTGATGCTGCCCGGGTCGGATGCGCCGATCGCGCCTACGCATTGGAGCTTCGGCCAGCTCGCCAGTCTGGTCGGCGCGCCGGCGGCCTATCTGCGGCAGCTTCCCGCGCCGCTTGCCGGCATCAACCTGCAATACGGGCTGACCTCTCATCGCGCCGAGCAGGTGAAGACGCTGGAGATCGAAGATGGCCGCGTCGAGCTGCGCGCTGTCACCGGGCCCGACTATGGCCGCATCTTCGACCATGAGCTGGTCTCGGCCGTGCAGCGCATCGCGGGCAACGGCACGGGCGACACTCGCTGGAAGGTGCCGGGCGTTCTCGACTGGTCGACCGGCATCTACAATCCGCGCGTTGACATCACCCAGGACACGACCACGCTCTACGCGTCCGATCGCGACGTCTTCCTGTTCCTGGTCGACGACCTCAACCCCATCGAGGCCGGGCGGCTGCCCGATGGCTCGCCCGACCTCTTTTTCCGCGGCTTCTATTGCTGGAACTCCGAGGTGGGTGCCAAGACGCTCGGCATGGCGAGCTTCTATCTCCGCGCTGTTTGCCAGAATCGAAATCTCTGGGGCGTCGAGGATTTCGAGGAGATCACCATCCGCCACTCGAAATACGCAGCCTCGCGTTTCTCGCACGAGGCGGCGCCGGCATTGACCCGCTTCGCCAATTCCTCTCCGCTGCCCTTCGTCAACGGCATCAAGGCGGCGCGCGAGAAGATCGTGGCCCGCACCGACGAGGATCGTAGCGACTTCCTACGCAAGCGCGGGTTCTCGAAGACCGAGACGGCAAAGATCATCGAGACGGTGCTGGCCGAAGAGGGCCGGAAGCCCGAAAGCGTTTTCGATTTCGTGCAGGGCATCACCGCGGTCGCGCGGGATAAGACTCAACAGGACGCGCGGCTCGACTTGGAGGCGCGCGCCAAGAAGCTGCTCGACCGGGCGGCCTGACTCCCGGAAAGCCGGAGATGCGGAAACGCGTGTCTCCGGCTTCGTGCCTTTCCGTCTTTCCTGATCGTCGGTTCTGCGGCGCTGCCCTTCAGAGGAAGAGGGCGGCGCGGCGCTTCTTGACGAGTTGATGCCGAGAGAGAGGCTTTCGGCGCTCGTCGCGGAGTACATCCCGATGTCTACCCCTGTTCGGAAGATTACCCTCTCGCCCTCGCGGGACATTCCCTTCAATAAACTCCTCCTGAGCCAATCGAACGTGCGGCGCGTGAAAGCTGGCGTCTCCGTCGAGGAACTGGCCGATGACATCGCCCGCCGCGGCCTCTTGCAGGGCCTCAGCGTTCGCGCTGTCGTCGACCACGCCGGCGTTGAGACCGGCATGTTCGAGATCCCGGCCGGTGGCCGGCGCTATCGGGCGCTGGAGCTGCTCGTGAAGCAGAAGCGCCTCGCCAAGACCGCGCCGGTGCCGTGCATCGTCCGCGACAGCGGCATCGCCGAGGAGGACTCGCTCGCCGAGAACGTCCAGCGCGCGCCGCTGCATCCGCTCGACCAGTTCCGCGCTTTCCTCGCGCTGCGCGAGAAGGGCCAGTCCGAGGAGGAGATCGCCGCCGCATTCTTCGTCTCGGTCAACGTGGTGAAGCAGCGCCTGAAGCTGGCGTCGGTCTCGCCGGCGCTGCTCGACGTCTATGCCGAGGACGGCATGACGCTCGACCAGCTCATGGCCTTCACCGTCTCCGGTGACCATGAGCGCCAGGAGCAGGTGTTCGAGCGACTGAAGGCCTCCTACGACAAGCAGCCCTACGTCATCCGCCGCATGCTGACCGAGGGCGCCGTCCGGGCCTCCGATAAGCGCGCGCAGTTCATCGGCCTCGACGCCTATGTGGCGGCGGGCGGCACCGTGCTGCGCGACCTGTTCCAGGGCGACGATGGCGGCTGGCTGCAGGACGTGCCGCTCGTGGACCAGATGGTGACCGACAAGCTGAAGGCGGACGCCGAAGCGATCGCCGCCGAAGGCTGGAAGTGGATCGAGGTCGCGCCCGACTTCGCTTACGGTCATGCCTTCGGTCTGCGCCAGCTTCGCGGTGAGACCGTGCCGCTGACCGCCGAGGAGGAAGCGAGCCGCGACGCGCTTCAAGCTGAGCTGGACCGCCTCTCCGACGAGTATCAGGACGCCGACGAACTGCCCGACGAGGTGGACGAACGCTTGTCGGAGCTGGAGACGCTTATCGAGGGTTTCGACAGCCGTCCCGTGGTGTTCGACGCCGCCGAGATCGCCCGCGCGGGCGCATTCGTCAGCATCGGCGCTGATGGCCAGCTTCGCGTCGAGCGCGGCTATGTCCGGCCGGAAGACGAAATGTCGGTCGAGCCCGCGTCCGAGCCGGAAGCTGACGGCGACGATGAACGGGCTATCGCCGCCAGCTACGAGGGCGACGAGGCTGTCGTGACGGCGGAGCCTAGCGCCGAGCCGGAGGAGGACGAGGGTCTCTCGCCGATCTCCGATCGCCTGATGACCGAGCTGACCTCGCACCGGACGCTTGGCCTGCGCCACGCGCTCGGCGAGCGGCCCGACATCGCCTTCCTCGCCGCCCTGCACGTCCTCACGCTGAAGACGTTCTACCATTACGGCTCGGATAGCTGCCTCGAACTCGATCTGAAGAGCGTCAGCTTTGGGACGCAGGCGCCAGGGCTGAACGACAGCGCCTCGGCCGAGGCGATCCGCGCGCGGCACGAAAGCTGGTCGAAGGAGCATGTGAAGGAAAGGACGCAGCGAAGGATTCCCGTTCTCTTCGCGCCAGTGAGCGCGAAAGCTGAGCCGTGCGGGCCCGTCGGCGTCATGGACCTCCCGGAACGTAACGCCGGGGTAGGTCGCCCCGGTCGCGCCTTCAAGGGCCAGCAACAATCCCCATCCGGCGCCGACGAGCGTGAGAAACCGATCGGGCGAAACGTCATGGCGCGTCAGCCGGCACGGGTCGGAGCATCCCGACTTGCTGATGATCAGCTTGAGGATTTCCGGCCCTGGTCCGCGTAGCGGCAACAACAGCGGTTCATTCCTCAAATCGTTCCAAAGCAAGAACTCACGATCGCCCAAAGGATGCTCCTCAGGAAGCGCGACGACGACCCGTTCGCTCCACACCGGCAATGACTTCCCGTCCAGCCTTGGGTTGCCCTCCACGACGAAGGCCACGTCGATAGCCGAAGTGACGAGGTCGGAGATCAAATGGTCGCTCGACCCATCCACCAGATAAGTCGCCACATCGGGAAATCGTCGGCGAAAATCGATCAGGGTGGCGCGGAGGTTGCCTGCCGAAAGCGAGGCATGGACACCAATCGTCAGACGGCCGCTCTCGCCCCGTGAACGGGTTCTAAGTCGTTCAGTAATCGCTTGCGTCTCCTCGAGGACGCGCCGAGCGGCCTCGAGGAATTCCTGTCCCGCCGGCGTAGGACGAGTGCCACCGTTCGTGCGTTCGAACAGATCCGCTTTCAGCTGATATTCGAGATTCCGAAGGCATCGGCTGAGTGTCGATTGCCGGACGCTCAACGCCTCGGCCGCCTGCCGGAGGCTGCGATGTTGCGACGTGACGATCGCCCATCGTAGATCCCGAAACTCGACAACCTGTAGGGGGTCCATTCACCACTCGGTTCGGCGGCCGTCCTGCGGCTCGCGTAATTGAGGGTGGGTGCCATTAGGTAGGCCCGGGCAACTCACGCGCAGCCTGCACAGCGCGGATTTTGCCTCTCGTGGGAGCATCATGGCCGTGGCCCCCGTGACGCTCGTGGGGTGCCCCACACTCATTCTCCTTCCCTGGACATTTTCCTGGCGGTCAGCCGCCGGGATGCTAAGATTATCCGGAGCGCATTCGCGTCCGGGCAGAGGCCGCCGCGGTCGCTATTCCCATGCCGCGTCCGCCAAAGCGCCGATCGGGATCTTGAGATAGCGGCGACCGTTACTCTCGGGCTCGGGCATGCGGCCGCCACGGATGTTGATCTGCAGGGCGGGCAGGATGAGCCTCGGCATCGGCAAGCTCTTGTCCCGTGCTTCGCGCGTAGCGATGAACGTCGCCTTGCTGACGCCCGCGAGGTGAATATTGCCTGTCCTCTGTTCGGCGACCGTGCTTTCCCAACGGGGCGCGCGGCCGCCCGGCTGATAATCATGACCGGTAAAGAGCCGCGTATCTTCCGGCAGGGCCAGGATAGCCTCCAGCGACTCCCAGAGCTGCTCCGCCTTGCCGCCGGGGAAATCAGCGCGCGCGGTGCCGGAATCGGGCATGAAGATCGTGTCATGCACGAAGGCGGCGTCGCCGATCACGTACGTGATCGAGGCCAGCGTATGACCTGGCGAAAAGAGAACGCGCGCGTCGAGCGAGCCGACGGTGAAGCGCTCGCCATCCTTGAACAGATGGTTCCATTGTGAGCCATTGGTCTTCAGCTCGGTCCAATTGTAAATCGACTGCCACAGGCGTTGGACGTCGATCACATGCGCGCCGATCGCGGTCGGCGCGCCCGTCTTTTCGCGCAGATAATGGGCTGCCGAGAAATGGTCGGCATGCGGATGTGTGTCGAGAATCCACTGCACCGTCAGCCTCTCCTCCGCTACGTAGCGCAGGATGGCGTCGGCGTTCACCGTGGCGACGGAGCCCGATTTCTCATCGAAATCCAGGACCGGATCGATGATCGCGCATTGACCGGTCGCAGGATCCGACACGACATATTGGGCACTGAACGTACGCGGATCGAAGAAGCCTTTGACACTTGGCCGCCGTTCCGCGTCGCGCGCCAGCCATTTGGCGGCAACGGAAAGATCGACGCCCCATTTGCCGCCGAGCGCGGGCAAATCCTCGCGGGCCACGCGCCCGTCCAGCACCTCGCCGATGGCATGCAGGCTCGCGGAGCGAATGCCGCTTCGGCAATGCGCGAAGACGGGGCCGTTGGTTTCAGCCACCGCCTTCTGGAAGGACCGCACGTCGGCTTCGGTGATCGTCGCGGCTGTCACTGGGATGAAGTGAAAGGCCATGCCTCCCGCTTCCGCCGCCCGTTGCTCAGCCGCAG
The DNA here is from genome assembly GCF_055386855.1 of Lichenicola sp. GTC18331. Lineage (NCBI taxonomy): Bacteria > Pseudomonadati > Pseudomonadota > Alphaproteobacteria > Acetobacterales > Acetobacteraceae > Lichenicola > Lichenicola sp. GTC18331. The sequence continues at coordinate 2,612,981 of NZ_AP045015.1, read as the reverse complement.
GGATCGGCTGGTCCGGCTGTTCCCCGCTCGGACGGTTGCTGATGACACTCTTGAAACCGGCCGCCGCCAGATCGGGAAAAGCGTCGAGACCTGGTTGAGGTGCGATGAAGAGTTTTTCGGAAATCTGCGTCGCGGAGGAACGCGGCGATACGGTGTCGGTCATGTCACCCTCCTGAGGGGCGGCCGAGCATCAGTCGGTCGCTGCTATAAGTGTTCGAGCGTCAAGCGTCAGGCGAAGTCGCCCGGTCAGGGGGAGCCGGCCCCCACGCCGGGCAGCTGCCGCAGAGGTGCCAGCGGGGAGAGCGGCAGCAGCTCGAACTGCATGAGATGCGCCTGCCCCAACGGCAGCGCTTCCAGCATCGCATGGGCTTCCTTGGGGTCCGTCACGTCGAGGAGGAACACCACGCCGTTGCGGTCCGCGAGCGAGAACCACTGGTCGATCTTACCGGCGAGATAGAGCTTCACCGTCTCGCGCACTTCGGCCGGCAGAGTGGCGCGGACCTCGGCAATCGTCGCACCTGGGGTCAGGGTACCGATCGCGAGAATATGGGTCACGGGCTTCGGGAAGGACGGGGTGTCAGCGTGGGCCGAACCGGCGGCGACGGTCGCCGCGAGACCGGCGGCAAGCGTCGCAGAAAGCAAGCGGGTCACGAGAATTCTCCTCTTGGCGCACCCGATCACGTATGGCCGGGGCGAAGTTCAGGGTTAGGCTCACGCAGAATGCGGGCGCGGCCTTCGTAAGCCGTCAGAATCTGCTATCTCTCAGCGAAGGCCGCTCTGTTGGCCGCGACAAAAGCCTCGATCGACATCGGCGGCCGCCCGGTGATCGTTTCGACGACATCATTCGTGCCGGCGAAGATGCCGGTGCCGTGGTCACGTGCGACTTCGTAGAGATGCTGCGCGAGGAAGGGCCGCTTGAGATGCGTCTCGATTTCGGCGCGGAACACTTCGAGGGAAACAGGTTCGAAGGCGATCGGCCGACCGAGCGTCTTGGACAGGATTTCGGCCACCTCTGCTTGCGTCAGTTCGACCGGTCCATACAGCGGATAGGTTTTACCGCTATGCGGTGCAGGGTCGGCCAGTATGGCAGCGACGACCCGGCCCTGATCCACGGCCGCGATCGGCGCATGCTTGTTGAGGCCGAAAGGCGTCCGCAACAGGCCGCGGCTGATCGATGGGATCTGGAACGGATAGAGTAGCCATTCAGCGAAGAAAGTCGGTCGGAGATGCGTGACGGGCACTCCCGACCAGTCGAAAACACGCTCGCCGACCCAATGATCCTGAGCGGCGTAGCTGGCGGCATCGGACCGCGCTGACTTCTGCGACATGTTGACGATTGCCTTCAGGCCCGCTTCCTTCGCGGCCTGGGCGAAATAGGCGGTCGCCTGGATCAGCCCCGGTTCGATGGGGTAGACGAAATAGGCAGCCTCGACCCCCTTCAGAGCAGCGCGGATTGAGTTGAGATCCAGCAAATTGCCGACGACGGTCTCGACCCCGCGGTCACGCAAGGCCTTCGCACGGCTGTCGTCTGTGCGAAGCATCGCGCGGATGCCGGTGTGACCGCGCTCCAGCAGGGCATCGATAGCAGAGCCGCCAGTATTGCCGGTCGCGCCAGTGATGAGAATTATCTTTGTCATCTGAGCATTTCCTTTGATGCCGTGATCGGGGCGGCCGCGATGCATGGTCTCAACGCCGACGGCGGGCAGTTCATTCGTCGATCGGCCGGCCACGAGCCCCCTTCTTGGGCGCTCGGGCCGGGTGCGGTCTTCAGGGTTAGGCGGCGAGCATGATGCGCGCGCAGTCTTCGGCCGCGTCTATCTGCGGCCAGTGTCCGGCATCGAGCGCGTGCAGCGACGCATTGCGCAGCTGCGCCTGCAGGAAGGCTGCGGTGGATAGGTGCAGATAGGGGTCGTTGCGGCCCCAGATGAGCTGCACCGGCACGGCCGAGCGGCGCAGCGCCACGATGCGGCCGGTATCGGCCGCAACCTCGTCCTTCAGCTGGCTGGTCATGTGAGCAAAGGCCATGGCGGCACTCGGTTGCTGCCGGAAGTTGGCGTCGATCAGCGGCCCGAGCAGTTCATTGTAGCGAACCTTCCCGGATTCGTTTGCATCGCCCAGCAGCAGCTGGCGCTGGAATTCGATGAGCCAGGCGAATTGCTGAGGGCTCGCAAGGAAATGATGCGCCAGCGCCTGCAGCGGCTTGTGCGAGAACAGCTCGATCAGCTCCGGCACCAGCAGGCCCGGTGCCTCGCCATAGAAGACGTTCATCAGCACGACGGAGGCGACGCGGTCAGGGTGTGCCAACGCCAGATTGAGAGCAGCTGCGCCGCCAGCGTCGTGGCCGACTAACACGACGTTGTCGAGCTGCAGGGTATCGAGCACGGCTTCGACGTCGCCGCGTTGCTGAGCGAAGCTGTAATGCGCTCCCTCCGGCTTGTCGGAGGCGCCGAAGCCAAGAAAGTCGATGGTGATGGCCCGCCGGCCGCCAGCAACGAGGTGAGGGATCAGGTCGTCATAGATGTGCCCATTGTCCGGGAAACCGTGCAGCATCACGAAGGCGGGGCCGTTGCCGGCATAATCGCGGACATAGACATCGCCGCCGGAGGTCGGCACGCGATGTTCGGTGAACGTGGTCATTCGTTGTCTCCATCATCCGGCGCGGGAGGCCGTCCCAGGCCTTCGGCGCGTGGTTCGATTTCTCGGGGGTAGCGGCTTCGAGCTTATGCAGCCCGGCCGTAGCGAGCGGCGGCATGCTGGCGGGAGAGATTGGGGCCGAGCCGGCCGCGAGCCGCATTGAAGGCGTCCCAATCCGCGCGCTCGGGCAGCGAGGGAATGGTGATGTCTTCGCCCGCGTCGAGGCCGGCAATCGCCGCGTCCACCAACTCCTCGGCGTCCATCACCATGGCGGCGGGCAGGCCTTCGCCTGCTGGGCCCCAGAAGGCGGTGCGAGTGGCGCCCGGCAGCACGGCCTGCACCTGCACGCCGCGTGGCGCCATCTCCTGGCGGAGCGAAATCGAGAGGTTCAGAATGTAGGCCTTGGTGCCGCTATAAGCGCCGCTGAAAAGCTCCGGCGCCAGGGCGAGCGCCGAGGAGATGTTAATGATCGTGCCCCGCCCCGCGGCTGAAAAAGCCTGGGCGGCGGCGGCGGCGAGGCGGGTCGGCGCCGTCACGTTGACCTGGATCATTTGCTCCAGTGCATCGACATCGGCATCGGCAAGCCCCGGGGCGGCGCCAATGCCGGCGTTGTTGACCAGCACGGTGATGGCACCGTCCGTGCGCAGCCGCTCTTCGACGCGCTTGAGATCGGCCGCCTTCGTCAGGTCGGCTCTGATCGTCTCGACGGCGACACCGTGGCGGGTGGCGGCTTCGGCCACTGCGGTTAGGCGGCCAGCGTCACGGGCCACCAGGACGAGATCGTAGCCACGGCGGGCCAGACGATCTGCATAAACGGCCCCGATGCCACTGGAAGCTCCGGTGATCAGGGCGGTTTGGCGGGCGGTGTTCATCTTCGGCTTCCTTTCAATGTGTCGATGAAAGGAAAATAGGCTTTGGCATGGAGTGCGATAATCACCTAAATTCGGCGATCATTTTCCTGTGGATCGGTATAATCATGGATCGGTTGGAGGCGATGGCGAGCTTGCTCGCGGTGGTGGATACCGGCAGTTTCTCGGCCGCATCGCGCAAGATGCGGGTGCCCGTGACGACCGTAAGTAGGCGAGTTGCGGAGCTGGAGGCACATCTGCGCACCAAGCTACTGCATCGCACGACGCGAAAGGTGACGCTGACGGATACCGGCGCTCCCTATGTCCTGGCTTGCCGCAAGGTCCTGGAACAGATCGGCGAGGCGGAACGTAACGCGGCGGGTGAGTACCAAAGCCCGCGCGGCGAGCTGACGGTAACGGCACCGCTGGTTTTCGGGCGCATGCATCTCGTACCGGTTATCGCAGACTTCATGGCACAGTTCGTGGACGTTCGGCTGAACTGCAGGTTTCATGACCGCAATCTCGATCTGCAGGACGAGGGCATCGATGTTGCGATCCGCGTCGGCCCGCTGCCGGATAGCAGTTGGCGCGCCCAGCGCATCTGCGCCATCCGGCGTGTAGTCTGCGCAAGCCCTGATTATCTTGCGCGGCGCGGCAAACCTCTCACGCTTGCGGATCTCGAAGCGCACGATTGCGTGGGCTTCCACGGTTTCGATCCAAACGGCAGTTGGCTCTTTCCATCAGCCCAGGGTGCCAGCGTGGTGCCGATCCGCTCCAGAATCATGTTCGACACCATTGAATCAGCTATCGACGCCGGGATCGCGGGCATGGGACTGATCCGCGTTCTCTCCTACCATGTCGGTCCCGCCATCCGCTCTGGCGTTCTGCAAGAGGTGTTGGCTGAGTTCTCGCCACCGGAAGTTCCGGTGCAGATCATCCATCGTCATGAAGGGTTGGTGCCACTCAAGGTGCGTACCTTCGTCGACTTCGCCGTGCCACGCCTTAGGACTGCGCTGGCGCTATAGTCGTGCAAACACACCTACGTGCGGTGTCCGTATTTGGAGACTGGGGGTCGACCTAAGCCGCGAGCCGGGGAATTGTCCTCTCGACCAACTGCAAGAATCGGTGGTTGCGAGCCCGCGCAACCGAAACCGCGCTCCTGGTGGCGACAGCCTATGCCCAGGTTGCCGATCTGTTGCGGGGGAAGGATTTGAACTTACGCATGGCAATCGGCGATACTCGCGCATCGGGGACCCGGATCGCACGCTGTGTTCCTACCACGAGTATCTCCATGGGGGAGGACTACTGACTGTGGCCGCGAATGAGGCGAAGAAGCATCATTATGTGCCGCGGTTCTACTTGCGCGGCTTCGCCTGCGCCGATGATGAGAACAAGATTAGGTGCTTGAACGCCATCGCGATTTCGTGGTCGCCGATCGCAAGTCGATTGACGGTATCGGCTATGAGGAGCACCTCCACGACTATGACGACAACGGCGCACCGGCGTCGATCGAAGGCGATCTGAACAAAGCGATTGAGACGCCATTTTCCCAGAGCATGACCTGGCTCAAAATCTGCCGCGGAAACTGCGCGGGCCTCGACGAGTCCAATCGCCTGCCGCTCCACGGCTTCGCACGGCACCTTCAGCTCCGCAATCTCGAAACGCTGCGCTTCATCAAGACGCAGCACGCCCGCTATCTGACCGGAGAGTTGGAAGACGAGCTGACAGAGGAAGAGCGAGATATGCACGCTTGGATCGCATCCGACCCCGGCGCCGCGCATGAGCTGTTTCGAGCCGGCGCGATGGAAACTATGCTCCCTGCCGATGCCAGCGCGATCAACGTCATCGTCTGCCAAACGCCAATCGCACTTCGATCGTCCACCAACCCCGCTATTCGCCTCTCGAACCCGGGGAACGACTCCATCTTAGGTACGATGTTTAATTCGCTACGGACTTGGTGGCTTGCTTTGGACCGTCACTGGGGCGCGTTTTTCGTCGCCGGTGGGCCGTCCGGCTTCAGCTCCGGGGCGGCCCCCCTGGACCTCGCCCGTGTGGTCAATCGACGGTATCTCGTCCAGCTCTTGGAGGGCGGCGCACGATATATGCTGGCCGACGACGACTTCCTTGGCGAAGATCTCGAATGGGCGGCTTTCACTCTTGCGCAGCGGACATCGCGAGGCTTCCGTTATCGGAAAATTACCTCAGCCTCCTGATCGCCGCCCGAGTCGAGGACGATAATGCCGCGGGATAATTTCTCCCTATCCATCAAGACAGAACTATCGCTCAGGGCGGCGCATTTCTGCTCGAATCCCCGTTGCCTGCGGCTTACCGCCGGGCCGCGCTCGGGCCTGCAGCGGGGACTAGCGACGGGTCATGCCGCCCATATCTGCGCTGCATCTCCCGGAGGCCCGCGCTATGACCCCTTCCAAAGCGAAGCCGAGCGACGCTCCGCTGCCAATGGGCTATGGCTGTGCCGCGAGTGTGGCGACATGGTGGATAAGGATGACGGTGGCTTCTCGGTGGACGAGTTGCGCACCTGGAAGCGCAACCACGAAACCATGATCACTGAGGTCCGGCAGCGAGGCTGGTCGCGCAGTATCGAACTTCTCCGTTCCGGGCAAATGGCTCCTGGACTTGCTCGCGACATCGTCGCCCTGATGGAGGATCGCCGCACCTTTTGGGCGCGGTTCGACGCCGAATTTCCCGATCGCGTTCGAATGTCTCTGGACGGCCTGCGCCATGACCTAACCCGTCTACGGCGCGATTGCGCCCCAGGCAGCCCGCTCGATATCGTCATCGTTGCTTTAGCTGAGACGATCCGCCGGTTCTTTGATGCAGTCGAGCAGTTCGATCTCACGACGCTGCGATGTGATAGCCGCGACCCTGATTGGCTAGCGTTCGAGTCGGCTCTACGAACACTGCGCAAATCGATCGGTTTTCAGACCAACGCGCTTGCCAACTCCTATTTCATTCCTCTTCAGGGGGAGTTTGCGACCTATCTGCCGCAAGGGTTCAACGAAAACGCCTAACGCTGCCGCTGGCTTGCCCGAGCGATCCCAATCGCGATGACCATTCTCTTCACGCTGGAGCCGTGAAAATCGCATTTGAAAGTTCGTCGACGTCCATGACCGTCGCGATGTGTCTTGGGTAACCGCTCAAAGAAGCTGTGGAAAATCGCGTCTAACCTTGGCGGCAAGCTCGTGGTTGGGGAAGCGGGCTATAGCAGCTTTCCACACCTGAGACGCCTGCTGGAAATCGCCGCTATTCAAGAGGGTGCCACCGAGGTCAATCATAGCCAGCGCATGGTCGGGATCGATGTTGAGCGCCCTCTCGTAGGCGTCGATCGCCTCTGGCCAGTTACGGAGGTTGGCGTAAGCCACCGCCAACTGAAACCAGCTCATGGCGTCCGGCTGAACGATCTGAGCTTGCTCCAGCAGCAGCGGCACGCTTTCATCGAATCGCTTCAACTCTTTGAGGGCAATCGCCAGGCAATAGCCGTAGTCACCGCCCGCCAATTCATAGGCCTTGCGAAAGCACCGCTCCGCCTCCTCCCAGTCTTCTTCATCCTGGGCCCAATGGCCGAGCCGATCCCATGGCAGTGCGGCGTCACCTGCGTCGAGATGAACGATGTGGCGGTCAAACTCGTCTCGAAACTCGCTGTAAGTCTGCCCGACCTCCTCTCCTTGTCCGCGGAGATAAAAGGTCGACATGAGGAGCTCACGCGTCGCTGCGGAGTGCCTGGGATGGGCATTGGCGAAGCGCTGCCAGAAGCGGGCCGCTGGCCGGGCGTTTTCCACGCTCGCTCGTCCGAAAGCGGCGACTAACCGAGCGCACCAGGGCCAGATCCAACTATAGCGGTCGGCCTGGCTCACAAGGCCGTTGATCTCGCGGAACGCCGCCTGTCCGTCACCGAGGTTAAAGAGGACGTTGGCCCGCCAGCCGGCAACAGCCGACGTTCGACCCTGCTTTCTCTCTGAGAAGACGACTTGGTCGAAGTGATACAGGGCGTCTTTGTAGCGGCCCAGCCGGACGTGGTGGTTGCCAAGGGCGTTATGAGCCTCGGCGAGATCCGGGGCAAACCGTAGCGCTTCGCGATAGTGGTCGATGGCCTTTTCGTGCTCGCCCAGCAGCTCGTAACTTGAACCAAGATTTTTATGGATTTGAGCCGCAAGCCCGGGGAGATGTCCGAGTACAGCATCTGCGAGCGCCGCCTCGAAGGCTAGCTTGGCCTCCTGCTCGTCTCGCAGCGCATGGAAAGCGTTGCCGATGGTGTAGTGTACAGTGGCGAGGTGGTAGCGGCTGCCGTCGAGCCTCGCTCGGAAGAAGCTAATGGCCTCCTCGATTCGGTGTGGATGACGGCCCATGCCATCCATGGCGAGATTGATCTCGGCCATGTAGCAAACGCCCATGTCATCGCTGTCGGCGCCCAGTACGGCGGCAAACCTGTCGAATCCGCTGCTGATCGCGTCGTCAGCATCCTTTTCATACAACAGCCGCAGCAGGTCCCGCGCCTGGGCGATATCTTCCGGAATGTGGACGTCCGGCGCGGAAGCTAGGATCTGCTTGGGCAGGTCCTCCAGAGTGGCGCTGGTTTGCTCGATCCGTCGGTCGCGCGAAGACGTGGCCCCGGCTCGGGCGAGCGCCGCCAATTGCCGCAGACGCTCCAGAGTGAGTTCTTCAGTGAAGGAGACTGTTAGCGATTCCTGCTCGGTCCATGGCTTCGCGCCATGTTCATATTGCCGAAGAACGCTGGCGACGGGACGGATGAGCAGCGAGCCCGACGGCACATGGTAGCAGACATAGATGCTGTAGGGCTGCATCAGCAGGTAGTTCAGGTTGGTGCGGCGCACCTCGACGCTGAGCGATCCGTCGGCATTCAGGGCGCGCTCTGTCCCCTTGAGCTGAACATGGACCCTGGCGTTGGTCGCCCGCCCGTCGGCGATCACCTCGATCTGGCAATCGGTGCCGTAGTCCTTGCGGTCCGCCCCCTGCAAAATAAAGCGGCCGCTTCCCGCGAGCTTCGTCTGAAACGCGACGACCGCCGCTTCCTCCAGATCGTGGGTTCCCTCACGCCGCGGCAGGTCATCGAAGTGGCTCATAGCGAGCCATTTTGCAGGTTCGGCCTCGCTTCTTCCACCCGCATCCGCTGCTTCGCGGCTTCACGTCCGACGTCGATGGCGAAGCCAGTCCGCTCCTGATCGCGAAGGAGGAAGACCGTGAATTCGCCCGACAGAGCACGCTGGAGCCGCCCTGCGTTTTCTCCCAACTGCTTACATAGTGCTTACATTTTTCGGCCGAGGTCCGTGTAAGCAGCAAAACGACCCCGAAGGGCCGTTCTAACGCTCTGATTTCCTTGAGGAAATTTGGAGCGGGCGAAGGGATTCGAACCCTCGACCCCAACCTTGGCAAGGTTGTGCTCTACCCCTGAGCTACGCCCGCGCTCCGGTGCGGTGGCGGGCTTGTATGTCGGTTCCGGGAGGAGCGCAAGAGGGGTTTGGCGTTTTTCTCTCCGCCTTGCGCCCGGTCGGGTGCGCGCCGACATTACGCCCACGAGCAGAACGAGCACGGACGCCCGGCACGCATCGGGCACTAAGCGGGGAAAACAGCATCCATGGACTACATCATCGGCCAGGACAGCAGCCGTAACGCCGGGCCGGGGCCGCGCGCGGGTCACGACCCGGCACCCGGCCACGACGCCCTGATCGGCGCCGGTACCGCTTCGGACGCCGACATCATCATCGACGGCGACCAGAACAATTTCATGGCCGACGTGATCGAGGCCAGCCGTCAGGTTCCGGTGCTGGTGGATTTCTGGGCAACCTGGTGCGGCCCCTGCAAGACGCTCACCCCCGCCCTGGAGAAGGTCGTCCGCGCTGCCGGCGGGCGTCTCCGTCTGGTAAAGATCGATATCGACGCCAACCGCGCTTTGGTGTCACAGCTAGCGCAGATCGGCCTGCCGATGCAGTCCGTCCCGACCGTGGCCGCCTTCTGGCAGGGGCAGATCCTGGACGTGTTCCAGGGTGCGCTGCCGGAATCCGAGCTGAAACGCTTCGTGGAGGCGTTGCTGAAGCAGGCCGGCGGCTCCATGCCCTCCGCCGATCTTCTGGCCGAAGCCAGGCTGGCGATCGAGGACGGCCGCTTCGAGGACGGCGCCGCCCTGTTCTCCGCCGTGCTGAAACAGGACGGGGAAAGTCCGGACGCCTGGGCCGGCCTGGCCCGCGCCCTGCTCGCCCTCGGCCAGGACGAGGATGCGCTGGGCATTCTGGAACAGGTGCCGGCCAAGATCGCCGAGCATGCGGAGATCTCGGGCGCGCGTTCCGCGATCGCCCTGGCCGCGGAAGGCCGCAAGCTGGCCGATGCCATGGGCGGCCTGGAAGCGCGCATCGCCGCCGACCCGAACGACCATGCCGCGCGCTATGAGCTGGCAACCGCGCTCAACGCCGCCAACCGCCGCACCGAGGCCGTGGACGCCCTGCTGGAGATCCTGAAGAGGGAGCAGAGCTGGAACGAGGATGCCGCCCGTTTGCAGCTGATCCGCTTCTTCGAAAGCTGGGGCTTCGACGAGCCCGCGACTCTTGCCGGACGCCGCCGCATGTCGGCGCTGCTGTTCTCGTAAAAGGAGGCTGCCCCATGGCCAGCCGATCGCTCCGACGCGTGCCCAGGCTGCGGGATCTCCGCCTGTCCGCCCTGCCGCGCGACCTGCCGGTGTTTCCGCTGCCGGGCGCGGTTCTGCTGCCGTCGGGCAAGCTTCCGCTCAACATCTTCGAGCCGCGCTATCAATGCCTGCTGGAGGATGCGCTGGCCGGCGACCGGCTGATCGGGATGATCCAGCCTCTGGACGAGGCCGAGGCGGAGGGCGCGGATCCGTCCCTCTTCGCCGTCGGCTGCGTCGGACGCATCACCAGCTTCAGCGAGCGCGAGGACGGCACCGCTTCCATCACCCTCACCGGCCTCGCGCGGTTCCGGACGCTGGAGGAAATCACGCGCGATACGCCCTATCGCGTCCTGTCCGTGTCGTATGACGGGTTCGAAGGCGACATGGAGCGCCCGGACGAGGTTGCCTTCGACCGTGCCGCCCTGATCGGTGCGCTACGCCGTTATTTCCACCATCGCGGCTTCGAGGCGCGCTGGGATGCGATCGACCAGATGGACGACGAAACCCTGCTGGTGACGCTGGGCATGATCTGCCCGTTCCCGCCTGCGGAGAAACAGGCGCTCCTGGAGGCCCCCACCCTGGCCGAACGCGCCCACACCTTGCGCGCCCTTCTGGAAATGGCCGGTCACGAGGACGACGAGAGCGGCCAGCATTCCGCCTGATCCCCGCTCTCGTCTCCGCATCGGTTTCGTGAGAAAAACCCCCGCATGACCCAGCCCGACGACACCGCCGCCCCCAGCCGCTCCACTCCCGTGGACCCGCGTTTGCTCGAGATCCTGGTGTGTCCCGTGACCAAAGGCCCTCTGCAATACGATCGCGACGCGAACGAGCTGATCAGCCGCAAGGCCGGTCTGGCCTTCCCGGTCCGCGACGGCATCCCGATCATGCTGCCGGACGAAGCCCGCGCCATCGCGGACTGAATGGCGGGGATCGCACCGCCGATTCCCTCGCCTCAGGCCTTCTTGGCCGTCCGTCTGGCGGCGGGCCGCTTCGCGCGGGCGGGACGCTTCGCCCCTTCCCGCGGCGGCACCAGAACCGCCTCCAAGGGCGGCGCATACAGCAACGGCGCCACCTCCCGATCGAAATCGGCCATCACCGCCGGAAGATCGAGGCTGAAATTCCAGAGCGATGGCGACAGCTCGGCGCCCCCATGCCGGATCATCACCGCCGTATCCGGCTGGTCCGACACCGCTTCCGCCGACACGAAAGCAAGCGGGGTCGGAGCGTCCATCTGTGCCGGATCGCTGTAGATTCGCAGATCGTTCAGATTGTCGAGATTCCAGCGCGAGGTGATCACCAGACCCGGCGTGTTGCAGACCCAGCGATACTTGGCGAGGCCTGCACCCCAGAACGAGACGAAGGCCCGCGCTGCACGGGCCCAGCCCAGACTCGCCTGAAGCGGCTGACCGAGCGTGTCGATTACCGTGACCTGCGTGCCGGCCGCCTGCTCGCGGATCAACGCCAGCAACGCCCGTTCTTCTTCCAGCGGCGTGACGGCAGCACCGAACTCGCCATGGCTCCAGATCGTGCCGCCCTCGGCGCGACTGTTGTGCCCGTCCACCACCAGCGTGACCGGCTGCGGCCCGGCTGCCAGATGCGCCACCAGCGCCGTGCAGAAGGCCGGCAGATCGATCGTCGTGCGGTTCTCGACCCGCAAACCGAGCAACAGCACGGTCGATCCGCCGCCCACCACGGGAACCGGCCGCAGAATACTGTCCCGCAGCGCCCGGTCGACGCGCATCGCACTGGTCCGGAACAGCAGGGCATTCTCGGCATAGAGCGACGGCAGCAACGCCATCAGCGGCAATTCCTCGCGACGCACCCGTCCCTCTAGAGCGGGAAACACCGCGTCGAGCGGACCGTACATCTCGGGGACCATGCCGGCATCGCACACCAGCACGCGCGGCGCAGGGCCGGGCTCGTTCAGCAAGTGGCCGATGCCGCTGTAGTCGTTCCAGAGCACATGGCCGAGATGCAGGGCGGCCAGACCGCGCCAGAAATGCACCGGCTCGGCAGCATCGTCGGCCAGATAGGAGAACAAGGCCGCCCCGTGCCGAACCACATGGCGCAGCATCATCGCCACCAGATCCGGGCAGGACGCCCCGAACGAGTCCGGCTCCCGGCTGATCACCAGATTGGCTTCCGGAAAGAACAGGGCCAGCGTGCGGTTGTAGATGCCGCCGGCCAGCAGAAACACCGACAGATCCCAGCCCTCGTCGAACAGCTTGTAGGCGATCAGATCGGTGTCGAGCACGAGCGACTTGCGGCACACGATCTCTCCACCGTCGCAGGGGGAGCGGAAACGCAAACCCCCTTCCAACGGCAGTCGACCGAACAAGCGCTGCAACAGGCCGGGATCGGACAGCCAGTGCAGCTCGCCGGACACCAGAGGCACGCGCCGGGTTCCGCAATCGAGCACCGCCAGCCCGAAGGGCGGACGCACCACCGTATCCAATCCGGACGGTGCGCGGCGGGGATCGAGCGTGCCGAGATACAGGTCCAGCAATTCGTTGCGGCAATGTTCGGGCAGGGCGAAGAACGCCCGCTGCGCCTCCGTCATCGCGTCCGGCGTCTTCTGCAGCACGAGTTGCTGCCAGATCCCGTCGAGAAGCGGCAGCAGCGCTTGCGTCATGTCCGCCAGGATCTGCGGCGGCAGATCGGCCAGACCACCGCCGACGCGACGCATTCCCGCATCGAGAAACCAGGTGCCGACCGCCCCGTCCTCATGCGCGAACGGCACGACGATGGCCGGCGACAAACCCGAATAAGCCAAAACCGGACGCCAACCAGGCAGGAACGAGACCGGCCCGTCGCCATCGACGATCTCGCGGGGGCCGTCTTCGAACAGGATGCGCGTGCCGTCGATCTCGTGGATGAGCATGTCGGGTCCCGTTCTGGTCGCCCAACGCCCTATCAAACGGAGCCGCGCCACGCCAGCATTCAATCACGCTTCCGGCATCGAGCCCCGCGAATCGCGACCGGGAAGAGCGTTTCCCTCCCCGGCCGTTTCTGCGTCGCCGCTCAGTTGCGGGTTTTGTCCACCAGACGGTTCTTGCCGATCCACGGCATCATCGCGCGCAGCTTCTCGCCGACCTGCTCGATCTGGTGCGCGTTGTGGCGGGCACGGGTGGCCTTGAAGCCGACCTGACCGACCTTGTTCTCCAGCAGCCAGTTGCGGGTGAAGGTACCGTCCTGGATGTCGGTCAGGACGCGCTTCATCTCGGCCTTGGTGTCGGCGGTGACGATGCGCGGGCCGGTGACGTATTCACCATACTCGGCGGTGTTGGAGATCGAGTAGTTCATGTTGGCGATGCCGCCTTCGTAGATCAGGTCCACGATCAGCTTCACCTCGTGCAGGCACTCGAAATACGCCATCTCCGGCGCATAGCCACCCTCGACCAGCGTTTCGAAGCCGGCACGGATAAGCTCCACCAGACCGCCGCACAGAACCGCCTGCTCGCCGAACAGATCGGTCTCGCATTCTTCCTTAAACGAGGTCTCGATGATGCCGGCGCGACCGCCGCCCACCGCCGACGCGTACGACAGGGCGATGTCGAGCGCGTTGCCGGACGGGTTCTGCGCCACCGCCACGAGGCAGGGCACGCCGCCGCCGCGCTGATACTCGGAGCGCACGGTGTGGCCCGGGCCCTTCGGCGCGATCATGAACACGTCGAGATCGGGGCGCGGCTCGATGACGCGGAAATGCACGGCGAGACCATGCGCGAAGGCGAGCGCAGCACCCTGCTTCAGGTTCGGCGCCAGATGCTCGGCATACAGATCGCCCTGTAGCTCGTCCGGGGTGAGGATCATCACCACGTCGGCCCAGGCGGCGGCCTCGGACGGGCCCATCACGCGGATGCCGGCCGCTTCGGCCTTGGCGATGCCGGTCGAACCCGGACGCAGGCCGACCACCAGCTCGGTGACGCCGCTATCCTTGAGGTTGTTGGCATGGGCGTGGCCCTGGCTGCCATAGCCGATGATCGCGACCTTCTTGGTCTTGATCAGGTTCACGTCGGCGTCGCGATCGTAATACACGCGCATCGTTTTTCTCCTTGGTCCTGAAGCTCTTGGGTCAGATGGTGCGCGTGCCGCGGGCGATCGCGGCGACACCGGTACGGGAAATCTCCACCAGTCCGAGCGGGCGCATCAGCTCGATGAACGCCTCGATCTTCTCGCTCGCCCCGGTGATCTCGAACACGAAGGAGCCCACGGTGGTATCCACCGGGCGGGCCCGGAACGAGTCGGCGATACGGAGCGCCTCGGAGCGCATCTCGCCGGTGCAGACCACCTTGATCAAGGCCATCTCGCGCGCGACGTGCGGGCCGAGCTGGGTGAGATCGGACACCTTGTGCACCGGCACCAGGCGGTAGAGCAGCGCCTTGATCTGTTCCACCACCATCGGCGTGCCCATGGTGACGATGTTGATGCGCGAGCGCGCACCCCCATCCTCCACCGGCGCCACGGTGAGGCTCTCGATGTTGTAGCCGCGACCGGAAAACAGGCCGATCACGCGGGCGAGGGCGCCGCTTTCGTTCTCCACCAGAACGGAGATGACGGCGGTGACTTGTTGTTCTTCGACGCGGGCCATGAGGAGTTCCTGGAATAAGGCCAGGGCGTCATGCGAAGCGTGCTCCGCACCAGGCCTGGACCCGCCAAAGGGCGGTCGCCCTCTGGACACCCAAATAATGGGATTTCCAAAGGGCGACTGCCCTTTGGTGGGGTTTGGGGGGGCGACGCCCCTAGACGAGCATCAGCCCCTCTTCGGTGATCTTCGCCGCCTGCCCCGCCTGCGCTTCGCCGAGGATCATCTCGTTATGGGCGGCACCCGACGGGATCATCGGGTAGCAGTTCTCGTCCTGCGACACGCAGATATCGGCCACCACAGGACCATCATGCGCCAGCATCGCCCGGATCACGTCGTCCAGCTCGCCCATGCAGGTGGCGCGCATGCCGGTGCCATGGAACGCCTCGGCCAGACGCACGAAATCCGGCAGCGCCTCGCTGTAGCTTTCCGAATAGCGCGACCCGTGCAGCAGCTCCTGCCACTGACGCACCATGCCCATGTAGCGGTTGTTCAGGATGAACAGCTTCACCGGCAGGCGATACTGGGCGATCGTGCCCAGCTCCTGGATGTTCATCAGCGTCGACGCCTCGCCGGCGATGTCGATCACCAGCGCATCCGGGTTGCCCACCTGCACGCCGACCGCGGCCGGCAGACCGTAGCCCATGGTGCCGAGACCGCCCGAGGTCATCCAGCGATTCGGCTTGCGATACTGGAAATGCGTCGCCGCCCACATCTGGTGCTGGCCGACCTCCGTGGTCACGAAGGTGTCGCGTCCGGTTTCCAGCGCCAGATCGTGCAGACGGCGGATGGCGTGCTGCGGCTTGATGATCGCCGATGCGGCCTGATCCTGCTTGAAGCCGAGGCTGTCGATCGAACGCCACGCGTCGATCTGGCGCCACCAGCCGGCCAGGGCCTCGCGATCGGAACCCGAACCGTTCTCCCATTCCTCGATCATCATCGCGATCGCACGGCCGGCATCGCCGACGATCGGAATATCCACCTGCACGATCTTGTTGATCGAGGACGGGTCGATATCGACATGGATCTTGGTGGAGCCGGGCGAGAACGCATCCAGACGCCCGGTCACGCGGTCGTCGAAGCGCGCACCGATATTGATCAGAACGTCGCAGCCATGAGTGGCCAGATTGGCCTCGTAGGTGCCGTGCATGCCGAGCATGCCGACGAACAGCGGATCGTCGGTCGGATAGGCGCCCAGCCCCATCAGGGTCGAGGTGCAGGGGAAGCCCGTCATCCGCACCAGACGGCACAGCGCCTCGGACGCGGCCGGGCCGGCATTGATCACGCCGCCGCCGGTATAGAACAGCGGGCGACGGGCGCGTCGCATTGCCGCCACCGCATCGGCCACGGCGGCGCGCGCCGGTTCCGACACGGGACGATAGGAGCGATGCGGCGCCGAGGAAGCGGACGCATACGGCGCCGATCCCACCATGATGTCCTTCGGCAGATCGATCACCACCGGTCCCGGACGGCCGGAGCGGGCGACATAGAACGCCTCGTGCAGCGTGCGGGCCAGATCGCCGGGACGCTTCACCAGATAGTTGTGCTTGGTGGCCGGACGGGTGATGCCGGTCGTGTCGGCTTCCTGGAACGCGTCGTTGCCGATCATGTGGGTCGGCACCTGCCCGGTCAGGCAGACGATGGGGATCGAGTCCATCAGCGCGTCCACCAGACCGGTGACGGCATTGGTCGCACCCGGGCCGGAGGTCACCAACACCACGCCCACCTTACCGGTGGAGCGGGCATAGCCTTCAGCGGCATGCACGGCGGCCTGCTCGTGACGCACCAGGATGTGGCGCACCGAATTCTGCTTGAACAGCGCGTCGTAGATCGGAAGAACCGCGCCGCCCGGATAGCCGAAAACGACCTCGACGCCCTGCTCCTGAAGCACGCGCATAAGCACTTCCGCGCCATTGAGGGCGCTGGTGCCCGGCATGTCGGCGTGGATGGCATCCTTCGGGTCGGCGGCGACGTTCATGAACCTGCTCCAGTGACGCGTTGATCAACCGTTGCGGGCCCCAGGCGCGAGCCTTCGGGGCCGAAAACGGTTCGCGACCGGGCTGCTCTAGGCAAACACGTCCGGGGCGTCAACATCACCGAGAACGAATGGGATCAGTTTCTCGGTCAATCTTTGCATTTCTTGCCGTATACCAGCTATGCGCTTCTCTAAAATTACCGTCCTGGCCTCCTCGGCCAGAGGGTGGTGG
The DNA here is from genome assembly GCF_055386855.1 of Lichenicola sp. GTC18331. NCBI lineage: Bacteria > Pseudomonadati > Pseudomonadota > Alphaproteobacteria > Acetobacterales > Acetobacteraceae > Lichenicola > Lichenicola sp. GTC18331. The sequence goes on along the minus strand of NZ_AP045015.1, from coordinate 2,596,055 downwards.
GCGAACCACGTCGCCTGCCGCTTGGTGTAATGATTTTGCGACGACACCGCCCGGCGTGCGGCGTCCTCCAGAGTGCTTTCGCCGCGCAGAACCGCGCCCAGCTCCGGAACGCCATGCGCGCGCATCGCCGGCAGCTCCGGCGACAGGCCGAGCGCCAGAAGCGCGCGCACCTCCTCCATCGCGCCACGCTCCAGCATTCCCGCGAAACGCGCCGCGATCGCCTCGCGCAGAAGCGGGCGCGGCGGGGCCAAACGGATCGCGGTGAACCGGCAGGACGCGGGCGGCAGGCCGGGCACGCGCGCCCACTCCGCCATGCCGCGCCCCGTGCCGCGCCATACTTCCCAGGCGCGGGCGATGCGCTGCCCATCCGAAGGGCGCAGTTTCGCGGCACTTTCGGGATCGGCCTCGGCCAGGCGCGCATGCATCGCCGCGGAGCCGATCCCGGCCAGCATGGCGCGCGCTTCCGTCCGCGCAGCTTCGCCCGGATCGTCGATCGCGGACAGCCCGTCGGTCAGCGCGCGCAGATAGAGCCCGGTGCCGCCGCACAGGATCGGCAAACGCCCCGCCGCCCAGCTTTCCTCCATCGCCGCCAGCGCCGCGTCGCGCCACCAGGCCACGTTGCCGGGCTCGGCCGGGGACCGCACGCCGTAGAGCCGGTGCGGCGCCAGAGCCTCGTCGGCCGGATCGGGCCGTGCCGTCAGAATGTGCAGACCGGCATAGACCTGCATCGAGTCCGCATTGATCACGGTGCCGCCGAGACGCGTGGCCAGAGCGAGCGCCAGCGCGGATTTCCCGCTGCAGGTCGGACCGGCGACGATCAGGCAGCGCCGTTCGGGCGTATCCGGGGCGTCTGGGCCTGGAGATTGCATGGATGCCCGCATGGCTATTCTGACCCGCTTTTATTCGGCTTGTCCGTCATCCCCATCCCTGCCACCACCCTCAGCCCTGGCCGGAATCCGCTTCCGTTCGGCCGTCTTCCCGATCGAGAGCGCGTTTCCCCGCCCATGACGCTTCCCTATGTGCTTACCCTTGTCGCGGCGCGAGAGGCCACGACGCTGTCGCGCACCGTCATTGAGGAAGCGCGCGCGCTGGTGTCCGGCGCCGAACCCATCGAGCTGTCGCCCGGCGAGGCGGTGGATATTCCCTGCCCGCCCTTGCCCGATTCCGTGTCCGGCGCGTTCTCGGGCGCGGAACGCACCCTGCCGCGCATCCGCGAACGCTTCTCCGCCCAGCATGTGGACGTTCTGCTCACCCGCTCGCGCGGACGTCGCAAGGGCCTGCTGGTCGCCGACATGGACAGCACGATCGTCCAGAACGAGACCCTGGACGATCTGGCCGCCCGCGCCGGTCTCGGCGAGCGCGTCGCCGCCATCACCGCCCGCTCCATGAACGGCGAGATCGCCTTCGACCGCGCCCTGCGCGAACGGGTCGCCCTGCTGCGCGGCCTCGGCGTGGCCGCGCTGGACGAGACCTGGGCCGAAACCCGCCTTACCCCCGGCGCACGTACGCTGGTCGCCACCATGCGCGCGCATAACGCCATGACGGCCCTGGTCTCCGGCGGCTTGACGGTCTTCACCGAGCGCGTCGCGGATGCCTGCGGCTTCGACTCGCACCATGCCAACCGTCTGCTGATCGAGGACGACCGACTGACCGGCGCGGTGGAGGAACCGATCCTGGACCGCGCCGCCAAGCTCGCCACGCTGCGCGCGCTGGCGGCGGACCGACGCCTGCAGATCGGCGCCACTCTGGCCGTCGGCGACGGCGCCAACGATCTCGACATGCTGGGCGCCGCCGGTCTCGGCATCGCCTTCCACGCCAAGCCGGTGGTGGCGGCGCAGGCGCGCAACCGCGTCGATCACGCCGACCTGCGCGCGCTGCTGTTCGCGCAAGGCTACAGGGCGGCGGATTTCCGCGAATGACGCGCCTCTGGATCCTGTCCGACCTGCATCTGGAAGCGACGCATTATCCGCAGAACTTCCGGCCCGAGCGTCCGGATTTCGATGTTCTGGTGGTGGCGGGCGACGTGTTCCAGGGCGACCCGGAGCAGGCTCTGCGCATCGTTGCCGAACTCGCGGACGGAAAGCCGGCCGTGTTCGTGATGGGCAATCACGAATACTGGCACGGCATGGTGCCGGGCGATCTGACGATGGCCCGCCTGGAAGCGGAACGCCTGGGCGTCCACCTTCTGGAGGGCGACGAGGTCGAGATCGCCGGGCTGCGGTTCCTGGGCGGCACGCTCTGGACCGATGGCAGCATGGGCAGCCATCGCACCCTGCCAGGCGCGCGCGCGGGCGAACCGATCCAAGTCGCCGCCGGGGTGGAGGGGCATCGCGCGCTCACCAACGGCGATGCGGCGCGGCTGCATTCCCAGCTTCGCGCCTGTCTCGAAGTGCAGCTTTCGAACCCGCGCGACGCTCGTCCGGTGGTGGTTGTCACCCATCACGCGCCGCATCCGCTCTGCATCGCCGAGCATCTGCGCGGCTCCTGGTGCGCCGGCAATTCCGCGTCCGACCTGTCGCATCTGACCGATACCGGTCTGGTGGATCTCTGGGTGCACGGCCATACCCATTGCACCCATCTGCTGCGTCGCCCGCACGGCACGCGGATCGTGTCCAACGCGGCCGGTCCGCGCAACAGCAACCCGGCTTTTCGGGAAGATCTGGTTCTGGTGATCGCCGCCTCGAACGATGGCGGTCCGGCCCAGGTGCGTCTGGCCGACGCCTGCTGACGTTGCCCTAGACGCCCGGTTTCCGACCCAGATACAGCGCCGTGGTGAAGCGGCGCTCCACCCGCCCGCCGAACCGGGTCCGCATCAGCTCTTCCAACTCGCCGAGGAAGCGCTCACGCAACGCGGGTTCGGCCTGCGTCACCTGGGAGAAGGTCGCGGTCAGCGCAAGCACCGCCTCTGTTTCCATCTCCGTCTGCCAGCGCCCGAACCAGGACCGAACCGGTGTGAACCCGGCCGCGCGCAGATCGTCCAGACGCGCCGTCTCGTCGAGCGCGAACGGCAACGCCCGCGTCTGAAACGAACGCGATGACGGCAGCAAGCACCAAAGCGGTGCGGACGCCTCGTGCAGCGCGTCCGGCTGCTCGCGGTCATGGAACACGTTCCAGAACATGGCGAAACAGCCGCCGGGCTTCAGCACGTGCATCGCCTTGGCCAACGCAGAGGGTTGGTCGAGCCAATGAAACGCCGTCGCCGACACGATCAGATCGGCGCTCTCCGGCGCGAGATCGGCCTCCTCGAAACTCGCGTCGGAGACGGCGAGTTCGGAATGATGTGCGCCGAGCCCTCGTCGCAGATACGTGGCCAGACGCGCATCCGGCTCGATCGCCAGCAACCGCGCGGGTCCGCGACGAAGCAGCGATTCGGTCGCCAGCCCCGTACCCGCGCCGATCTCCACGATCGCAGCGCCGGGCAGCGCATGATCCTTTTCCATCTCTTCGAACACCGAAGCCGGATAGGGCGGCCGGCCGCGCGCATATCCGTCCGGATCGCCGCCGAAGGCGATGCGTCCCACGCTCAAAGGCAAGCCTGTGCTATTCATGGGGCGGACAATCGAACGATGTCCGCGGGCGATGCAAGCGCTGGATCGCGTCGTCGACTTCCACCATCCTTTCGATTGCACGCGCCCGGAGTCCGCCCCTGACACCCCTGTCCCGTTCCGGCCGTCGCAATCCGGGGATCGACATCGTGCGCGGCGTATCAATCGTGCTCGTGATCCTGACGCATCTTTCGATCCGGATTCCTCTGGATCACACGGCCCTGGCGCGGTTCCTGCCGCGCCCGCTTCTGATCGGGTTGGGCACGGACGGCTACGAGGCCGTGTTCGTGTTCTTCGTGGTGTCCGGCTTCCTGATCACCGGCAACGCGCTGGAGCGCTGGGGCTCGCTCGCCCACCCGGACTGGTGCGCCTTCTACCAGCGCAGGACCGCGCGAATCCTGCCCTGCCTGCTGGTCCTGGTGGCGATCCTGTCCGTTCTCGACCTTCTCCACAGACCGCACTTCACCATCGACGGTCCGGAACAGTCTTTGAGCGGCGCCATCCGATCGGCTCTCCTAATGCACCTGAACTGGTACGAAGGGCAGACCGGGTATCTGCCGCCCGGATGGGACGTTCTCTGGTCCCTGTCGATCGAGGAAGCGTTCTATCTCTGCTTTCCGCCGCTCTGCTTCCTGCTCGGCCGGAGTCGCTTGCCGGCCCTTCTCCTGTTCGGCGCGCTTGCCATGTCGCTTCCACTCATCCGGGACGCCCTGGCACATGCGCCGGGAATCTGGCGCGAGAAGCATTACGGGCCGGGTGCTGCCGCCATCGCCGCGGGCGTCAGTGCCGCCCTGCTGGTCGCACGTTGGCCTGAGCCCCGTTTCCGCATCCTGCCGCCGCTGCTCGGATGGACGGGAACGCTGATCCTCGCCGCCTTGTTCTGGTGGGAATCCGCGATCGCGCACCTTCTGCACCAGAACTTCATGCTGCTGCTCACAATCGGCACCGCGATGCTGATGATGGCGTTCCAATGGGGCTGGGGTGCGCAGCGCGCGCGACGAGGAACGGCGTGGCTGCGCGCCTTCGGGCGCATGAGCTACGAGATCTATCTCAGCCACGTCTTCGTGGTACTGGCCGGTGCGGCCTTGTTCCGATGGAGCGGCAGCGACGTCACGAATGGCTGGATCTGGTTCTGCCCGGTCCTGGCGGCGAGCTTGGCGCTGGGATGGCTGGTCGAGATATGTTTGTCCCGCCCGGCAGACCGCTGGCTTCGGTGCATGACCGGCGATGCTCCCGGCACACGGCGCGGCGGCCTCAAGATCTCCGGGTGAAGGACGGCAAACGAACGATCGGGCGACGTCTCGCCGGGCGCGGCCGGTCCAGCTCCGCCATGCGTCGCGCGAACACGGCACAGGCGTGGTGGTAGAACGGCCGGTCCACCTGGGTCATCGCATCCAGCAGCGCGTCCACCTCCGGCGTGACCGGCTCCGGCGGCAGCGAGACGATCGCGTCCTCGGTGCCGGCCAATTCGCTCAGCACCTGACGTGGCGCGATGGCGGGCATATCGAGCCCGAGCCGGGCATTCAGCAGAGTCCGGCTGTCGTCGAACCGTTCGAGAATACCGAACCCGGCCATGGCTTCGAGCACCGCGATCGCGCGGGCAAGCGTCTCGGCAGGCTGATCGAGCAGCTTGTGCCCGGCGCCGATGGTCCACTCTCCCCGGCTGCGCGTGAGCTGACCGGTCATGCCGTCGCGCAGGAGGGTGTGGAAGCGCACCTCATCATGCGCGAAGAACGTTGCCGCATCCATCTCCCGCGCCATCGGGATCAGCACGAAACGATCCCGCACCGGGTCCGGACGATGCGCTTTCCAGAATCGGTAGAGCGAGAACAGGCGTTTCTTCGGCTCCCTCAGCATGGTCAGCACGCGCACGCGGCCGGGAATGGAGGCGCAATAGGCCATATCGAAATGGCCGGAGAACAAGCTGAAACCGGCCAGTTCGTTGATGGTCCAGTCGCCCAGGGACGCGTCGCGTTCCGGGCAGATCCGCTCGGGCGGGAACTGGGTGGACAGCATGGCGTGCAGCGTGGTGCCGCCACATTTCTCGATATGCACGAAGGCCAGCCGGTCGCCGTCGAGCTCCGGCCGGAACGCGCCGAGGCCGCGCTGCATCAGCAGACGGCGATTCCGGAACTCGTCCGATCGCAGGAGCGAATCCTGGAACGCCCGGACGTCGTCGGCGGAGCGGATGAAATGGGCCCGGCACTGCGCGATCTCGTCCATCGCGGGCAACCGTCCCAGGAGCCATTGATAGCCGGCGACGATATCGGTCTCGCTGAGCAATCCGCACGCTCCCTGCTGCTGCTGTCCGCAAATCCTGCGCTGGTTTTGTTTCAGCCATATTGCAACGTCTGGTTCCTCCGCGACGCTGGCGACCGCGCGCGGCCCGTGCCAGGATCGAACCGCCATGCCCCAGACCGACCCGATCGATCCCGTTCTGTTGCGCGATCGCTTTTCGCAAGCCCTGTCCGCCATGTATCGGCAGGAGGTCCCGCTCTACGGCGATCTGCTGCGGATCGTGGCCGACACCAACCGCGCGGCTGGCGGCGCCGACGATCAGCGCCTCGGCAGCGAGCGTCACGGTGCCATTCGCGTCGGCACGCCCGCCGAACTGCGTTTGATCGCCCGGTTGTTCGCGGTGATGGGCATGCAGCCGGTCGGCTATTACGACCTGGCCCCGGCCGGCGTGCCGGTGCATTCCACCGCGTTCCGCCCGGTGCGCATCGCCGACCTGAATCGGAGCCCGTTCCGCCTCTTCACCTCGCTGCTGCGCCCCGAACTCATCGCCGATACCGCTCTGCGCGAAGAAGTGCTGGCGATCCTCCAGGCACGCCGCCTCGGCAGCGACCGGCTCGACGCCCTTCTCGCCCGTGCAGAAACCGAAGGCGGTCTGGCCGCCGAGGATGCGCCGGCGCTGATCGCCGAAGCTTTGTCCCTGTTCCGCTGGCACGACAGCGCCACCGTGTCCGCCCCCCTCTACGCGCGCCTCCGCGCCGCCCACCCGCTCGTCGCCGACGTGGTGTGTTTCCGCGGGCCGCACATCAACCACCTCACCCCGCGCACGCTCGATATCGATGCGGCACAGGCGGCGATGCGCATGGCGGGCATGAACCCCAAGGCGGTGATCGAAGGGCCGCCGCGACGCAACGTGCCGATCCTGCTGCGACAGACCAGCTTCCAGGCCTTGTCCGAAACGGTGCGGTTCAGCGATTCCCCCGGCACCCACACAGCCCGTTTCGGCGAGATCGAGCAGCGCGGTGCGGCCCTCACGTCGACCGGCCGCGCCATTTACGACGCGGCTCTGGACCGGCTGCGGATCGAACTCGCCGAAGGCCGTCCGCGTCCGGAAGCTGAAGCGATCAGCTTCGCCGGCCTGCCCGACGATGCTGACGCCTTGCGCGAAGCCGGCCTCGCCTTCTTCGATCCGCAGACCGGCGCGCCGCTGCTCTACGAGGATTTCCTGCCCGTCAGCGCGGCTGGGATCTTCCGATCCAATCTCGGCTCCGACGCCCGCGACGACGATCTCGCCGCCGGAACGCGCGCCTCGCTCGAACAGGCGGTCGGGACGACGCTGATCGACGAGATGGCGCTCTATGCCGCCCAGGCCGAGGGACGCGAAGCTCCCTGAGCCGCAGCATCAGTCCGCAGCGAGGATCTGCGCCAGATCCATCAACATGCGGGCGGTCGCGCCCCAGATATCCTCGTCCTCATGCGGCCAGATCCAGGAGCCGGCTCGCGGTCCCTCGGTGATCCGCCGTGGCGCATCCGGGTCCAGCAGAACAGAAAGCGGCAGCCCGAACACGGCGGCCACCTCGGCTTCCGACGCGCGCCAGCGCGCAGCGGCCGGCAGAAGCGCCACCACAGGGGTGATGACGAAACGGCCATTGAATGTCGTCGTTTCCCGCAGGCGGCCCAGCACTTCGCATGGTCCCGGATCGAGCGCGATCTCCTCGTTCGCCTCGCGCAAGGCCGTCGCCGCCGCATCCCGGTCGACCGGATCGGCCCGTCCACCGGGAAAGGAGACCTGCCCCGGATGATGCCGCAGACCCGCCGAACGCCGTGTCAACAGAACGAACGGTTCCGGCGCCATCACGATCGGCACCAACACTGCAGCCCGTTGCGCCCCCTCTCCCGGCGGCTCCTTGGGCCAGGGGCCGATCCGAGGAAGAACTGTCAATCTAAGCTTCAACCAGGCGGCCCGATCCGCCACCACGTCGACCATGCCGTCAATCCGGCAGCGACAAGGCGCCGCTGAACAGAACCGGACCGGTCGGTTTTCCGGTCGGCGACCCGCCGCGCGGCTCGAGCGTGACCAGAAGCTTGCTGTCGCCCAGCGGCAGCATCGCACGATGCAGATGACGCCCACCCGGCGGCAGCACACCCAGCGGCGCCGGTACGGTCGCGCCCGCCGCTAGCGACCACAGCTCCATATCGCGATCCGACGGAATATCGCCGGGATGCAGCGGCATCACCTGCACCACGCCGTCGGACCGGGTTTCCACCACGAAGGCCGGCTCCGGCTCGCCGGGCTTGGTCAAGGCCGCCATCGGCACGGCCATGGGCGTGTGGTCCATCAGCACCACGAAGGCGATGCCGGCCGCCAAAAGAAACGAAACGGCCGTGATGCCCTTCCAGAACGCAGCCGACACCTCGCTGCGGTTCGAACGCACCGGCATTGCCGCTGCACGTACGCCGGGCGCATGCACGCTGCGCTCGATACGGCTCCACAGCGCGATCGGCGGCATCACCACCGGCACGTCGGCGGACAGCACGGTCAGCGCCCGTTCCCAAAAGGCCAGGTCGGCCCGAAGCGCCGGATCAGCGGCGCTTTCGTGCTTCAGCCGGTCGTGCTCGTCGGGGGAAAGCGTGCCCAGCACGTAATCCCCTGCCAGGATCAGCCGCTCCTGCGCGTCTTCCGGCCGGGTCATGCCTGCAGACATGTCTTCAAGTCGATCAGGGCGCGGCGAACACCGCTCTTGACCGTTCCAAGTGACTGGTCGAGCGTGTCCGCCAGTTCGGCGTAGGTGTATCCGTCGAGAAAAGCCAGACGCAACGCTTGCAAGCTCGAAGCGTCGAGCGCTCCGAAACATCCTTCGGTGACCGGCGCCCCGTCGATCGGAACCGAAGCCGCTTCCTGTCGGGCGGTCTCGGCAATCTGCGGCCGCGCAGCCGCACGGCCCCGCAGCCGCAACACTGACAAGGCGCGATAACGCAACAAACCGGTCAACCAGGCCGCGGCATCACCATGGCCGGGATCGAAGCGCTCGCTGCGCTCCCAAATGCGCAGGAAAACGTCGTGCACGGCATCGGCCGCCAGAACGGGTTGGCTCAGAAGCCGAAGCGCCAGGGCGTAGAGCCTAGGCGACTGCGTGTCGTAAAGCCGCTTCAAGGCGGACTGATCACCATTGGCGCACCGGTCGAGCAGCGCAGCCACATCCTCGCCCGCCATCGCGACAAGCCCATCCCGAATCATCTGCGGCATGATACCAGCAAACACGCATCCCTGTATCGCGGCCGAAGCGTTTCTCGTCGAAATCCACTTTTGCTGCGACCGACGACACCGTCGACGGGTATCGATCCTGACGAGGCGGCAGGACGCGGAAACGCGACCCGCCGCCCGAGGCTCAGTAGAGCCGTTCGACGTAGTGACCGCGGATCCACACCCAGCGATACCCGTTCCAGTGCCAATTGCCGCGGCGCCAGACCCAGTACGGATGGGCGGGCGGCGGCGGCGGAACCGTTTCCACGATCACGGGCGGCTGCGGCGGACGCGCGACCACCACGGCCGGCGGCTGATAAACCACACGTGGCGGAGGCGCCGGCGGAGGCGGCGAAACGCAGCCTGCCAGAAGCCCACCCGCGATGCCGACCAGTAACAGGCCTCGGCGTGCCGCCATTCGATCCTCCCTCTTCGTTCTGGCTCCAACGCGAACAGGAAGGAGCCGAGCCCAGGATAGCAGAGGGTTTGTCACGTTTGATGTCAACGCGCCGCGCCGTCCTCGGACAAGGGTGCAGCGATGTCTTCCAGAGACTTGCCTTCCGCATCGACGCCGAAGAACAGCGCCGCAATCCCGGCCAGGATCATGAGTATCGCCGCACCCAGATACCCCCAGGCCAGCGGCCAGCGGCCCTCCATGCCGATCAGCACGCCGAACAGGTACGGCGCGCCGACACCGCCGATCAGCGTGCCCAGCACGTAGAACATCGAGATCGCCATCGCCCGCGTTTCCAGCGGAAATATCTCGCTGGCGGTGAGATAGGCGGCGCTGGCGGCGGGCGAGGCGAAGAAGAAGATCGCCACCCAACCGATCGTCTGGGTGGTGGCGGTGAGATGGCCGCCCGCGAACAGAAGCGCCACCGCCGTCATGAGCAGGCCGGAAACGCCGTACGTCGCGAAGATCATCCGCCGGCGCCCGATCGTATCGAACAGCGAACCCAGCAGAAGCGGCCCGATCAGATTGCCCACCGCCAGAGGCAGGATGAACATGCCGATCCGCGCCGGCGCGACGCCTTCCTCATGCGTCAGAACCTGACCGTAGGTGAAGAACACGGCGTTGTAGAGAAAGGCCTGCGACGCCATCAGCAGCAGGGCCAGGGCGGAACGGACCTTGTACTGGCCGATCATCGCCCGCCAGATCAGGCCGAAGCCGAACACGCGACGCGGATTGACGACCATGGATTTGGTGACCGGCTCCAGCATGCCGGGCCGGTTCTTCGTGCAGCGATGCTCGATCTCGGCGGTCACTGTCTCGGCCTGCGAACGATGCCCATGCGTCAGCAGCCAGCGCGGACTCTCCGGCACCCAATGGCGCATCAGCAGCACGCCGAAGCCGAGCACGCCGCCCATCGCGAACCCGAAGCGCCAGCCATGCGCCTCGCCCATCCGTCCCTGCAACAGGAACAAGGAGATCGCAGCACCCACTGCGGCGCCAATCCAATAGGACCCGTTCACCATCAGGTCGATGCGGCCGCGCAGCTTGGCCGGCACCAGTTCGTCGATCGCGGAGTTGATGGCGGCATATTCGCCGCCGATGGCGAGCCCGGTCAGGCAGCGGAACAGAATGAAGCTCCAGCTGTTCCAGGCTGCCGCCGTCGCTAGCACGCTGACGATGTAGACCCCAAGCGTGATGCTGAAGATGCGTTTCCGCCCCAGCCGGTCGGTGAGCCAGCCGAACAGGATCGCGCCCGCCACGGCCCCCACGAGGTAGAACGAGGCGGCAAGCCCCACCCCTTCCACCGACATGGCCAGAGCGTGCTTGTTCTGGAGCGCCGGCCCGATCGAGCCGACGATGGTCACTTCCAGACCGTCCAAAATCCAGGTGATGCCCAGGCCGGCCACCACCAGGAGGTGAAAGCTGGACCAGGGCAGACGGTCCAGCCGCGCCGGGATGTTGGTCCGGATCGGCGAAAGAACGGCGTCCTTCGCCCCGCGCAGTGTGACCGTGGGACTACTCACGCAGTCGGCACCTTCGCCGTCGCATCATGAACCATGGTCTTCGTCTCCGGTCTCGGTGCCAATTTGTCCGATCCGGCCATCGCGCGCACCAGATGCTCGATGATGCCCGGATCGGCCAGGGTGGACACGTCGCCCAGTGCCTCGTGTTCGCCGGTGGCGATCTTGCGCAGGATGCGCCGCATCACCTTGCCGGACCGTGTCTTGGGCAGGTCGGGCACCAGCACCACGCGGTCGGGCGCGGCGTAGCGGCCGAGCTGAGCGCCTACATGACGCGACAACGCCGCGGGCAGCGTCTCCGTTTCGGCCCCGACACCTTTTCTCAGTACCACGAAGGCGGCGAGGGACTGCCCCTTCAGATCGTCCGGCACGCCGATCACGGCGCTTTCGCCGACCGCCTCATGGGTCGCGAAGGCGGACTCCACCTCCGCCGAACCGATGCGATGGCCGCTCACGTTGATCACGTCGTCGACGCGTCCGGTGATCCAGAAATACCCGTCCGCATCGCGGCGGGCGCCATCGCCGGAGAAATACAGCCCGGGATAGGTGGAGAAATAGGTCTGCTCGAAACGGGCATGATCGCCCCAGAGCGTGCGCGCCTGGCCCGGCCAGGAACCGGCGATGCAGAGATGGCCCTCCGCCTCGCCCTTCAGCTCCTCACCCTTCTCGTTTACCAGCAACGCACGCACACCCGGCAGCGGCAGCGTAGCGGAACCCGGCTTCTGCGCCACCGCGCCGGGCAGCGGCACGATCATGATTCCGCCGGTCTCGGTCTGCCACCAGCTGTCGACCACCGGGCAACGGCCATGACCAACCTTGTGGTAGAACCACAGCCAGGCTTCCGGATTGATCGGCTCGCCCACCGACCCCAACACGCGAAGGCTCTGCAGCGAGGCCCGCTCCACCACCGCGGGATCGTCGCGCATCAAGGCGCGGATCGCGGTCGGCGCGGTGTAGAACGCCGTCACCTTGTGCTGGTCGATCACCTGCCACCAGCGGCCGGGCTTCGGGTAGGACGGCGTGCCCTCGAACAGAAGCGTGGCGCCGCCATTGGCGAGCGGGCCATACACCACATAGGAATGACCGGTGACCCAGCCGAGATCGGCGGTGCACCAGAACACGTCGCCGGGACGGTGATCGAACACGATCTCATGCGTCAGGCTGGCCCAAAGGAGATAGCCTCCGGTTGTGTGCAGAACGCCCTTGGGCGCGCCGGTGCTGCCAGAGGTGTAAAGGATCAGCAGCGGGTCTTCCGCACCCATCGGCTCCGGTTCGCATTCGGCGGAAGCGGCCTCCATTAGCGGTTCCAGCGCATGGTCGCGCCCGACCTGCATCGGCACGGCACCACCGGTGACGCGCGACACCAGAACGATGCCGGGTGCGGCATCCCCGAGCTCCGCCAGAGCCGCATCGGCCATCTGCTTCAACGGGATCGTCTTGCCGGCGCGCCGGCCTTCATCGGCGGTGATCAACATTTTGGCGCCGCTGTCACGAATGCGGCTGGCCACGCCAGAGGACGAGAAACCGGCGAACATCACCACATGCACGGCACCGATGCGGGCGCAGGCCAGCATCGCCACCACCCCATCCACCACCATCGGCAGATAGGTCGCCACGCGATCGCCGCGCCCGACGCCATTCTGCTTCAGAACGTTGGCCATGCGGCAGACGCGTGCATGCAGTTGCCGGAAGCTGAGCGTCTCGCTCTGCTCCTCCCGTTCGCCCTGCCAGATCAGCGCCGGCGCATCGCCGCGTTCGGCCAGATGGCGGTCGAGACAATTGACGCTGACGTTCAGGACGCCGTCGCCGAACCAGGAGATCTCGACGCCGCTCCCCTCGCCGCCGAACCCGCCTGTGCCGGCGACGGTCGGAAAGCGCTCCCAATCCAGCCGGCGCGCCTGCTCGAGCCAGAACGCATCCGCGTTGTTCAGGGCGTGGTTGTTCATCAGCCCGAGACGGGTCACCGTCACGTGCGCATCCACTGCCATCTGCGGCTTCACATGGAAGATCAGCTCTTCGGACATGATTCCCGGTCCCTGGTCGCCGTCGTTTCGCGGCTTGATGCGTAGCAGGTTGGCCACCAGCCTCCGCATGGTCAACACCGGGAAGACGTTCGTGATCCCAAGCTGTCCCGGATTTAAGGCTTACACGACGTGCAATCCGCTCAGGATCGCATAGAGCAACGCCACGGCACCGAGTACGCTGCCGATGCCGAGCAGCCAGACCAGACGCGTCGCCATGAACAAGCCGATCAGCACGATGGCGATCTGCAGGCCGCGCACGCTGCGCTCGTATTTCTCGTGCTGATCCAGCGCCTCGTCCCGTGCGCGTTCCTCCTCTGCCGCATGTGCCGCGATCTGGCGCATGCCGTCATGGCCGCCGGCATCGTCTTCGAGCTTGGCGGCAGCACGACGCGCGGCCGCGGCCTCGGACTGGAGCTTTTGCGAACGCGCCTGATCGGAGCTCATGGCTTCTGCTTCGGCATCCAGCATCAGCGCACTTTGATCCATCACGGCGCGGCGCACGGACTTGCCCTGGTATTGCGACCACAGATCCGACGCGGCGACATCATGTGCGAGGTAGGAGGTTTGCCGATCATTGGCCGTCATCTCCACGACGACGGCGACGGCGGCGATCACCGCGACCAGCACCGCGGCCGCACGCGTCAGACGCGCCGGGCCGGCGGTGCCGGCACCATGATGCGTGTCGTGGCCATGCGCATGTTCGAGGCTGTCCTGCGCCATCTCCACGTTGTCCAACCGTCCCTGCTCCTCTTCTTATTCGGTCACTCACTCGTGTTCGGCATCGAGGTTCGTTCGTCGCGTTACTCCTCCAAAACCACGACGCCGCGCAAGCCGGCAGCATTGCCAGAACCGACGGTGAATGTGAGACTACGGAACATCCTGCGTCAGACAGGAGAAAACCAAACTCTTCCGCACTGCGGCAATTTTTACCACGCCGCAGTGCACCATGAATTCACGGTCCAAAACAGGCCGCCGGGAGCAGACATGACCAGCCTGAGCAACGACGAGCTCTCCACGATTCGCGACGCCGTTCCGCATCTCGATCTTTCCAGCATCCGCGCCTTGCGTCGCGTCGGCTTCGACATTGTTCGCGCCGAACCGGACGCCCCGATCCATACGAGCTGGACCACCATCCCCCGCCCGATGCGCACCAACAGCCTGATGGACCTCGCCGCCGCGGAATAGGCGCACACTCGTCGTCACGACGATCATAAACGGTGCCCGACTCGGACCGCATCGAAAGATGCGGCCTTTTTTGTCATCCAGCCCAAGGATGGTCATCGTTTGCAGCCGACGAAGCCGGACCGTCCTCTGACGGCGAACGCCAGCGAACGACATCTGGAAACGGACCGAACCGAGCCCATGAGGGCGCGGCGGAACCCATCAGCGCGGAGGTTGCGCTGCCGTGGTCGGTGACGTACCGCGATGGCCTGCCGGCTTGCCCCGGATCATCGGATGCGGATGGGCCGGATGTGCAGGGGCAACCTGCACCGGCGCCGCCGGCTGCACGCCGGGCCGGTCGATCGCCGGGCTGTCCGGCGGTGTCGCCACCTGCTGGCTGGGCCCCATACCGGTGCCGCTCATCAGCCCCTGTGCCATGACGGGCGTGGCAGACAGGACAATCATTGCCGCAAGCATGAACCCGCGCATGGAACACTCTCCTGATCTCGCCGTATCGCGTGCCGGTTGAAGTCCGCGACGAAGGTACAGGTTCCCGATCGCATCGGATCGACCCGCCCGGTTTTCCGTGTCAACACTTCGGCCCCGTCGCGGGACAACCGGAGTTCAGCCATGTTCAGTCATATCGTGCTCGGCAGCAACGATCTCGAGCGGTCGAAGCGCTTCTACGATGCGCTGCTCGCCGCCACGGGCGGGAAGCCGGGCGCGTTCGACCCCAAAGGGCGCTTGTACTACAGCCATCGCGGTGGCCGCCTCTTGTTGACCAAGCCCCTGGATGGCCAGCCTGCCTGCGGCGCCAATGGCGGCACGATCGGCTTCACCATGGAAAGCACCGAGGAGGCCGACGCCTGGCACAAAACCGGGATCGAGAACGGTGGCACCTCGGTCGAGGATCCGCCGGGCGTCCGCCAGGGTCTGATCGGGCCGGTCTATCTCGCCTATCTGCGCGATCCGGACGGCAACAAGCTCTGCGCCCTGCATCGCATGGGTTGAAGAAAGCGGCCCGCCGGACGAATCGACGGCGGGCCGCTTCCGTTACCCGAAGGTGAAGGTAAACGCGCGCAGGCCCGCCTGCGGAATGGTCAGTTCGACGGTGTGGTCGGTGTAGTCGTTGCTGTCGAACAGGGTATAGAGCCGGCTTTCTCCGATCTCGACCGGCTTCTGCTGTCTGCCATCGACACTCACCGCAACCATAACCGGATGCGCCGCACTGGCGACCATGAACACCTTGCCGGAATGGCAGTGCAGCGTGATCTTTCCGGGGCCGTTCGCGAGTTCGGCGCTTTCAGGCGCCAGGGTCCAGCGCCCCTGTAAGGCAAAACGGTTTACCGGCAATGCGGCGGGGGCGGTGTAGTCCTGGGTTCCAGCTTTCGGCTGTTCTGGACTGGCAAGATTCTCAACACGGTCGATGCCGAAATACATCTCCGGCGAGCCGATCCGGGTAAGATCCTGCCCGTTATCCGTCGCCACTGTGCCGTGATCGCCAAGAGCGCTACGGATGGCGTCCTCGGTCTTGTCGTACTCGCCTTCGCCGGCATGGGTATAGACGATGCGGCCGTCGCGGCCGATCAGATATTCGGCAGGCCAGTACTGGTTGCGATAGGCATTCCAGGTGCCGAGATCGTTGTCTTCTGCGACCGGATAATCGATGCCGAAGCGCTTGATGGCCGACAGAATATTGGCGGGTTTGGTTTCGAAACGGAATTCCGGCGTGTGCACGCCGACGACCACGAGACCCTGATCGCCGTATTTCTTCTGCCAGTCGATCAGATGCGGCAGAGTACGGATGCAGTTGATGCAGGAATACGCCCAGAAATCCACCAGAACGACCTTGCCGCGTAATCCGCTCATGGTGAGCGGTCCGCCATTGAGCCAGCCGGCGATTCCGGTGAATTCGGGGGCCAGTGCCGGCGGCTGCAAGGATTGCGCGTGGCCCGGCTGCGCCACGGCGAACGAAGCGGCGAGGAGACCGGCGAACACGGTACCGGTGCGTGCGAGAGGCATGGTGATCGACCCTTCAGGCGTCGCGCAGCAGAACCGCCGGACTCGCGGCCAGACTGCGACGCGTTGCAAGAAACCCCGCTGATACCATCAGCAGGATCGCGGAAAGCGACACGAGCGAGAGCAGCCCGGGCAGGAAGACGAACGGCGCGTGCAGCACCACGCGCATCAACACGATCGCCAGAAAGATGCCGATCGCACCGGCGCAAAACCCGGCCACCAGACCGAGCGCAGCGAACTCGACGAGCCATGCCGCCCGGAGCTGCCCCGCCGTGGCGCCGAGGGCGCGCAGGATCGCCGCCTCGCGCGTTCGCTGCTCCTGCGCCGCGGCCAGGCTCGCGGCCAGCACCAGCGCGCCGGACAGGAGCGCCACGACGCCGATTGCCCCCAACGCCAGCGCCAGCTTGCCGACGATGCCGCCGACCTGTTGCAGGATATCGGCGACGCGAATGCCTGTGACACCCGGCAGCGCATCGGTGACCGCACCGAGGATGCGCGCATCCACGTCGGGCGATGCGCTGGTTTCCACCGTCGCGACCATCGTGTGCGGCGCTGCGGAAAGCATGCCGGGCGACGCGACGAAAGCGAAATTGAGCTGCAGCGATTTCCAAGCCACGTCACGGAGATTGGCGACACGGAAGTCGATGTCGCGACCGAGAACGTTGAGCCGGAGCGTGCCGCCGAGGTGAAGATGCCAGCCTGCGGCAAGCTTGGCGTCGAGCGAGATCAGAGGCGGCCCGTCATAGTCGGGCGCCCACCACCGGCCTTCCGCCAGGGCGGTTCCTGCGGGCGGTTCGGCGGCGATGGTCAGGCCGTGATCGCCTTGCAGCGCCCAGCCCGTGCCCGGCTCGGCGCGCACCTGATCCGCCGGAACGCCATTCACCGCCACCACGCGCGTGCGCAGGCTGGGCAGGGCATGCACCGCCCTGGCGCCTTGCTGCCCCGCGACCAGGGCGCGAAAGCGGTCCATCTCGTTCGGCTGGATATCGATGAAATAGAAGGATGGGGCGTGGGCCGGAAGCTGGTCCAGCAGGGAAGCGCGCAGATCGCCTTCCGCCAGGGCGATGGTCGCCAGAACGGTGAGACCGGCGCCGAACCCCAGCAGCAGACGGGTCGCGGGGCCGGTGGCGCGTCCGAGCGACGCCAGACCGAGGCGGACGCCGACGCGCAGAACGCCGCGCCCGGCACGCGGGCGCGGCAGAAGACGGGCCAGCCGGACGAGCACGAACCCGGCGAAGCGGAACGAGGCCAGCACGGCGCCCGCGACGCAACAGAAGCCGAGCGCCAGACGGCGATCCGGCGAAGCGAGAACGGCGAGCAGGACGAGACAACCGGTGAGCGCGACCGAGATCGCCATGACCGCGAAGCGGCGCTTGCGGTCGGGCGGCACGATCCCGGCCGGACCGCGAAACAGCACCGAAGGCGGCACGAAGGCGGCACGGGCCATCGGCGGCAGGGCGAACAGAAGCGCGACCACCATGCCGAACAGCGACGCCAGCAGCACCGGCGCCAGCCGAACCCCGCCCTGCGGCGCGACCGGCAACAGGTCGCGCCCGAGCGACACCGCCACCGGCGGCAGAACGAGGCCGAACACGGCGCCCGCGGCGATGCCGAGCAGGCAGAGCACCGCCACCTGCGTGCCGACCATCGCGGCGGCGAAACGCGGCGTACCGCCGACCGCGCGCAGGATCGCCACCGTACGGATGCGCCCATTGAGCCAGCGCTGCACGCCCGCCGCCACGCCCATGCCGCCGAGCAGCAGCGCTGCCAGGGCGATCAGGGTCATGAAAGCGGCGACCTGATCCACCGCGCGCGTGATGGCGGGAGCGGCGTCCTCGATGTCGCGGAGGCGCCAGCCCGTGCCGGGAAAGGCATGGTCGATGGCGGCGGCCTGGGTGCGGGCGCGCACGAGGCGAGCGTCGTCGGGCTCGGAACCAGTGACGGCGGGCAGCACCGCACGGACGGAGCCGGTGAGCAGGGCGCCCGGGACGGCAAGCCCGGTGCGGTCGAGCGCATCGCGTTGGATGATCACGCCAGGAGCCAACGCGCCGAGGCCGGCGGAATCCGGCACCTTGTCGAGCGGCGGAGCCAACCGGAACCGGGCCTGGCCGAGACGGACGACATCGCCCGGATGCGCGCCGAGGCGTTCAATCACCACCGGATCGGCGGCCAGCACGGGCACGCCGTCTCGCGGGGCGAGCGCGTCCTGCACCGTCGCGCCGCCCTGCACCGTGGCCGCCCCGACCAGCGGATAGGCGGAATCGACGGCGGAAAGCTGCACCAGCATGCGACTCTTGCCGGGTCCGTAGAGCATGGTGCGCATTCGGATCGTGTCGGACACGCGGTCGCCCTGCCGGCGGAGAAAGCCGGACAGTTCGGGCGGCAGTGCAGAGGTCGTCTCCACGGCGAGATCGCCGCCCAGGATCGCGCGTCTCTGCTCGGACACGCCGGCCTGGATCGCGTCGCGCAGGCCGCCGATGGCGCCGATCGCCGCCACGCCGAGGGCGAGACAGCAGAGCACCACGCCCATGCCGCGCAGGAGTCCGGTGCCGCCGCGCCAGTCGCGCCAGGCGAGGCGCAGCACCAGACCCCAGCTGTTCATGCGGTGCGGCTCCGCAGACGGCCTTCGGCGATCTCGGCCACACGGTCGCAGCGCGCGGCCAGCGCGGGGTCGTGCGTGATCAGCACCAGGGCCGTCCCGTTGTCGCGTTGCAGGCCGAACAGGAGCGATTGCACGGACTGCCCGGTCTGGGCGTCGAGATTGCCGGTCGGTTCGTCGGCCAGAAGCAGAGCCGGACGGGGCGCGAACGCGCGGGCGATCGCCACGCGCTGTTGCTCGCCGCCGGAAAGCTGGCCGGGCAGATGGGTGAGACGGTGGGACAGGCCGACCCGATCCAGCGCATCGCGGGCGATGGCGGCGGCGTTGCGGCGGCCGGCGAGTTCGAGCGGCACCGACACGTTGTCCAGGGCGGTCATCGTCGGGATCAGATGGAAATTCTGGAACACGATGCCGATGCGGGCGCCGCGGAAACGGGCGAGCCGGTTCTCGTCCAGCGTGTCGAGATCGGTCCCGTCCACACGCACCGTGCCACGCGTCGGGCGCTCCAGCCCGGCGAGCAGCATGAGCAGCGAGGTCTTGCCGGAGCCGGATGGGCCGACGATGCCGACGCTCTCGCCGGCGTCCACGCGCAGCGACATGTCGCGGACGATCTCGAGGCCGCCGGGCGCGTTGACCGCCCCCGGCCGGGCAGGCACCGTCAGCCACAAGCCGCTCGCCTCGACCAGGGCCGGTCGCACCGGAGCAGGAGATCGGGGCGGTGCTGCGGAGCGGGACAGGGCATCATCCATGGACGCTGCATATGGCGAGTGCTTGCACCGGACCAAGGGACGGCGTGGAGTCCTGGCTGCGCTGGGCGTCGCCGTCGCCTCCGTTTTCGCCAGCAGCAGGACATCCGCCTTGGCCGACACCGAACCGAAGATCGTGCGCATCCTGGCCTTGGGCGACTCGCTGACGGCGGGGTTCGGCCTTCCGCATGCCGAAGGCTTCGTGGCGAAGCTGCAGGCGGCCTTGGACAAGGCCGGTGCGCGGGCAGTGATTCTGGATGCGGGCGTGTCGGGCGACACCAGCGCGGACGGTCTGGCGCGTCTGGACTGGGCGCTCGGCGACCACCCGGATGCGGCCATCGTCGAGTTGGGCGCCAATGACGGTTTGCGCGGTCTGCCGCCGGAGCGGATGGAACAGAACCTGACCGCGATCCTGGATCGTCTGGCGGCGAAACATCTGCCGGTTCTGCTGGCCGGCATGTATGCGCCGCCCAATCTGGGACAGAGCTATTTCGGCAGCTTCCGCGCCGTGTTCGAGCGACTGTCGCGTCGTCCGGGCCTGCTGTTCTTTCCGTTCTTTCTGGACGGGGTGGCGGGGAACCACGCGCTGAACCAGGCGGACGGCATCCATCCCAACCCCCAAGGCGTGGACATCATCGTCGCGAAGATCCTGCCGGACGTGTTGAAGCTGGTGTCCGAGGCACGGGCGCCGGAGGCAGGATGAACCGGCGGCGCACGCCCGGCGGTGACGAGCGGCTCGACGCGCGGCCGGACCATCTTTCGAGGATCTGCATGAGAACGATCATCGCCGCCACGGCACTCGCCACGCTGCTGTCCGTGCCCGCGCTGGCGGAGCCGGGGGCCGAGCACTGGATCGCCGTCAGCAACACCGCCATGGGCATCACAGGCGACATCGTCCTGTCGCCGAAGCGGCTGACCATGGCCGGCAAGACGTTGCCGTTGCAGGTGGCGGCGGATGTGCCGGATTTCGGCACGGACGACGGCACGGTGGCGGCACGCATCCTGCGTGTGACGGAGCCCAGCGATCCGGTGCTGCTGCACGGCAATCGCCTGTGCCGTGCGCAATGGATCGTGGTCTGGCACGAGCACAAATTCGGGCAGACCAATCTCGAGATGGACGTGTTCTCGAGCGACGCCCGACCGAGCGGAGAGAACTCACCCGGCCTGTGCGGAACCTATATGTATTCCAAGCCCTGACCGGCCGCCTGGATCAGCCCTCGCCCACCGCGCCGCTCCAGAAGCCGGCCTCCAGTCGCACGGTGGTACGGAAATCGCGCAGAAGCATCGGATAGCGCGCCTCGCCGCCGCGACGCTGCGACAAAGCATTGAGGCGCTTGATGCCGGCCTCGGCGAGGCCGGTATAGATGTCGCCGGAATAGGTTTCGATCCAGGACCAGTAAGGATTGCCCTCGCGGACCGTGGCGGGATCGTGCCGGAGCGACAGGCCGACTTCGGCATAGCCGGCGAGGCAGGCGGCCAGAGCCACGGTCAGATCGAGCAGGTCGCCGGCATTGGCGCGGTCCATGATGAAGCCGCCATAGGCGAGCGTTTCCAGCGTGGGCGGAGTCGCTTCCAGCTCCGGCTCGTCCAGCCCCCATTCACGGCAATAGCCGAGATGCAGACCGAGTTCGGTGAGGACGAGACCGGATACGGTGGAGGCGGCCGCGCGCATGTCGTCCAGCGTGTCGGCCTTGACGATCGCCATGGCGCAGGCGCGGGCGTACTGAAGCAGATAGAGATAGTCCTGGACCAGGAAGCGCTTGAAGTCCTCGAGCGGGAGGGTGCCGGCGCCGAGCTGACGCACGAACTTGTGCTGCACGTAGGCGGTCCATTCCGGGCCGGACTCGCGTCGCAGGCGGCCGAACAGCCCCTGATCGAGGCTGGGCAGGGTGTCGCGCAGAAAGGTGGGCAGGGTGTCGGACATGGAGCACGGTTTCCCGGAAGCGAAGAGCGTGGTTCATACTGAACCCGATGGATTTTCCCGGCCAGACATCGAGCACACCGCCTGCGCTTCATCTCCGCTCCCTGTCGCTGATCTATGACGGGCGGCCGCTGTTTCAGGACCTCGATCTGACGGCGGCGGCGGGACGGTTCACCGTGCTGCTCGGGCCGAGCGGGGTGGGCAAGAGCAGCCTGCTGAAGATCGCGGCGGGACTGATTCCGGCGCGGACCGGCAGTGTGCAGGCAGGCGACGGCAAGCCCCTGGCAGGGCGGATCGCCTTCATGGGACAACAGGATCTGTTGTTTCCCTGGGCGGACGCGCTCGGCAACGTGTCGGTCGGCGCACGCCTGCGCGGCGCGGTGCCGGATCTCGACAGGGCACGGGCCCTGCTGGCTGAGGTGGGGCTGGCCAACCGCGCCGGATCGCTGCCGCACACTTTGTCGGGCGGAATGCGGCAGCGCGTAGCGCTGGCGCGGACCTTGTTCGAGGACCGACCGTTCGTGCTGATGGACGAGCCGTTCTCGGCGCTGGATGCCGCCAATCGCGCCCGCATGCAGGAGCTGGCGGTGCGTCTTCTGCGCGGGCGGACGGTGTTGATGATCACCCACGATCCGCTGGAAGCCTGCCGCATGGGCGACACGCTGGTGGTGCTGGACGGCACGCCGGCGCGGCTCGATCCACCGATGACGGTGCCGGGCGAGGCGCCGCGACCGCCGGACGACCCGGCTGTTCTGCAGCTCCAGGGCGCATTGCTGCGCCGGTTGATGCGATGAGAAACGCCGTGCGGCCGCTGGTGACGCTGCTGGTGTTCGGCCTCGTCTGGTGGGCACTGAGCCGGTTCGCCGGCATTCCCGCCTATCTGCTGCCCGATCCGGCCTCCGTGGCCGTGGCGCTGTGGCAGAACCGGGTCCTGCTGGCGTGGAGCACGCTGACGACGCTGACGGAAACGGTGCTGGGGCTGTTGATCGGCACCGCCCTCGGCGCTTTGTGCGCGCTGGCGATGGTGTTTTCCCGCTCGGTGCGTCGCTGGCTGATGCCGGTTCTACTGTTGAGCCAGGCTGTGCCGGTGTTCGCGCTGGCGCCGCTTCTGGTGCTGTGGTTCGGCTTCGGCATGGCGTCGAAGGTGGTGATGGCGGTGCTGGTGATCTTCTTTCCGGTGTCGGCCGCCCTGGCGGACGGGCTGGCGCATACCGAGCCTGGCTGGATCGAGCTGGCGCGCACCATGGGGGCAAGCCCGTTCCGGCTGTTGATGCGGGTGCGCCTGCCCGCCGCCCTGCCCGCTTTCGCCTCCGGGCTCCGGGTGGCGACCGCCGTGGCGCCGATCGGGGCGGTGATCGGCGAATGGGTCGGCGCGGCATCCGGGCTGGGCTTCGTGATGCTGAACGCGAATGCGCGCATCCAGACCGATCTCATGTTCGCGGCGCTGCTGGTTCTGGCCTGCATGACCGTGGCGCTGTGGATGGCGGTGGACCGGGGGCTGCGCCGTTTGCTGTTCTGGGTGCCGGACATGCGGGCGGCGGACATTGAGGCGGAGCGCTGATATGCCTATCTGGATCGGGTGATGGCGCCAAAGCATCATCGCCGATAGGAGGATTCGCGCGGATGCCGGTCGATCGCCAGCTCTACAGGGATGCCATGGCCCGGCTGGGCGCCGCCGTGAATGTCGTGACCACCGTGAACGAGAGCGGCCGGCATGGTTTCACCGCTTCCGCCGTGTGTTCCGTGACCGACGACCCGGCGACCTTGCTGGTATGCATGAACCGCGGCTCGCGCTCGCGCGACCATTTCCGGCTGGGCGGTCCGATCTGCGTCAACGTTCTGGCAACGCATCAGCAGGCCGTCTCCGTGGCGTTCGCGACGCTGGACGTGATGTCGGAACGATTCGAAACGGCGATCTGGCTGGAGCTGGAAACGGGAGCGCCCGTGCTGCAGGACGCGATTGCCGCGTTCGATGGCGTGATCAGCGAGATCTCCGAGGTCGGCACCCACAGCGTGTTCTTCTGCACGGTGCAGGCCGTCCGACTTGGCGAGAGCTCTGGCGGGTTGATCTATTTCGGCCGCGATTACCACAGCCTGCCGCACGCGGCGGTTTGACCGCCGCCGGATCGCCCGCCCTCAAACGGGACGGTGCGACCCGTCATCCACGCCCGGCTGCGCCAGATAGAACAGGCGCTTCAGTTCCAGACGACCACGGGCGACCGTATCCAGGATCAGGCCGCAAACGAGACTGAGGCAGGCGACGAGCACGAAGCCCAGCGCCAGCACCGCGCTAGGCAGGCGCGGAACGTGGTGTGTCTGGAAGAACTCGATCACCACCGGAATGCCGAGCGCCAGCCCGATCAACAGCATCAGCGCGGCAATCAGGGAGAAGAACGCCAGCGGGCGCTCCTGCTTCATCAGGATGACGATGGTGCGCAGGATGCGGATGCCGTCGCGGTAGGTGCGCAGTTTGGAGACCGAGCCCTCGGCGCGTTCGATATAGCGCGTCGGCACCTCGGCGATAGGCATGCGCAATTCGAGCGCATGGACGGTGAGTTCTGTTTCGGTCTCGAACCCGGCAGACAATGCCGGAAACGATTTGACGAAACGGCGCGAGAAGACGCGATAGCCGCTCAGCATGTCGCCGAGGCGCTTGCCGAAGATGGTGGCGACCAGCCCGGTCAGCACGCGATTGCCGAGCACATGGCCGCGCCTGTAGGCGGCGGCGCGATCGGTGACGCGGGACGCGTTCACCATGTCGAGCCCGTCATCGAGCAGCTTGCGGATCAGCGCCGGCGCGGCGCCGGCCTCGTAGGTGCCGTCGCCGTCCACCAGCACATAGAGATCGGCCTCGATGTCGGCGAACATACGCCGGACCACGTGGCCCTTGCCCTGCAGGGTTTCCAGACGCACCACGGCGCCGGCCTCACGGGCCACCTCGCGGGTGCCGTCGGACGAATTGTTGTCGTAGACGTAGACCGTGGCGTCCGGCAGCGCGGCGCGGAAATCCCGCACGACTCCGCCGATCGCGACCGCCTCGTTGTAGCAGGGAACGAGAACCGCGACCCTCATGAGAAGAACTGCGGCGCGGTGTGGGTGATCATGGCGATCTCGATCGTGCGGAGAAACGGCACCAGCAGATATTGCAGTGCCAGCAAGACCACCAGCGGGCTCAGATCCACGTTGCCGAATTGCGGCAGCACGCGCCGGACCGGCGCCAGCACCGGTTCCGTGACGCGATACAGGAACTCGCCGACGTTGCGGACCAGCCGGTTGCGGGTGTCCACCACGTTGAAGGCGTAGAGCATGGAGAAGATGCAGGACGCCAGCAGCACGTAGATGAAGAGCCGGATCAGCAGGAACAACAGGGCGAAGATGGCCGTGACCACGGCTTTATCCTTATGCGACGATGGGGCGGCAAGCTACCGATGCCGCATCGCGGGCGCAACATTCGAGCCCGCCGTCACTTGCCGCCCTTGACAGAGGGGTGCCCTTCGCTATGTTCCGCCACCGCACGGCGGGGCTGTAGCTCAGTTGGGAGAGCGCCTCGTTCGCAATGAGGAGGTCAGGGGTTCGATTCCCCTCAGCTCCACCACGCCGTGTTCTCCTTTTTCTTCCGTCACCCTCGAGGCTTTCAGCCCGCCCGCGACCATGCGATCGCGTCTTGGCCGGCCGGCAGGATCATCGGGCAGGCAGGATCGGTGGCGGCGCGAAACACCGCTTCGGCTACATCCCTGGATTCCGTGACGTCGCCGGTCATGGAATGCTGCAGACTTGCGATCGTCCGTTCCGCGAAGGCCTTGTAGGCATCCGGAAATCCGCCGTTTGCGCTGATCGCCGCGCGCGCGGTGTCGCCGAACTGCGTTCCCGGCGCGGCACCTGGATTGACCACGCATGCGCGGATGCCGAACGGGGCCCATTCGAGCGCAGCGCTTTCCGTCAGCGCATTCACCGCCGCCTTGCTGGCACGATAGACCGACAAGAGCGGAAGCGGTCGGTAGGTCACGCTCGAACTGACGTTGACGATGACGCCGCTGCCACGTGCGCGCATGCCGGGCAACACCGCCTGCATCGTCGCCACGACGCCGATCGTGTTGGTGTCAAAAATGCGTCGGACCATGTCCGGGCTCGTGCCCTCGATGGCGTTCAGCCAGCCGATCCCGGCATTGTTGACCAGAACGTCGATCGCGCCCGCCTCCGCCGTCGCCGCGGCGATGCTGTCGGCATCGGTGACGTCGAGCCTAAGCACGCGCAGCGTCTCCGCACGCGGCAGCGTGCTCGCCGCCGGGTCGCGCATCGTGGCGACGACCTCCCATCCCTGTTCAAGGAAATGGAGCGCGATCTCCCGGCCGAAACCCGTGGAACAACCTGTGATGAGAACGGTGGGCATGAATATCCTCCGGATCGTTGACCCCACCAGACTTGGCCCGCGTCGGCCGGACGGTCTACGGTTCAAAGTCTGCGTTTCGTTGGAGATCGTCCAATCATGTCCGATCCGGTCGCCCAGGTGATCGGCCTGCTCCAGCCGAGCGCCGCGTTCTCCAAGATGGTCGTCGCATCCGGGCGCTGGGCGGTCCGGCCGCCGCTGGGCACGCCGTTCTATGGCGCGATGCTGGACGGGGAATGCATTCTGTCGCCGGACGGCGGCACGCCGATCAGCCTCCGGAAGGGCGATTTTCATCTTCTGTCCATGACCGAAGCGGTCACGGTGACGAGCCCGGACCCACCGGCATCCGGTTGGCTGGACGAGCCGGAAGAGATCGGGCCGGGCCTGTATCGCGTCGGCGAACCGGGGCCAGCGAACGCCCGGATGCTGATCGGCCACTATCAGTTCGCCTCGAACGATGCTGCCCTGCTGGTGTCTCTGCTGCCGCCTCTGGTGGTGGTGCGCGGCGAACCGCGCCTGCCGGTTCTGGTATCGCTGTTGAGCGAGGAGGCCCGCGCGGAGCGGCCCGGGCGGGACGTGGTTCTGTCGCGGCTTCTGGAGGTGCTCCTGATCGAGGCTCTGCGGACCGAAGCCGCGCCGGATGCGGCGCCGGGCCTGCTGCGCGGACTCGCCGATCGGAAGATCGCCGTCGCTCTGCGCAGCCTGCACGGCGATCCGGGGCATGGCTGGACGGTGGCGGCTCTGGCGCGGGCCTGCGGCCTGTCACGCTCCAGCTTCTTCGACCGGTTCCGGCACGAGGTGGGCATCAGCCCGATGGATTACCTGCTCGGCTGGCGCATGGCTCTGGCCAGGGATCTGCTGCGCAGCGGCGAGGCCGGTGTCGGCGAGATCGCCCGTCGTGTCGGCTACAGTAGCCAGAGCACCTTCAGCGTCGCGTTCACCCGCCACGTAGGCATGTCTCCGACCGCTTTCGCCCGGGGGCGGCAGACACCCGACCCGGTCGTTCCGGCGGCCTGAACGCCGCGATCAGACGCGACCGCCGCCCGGCCTCCCCTGTCTCCACCGGTCTCCGTCGTTCGCCGTTGCATGCGTTCGACCGATCGCTTAGCAGAGCCGCAGCGCAACCCCGGAAGAGGCATGGCCATCATGGCGGAGAACGGCCCGGCCGGTGCAATATCGTCACCAGATCACCACGCCGCTTCCCTCGCAGCATGAGCCGGGCGATCAAGATCGGCTGGTGCTCGCTGGTCGTCAGCGTGGTGGTGCTGGCGATGAAGGCCGGCGCCTATCTGCTGACCGGCTCGGTGGCGCTGTATTCCGACGCCCTGGAAACGGTGATCAACGTGGTGGCCGCGGCGGGCGCGCTGACCGCGCTCTGGTTCAGCGAATTGCCACCAGACGACAACCATCCCTACGGCCATCACAAGGCGGAATATCTGAGCGCTGTGGTGGAGGGCGCGCTGGTTCTGGCGACCTCGGCCGCGATCCTGCACAGCGCCTGGGACGGCTGGAACCATCCCCGGCGTCCGACCACGCCGTTTCTGGGCATCGGGCTGAACGCCGCCGCCGGGCTGATCAACCTGCTCTGGGCCCTGGTGCTGCTGCGCTGTGGGCGACGCTGGAAATCCCCTGCCCTGGCGGCCGGCGGCAAGCATCTGATGACGGATGTCTGGACCACGGGTGGGGTTCTGGTGGCGTTCGCCCTCGTGCCCCTGACCGGCGAGCTGCGCATCGACGCTTCCGTAGCGGCGCTGGTGGCACTGCATATTCTCTGGGTCGGCTACCGGATGCTACGCGAATCCGTCGGCGGACTGATGGACGAGGTGCAGGACCCCGACAGCCTGAACCGCCTGCGACGCGTGATCGGAGAGAACGCGGAGGGCGCGATCGAGGCGCATGATCTGCGCAGCCGCACCGCCGGCAGCGTGACCTTCGTCGAGTTCCATCTCGTGGTGCCGGGGCTGATGACGGTGGAAGCCTCGCACGAGATCTGCGACCGGCTCGAAGCCGCCTTGCGCGACGAGGTCGGCGAAGCGGTGATCTCGATCCATGTCGAACCCGAACCCAAGGCCAAATTGGTCGGCGTTCCGGTGCTCTGATCCGGGGCCCGAATCGGCGACCCATCCTGTCGACGGGAACGAATCGGGGCCACACCGGAAAGGAAGCTTCTGGCGCCAATGGGTTCCGGGCTATAATTGACGCTGTTCGCGAAGGAAGGCCGGAGCAGCGCCCATGCAAGTCGCCCATCGCAGCCGGCTCATCTCCGAGCGGTTCGCGTCCCCGGAACTGCAATCCCTGATCCGCCGGCGTTTGACCGAGCTGGGCGGGCTGGCGCTCGCCCTGGTGGCGATCGCCACCCTGGTCGCGCTCCTGTCCTACGATCCGAACGATTCCTCGTTCAACACCGCTACCTCGGCGCCCGCACATAATCTGCTGGGCTCCGTCGGCGCGACCTTGTCCGATCTGGTGCTTCAGTCGCTCGGATTGGCCGGCTATCTGCCCGTGCTGATCATGCTGGCCTGGGCATGGCGCATCGCGTCGCATGGCGGTCTGGGCAATCTGACGGTCCGTTTGATCGCCATCATCTGCGCCCTGCCGGTGCTGGCCTCGGTGCTGGGCGGCATTCCGCTGTTGTTCCATGTCTCGCCGCCCACCCCGAACCAGAGTTGGTCGGCCATGGGCCTGCCGGGCGGTTCGGTCGGGCTGTCCCTGGCGCAACTCGCCTTGTCGGCGGGCCAGGGCGCGCTCGGCGCGGTCGGCGGTCTGGTTGTGTGGCTGCTCGGCGTGGTCCTTTCTGTCGTGCTGATCCCGCTCTGTCTCGGCCTCTCCGCAGGCGAGTGGCGCGCCATGGGCCGTGGCGCGCGTCGCACGGCACGGCTCGGACGCAACAAGAGCGCACCGGCGTCCCGACGCAGCCTACGCGACCGTTTCTCCGCCGGCAGAGCCGCTCCGGTGGAGGACGAGGACGATTTCGACCATGTCCTACCAGGCGACACGCCGTTCTCCGCCGCGGCGCGCCAGACCGCACCGGCCACCGGCACCGGCCTGACGTTGCGTGCCGATCCGCGCGAACCGGAGCGGGCGCCGAAGCGCGCCCGGCGCAGCGCGGATCGTCGCGAACCGTCCTTCGCTGGCGGCAGCACCGCACCCGCACCGAAGCCGGCGCTGCCGAGCCGCAGCGGCTGGGTGATGCCGCCGAGCGCGGAAGACGAGCCGGAAGAGCAACCGATCCTGCCGCTGCGTTCACGCGCGGCCAAGCTGTCCGCCGGGCGGACGGAGGAGGAGGTGCCGACCATTCGTCTGGGCGGTCCCGTGTCCACCGCCGCGCCGCAGCCGATGCCGCAACCCACCGCATCGCGCGAGCAGCGCTCGGGCATGTTGTCGCGCTTTCTTGGCGGACGCGGAGAGGCGGGTGCGGAGCCGATGCGACACGACGCGCCGCATGCCGCCCAGCCTCACGCGGCCCCGTCCGCTGCGCCGCGCATGTCCGCCAGCCTGCATGCGCCGTTCGGCGGATGGCATCTGCCGCCTTTGTCCTTGTTGCAGCCGGCGCCGGCGCGCAACAGCGTCGGCCCGTCCAACGAAAGCCTGCAGGCGAATGCCCGTCTGCTCGAAACGGTGCTGTCGGATTACGGTGTGCAAGGTGCGATCGGCGACATCCATGCCGGGCCTGTGGTCACGCTCTATGAGCTGGAGCCTGCGCCGGGCATCCGCTCGGCCCGCGTGATCGGTCTCGCCGACGACATTGCCCGCTCCCTGTCCGTGACCGCCGTGCGCATCGCCACCGTGCCGGGCCGCAACGTGATCGGCATCGAGGTGCCGAACGCCCGCCGCGAAACCGTGTTCTTCTCCGAGCTGCTGGACGCGGACGACTGGAACGCGCATCCGGCCCGCCTGTGCCTGGCTCTGGGCAAGGACATCTCCGGCGCGCCGGTCTATGCCGATCTCGCCCGCATGCCGCATCTGCTGATCGCCGGCACCACCGGTTCGGGCAAATCCGTCGGCATCAACTCCATGATCCTCAGCCTGCTCTACCGGTTAAGCCCGGACGAGTGCCGCCTGATCATGATCGATCCGAAGATGCTGGAGCTGTCGATCTATGACGGCATCCCGCATCTGATGACGCCCGTGGTGACCGATCCGGCCAAGGCGGTGACGGCGCTGAAATGGACCGTGCGCGAGATGGAACGCCGGTATCGCGGCATGAGCCAGCTCGGCGTGCGCAACATCAACGGCTACAACGAGCGTGTCGCAGCCGCCCGCGCTTCCGGTGAGACAATGACGCGCAAGGTGCAGACGGGCTTCGACCCCGAGACCGGTCGCCCGATCTTCGAGGAACAGAACCTGTCTCTCGAGGCGCTGCCTTACATCGTCGTGGTGATCGACGAGATGGCCGACCTGATGATGGTGGCCGGCAAGGAGATCGAGAGCACGGTGCAGCGTCTGGCGCAGATGGCGCGCGCGGCCGGCATCCACGTGATCATGGCGACGCAGCGCCCGTCGGTGGACGTGATCACAGGCACCATCAAGGCCAATTTCCCGACCCGCATCTCCTTCCAAGTGATTTCCAAGTTCGACAGCCGCACCATCCTGGGCGAACAGGGCGCGGAACAGCTTCTGGGCCAGGGCGACATGCTCTACATGGCCGGCGGCGGACGCATCACCCGCGTGCATGGCCCGTTCGTGGGCGATGCCGAAGTCGAAGAAGTCGTGCGCCATCTGAAGGAGCAGGGCGAGCCGGCCTATGTGGACGAGGTCACCGCCCTGTTCGAAGACGAAGGCAGTTCGTCCGGCGGTGGTGGCGGTTCGGGCAACGGCCTGAACGGCGGCGGTTTCGACGGCGAGACCGGGCTGTTCGATCAGGCCGTGGCGCTGGTGTCGCGCGAAGGCAAAGCGTCCACATCGTTCATCCAGCGGCATCTGTCGATCGGCTACAACCGCGCTGCCAAGCTGATCGAGCAGATGGAGAAGGAAGGCATCGTCAGCGCCGCCAACCATGTCGGGCGTCGCGAGGTGCTGACCCGCCGGACGGTGGACGAGGAGTGATCGCCACCGTCGCGATATAGCCTCGCAACGCGGCAGGTCTTTCTCGCCAAACCGGGCGCCTTCGCCGAAGGCACTGAGCCGCTACCGGGAAAAGCAGAACAGCTCGGCGTAAGAACTGCTTGACAGCAGAGGCTCCGATCGCGCTTTTCCCGGAACGTATGTATGCGAACGATCATCCTGAGAATCGAGCCGCTGCACCCGATGCAGAACCCAGGCTGGTGGGCGAGGACCCGGGCATCGCCTTCGGGCGCCGCCTGCTGCGCGTCGGTTTCGCGTGGCGCCGGGAGATTGACGCCGATCTGAAACCGTTCGGGCTGACCGACGCCTCCTGGCGGCCGATCCTGCTGCTCGGCACGCTGGGCGAGCCGGTGCGACAGGGCGTTCTGGCGCGGATGCTGGAGGTGGACGGTCCATCCCTCGCCCGCGTGGTGGACCAGTTGGAGCGCGACGGCCTCGTGTCGCGCACGGAGGATCCGCTCGATCGTCGCACCAAGCACGTGCACATCACCGCCGACGGCATGGCGCTGCATCATGCCGTGCAAAAAGGCGCCGCCGCCGTCTGCCGGCGCATGCTGGCGGACGTGTCGGCGGCCGATCTCGACCGGTGCAACGCCGTGCTGGACCAGGTCGAGCTGGCGATGACCGCGACGCGCGACGGAACCGACCGGGCATGAGCGATCATGTGGCCGCGCGCGGCGTGCCGATGCGCGCAGTGTGGAACATTCTGCAAGCGGAACGGCACAACGTGTCGTTCGTGGCGCGCACGCTTCTGGCCGCCTGCATCGCGCTCTATGTCGCCTTCGCCCTGCAGTTGCAGTCGCCGCTCTCTGCGGTGACGACCGTACTGATCGTGGCGGGGCCCACCAACGGCGCCATTCTCAGCAAGAGCTTCTGGCGTCTGGTGGGAACGCTGATCGGCGCGGCGGCGGCGGTGGCGTTGATGGCGTGGTTCGCGCAATCCCCCGTGCTCTACACGGTGGTTCTGAGCTGCTGCATCGGCGTGGCGTGTTTCGTGTCGACGCTGTTGCGCTTCTTCAAGGCCTACAGCGCGGTTCTGGCCGGCTACACCATCATCATCGTCAGTGCCGGCGCGTTTCATGCGCCGGACGACATCTTCATCGACGCCATATCGCGCGTATCGGCGGTGACCACCGGTCTGGTCAGCGCGGCTCTGGTGTTTCTGGTCACGGTGCTGCCGCGTTCTTCCGCGCTGGGCAACAGCATCGAGCTGATCCTGCGCGATCTCGCCGCCCTGTTCGTGCGCGTGCGCTACGATGCAGGCAGCGACGGGAAGGACGCCCGCGCACGGGCCGCTCTGCTGGGCCGAATCTCGGCATTGGACGAGGCGATCGAATACGGTGCCGCGGAAAGCTATGCGCTGCGCCGCCGGCGTCATGCGATGCGTCTCGCCGCGTCGCGTCTGCTGGGTCTGCTCTCTGCGGTGGAACCGGTGCACGGAGATGCTTCGGGCTCGCCGGCAGCGACCGAGGCGCGCCGGATCGCCCATCACTGCATGACGCGCGTGGCAGATCGCTCGGTCAATCTGCACGCTCTGACGACGGAACTCGAGGAAGCGGAAGACAGGCTCACCGTTCTGGCCGATCGCGCCCGCACCGGCGACGCGCTTCTGGTGACGATGCACGAACGGACGCTGGTGTCGGAGCTGCGGCGAACGCTGGCGGCGCTGAACTCGGCCGGAGACGCACGCACGGCCAGTGAGTTGCAGCGGCGCATCCGCTTACGCCCCCTGCCGGAATGGCATGCTGCGGGACGCAACGCGATACGCGGCTTCCTGGTGACATTCATCGCCGGACTGTTCTGGTACGTCTCGCAATGGCCGTCCGGCCCGTCGATGCTGGCCTTTCTGATCCCGGCAGCGTGTTTGTTGTCCACCAATCCGTCGGCCTCGCGCGCGAGCATGCAGTTCGCGGGCGGCACATTGTTCGCGGTGCCTCTGGCGTTCTTCTGCGAGTCGATGCTGTTGCCGCAGGTGGACGGGTTTCCGCTGCTGGCGTTCTCGTTGTGCCTGTGTCTGGCCCCGGGGATCTGGCTGCAGACCCAGGCCTCGACGCGATTGGCAGCGACAGGGTTCGCGATCTTCTTCTGCGCCATGGTGAACATCCACAACCCGATCACCTTCGACGACATCTCGCTGCTGAACACCTTGTTCTCGTTCATCGTCGGACCGGTTCTGCTGGTGATGGTGTTTCGCGTGCTGTTGCCGGCCGACGTGTCCGGCGACGCGCGCCGGTTCGGCGGTTCCTTGTCGCGCGCCGTGGAGCGCTTCGCCCGGCGCGGCCTGCGCGGTCGCGGCACGCCATCGGTTCGGTTCGAGATCTGGCAGGATCAGCAGATGCAGAAGGTGCTGCGTCTGGAGCAGCGTTCGGTGCAGTTGCCGGCGGGCGTCGGGCCGCGCACCACGCGCGCGGCCTATCTGGTGCTGGCGCTGGGACGCACCGTGGCTGCGCTCCGCACCCTGCGCCGTCACGCCGATCTGCCGCAGGACGTGCACGACGCGCTGAATCACGGTCTTGCCGCCATAGGACGCATGTCGCGCGATCCCGAGGCAGCGGCCGACGCGGTCTCGACAGCGGCGATCGCACTGCCGATGGCGGATGTGTCGGACATCGCCGGTGCCAACGCCGAGATCGACACCGATCCGCTCGATCGGGAAAGCCCGCCAGCCGAACCGGACACTGCGGCCGAGACGCCGGATATCGCCCCCGAGCCCCCCCATGCCGATCCGATGGCGCTGCCGGACGATCCGACGGCGCCCGGGGTCGATGACGATCCATCGGCCACGCCGCATGATCCGACGCCTTCGAGCCTAGCGCCGACGCCTGCCAGCCGGCCGGGTCCGTCTGTGCCCGCCGTGGCTGTGCCGGTCGCACGAACCGCCGACGACGCCGCCAACCGCATGCGACGCGAAGCGCGCGGCCTGCTCGATGAAGCGGCACTGCTGATCCGGCACGCCGACGGTCTGATCCGTCGCGACTGCCCGATCATGCGCGCGGGTTGGACACCCACACCACTCCCTCATGCCGGAAACGCCTCATGCTGAGTGAATCTCACCTGTCCGGCGTGTTGTTCGCGCCGATCGTGCTCTACGTGCTCGCGGCGGTGCTGCTGACGATGATCCTGCGCGTGGTCATCTGGCGTAGCGGGCTCGCGCAATGGCTCTGGCATCTTCCGCTGATGGAAGTCGCTCTATTCGTCTGCATTCTTTCGCTTCTCGTCCTGTATTTCTGATTCGGATACGCTCGTGTCGCCGCTTTCCCTGATTCGCTCTTTCGTTCGCCTTGTCCTGACGCTCGTCATCGTCGGCGCCGGCTGCGTGCTCGGTCTGTCGCTCTGGCGCACCTACATGGTGTCGCCCTGGACGCGGGACGGGCGCGTGCGCGCCTATGTGGTCGACATCGCGCCGGAAGTATCGGGCACGGTGGTGTCCGTACCCGTGCACGACAACCAGCTCGTGCATAAGGGCGACCCGCTCTTCGTGATCGATCCGGTGCGCTTCCGTCTGGCGATCGCGGAAGCGGAGGCGAAGCTGTCCGCCGCCAGGGAGGATCTGCGCCTGCGCCAATCCGACGCCAAGCGGCGCGTCGGTCTGGCCGGCATCGTCTCGGCGGAAGAACAGGAACGGTTCAATTCGGTCGCGGAAACCCAGCGCGCCGCGGTGGATGCCGCGCAGGCGTCGCTCGACGTGGCAAAGCTCAATCTGCAACGAGCCACGCTGTATTCGCCGGTGAACGGCTACGTCACGAATCTGTCTTTGCGCGTGGGTGATTATGTGAATGCCGGTCAACCGCGCATCGCCGTGCTCGATCGCGACAGTTTCTGGGTCAACGGGTATTTCGAGGAAACCAAGATCCACGGCGTCGCGCCCGGGGAACCCGCGCGGATCAAGCTGATGGGTTTCAAGCCGCTTCTGCGCGGCCATGTGGAAAGCATCGCCGCCGGCATCAACGATCAGAACGGCAATCCCGACCGGCTCGGCCTTCAGGATGTGAATCCGGTCTTCACCTGGGTGCGTCTGGCGCAGCGCATTCCCGTGCGTATCCATATCGACGACGTTCCGGCCGGCGTGGTGCTGTCGGCAGGCATGACCTGCTCGGTCGCCGTGGGGTCGGAAGTGTCGGATCGCGTGCATCTGTCGAGCTGGCTGCAGGATCATCTGTGAGCGGTACGGCTACGATGAAGCGCATTCCCTTCGCCCTGGTCGCGCTGCTGACCGGCTGCAAGGTCGGCCCGGTCTATCGCGCGCCGGATACGGTGGTGCCCGCGAACTGGAGCGAGCATGCGGCCACGCCGGAAGAGCTGAGCCGCACCGAAACACAGATGCGGCAATGGTGGGCCAGCTTCCACGATCCGATGCTCGACCGTCTGATAGAACAGACCATCCGCGGCAATTACGACATCCGCATCCAGTCGGAGAAGCTGTTGGCGGCGCGCGATCTGCGCGACCAGATCGAGGCGCAGCTTCGCCCGCAGGTGGATGTGCTGGGTTCGGCCGGTATCCAGAGATACAGCACCACGCTGCAATATCCGCCTTTGCCGGGCATCTCGTCCGATAACCGTCTCTGGCAGTACGGCACGACGGTGAGCTGGCAGGTCGACCTGTTCGGCCGCATCCGCCGTTCGGTGGAAGCGCAGAATGCCGCCGTCGCCGCCGGTGTGGAGGAGCGGCGCGGCACGCTGATTTCCGCTCTGGCCGAGGTCGCGACCGATTACTGCACGCTGCGCGTGACCCAGCAGCAGGTGGTGATCGCGCAGAAGAACATCGCCGCCGCCGACGAATCCCTGAAGCTGACGCAGAAGGTCTACGCCGAAGGGCTCGGCACGACTCTGGCGGTGGCGCAGGCCCAGGCGCAGCTCGAAACCGAACAAGCGACGTTGCAGCCGCTGCAGACCCGGATCGCGCAGCTTTCGCATGCCATCGCCCTGCTGGCCGGTGCGCTTCCGGCCACCTACGAGGCGGAGCTGGCCCAGCCTGCACCGATGCCCGAGGTTCCGGCCCTGCCGGTGGCGCTGCCGTCCACCGTGATCGCCAACCGGCCCGATATCCGCGCGCGGGAACGGCAATTCGCGCAGGCCACGGCACGCATCGGGGTCGCGATCGCGCAGCTCTACCCGTCCTTCAGCGTGCCTTTGTCGTTCACGCCGATGTCGAGCATGATCCACGAGCTGATGACCGCCAGCAGCCTGGTCTGGTCGGCGCTGCTCCAGGCGAGTTTCCCGGTCTATCACGGCGGCAGCCTGCAGGCTCAGGTGCGCGGCGCCCGGGCCGAAGCGGAAGCGGCGCGCCTGGCCTATCAGAACACGGTTCTGCACGCCTTCGGCGAGGTGGAGGACCGTCTGGTCGCCTACAACAACGACGCCATCCGGGCGCGGACGCTGCATGACGCCGCACGGGACGATGCGCTGGCGATGGAGCGTGCCCGGCGCCTCTATGCCGCCGGCCTGAGCGGCTTTCTCGACGTGCTGACCGCGGAGAGGCTGGCCTACGAGGGCGAGAACGCCGCCGTGCTGGGCGAACTGGCGCGGATGCAGGACGCGATCGGACTCTACACCGCGATGGGGGCCGGCTGGCAGGACGTGCAGTTGCCCGATCCGCTGCCGGTGACGGTGGCGGAGCAGAACGCCGCCGCGGCGGCGCATCGGGCGCACTGAAACGGGCGCCGGGACCCGCATCGGGCACGTAAAGCGGCTGCGATCCGGGCCCCTCGGCCGCTTCGCACCGGCCCGGTGCGTGTATTCGCGGTCATTTAAGCTGCCATCGGCCTCACGCAGGCATCCCGAACGCCCGACGCTCGTTGGAACGCGCGATCCGGCACAGGCCGGTTCTCCGCAATGCGAGGCGTGCGATGGCTTTGTTCGATGGATCTCCGATTCTGGAAGTGGTGCCGCTCGAGAACGGCCGCTTCGGCGTGCGTGCCACCGGCGGCAACGCGCTGGGCGGCATCGTCGAGGAGTTCGACACCGAGAACGAGGCGGATAACTGGGTGGCGGCCCATTCCAAGCTGTCGTTCGACGGCAGCGGCATTCTGAAGCCGGGCGACGGGCAGAACGTGGCCTGACCCCCGCGATCGGCCGGGCGCCTAGTCACGGCGCCCGATGCCGGATCGTCGTTTTGCTGGCACCCATGCGGCAAAGCCGGTATCCGCGCGCGCCCACCCCCTGCTAAGGCGGTTCGGGACGATGGAGGCCGTGCGATGGCGACACCAAACAGCGCAGGAACGATGCCGGCAGGGTTGGCCCCGGCCATTCGGCCGGCCGATGCCGCCACGGCCATCCTGCTCACCGTCACCTTCTGTCACCTGCTCAACGACTCGATGCAGGCCCTGCTTCCAGCGATCTACCCGCAGCTGAAGAGCGATTTCTCGCTGTCGTTCGGGCAGATCGGCTACTTGACCTTGACCTATCAGATCGTGGCGTCGCTGCTGCAACCGCTGATCGGACACTATACGGACCGCCGTAAGCTGCCTTGGTCGCTCTCGGTCGGCATGGTGTTCACGCTGTTCGGATTGCTGACGCTGGCTCTGGCCGGGACGTATCCGCATCTGCTGCTGGGTGCGGTGCTGCTCGGCATTGGCTCGTCGATCTTCCACCCGGAATCGTCGCGCATCGCCCGAATGGCGTCGGGCGGCCGGTTCGGATACGCGCAATCCCTGTTCCAGGTGGGCGGCAATCTCGGCACCTCGCTGGGGCCGCTGATGGCCGCGTTCATCGTGCTGCCTCTGGGCCGGCCGAGTCTGGCGTGGTTCTGTCTGCTGGCCCTGCTGGGGTCGGCGCTCCAGGCCGGGGTCGGGCGCTGGTATGCGCGTCAGCCGCCTCTGGTGGCGCGGGCGCGGGCGCATCACGTGGCGCTGGGACGCGGACGCATCACCGGGGCGCTGGCGGTGCTGATCGCGCTGGTGTTCTCCAAGTATTTCTATCTGGCCAGCTTCTCCTCCTACTACATTTTCTTCCTGATCCACCGTTTCGGCCTGTCGGTGCAGGCGGCGCAGACCGATCTGTTCGTGTTCCTGGGCGCGGTGGCGGCGGGCACCTTCATCGGCGGCCCGGTCGGCGACAGGATCGGCCGCAAGAGCGTGATCTGGGTGTCGATCCTGGGCGTGCTGCCGTTCAGCCTGTTGCTGCCGCATGTCGGGCTGACCGCGACGATCGTTCTGAGTGCGGTGATCGGGCTGATCCTATCCTCGGCGTTCTCCGCCATTCTGGTCTACGCGACCGAGTTGCTGCCCGGGCGTGTCGGCATGGTGTCCGGCCTGTTCTTCGGCGTGGCGTTCGGCATGGGCGGATTGGGTGCGGCCCTGCTGGGCATGCTGGCCGACGCCAAGGGCATCGTGTTCGTCTACGATGTCTGCGCCTTCCTGCCGGCGATCGGCATCCTGACCGCGTTCCTGCCCAATCTGGACGCGCCGCGCGGCGCGAAACGCGGCTGAGCCTGCCGCCCCTACCCGCGCACCTGTTCGAGGACAGACGCTTCGTCGTGCTGAACAAGCCGGCCGGTCTGCCGGTGCATCCCGGCCCGCGCGGCGGGGCGTCGGTCGAGGATTGGTTTCCGCTGCTGTCGCGCAGGAAGGACGGCCCATGGCTGGCCCATCGGCTCGACACCGACACGGCCGGCTGCCTGCTGGTGGCGCTGCGCAAGACGGCGCTGATCGAGGCGCAGAGCTGTTTCGCCGATGGCCGCGCCGGGAAACGCTACTGGGCGGTGGTATCCGGCGTGCCGGAAGCATCTTCCGGCGAGATCGACGCGCCTCTGCTCAAGCACAGCGACAAGAGCGGCTGGCGCATGCGTGTGGACCCGAAGGGACAGCCGGCGCGCACACGGTGGCAGGTGATGGGCACGGCGCCTGGGCTTTGCTGGCTGGAGCTGGAGCTTCTTTCTGGGCGCACCCATCAGGCGCGTGTGCATTGCGCGCAGCTCGGCCTGCCGATCCTGGGCGACCCGATCTATGGAAAAACCGGCAGCGGCCTGCATCTGCTGGCGCGGTCGATCGCCCTGCCGCTCGATCCACCCGTCGCCGCGACCGCGCCGCCGCCACCGCACATGCGGGACGCCTTGGGTCGTTGCGGCTGGAGGGCTTCAGCCGAGGACTGAGGAATCAGCCAGAAGTTGGTTGATCCGCGACGCGTCGTCCGCCGAAGCAGGATTGTAGACCAGCATGGACAGGTCGGGCCGGCCGTCCACGGCAAAGGAGCAGTAATCCAGCGCGATCTCGCCGATCGCGGGATGGCGCAGACGCTTGGTGCCTTCGCCTTGTGCCAGAACCGTCCGGTCCTGCCATAAACGCGCGAAGACCGGACTTTTTCGGCACAGCTCCTCCACCAGAGGCGCCGCCGCCGCTTCGGCACCGGCGCGGACGATATCGGCACGGAAACTGCCGACCAGGAAACGAGACAAAGCGTCCCAATCGTGCTGCCGCGCCTGGACCGTCGGTTGCAGGAACAGGCGCCGCAGAACGTTGCGCTCTTCCGGCCTGAGGGTCGCGTAGTCTGTGAGGATCACGGAAGACGCCCGGTTCCAGCCGATCACGTCCCAGCACGCGGTGCGGAGCAGCGCCGGGCTGCGCGGGAACGCGTCCAGCACCGCCTGGAGGCGCGGCGTCATGCCATCGGACGGACGGTAACGGATCTCGGGTGGATGGCCGAGGCCGATCAGAAACAGGTGTTCGCGCTCGGCGTCGCTCAGCGCGAGGGCCCGCGCCACCCGCCCCAGCACCTCGGACGACGGCGGACCGCCGCGCCCCTGTTCCAGGAGCGTATACCAGGTGACGCTGATGCAGGCGCGCTGCGCCACCTCCTCGCGACGCAGGCCGAGCGTCCGGCGGCGACCGCCCGTCGCGATGCCCAGAGCAGCCGGATCGAGCCGGGTGCGGCGGTCGCGCAGGAAGCCGCCGAGGCCGTTGTCGCGCGCGGTGCCGATTGATCCGTCGGGCATTCGGGTCCGATCCTGGCAGGGATCATACCAGTATAAGGTCCAGGCTTTCCCCGGGCGACGGGAAGATCGACGGTTCGCGCATCAACAAGCACGGATCGAACCCATGCGCGTTTTCGTCACCGGAGCCACGGGCTTCGTCGGTTCCGCTCTGGTCCAGGAGCTTCTGTCGCACGGCCATGAGGTGCTGGGCCTGTCGCGCTCAGCGGAAAAGGGCACCGCTCTTGCCGCGACCGGCGCGGAGGTGCTGCACGGCACGCTCGACGATCTGCCGTTGCTGCGCGACGCCACAGCCCGTGCCGACGCGGTGGCGCATCTCGGCTTCAACCATGATTTCAGCCGTTTCGCCGAGAATTGCGCGCAGGATCGGCGCGCCATCGAGGTGATCGGCGAAGCGCTTTCGCCCGGGAAGCCGTTTCTGGTGACGTCCGGCGTCGCCATGCTGGCACAGGACCGTCCGGCGACGGAGGCCGATCGCCACCCGGACGATCACGGCTTCCCGCGGCGCTCTGAGCAGGCGGCGCGGGCCCTGGCGGCGAAGGGATTGACGACCGGAACGGTACGGCTGCCCCCGACGACGCACGGTCTCGGCGACCACGGCTTCGTGCCGATGCTGGCGGCGCTGGCGCGGCAGACCGGCGTCTCGGCCTTTGTCGAGAACACGGACACACGCTGGGCGGCGACGCACCGCACCGATGCGGCGCGCCTGTTCCGTTTGGCACTGGAAGACGGAGTGCGGCAGCCGGTCTATCACGCGATCGCCGAGGAAGGAGTGCCGTTTCGCCGCATCGCGGAGGCGATCGGACGGGCGCTGGGCGTTCCGGTGGACGCACGCGCACCGGAGCATTTCGGCTGGATGGCGGCGTTTGCCGGCACCAACATGGCGGCAACCGGCGCGGACACCGCGTCGCGCCTGGGCTGGGTGCCGACCGGGCCGGACTTGCTCACCGATCTGGCTGAGCCCGGGTATTTCGACGTGGGCTGAGGAGCTGGGTGAGAGAGAAAGGTAAGAGTATTCTTTCTTGGAAGAAAGAACCAAAGAACTTTGGCCGTTTGGTCACAGCTAAATCAACCAGCATTCAGCCAAACGGACAAAAGTCTTTTTGCTTCTTTTTCTTCAGAAAAGAAGATCTTACCGTCTCCTTCCATCAAGGCGCTTTCCACACCGCGTCCGCCACAGTGATCTTTCCGGGCAGAAGATGCTGCGCCAGGAAAGCGTCCGCAATGCGCTGCTGCTCGGCCACCACATCCGGCGTCATCGGCTGGACGCCGTAGGTGAGCCGGTCCAGCGCCTTGCGCACCACGGGCAGAGGCAGGCCAGTATCGGTGGCGAGATACTGGCTGGCATCCGCCTTGTGCGCCTCGCTCCATGCATCCGCCGCGGCGATCTGCTGCAGCAGGATCGGGATCAGATCCGGGTTCTTCGCGGCAAAACCGCGCTCGGCCAGAAAGAACTGCCGGTTGCCGACCACGCCATCGGCCCAGGTGAGCACGCGTGTGGGTTTGGCCGCCTGCACGGCGGAGAGATACGGGTCCCAGATCGCCCAGGCATCGATGCGGCCACTGTCGAACGCCGGACGCGCAGCACCTGGCACCAGGAACACCGGCTGGATGTCGGCCATGGTCAGCCCCGCCTTGGTCAGCGCAGCGAGCAGCAGCCAATGCACGTTCGACGCGCGGTTGAGCGCCACCTGCTTGCCCTTGAGGCCGGCCACATCGCGGATCGGACTCGATTCCGGCACGATGATCGCCTCGCCGAAGGGCGCGACCGGCTCGTGCCCGACATAAACGATCCGGTTGCTGGTGGCCTGGGCGAAGATCGGCGGCGCATCGCCGGTGATGCCGAAATCCACCGCGCCGGCACTGAGCGCCTGCAGAAGCTGCGGGCCGGCAGCGAACTCGCTCCAGGCAATGGACACGTTGGTGCCGGCCAGCGCTTTCTCCAGCAATCCGGTGTGCTTCAGCAGGATCAACGTGCCGTAGCGCTGATAGCCGATCCGGATGGTGCGCGGCGCGCCGGCGGCGAACGCGGCACCTGCGGTCAGAAGGGCCGGAACAGCGCCGAGAAGGCTGCGACGTGAAAGCATGGGCGGACTCCATCGAGATCACGTGCTTTGCATTATTCACGATTGCGGTCCAGTCTCCTTGAAATCAATCACTACGAACGATCGTTCTTTACGATCTGCCGCCGCAGGAGCGTGCTCATGCCCGACACCATCCTTCCCGTGGATCACAGGACCGGCCTCGCCCCTTCCGGGGGCGCCACGGAATGCGACGT
This sequence comes from Lichenicola sp. GTC18331, assembly GCF_055386855.1. Classification (NCBI taxonomy): domain Bacteria; kingdom Pseudomonadati; phylum Pseudomonadota; class Alphaproteobacteria; order Acetobacterales; family Acetobacteraceae; genus Lichenicola; species Lichenicola sp. GTC18331. The sequence goes on along the minus strand of NZ_AP045015.1, from coordinate 2,553,932 downwards.
GCTCTGGTTCCTGCCCACCCACGGCGACGGGCGTTATCTCGGCTCGCAGATCGGCGCGCGCCATGTGACGCTGAACTATCTGAGCCAGATCGCCCGCGCCGCCGACGAACTCGGCTATTTCGGCATGCTGCTGCCGACCGGGAAGAGCTGCGAGGACAGTTGGGTCGTGGCGTCGTCGATGATCCCGCTGACGCAGCGCGTGCGCTTCTTGGTCGCGGTGCGTCCGGGACTGAGCGAGCCGTCCATGACCGCGCGCATGGCGGCGACGTTCGACCGGCTCAGCAACGGGCGCCTGCTGGTGAACGTGGTGACGGGCGGCGATCCGACCGAGCTGGCCGGAGACGGCGTGTTCCTCGACCACGCGTCGCGCTACGAGGCCACCGCCGAATATCTGGAGGTGTGGCGCCGGCTGATGCGCGGCGACACCGTGGATTTCGAGGGGCGGCACCTACGCTCGAAGGGCGGCAAGCTGCTGTTTCCGCCGGCGCAGCGCCCCTACCCGCCTTTGTATTTCGGCGGCTCATCCGGCGTCGGCCAGGAGGTCGCGGCCGAGCATGTGGATGTTTACCTGACCTGGGGCGAGCCGCCCGCGGCGGTGAAGGAAAAGATTGACGCCGTGCGGGCACTGGCCGCCGCGCGCGGGCGCACGCTCAGCTTCGGCATCCGCCTGCATGTGATCGTGCGCGAAACCTCGGAGGAAGCCTGGGCGGCGGCGGACTCGCTGATCCGGCATCTGGACGAGGCCGACATCGCCAAGGCCCAGGCCGCGTTCGCGAAATTCGACAGCGTGGGCCAGCAACGGATGGCCGAACTGCACAAAGGCGGCCGCGACAATCTGGTGGTGTCGCCCAATCTCTGGGCCGGGGTCGGTCTCGTGCGTGGCGGCGCCGGAACCGCTCTCGTGGGCAACCCGGACGAGGTCGCCGCGCGCATGAAGGAATACATGGCGCTGGGCATCGACCGCTTCATCCTGAGCGGCTATCCGCATCTGGAGGAATGCTACCGCTTCGCCGAGTTGGTGTTTCCCAAGCTGCCGCTCCGGGCCACCACGGGCAACGCTCTAGGCGCAGCGCATCACGGCGGGCCGTTCGGCGAGGTGATCGCGAATGTGAGCGCACCGACGCATGGGGGACGGGGGTAGGTTGCTGCGGGGCTCTGCCCCGCATGCCCCGGAAAGGGGCGGTCTCCCCTTTCATCCCCAAACGTTGCGAACTCCAATTGGTAGCGGATTCGGCGTTGTAGCAGGCCTTACTATACCCACCTGGGCGACCTGTAAGCAGATATCAGATGTTTGGCGATCACTTCACACAAAAACAGATCGCTCTTAGGCTTTGATTGCTGCAATAATGTCGGCGCCGGAGCCGGCGATCGTAGCCGGACCCACCGACTCAACCATGTCTCTGGGAAGACCCGCAATTACGCAGGCGTCGGTTACGGTCAGACTGGACTCCAAACTAGGCCAGTAGAGGGCTAAACCAGCCCTCCGCATGAGTGCAAACAGATCATCAAACATGAGTTCACCTCCAGGACGATTGATGCTGAAGCTGTGCACGTCATCACCTTCGTCCGGAGAGAGATCACCGCCACCTCCGTCGGGGTAAGAAAGAACCATAACATTCGGCTCAATTCCTTCAGAGGCGTAGGCACCGAACGCTTCATGAAGCCATTGTCGAGGGAAACTCGCTATTTTCCCGTTTCGAAAGCAATGGATATATAAGTCAAAACTCATTCTTGTTGCCCTGAGCCGATTGATGCGCTGTCCTGACTTATGAGTATTCTCATGCAGATCGGCGTCGTCGAGGTTATTCGCGCAGCACATCCGGATTTAGGTCAATCTACCGCGATCCCTTCGTCCCACGCTCTCGTACCCACTTGTCGTCACCCGCTCCAAAGTGGACAGCCCGCCGTCGGCCCCCATTGATCGACGAGAATATCTCTAAGGCCCCATTGACGACCCAACTCTTGATTACCCCACGCGTTAGGGCAATCTGTTCGCTCTACCCACCCGGGCACGAAAGGTTCGATCATGCAGCAGTTGGAACAGGTTGCGTTTGTTGCCGCCGCACTGCTGGCGATGATCCCTGTTCTGCTCGCCGCGCGGCCGAAGCCGCAGCCGATCCGCATTCGGGCGCGGAAGGGCCGCTAGACCGCCTCGCCCACGTCCAGCGCGTCGAGCAGCACGCGACGCCCTCGCGCGAACTCGGCAGCATCGTGCCGGCGCGGGCGCTCCATTTCCAACGGCAGCACGGTTCTGATCCGGCCGCGATCCAGCACCACGGCCCGATCGCCGAGCGTCAGTGCCTCGTCCACATCATGCGTCACCAGCAGTACGGCGCAGCCATGGGCGCGCCAGAGGCGCTCCACCATCGCGTGCATGCGTAGGCGGGTGAGCGCGTCGAGGCTAGCGAAGGGCTCGTCCAGCATCAACAATTGTGGCGCGCGCACCAGAGCCCGGGCGATGCCGACGCGCTGAGCCTCGCCGCCCGATAGGGTGAGCGGCCAGGCGTCGAGACGATGCGATAAACCGACCTCGCCCAGGGCCGCTTCGGCGCGGGCGTGCGCATCCGCGCCGTTCAGACCCAGCATCACGTTGTCGCGCACCCGCTTCCACGGCAGCAGGCGGCTCTCCTGGAACACCACCGCGACCTGTTCCGGCACGGTGACAGTGCCTTCCTCGACGGGGTCGAGTCCGGCCAAAGTGCGCAGAAGCGTGGTTTTGCCGGAGCCGGAACGGCCCAGGAGGGCAACGAACTCGCCGGGACGGATCTGCAGATCGAGCCCGTCCAGCACACGATTGCCACCGAAGGCGCGGCCCAGGCCCTCGACGAAGACACCGGCGCTCATCGCACGCCTCCCGCCACCGGGCGCCAGCACAGCAGACGCCGCTCCAGCATCCGCACCGCGAGATCGCTGAGCAGACCGAGCAGCGCATAGACCAGCAGCCCGACCAGGATGATGTCGGTGCGGAGGAAATCCTGCGCGTCCATCATCATATGACCGATCCCCGTCGACGCGTTCACCTGCTCGGCAACCACCAGCATCAGCCAGGAAATGCCGACGGAAAAGCGCAGGCCCGTGAGCAGATCGGGCAATGCCCCGGGCAGAACGATGTTGCGGATCACGGCCGAGCGGGACAGGCCGAGCGTGCGGCCCATCTCCAGCAGCTTCGGGTCGATCGCGCGGATGCCCTTGAACAGGTTGAGATAGACCGGGATCAGCGCGCCCAGCGCCACCAGGGCGATCTTGGGCGTCTCGCCGATGCCGAACCAGAGAATGAACAGCGGCACCAGAGCCAGAGCCGGCAGAGTGCGGAGCATCTGCATCGGCGCATCGACCACGTCCTCGCCGATACGCGACAGGCCGGCGACCAAGGCCAGAGCGATGCCGCCACCGATGGCGATGGCCAGTCCGCTGCCGGCGCGGCCGAGGGACACGAACAGGTTCTGCGGCAGAACACCGCTGCGGGTGAGGTCGAACGCGGTGCGGGCAATGCGCAACGGCGAGGCGAGGGTTTCCGGCGAGACCAGCCCTGCGGAGGACGCCGCCTGCCAGACCGCCAGGATCAGCAGGGTGGACCAGAAGCGGCGGAAGGGCAGCGGACGGGCGGTCTTCCGCCCCCCCGCCGGGCTGCGTCTCGCCGACCGAACCGGCGCCGGGCGCGACACAGGCCGGCCAATCACCGCCGTCGGGCTGGAGACCCTGTCGAGCATGTTTGTTTCATCCGCTGTCGTTCGCGGATGAAACAAACCATCATGCAGATGGTAGCGTCAACTTATCACACTATTTTGTGTCGTTGTTCTTGCCCTTCTCCGACGCCCTCTCCGCCGGCTGCGCGCTGATCAAAGCGCTCATGTTGACGATGCCGCGTGCGGTGACGCTTTGCGCCAGCACATGTACCGGGCGCGACACGCCGAGCAGCATCGGCCCGACCTGCAGACCCTCGGCTGCCGCCTTCAGCAGGGAGAAACCGATATTGGCGGCATCAAGCGTCGGCATGATCAGCAGATTGGCGGAGCCGGTCAGGCGGCTATCCGGCACCGTGCGCTGACGCAGGGCTTCGGAGAGCGCGGTGTCGGCCTGCATCTCACCATCCACTTCGAGTTCCGGCGAAGCCGCGCGGATCAGGCGCAGGGCCTGACGCATCTTGCGGGCCGAGGCACTGTCGGAGGAGCCGAAATTGGAGTGCGAGAGCAGGGCCGCGCGCGGCGTCAGGCCGAACTCGCGCACCGCTTCCGCCGCCAGCAGGGTCATCTCGCAGATCTGCTCGGCGGTGGGGTCGAGCACCATGTGCGTGTCGCAGAAGAACAGCACGCCGTTGCCCTGGATCAGCGCGGTCAGGGCATAGACGCGGGTGGCGCTCTCATGCGGCGGGATCACCGGCAGCACGTATTTCACCTGCTGCCACCAGCTGTTCAGCCCGCCGACCAGGGCGGCGTCGACATGGCCGGAGCGGAGCAGCATGGAGGCGGCGATGGTCGGACGCTTCACCAGAGCGCGCTCCGCCGCCTGCATCGGCAGACCTCGGCGCGCAACCAGCTTCTGGTAATCGGCGATCATCGGCGCGAACAGCTCGGAGCTGTCCGGGTCGATCACCTCCACGTCCTTGTCCAGATCGAGACGTAGGCCGAGCAGGCGCAGCTTGTTCTGGATCACCTCGCGACGGCCGAGCAGAACCGGGCGGGCGAGCTTGTCGTCCACCACCGCCTGCACGGCGCGCAGCGTGCGCTCGTCCTCGCCCTCGGCGTAGGCGATGCGCTTCGGCGTCTTGCGGGCGGCCTCGAACACCGGGCGCATCACCTGCCCGGAGCGATACACGACGTCGTCCAGATCCTGGCGATAGGCCTCGAAATCGGCGATCGGCCGTTCCGCCACCCCGCTCTCCATGGCCGCCTTGGCGACGGCGGGGGCCACGACCAGGATCAGGCGCGGGTCGAACGGTTTCGGGATGATGTATTCCGGCCCGAACATCGGCGCCTCGCCGCCATAGGCCGCAGCCACGGCTTCGCTGGCCTCGATACGCGCCAGACCGGCGATCGCCTCCACGGCGGCGACCTTCATCGCCTCGTTGATCTCGCGCGCGCCGCAATCCAGCGCGCCGCGGAAGATGAACGGGAAGCAGAGCACGTTGTTGACCTGGTTCGGGAAATCCGACCGGCCAGTGGCGATGATCGCGTCCGGGCGCACCTCCCGGGCGAGATCGGGCAGGATCTCCGGCTCCGGATTGGCGAGCGCCAGGATGAACGGCTTCTCGCCCATGGTCTTGAGCCATTCCGGCTTCAGCACGCGCGGCGCCGACAGGCCCAGGAACACGTCCGCGCCGGGCAGCACTTCCGGCAGGGTGCGGGCATCGGTCGGGTGGGCGAAGCGCGCCATGTTGGCGCCCATGTTCTCGTCGCGCCCGGCATAGACCACGCCCTTCACGTCGGTGAGGGTGACGTTCTCCGGCTTGAGTCCCATCGCGACCAGCAGCTCGACGCAGGCGATGGCGGCGGCGCCGGCGCCGGAGGTGACGAGGCGCACGTCGGCGAGGGATTTGTTCTGGAGGGCGAGGCCGTTGCTGACGGCGGCGGCGCAGACGATGGCGGTGCCGTGCTGGTCGTCATGGAACACGGGGATGCGCATGCGCTCGCGCAGCTTGCGCTCGATCTCGAAGCACTCGGGAGCCTTGATGTCCTCGAGATTGATGGCGCCGAAGGTCGGCTCCAGCGCCGCGACGATGTCCACGAAGCGGTCCGGGTCCAGCGCGTCCACCTCGATATCGAAACAGTCGATATCGGCGAACTTCTTGAACAGGACGGCCTTGCCTTCCATCACCGGCTTGGAGGCCAGCGCCCCGATCGCCCCCAGACCCAGAACGGCGGTGCCATTGGTGATCACGCCGACCAGATTGCCGCGCGCGGTGTAGTCGCGCGCCTTGTCGGGATCGGTCTTGATCTCCTCGCAGGGAGCCGCGACGCCGGGCGAGTAGGCCAACGCCAGATCGCGCTGGGTCGCCATGCGCTTGGTCGGCACCACGGCGAGCTTTCCGGGGTTCGGCAGCCGATGGTAATTAAGCGCCGCGCGCCGGAAATTCTCGTCCATCCCTGTATCTCCCCTGGCGTGGCCGCCATCGTTCGGTCGTTCGGCGGCAGCGTTCAGGAGCCACCCTGCTCCGTCAAGGCGATCCGGCGAAGAGCGGCCATGCCGAGAGGCGCATCATCGCCCGGGTCCATGCGGCGAGCGGGAAAATGCGCAGGAGCCGGTTCTTCTAAACAAAGCTTTAGTCGGGGCCGCGTACCGGCACGGTTCCACCCTTCCTCCCGTCCGTGCGTTGATCCGACAGGGAGACAAACACCATGATCGAGATGCACGGCTTCTGGCGCTCATCCGCCGCCTACAGGGTACGAATTGCGCTCAACCTCAAACAGCTCCCGTTCCGGGAAATCTTCGTCGATCTCGATGGCGGCGAACAGAACCAACCCGAGTTCCGCGCTCTCAACCCGCAGGGCGTAGTGCCGACCGTGCTGTTCGAGGACGGCACACGCCTCACCCAGTCGCTGGCAATTCTGGAATATCTGGAGGAAACCCATCCGGAACCGCCTCTGCTGCCTTCGGATCCGGCCGGAAGGGCACGCGTACGCGGCATCGCCGGCCTGTTCGCGACCGACCATCATCCGTTGATCGTGCCGCGCGTCCGGCGCTTCCTGCGCGAGCGCTTCGACGTCGATCCGGCCGGCGAGACCGACTGGCTGCATCATTGGCTCGGCGAAGGTCTCCGCATCGGCGAAGCCCGGCTTTCGGCGGAAGCGGAAACCGGGCGCTTCTGCCACGGCGACACGCCGACCATCGCCGATCTCTGTCTGGCCAGTCACATGGCCGCGTCGCGCGTGTTCGGTGCCGATCTGACCGTGGCGCCGACGCTTCTGTCGATCGAGCGGAATGCCCTGGCGCTGGACGCGTTCGACAGGGCGCAGCCCGCCAGACAGAAACGCTGACGGATCGTGGGGGAAGGACGCGCCTCCCCCCACGCGTCGCTCAAACGTCGACGTTGGCGTGCGTTGCGATATAGCCCTGCAACTGGGCGATCGTGTCGTTGCCCACTGGCAGCACCGCGCCGTGGGAGACGCCGAGACGGTCCGGGAGCTGCGACAGGAAACCGCCGGTCGGGGTGACGCCCAGATCCGTGTATTCCGCCGCCGGCAGATGAAACTCCGCGATCAAGGCCGCGGCTCCGGCCAGACCTGCAGCCACGCTCAACGGGTGCAACAGCGCGTCGATCGGGGAGAAGGTGGCGCTGTCGCCGGAGAAAGCGGGCGCCACCAGCGCGGCGACCTTGCTCAAGGCGGCCTGATCGGAGGCGGCGCCGATCTGCAGCACGGTGCCGTAATGCGGCAACTGGCCGCCCTGCGCGACGAAACGGGGCGCGAAGGGCTGCTCGCCCTTGATGTCGGAGCCGTAATTGCCGACCGGATCGCCATCGGTGACGACGCTGACGAAATTGCCGCCGGTGCCGATCGCGGTCGCATCCGGACGGATGCCGGTGGGCTCGAAGCCGATCCCGGCGAGGCCGGTCTGCTGCGCCACGTATTCCGCCTCGATACCGCCCAGCGAGTGGCCGGTGACGAAGACCTGGCTGGACGCGTAGCCCTGCTTCGCCGCCTCGGCCAGAACCTGCCTGGCGAAACCGAGCGACTCCAGCTGCGCAGACGAGGTCTTCTGCTGGAGAATGGTCAGATCGCTGAGCAGGCCGCCGACGCTGGCTGCGGGATCGACCAGGATGTTCTCGCCGCGCGTGGTGCCGGAGAAGGTGATCAGCACCTGGTGTTCCGCGGTGATCCAGGTATGCGCGAAGGCGCCGTTGAGGTCGTCGGACAGCGAGAGTTGCTGTCCGTTCACCAGAAACGGCTTCATGCCGTCCGGCACGCCGCCCAGCACATATTCGCTGATGGCACCGTTGAGGAATTCCGAAACGGTGGGCGAAAGGGTTGCCTGTTGCGCCTGTGCCTCCAGGGCGTAGTCGGCGGCCTGAGTGGCGGGAACCGCCGAGGCATGCGCCGCGGCTGTCGTGGCGGTCGTTTCGCGCGCAGCGGTCGGCGTTACGGCGAAAGCCTCCACCGCGTGACGGGCGGCGGAAACCCCGAGCCCGGTCGTCCGGGTGATGTCCGCCAAAGCGGCGTGGGTGTATGCCGTCGCGCTTCTCGACGGGTCGACGACGATTTTATCATGCAGCATGGCGGGCGCCTCCGTTTCGCTCCGTGCCGCGCCGGTTCTGTTCGCCGGCTGCGACAGGAGCGCAGGCTGAAACACCTCAACACGATCGTCCAGACGAACGATAAGCCGGCTTTGCCCCGCCAGGGGGCGCCCGGACCGGCCCACACAGCGCTCTGACCTGCACGCCGTAGCGTCACCCGCCATGATGCGGCGACGTGAAAATTCATCGTTTTTACGCGTTATTTCTCATCGGCTGCTGTGGCATGCCGCCCCGAGAACCGCGCCGGGAAGACCGCCATGCGAGACCGACATCATCGCCTCGGCACGCAAGAATAGGCCCCCCGAACGCGTTCGTCCGACGCTCGCGGACCTTGCGTGTGCCCCCAGCCATCCGGAGCTGCCGAAACCGGTATCGTCGCGAAGAACAATCCGGAACGAAACCGCTCTCAGCGCGCAGGCAAGCCGCGACGCATCGCGAGCACGATCACCAAGGTCACGCCGTAACCCCAGAGCAGCCAGGACGCACCGAGGCGCAGCACCCGCTCGTCCGCACCGTAGAGAAACGGCGCCCAGCGCAATGCGACGGCGTCGATCAGGTTCGCGACGCCGACCACCAGGACCGTCGCGGCCAGGATCTGTTCCGGCCTCAAGCGTGCCGACCGGCGCACGAAACGGATGCAGCCCCAGCAGATGGGCAAACTCACCGCGAACAGCACCGCACCACGCAACGGGTCGGTCAGCGACCCGGGCACCCAGCGCATCGACGCGGTCGCGATGGCCCAGAACAGGATCGCGATCCCGACCAGCACCGGCACCTGCGTTTTCGTCAGCATGGCTTTCGACTCCGTTATGAAACACGCGTTACATAGCCTGAACGATGTAACGGGTGCTACAGAAATCGGCATGGATACTCTCCCCGACCGTCGTGACGCCCTGTGCGACCGGATCAGCGCCATCGTCCTCGCCCAGGGTCTGGGCGCCTTCGCCCTGCGCGGTCTCGCGTCGCAACTCGGCACCTCCGGCCGGATGCTTCTGTATTATTTCGGCAGCAAGGACGCGCTGGTTCGCGAAACCCTGCACCGGATCAACACCGGCCTGCGGTCGCGCCTGAGCGGCGTGGACGCCATGCCGCCCGTCACCCCCGGGAGACTGGTGACGTTCCTGCTCGAACAATCGGAGAAACCGGACATGGCGCCGGTGATGCGGCTCTGGACGGAGGTGGTGTCCGCAGGCGCACGCGGCGAAGCGCCCTACGACCAGCTGGCGCCGTTCGTGGTGGAGGACTGGATCGGCTGGCTCGACTCCCGGCTCCTGCCCGCCTGGCGCGGCAACGGCACGGCGGAAACCATTCTGGCGCTGATGGACGGGATGATCCTGCTGGACACGGCACGCCCGGGCACCACCCGCCCGGCCCGTGCGTTGCTGCCGGGATTGCTGGACGGGGCGGCTGGAGACAGTCATGCTGGCGATCGAACGAATCCAGAACGTCGAGGCGAGACATGACCGACACGCAGAAGATCGCTCCCGCTCAGCCCGGAAAAGGGTTGTGCCCCATCGTCGGCAGCACGCGCGCCTTGCCCCGCGATGCAGTCTGCACCGGCGCGGTGCCGGACGCGCACGTGATCGAGGCGAGCCTGAACATCCGGCCGCGCGACGAGACCGCCTTGTTCGCGAAGATGAACACGCTCGGCGACCCCGACGCGCGGCGCAAGCTGATGGCCCATGCGCGCGAAACGCTTTACGGGCCGGATATCCGCGCGCTCACCGACTATGCCAACCAGCACGGGCTGACCGTGCTGGAAAGCTCGGCCGCGCGCCGTCTGGTACGCGTGTCCGGCACGCCGCGTGCGATCGAAGCCGCGTTCGGGACCAAGCTCGAACTCTACAAGTCCGGCACGGAAACGTTCCGCAGCCATGCGGGCGAACTGCATCTGCCGGATGCGCTGCACGGCATCGTCGAATCCGTGCTGGGGCTGGACGACCGCGCCATCGCCCATACCCGCATCGTCCGCCCGCGTGCCGCACAGCCCGGCGGGCTGGAACCGAACAAGCTCGGCACGCTCTACGATTTTCCGACCGGCGTGGACGGAACGGGTGTGACCATCGCCCTGATCGAATTGGGCGGCGGCTATTCCGCAGCCGACAATCAGACCGCGTTCAAGGCGATGGGCTTGAAGACGCCGCGCGTGGTGGCGGTTTCGGTCGATGGCGCCCGCAACAAGACCGGCTCGGATGCGGACGGCGAGGTGGCGCTCGACATCCAGGTCGCCGGCGGTGTCGCACCCGGCGCGGAGATCGCGGTCTATTTCGCACCCAACACCGATGCCGGTTTCTCCGACGCCATCTCGCAGGCGGCGCATGACGGCACCACCAAACCGTCGGTGATCTCGATCTCCTGGGGCGGTCCGGAAAGTTCCTGGAGCGCGCAGGCGGTTTCGGCTATGAACAGCGCGCTGCAGGATGCGGCGGCGATGGGCATCTCGGTCTATGTCGCGTCCGGCGACAGCCTCGCCACCGACGGCGTCGATGACGGCATGGCGCATGTAGATTTCCCGGCCTCGTCGCCCTGGGCGATCGGCTGCGGCGGCACGCATATCGCCGTGTCCGGCAATACGATCTCGGCTGAAATGGTCTGGAACGATTCGCTCGAAGGCGGCGGCGGCACCGGCGGCGGCATCAGCGACCTTTTCGGCATTCCGGCGTTCCAGAACACCGTGACACTGCCCCCCAGCGTGAATGGCGGGCGTAAGGGGCGCGGCGTGCCCGACGTCGCCGGCAACGCGGCGCCTGGCAGCGGCTACCTGGTGGTGGTCGGAGGCAAGAAGGAAGTGGTCGGCGGCACCTCCGCCGTGGCGCCGCTCTGGGCCGGGCTCACCGCGCTGATCAACCAGAAGGCCGCGGTTCCGGTCGGCTTCCTGCCCGATTTTCTCTACGGGCAGATCAAGATCGGCCGGAAGCTGACGGTCGAGATCACCAGCGGCAACAACAAGCCGGCCAACACGCAGATCGGTTATCAGGCCGGCCCGGTCTGGAACGCCTGCACCGGGCTCGGTCGTCCGGACGGCAAGGCCCTGTTCGGCGCGCTGACGGCGCGGACGACCGGCAGCGCAAACGTCTAGTCGCTGAGGACGGGCCGGAGTGTCGTCGTTCCGGCCCTGGTCTTCATGCCCCTGCGGCGATCCGGTCCTGGATCGCGATCATTTCCACGCACGCCGCTGCCGCTTCGCGGCCCTTGTTGTGCTCGTCGTCGCGCGAACGAGAGATCGCCTGCGCGTCGGTGTAGGTGGTGATGACCCCGAATGCGATCGGCGTGTCGGTCGCGAGCTGCGCCTGCATCAGACCGATCGTCGTCCCCAGGCTGATGAATTCGAAATGCGCCGTGTCGCCCTTCACCACGCAGCCCAGGCAGATCACGCCGCGATAGCGCCCGGTCTTGGCCAGGCACTGCGCGATCAGCGGCAGTTCGTAGGCGCCGGGCGCCGCGATCACATCCTCGTCGCGCACGGGGATGTCGTGCTCGCCCAGCCATTCGTTCGCCCCGCGGCGCAGGCCGTCGGTGACGTCCTCGTTGAAACGGCTCACCACGATGGCGAGACGCGGTGGCGTTGCGAAGCGGAGATCGGGCTTCGTGCGGGGCGTGTTGGTGCTCATCGATTCGTCCTTATTCCGCAGCGCGCTCGGCGGTTTCGTCGCCAGCCAGCACATGGCCCATCCTGTCGCGCTTGGTGCGCATGTAGCGGTCGTTATGCGCGGTATGCGGCATCTCCAGCGACACGCGTTCCGCCACGGTGATGCCATGCCCTTCCAGGGCAGCGATCTTGGCCGGGTTGTTGGTCAGCAGCGCCAGACGCCCGACGCCGCAATCGCGCAGGATCGCGGCGGCCACGGAGTAGTCGCGCGCATCAGCCGCGAAACCCAGACGATGATTCGCTTCCACCGTATCGAGCCCTTCATCCTGCAAGGCATAGGCCCGCACTTTGTTCGCCAGCCCGATCCCGCGGCCTTCATGCCCGCGCAGATAGAGCAGAATGCCGTTCTCTGCCTGCGCGATGCGCTGTGTCGCCGCCTGGAGCTGCGTGCCGCAATCGCAACGAAGAGAACCGAACACGTCGCCCGTCACGCATTCGGAATGCAAACGCACCAGCGGCAGCGTTCCGGCCACGGACGGCTCGCCCTTGATCAACGCCAGATGTTCGCCGCCATTGCGATCCACATAAGCGCGCATCTCGAACACGGTATCGCTGTTCGCCACCGGAAGCGTCGTGGTGGCGCCGCGCTGCACGGTCGGCGAGTCGGTTTCCCGATCCCGCAGATAGGAGATCAGCTCGGCGATGGTGACGATCGGCAGATCGTGCCTGGCGCCGAACTCTTCCAGCTCCGCCATGCGCGCCATGCTGCCGTCGGCGCTCATGATCTCGCAGATCACCGCGGACGGCAAAAGCCCTGCCAGCTTCAGCAAATCCACCGACCCTTCGGTATGTCCGTCGCGGGCCAGAACGCCGCCGGGCACGCAGCGCAGCGGAAAGATATGCCCCGGGGACACGATATCGGCCGGCACCGCATGCGGCGATGCGGCGACCTCGATGGTGCGGGCGCGATCGCGTGCGGAGATACCGGTCTCGACCCCGGTGGCGGCCTCGATCGACACGGTGAAGCCGGTAGAGCGCGGCGCGCGATTGTCGCGCACCATCTGCGGCAGGCCGAGGCGGTCCACCTGCTCCGGCTCCAGCGCCAGACAAACGAGGCCGCGGCAATGCGTCACCATGAAGTTGATGGCGTCGGTGGTGACGTGCTGCGCCGCCATCACGACGTCGCCTTCGTTCTCGCGCCCCTCGTCATCGGTCATGATCACCATGCGGCCCGCGCGAAGAGCGGAGATCGCGGCCGCGATGCGGTCCGGGTAATCGGTCATGCGGCAATCCTCGCGAGCTGCTCGACATATTTGGCGATCACATCGATCTCCACGTTGATTGGATCGCCGACGGCGAGACCGCCCAGCGTGGTGTGGTCCCAGGTATGCGGAATGATGGTGACGGAAACGACGAAGAATTCGCCCTCGGGCTCCTCGATCCGGTTCAGAGTCAGGCTGATCCCGTCCAGGGTGATGGAGCCCTTCTCCACGCAGTAGCGACGCAGGCGCGCCGGAAGAACGAAGCGCAGCACACGCGCTTCGCCGGACGGCTCGACGCTGTCCAGACGGCCGACGCCATCCACATGCCCCTGGACGATATGCCCGCTCAAACGCGTGGACGGGGTGACGGCGCGTTCCAGATTGACCCTGTGCCCTTCTGCCAATCGGCCGAGCGCGGTCACCCGCAGCGTTTCCGGGCTGACGAACACCGACATGCGCCCTTGCGCGTCGAACTCGGTCACGGTGAGACAGACGCCGTTCACCGCGATGCTTTCGCCAAGAGACAGGTCGGGAAAACCCGTCTCCACGTCGAACTGGACGGTGCCGTCGCCCGGCGTGACGCGATGGATCCGGCCGAGCCGCTCTATGATTCCAGAGAACATGCACCCTCCTCGAAACAGCGCGTCAGCTCCGGCAGGAGCAGGAGCGGCGAGGCCGCGCGCGCATCCGCGACATCGACGGCGAGCCGGTCGGCCTCGCCTTCGGCGCCGCGCGTGATCACCAGCCGGTCGTTCCACGAACCGGCTTTTTTCAAAGACGCGAGCAGACCCGGTCCGGCTTCCACCATCGCCCACATCGCGCTCGCTTCCGCCAGCACAGCCGGCACCAGCTCCGGCGCCGGCACGCGTCGCAGAACGAACCGCTCCTCCGCGGCCGCCACCCAGTCGGACGGAAGGCTCCGGCTGCCCACCACCACCAGCAGACGGCGGCGTCCGGGATGGTCCGGCAGGCGGCGCACATCGAGGCCGGGGCGATCGGCCAGAACCGTGCCCGTGCCGGTCACGATCGCGTCGGTCGCGCGTCGCAGACGATGCGCCAGCAGCAGGGAGGATTCCGAGGTGAAGGTGGTCTGCCCGGCCGGCGGCATCATGGAGCCGTCGCGGTCGATCGCCTGCTTGATCGTGATCCAGGGCTTCTTTTCGACCGCGAGACGCCGGAACGGCGCGATCAGCGCGGCGCAGCGATGGGCGATCGGGCCATGTCCGTCGAGCGTTCGTACCGAGAGCCCTGACTCCGCCAGACGCGTCGCACCATGGCCGGACACGTTCGGATTCGGGTCGGAGCAGCCGATCCAGACCTCCCGCACGGGGCTACGGAGAATGGCTTCGGTGCAGGGGCCGGTACGGCCGCGATGGTTGCAAGGCTCCAGCGTCACCACGAGCGTGTGCGCCGCGTCCCATTGCCCGTTGTCCCGCAACACGGTCAGAGCCGCCGCCTCGGCATGAGGCAGGCCGGCGCGCTCATGGCCGCCGGTGGCGAGGATACGGCCATGCCTGTCGAGAATGGCGCAGCCGACCGGCGGATTGGGCGCGGTATTGCCAAGAAAGACCGACGCCGCGTCGATCGCAGCCGTGAAGCCGGCCACCACGGCGTCCGTCAAGTCTCGCTCGTCGATCAGGCTGTTCGCCGCACCCGTACTCAAAACACGATCCCGTCCCATACCGGACGACACCCAGGGCGCAGCTCGCCGCGCACGGCCTTTCCCATGCGGGAAAGGACCGTCGCAGCCAGCGTTCTCTTTCATCCGGACTATACCGTCGGCTCCGGGATCGCACCGGATCTGCTGACCCCGCTTCCAGGAAAGCGGGCGCTCGCGGGCTGATGCACGGTCGCCCGCACAATCACCGCCGGTGGGGAATCACACCCCGCCCTGAGAACGTCTCGCTGCTATCTAGGGTCGCGCAGGGGCCATTCGCAAGTGCGATGCAAAAGAGAGCGTGTCGAAACCACGTCTGCTCGCCGTTCCGGTCACGGTCCGGCCTTGGCGGAGGGGGGGATTCTCGCGCATGATGCCGGGCAAATCATGAACGACTTTCCGCCCCCCCTCGACGACGAATTCGACTCTCAGCCGCCCCCCCGGCCCGAGGGCTGCGCCCCCTCCGCAGACGATCGCACGCCGTCCGCCGCCGCACTCGACCGCTCCCTTTCGCGCCGCCAGCAGGATATCGCATCCCTCCTTCGCGGTTCCGGACGCTTGTCGGTGGAGGAGCTGGCATCGCGCTTTACCGTCACGCCGCAGACCATTCGGCGCGATCTGAACGAGTTGGCCGATGCAGGGGTCATCACCCGCGTCCATGGCGGCGCCATCATCGCGTCGGGTATCGCCAACCTGTCCTACGATGCACGCAAGCAGGTGGCGTCCGATGCGAAGCGCCGGATCGGCGAGGCGGCAGCGGCGCTGATCCCCGAAAGCGCGTCGGTATTCATCAATCTCGGCACGACCACCGAGGAGGTCGCACGTGCCATCGCCGGCCGCACCGGTCTGATGGTCGTCACCAACAACATGAACGTGGCGCTGAAACTGTGCCGCAATCCGGACATCCAGGTGATCGTCGCCGGCGGCTCGTTGCGCGCGTCGGATGGCGGCATCGTCGGCCGTCTGGCGGCGGATGCGTTCCGGCAGTTCAAGGCGGACGTGGCCGTGATCGGCACCTCGGCGATCGACGAGGAAGGCGCTTTGCTGGACTACGACCTGCGCGAAGTTCAGGTGTCGCGTGCGATCATCGACAATGCGCGCCGCGTGATGCTGGTGACGGATTCTTCCAAGTTCACTCGCGCTGCCCCCGTCCGGATCGCCCGGCTGGAAGAAATCGACATGCTGGTGACAGATCGCCTGACCGATCCGACACTACGCGCTCTGTGCCGGGAGGCCGGGGTCGAAGTGATCGAGGTGGACGCAGACGCGGAGAATTCGCTCACGCAAGGCTGACACGCGGAACCTTGTTCGTTTGGTTCGTTTGAGTTTATCGTCCGAACGATCAAACGCGCTGACAGCCGCGCCGTGGATGGGGCGGAACAAGGAACGTCCCGATGAACGTGAGTCCGCAGAAGAGCAGCCTGCTTCCTCCCTACGACATCGCCATCATCGGCGGCGGCATCAACGGCAGCGGTATCGCCCGCGATGCGGCGGGACGCGGCCATCGCGTGTTCCTGTGCGAAAAACGCGATTTCGCGTCCGGCACCTCGTCTGCGTCCACCAAGCTGATCCATGGCGGCCTGCGCTACCTCGAATATTACGAATTCCGTCTGGTGCGCGAAGCGCTGCGCGAACGCGAAGTGCTCTGGGGAATCGCACCGCATATCGCCTGGCCGCTGCGCTTCGTTCTGCCGCACCACACCGCCTTGCGTCCACGCTGGCTGCTCCGTCTCGGCCTGTTCCTCTACGACAATATCGGCGGTCGCAAGCGTCTGCCGGCGACGCGCTCGGTCGATCTGCGCACGGACAAGACCGGCAAGCCCCTGAAGCCCGAGTTCACGCGCGGATTCGAATATTCCGATTGCTGGGTCGAAGACTCACGCCTCACCGTGTTGAACGCCGCAGCCGCCGCATCGCTGGGCGCCACCGTGCGATCCCGTACCGCCTGCGTATCGGCGGTGCGCGAGAACGGTTTGTGGCGCATCACGACGCGTTCGGAAGACACCGGCGAAGAGGAGATCATTCTGGCCCGCGCGCTGGTGAACGCGGCGGGACCGTGGGTCGATAGCGTCGTGCATCAGGTGGTGCGCGAGAATAAGCGTGCGCCCGTGCGTCTGGTCCAGGGCAGTCACATCGTCGTGCCGCGCCTCTACGACCATGACGAGTGCTACATCTTCCAGAACGCCGACAAGCGCATCTTCTTCGTGATCCCCTACGAGACCGATTACACGCTGATCGGTACCACAGATCGCGATTACGACGGCGATCCGGCCGATGTCCGCGCCACGCCGGAAGAGATCGACTATCTCTGCCGCTCGGCCAGCGACTATCTGCGCAAGCCGGTCACGCCGGAGATGGTGGTATGGACCTATTCCGGCGTGCGGCCGCTCTACGCCGATGACGAAGAAGGCAAAGGCGGTTCTGCTTCCGCCGCAACGCGCGACTACGTGTTGAAGCTGGAACAGGAGCCGGGTCAGCCGCCGCTGCTGAACATCTTCGGCGGCAAGATCACGACCTATCGCCGCCTGGCGGAATCCGTTCTGGCGAAGATCGAGCCGCTTCTGCCGGCAACGCACAATGGACGACGCGCCGGCTGGACCGCGAACGTTCCTTTACCCGGCGGCGATTTCGCGCGCGACGGATATGACCGTCTGGTCGGCGATCTGGCTTCGCGCTACCCGTTCGCGCCGCAACGCCTGCTGCGTCGTCTGGTGCGCCATTACGGCACACGCGCGGCGATCGTTCTGGGCAACGCTCAGTCGATGGCCGATCTCGGCCGAGATCATGGTGCCGACCTGACCGATGCTGAACTGCGTTACCTGGTCCGGCACGAATGGGCACGCACCGGCGAGGACGTGCTGTGGCGTCGCACCAAACAGGGTCTCAGGCTCACGCAGGAGCAGCGCGTGGCGGTGGACGAGGCGGTGCGCGCGATCGCCGCGGAGGAGACTACGGGCTCGACGAGCTTAGCCACGCATTGACCAGCATCGATTGATCTGGCCTCCACGTCGTTCGGAGAGGCGCCGAAAGACCATCATAGCATTCAACACAGCGATGGAGCAGAACGCCCCGACGGGCTGAATGCTGACACGGCCTCAAACTTCCTCTTCCAAAGATCGTTTCTTCACCGGACGGCTGGGGAAACGACCATGACGCCGAACGACGTTTCTGTGGAAGATGCGGAGCGTGCCGCTTGCGTGGAGCGGTCTCTCTCGCACGGTAGTTCACCATGGGTCGCCGCCTACATGGTTGCGGCGGCCTTTCTGGCGACGGCGGCGGTGCTTCGAGGTCCGGAAGTCGGCCTGATGCAGACCGTCGTCAGACGAATCTCACTCGATGGTGGCAATGACAGCTCCGTAGGGTCGTTCGCCGTCCTTTTTAATCTGGTATTCCTCCTGCTGGAGACGATCCTCGTCTCAACCTGCTTCGTCGTCATCCGTTCGCTTTGGCGCGGGCGGAACGCGGCGCTGGTATCGCTCCGGTGCCGGCTTTCGCGAAAAGACTTCGGTCTTCGATGGTTTCTGCCGATCTCTCTTTTCTGCGTATTGTTTGCTGGCGCGCTCGGACTCTGCAGCCTGTCCGAACAGCCTATCGCCATGTCGGCTGCGACCGACTCCGTCATCCCGTTTCTGTTTCTCGGCTTGCTTCTGTTCTGGCCGACGTTGACGGTGCATGCTCGGCGGCTACACGACTGCGACATGAGCGCCTGGTGGCTTCTCCTGCTCGCGTTGCCCATCGCGAATGTGGTTCTGCAGGTCGTGCTGCTCATACTTCCTGGAACGGGGCACCGGAACAAATTCGGTGAGCGTCCCGAAGCCTGAACAGACGACACCGTCACCGACGCGCGAACGCGAAGAGAGGGCGCACATCCCAGCAATTGTATCCTTCTGGGTAGCAGTGAACGCTCGCCTTCACCGAACGACTTGCGCGACGATGATAGACCCGAGTCGCTGGCAGACCGTAGGCATAAAAAAGGGCGAAAGGATTGCTCCTCCCGCCCCACATCATTTCGACCGGTTCCGCCTCAGGCGGCGTCCGGCTCCACCCAGGAGCGAGCATGGTCGAGCGCCTTGCGCCAGCGGGCATGCAGCGCCTCCCGGCGATCGGCAGACATGGTCGGCTCGAACACGCGATCGGCCTTCCAGAGCTGACGCACCTGGTTCAGATCCTTGTAGATCCCAACGGCGAGACCGGCGAGGAAGGCGGAGCCGAGACCGGTGGTCTCCACGTTCGCCGGACGGATCACCGGGATGCCGAGCAGATCGGCCTGGAACTGCATCAACAGGTTGTTGTTGGACGCGCCGCCATCGACGCGCAGCTCCTTCAGACTGATGCCGGAATCGTTCTCCATCGCGCGGAGCACATCCACGGTCTGGAACGCGATCCCTTCCAGTGCGGCACGCGCGATATGCGCATCGGTGGTGCCGCGCGTCATGCCGACGATCGACCCGCGCGCATACTGGTCCCAGTGCGGAGCGCCGAGACCGACGAAAGCCGGCACCAGATAGACGTCGCCGGTATCCGGCACGGATGCCGCCAGCGCCTCCACTTCCGACGAGGAGCGGATGATCTTCAAACCGTCACGCAGCCACTGCACCACCGCACCGGCGACGAAGATCGAGCCCTCCAGCGCGTATTGCGTCTCGCCGCCATAACGCCAGCCGATGGTCGTCAGGAGCTTGTTGCGCGACGGCACCGCATCCTTGCCCGTATTCATCAGCATGAAACAGCCGGTGCCGTAGGTGTTCTTCACCGTGCCGGGCTCGTGACACATCTGACCGAACAGCGCCGATTGCTGATCGCCCGCGATGCCGGCAATGGGGATGCCGGCCAACGTGCCGGTGGCCTCGCCATAGACCTCGGAAGAGCTTTTCACCTCCGGCAGCATGGAACGCGGCACGCGGAGATGACGCAGCATCTCCTCGTCCCATTCGCGCGTATGGATGTTGAACAGCAGCGTGCGCGAGGCATTGGTCTCGTCGGTGACATGCACCGCGCCGCCGGTCAGCCGCCAGATCAGCCAGCTATCCACCGTGCCGAAGGCGAGATCGCCACGCTCGGCTTTCTCCCTGGCGCCGTCGACGTGATCGAGGATCCACGCCACCTTTGTGCCGGAGAAATACGCGTCGATCACCAGACCGGTGCGCTCTTCCACGGTCTTTTCCAGACCGTCCGCTTTGAGGCGATCGCACAGGCCGGCGGTGCGCCGGTCCTGCCAGACGATCGCGTTGTAGACCGGCTGCCCGGTGCGGCGATCCCAGACGATCGTGGTCTCGCGCTGGTTGGTAATGCCGATCGCGGCGATCCGGTCGAGCGGCAGGTTGGCCCGGTTCACCACCTCGGCGGCAACACCGCTCTGCGTGGCCCAGATCTCGTTCGGATCGTGCTCGACCCAGCCGGGCTGCGGGAAGATCTGGCGGAACTCGGCCTGAGCCACCGCGACGATCCCGCCTTCGGGGTCGAGCAGCAGGGCGCGGGAGCTGGTGGTGCCTTGGTCGAAGGCAAGAAGATGGTCGCGCATGGTCAACGAGCTTTCTTCGGACGTTTCTTTGTTGTTCGTTTTTTCGTTCAGGCGCTCAAACGAGTCTGGACAGCAGGCGCAGTCTCGATCGGCGTCACGCCGGTCTCGACATAGTCCGGGTCCATGCCGGCAGCGCGATTACGCATGTCATGCGCGGCGGCAAGCGGACGGCCGATGCAGACATCGTAGATCACGGCACCCAGAACGCCGCCAACCAGCGAGCCCACGACGGGGGGCAACCAGATGCCGGAACCGTCGGTAAGGCCGTTGTTCTTGAAACCGGCCACCACGGCGAACAGGCGCGGGCCGAGGTCGCGCGCCGGGTTGATCGCGTAGCCCTGCATGCCACCCCAGGAGATGCCGATAGCGACGACCAGCAGACCGATCACGATCGGCGCCAGATTGGACGGCGAATGGATGTTGAATTTGTCGCCGACGGCAAGGATCAGAGCCAAAAGGATCGCGGTGCCGACCACCTGGTCGATAAAGGCCGGCCAGAAGCCGGGTACGGCGGGAAAGGTCGAGAACACGCCGGTGGTATGGTCGAGCGCCGGATCGACCGTGATCCACTGCGCATGATAAACCAGGAACACGACCGCCGCGCCCAGAAACGCGCCCACGAACTGGCCGGCGACGTAATGCGGCAGCTTGGCCCAGGGGAAACGTCCCGTCACGGCAAGAGCCAGGCTCACGGCGGGATTCAGATGCGCGCCGCTGGTCGCGCCGGAAATATAGATACCGAACGTCACCGCCAGACCCCAGCCCAGCACGATGTTGGTGTATCCGCCATGCGGCACCGGACCGGCATTGGGGAACAACACCACCATGGCGACGGACCCGCATCCGAACAGGATCAGAACCATCGTGCCGAACAGTTCGGCGACGAACTCCTGCAACCTTGAATATGTCATGGACGACCTCCCGAGAGCCCCCGCGTTATCGCCGCGAGATGCTTGCGTTCTGGAGTGCGTTCCGCGCGTCGGGGACGCGGCAGTTCGTACGGCCCGCATCGCTGTCACGCGATGACGAACCCCGCCCTGCCCGCGAGAATCGCTCCAACCCAACCGACGGCGCCGTTCGCGCTCTTTCGGTTTTTACCAAATCACGAAAAAAGCGAACGATCAAGCAAACAAGATCATCATCGCTTGCGAGCAAACCGAGGATGCGCCCGATGCTCCGGTCCCGTCAGCGCGCGGCGGCGATCCGGGCCAGCTCCATCGCCGCCGCCGGCGCGGTTTCCTTGGCGCCCGCGATGAGAAAGGCGAAGACGTCGCGGGCATGCTTCCGGACCGGCGGCGCACCCGCAACGGCGATCGCATCCGGCACCGTGCCACGCGACAACGCATCGATCCGGTCTGCCCAGAGTGCCAGTTCCGCCCCGGAATATCCGAACCGTTCACCGGATCGCGTTCCCTGCAGGCGCAGATAAACGAAATCGGCCGTGACCGGCGCGCGCGTTTCGACACCCTCCTTGTCCAACCCGACCAGCGCCACGTTGCGCTTGCTCAACAGGGTCAGGGCGGCAGGATCAAGGAAGCTCGGATGCTGCGCTTCAAGCGCGTGACGCAACGCGAGACCGTCGATTCCATCCGGCAACAGATCTAGAAAGGCTGCGAGCTGATCCGCATCGAATCTGCGCCCGGCTGGAAGCTGCCACAGGACGGGGCCGAGTTTGTCGCCCAGTTCGGCAAGACCGGACCGAAAGAAGCGGTCGATCGCCGGCCTCGCCTCGGCGGCGTCCTTGCGTTGGGCCGCACCCCGCGCCGCCTTGACCACGAAACGGAATCCGTCCGGAACCTCGGCCGCCCAGTTCCGGAAGATATCTGCGCTCTGGGTTCGATAGAAGGTGGCGTTGATCTCGATCGCCGACAGCACGGAGGCGGCGTGGCGCAGGTGGTCTTTCGGCTTCATGCCCGCCGGGTAGAAGGTCTCGCGCCACGGATCGAACACCCAGCCGCCGATCCCGGTTCTGATCGTTCCCGCCATGAGCTCGGCCTTTCCTCGGCACGGCGCTCGAATCCAGAGCGCTACTTCTTCACAGGAAGCGTGGTCATCACCACACGAACCTGATGCCCGGGCAACAGGTGATCCGGGCTTAGGCCGCTGCCGATCAGGGCCGCACGCACCAGATCGGGATACCGGGCACAGCACTCCGGCCGATGCGCGGGGCGCTCGATGGTGATGCGCGTGAGAGCGGCACGGCCATAGGCCTGCACGGCGCGACCGATGGTGGCCGAGGCCTTGGCGTCGAGCACGGTGCTGTCGTCGGCCTGAACGGCGAAATCGATCACCGGCACGGGCGGCGGCGCGGCGGTCAGATCCTCTCCCGCTACCTTGGGCATGGGCGGGCGCGGATAGCCCCACTGGAACACGGTGAATTGCAGGCCCTGCGGCGCCGGAGTCGCGGCGGATTTGGAGGCCGCGTTCTGCACCGAGCCCGGCCCTTGCGGACCGTAAAGCGGATTGGCGTAGGAATAGGCGGATCCAAACGGGGTCGTATCCGCGCCGGTATTGGGATCGTGCAGGCTGTCGGACGGCTTCTTCACGGCGTTCGGGTCGGGCAGCGGCGCATTCCGCAAACGCTGCGCCTGATCGGCACTCGGCGACGACGAAACGCTTTGCGAGAAATCGTAGCTCTGCGGCACCGACAAGGTGATCGCATTCGAACTCTTCCGAGGCTGCGTCGACGGGGACGGGTCGCTCGCCGGCTGCCCGTGCGCGACCGGGGCGGCAGCCAAACCCACCAGAACCAACAGGGACAACGCAGGGCGGCGGGGCATGGGCTCCGCTTTAGAAGTCGGACCCGTCCGCGGCAACCACGGCCTCGTGTCGATCCGCAACCGGAAACGCCACCGCGTCCCCGACCACGACGACGCCTACCACGGAGCCGGGCTGAAGCGCGAAGCCGGCGCCGCCGTCGATGCGGGCGGACACGCGCTGCCCTTCAACCAATCGCAGCACCACGCCGGCATCGTGACCGTAATAGCTGACGGTCTCGACCGTGGCGCGGCAGGGCGCATTCGGATCGAGCGCGATCTGCTCGGGACGCAGCATCAGCCGCACCGCGCCGGTGCGCGCTTCGCAATCCGGCGCCAGCATCACCACGCCGAGCGGGCAGCACACGGTGCGGCCCTGCGCCCAGCCTTCCATCAGCACCGCTTCGCCCACGAAGCTGGCCAGGGCCGCATCGACCGGCCGCCGGTAGAGCGACGCGGGAGCCGCCACCTGCACCAGCCTGCCATCGCGCAACACCCCGACCCTGTCGCCCATCGACAAGGCCTCGGACTGATCGTGCGTGACCAGAAGAGCAGCCGCACCCGCCTGGTGCAACGCATCGGCGACGGCACGGCGCGTCCCGGCGCGCAAGCCCGCATCCAGCGCGGAAAACGGCTCGTCCAGCAGGACCAGCCTCGGCTCCGGCGCCAGCGCGCGGGCGAGTGCAACACGCTGCTGCTCGCCGCCGGACAGGGTCTGCGGCGAACGGTCGGCGTAGCTCGCCGGCAGTCCGACCAACTCGAGCATGCGCGCCGCCAGCCGCTCCGCCGCCCCGCCGCTGCGCCGGGCGCGATCGAGACCGAACAGGATGTTGGCCGAAACGGAAAGATGGGGGAACAGGGCACCATCCTGTGCGACGTAGCCGACTCCGCGCTTTTCCGGCCGCACATGGATCCGGCGTCTGCCGCTCGCATCGTCCACCGGAACGCCGCCGATCAGGATGCGTCCGGCATCGGCGCGCTCGAACCCGCACACCAGGCGCAACAGCGTCGTCTTGCCGCCGCCGGACGCGCCCAGGATCGCGACCAGCTCGCCCGGCTGCACGCACAGATCGACGCCGCGCAGAACCTCAGCCTCTCCGAACGTGCGACAAACGCCGTCGATCTCGAGCGCCGGAGGGGAAGACGGGTAGAAGGCGTTCATGACAGCCGTTCCGAAGCGCACCACGCGCGGTTGGTTGCACCAAGATGGGCCGAGGTGCCCCATCCTTCAGCCAGGATGTGGGCGACAACGACAGCGGGTTCGGCCATCACGGTTCCGGCTCCGCCCGTCTCATCCGGGCCCGATGCCGGCACTGCGGCCGAAGCGCCGCGCAAGCACGTAGGTGGAGCAGAGCGAGAGCAGAACCATCATCGCCGCATAGGGCGCCGCGGCGGCGAAAGCCAATGTCGTGGTGTCCTGCCAGACCTCCGTCGCCAGCGTGCGCGTGCCGATCGGCGACAACAACAGCGTGGTGGTCAGCTCCGTCACCACGGCGGCGAACACCAGGGATGCCGCGGCGCCGAGTCCGGGCGCGGCCAGCGGCAGGACGATGCGACGCGCGACTGCGACCGGACCGAGTCCGAGCGCCCGCCCGGCATCCTCCAGCTTGCGCTGCGCCTGTTCGAACGCGGCGCGCACGCTCACCAACGCCAACGGCAGGAACAGGATCGCATAGGCCAGGATGAGCAGAGGCGCCGACTGGTAGAGCGGGGTCAGCACCTTCAACGCCAGGGTGATCAGTGCCAGCGCCACCACGATCCCCGGTGCGCCCTGGCCCATATAGGCGATGCGCTCCAGCAGCATCGAGGCGCGTCCCGGGAACCGGACGGACAGGAAGCCGAGCGGCAGGGCCAGCAGCAGGGTGGCGAAGGCGCCGCTCAGCGCCAGGCCCAGCGAACCGCCGGTCGAGGCCAGAAGCTCGCCCCAGGACACCCCGACCGAGGTGGTGGCGGCGCTGTTGTGCTGGAACAGCCAAAACCCGATCATGCCGAGCGGAACGCCCAGCGTCGCGATGGCGAGGCCGATCAGAAAGGCGAGCGCCGGCCAGCGCATCCAGCCCAGGCGATGCCTGACCGGGCGACGCGCCGCACCGCGCGTGAGCGAGGCATAGGCCGAACCGCGACGAACGCGCAGCTCGGCCGCGACGCAGAGCAGACACAGCCCGATCAGCACGCAGGCGAGCAGGGACGAATCCGGGCCAGTCAGCCCGGTGCGATACTGGCCGTAGAGCACGGTGGTGAAGGTGCGGAAACGCAGCAGAGCGAAGGCGCCGAACTCCACCAGCACGTTCAGCGCCACCAGCAGCATCCCGCCCAGAAGCGCCGGGCGAAGCTGCGGCAGCACCAGCCGGATGAAGCACCGCACCGGGCCGAGGCCGAGAACGCGGCCGCTTTCCTCGATCGCCGGGTCCATGCCGCGCAGGGCCGCCGCGACGGGCAGGTAGATCAGCGGCATATAGGCCGAGCTGACCACCAGGGTCGCGCCGGCGAAATCCTGCAGATCGCTGCTGAGCGACACCCAGGCATAGGAGGTGATGAACGGCGGGATCGCCAGCGGCACAGCGGCCAGAACCGCGAACACGTTGCGGCCCGGCAGATCGGTGCGCTCGATCAACCACGCGCACAGGGTGCCGATCACGGCGCAGCACGACACGGTGGCGGCGCAGAGCGTGACGGTGTTGCCGAGCAACTCGCCCACCAGCGGACGCCAGAGCAGCGCCACGGGCTCCTCCGCGCCGGTCGCTTGCCACACCGTCAGCAGCAAAGGCAGCAGCACGATTCCGGTCGCGGCGGCGGCGCACAGAAGCAGAAGCCGCGGCGGACGCACGGAAACGCGGGCGGCTTTCACCGCCCGCGCCCGCTTGCTCATCGTCGCGACAGGACCGAAAGCCGGGATCAGAGCAGACCGGCCTCGCGCAGCAGCTTCGCCGCGTCCTGATCGTCGCCCAAATCCTTGATCGAGATCGCCGGCGGCTGGAGCTGGTCGAACGGCTTCAGGATCGGGTTGGCCTTGACCCCCGCCGCCAGCGGATACTCGAAATCGACGTCGCCGCTGGCGAGCGCGGTCTGCATCGGCTTGCTCACCATGAAAGCGAGGAAGCGCTGCGCCGCGTCCTGGTGCTTGGAGGATTTCAGCACCGCGGCACCCGATACGTTGATCAGCGCGCCGACATCGTGACCGGTGAAATGGTGCATCTTGGCGACGGTCGCCTTGCCCTTCTCCTGGTGCAGACGAGCCCAGTAGTAGTTGTTGATGATGCCCGTCGCGACCGCGCCGCGATCCACGGCGGCAACCACGCCCTCGTCGTCATCGAAGATCTGCGCGTTGGTCTTCATCGCCTTCAGCCAGTCCAGCGCCGCCGGACGGCCCTTCAGCTTCACGATCGCTTCCACCAGCGGCAGGAAATCGGCATCGGCCGGCGCGATCGCGACCTTGCCCTTCCATTCCGGCTTGGCCAGATCGAGCAGCGAGGCCGGAAGCTGGCTTTCCTTGATCAGATGCGGGTCGAAGCAGAGCACGTTCTCGCGCGCCAGCACGCCGAGCCAGTCGCCGGTCTCGGCGTTGAAGCGCGACGGCACCTGGGCCAGGGTCGACTTCTCCACGGGCGACAGCAGGCCTTTTTCGTCCAGCAACACCAGCTCGGGCGAGTTCTCGGTGAAGTAGACATCGGCCGGAGACGCGGCGCCTTCCTGCACGATCTGCGACGCGATCTCCGGCGCCTCGCCGAAGCGGGTCTGCACAGCGATGCCGGTCGCCTTGGTGAAGGCGGCGACCACCTGATCGACCATCTGCTTGTGCTGGGCGCTGTAGAGCGTCAGCGTTTCAGCCTGGGCGGCGGTGGAGACACCGGCGAGGCCGACGGAGATAGCCAGGACGGAGGCGGACAGCCTGGACCGGAACGAGACGCGCATGTTTGGATGACCCACTCAGTTGCGACTTGTTCCTAACTGCAACATCGCTGGAGCGCAATTCGCGTATCCGGGACACAGCCGTCACTTTTTCGCAACAGAAGACGGCGATCCCCGCCTCTCGGGAACCTCGGTGGCGCCGATGCCGTTTCGACACAAACTCACAACTGGAGGCAGCCTTTCATGTTCACCGCTTCTTGCCGCGCTCTCGCCACCGTCGGCCTGCTGGCCGTCGCGACGGTCGGCCTGTCTGCCTGCAACACCGTCAGCGGCATGGGCCAGGACGCCTCCGCGCTCGGCCATGACGTGTCGCGCGGCGCCACCGCCACACAGAGTGCCGTGACCGGCAACACCGGCCTGGCCACCCACTAAAAGCAGTCCACCCGGCCGGCTTTCACCCGGCCGGGTCTCCTGTCTGATCCCGCTTTGGTGATCGGACCGCCCGATGCCGACGGCATGGCAGCCCCCCATATTCCACAACGGAATTCTAGATTGGGGATCGTGCTATGCAGACCATCGATCACACCCTGCTTCCGTCGGTGCTTCCCGCCGCCCCGGTCACGCCACCGGACGCGCGGCCCGCTCAGCGCGCGACGCAGCGCATTGCTGTGAAGCCCATCGTGCCGCGACAGAAGACCGTCCTGTCAGCCCGGGACATTCAGACCGCGGAGGATGGCGGCGAGCAGGAAGGCGAAGCGCACCCGTCCTGAAAGGTGACTTGTCAGCGCGCCTTGAACTGCTTCAAAGCGTCGAGCATGTGGCTGACGTGCCCATCCGGGTCCATCGCCGTATAGGCGGCCAGGACCCGACCGTCCGGCGCGATCGCGTAGGAGGTGCGGTTGGACAGGCCGACCAGGGGCAGGGTGGCGTCGTAGCTTTTGGCAACCTTGCCGTGATCGTCCGCGCCCACGGCAAACGCGCTTTGGCATTCGCTGACCGAGAACCTGTTCAGCGTGGCGATGTCGTCCTCCGACACCCCCAGCACCTGCGCGCCCAACGCCTTGAACTGCGGCATAGCCTCGGCAAAGTCGTGCGCTTCCACCGTGCAGCCGGAGGTGAAGGCCTTCGGATAGAAATAGAGCACCACCGGACCGTGTTTCAGCATGGCGGCGAGCGACGCCTGGAACGGCTTGCCGGCCAGCGTGGCCTCAATGGTGAAATCCGGTGCCTTGACTCCGACCGGAAGCGCCGCCTCGGCCGGCATCGCGCTTGCCGCAAGCGCAGCCGCGCCGATCGCGGCGGCGGCGAGATTACGAACGCGCATCGGGCGACACCACCATGCAAGCACCGCTGCCACGCGACAGTTTCTGGCAGGCCGCCATCGCATCATTGCGTGACAGGCCGGTCAGGCGCGCGCGATAAACCCGGCCGTTGCGACCCTGCTTGACGCCGGCGATCTCAGCCTGTGCGCCGGACAGGCTTGGTGCACGCGAGCGCGCGGCGCCGGCAGCCTGACTGGCCTGCGCCTGGGTGTTGAAGGCACCGACCTGCACCGACCAGTTGCGCGGGCCGCGCCCCGCATCGCGCAGAAGCGGAGCCGGCTCGGCCATGGCGCGGCGGATGAGCTGGAAATGCGGCTTGCGCGCGGCAGGCGCCGCCGCCTGCGTGTCGGTGGAGTCGTCCTGCGCCGGCATTTCAGCGGAGGCGAGCCGCACGGGAGCGACCGCCGTATCCGGGCCGCTGGAATCACCGCTGGCGATTGCGGCCGGGTGCTGCTGGTCGGTCGGCGCCAGCGTCCAGTTACGCACCGGTGCGCTCGCCACCGAAGCGGCGGGGCGGGACACGATGCCGCGGCTGGCCCAGGCGGCGCTCACGGAAGACGGGCTGTTGGCGGCGAGTGCCACCGGCGTAGCAACGGCGGCCTGTGCAGGCGACTGCGCCTTCATGCTGCGCCAGTCCTTGATATAGGACGGTGCCGCGCCACCGGTCGTCGCCGGCGCTTCGGCCACCTGCATCGGCTGGTCGTTCGGCTGCTGCAGATCGCGCCGGCGGGTCCAGGCCAGCCTGACCGACTTGGTCTCGTCCTGCGTCTGAGCCGACGCGTACTGCACGTCGCTGCCGGAATGAGCAGCGATCATCAGGTCGGCCTGCGAACGGCTGTTCGGCCAGATCCCGGCGATCTGCGGGCCGATGATGGCCACGTATTGCCGGGTTTCGCGCGGCAAGGGCCGGTTCTTGGTCAGGAAGTCGTCCAGACGCCCGGGCCCGGTGTTGTAGGCGGCCAGAAAGCCGGGCGCGCCATAGATGTCGTACATCTGGCGGATATAGGCCGTGCCGGCCATGATGTTGTCGTGCGGCTCGAACGGATCGTCACCAAGCCCATACTGGGCGCGCAGATCGTCATAGGTCGGCGCCATCAGCTGCATCAGACCCATGGCGCCGGCACCCGAGGTGATCAGCGTACCGTTGCGGCTGAACTGCTGACCGCCCGACTCGCGGCCGATCACGGCGCGCACCCAGGTGTCGGGCACGTCGAACTTGCGCGAGGCTTCCTCGATATATGGCCCCCATGGATCGTCGGGCGGACCGGGCGGCGCGTAATAGGAGCGCGCATGCGCCCGGTATTTCGCCGCTTCCTGCGCCACCGGCATCATGGACGGCTGCGACGGGGTTTCCGCGCAAGCAGCCAGAAGCGCCAGCAGAACGGCGGAGCAGGCTGCACGCGCCACGCCGGAGCGGTCGCGTTTCGCCGCCGCGGCGGATCGGAACGTGGGTCGGCAGGCAGGTCGCGACATCGGCTTGCTTGAACTCCGGCAGCCAAGGCTCAGGTGGAGAAAACCGTTCCTCCGCCTTACAGTGGCTCCATCTCTGCCGCAACATCAACCATCTGTTGGGCGAATTTAAGACCAGATCCGTCGCAGGAACGTCACGGTTCGTCCCGCACCCACCCCGTGCAATCCATTGCCGGGCAACAGCGGATCGGCTACGCCGCGCCCATGAGCGCGCTGCCATCCGTGACGGAGCCTTCGCCCGAGCCGGACCGCGATGCGGCCGGACCGATCGACGCGGCCGTGACGGCGGTCGAATCCCCCGGCTCCGCGACCGCCCTGGCCGGCGCCGCGCACGATTCCATGCCAGAGATGCTGATCGACGCCCGGCTCGGACGCCGCACACGCGGCCTCGCCGCGCGCGCCGATCTTCGCGACGGACTTGCCCTCTGGCGCCTCGCCTTCACCCTGGGCTGGCTCGACATCAAGCTGCGCTATCGCGGATCGGCTCTGGGTCCGCTCTGGCTGACCTTGTCCAGTGCGGTGATGGTCGGCTCGATGGGCTTTCTCTACGCCGCCCTGTTCCATATCGGTCTGGCGGAGTACCTGCCCTACCTCGCCCTGTCCCTGATCCTCTGGCAGGCCGGCATTGGTGGCCTGGCCGGCGAAGCCTGCAACAGCTTCATCGATGCCGAGCAGACCATCCGCTCCATGCGCATGCCGTTCACCGTGCAGGTGATCCGGACCGTGGTGCGCAACGTCATCGTTCTGGGCCACAACGTGGTGGTGCCGGTGGTGGTGTTCGCCATCTTCAGGCAATGGCCGGGGCTGACAGGCTTTCTGTGCCTGCCCGGCCTTGCCTTGTGGCTGCTGGACGGTGCCGCCTCCTGCTACCTGCTGGGTGCGATCTGCGCCCGCTTCCGCGACGTGCCGCCGATCATCGGCAGCCTGCTGCAGATCGCCTATTACCTCACCCCCGTGATCTGGAAGCCATCCCAGCTCGGCCAGCGCTCCTGGTGGCTGCCGATCAACCCGTTCGACTCCCTGCTCGAAGTGGTGCGCGCGCCGCTGCTGGGCACGATGCCGACGCCGTTCACCTGGGTCGCGGCGCTGGTCTACAGCGCGCTGCTGTGCCTCGTGTCGTGGCGCGTGTTCGTGCGCGCCCGTCCGCGCATCGCGTTCTGGGTCTGAACCGGATGCTGACCAACCCTATTCAAGCCCCGCCCGGCGGGCGCGCGTTCATCGACGTGACGGCGCTGTCGCTCGACTTCCCACTCTATCACGGCGGCGCACGTTCGCTGAAGAAGACGGTGCTGAGCGGCGTGTCCGGCAAGGTCGGCGGTCCGCTCGGCCGCGCCGGACGCACGCCGGACGACCCGAACGCCACCCGGCGCGTGGTGGTGCAGGCGCTGCGCGACCTCAATTTCTCCATCCGCTCCGGCGAACGGCTCGGCATCGTCGGCCGCAACGGCGCCGGCAAATCGAGCCTGCTCCGCGTCCTGGGCGGCATCTACGAGCCGGTGGCCGGGCGCATCCATACCGGCGGCTCGATCAACACACTGCTCGACACCAATTTCGGGATGAATCTCGACCTGACCGGGCGCGAGAACATCACCCTGCGCGGTCGCTATGTCGGCCTCAACGCTGCCGCCATCCGCGCGCTGGAAGAAGACGTCGAGGGTTTCGCAGCACTCGGACCGTTCATGGACCTCCCGGTGCGGCTTTATTCCTCCGGCATGGTGGTGCGCCTCGGTTTCGGCCTGGCGACGGCCATCGCCCCGCAGATCCTGCTGATGGACGAGTGGTTCATGGCTGGCGACTCACGCTTCCGCGACAAGGCCCATGCCCGTCTGGAAACGGTGGTGCGCGGCGCGGAGATCCTGGTGCTGACCTCACACATGCCGGACGTTCTACGGCAATGGTGCACCCGCCTGATCTGGCTCGAAGCCGGGCGCATCGTCGCGGACGGTCCGGTAGACGAGATCATGACGCGCTACGAGAGCGGGGCGGCGCCCGCCCTCTAGCGCATCGCCCGAACCATGACACAGCACCGCAGACAGAACGCGGAACGGCGAACGATCACGGGCCGGCGGACCCGGAACGCCGCCCCCGTGCTGCTGTCGTGCCTGGTGCCGGTTCCGGTCCTGGCCGCCGATCCGTCCCCCAGCCCGCCGGAGCAGTGGTATACCGGCTCGCTGTTCTCCCCCTCGCCGGCCGAGTCCGCGGCCGGGATGCTGGCGATCGAACCCTATCTGGCGCTGAACAACGCCGATGGCCGCTTCGATTCGCACGGACGGCTCGAACCCGACACCACCCATGCGCACGATCTGGTCAGCCAGACGCTGATGAAATACGGGCTGACCGACCGCCTCTCGATCTACGCCCTGCCGGCCTTCACCGAAGGGCTCGCCTGGCGCCGCGCCACCAGCGGCGTGCAGTTCGGCGACCTTCCGGTGGAGCTCGAGCTTCGCGCGCTGGACCCGAACGAGCAGCGGCTGGTGCCCAACGTAACCCTGGCGCTCGGCGTGAACGCGCCCACGGGCCGCTACGACGGCCTCGGACGCGCCCAGGACGGGGTCGGCACCGGCGCCTGGTTCCTGCGCACCGGCATCGTCAGCCAGTCGACCTATCATGTCTCCGGCCACGCGGTTCGTCTGCGCGTGTTCGCCGCCGAGCGCATACGCGTGTCCACCGCGACCGTATCCGGCCTCAGCGCCTACGGCACGCAAGCGGGGTTCCACGGCCGCGCCCGCCCCGGCTCGTTCGGCAACGCGGGCGCCTCGGTGGAATGGGGACTGACACGGCAATGGGTGCTGGCGCTCGATCTCTATCGCAGCTGGGCCGATGGTGCCGTCCTGCGCGGCATCGACGCCGACGGGAGCCCGGTACGCCGCCACGCCCCGTCCAGCGGAGACTGGTCGGTCGGCCCCGCGCTGGAATGGAGCTGGTCGCCGCGCTTCGGCGCGATTCTCGGCGTCACCCTGCCCGTCTCCGGCCATGACGAGCAGCGCACGATCAGCCCGCAGCTGGCCGTGAACTGCGTATTCTGATCAGCCTCCGGCCTCACTGACGTAGCGCGCGAAGGTCGCGTAATCCGGCACGATCGCCTGCACGGTCTGCCCGAACACGAAGGTGGGCGTGCCGGCGATGTTGTATTGCTTGGTCGCCTGATCCTGCTTCTCCACGATCGCCCGACGCAGCGCGTCGTTCTGCAGCGTGGCGTCCACCTCGGCGCCCGGCATCCCGGCCAGCAGCGCATTCCGACGCAGCAGGGCGATCGGATCGGCCGAGCGGTCGAACGCCCAGCGTTCCTGGCTGGAGAACAAGGTTTCGATAAACGGCAGATAGCGGTCTTCCGGCAGAGAATCCGCGATCATCGCCGCCGCCAGCGCGAGCCGATCCAGCGGATAGTCATAGAAGGTGTAGCGGATCTTGCCCGTGTCGATCAGGCGGGTCTTGATCTCGGGAAACACCACCTCGCTGAAATGCGCGCAATGTGTGCAGGTGAGCGAGAACCATTCCTGCACCACCAGCCTGGCGTTCGGATCGCCGAAACTGTGTTCCGGCAGCGTTTCCGCCGTCACACCGGCCGGAACCGTCGCGCGTGCGGATCGCGACCCCGCGATCGGCAGGCCCGCCATGGCAGCGGCGGCGAGAAAGGTTCGTCTGTGCAACACCAAAACGGAACACTCCGGAGCGTCGGAAGCGGCGATGGTGTGCCGGCCCGAGGCGCCGGGCAAGATACGAACCGCCCTCCGCGAGCGCCGCGCGGCAGGACGCGGGCAACCGGTTCGAATCACAGGGCCAGGAACGGCGTCCCGGGGATCCGGATCGGAACGGCCGTCATGGCGCGGTCCGGCCGGACCCCACAGGGCAGAGCAGGTTCCTCTCCGGGGGCGGATCGTGCCTTTCGAGGCGTCTTCAGAACCCTACGCTGGCGTTCAGGAACAGCGTGCGCGGCGGTCCGACGAAGAAATAATCCGAAGCCAGATAACCCCAGTAATGCAGATTGGCGACGTTATCGAGTTCGGCGCGCAAGGTGACCGGGTGACGATCCGCCGTGAACTTGTAGCTGGCGCGCAAGTTCAACAGCGTCGTCGATGGGATATGGTAGGTATTGAAATCATCGCCCCACATCCGCTTGGTGACATGCACTTCCGCCGTGGTGCTGAGACCGGGCACCGCGCTGAAATTTTCCGTCAACTGAACCGTGTCCTGTACGCCGGGAACGCCTTCCACCGATTTCCCTTGGATGTCGGGATCGGTCTTCAGATAGGTCGCGCGCTCGAAGGCGATGCTGTTGGTCAGAACCAGACCGAGCGGCAGCGACATATGCCCGTTCACCTCGATCCCCTCGTAGCGTTGCGTGCCGTTGGAGACATAGACGTTGGCGCTGTTCGCATACTGCGCGCCGGCTTCGATCCGATAGATCGCAGCGGAGAGCGACCAGCGGCGACGTTCGAGCTTGGCACCCACCTCGATCTGGTCGGACATCACGACCGGAAGCGTGGCACGGGCATTGACGTAGCTGTCCGCGACGGTGCCCCCGCTCTGCAGGGCCTGAACATAGCTCGCGTACAGGGTGGTATCGCGCCAGGGATGATACAGCAGTGCTGCGACCGGCGTGATCGGCGTCTCTGTATAGGCCGTCTTGCCGCCCTGCCCGTCGTAGTCTTCTTCGAAATAATCGGTGAAGCGAACACCGCCCAGAAGGGAGACCTTGCCAAGCGTCATCGTGTCGCTCGCGAACACGCCCTCCTGATCGGAATGGAAGGAGCGGAACACCGTGTTGTCGAACGGGCTCGGGTAATCGTGGATGATCACCGGCCGATACAGGTTTTCCGGACCGATCGGAACGTCCGAAAGGTTGTTGTTCGGCAGATACTTGTTCAGACCCTGCCAGCTTGCGCCGAGCACGAGCTGATGTTCCACGCTCCAGGTATGGAAATGCCCTTCGACGATTGCCTGCACCTGGTTGTACTGCGACCAGGAGCGCGGATCGGTATCCAGCGCGACTTGGTAGTCGCCGTTCCGGTTATCCAGAGGCTGCCACTCCGATTTATAGGAGCGCCAGTCACGGCTGTTGCTGTAGTCCACATGCGCCGACCAGTTCGGCGAGAGGGTCCAACGCAGCCCGGTTTGTCCGTAGAAGACATGCGAGTCGAAGAACAGATCGGGATAGCCGGAAAGATTGGTCGTGCCACTGATCGCTTTCGGTAGCCCGCCCGTGTACGTGTTCGGATCCCCGATATAGAAATCCTGCACGCCGCCACGGACACGGCGATCCTGGTAGATCAGATTGCCGTACCAGAGCAGATCGTCGGTGATGCGCGCATCGAGGCCGAGCGATCCGGAATAACGTCGCACGTTCGAACCGTTGTAGGTCTGGCCTTGCTCATGCGTCAGATTGAGCCGATAGCCGAACACGTTGTTGAGCAAACGGCCGCCGGTGTCGACGTGCTGCTGGAAGACACCATCCGATGAATAGCCGAGATCCGCGCTGGTGAAACGGCGATCCGTCGGCTTCTTGGTCTCGTAATTGATCAGGCCGCCAGGAGCGTTGAAACCATACATGAAGCCGGACGCGCCCTTGAGAAGCTGGACCGCCTCGAACGATTCCAACGGCAGCTCCACCGTCGTCATGTAGAACGGATCGCCGTTGATCCTGTAGGAATTGTAGTCGTCCAGCGGCACGCCGCGCACGGTCTGCGAATAGGAATTGAACGAATAGGTGTCGCCATTCGCCACCACGGACGCATCCTGGGAAAAGACGCGCGCTAACGACTTCACCTGACGATCCTGCAACTCGGCCGCCGTCACCGTATGCGCCGAGAAAGGCGTATCCAGGTCGGACCGTGTTCCCAGCGCACCACCTTCTACCCGTCGGGACACCGATTGGCCGGTCACCGTCACCGTTTCCGGCTGCTGCGGCGCGGCAGCCGATTTCGGGTGCCGAGATCCCTGCTTCTGCTTCCCGGTCGGCTTGGGCGAGAGCGTGTCGGCTGACAGCCCCTGCTGCCCCATGGCGACAGCAGGCAGCATCAGCATCGCCGCCCCCGCCACAATTCCACGCATCAAGGGTGTGTTTCTGTATAACATCATGGCGTGACGTGTTTAGTGTAAAGACACACTATGTCAAATGCGCATTCTTCCGGTCGGCGCAGAGCCGCCATGCCGAGCCGGATGCGACCATCCACATCCGGCTCCCGTGCGGATCACCCCGGGATGGGTCGCTCGGTCAGTTCTGAGAGATATAAGCCGTCAGGCTTTCCACCGTGGCCGTCTGCCGGTCCAGCAGCGCCTTCACCACGTCGCCGATCGAGACGATGCCGACCAGGGCGCCATCCTCGAACACCGGCAGATAGCGCACGCGGTGGTCGGTCATCAGACGCATCGCATCCTCGATGCTGCTCGAGGGCGTAGTCTCGAACTGCCTCGGCCGCATCGCCGCTTCCGCCGGCATGGCGCGCACCCCGTTCGGGTTCTGCGCCATCGCCCGGGTGATGCCGCGATCGGACAGGAAGCCGAGCAGCTCCCCGTCCCGCATCACCAGAACCGCGCCGATATTGTTCTCATAGAGGATGCGCGTGACATCCCCGATCGGCGTGTCCGCTTCCACCTTGATCGTGGTCGCGCTCTTGTTGGCGAGGATCGATGCGATCGTCATGTCCGCCTCCCGTTCTTTTGGAAGGACGATAGGACGATCCGCCGCTCATTCCACGCGTTTTGCCGGAAACGGCCCGTTCACTCCGTCGTGTGCTCGATGACCATCATCCGGGTCGGGAGGCGATCCAGCTTGGGGCGAACCGCCTCCCGCTAATGATCAGCTCGTGAGCTGCACCTTGATCGGTCCATCACGCTCGATCACGTTCAGCGCCACCTCGGTGCCGACGCGCTGCAGATGCACGGTCACCTTCGCCCCACCCACGGACAGGTTGTAGAGCGTCACCTCGTCCAGGAAGGACGGCAGACGCGGCCGTTCGAAATGCACGGTGACGGTGAACGGATCGAAGCGAATGCCGAGAGAGGCCTGCATCAGCGAGGGGATGGTCGCCGCAGCCCAGGCCTGCGGCGAACACGCCACCGGATACTTCACCGGCCCCTCGCCACGCTGCCGGGCGAAACCGCAGAACAGTTCCGGCAGACGGCGCAGATCGGCATAGAGCGCCGCGTCGAACAGGCCGCCGAAGACACGCGCCGCCTCGTCCTTGAAGCCGTAACGCGCCAGTCCGAGCGCAATGATGGCGTTGTCGTGCGGCCAGACCGAGCCGTTATGGTACGCCATCGGGTTGTAGCGCGCCTCGCCGGCCGGAATGGTGCGGATGCCCCAGCCAGAAAAGAAGTTGCGCCCCATCAGCCCGGACACGATGCGCGCCGCGCGATCCGGCGGCACGATGCCGCAGAAGAGCAGATGCCCAGCATTGGAGGATCGCACGGCACAAGGCTGCTTCTTGCCGTCGAGCGCGATCGCGTAGGTGCCGAGCTCCTCGATCCAGAAACGGGAGTTGAACGCCACGCGCAGGCGCTCGGCCGCCTCGGTCATGCGCTCGGCGAAGGCCGTGTGCCCGATCCGTCGCGCGATGGCAGCCGCGGCACGCCGCGCGGCATAAACGTAGCCCTGCACCTCGCACAAGGCGATCGGCCCCTCGGCCAGCGTGCCGTCGGCATGGAACACGGAATCGAAGCTGTCCTTCCAGCCCTGATTCACCAGACCGTCCTTGTTGCGGCGGCCGTATTCCACGAACCCGTCGCCGTCGCGGTCGCCGTAGTTCTCGATCCAGCCGATCGCGCGCTCGATATGCGGCCACAAAGTCGCCACCGTGGCCACGTCGCCGGTGCGGTCGAGATACTCCCCGGCCAGCATCACGAAGAGCGGCGTGGAATCGACGCTGCCGTAATAGTGCCGGAACGGAACCTCGCCCAGCTGCGCCATCTCGCCATGACGCACCTCGTGCAGGATCTTGCCGGGCTCGGCATCGGCGACCGGATCGACCTTGTCGGCCTGATGCCGGGCCAGATAGTTCAGGACCCCGTGCGCGATCGCCGGATCGAGCCACAGGCATTGCAACGCGGTGATCAGCGCATCGCGGCCGAAGGCGGTGGAGTACCAGGGCACGCCGGCATAGGGGTAGGGCCCTTCCGGCTTCTCCGTCAGCAGCATGTAGATGTCGCAGATGCAGCGACGGATGGCCTCGTTGAAGATCTCGTTGGAAGACGCGATCGCCGCTGCTCGCGACGACGACACGCGCAGGCCACGTCTGGCCTCCACCAGCGAATACAGGAAGCTCTCCGCGACGCCGCGTTCCGGCTTCGAGACCGGATTGCAGCTTACCTCCACATGGATCAGCTGGCGCTGACCCGGCTTGAGCGTGAGGGTGAACGAGGCGCTGTCGGCGGTGATCCGGTCCGGCATCGGCGCGAAGCGCAGACGCGTGGTGCGCAGTCGCTCGTCCAGCCCCTCATAGCCCAGCAAAACGGTGTCGCCGTCGATCTCGGCCGGGCGCATCTGGCCGTGCCTGGCGCGCGGCGTGCCCCTCACCTCGAACAGATCGACGAAATCGGCGGCGAAGCGGATCTCCACCGTCAGCGTGCGCTCCTCCACGTCGTAGTTGCGCACCTGGATGCGCTCGAACGAGGTCTGCTGCCGCAGAAACAGCGTCCGTCGCACATGCAGCAGGTCGTGATCGACCTTGCGCCCGTCCAGCACCAGATCGGGGTTGGTGAGGTCGCAGCTCAGCGTGGCGTTGTTCTCCCGCAGGGTGGCGCTGAGCAGGATCGGCGGCTGCCCGGCGATCGACAGCGACAGCGACGAGAGATGGCGGGTGTCGAGGTAATACAGCCCGTCGGCGATGCCGGGGCCGGTCAGGATGTTGCCGGTGCCGTCGAACACCCCGAACAGATCGCCGAATTTCAGCGTGTGGAGGCGCCGGTCGGCCAGGATCGCGCTGGCGCCGACCGGATACCCGTCCTGAGGCGGACGCGCGGCAGTGGCTTCGTCGTGCGGGAGGGAGGTCTCTGGCAGGTGGTCCAAGGCGGCATCCTCAGGTCCGAGTGCGAACGGGCGCATCCTGCCCGGTCCGGGGCGTCATGCAACCGGGCAACCCCTCGAAACCGCGAACGTTCCGCATGCGAATGGCACGCAAACCCGCCCGAAAGGCTGCGAGCAAGACCGACGCCACGAGGCGCTACGGGGCGATGCGCGATTTCCGGCAAACCCCCGAGCCGGATTTCGAACCGGAATCGCGTCAGCAGACCGGAAAGCCGATCTTCGTGGTGCAGAAACACGACGCGTCCCGCCTCCATTGGGACTTCCGGCTCGAGCATGGCGGCGCGCTCTGGAGCTGGGCCGTCCCCAAAGGCCCGTCCATGGACCCGGCGCATAAGCGTCTGGCGATGCATGTCGAGGATCATCCGGTCTCCTATGCCGGGTTCGAAGGCACCATCCCCGCGGGCAATTACGGCGCGGGCACGGTGGAGATCTGGGATCGCGGCACATGGTCGCCGGTCCCGGACGACCCGGAAGCCGCGCTCGGGGCGGGCGAGCTGAAATTCACCCTCGACGGCGAGCGGCTCCGTGGCAGGTTCGTGCTGGTCCGGCTGAAGCCGAAACGGCGCGAGAAAGGGGAAAGCTGGCTGCTGATCAAGGAGCGCGACGAGCGGGCCGAACCCGGCGCCGATGCGACGGTGCTGGAAGCCAAACCCCTCGGCCGCCCCGGAAAACGCGCACCCCGCTCTCGCGCGGCCAAACCCGAAACCGGCTCCGACACGCTGCCGGACAACCAAATCCCGCAACTGGCCCGGCTGGTGAAGACGGCGCCCACCGGCCCGGGCTGGATCAGCGAGATCAAGTTCGACGGCTATCGCATACTGTGCTGGAAGAACGGCGACGACGTGCGGATCATCACCCGCAACGGCCTCGACTGGACCGATCGTCTGCCCAAACTCGCCGAAATGGTCGCCACGCTCCCCGCGACCACGCTGATGCTGGATGGCGAGCTGGTGGCGCTGGACAAGCAAGGCCGCTCCTCCTTCTCCCGGCTGCAATCCGCCCTGTCCGCCGGCAACACCGGCAAACTCGTCTATTACGTCTTCGATCTGCTGCATCGGGACGGCACCGATCTTCGCCCCCTGCCGCTCCGCGAACGTCGCGCCGCGCTCGAACCGCTGCTGCCGAAGAAGACGCTTCTGCGCTTCAGCGAGCATTTCGAGCAGACGGCGTCACGTGTGCAAAAAGAAGCCTGCGCGATCGGTCTCGAAGGCATCATCTGCAAGCGGGAAGACGCGCCTTATCGCGCCGGGCGCGGCGATGACTGGGTGAAGGTGAAATGCGAGAACCGCGAGGAATTCGTGGTGATCGGCTACACGCCGCCGAAAGGATCGCGTCGCGGTCTGGGCGCGCTGCAACTCGGTTTCCACGATCCGGACGGCGCTCTGCGTTTCGTCGGCGGCTGCGGCACGGGATTCTCCGGTCGCGTTCTGATCGATCTGTCGAAACGTCTCAAATCACTCCGGACGGAACAGCCTCCTTCCC
This sequence comes from Lichenicola sp. GTC18331, assembly GCF_055386855.1. Taxonomy (NCBI): domain Bacteria; kingdom Pseudomonadati; phylum Pseudomonadota; class Alphaproteobacteria; order Acetobacterales; family Acetobacteraceae; genus Lichenicola; species Lichenicola sp. GTC18331. The sequence goes on along the minus strand of NZ_AP045015.1, from coordinate 2,513,769 downwards.
TGCTCGGCACGGAAGCCCCGCCGCGCGGCACGATCCGGACCAGGCCGGAGCTGGTGGCGGAGATCCGCTTCGCAGGGTTCACCGGCGGCGGCATGCTGCGCCATGCCGCTTTCCTGGGTTTGCGCGAGGACAAGCCGGCTGCCGAGGTGGTGCGCGCCGCGCCGGAGGTGGAACAAGACCGGCGAGAACTCGATACCGAACGGCCTTGCTCCCCGGTCGTGGTGGCCAGAAGCAAAGTGCGAGAAACACACACGTTCGACGGACAGCGCCTCACGCACCAGGATCGTGCGCTATGGCCGAAGACCGAAACCGGGCCGGCCATCACCAAACGCGATCTGGCCCTCTACTGGCAGGCCGTCGCGCCATACGCCGCGCCCGAGATCGTCGGCCGGCCGCTCGCCTTCGTGCGCTGCCCGGACGGGATCGAAGGGGAGCATTTCTTCCAGAAACATCTCGGCCGCGGCATGCCGGACGCGTTGCGCGAGGGCGAAGCGGATGGCGCGCCGTTCGTCGCGATGCAGGATGATACCGGTTTCGTCGCGGCGGCCCAGATCGCCGCGGTCGAACTGCACGCATGGGGTGCCGGCGGCGACGATCCGTTGCATGCCGACCGTCTGGTGTTCGACCTCGACCCCGGCGAGGGTATCGGTGCGAAAGAGATCGTCGCTGCGGCGAAAGACGTCCGCGCACGATTGAAGACTCTGGGACTGACCGCGTTCTGCCGCACATCCGGCGGCAAGGGCCTGCATGTGGTCACGCCGATCCGCACGACGGCCGATTGGGATACGGTGCGCGTCTGGTGCCGGCGTTTCGCGGAACGGATGGAACAGGACGAACCTGCTCTCTATGTCGCCACCACACGCAAGAAGGATCGCAAGGGCCGCATCCTGGTGGACTGGCTTCGCAATGGTCTCGGCAGCACCGCCGTGTGTTCGTTCTCACCGCGCGCCCGCCCCGGCGCCGGTGTCGCGACGCCGCTGCACTGGCGTGAACTGAAGCCCGGCATGCGCTTCGACGCGCATACGATCCGGACGGTGCCGGAGCGACTGGAACGGCAGAAAACCAATCCCTGGGCGGATTTCGACGCATCGAGACGTGATCTTCCGAGGCTCGGTGAGTCGTCCAACACGAGGACACGCAAACATGGCTGAACGACCGATCTGGCGCGGACAGCTTCGTCTGGCACTCGTTTCCTGCCCCGTGGCCCTCTACAGCGTCCGACAGCCGAGCGAGTCGTTGCATTTCCACTTCATCAATCCCGAGACCGGCAATCGCGTGCGGATGGTGACGCAGGATTCGGAAACGGACGAGGAGCTGTCGCGCCGCTCGCTGCGACGCGGCTTCGAGTTCAAGAAGGATCATTACGTCCTGCTGGACGACGACGATTTCGAGCGCGCCCGCATCGACAGCTCCTCCGTGCTGACGGTCGAGAAATTCGTTCCCGGCGACGCGATCGACCCGGTCTATTACGACAACTCCTATTACCTGGTCCCGGACGGCACCGAGAAGAACCAGGCAGACGACGTGTTCGTTGTGCTTCGCGCCGCGATCGCAAAGACGGGACGCACCGCTCTGTCTCGCCTCGTCATCGCTCGGCGGGAGCGCGCCGTGGCGCTGATGCCGCTGGGCAGGGGCATCGTCCTGCACACGCTGCACGACATGCGCGAGATCGCAGCGCCGGACACGCTGTTCGACGCGATCCCCGACGACACGCCGGACAAGGAGATGGTGGCGCTCGCGGTGAAGCTGATCGATCGCCAGACCGCGACATTCGATCCGGCCGACATGGAAGACCGCTACGAGGCGCGTTTGCGCGACGTGATCGAGGCCAAGCTGAAAGGCGAGGATCTCAGCCTGCCGGACGAGGAGGAAGACCGCGGCAACGTGGTCGACCTGATGGCGGCTCTGCGCCAGAGCCTGGGCGACAAAAAAGGCGGCAAAGCGAAGAAGGCCGGGAAGGCGAAATCGCCCGCAAGCGCCGGACGGACCGGCGCTTCGCGCAAAACCAAAACCGCATCGTCCCGCCGCAGATCCGCCTGAGCGGCTTCGTTACACTTCGCTCCAGACAGTACGGGCGAACCCGGCCATCAAGGCCCGGCCACCGTCGATGGAGTTCCGATGCGCGTGCCGACATCGGCGAGACCGGCCTGTTTCTCGTTCGTCCTAGTCGTCCCGCTCGCAATGGCGCCGCTCTCGGCGCACGCGACGCCGGTCGAGACCAGCGAAGGTCCGGTCACCGGTGCCGATGATGGCACGGTAACGCGGTTTCTCGGCGTTCCGTTCGCGGCGCCCCCGGTCGGAGCGCTCCGCTTCGCACCGCCCGCCCCGCCCGCGGCGCATCGGGCCGTCGTTTCCGCCACACGCTACGGCGCGGCCTGCCCCCAGACCGCGTCGCTGGGAACGCCGAGCACGAACGAAGATTGCCTGACCCTCAACCTGTTCCGGCCGGACCGGCCCGGACCGGCGCACAGACCGGTTCTGGTGTTCCTCTACGGTGGCAGTTTCCGGTTCGGCGCCAGCGCGCCAGGCCGCTCCCCTGCAGGACCGGATTACGACGGGGGCCGGCTGGCCACAGGCGCCGATGCCATCGTGGTGACGGTGAACTACCGGCTTGGCGTTCTGGGCTTCCTCGCCTCGCCGCTGCTGGACCGCGCCGACCCCCGACGCGTTTCCGGCAATTACGGCCTGCTGGACCAGCAGGCCGCCTTGCGCTGGGTGCGTGCCAATGCGGCCGCGTTCGGTGGCGACCCGAATCGGGTGACGCTGTTCGGCCAATCCGCCGGGGCGCTGTCGGTGGTGGAACAGATGGTATCGCCAGCGGCGCGCGGCTTGTTCCAGGCCGTCGCGCTCGAAAGTCCCGGCGCGCTGCCATCGGAATCGCTCGATCGCGCCGAACGCCGGGACGCGCCGATCCTGGACGAGACCGGCTGCCGGCACGCCGACGACACGCTGGCCTGTCTGCGCGCGGCACCGGTCGACACGCTGCTGAAGAGCGGCGTGCCGGTCGGCCCCGTGGTGGACGGCGCGGTGATTCCGATCGCACCGGCCACGGCGCTGGAAACGGGTGCGTTCGCGGCGGTCCCGACCGTTCTGCTGACCGATCGCGACGAAGGAACCTTCTTCATCGCCGACGGCGTGAACCGGCTGGGACATGCGCTGACGGCAATGGAGTACGCGGCCACGCTGCGCGCGGCGTTCGGCGATGCCGATGCGCAGCTGATCGCACGGCGCTACCCGGCGACGACGAACGCATCGCCGGGGCAGACCCTGGCCGCCGTGTTGACGGATGAGTTCTTTGCCTGCCCGGCCCTGGCGTTACGCGCAAATCTGGCGCCGCACGCTCCGGTGCTGCAGGCCGAATTCCGCCAGAACGACCCGGTGCGCGATTTTCCGGTGCCGATGGCGCGCGGCATCGCCCCCGGCGATCCGCATACCGCAGAACTCGCCTCCGTCTTCGGACAGGACGGCGCCGGCCATGCCCTGTCCGAACCGTCCGAACGGCTGCTGTCGGATGCGATGATCGGCAGCCTCGGCGCCCTCGCGCGCAGCGCGGGCGCCGCGATCCCGCCCGGAAACGTGCTACCGTCCGGCACGGTGCTGTCGCTCCGGACGCCTGTAAGCCTGTCCGACGATTTCGCGTCGGTGCATCGATGCGCATTCTGGCAACAATCCGGCATCCCGCCGAAACTGCTGGATACGTTGCAATAGGAGTGGATGCCTCACACGAGATGGAGTTCGCGGGCGGACCGCATCAGATCCTCGCGGAAGGCGGGATGCGCCAGGCCGACCAGCGCATGCACCCGCTCGGTGGAGGACAGGCCCTTCAGGTTCGCGACGCCGTATTCCGTCACCACGTGGTGCGTATCGATGCGCGGCGTGGTGACCGGCCCGTCGAGACGCGGCACGATCCGGGACACGGTGCCCTTCTAGGCGGTGGATACAGGCCCGGTCGCCACGACGAGCCTCACGCCTGGACAGCTACAGAAGCATATTGCCGTGAATATGCCGCATCAGATCGACGACGAACGCGACCTCGCTATCGTCGACGCCATCCAGCGCCTGCTCGAAGATCACCGCCACAGTGTCCTGCACTTCGGCCAAACGGCGCTCGCCCTCATCGCTCAGCGCGAGTTCGGTCACGCGCGCGTCGGAGGTGGACCCGGTCGCCAGCAGCAAGCCCTCGTCCACCATCCGCTTCACCAGTTTGGTGGTCGTGGGCAGACGCATCACCGCGGTTTCCGCGAGCTTGCTGATCGGAATGTTCGGCGTCGTGCGAACCAGATTCAACACCCGCCAGCGCGCCATATCCAGCCCGCGCTTCTTCAGATGGCCGTCCATGCGTTGGCTGTACTGGCCCAGAACCCGCGCGATATGGAAGAAGGGCGACTGGTCCGGATCGAAATCCGGACTGGCCGGATTGGAACGCCGCAGCGACCCGCCACGCCTGATGCGCATTCTCGTGCCCGCTCTCGCCAGCACCCGTTCGCCGTCCAATGCCATGCGATTCAACCCTGCGCCAAGGTGCCGGACTCAGCCACCGGCTCCGATGCTCGCATGCAGCCTCGGGCGCGGCAAACGCGGCATCACCCCTTCGATCCAGGCGCAATGGTCGAGCAGAAGCTGATCCTCGCCCAGTCGCCCCAGGAACTGAGTGCCGATCGGCAGACGCGCGGTTCCGATCATGCCGGGCAAGGTCACGCTCGGCAGACGCAGCAGCGTCCAGAGCCGAGAAAAGATCGGATCGCCCGTCGCCTCCAGCCCGACCGGCGCCACGCCCACGGCCGCCGGCGCCATCAGCACGTCCACCTGATCGAACACCGCATCGATCCTCGCCCGTAGACGCTCCGCCTGACGCAACGCCTGACGATAACTATCGAACCCGATCCCGCACCCTGTCGCGATCAACGCGCGGATCGGCTCGCTCAACAGCGCATCGTGCTCGGCCGCCTCCCAGGCCAGTGCCTGCGCCGCCTCGAACGACATGATCAGCCTGTGCAACTCCGCACCCTCGGTGAACGCAGCAAGGTCGATCGGCACGATTTCGGTATGCGCCCCCAGCAGCGCACCGGCCGCGTCCAGCGCCGCGCGCATGTCGGCATCCCCCTGCTCCCACCACGGCGTCCGGCAGACTCCGATCCGGCCCGGTCGCCGGGGCGACAAGACCGGCTCCGACGCCACCGGCCGGCTCAACACCGCATCCGCCGCAGCGGCATCGCCCACCGAACCGGCGATCACCCCCAGCGTGTCGAAGGACGGTGCCAGCCCCTTGATCCCCGCCAGACCGTAGCGCCCGAAACTCGGCTTGAATCCGACGACGCCGCAGAACGACGCCGGCCGCGTCAACGACGCCGCCGTCTGCGACGCCAGCGCTAAATCCACCACCCCCGCTGCCACCGCCGCCGCGCTACCGCTCGACGACCCGCCAGGCGTGCGCGCCGGATCGAACGGGTTCACCGTCGGCCCGGGCCGGAAGAACGCGAATTCGGTCGTGTGCGTCTTCCCCAGGGAAACCGCCCCGGCCTGTCGCAGCAGCATCACGCAGGCCGCATCGGCCGTCGCCCAGTTGTCCGCGTAGATCTCTGAGCCATGGCGGGTCGGATAGGCCGCCGTATCAATGATATCCTTGATGCCGATCGTCAGTCCGGACAAAGGCCCGCGGGCAGCGGCGGCTTCCGCGCGGGCAAGGACCGGATCGTGAGCGACGAAGGCGCGCAGATGCGGCTCCAAACGCGTGAGCGTCTCGATCGACGCCTCCACCGCCTCGCTCGGGGTGCGCGATAGCCGGTTGCTGTGCGCCAACATCGTATCTCCGTCAGGTTTGCCGATTTGCATGCCGGTTTTATTGAAGTGTCAACATATGCGGGTCGAGTTAGGCCTGACGTCTCGCAGTTTGCACATGTTTTGGTCATTTTCGCGGGCATACGCCCGTTCTGCGATCTTTTTATCCGGTGCCATTCGGCAATAGGCCGGAATGGCCCATTTTTCGGGCTTGAACCAAAATTCTTACTTGAACTTTCAAGTTTCCTGGTCTTCCCTCTCCCCAACACCGCCGGACCAGCCGTCGAGGGATGACAATGAACCACTTCTCACCTGCCGCCGAGACGCCGCTCGTACAAGCCGATCGCGCCTCCTCGACGCTCTACACCGACCCCGCCATCTTCGACGCCGAAATGACCCGCATCTTCGAAAAGACCTGGGTCTGGGTCGCGCATGACAGCGAGATTCCCAAGGCCGGCGACTTCAAGACCGCACAAATCGGCCAGCAACCGGTGATCGTGGTGCGCGACCGCAAGGGTGTCGTGCACGTCCATCTCAATCGTTGCCGCCACCGCGCCGCGACCGTGTGCGAGTTGCCCAAGGGAAAGACCAACAGCTTCGTCTGCCCCTATCACGGCTGGGCCTACGGGCTCGACGGTTCGCTGCGCGGCGTCCCGTATGAAGGCGGCTACGCGGAGGGTCTCGACAAGCCCGAACTCTCGCTCCGCACCCTGCGCACCGAGCAGTACAACGGACTGATCTTCGCCACCTTCGATCGCGAGATCGAACCGTTGGAAGACTTCCTCGGCCCGGCCAAGGTCTGGATCGACCTGTTCATGAAGCAGGGGGCCGGCTACCCCATCACCACGCTCGGCGAACACAAATTCCGCTTTCCCGGCAACTGGAAAATCCAGCTCGAGAACACAACCGACGCCTACCATTTCCCGCTGGTGCACAAATCCTTCCTCACCGCCGCTGACGGCGAAACCGAGGAGCAATGGGACATCATGCGCAAGGGCGGCTATGTCGAGGATCTCGGCAACGGCCACTCGGTGATGGTGATGATGCCGGAACTGGTCGATCTGGAAGAGAATCTCGACGCGCCGATCCCCGAGCGCTTTGCAGAACTCGCCGCCGAACTCGGCAAGAACCTTCCCGACGAGCAGGTCCGGCGCATCGTCCGCGCCGTCGGCGGCTGCGGCTTCAACCTCAACCTGTTTCCCAATCTCGGATGCTCCGCCGCCTTCTTTCGCGTTCTCCGCCCCATCTCCGTGAACGAGACCGAAGTGCGTCACGTCGCTCTCGGCATGCAGGGCGGTCCCGACAGCGCCAATCGCGCCCGTCTGCGTCTGCACGAATTCTTCCAGGGCCCGATGGGTTTCGGCAGCCCCGACGACGCCGAAGTGTGGGATCGCGTGCAACACGGCGCCGGCGGCGGCGACGATCTCGCCATCATGCTCAACCGCGGCCTGTCCGACGAGATCACGACGGAGGACGGACACCGTCGCGGCGATGTCAGCGCCGAAACCGGTATGCGTGCGGCCTATGCACAATGGCAGCGGATGATGGGCGCCTGAACCATGGACATGATCATGCAAACCAGCTCCATCACGCTGGACGAAGCGGTTCGGTTCGCCTGGCACGAGGCCGATCTGCTCGACCACGCCGCTTATGACGAATGGCTGGCGCTCTGGGCCGAGGGATCGCACTACGTCGTGCCGATCGAGCCCGGCGTCGAGGATTTCGCCAACACGCTCAACTACGCCTATGACGATGCCGCCATGCGCATCAAGCGCGTGGAGCGCCTCACCAGCGGACAATCGGTCTCCGCGTCGCCCGTCGCGATCACCATCCGCTCGCAGTCGCGCTTCCGCATGCTCGACAGCGATTCGCAAAGCTGCTCCTTCCGCTGCGCGCAGATCATCACGGAGATGCGCCGCGGGCGCGAACGCACCTATACGGGCAACGTCTCGTATCGCCTGCGTCGCGGACCGAACGGGCATCTGCTGATCGCCGAGAAGGTCATCCGACTCATCAACGCCACCGAGGCGCTGATGGGCATCGGCTACATCCTATGAACGCCCTCCACACGATCCCGGCCATGTCCATGCTCGATCTCCACATCGCGCGTCTTGAAAAGCAGGCCGACAACATCGTGGTGCTGGATCTGTGCCGCCCCGATGGCGGGCCGCTGCCGCCGTTCGAAGCCGGCGCGCATGTGGATCTGCATCTCGCGGATGGATTCGTGCGGCAATACTCCCTGTGCGGCGCGCCGTCCGATCGGTCGCGCTATCGCATCGGCGTGCTGCTCGATCCCAACACGCGCGGCGGCTCGCAACGCGTGCATCGCGACCTTCTTCCCGGCAAAGCCGTGCGCGTCGGCCTGCCGCGCAACCTGTTCCCCCTCGCCCCCGACGCCACCCAGTCGTTCCTGATCGGCGGCGGCATCGGCATCACGCCGATCCTCGCCATGGCGCATCAGCTTGATGCGGCCGGGCAGAACTTCGCGCTGCACTACTGCGCCCGCACGCGCGGCAGCGCCGCCTTTCTCGGAGAACTGGCCGATTCCACCTTCGTCGATCGCGTTTCGCTACATTTCGACAACGAGGGCGAACAGGATCGCTTTTCCGTCGAACGCGCTCTGCCGCCGCCGAAACCCGGCGCGCATCTCTATGTCTGCGGCCCTACCGGTTTCATGGACTGGGTCATCGCGGAGGCGAAACGTGCAGGCTACATCGACGCGCAGATCCATCGGGAGTATTTCAGCGCCGAAATCGACACCGCCGGCGACGCGTTCGAGATCGTGCTCGCGAACTCGAACCGGGTCATCACGGTACCTGACGGCAAGAGCATCGTCGCAGCCCTGGCCGAGATCGGCACCAAGATCGACGTCTCCTGCGAACAAGGCGTGTGCGGAACCTGCCTCTGCACCGTGCTGGACGGCATCCCCGATCATCGCGACACCTACCTCACCGACGAGGAAAAGGAAGCGAACGACCAGATGCTGCTCTGCTGCTCGCGATCGAAAACACCCCGACTGGTTCTCGATCTCTGATGCAGCCGGTGCGAACCGAACTGGGCCGCTCTTACCTCTATGCCGGGCGGCAGGTGGTGGTGATCCAGCAATGGCGTGATCCCTACGGCACGCCCATGATTCGCGTGCGCACGACGGATGACGAGCCGGAGGGCGAGGAAGGCCTTGCCGAACACGTCTTCCTGCACGGCGCCGCACCGCTCGACCTGCCGCCTTTTCTTCCCGAATGACCCTCCAGACGCGAGGACCATCATGAACCATTTCCGGACCGATCCCGCCGCACACCAGATCGATGCCGATCGCGACGCAGCCCTCGACGCCTTGCTGCCCGAGATCCGCGCGCGCGCTTCGGAATTCGCCCGCATCGGCCACGTCCCGCGCGACATGGTGGAGAAACTAAAGCGCGTCGGCACCTATCGCGCCCTGGTGCCGCGCATGTTCGGCGGCGAGGAATGGTCGCCGGCACGCTTCTGTCGGCTGATCGAGACGCTTTCCACCGCTGACGGCTCCGTGGGCTGGGTCGCCAGCTTCGGCGTTTCGCCGACCTATCTCGCCGCCCTGCCGCTCGCCACGCAACAGGCGATGTACGCGGAAAGCGTCGATCTCGTCTTTGCCGGCGCACTGTTTCCGCTGCAACCGGCAGAGAAGACCGAAACCGGACTGCGCATCTCCGGACGCTGGCCGTTCGCCAGCGGCTGCAAGGGCGCGGCACGGATCGGCGTCGGCGTGACCGTCGCGGACGACCGGACCGGCGGACTGCCGCGCGTGGCGGTGATGCCAGCGGAAGCGGCCGAGATCCACGACAACTGGGACGTGCTCGGCCTGCGCGGCACCGGAAGCCACGATCTGGTGGTCAACGACGTCGCGGTCGACGATGCCTGGACCTTCGTGCGCGGCGCCAGGGCGCTCGTCGACGCCCCGCTCTACCGCTACCCCTCCATGATCCTCGCCGCCCAGGTGCTGGCGGTGGTCGGGCTCGGCGTCGCACGCGGCGCGCTGGACGATTTCGTCGCCAATGCCGCGCGTCAGGTCTCCATCACCGGCGCGCCGGGCCTGGTCGAGCGGGCGCATGTGCTGTCCGCGATCGGCGAATGCGAGGCCGCGCTGCGTGCCGCACGCCTGCTGTTCTATGCCGGTATCGACGATCTCTGGATCGAGCTGGAAGCCGGACGCGAGCCGGACCGCAAGCTGCTCGCCCTGTCCCGTCTCGGCGCCACGCAGGCGGCGCGCGAAGCCGCGCGCGTGGTCCGCATCCTGTTCGAGATCTCCGGCACCGCGGCGATCCGCAACGGACACCGCCTCAACACCGCCCTCACCGACAGCCTCGTGGTCAGCCAGCACGCCTTTCTCGGCGAGGCCACGCTGCAGAACACCGGCCGCGTGCTGCTCGGCCAACCCACGCCGCCGGGATTCATCTGATCATGGCGACGGACTCTCCTCAGGTCGCGATCGTCACCGGCGGCGGCGGCGGACTGGGCGCCGTGATCGTGCGCGCGCTGCATGCGGCCGGATACCGCGTCGCGAGCGCCGATCGCGATCGTGACGCCGCCGACGCACTGGCGAAATCCCTCGATCCTTCGGGTGATACCGCGATCGGCCTGTCGCTCGACGTGCGCGAGAAACACGCCTTCGACGCCGCGCTCGAACAGTTGGTCGCGCGCTGGGGCAGCGTCCAGGTGCTGGTCAACAACGCAGCGCTCACCGTCGCGCGCCCGGTGCTCGAGATCACCCCCGAAGAATTCGACGACGTCATCGCCGTCAATCTGCGCGGGACCTTTCTCGGCTCGCAGGTGTTCGGCACCCATTTCCGCGATCGCGGCTATGGGCGCATCGTCAATCTGGCCTCGCTCGCAGGCCAGAATGGCGGCACCGCCACCGGGGCGCATTACGCCGCGTCCAAGGGCGGCATCCTGACGCTCACCAAGGTGTTCGCGCGCGATCTCGCGCCGTTCGGCGTCACGGTGAACGCGATCGCCCCCGGCCCGCTCGATCTGCCGATGATCCACCGCACCTTGTCGCCGGAACGGATCGAGGCGGTCAGCAAGACCATCCCGGTCGGCCATATCGGCGAGGCCGGCTTCATCGGCGATCTCGTGGTGCAACTCGCCTCGCCGGCCGCCAGCTTCACCACGGGCGCCACATGGGACGTCAATGGCGGCCTCTTCATGCGCTGAACGCGCTTCGATCGGAACAACGCGAATGACCAGCGTCGCCTTCGACACCGTGGACCGCAACAGCTTCCGGCAGGGCATGGCCCGGCTCGCCGCGTCCGTCACCGTGATCACCACGGACGGACCGGCCGGGCGGCACGGCCTCACCGCCACCGCCACATGCAGCGTCACCGACACGCCGCCGACCCTGCTCGTCTGCGTCAACCGCAATGCCGGCGCGCACGACGTCATCCTCCGCAACGGCGTGCTCTGCGTGAACCTGCTGTCGGACGCGCACGAATCCCTGTCCGGCCATTTCGGCGGCGGCCGTCTGCCGCTGGAAGAACGCTTCGCCGGCGGCGAATGGACCACGCTCAGCACCGGCGCTCCGGCGCTGGAAGACGCGGCGGTCAGCTTCGATTGCGCCGTCTCTCGCAGTGCCGAGATCGGCACGCACACCGTCATCTTCTGCGAGGTCCGCGCCATGCGTCTGCGCGCCGCATCCCCGGTGCTGGTCTATGGCGACCGCGCCTATCACCGCGTCGGCGGCACGCCCGCCCTGGAGCTCGCGCCATGAGCGAAACCGACGCGCTGCTCCGCCGCATCGCGGCGCTGGAAGACAGGCTCGCCGTGCAGGAGGCCGAAGCCGACATACGCCGCATCCAGGCGCGCTACATGTGGCTGTGCGACACGCCCTGCCCGGAACACGGCGTCGACGACGACGAGGAGCGCATCGATCGGATCCTGTCGCTCTACACCGAGGATGCGGTGTGGGAAGGCGTCGGCGCCGCCTACACGAACCAGTTCGGGCGCGCCGTCGGCCATGACGCGATCCGCGCCCATTTCCAGCGCTTCTGGAACGAGAACCGCACGCCGCGCATGCTGCTCAACGTGCATTACCTCACCTCCGAGCAGATCACGGTGCAGGGCGACGAGGCGGAAGGGCAATGGGTGCACTGCCAGCCCTGGGTGTTCGACGACGGCTCCGCGCTGCTGCGTTCCAGCCGTCTCAACAACGCCTTCCGGCGCACCGGAAACGGCTGGCGCATCTCCCGCACACGCACGGAAAACCTCTTCACCGCGCCGCTGGCCGACGGCGCGCTCGGCACGCCGCCGCTGCGCTCCGTGCTGATGCAGCCCGACCCCGCACAAAGGACGACGCCATGAGCGATCCCGCTTTCCTTCGCGACGCGCTCGCCGCGTCCCCCGCCCTGCACGTGGTGCTGGAAGACTGGTTCAACGCCCGCGGCAGCGAGGATCCCGAGACGGTGCTGCGCTTCTTCGATCCCGGCTTCCGGATCGTCTCGCCGGCGGGCAAGGTGATGCATCGCGAAACCTTCGCCGCCGCCCTGCCCGCCCTTCGCGGCTCGCGCCCCGGCCTGGTGATGCGCATCACCGATTGCGAAGTGCTGCATGCCGGCACGGACGACGCCCTCGTCACCTATATCGAGCAGCAGGTGCAGGGCGACAGCGAAACGCGCAGGCGCAGCACCGTTCTGCTGGTGCAGGCCGCGCACGGGCTGGTCTGGAAACACCTGCAGGAGACCTGGGTTGGCTGAGGCCACCGCCGACCGGCATCGCGCATGACGGCACGGATCGCCCTGATCGGCGCCGGCGCGGTCGGCTGCGCGCTGGCAGGCATCCTGGCCCGCGGCGGCGTCGCCGTCACGCTGGTGGCGCGCGGCAACACGCTGGAGGCGCTCCGGCAAGACGGCCTCGTGCTCGAACAGGCGGATGGTCGCGGCGGCGTGTTTCCGGTGGAGGCCATGCCGCACCTTCCGGACACGCCGTTCGATCTGATCGTCCTGGCCCTGAAAGCGCAGGATCTGCCGTCCATCGCACCGCTCCTGGCCGGCCGGCCGGAGCCGGTGCTGCCGGTGGTGAACGGCGTGCCGTTCTGGTTTTCGCACGGCGGCGACGCGATGGATCCGGACGGCGCGCTCGCCCGCGCCCTGCCGCGCGACCGCATCCTCGGCTGCGCCTCCTTCATGATGGCCAGCACGGTCGGCCCCGGCCGGGTGCGCTGCGACGGCACCCCGAAACTGCGCCTGGGCGCCGTGACGCCGGCGCTGACGGAGCGGGCCGCACGGATCGCCGCGATCCTGCGCGGAGCCGGGCTGGCGGTCGATCTGCTCGACGATCCGGCCGAGGCGGTCTGGGGCAAGCTCATCGTCAACGCCGCCACCAACCCGCTTTCCGTGATCGCCGGGGCCACGCTGCGGGACATGCACCGCTCGCCCCATCTCTGCCTCTGCGTCGAGACGGTGGCGGAAGAGATGACGCGGCTCGGCCGCGCCGCTGGCCTGGCACTCGCGAGGGAGCCGGAGAACTGCGCACGCGCGCTTGCCGCCGCAGGCGACCATCTCACCTCGATGAAACAGGATTTCGACGCCGGACGGCCGCTCGAGATCGAGGCGATCTGTTCCGCCCCCCTTCGGATGGCCGAAGCGCTCGGCGTCGCGATGCCGGCCTCGGCCGCCCTGTTCGCTCTCACAATTCACCTGGCAGACAACCGCACGCAAGCGAGACGCCCCCATGGATCATGATCATCCCGACGCGGAAGAAGCGCGGCTGCGCACCCAGCTCGCCGAGTTCTATCATCTGGTGGATTTCTTCGGCTGGACGGAGTCCGTGTTCAACCACATCTCCGTCCGCCTCCCGGGCGAGGAGAAGCGCTATCTCGTGAATCCGTTCGGCCTGAACTACAACGAGGTGACGCCGGAGAACCTTCTGGTCGTCAACGCCAACGGCAAGATCGTCGGCAATCCGGAAAACAAACCCAACCCGGCCGGCTTCGCCCTGCACGGCGCGATCCACGCCGCACGCGACGACATCCACTGCATCGTCCACACCCACACCAACCCGGTCTGTGCGGTGGCGATGAAGAAGACCGGCTTCAGCCACGACAACTTCTATGGCGCGCAGCTCTTCGGCCGCGTCGGCTATCATGATTTCGAAGGCATCACCCTCTACGACGACGAGCGCCCGCGCATGATCGCCAGCCTCGGCGACAAGCACGTCCTGGTGCTGCGCAACCACGGCATCGCCGTCGGCGAATCCGACATTCCGCGCACGTTCATGCTGCTCTGGATCGCGCAGCGCGCGGCGGAGCTCCAGTGCCAGTCAGGCATGATCCCGGGCGAGGACGTGATCCTGTCCGACGAGATCCGCAGCGCCTGCGTGCGCGACGCCGCCCGGATCACGCGCGACGCCAAGGCGGCGGAACTGATGTTCCGCGCGGAAACGCGGCGGATGCGCAAAGCGCGTGGCCCGCTCTGGCCCGGAGACGTCGCGGACTGATCGTCCACCATCCGTCCCGGACTTTCTCGCCAGGGGGCGAGCGGACTCCCGTCCGCTCGCCCCTTCCGCATGTCCACGACAACGATGTTTTAACGAAACGACACGAAGTCGCCGTGCTCGACAACGATGATTGCGAATCGTCATCCCAGGATTCTTGTTTTCGCACAGACGACATTCCCGCTTCGCCATCGCCCGATCGGTTCGGCTGACCGTTTCCGCAGCAACGAAGCAGAGGCTGATCAATCCGCGATCAATTCCTGTCTGAACACCGCATTTAAGGGTGAATTTTCAACGGATTTTTCGTGCAACATCGTTGTTCCTGTGGCTGAGTCCGAGTGCTGAACAGAAACGAAGCAGAACCCGCGCTTCGGTCCGTCAACTCGCACGCAGGCGACGCAACATGCAGAATTCCCTTTCCCAGCCTCTGGAACCGGGCACGGTTTCGTTCGCGGCCACGCACACGCAGAACGCGACGCATCCCGCGTCCAGACGCTGGATCGCGGTCTGCCTGTTCCTGTGCGCCTATATCTTCTCCTATCTCGACCGGCAGGTGCTGTCGCTGCTGATCGGCCCGGTGCGCGCCACCTTCCATGTCAGCGACACGCAGTTCGGCCTACTCAACGGCCTCGCCTTCGCGCTGTTCTACGCCACGCTCGGCCTGCCGATCTCCGCATTGAGCGATCGCGCACCGCGTCAGATGGTGATCGCGGGCGGCATCGCAGTCTGGAGCCTGGCGACGATCGCCTGCGGTCTGGCCCAGAGCTTTCCCGAATTGTTCGCAGCACGAGTCTGCGTCGGTGCCGGTGAGGCGGTGCTCCTGCCGGCGGTCTATTCCTATATTGCCGACCTGTTTCCGCCCCGGAAACTCGGACGCGCGCTGGCCGTGTTCTCCATGGGCTCGTTCTTCGGCACCGGCATCGCCTTTCTGCTCGGCGGATGGGCCATCTCCGTCGCATCCCGCCTCGGCGACACGCGCGCGCTCGGTCTCGTGCTGCATCCGTGGCAACTCTGCTTCTGCATCATCGGCCTGCCCGGTCTTCTGCTCGCCCTGGTGATCCTGGGATCGGTGCGCGAAGTGCCGCATCGCACGATGCCGCGCACGGGACATGCGGTGCCGAGCCTGAAACAGGTTCTCGGCATGATCGCGGAACGACGCGGCGTATTCGCTCCGCATCTGCTCGGCTTCAGCCTGCTCGCGATGAGCGTGTTCGGCGTGCTGAGCTGGTCGCCCGCCTTTCTCGCCCGCCATTTCCATCTCGCGCCCCGCGAGGTCGGTCTGCTGCTGGGCGCCCTGGTCGGCGTGTTCGGCAGCGCCGGCATCGCCGCCAGCGGCGTGCTGATCGACGCGCTCGCCGCACGCGGCCATCGCGATGCACCGTTCAAGGCCGCCTATCTCGGCGCGACCGGCTCCTTCCTGCCCATCGTCCTGTTTCCCGCCGCGGGCTCCGTGACCCAGATCTCCGCGCTGATCGCGATCGCCGTGTTCTTCACCGCCTTCGCCCTGCCCACCTCGGTCACCATCATGCAGATCGCCTCCCCGGCCGCGATGCGCTCGCGCGTCTCGGCGATCTTCCTCTTCTGCAACTCGCTCGCCGGCCTCGCCCTGGGCTCGTTCCTGATCGGCGTCCTGAACGACCACCTGTTCCGCGGACCGGCCGGCGTCGGCGCGTCGCTGGCGGTGGTCGCGGGCACCGCCACCGCGCTCGGCGTCCTGGTCCTGTCCAGAGGGGCTCCGGCCTTCCGGCGGATCGCCGCCGATTAAGTTTCACCATGACAGTTAATGCCGAGACCTCGCGACACCCGCATCGAACAGGATCACGCGTGAACCACCCCCATCCCCAGGCCCGGCGCGGTTTCTCCCTCCGTTTCATCCTTCTGGCCGGCCTCGCCGTCCTGCCCGCCACCGCCCGCGCCCAGATTCCGATCGCCGCCGCCACCCCGATGCAGCGCGTCACCGTGATGGGCTCGACGCTGCCGGCATCGGAAGGATCGGCCATTCCCGGCCAGACGCCGAACACCATCTCGCCACGCATCGCGCCTGGCGTGATCGCGCCGTCGCGGGAAGCGGAACACCCGACCAACGGTCTGCTGACCGCCGTCACCCGGCCGCTCGCCGATCGCGGCATCACCTTCAAGGGGCTGGTGCTCGACGCCTTCGTGGACAATCTCAGCGCCGGCAGCGATATCGGACAGCGCCTGAACAACGGCATCGCCATGCTCGATACCGATATCGACACGGAGCGTCTGCTCGGCCTGCGCGGCGGCGCCTTCCACATGGAAGAAAGCCTGTTCTTCCTGCGCAACAACGAGAACATCTCGCCGCAGATCGGTGACAACACGCTGGGCTATCAACCGCCGCATCTGTTCCGCGGCAATTATCTCTCCGTACTGACCTACGAACAGAAACTGTTCGGCCATGTCGATACAGAGGTCGGCCGCTCCAACCTGACGCGCTATTTCCTGGTGCCGAATTGCGACCAGATGCTGACGTGCTTCAAGGACTCCATCGCCCTGAACGCCGGCATCAGCACGCCGATCTTCTCGTCCTGGATGGGCCGCGCGGCATTCACACTGGCGAACGGCGTGTTTTTCCAGTTCGGCGCGCAGGAATCGAACGCGAAGCTGATCCATACCGATGGCTGGCGCTGGGACACGCACAACGCCACCGGCGCGGTCGGCATGGGCGAGATCGGCTACAAGCGCGGGTTCGACAAGACGGCCTATCCGTCCACCTTCGAATTCGCCGGATACTACAACTCGTCCACCATCACCGATCCGCTCCTGACCGTGCGCGGCACCTCCCGCGTCGCCAATCCGCGCCTTCGTCCAGCGACCGAAACCGGCGTGTCGGGCGTTTTCCTGACCGGTCAGCAATATGTCTGGCGCAAGGATGGCGGCCGCACGCGCAATCCGCACGGCACGGCGGTCGCCGTCTATGGCGGTGCCGGTTCCGGCTTCGAGACCTACGACGCGATCAAGGCAGAAGCCTATCTCGGCGCGAAGATCCAGGCGCCGTTCGCGGGTCATCCGAACGACACCTACAACATGCAGATCCATTGGAGCACACTGGGCAGCCGGCAGAAGCGTTTCCTGGCGGAATCCAGCCAGGCGGCCGGTTACGGTTATCGGGTGCCGAGCGACGCCAAGATGGTGTTCGATCTGCACAGCCACACCTTCGTGCTGCCGTCGATCGCGCTGGAACCGAGCGTCCAGTACATCGTCAATCCCAACAACTACTATGCGCCACGCGCCCGGCCCTCTCGCGACGGGTTCGAGATCGGCATGACCGCCATCATCTATCTGCGGCCGCTGCTCGGCCTGGCGCATCCCTGAGCCGATCACCTGACACGACCGGGAATCCCCGGAAGCGTTCCGCGCGAACCGATGCGGGACGCCTCCGACCGTCTCGCGGTGTCGCAGGCGAACGGCGTTCGGTGGCCATCCATGCGTGGCCGCATCGGGATGCACACACGCGAGCCCCCTGGCCGGAGGTTTCTCCGCGATCGTCTGCCGATGACATCCGATCGCGAGAATGGACACCGCTTTTCGCTGCGATCACTCCACCTGGATCTGTCGATCCGCCGGCACACGCATCGCAGCCGCTTGTTTCCAGCCAGTGGAAACAAGCGAATCGCATAGGCGATCGGACGCGCATCGAAAGCCTTGCCGCCACAGCGCGCCGGGCGTCACGCCGTGACGTTGGCGCTGTCGCCGCCGGTGACGGCAAGGCTGGTACCCGAGACCATGGCCGCCGCGTCGGACGCGAGAAACACCACGGCAGGCGCGATCGCATCGGGTTCGAGCCACGGCACGCCGAGCGGGAGCTTGGCCGCCAAAGCCGCCGCGGCGGTCTTCTCGTCTTCGGTCTCGTTGCCGCTCGGCTGTTTGCCGCCGGCTTCGATCGCCTGCGCATAGCGGTCCTCATGCCGCGTCAGCGCCGTGTTGATCAGGCCGGGAATGACGGCGTTGACGGTGATCCTGTGTTTGCCGAGTTCCAGCGCGGCGGATTTCATCAGGCCGAGGATACCCCATTTCGAGGCGGAGTAGCTCGAACCGTTCAACGTCCCATGCTGCCCCTGCGTGGACGACGTGACGATGATCCGTCCGCCGCCGCGTTCGACCAGGAAGGGCGCCACGACGCGTATCATCCTCGCCGTGCCGTTCAGATTGATGTCGATCTGATCGTGCCAGTCCGCATGGCCCATTTCGAGGATCGGCTTGAACGCCTGGATCCCGGCATTCGCGAACAGGATGTCGATTCCGTCCGTCGTCTCCGACATGGTGGTGCGCGCGCTCAGCGCACGCCGGCCCGCTCCTCGTTACAGCGGCGGTCTCGGCGCGCGCCCGCTTCTGTTTCTGCGCCGACGGCTCAGCGACCGGATGTTCGATCGACTGATCGATCTTGCGTTCCGTGAACGGACATCGTGACGCGGTGCCGCCGTCATGCCTCTACCGTGTCGTGTCCAGCGTCACGCCCGAAAGGCGCGCGCAAAGAAGCGTCAGCGCGTCGGCCGTGCCGGGGTCAAGCGCATAGGGCCGAACGCCGACGCCGATCCGTTCCCGCGACGGCTCGTCAGTGACCACCGAGGCGACGTGGCAGTCCTCGCAATAGTGGCCGCCGACCTCGTCCGGCGGCGCGATCAGAGCCCATGCCGTCGTCGCGGTTCCTTGCGCGATGGATTTCATGCGGAAGGGCGGCTTTCCCTGAGAAGCGAGTTGCGCGTTGATCGCGGCGAGACGGGCTGCCAGCTCGCCTCCGGCCAGATGTCGTGAGAGTTCGGTGTTGATCCCGCCCGGATGAACGGCCACTGCCCTGATGCCCCGTCCGCGCAACGCCGTATCGAACGCGACGGCCAGCAAGACGTCGCCCGTCTTGGAGCGTCCGTAGGCAACCCAGGGATCATAGGGTGAGCGTTCGAAGTTCGGATCCTCAAGATCGAAGGCCGCGTAACGGTGTCCTGAGGACGAAAGCAGTACGATGCGGCCTCCGTCCTGGATGGACGGCGCAAGACGGGCGATCAGTGCGTAGTGACCCAGGACGTTTGTTCCGAACTGTCGTTCGTGACCGTCGGCAGTGTGTTCGAATGGGCATGCCATGACGCCGGCATTGGCGATGATCGCATCGAACGGCTGTCTCATGTCCAGCAACTGGTCCGAGGCGGAGGCGACCGAGGCGAGGTCGGCAAGGTCGAGCTCGACAAGCGTCAGCTGGCCGCCGCCGGTCGCAGCGGCCTGGCGCACGACGATGCAAGCCGTTTCCGCCTTTCCGAGATCGCGCGCGGTGCCGATCACGTGCGCACCGCGGGCAACCAGCGCCCGCGCCGTTTCCACACCGAGCCCGGCCGATACGCCCGTCACGACGATCCGTTTTCCGGACAGGTCGCGATCCGCAAGAACCTCGTCCGCGGTGGAGAATTCATCGAAAATGCGTGTCATGGCGAAACTCCCGTGCTGGCGCTCCGAGCATGGTCGGCGTATTCGGAGGGCGCCTCCATTTACTAAGTGGAGGATACCTCCGCTTGCAAGGGGAGAAGGGTTATTTCTTCACATTCGCGCCCGCGCCGGGCGGACGCCGTACGGAACCGTGCCCACCTGCTGTCGGTCGCCAGGTCCGCCGTGCTGGCGGGCGATATCGGCATCAGCCTGGAAGAGGTCGCCCGCCGCGCCGGGGTGGGAATCGGGACGCTCTACCGGCAATTCGCAAACCGCCAGGAGCTGCTCGAAGCACTCTACCGCGAAGAGGTCGGAACATTGGTGGAGTTGGAGACGACCCTGACGGCATCGGCGACGCCGGAAAGAGCACTTCGGGAATGGCTGTTGGCATTCGTGGATGTCCTTATGGCCAAGCGGATCATCGGGCCGGCGCTCACTGCGATCATCGGCCCGGAGACTTCGCTGCCGGCGTCCGGCGACACGCTCAAGGAAGCGATACGACGACTGACCGCGCGCGCAGCCTCCGCAGGCAGCTTCGATCCGTCGCTCGACCCGGTGGATCTCCTGCGCGCCCTTTCGGGTACGATCGGCATCGCGGTCGACGATCGTGCTTCCGAGCGCGCCCGGCGCATGGTCGACGTGCTTCTGGCCGGTGTGCGTCCGCCATAGGGAGCGCCGTTTCCGCATCGTGGAAAACCTCGGCCGGCTCCCTTCTCGCATCGGTGCGGGGCGATCAGGTTATGCCAGTCCCGCGCAACGGTCTCGAACCGGTTCTCCGGATTGGCGCTCATGGCGCGCCGCGCCTGTTTCACGGTGGCCGGGTCGTGGCCCTGCCGGAGTTGATCTCGCGCGTCGTCGCGGGCGTTCCTCGCCGCCGACAGGCTCACCGCTGGATAGGTGCCGAACGAGAGCAGTTTCTCTTTGCCGTGGAGCACGTAGCGCATGCGCCAGGGCTTCGACCCGGTCGGCTTCACAAGGACGTGCAGCCCACCACCGTCCGCCCGCTTGTATGGTGCTTGTGCCGGCTCCAGCCGCTGCACCTGAGGGGCGGTCAGCACGATACCCCACCCCGGGTTTCAGCACCTCGCATGACACCCCGCAATCGTTCCCGCTTGGTTCGATGCGGTTCGGATCGGAAAGCCCAATACGGGGAAAGCCAGCAGGCGCAAGAACGCGCGGTCTGGTTCGGAGAGGTTCTGAAAGGGGGTTGGCGGACAGGGTGGGATTCGAACCCACGGTACGCTTTCACGCACACACGCTTTCCAAGCGTGCGCCTTAAGCCGCTCGGCCACCTGTCCAGCCTTCGCATGAGCCGCACGCGGCGGCTCAGGGCGGCGGACCATAGCAAGGTCCGCCGCCAAATCAAGAGGGCTCAGTCCATCTTCAAGGCGGCGAGGAAGGCCGTCTGCGGAATCTCCACCTTGCCGAACTGCCGCATGCGCTTCTTGCCTTCCTTCTGCTTCTCCAGAAGCTTGCGCTTGCGGCTGATGTCGCCGCCGTAGCACTTGGCGGTCACGTCCTTGCTCATCGCCCCGATGGTCTCGCGCGCGATCACCCGGCCGCCGATCGCCGCCTGCACCGCGATCTTGAACAGCTGCCGGGGGATCAGATCCTTCAGCTTGCCGCAGATCGCACGGCCACGCGCTTCGGCCGCCGAGCGGTGCGCCACGAAGGACAGGGCGTCGACGGGCTCCTGGTTCACCAGGATGGAGATGCGCACGAGATCGCTCTCCTCGTAGCCGTCCATTTGGTAGTCGAACGAGGCGTAGCCGCGGCTCACCGATTTCAGGCGGTCGTAGAAATCGAACACCACCTCGTTCAAAGGCAGGCGATACACCGCCATCGCCCGGCCGCCGACATAGGTCAGGTCGGTCTGCTGCCCGCGACGCTCGGAACACAAGGTCAGGATCGAGCCGAGATAATCGTCCGGCACCATGATCGTCGCCTTGATCCAGGGCTCCTCGATCCGGTCGATATGCACAGGGTCCGGCATGTCGGCCGGGTTGTGCAGCTCCTCCATCTCGCCGTTGGTCTTGTAGAGGCGATAGACCACCGACGGCGCGGTCGCGATCAGGTTCAGGTCGAACTCGCGCGACAGGCGCTCCTGGATGATCTCCAGATGCAGCAGCCCCAGGAAGCCGCAGCGGAAGCCGAATCCCAGAGCCGCCGAGGTCTCCGCCTCGAAATGGAACGAGGCGTCGTTCAGCCGCAGCTTGCCCAGGCTCTCGCGCAACTTCTCGAAATCGTCCGCATCGATCGGGAACAGCCCGCACCACACCACGGGCACGGAGGGCTTGAACCCGGCCAAAGGCTCGGTCGCGGGGCGGCGGTCCTCGGTGATGGTGTCGCCCACGTTGCAGTCGGCCACCGTCTTCATCGCCGCGGTGATGTAGCCCATCTCGCCCGGGCCGAGTTCCTCGACCGGCCGCATGGCGGGGCTGAACACGCCCACCTGCTCGACATTGTGCACCGAGCCCTTGGCCATCATGCGGATCTTGGCGTGGCGCTTCAGACGCCCTTCCTTGATCCGAACCAGGATCACCACGCCGAGATAGGCATCGTACCAGCTATCCACCAGCAGCGCCTTCAGCGGCGCATCGGCATCGCCCACAGGCGGCGGCAGGCGCGTCACCAGCGCTTCCAGAACCCCCTCGATGTTGAGCCCGGTCTTGGCCGAGATCATCACCGCGTCGTCCGCCGGAATGCCGACCACGTCCTCGATCTGCTGCTTCACTCGGTCCGGCTCGGCCGCCGGCAGGTCCACCTTGTTCAGGATCGGCACGATCTCGTGGTTCGCGTCCAGCGCCTGATACACGTTGGCCAGGGTCTGCGCTTCCACGCCCTGCGACGCGTCCACCACCAGCAGCGACCCCTCGCAGGCCGCGAGCGACCGACTCACCTCGTAGGCGAAATCGACGTGGCCCGGCGTGTCCATCAGGTTCAGCACGTAGGTCTTGCCGTCCTTGGCCGGGTAGCTCAGCCGAACGGTCTGCGCCTTGATGGTGATGCCCCGCTCCCGCTCGATATCCATGTTATCAAGCACTTGGTTGGTCATCTCGCGCTCGGACAGCGCGCCGCAGGCCTGGATCAGCCGGTCGGCCAGGGTGGACTTGCCATGGTCGATATGGGCGATGATCGAGAAGTTGCGGATGGACGAGAGCGGCGTGTCGGTCATGCTGCTGCTTTACGGGAATGCGGGAGAAATGTCAGCCGTGCGCGCGAGGCACCGCATACGCCTCATGGAAGAGGGAAGCGGCCCCCGCCCTACCCCTGCCCAGCGATCGTTCACACAAACTCCACGCGACACTCGGCAAGCGGCATCTCGACGCCGTCGTTCCGCTTGAACACCGCACCCTCGATCGTCGCCAGCGTCCCGCCAAGCGCCTGCGCGCCTTGCGTGATCTGCTTCTCCTACCCGTCGAGATCGCCGTGATACCCCCAGCAGAAGAATGACTGACCGTCCGGGGTCGTGATCAGGCAACCGTATTCGGACGCTCCTCCGTGAGTCAGGAGCGGGGGATCAATCTTCCTGCTCACCTTTCTGAATTGATCGGGTGTCGGCGCGATTTTGCTGTCTTGGAGGTAGACGACTTTCACGCCTTCAACGTCGACCGTTCCGGGTATGGTGCGATTGTCGGTTCTTTCTATGGGTCCACCATATATCCGCCCGAGCTCGTCCAGGTAGTCTGCCATCTCTTCCCCTACTCCACTCGAGTTATAAAAAAACGAAATTTTGTAATGCCAGACCTTTTGAAAACTTCTGTGTATTGTTCAGCAAACTCAATGCTGTTCGTATGATAAATAACACCACCCGGAAAACCAGCAGGGTATTTTTTTGTCTGTTGTAGCATCGTTACTTCTTCTTTTTATGCCCAGGATTTGCTACTCACCGGACTGGCCGGATCCTGATCGAAGTTGCCCAATCATTAACGAATTTCGCCTCTATCGCCGTCCTTTTGCCACCCACGAGCATCACATCGTCGGCAGTACCATTGACCCACTTCCCATCGACAAAGACTTCGTACTGACGATCTGCCAGCGGAGCTCCCTTGTTCAGCCCGCGAATGCCTGCCTCATAGCTATTCGCCAGATCGCCGGATGGCTTCGTGCCAGTCACGGCAACCGCCTTTGTCGTCTCGAACGTCGTGCAGCTGCGGCAAGACGCTCTCCCTCCGCACCGACCTCGGCGGCGTGCACGACGTCCGCCGTCGCCGTCAGTCCCTTGATCTCGGGGGCTGCAACCATTTGCGCCGCCCCGACGACCGCTTCGCCCGCCTCGCCGCCGATGAACTCCGGCAGTCTCCCCGCCGCCTCGGCAGACCGGGCCTCGGTGACCAGCTGTTCGGCCCGGCCTTTCATCCCGTCGCCGATTGCCATCGCGGTGCCGACCGGATGCTGAACGGCGTTAGACACGGCATCCGCACCCCTGCGAGCCATCGTCACGGCATAGGCATTCGCCTGCGCGACCAGCGGATCGCCGGAACCATTCCTGGCAAGGTGGTAGAAATAACGGCCGGCGTCCCGGAGCGCATGCGCCGTTCCCGTGACGATCTGCTCCAGCGCGGCGGAGGAACTTTCCTCTTCGGCGTTTAGGTCGCGCCTCACGAAGCGCACGGCGTTTCCCAAAGGCGTACCGTTCGCGGGCTGCTCCGTTCGGTTTGTCGTGCCGCCGGCAATCGGCGCAATGGCCGGAGGTGCGACCGACGCCACCACGCCGGACGGCGGAGATACAGGACCGCTCTGTCTGGAACCGGTTGCCGCCGTCGACTGGCCGCGCGGCGCATGATCCAGCGACGCCGTGAACGCGCCGATATCCCCGCCCGGCGGCATGGCGCCCACGCCCGAGGCGCGCCAGCAGGGCGGCGGGAACGGCTTGCGCCGCACCGGGCGCGCCGCCGTCGCAGGCTCGTGGGCACGGGCCGAATCCGGGTGGCCGGGCGGCACCAGCCCGTGCTGCAACGCCATCGCCGCCGTGACCGTGATCGTGGTCTCGAACGGCATCGAGATCGTGTCAGGCGACAGCGGATCGGGCCCGTGCAGGGGTTCCGACGGCAATGCCACAGCGTGCGCCGCACTGGCGGCGAGATAATCGGCGTAGGCCGGGTGGTCCGGGTGCACCGGCTCTTAGCCGACGCCGGTCAGGAGCGCGAAGCTGACGGTCAGATCGGCCTGGAACTCGCTCGAGAGGTCGTCGAAGCGTGGCGTCCGGGGCGGTGGCGGCGGTTCGGATCCGTCCAGCAGCCGCGCCGTGCCGTGAAACACTGCCGGCAAACGCACCTGGCCCGCCGACGATCCGAACCGACCCAATCCGACATGCCGCCTCCACACAGGGGGCGGCATCATAGGATGTCCCAACGCGACCGATGCGGTGTCGATACGATCCCCTCAGCGGGCGAGCCAGGATGGCTCCGGTTCGCGTGGTTGAACGCTTTCCGCGTCCAGCTCCGTCACGCCGCACGCCCGCAGGAAGTCGGCAACGGCGTCGAACCGTTTCGGATCGCGCGTCGGATCGGCCGCGTCGCCGTGTGGCACCCAGATCAGCGTGTCGAACCGCGCACGCGTCAGGAGAACGCGGTAGGTGTTCAGCCGCCAGGCGATCTTGTCCGGATCGCGCGCTGTCTGCCAACGCGTGCCGCGGAAGGAGCGCACCTCCCAGCCGTTGGCGCCGTGTACGAGATCGCCGTCCCAGCACAACCCGACCTGGTCCAGTTCGAGTCCCTGCACGGAGAACTGCGTCGCCACCAGTTCCAGTGCGTCGGACGCGCGCACGTCGCGGTCGCGGACCCAACTGTCCAGAAACCAACGCGCCACCGCGTCCGCATCCATGTGCGGAACCTCGCAACCAAGCCCTTCTGCGCGCAGACGACGCGCACCGGCGCTGGCGACCAGTCCGGCGCGATGCCGGTTTCCGGCCCGCCGGCGCAGACCGGCGCGCAACGCGGCCAGATCGCGGGTGAGATGGAACGGCACTGGTCCTGCGGTCTGAATCACCGCGCGCGCACCATCGGCGTCGCCGCGCAGGACGCAATCCACCCAACGTGGCGCTGCATCATGTCGAAGCGTACGCACCGGCACATCCAGATGCAGGGAAGGCTCGATCTCAAGCCGGGGCAGTCTGGCAAGACGGTTGCGCGGCTCCGGCGCATCAAGAGTGGCCTCAGCCGCAACCACGCACCACTCTGGACGCTCCGCCAGCGCCTCGCTCCAGGTCGCCAGACCGCCCTCGCCGTCATGGATCTCCTGTCCATTGCCGATCAAGCAGAGAATAGCGGCGAAGCCGTCGTGACGCGCCATGATGTCGAGCAGATGCGCCGGCTCCGAGCGGTGCAGCGGCACCGACTTATCGCGCGTGCGCGCCACGGCATGCGCCTCGGTCCAGGACCGTTGTGCCTCGTCGATCACCACCACGCGTTCGGGCGGGGTATGACCGCTGCGAACACCGTCGTCGCGAAACTTCGGCAGGGCCTGGATCACGCCCTCCATGCGGTGCCGCGCGGCGCGCCGTTCGGCCGCCGTCGAGGCCACACTGCGCACCAGCGCTTCGCGCAGAACATGCACCAGGCTCGGATTGCCGGTCAGAAAAGCGGCGCGCGCAGTCTCGTCACCGGAAAAAGCGGCATTCAGGCCGCACAGCGTCTTACCGGCGCCGGGAATGCCGGTGACAAAGCAGATCAGCTTGGTTCCGGCATGTTTGGCCTGCACCAGAAGCGCGTTGATCCGGTCCGTGGTGGTGGACAGATTATGTGCATCGGCGCGCATCGTCAGCAGGTCGGCGACGTCGTGCCGCATGAAGAGATGACAGGCGGCGTCGATGATGTTGGGTACGGGCCTGTAGGCGGCATACTCCCAGCCTGCCCGATCCAGCACCCGGCCTCCCAGGGGCGGCGCGCGATGTAGAACCTGGATCAGCGCCGCGAGGCTGCGGTCATTGGCTTCCATGACCGGAGCGGCGCCACACAGGAGAAACGGCAGATCGGCGCTCGGACGGTCGGCATTCGTCGCAACCAGAATCGGCAGGATCGGATGTCGGCGCGAGCCGTCATGAAAATCCTGCAGGTCCAGTGCATAGCTTTCCAGTTGCACCCTGTCGGCCGGATCGAACCGATCCGCGCCGACCTTGAACTCCATAATGATAATGGCGTGCGGCAACAGAAGAACGGTGTCGATCCGTCCGCTCAGGCGTGGAATTTCGAACTCGAAAAGGACCGTCACCGCAGAGGGATCGTCGAACCCACGGCACACGATCTTCAATTGCCGGATCTGGTGCTGCCAGGCTCGCAGTTGCGCGTGTTCGTTGATGCGGTGCCGCCCCAGGGCACGGCGCGCCAACGCGGCCAGGATCGCCTCATCCGGCGTGCGCAGCAGGCTCAGCCCATTGCCGGACCACCAGGCCGGCATGGACGGCATGTCAGGCGGACAGCCCGCCTAACTCCTCGGCATCCAGCACATGCACGTGCAACCGCATCGCCTCGTCATGCGCGCGGCGCGTCATCGGCGCGGGCGTCGCCAGAACGGTCACATGCGCGCGCGCCTGCTGCCCCATCGCCGCCACCGCGCGGATCATGTCCGGCGTGATGGTCGTGTCGCCGGCCTGGCAGCGCACGGCGAGAACGGCGTCCTTCCGACGGGCCAGAATGTCGGGCGCGCCGTCCCGCGTCGCGCTCGCCGCGAAGCTGGGCTGGACGGTCCAGCCGCCGCCCTCCAGAACCTCGATGCAGCCACGCCGAAACGCCTGCGGCGTCGGTTCGGGCGACAGCCCGGCCTGCGGATGCGGGACGGCGCTGGCCAGCGGATCGACATAACGATCCTCCTTCTGCCAATCCGCGTCTTCCACATGGGCGAAGCGGCGTTGCTGCCGCGCGATCATCACGGCGGCGGCGATCAGACCCAGCAAGGCCAGCACCACGATCACGGCCAGGATCGAGATGCCCGAGGAGCCATGTGTCTCCGGCCTGGCCGCGTCCGACACCGGCGGCATCGCAGCGGCCTGCGTCGGCGCAACCGTCGGCTCGGCCTTCGGCGCCGGGGGCGGCGTAACGGCCGGTGGCGTCGGCGTCGCAGCGACCGGGGGAGTCGCCGGAACGGGCGAAAGCGTCGCGACAGACGGCGTCGGCGTCGTGATCACGTCGGGTGCCGGCGACGCCGTGGTCGCGGCTTGAGGCGGAGCCGCAGAGGGTTGCGGCGGCGTGGTGGCGGCAGGAGCAGGCGAGGGCTCGGCGGGAGACGTTTGTGCGGACGGGGCCGCCGGGCCTGGCGCGGCAGGCTCGGTCGTCACGGCAGGGGGCGACGCCGGAACGGCGTCGGGCATGGGAGCCGGTGTCGCCGCGGTCCCGGCAGCCGGCGCTTCCGGCGCCGTGGCGGCCGGTGCGGGCGCCTCCTCCGCGATCTCCTTCAGATCGGAAGACTGCGCATAGACCGGAGGCGTGTCGCCCCGGGCATCCGGCGCCTTCACCAGCACCAGCGGCCCCTGGTGCAACAACACCTCCAGCGTCCCCGACGCCGGCAACAGCACGCAATGCCCGGTGCGGTGCACGTAATCGACCCATTTCCGGTT
Organism: Lichenicola sp. GTC18331; assembly: GCF_055386855.1. Classification (NCBI taxonomy): domain Bacteria; kingdom Pseudomonadati; phylum Pseudomonadota; class Alphaproteobacteria; order Acetobacterales; family Acetobacteraceae; genus Lichenicola; species Lichenicola sp. GTC18331. The sequence continues at coordinate 2,485,541 of NZ_AP045015.1, read as the reverse complement.
GCGCAGACGGCCGTCGGGAATCGCCAGCGCCGTGGTCGCACGTGGGTCCACGCAGCCGTAGACCGCGCGTTTCGGCTGCACCATCGGCGCCGCCACAGCCGGAACGGCGCAACCGATCGACACCAGAATCGCCGCCGGAACCACATGTCTCATGGAAACCAATCCCCCCTGATCCTCCGACGCCCGGGACGCCGGTTCGTTCCGATCTCTGCACGAGAAGCTGTCGGAATCGAGGCGGATGCGTCGGGCCGCACGGTCGCACACCGCTCCCGGCACCGGAACCCGGTGCGTGGCCGCCCTTTGACCGCCCGGACGCGGACGGGCAAACAGACGCCGTTTCCCCCGATCGCGGAGCTGCTCCGATGTCCAAACCCGTTCTGGTGACCGGCGCCACCGGCTTCGTGGGGTCGGCCGTCGCCCGCACCCTGCTCGCACGCGGCCATGCGCTCCGCCTGCTGGCCCGCCCGAACGGCGACCGGCGCAACGTCGACGGGCTCGACGCGGAGCTGGTGGAAGGCGACCTGACCGATCCGGCCAGCATGCGGCGCGCGCTCGAAGGCTGCAGCGCCCTGTTCCACGTCGCCGCCGATTACCGCCTCTGGGTGCCGGACCCGGAGGCGATGATGCGCGCCAACGTCGAGGGCACGCGCGCGCTGATGATCGCGGCGCAGGAGGCCGGCGTCGAACGCATCGTATACTGCTCGTCCGTGGCGGCGCTCGGCCTCGTCGGCGACGGCACGGTGGCGAACGAACTCACCCCCGTGCACGAAGACAAGATCGTCGGCGTCTACAAGCTCAGCAAATACCGCGCCGAACAGGCGGTGCTGTCCCTCGTCCGCGACCGGCGCCTGCCCGCCGTGATCGTCAATCCGAGCACGCCGATCGGCCCGCGCGACGTCAAGCCCACCCCCACGGGCGCAATGATCCGCGACGCCGCCGCCGGACGCATGCCGGCCTATGTCGATAGCGGCCTCAATCTCGTGCATGTGGACGATGTCGCCGAAGGCCACGCCCTCGCCTTCGAGCGCGGCCAGATCGGCGAACGCTACATCCTCGGCGGCGAGGACCGCTCTCTCAAGGACCTGTTCGGTCTGGTCAGCGACATCGCCGGGGTGAAGGCGCCGCGCATCGAACTGCCGCGCCAGCTGCTCTACCCCGTCGCCGTCGCGTCCGAGATCCTGGCCCGCCGCGCCGGGATCGAACCGCGCGTCACACGCGACACGCTGGCGATGAGCAAGAAGAAGATGTTCTTCTCCTCCGACAAGGCCAAACAGGCGCTCGGCTATGCGCCCCGCCCGGCCCGGGAAGCGGTGCGCGACGCCGTGAACTGGTTCCGCGCCAACGGGATGATCTGAGCGCCGTGCTACTTCTTGCCGTCACCACCCTGCTGATCTGGTGCTGGTTGATCCTGTTCCACGGACGGTTCTGGCAGGCCGGCCCGGTGCTGCGCCCGGTCGCCCCGGACCCGGCGACGCCTTGGCCGCCGGTGCAGATCGTGATCCCGGCCCGCGACGAGGCGGAAGGCGTCGAAGCCTGCCTCCGCTCGCTTCTGGCGCAGGATTACCCCGGCGCGTTCCGCATCGTCCTGGTGGATGACCGCTCCACGGACGGCACCGGCGCCCTCGCCCGCGCGGTGGGCAACGGCTCGCCACGCCTGCTGGTGGTGGACGGCGCCGAACCGCCGGACTCCTGGAGCGGCAAGCTCTGGGCGGTGAACCAGGGCGTCTCGGCGGCGCTGGCCGCGCTGCCGGAGCCGAACGGCTACCTGCTGCTCTGCGACGCGGACATCATCCACGACCCGGCCCACCTCACCACGCTGGTCGCCAAGGCCGAGCGCGACCGGCTCGATCAGGTCTCGGAGATGGTGGAGCTGAGCACGATCAGCGCCGCCGAACGCGCTCTGGTCCCGGCCTTCGTGTTCTTCTTCCAGCTGCTCTACCCGTTCGCCCGGGTGAACGATCCCCGCGCGCGCACCGCCGCGGCCGCAGGCGGCACGGTGCTGATCCGCAAGGACGCGCTCGCCCGCATCGGCGGTATCGAAAGCCTGCGCGGCGCGCTGATCGACGACGTCACCCTGGCCACGCGGCTCAAGCGCGCCGGGGGACGCATCTGGCTCGGACACTCCATGCTGGCCCGCTCGGTCAGGCCCTATCCCGGCGCCGCCGATGTGTGGCGGATGGTCGCCCGCACCGCCTATGTGCAGCTGCGCTTCTCGCCCCTGCTGCTGCTGGGCACGGTGATCGGCATGGTGCTGGTCTGGCTGGCCCCGGTGCTGTGCCTGCTGTTCGCGCATGGCACGGCGCGCTGGATCGGGCTTGCCGCCTGGGTGCTGTCCACGGCCTCGTTCCTGCCGACGCTGCGCCGCTTCCGCCTGTCGCCGCTCTGGGCCCTGTTGCTGCCCTTGATCGGCCTGTTCTACACCGGGGCCACGATCGGCTCGGCGATCGATCACCACCGTGGACGCGGCGTGGTCTGGAAAAGCCGCGCCTATCGCGACCGCGAGAAAGGCAGAACCGTCGCATGACCGTCGCCGCCCCGCAGGCCAGCCTGGCCGAACGCGCGCCTCCCCCCACGCAGGCGGTCGAAATCGCCTCCGGCAAGAACAAGAACACCGAGAACTTTCCGGTCGGGTCCCTGCTGATCGCGCGACGCCTGCGGCCGCACGTCCACGCCTATTACAACTATGCCCGCGCCATCGACGACATCGCGGACAACGCCGTGTTGTCGCCGGAGGCCAAGATCGCCCGCCTCGATGCGATGGGCGCGCTGGTCTGCGGTAGAACCGCGGAACCCGGCCTCGTTTCGCCGGGGGAGGCCGCGATCGCAACACGTCTGCATCGGAGTCTCGGCGAAACCGGCGTCACCACCGCACGCGCCACCGACCTTCTGGTGGCGTTCCGGCGCGACTCCCAGGCGCCCCGCACCGCGACCCTGGCCGAACTGCTCGAATATTGCCGCTATTCCGCCAATCCGGTCGGGCTGTTCCTGCTCGACCTGCACGGCGAAGGCGCGGCCAGCCATGCCGCGTCGGATGCGCTCTGCACCGCGCTGCAGATCCTGAACCATCTCCAGGATTGCGGCGACGATCTGCGCGAGCTCGGCCGCTCCTACCTCCCCGGCGCGTGGCTGGCGGAAGAAGGCGAAACGGTGGAGAGCGTGCTCGCCCCGCGCTGCTCGCCCGGCCTGCGTCGCGTGATCGACCGTCTGCTGGACGAGGTGGACCGCCTGAACGGCATCGCTGCCGGGCTCGCCGGCCTGATCGCCGACCGGCGCATGCGCATGGAAGCCGCCGTGATCGTGTCCCTCTCGCAGCGCCTCGCCCGGCGTCTGCGGCGCAGCGACCCGCTGGCGCAGCGCGTGAAGCTGTCGCGCGGCGACATGGGCATGAGTTTGCTGCACAGCCTGAGGCACGTGTTCTGATGACGGACAACGCGCTCGGCTGCACCCAGGCCGATTTGGCCGGGGTGGAAGAGATCGTCCGCAAGGCCGGCACCTCGTTCGCGCGCGGCATGCGCGTGCTGCCGCCCGATCGCCGCTACGCCATGTATGCGATCTACGCCTTCTGCCGCCTGGTGGACGACGTGGCGGACGAGGAAAGTCCGCTCGCCGACCGCCTGCCCCGTCTCGATGCCTGGCGCGCCCGCATCGCCGGCCTTTATGCAGGGCGCACCGGAGACGCGCTCGACCGCGTGCTGCGCGCCGCCATCCGCCGCTATTCGCTGCGTCAGGCCGATTTCGACGCGGTGATCGACGGCATGCAGACCGATGCCGAGACCGTGGTGGTGGCGCCCAGCCCGGCCGAATACGATCTCTACTGCGACCGCGTCGCCTCCGCCGTCGGCCGCCTGTCCGTACGCGCCTTCGGCGACAGCTCGGCCGATGCCGACCGGGTCGCGCACCATCTCGGCCGGGCGCTGCAAACCACGAACATCCTACGCGATCTGGGCGAGGACGCCGAGCGCGGCCGGCTCTACCTCCCCGCCGACGTTCTGGACGCGCATGGCGTGCCGCACGACCCCGACGCGGCGCTTTCCTCGCCCGGCCTGCGCCCCGCCTGCCGCACCATGGCCGATCGCGCCGAGACGCATTTTCGCGAAGCCCGCGCCGCCATGCGACGCTGCAACCGGCGCGCCATGCGCCCGGCCCGCCTGATGGCGGCCAGCTACGCCGCCATTCTCGCCACGCTGCGCAAGGCGGATTGGCGGGAGCCGAGACGGCGCGTGTCGGTGCCGCTCTGGCGCAAGCTGCGAATCGCGGTCCGCGCGGCGATCCCGCTGTGAGCACCGTCCATGTGGTCGGCGGCGGTCTCGCCGGCATCGCCACCGCCCTGGCGCTGACAGCGCGCGGGCGTCGCGTCGCGCTCTACGAGGCAGGCCCAGCCTGCGGCGGGCGGGCGCGCTCCTACGAGGACAAGCAGCTCGGCTGCCGCATCGACAACGGCAACCACCTGCTGCTTTCCGCCAACGACACGGTGTTCCGCTATCTCGACGCGATCGGCGCGCGCGACACGCTGGTCGGGCCGGGCAAGCCGGTATTCCCGTTCCACGACCTCGCCGACGACTCCCATTGGAGCCTGCGCCTTTCGCGCGGACGCATTCCCTGGTGGGTGCTGAAACCGGGCAGCCGGGTTCCGGGCATGACGCTCGGCGAGATGAGCGGCCTCGTGCGACTGATGAATGCCGGCCCGCACGCCACGGTCTCGCAATGCCTGCGCCCCGGTGCCCTGGCCGACCGGCTGATGGTGCCGCTCGCCGTGTCCGTGCTGAACACGCGTCCCGAGACCGGCAGCGCCGCGCTGATGGGACGGGTGATGCGCGAAAGCATGGCCAAGGGCGGCGAAGCCTGCGTGCCCTGGTTCCCGGCGGAAGGCCTGTCGGAGAGCCTGATCGACCCGGCGCTGGCATTGCTGCGCCGCCGCGGCGCCGAGATCCGCACCGGCTGCCGCGTCGCCTCTCTGGAACCGGCCCAGGGCCGGGTCGGCGCGCTGATGCTGCCCGAAGGACGGCGCAATCTGGAACCGGGCGATTCCGTGGTGCTGGCAGTGCCGGCGCAAAGCGTGCGCGACGTGGCCGCCATCGTGCTGCCGGAGCTGCTCGTGCCGGACGAATTCGAAAGCATCCTCAATCTGCATTACCGCGCGGACGTGCTCGATCGCGTCACAGGCGACCTCAGGCGCGCCCGCTTCGCCGGCGTGGTCGGCGGCGTCACCGAATGGGTGTTCGTGAAGCCCGGCATCCTGTCGGTCACGGTCAGCGCCGCCAACCACCTGTCCGAGCGCGCCCCCGCCGAACTGGCCGAAACGATCTGGCGCGAAGTGCGCGCGGTGGTGCGGCCCTATCTGAAGCACGCCGATCGCGCGGTGCTGCCCGAGGCGGTGCCCCCGCACAGGCTGGTGCGCGAGAAGCGCGCCACCTTCGCCGCCACCCCGGCGCAGGAGAAACTGCGGCCCGAAAGCCGCACGCGTTTGAGCAACCTCGTGCTGGCAGGCGATTGGACCGCAACAGGCTTGCCGGCCACCATCGAAGGTGCCATGAGGTCCGGTCTGGCTGCGGCTGGAATTTTGTGCGCTGCACGAACGGGGTCGGTCGCGTTCCAGTCCTGACCCGGGCAAGCCGGGCGGGCCTTCTCGTCCTCCCGCACGCTGCCGCTTCGGATCGTCCCGGTCGGTTTTTCGCCGATCAGAACAGGAAGGAACACACCCCGTTGCTCACAACGACGCCGCGCTCGCCCGCTGCCGGGGAAAGGCTGGACGAAACCATCCGTCGCGCCCAGGCCGCTCTCGGCGCACGTCAGCGCGACGACGGCCACTGGGTGTTCGAACTCGAAGCCGACGCCACCATCCCGTCCGAATACATCCTGCTCGAGCATTATCTCGACCGGATCGATCCCGAGTTGCAGGAACGCCTCGCACGCTATCTGCGACGCATCCAGGGCGAGCATGGCGGCTGGCCGCTCTACTACAAGGGCCGGTTCGACCTGTCGGCGACGGTGAAGGCCTATTACGCGCTGAAAGCCGTCGGCGACGACATCGACGCGCCGCACATGGCCCGCGCCCGCGCCGCCATCCTGGACGCCGGCGGCGCCGAACGCGCCAACGTCTTCACCCGGTTCCAGCTCGCTTTGTTCGGCGAGATCCCCTGGCGCGGCACGCCCTGCATGCCGGTCGAGGTGGTGTTCTTCCCCAAGTGGTTCTTCTTCAACATCTGGAACATGGCGTACTGGTCGCGCACCGTGGTGGTGCCGCTGCTGGCGCTGGCGGCGATGCGTCCACGCGCGCGCAACCCGCGCGGCGTGCACGTACCCGAGCTGTTCCGGGACGATCCTTGGCGGATCACAGACTGGACGCGCGGGCCCTACCGCTCCGCCTGGGGTCCGGTCTTCGCCCGTCTCGATGCCTTCATCCGCCCGATCGAGGCGCAGATCCCCGGCTGGCTGCGCCGTCGCGCGATCCGGCGCGCCCGCGCCTTCATAGAGCCGCGTCTGAACGGTCTGGACGGGCTGGGCGCGATCTACCCCGCCATGGCCAACAGCGTGATGTTCTTCGACGCGCTCGGCATGTCGCCGGACGATCCGCGCGCCAAAACCGCCTGGGAGTCCGTGCGTGCGCTGCTGGTGAACTCCGACGACGCCGAGGGCGAGGCCTATTGCCAGCCCTGCGTGTCGCCGGTCTGGGATACCGGCCTCGCCAGCCACGCCATGGCCGAAGCCGCCGCCGCGATCGGCGGCGAGATGCACGCCGAGACCAAGCGCCGCCTGGACGACGCCGCTTCCTGGCTGCGCCCCAAGCAGATCCTCGACGTGGTCGGAGACTGGGCGGTGCGCCGCCCCGGCCTCAAGCCCGGCGGCTGGGCGTTCCAGTACAACAACCCGCACTACCCCGATGTGGACGACACCGCCGTGGTGGCGATGCTGCTGCACAGGCACGATGCCGAAGGCAATGCCGAGGCGCTGGAGCGTGCCAGGCACTGGGTGATCGGCATGCAGAGCACCAATGGCGGCTGGGGTGCGTTCGACATCGACAACGACCACGATGTTCTGAACCACATCCCGTTCGCCGATCACGGCGCGCTGCTCGACCCGCCCACGGCCGATGTCACGGCGCGCTGCCTGTCCATGCTGGCCCAGCTCGGCCACCCGGAAGACCGCCCCACCATCGAACGCGGCATCGCCTATCTGCGACGCGAACAGGAAGCCGACGGCTCCTGGTTCGGACGCTGGGGCACCAACTACATCTACGGCACATGGTCCGTGCTGTGCGCCCTCAACGCGGTCGGCATCGCCGAGGACGACCCGATGGTGTCGCGCGCGGTTGACTGGCTGATCTCGATCCAGCGCGAGGATGGCGGATGGGGCGAGGATTGCGCCACCTTCGAAGGCGCCGCCCCGGGCCGTTACAGCGAAAGCCTGCCTTCACAAACAGCCTGGGCGGTGATCGGCCTGATGGCCGCGGGACGGCGCGACCACCCGGCAGTGGCGCGCGGAATCGACTATCTCACCGCCACACAGGACGAGAACGGCGAATGGCAGGAGCAGCCCTACAACGCCGTGGGTTTCCCCCGCGTGTTCTATCTGCGCTACCACGGCTACCGCTTGTTCTTCCCGCTGCTCGCCCTGTCCCGCTTCAAGACGCTCCAGCAAAGCAACACCAAACGGGTCGCGTACGGGTTCTGAATCAGTGAAGGCCTCGATGGATCGTCTTGGCATTCTGGTGGGGCTGGAAAGAGAGGCACGCCTGGCACGGCGATTGGTGCCAGCCGAACGCGTCGGTATCAGCGGTGCGACGGAGACGGGCGCACAGATTGCTTTGGATCGTCTTTCGCGTGCCGGCGCCGCCCGATTTCTCAGCTTCGGCTTGGCCGGTGGCCTCGATCCCTCACTTGCCGCCGGAACCGTCATCATCCCTGACGCTGTCATGGTCGGTGAGGAGCGCCTCGAAACCGACCCCTCTCTGACCGCCCTGCTCCGTTCCGCAATTCCCGCCACCTCCACTCCGATCCTGCACAGCGCCGAGATTGTCGGCAGTCGCGAGCGGAAAAGATCGCTGCATCGATCGTCCGGATGTGCCGCCATCGACATGGAAAGCGGAATCGTGGCGCGTTCGGCAAAAGCCGCCGGGCATGGCTTTGCGGCTCTTCGGATCATTTGCGATACGTCAGAGCGGCAATTGCCACCGGCAGCCTGTCTGCCACTGGGGCCGGGCGGTCAAGTTCGCCTCCGAGAGGTCTTCTTCTCTGTGCTCCGTCAGCCTGGGCAGATCCCGGACCTGATCCGACTGGCATCCGACGTCTCGACGGCCCAACGCAGGATGCAAACTTGCATCGACACGTTGGCTCGTGAGACATAACAAAGAGAAGTGCGTCCTTCCCCGGTATTGGGTCATTTTTTGGATAGGCTGATGATGCCTCGATACAAGAACGTGATCATGACTCCATGCCGGTGGGAGACGTCATCCATCGTTGAATTTGTTAATTTCTATAAAGCGATTGGTTTCGACCATATATACATCTATTGCAACGATGATGAACCATTTAGTTTATATTCCACGCTCCTGCCATTCATAGACACGGACGCTCCATTCGTCACGTTCACCTATTTCGGCCTGCTCGGACAACACCGGCAGATGATGCTTCATTGGCTCACAAACTACCGGCACGAGGCCGAACGTGTCGCATTTTTTGACGCCGATGAATTCCTCAACATTGCCGATCAGAAGGGCATAAACGGGCTCCTGACGGGAGATCTTGCCGAGACAGATGTCCTGTACTTCCACTGGTCGACGTTCGGGCCAGGCGCTCATATCGTGCGACCAGAAGGCAGTGTTCTTCTCAATTATGAGAAACGAGAGGAAAGACTACACCCTTTCACGAAAATCCTCGTCAAAACAAATATATTCTCGAACGAGTGGCTCGCGACCAACCCTCTTCACGATCTGATGCACGGAAACAGCACCTATCTCGACCAATTCAAATGCCGCAACGTTCTCGGCAAGGACATGGCAGGTTACTACTCCACGTTTCCCGAAGGTGGTCAGGCCTATCTCGCATCTCCCGAGATCGACCAGAGAATGCGAAGCAGGGCGGTTCTCAACCATTACGCACTCCGCTCCGAGGCCGATTGCCGGCGGCGTCTCATGCGAGGTGTGGCTGGCGAATTTCACAGCCAGGGCATCTGGGACAGAATGCATGCGGACGGACATTATCGTGACGTCGCCGCAAGGACCTCAGCCGTAACCGATACGATCTTGTCGGATTTCTGGCGAAACCACCTCGAAGCCAGCATGCGTGGTGCAGTTTGTATCCCCACGCCATTGCAGAACGTCGCACGAGGCAAACTCGCCACACAGAGTTCGATCGGAAGCTGGTCTTGCGGAAAGACGCCGGAGGAGGATGCGTGCAATGCGGTGAACGGCAAGATTACGGGGAGATACCAGTTTCATACGGAGGTGGAAGATCGGCCTTGGTGGCAGGTCGACCTCGGTGATTTACACAATGTGCTGGAGATTCGGCTCTACAACAGACTGGACGTCGCGCGTGAGCGAGCACGGCATGTGGAATTGTGGTCCTCGAACGATGCCAGAAGTTGGACTCTCATCGAACGACGCACTTCGTCGGACGATTTCGGTGGTGCCGATGGAACGCCACATATCTGGCGGGGAAATGTCTCCCTACGTTACCTACGCATTCTCGTGCCGGAACGGACTTACTTCCACCTTGATCAGGTCGAGGTATACGGAGATGGCAATCGTTAGGACATTCTATACGGAGTTCTGATAAAGCTTTTGCAACCTCGTTCTCCAGGATAACCGTCGACCATGCAGTATGTCTCGTGCGCCAGATCGAACATGTACCGCAATGGATCCTGGTATGACGACCCTGCCCTGCTGAATGAACTGCATGATGGCCCCGCATCATCCCAGGGGCCTGATATCGTCGCCGAGATTTATCCGCCTTACAACTACGAACGCCCGGAACCACTCCTGCTCGGCGGCGACGCGTCGGCACTGAACGAAGTCAACACTGTCGCACGCTCGACCAATCAATTGTTTCGAAGCGGCGCAGCAAGCGTCCTTGCACGCGCGGAGCAGGCTTGTCTCAGCCGGGCCGTCATCTACATGCTCGATGACAATCACGTCAAAGTAATCTACGAGACGCATCGGCCCAACGACCGTCTCGTTTGCGGTCTCTGGAACGACCATGAGATTCGAGTCGTCAGCGAATACAAGAAAGCCGATCCATTCATTGCATATCTCTGGGTCGGATCTCCTGGCAGTAAAAATTACGGTCACTGGCTCGTCGATGATCTGCCCAAGCTACGCGCAATTGGTGAATTGCGTCGTCAGCGTCCCTATGCCCGCATCGTGATCGTCACGCTGGAGTCTGGAGAAGAACACAACAAGGTACACGCCGAAAGCGCCAGCCTCGTCGCCGCGGCGCTTGAGGTGGAGAACGTCGAACTCATCACCGTATCCTGGGAGGATCGGATATTTTTCCAGGAACTCTACTTCGTCACCCCTGTCTCCAATCATCCGGTACTCAAATCACCACTGGCAATGAATTTCATCGCCGATCACGTCGTTAAAACGATCGACGTTGCGGAGCACCTTCCTCATCTTGATGCGCTTCCGAAGCGCCTCTTTGTACAGCGCGGCTGGACGGGATATCGCGACCTCGCGAACCAAGCCGAAATAGCCGATCGCCTTGGAGCGGACGGTTTCGTCTCGATTGATGCCGGCAAAATGCCCGTCCTCGTCCAAGCCATGCTCTTCAGCGCCGCAAATCTCGTGGTCGGCTGCATGGGAGCGTCGATGACCAACACGGTCTTCTGCAAACCGGGTGCAATAACAGGCTACCTGGCGCCTCAAGGTTGGATCGAGACGTTCTACTGGGACCTTGCCGCAACCCGGCAGCACGCTTACGGCGCCTGCTACGGCCTCTCCACACCGCAAGATTCACCGGCATGGCATAAGAACTATCGCGTGAATCCGGCCGACCTCGATCGGATGCTCGCATCACTGATGGACACGGACGACTCGGCCCATCACAACGAGATGCGCACGCCGTCGGTCCCCTATGACATCTTCGATCCCTTCGCGGCGCGATGACGAACGCTTTCTGTCGGGCTACACTCTCGCGAACGGCTGCAAAACCGCGAACAAGGATGACAGGACGATGAGCAGGGCTGCGCCGAGCGTGCGACAGAGCGACAAGACCACACCGAAAATTAAGTCCAACTTTTTGGGATATTTCGACGGAGTAGTCGATCGGGTCGTACGCGGTTGGGCTCTGAGCCTCCTCGCACCGGGCGAACCGACACACCTGCATGTCATCGTGGACGGTCAGGAGATCGCTACCGTCCTGGCGGACGAAAAACGAGAAGACGTGCAAAACGCACTTGCCCATCCCACAGGGAGGGTGGGATTTTCCTATCCGATCCCCGTTGAACTGATGGACGGCGCGCCGCACACGATCGGCATACGCTTCGCCGATCGCAGCATCGTTCCTCTGATCGATACCGAGAACCCCGACAATCCGCTCGATTCCCTCACCTTCACGCTGCACCGCGAATACGAATTCCAGAGCTTCATCGACGGCATGAAAGCCGGCGCCCTGCGCGGCTGGGTGCAGCGCGTCGACCCCGTCGACCAGACACGGCTCGGCGGTTGCCATATCCTGGTCACGGCGAACGGCACGCGGGTGGCACAGATCAAAGCCGACCGCTATCGTGGCGACGTCGCCGCCGTTCTGGGCGGCGATCCGAATTGCGGCTTCGAACTGATCCTGCCGAATGCCTTCCGTCGCGGCGGCCAGCAGACCTTCCGTTTCGTCATCACACCCGACGACGTCGAGCTCGCCGGCAGCCCGCTCACCACCACTCTGGTGGACGACCAGCTCGAAGCGAAGCTGATCGAGATCCAGACCAAGGTCGACCGCCTCTACAGTGAGATCAACCGCCTGCGCACCGACGTCTCTGACGTGGTGCCCAAGCCCTCCTTCAATCTCGGCGATTACGATCGCTGGGCACGCCGCTACTACGACCGTCTACGCGCACGCGTGGCGACGGAACGCGCGCAGGATGCGCCGGATGCGCCGCAGCCATTGGTCAGCATCCTGGTGCCCACCTACAAGCCGATGATGTCGGACTTCACCGCGGCGGTGGATTCCGCGATCGCCCAGACCTATCGCAACTGGGAACTGATCATCGTCGACGACGGCGCCAAATCGCCGGAGATCGCCGAACGTATCAAGCAATATTGCGCGCAGGACTCGCGCATACGCTGCATCACCCTCAAGAAAAACCGCGGCATCAGCGGCGCCACCAATGCCGGTCTCGAAGCCGTGCGCGGCGAATACGTCGCCTTCTTCGATCACGACGACCTGTTGGTCGATGTCGCGATCGAGATGATGGTCCGCGCGGCGCAGCGCACGGGCGCCCGCATGCTGTATTCCGACGAGGACAAGATCGATCAGGCCGGCTATTTCCTGGAGCCGAACCTGAAACCCGACTACAACTACCGTTACCTGCTCGGCTGCAACTACATCTGCCATCTGCTGTTCGTGCGGTCCGACGTGCTGCGCAAGGTTGGCGAACTGCGCGCCACCTATGACGGAGCACAGGACCACGATCTGATCCTGCGTCTGGTGGAGGAAATCCCGGCGTCCGAGATCCACCACATTCCGGAAGTGCTGTATCACTGGCGCAAGACGCCGAACTCGACCGCGGTGAACATCGGCAACAAGGGTTACGCGATCGACGCGGGCGTACGTGCCGTCGGCGACCATCTTGCCCGTCGCGGCATCAAGGCCAAGGTGAACTCGATCCGAGGCCTGACGCTGTATGGGATCAACTGGCAACAGCGCAAGCAACCGCACGTCTCGATCATCATTCCGTTCAAAGACCAGATCGACATCACGCAGCGCTGCGTCGATGCCCTGCTCACCTTCACCGACTACAAGGCGTTCGACATCGTCCTGGTGAACAACTGGTCGATCACGCGCGAGGCGGAAGCGTTCTGCCGGCGCATGGACAAGCTCGACCGCGTCCGCGTGCTCACGGTGGAAGAGGATTTCAACTATTCCCGACTGAACAATCTCGCCTGCGCCGACAACAAGGCAGATCTGTTCTTCTTCATGAACAACGACGTCTTCGTGCAGGACAAGGACTGGCTGCGCACCATCGTCGGCGAGATGCTGTCCTCGCCGGACATCGCCATCGTTGGCGGCAAGTTTCTTTATCCCAACGACACCATCCAGCACGCAGGCGTGGTGGTCGGCCCAGCGGGCGTGGCCGCGCACGTGCATCGCGGCGCCCCTCTGACCGATTACGGCTATATCGGCCGCGCCATGCTCAGCCATGACGTGTCGGTTGTCACGGCTGCAGGCATGCTGGTGCGCGCCTCGGTGTTCCGCGAAGTCGGTGGATTCGATGAGGAGAAGCTGAAAGTCGCTTACAACGACGTCGATTTCTGCCTGAAGGTCGGCGAAGCCGGCTATCGTATCGTCTGGTGCGCGGAGTTCGTCGCCTATCATCACGAAAGCCTGTCGCGCGGCAGCGACGACCGTCCGGAACACGAAGCACGGTTCCGCGCGGAAACCGAAACCATGCAGGAACGCTGGGGTCGCAATCCGCGCTATCTGCGCGATCCGTTCTACAACAAGCACTTTACCGTGGATCGCCAGCCCTTTTTCGATCTGGTCGACCCTGCCGACGGTATCTGAGCACCGTACGGGCCGGTTCTCGCCGGCCCGTACGTGATCGCGTCAGATTTCTTTCAAGCTCAACACCTCGATCGGGGCCGCCGCCAGCTTCCCGACCACATCGACCAGCGCCTTGAAATGCGGCGTCTGGTTATGCTGCTCGAGCGCAGCGGCGTTCCCCCACAACTCGACCACGGTGATGCGATCCGGCGTATCGTCTGCGCGATAGGCGGCATATTCGATGCATCCGCTTTCCTTGCGGCTTTCAAGAACGCAATCGCGCATCGCCGCGACCGCCTCCTCTCCCGTGCCGGGTTTGCAATGGATGGTGGCGACCACGCGAAGCGGCTCTGACATTGTCTTCTCCCTCAGGCGAACAACGCTTCCGGCAGCCATGGACGATGCGCGTTCAGCATGTCGTCCACGAGATGCCTGATCTGATCCAGATCGAGCTCGGCCGCCGTGTGCGGATCCAGCATGGCGGCATGGTAGATAGCATCCCGCTTCCCGGTCAGGGCCGCCTCGACCGTCAGTGCCTGAACGTTGATGTTGGTCTGCATCACGGCCGCAAGCTGTGTCGGCAAACGGCCCACCTTCACGGGATGCAGGCCGGTGCCATCGATCAAACACGGCACCTCGACACAGGCATCGCCCGGCAGGTTGTCGATGAGCGCGTCGTTCGGAACGTTGCCGTAGATCACGACCGGACGACCGGTTTCGCGCGCCTGGATGATCTGCGCGCCGTATTCGTTCGACCGCGCAACCTGGAGCGGCTGCGCCGGATCCTGCAAGACCTTGGCCAGACCGGTCCAGTCGGCGATCTGCGATTCGCAACGGCGCGGATACTCGTCCAGCGGAATCGCGAACCGTTGTATCAACTCCGGACGCGCGCGCTTGATATACCAGGGCACGTATTCGGCGAAATGCTCGCTGGATTCGGTCACGAAATAGCCAAGCCGGTTCAGAACGTCGTAGCGCACACGATCATGCGCCGGCACCCGCCCTTCGGCTGCGACGCGCCGGATGAGCGGATACAGATCCTCGCCCCGGCGTGAGAAACGCAGATAGAACGCAACGTGGTTGATACCGGCGCAAAGATAATCGATCTCATCCAACGGGACGTCGATCGCACGCGCGAGTTCGGCCGCCGTCCCCTGAACGCTGTGACACAGACCGATCGTACGGATCGTGCTTGCTTCCGCCAGGGCACGGCAGTTCATCGCCATCGGATTGACGTAGTTCAGATGCAGAACATCCGGGCATCGCTGCTGCATCTCGCCCGTCATCTGCAGAAGAACCGGGATGGTGCGCAAAGCCCGCATGATCCCGCCCACACCCAAGGTGTCGCCGATGGTCTGGCGCAGACCGTAGCGGTTCGGGATATCGAAATCGGTGACGGTGCAAGGCTTGTAGCCGCCGACCTGGATCATGTTGATGGCGTAGGACGCGCCATCCAAAGCACGGCCGAGATCGGTCGTGGCCTCCACCGTAGCCGACACGCCCAGTGTCCGCACGATCCGGTTCGCCACCACTTCCGACACGCGCAGGCGCTCGGCATCGATATCGTAGAGACAGATGCGGCTCGTCGACAAAGCTGGCTCGAGCAGGATATCGCCCAGAAGGTTCTTGGCGAACACCGTGCTGCCAGCACCCAGAAACACGATCTTGGCCGCACGCGAAGGGCTGGACCGGGAAGCAGCGGCCTCGAAGACCACCGATCCGCTCAGTACCTGCTGCTCGACGTCCCGTTGTTTCAGCGCCGCCTGCTTTTCCGCAGCCTGTAGCGCCGTCAGCGTTTCCGTCGCCGCCGCCCGCACCGGCTCGTAGATCGGCAGAACGTGCTCGTGACCATCCGGGGCGATCGCAACAACACAAACGCGACCGTCCAGCATCTCGGACGCATCCGCTTCCCCGGCCAAATTCAGCGAAAAGGCGAGATCGATCGGCGTCTCCGTCAGATCGGAACGACGTCCATTCGGCACCAGGGATCGCAACACACCCGCACCACGACGCACTTCCAGCCGAACGCCCGGGAGATAGGTCTCGTTGACCACCAGACCGGCCCAGCCGTTCATCGGCCCTTCCACGGACAGACCGTCGACGATACCGACGATCCTCGCCGCGTACGGCTTGCGGTCGGTCTCCATCATGCCGGCCGCGCAGAGCGCATCGCGCCATCGAGGATATCCTCCAGCGCCGCCTGATAGCTCATCGGATCGTGCTCCAGCCTGATGCGGGACAAAGCGGCTTCACGCAGCCTGCACCAGAGAGTTTCGTCATCGTGAAGAGAAAGAACCCGCGTCGCGAAACGTTCGGCGTCATCGGTGCCGGCGCAGAGGATATCCTCACCATCGACCCATCCGGTCTGGCGACACAACGTCGCGCTGGCCACGACCGGCAGACCATACGACGCCGCTTCGTGCAGCTTGAACGGGATACCGCCGGCAAAGCGCGTCGGCGCGATGAAAACGCGATGGCGCTCGTAGAGAGGCTCGAGATCCTCGACGGGGCCGAGAAGATCCACGCGCGGATGCCGCAAGGGCGCCACATCCAACCCTGGCGCGACGAACCCGGCAATCGTCACGCGCGCATCCGGCGGCAGAAGCGGGTCGAGAACCGGCAGCACCTCGGAGACGAACCAGATCAGACTATCGAAATTCGGTGCTGCCTGGTCATGCAACGCGCCCACGAACAACAGACCGGAACGCTCGTGCCAGTGCCTGCCGGTCGGGCGCGGCGTCTGCATATGCCCCAGGATGTCCACGGTCTCGATCCCGGTCTGGCGGATCAGGCTGGCGTCGACCTCGTTCACCGCAATCACGCGCTGGCAAAGACGGGCCGGCTCCAGCTCCTCCACCAGCATCTCCGGCAGCGTTCCGGACGGCGGCAGGCCCAGAAGCCGTGCCTGTTCGATCGTTCGCGGCGCCGCAACGGCTTCGGTATCGAGGATCAGGCCGCGTTCGGGAATGGCCGCACCGGCCTCGTCGAACGTTTCCCGCAACCGGTGCAGGTTATGCGTACGACCAACCCAGATCAGATCGAAGAAACCCACCCGCTGCTGCAGGAACTCTGGCAGATCCTCCAGGCCCCGGTCGAAAACGATTTCGACGTCGTCCGGGAAGGCCCGTAGAACATCGAAGAGCGCGAGCCCCGAAGGGAACAACGGGAAAACGGTAACGGCATAGCCCGACGCGGCCATGCAATGGACCAGGTCGTTCGACCGCACGAAGCCGGCGCCGATCGTCCGCAAGGGTACCTGGTCCTCGATGAACAGAATGCGTCCCGCGGACGCGCCCGGCCGGCTGGCGGCAACCGCCGTGCCGTCGGCATGGTCGAATTTGTCGCGCAGCCAATCCGCATGTTTGCTGACGAAGATCTCGTGATTGCGTGCGATCAGATCTTCCGATTGCAGAATACCGGACGTGCCGTATTCGAGATGCTCGATCACGATCGCCGGATCGTAGAGCACCCGGTATCCGGCCTTGTGCAGCCGCACGCAGAGGTCGGTTTCCTCGTAATAGGCCGGCGCAAACGCCTCGTCGAACCCGCCCAGGCGAAACAGACAATCGGCACGCACCAGCAGAAAGGCGCCGGAACAGAAATCCACGTCACGAACGACATTCGCTTCCGGCGAGTCCGGATCACCGTCGCGCATGAAGCCGCTGGTGGCGCCGTTGCGCCAAACGATGCAGCCCGCCTCCTGCAACATTCCGTTGGTGCGGATCACCTTTCCGCCCACCGCGCCCACGCCGCGCCGGCCGAACAAACGCGCCAAAGCGCGCCTGATGGCATCGTGCCCGAGCACGACATCGTTGTTCAGAAACAAGACCGCCGGCGCGGTGACATGGGCGAGCGCCGCATTGCACCCCAGCAGAAACCCGAGATTCTCCTCGAACCGGAGCCGCTTGGCGCCCACCAGCACCCGGTCGAGCGCAACGGACCGATCGGTCGAACCTGAATCCACCAGGATCAGCTCGATCGGACCAGGAAAGTTGGCGCGAAGCGAACCCAGTGCAGTCATCGTCAAGGCGAAACGGTTGTGCACCACGACGATGACGCTGAGTTCGGGCACTCCCTTCACGGTGAAGTCGAGACCACCGCGCGCGAACTGCGCAAGCCGCTTTTCGGCCATGCGACAGAAGGTCTCCTTGTCGTGCTGCTCCGCATCAAAATCCGCGAAGGACGCGTCCGGATTTTGCGTGCGGTTGGCGATCCAGTGCGCGAACGCATCGCGAAACTTCACCGCTTTCAGGGAAGCGCGAACCTTGGGATTGATCAGATGCCGGGCGAGATCGACATCCTGATGCGGACGGCGACCCTCCGCGGCACCGAAACGGAGAAAATGGTCGTAGCCATTGCGGAAATGGCCGTCACCGATCTCGCGCACCACGTCCGGATAGGCGGCAGTATAGAAATCCTCGGAAAACCACGGATTGGGGGAATAGCGCCACGGCAGACGGTTGCCGAGATAATGATGCAAGGCGGACGACCACGCCCCGTTGCGCACTTCGCCGGCGACTTCCGGATATGTCCGAAGATACCAGTCGGGATCGAAATACCAGGACAGGCGGGCGATGCTGCCGGCAGCTCCACCGGATCGCAGAAAGCGCTGCATCGGGCCGCCAGAGAGCGCGGCCACCTCCGGCGCTTCCTGAACATTGGCGTCATACAAAGCCTTGTCGAAGAAGCGATGTCCCGAGCGGCCCTCGCGGTCGCCATGGTCGATGTAATGGTCGTAACCGTTCACGAAACCCGGCGGCGGCTCGTTCGGATCGCCAAGATCGGGATGGATGCTCCGATAGCGCTGCTCGTCGAACAACCAATGCGGCGAACGGCTGCTGAACCCGTGCGTCAGATAATGCGCGAACCCGCACGGCGCACCGCCGGCAGCGACATGCGCGGCCACGTCGGGATAGATGGAAAGATAATAGTTCTCATCGAAGAAGATGTTCGGCGAATGCCCGAGCCCGGCGCCATACTGCCAGTAGTACGCCTCCACATCGGCAATGCCGAGACGCTCCATGTGCTGAGCCGCATCCGGATGGCGCGCGAGATACCAGACCGGATCGAACGCGCGCCATGCCGCAACACGCAGCGGTGCTGCGGCCTGCTCCGCCCGATCCTCCGTCACCTGCCGGCCCTCGTCCATCGTCCCAACAATCCCCAGCCGTCTCGGGCAAGATCGGGGCCTGCCGGTTCCGTACGCCCAGGAATCAGGTTGCCCTCACCCCCGTGGAGACGCAAGACGCGCCATCCCCAGCCTCGCCGCCACGACAGCGCCATGGCGGCGCAAACGGTCGGCGAACACCATGTCGTTCAACCACGCCAGCAGGCCGATCGTTGCGAGCGCGATCATAACATAGATCCCCGCCACCCATCCATGCGGCGCCGTCCCCGGCCGCCACCGGAACCAGAACTCGTGGAACGACAGATAAACCGGGACATGAATCACGTAGATCGCGTAGGACCGCGCAGCCAGCCATAGCAAAGGCCGACGCAGCCAACCGGGCGCACAGACGTAGCCCCGCCCGTAGGAGGCGAGCCACACCAGCACCCCGGACAGGATCGCGATCAGACCGACCCGGCACTGGCTGATGTAGTTCCCGTCGATCCCCACCGCCATCAGCAGGAACACGAGCCCACCGACGGCGAACCAGCGCGCGACACGGTTCCGCCCCAAAACCGACGGCGCGAGCAGCCGCCAGCTCTCGCTCCCCTCCCACATCGCCAGCAGAACGCCCAGGCTGATCGCCCCCGGACGCACCATCATGCCGGTCGTGGTGACTCCGCTGTCGAACTGCAGCACCACCAGGGCCAGAAGCGGCAAGGCCAGCCAGCGCCGGAACAGGAAGACCGCCACCGGCAGCAGCAGATAGAACTGCTCCTCCAGGGACAAACTCCAATACGGAAACGCCACCCCGATCGGCTTCACCCCATACAGGGCACCGACCCGGAAATTGGCCACATCCATCACGCTGGCCACCAGCGCGGCGAAATTGGCCCTGACGTCGTACAGCACGCCGCTCCGGTTCCAGACGACGCACAACAGCAGCGGCACTACCAGCCATAGCCACGCGGTCGGCAACAGCCGCCATGCCCGCCGCAACCAGAACCGGGCCGTCTGCAACACGAAGGCGGTGGTGTCGCGCTCGTTGACCAAAATCGGCAGCAGGCTCCGCGCGATCACGAACCCGGAAATGGCGAAAAACAGGTCCACCCCGACCCATCCGCGCAGAAACGCCGACACGCCCCACAAGGCCTCGCTGTGCCAGAACACGAGATTCAGCGGCATGTGCTCGTACAACACCATCGAGACGGCCAGCGCACGCAGCACCTCGATATCGGCGATGCGCCGGCTCGGCTGACCGCTCTCGATCGCGAACGGTGCCGGAACGGCGATCCGTTCGCCGGCCGGCACGCTCACAATCCGACCACACCGGGCACGGCGGGCCGTTCGCGCGGCGACAGATCGCGGACGGGCGGCACGGACAGGATCGGCCGCAGCTTGCGCAGCGCCTCCGCTTCCGAGCAATGCGCGCCCAGAGCCAGGTGAGCCGCCTCCGACATCGCGGCATAGCGACGCGGATCGCGCTTCGCCACGCGGAACGCGTCCGCATAGGCCTGCACGAGGGATTCGAACCGCAAGCGCTGCCGCAACGTCCGGTACGCGTTGCGCGGATCGTGCGGCCAGGCGGTCGGCTCCGGTGCCGAGGCCACGATGAACGCGTTGCGATCGGCGATGTAGTCGGCCATCGCCGTATGGTCGGGGGTCACGGCCGGCTTGCCGGCGCTCATGAACTCCATCAGCGGCAGACACTGCCCTTCGCCATGCGAGGTGTTCACCGTGAAGGTGGTCGCTTCGATCAGACGACGGTAATCCTCGTCTTCCAGATAGCCGTCGATCAGAACCACGCGGCAGAAGAACGGGGTCAGCTTGCACAGCGTTTCCAGGATGGCGCTGATCGCGTTGTCCGGCTCGCGATGCGTCAGCTTCAACACCAGCGTCGCATCCGCCTGATCGCGCAGCGCCCAGACGAACGCCCCGATCATGTCGAGCCAGTTCTTGCGCCCGTCATTGGGGTTGAACACCGTGCAGAACACCACGCCGTCCAGACGCAGCAGGCTGGTGCCGCTCGCAGGCGGTTCCGGCAGAGGCGCGAAGCCGAAGGCGCGACGCGTCGGCGAATTGTAGAGCGACAGATCGACCGTGCGCGTGTCGATCAGCCGGCCGGCGACACTGAAACGCACGCCGCGCGTCAGAACCGGCCCATCGGTCGCCGCGCGATACAAGGCGGCGTGGCGATCCCACACGGGTGCCGGAATGCTCTCGATCGGATACGCCGCCCCCATCGCCGCCCGGGTCGCGTTCACGGCGGAACCGGAATGGGTGATGGCGCGGCCGGTCCGTTCGAGCACGAACCGCCAATCGTTGCGCGGATCGTCGTCCCACACCTCGTTGGGCAGGGTGTCGAACTCCCAGGCGAACACGGGAATGGTCGGACAGGGCAGGCCCAGCGGCGTGTTGTGCGGGGCGGCGAAAGACAGGAACACGCAGCTTTCGCCATGCTGCTCGGCATTGGCGGCGATCGCCCGCACGTCGCGGGCCGGGTTGCGCACCGGCACCACGATGCCCAGCCGTTCCAGCACCGGCTGGAAGGCGCGACGCACGAAATAGTACGAATACTCGGCCTGGCCGAGATTGCGCATCAGGCTCGAATCGTCGGTTTCGGAATGGACCAGGACGATCATGCCGCACGCTCCAGCTCGGTTGCGGCCCGGGCTTCCAGGAAACGCCGCAAGGCGCCCTCCACGCGATCCATCGCGCAGAATCCCGCCATGGTCTCGCGCGCATTCGCCGACATCGCCGCACGACGCTCCGGCTCGTCCCGCGCGACGCGGTAGGCCTCGCGGAAGGACAGCATCAACGCGTTCCAGTCGATCCGGTATCGCGTCGTCCGGAACAGGTCGCGCCCGTCGAACGGCCACACCGTGTTCTCGATCCCGGACGGAATCACGAACGCGTTCTCCGGCGTCACGTAATCCTCGAACGCGGTATGGTCCGGCGCGATCGCCGGCACGCCCGCACTCATGAATTCCAGCACCGGCAGGCACAGACCTTCGCAATGCGACGCGTTGACGTAGAAGGTCGTGGACGCGATCAGCGCCCGGTAGTCCTCGGTTTCCAGAAAACCGTGCAGCACCACGACCCTGCATCGGAACGGCGACAGCTCGCTCAGCATCTGGCGCAGATTGGCCTCGTACGCGTAGTCCGGCGACACGATCTTGATCACCAGCGTGGCATCCGGTGTGTCGCGAAAGGCCCAGCAGAAGGCGATGACGATGTCGCTCCAGTTCTTGCGCCCGTCCCGGGGCGAGAACATGGTCGTGAACACCACCCCGTCCAGAGCGACATGCGCCACGGGCAACGGCGCCTCGACCGGCGCCGGGCTCGGTCGCGCCACGGAAACGCTCGTCGCGGACGGCGCGTCGTCGTCCGGCGTCGCTTCGGCGTCCTGCACCGGCAACACCCCGTCTTCGGAAGCGCCGGCAACGGCGATCATCGGGTCGGACGGCGCCTCGACCGCCACCAGGCTTTCGTCCGGCGACGGCATCGCGTTGCCGAGAGCCAGCCCGCCTTCACCCGCCGGAACCGGCACGGCATGGCGCGATCGCAGCAAACGATAGGTGCGATACATCGTGCGGCCCGCCAGCGCGTTCGCCGAGCGCAACGGGCGCGGCAGCAGATCGCGAACGGCGAGCCGATACCATTCGAGGCCGAAATGCTTGGTGATCTGCGCCCGGCGACGCCAGTCGATCCGTTCCGGCACCAGGCCGCCCGAACCCGTCTCGACCGAACCCATCCCGACCGGCTCCGCCACCGCGGCATCGTGTTCCGCCACCGCCTGGTCGGCGACACAAGGCGACGCATCCTCCGGCGCCATCGGCTCCGGTTCGGCCAGCGCCACTTCGACCGGCTCGGCGACGACCGGCAGGATCAGCGCCGGCAGCGGTCCCGGCGTCAGAAGCGGCGCGACCGGCTCGGGAGGCCAGACCGGCGCGGAACGGAACGCCGCGATCCGGGCGGTATCCAGCACCGTGCCGGCGATGCGAAGCGTCATGCGTTCGTCCAGAGCCCGGCCGCCCTCGCGCCGGTAGCGCTCGAACACCGGCGCCGGAACCGCCACGATCGGGTAGTCCTGTCCCATCGCCTGCTGCACGATCCGGACGGTATAGGACGACAGCGCGATCGCGCCCGCGCTGACGGCGAACACCGCGCGCCAATCGTTGCGGATGTCGTCGCCCCAGACCTCGTTGGGAATGGTGCTGAATTCCCATGCGAACACGGGCACCACGGGACAACGCAGGCCCAGCACCGTCTTCTGCGGCGGCGCAAAGGACAGGAACAGGCAGGGTTCGCCTGCCGCTTCCGACGCGGCAAAGATCGGATCGACCTCCGTGGCCGGGTCCGACACCTCGACCACGTCGGCGAACCGGCGCAGCGCTTCGGAAAAGAACAGCCGCACGAAATAGTAGCTGTAGTCTTCGGTCCCGAGCGAACCCTTTATGGTCCGGTCGGCGACCGTGGAATGGACGATTATTCTCATTGTCGGCCGCTTTTCGCTTCCCTTGCCGGGACGATACACCCGGAAAGCGGCCCGGCACCATTCCTCAGTCAAACGACCGCTTCAAAAGGCGGTTAGATCCCCCGGAGCATCGTCCGACCGAGCGGACCCATCCGGCCGATCGGGATATTCGTGAGAACGATCAAGGAGCGGGCGCCGCGCTAGAATCCCGCCACGGCGTGCGGCACGTAGTTCCGCTCCAGCCGCGCCACCTGCTCCGCCGACAATCGCAGCGTCAGTGACGCCAGAGCATCCTTCAGGTGATGCGGCTTCGACGCACCAATGATCGGCGCCGTCACACCCGGCTTGCCCAGCAGCCACGCCAGCGACACCGCCGCACGCGTGGCGTCCAGCTCCTCCGCCACCTGCCCCACCGCATCGATCACCCGGCGATCGGCCTCGTCCGTCGCCGCGTAGAGCTTGCGCGAGAACGCGTCGGTCTCCGCACGGGCCGTGCCGCCCTCGCCGCTCGCCCGCGCCAGACGCCCACGCGCCAGCGGGCTCCAAGGGATCACGCCGATCCCTTCCTCCACGCACAGCCCCATCATCTCCCGCTCCTCCTCGCGATAGAGCAGGTTCACGTGGTTCTGCATCGACACGAACCGCGTCCAGCCATGCCGCTCGGCGAGCATCAGCGCCTTGCAGAACTGCCACGCGAACATCGACGACGCGCCGATGTAGCGGGCCTTGCCGGCCTTCACCACGTCATGCAGCGCTTCAAGGGTCTCCTCGATCGGCGTGTGCGGATCGAAGCGATGGATCTGATAGAGATCCACGTAGTCCGTCCCCAGACGGCGCAAACTGTTGTCGATCTCGGCCAGGATCGCCTTGCGCGACAGACCGCCGCCATTCGGCCCCGGACGCATCTCGCCATGCACCTTGGTCGCCAGCACGATCTCGTCGCGACGGGCGAAATCGCGCAGCGCCCGTCCGACGATCTCCTCGCTCGACCCCAGCGAATAAACGTTCGCCGTATCGAAGAAATTGATCCCGGCCTCGATCGCCTCGCGGATGAAAGGCCGGCTCGCCTCTTCGTCCAGCGTCCATTCGTGGTTGCCGCGCTTCGGCTCGCCATAGGTCATGCAGCCGAGACACAGGCGCGAGACGGACAGGCCCGTGCGCCCCAGATTGGCGTATTCCATCGATCCCATCCCCGCCTTCAGCGTGCAGCCCGGATCAGCGCCTTCATGTGCGCGACCACGGCCGGCAACCCGTCCAGGATCGCCTGTCCGATCAGGTAGTGGCCGATGTTCAGCTCCGCCACCTCCCCGATCGCCGCCACGGCGGACACGTTCTCGTAGGTCAGCCCGTGCCCGGCATGAACTTCGAGCCCCAGCGAGGCCGCCAGCGCCGCGCCGTCCCGCAGCCGCTCCAACTCGCCTTGATGCCCCTCCGCATACGCCCCGGTATGCAGCTCCACCACCGGCGCACCGAGCCGCGCCGCCGCCTCGATCTGCCGCACGTCCGGATCGATGAACAACGACACCCGGATGCCGGCCGCGCGCAGCGCCGCCACCCGCGGTCCCAGCGTCTCCACCTGCCCGGCCGCATCCAGACCGCCTTCGGTCGTCACCTCTTCGCGACGCTCCGGCACGATGCAGGCGGCATGCGGACGATGCCGCAACGCGATGCGCACCATCTCGTCGGTGGACGCCATCTCCAGGTTCACCGGCGCGGTGACGCCCTGGCAGATCGCCGACACGTCGGCATCGCGGATATGCCGCCGGTCCTCGCGCAGATGCAGCGTGATGCCGTCCGCCCCGGCCCGGATCGCCGCCAGCGCGGCGTCGAGCGGGTCGGGATGCGCCCCGCCACGGGCGTTCCTGACCGTCGCGACATGGTCGATATTCACGCCGAGACGCGCCTGGCTCATGCGATGCTCCTGTTTCGGGCGATCCGGTCGGCCAGCCTCAGCGCCGCCACCAGACTGGACGGATCGGCGATGCCCCGCCCGGCAATGTCGAACGCGGTGCCATGGTCCGGCGAGGTCCGCACCAGCGGCAACCCCAGAGTGACATTCACCCCGTTCGCCATGTCGATGGTCTTCAACGGGATCAGCGCCTGATCGTGATACATGCAGATCGCCGCGTCGTAGCGCGCCCGCGCATCCGGCGTGAACATGGTGTCGGGCGGCAGCGGATCGCTGGCGTCGATCCCCTCGGCGCGGAGCTGCGCGATCGCCGGGCGGATCAGTTCGATCTCCTCCCGGCCCATATACCCGTCCTCGCCCGCATGCGGATTCAGCCCCGCGATCGCCAGGCGCGGCGCGGCGATCCCGAAATCCCGGCCCAGCGACTCCGCCGTGGTCCGCGCCACGCGCACGATCTCCGCTGTCGACAAACGCGCGATCGCGTCCCGCAGCGACAGGTGGATCGTCACCGGCACCACACGCAGGCTCGGCCCGGCCAGCATCATCACCTCCCGGCCCGGCGCGTCGTATAGCGCAGCCAGAAATTCGGTGTGGCCCGGATGGGGAAAACCGGCCTGCTTCAACACCGCCTTGGCGATCGGGTTGGTCACGACCCCCCCCACCTCGCCGTCGCGGAACAGCTCCACCGCCCGCGCGATGCTCTCGATCACAGCCGGCGCATTGCGCGTGTCCGGCCGGCCCGGCACCGGCGCCACCGGCAGCGCCACCGGCAGAACCGGCAGCGCCTCCGCGAACACCGACGCCGCCTCCGCCACGCTGTCCACCGGCCGTCCCATCGACTCGTCGCCGATCAGCACGAACGGCAGTTCGTCCCGCAGCGCCTGCCACGCGCCCAGCGCGATCTCCGGCCCGATCCCCGCCGGATCGCCCATGGTCAATGCCAGCATCACCCGAACCTTTCCCGCCCGCTGGTAACCTCTCGGAAACCGGAACGCCCTATCGTGCCTATCCCGTCAGACCCCACGGAGAAAGAGGCCGTCCCATGCGCCTGGAAGGCTCCTGCCATTGCCGCACGATCCGCTTCTCGCTCGAAAGCCGGAACCCGGTGCCCTATCAGCGCTGCTATTGCTCGATCTGCCGAAAAACCAATGGCGGAGGCGGCTACGCAGTCAATCTGAGTGGCGATTACGAATCGCTGGACGTCGAGGGCAAGCGCCATATCCGCGCCTATCAGGCCATTCTGCGCGCCGAGGACGGCACGGAAACCCGGTCGGAAGCCCAGCGCATGTTCTGCGCCCATTGCGGCAGCGGCCTCTGGCTCTACGACGAGCGCTGGCCCGAACTGGTGCACCCGTTCGCGTCCGCCATCGACACGCCCCTGCCGGTGCCGCCGGAGCACACGCATCTGATGCTGCGCCATGCCCCGGATTGGGTCGAACCGCAGGTCGGGGAGAACGACAAGCGGTTCGAGGAATACCCGGAGGAGTCGATCGCCGATTGGCATCGGCGGACGAATACCGAAGCGGAGTAATCCAGGGCGCTGCCCATCGAGCCGCTTCGCGGCTCGATCCACCAGGGACAGTCGTCCCTGGACCCTGATCGTTAGATGTGCAGGGCGCGCTTGTCGGCGTCCAGAGCGGCTTCCTTCACCGCCTCGCTCAGCGTCGGATGCGCGTGGCAGATGCGCGCCACGTCCTCGGCACTGGCCCCGAACTCCATCGCCGTCGCCAGTTCCGCGATCAGCGTGCCCGCATCCGGCCCCAGAATATGCGCGCCCAGCAGGCGGTCCGTCTCCTTGTCGGCCAGGATCTTCACGAACCCGTCGGTCGCGTTCATCGCCCGCGCACGCCCGTTCGCCGTGAACGGGAACTTGCCGACCACATATTCGACGCCGTCCGCCTTGAGGTCTTCCTCGATCCGGCCCACGCCCGCGACTTCCGGCCACGTGTAGACCACCGCCGGGATCACCCCGTAATTCACATGCCCGGCCTGACCCGCCAGCATCTCCGCCAGCGCCACGCCCTCGTCCTCGGCCTTGTGCGCCAGCATCGGCCCGTCGATCACGTCGCCGATCGCATACAGGCCCGACACGTTGGTCCGGTAGTGCTTGTCCACCACCACCTGGCCGCGCTTGCTCAGCTCGACGCCCAGCTCCTGCAAGCCGAGCCCGTCCGTCACCGGACGGCGGCCCACCGCCACCAGGACGATATCGGCCTCGACCGTCTCGGCATTGCCGCCGGCCGCCTTCTCGATCGTGACCTTCGCCTTGTCGCCGGCGGTCTCGACCTTTGTCACCTTGTGGCCCAGCTTGAACTGCAGACCCTGCTTGCCCAGCACGCGCTGGAAGCTCTTGGCCACCTCGCCGTCGATGCCCGGCACCAGACGGTCCAGGAACTCCACGACCGTCACCTTCGCACCGAGACGGCTCCACACCGAGCCCAGCTCGAGCCCGATCACGCCGCCGCCGATGACGACCATCTTCTCCGGAACCGTCTCCAGCTCCAGCGCCCCGGTGGAGCTGACCACACGCTTCTCGTCGATCTCGATCCCCGGCAGAGAAGTGCTGTCGCTGCCCGTAGCGATGATCACATGCCTGGCGGTGAAGCTCTTGCCGTCCACCGCCACCGTGTGCGGCGCGGTGATCCGGCCCGCCCCCTTCAGCCAGGTCACGTTGTTCTTCTTGAACAGGAACTCGACGCCCTTGGTGTTGGCGGCCACCACTTCCTGCTTGCGCGCATGCATCCGCGCCAGATCGAGCTTCACCTCGCCCACGACGATGCCGTGATCGGCCATGCCGTGCTTGGCCTCGTGGAAGCTCTCCGAGCTCTGCAGCAGCGCCTTGGACGGGATGCAGCCGATGTTCAGGCAGGTGCCGCCCAGCGTCGCACGCTTCTCGACGCAGGCCACCTTCATGCCGAGCTGCGCCGCACGGATCGCGCACACATACCCGCCGGGACCGGCACCGATCACGATCACATCGTAATCCGTGTCGCCGATCGCGGCCGGCTCGGCCGCCGGCGCCTTGGTCGGCTCGGGCGGGTTCGGCTTGGCCGGGCTGCCCAACGAGGCCGGTTCCGCCTTGGCCGCCGGCTTCGCGGGCGCGGCGGCGCCACCGCCGGCTTCCACCGTCGCCAGCACCGCGCCGACCTCGACCTCGTCGCCCTCACCCACCAGATGCGCGCCGAGCGTGCCGGCTTCCGGCGCGGACACTTCCACGCTGACCTTGTCGGTCTCCAGCTCCACCACCGCCTCGTCCGCGGCGACAGCTTCGCCCGGCTGCTTCAGCCAGCGTGCGATGGTCGCGCTGGAAACGCTTTCGCCCAGGGTCGGAACCTTGATCTCGGTCGGCATGAAGCAACACTCGCAATCAATCAGAAGCGGAAACGGGCCGGCCCGCGGACCGGCCCCCGACGGAACGCGGGATCAAAGACCCAGCAGCAGGCGGCGCGGATCTTCCACGCTCTCCTTCACCCGGACCAGGAAGCTCACCGCCTCCTTCCCGTCGATGATGCGGTGGTCGTACGACAGCGCCACATACATCATCGGACGGATCACCACCTGGCCGTTCACCGCGATCGGACGGTCCTGGATCTTGTGCATGCCCAGGATCGCCGATTGCGGCGGGTTCAGGATCGGCGTGCTCATCAGCGAGCCGTAGATACCGCCATTGGTGATCGAGAACGTGCCGCCAGCCAGCTCGTCCAGCTTCAACTGACCGTCGCGCGCGCGCTTGCCGAAACCGGCGATCGCACTCTCGATCTCGGGGAAGCTCATCCGGTCGGCATCGCGCAGCACCGGCACGACCAGACCGTTCGAGCCGCCCACGGCGATGCCCATATGGACGAAGTTGCGATAGATGATGTCGTCGCCGTTGATCTCAGCATTCACCGCCGGGAACTGCTTCAGCCCCGCCACGCAGGCCCGCACGAAGATCGACATGAAGCCGAGACGCGCACCGTTATGCGCCTTCTCGAACTGCTCCTTGTAGTCGGCGCGCAGCTTCATCGCCGCCGACATGTCGATCTCGTTGAACGTCGTCAGGATCGCCGCCGTGTTCTGCGCGTCCTTCAAACGGTTGGCGATGGTCTTGCGCAGGCGCGTCATCTTGACGCGCTCTTCGCGCGGATCGTCCGAACGCGGCGCGCTCGGCGCCGGGGCGGGCTTGGCCGCAGGCGTCGCCGGACGCTCCAGGAAGGAGATCACGTCGCCCTTGGTGATGCGGCCATCCTTGCCGGTGCCCTCGCCCACATCGGCGGCGAACACCTTGTTCTCGGTCATCATCTTGGCGGCCGCCGGCAACGGCGCCACGTCGGCACGGGCCGCCTCGCGCTGAACGTCGGCCGGCGGAGTCGCCGGACGCGCCACCGGGCCCGAGGTCGCGCGCGGAGGCTGCACGCCGCCAGTCTCCTTCGGAGCCGCCGGGGCGGCCCCCGCACCCTCTTCGACTACGGACAGAAGCGCACCCACCTCGACCTCGTCACCCTCGGCGACCTCGTGCGGGCCGAGCTTGCCGGCCACGGGAGCCGCGACCTCGACGCTGACCTTGTCGGTCTCGAGCTCGACCACCGCCTCGTCGGCCGACACGGACTCGCCCGGCTGCTTCAGCCAGCGTGCGATGGTCGCGCTGGAAACGCTTTCGCCTAGAGTCGGCACCTTGATCTCGGCAGGCATTCGTCTCTTCCTCGGTCGTTCGAACTTATAAGCTTGGGAAACACGAAAACGCCCGGCTGAAACCGGGCGTCCGTCACGTCACTCCGGCGTTATGCCGCCTTCTCGCCGGCCACGGCCTGCACGCCCAGCGCGTCGCGCACCAGGGCCGCCTGTTCGGCCGTATGGGTCCGGGCCAGACCCGTCGCCGGGCTCGCCGCCGCCACGCGTCCGGCGTAGCTCGGACGGCCGGCCTTGTGGTTCAACCGCTTCAGCACCGCCTCGATGCGGCGATCCACGAAGAACCAGCCGCCGGCATTCTCCGGCTCTTCCTGGCACCAGACGATCTCGGCGTTCTTGTAGGGCGCCAGCACCGCCGCCAGCTCCTCGGCCGGGAACGGATAGATCTGCTCCATCCGCACGATCGCCACGTCCTGCAGATCACGCTCGCGACGCTCGGCCAGCAGATCGTAATAAACCTTGCCCGAGCAGATCACCACGCGGCGCACCTTCGCCGGTGCCGCGATCGCATCCACCTCGCCGATCACCGGCAGAAAGCGCGTGCCATCCGCCATGTCCGACAACGCGCTCACCGCCAGCTTGTGACGCAGCAGCGATTTCGGCGTCATGATCACGAGCGGCTTGCGGTAGGAGCGATAGATCTGCCGGCGCAGCGCATGGAAGTAGTTGGCCGGCGTGGTGATGTTGCACACCGCCATGTTGTTCTCGGCGCAGAGCTGCAGATAGCGCTCCAGACGGGCCGAGGAATGCTCCGGACCCTGCCCCTCGTAGCCATGCGGCAGCAGCATCACCAGGCCCGACATGCGCAGCCACTTGGTTTCGCCGGACGCGATGAACTGGTCGATGATCACCTGGGCGCCGTTGGCGAAATCGCCGAACTGCGCTTCCCACAGCACCAGCGTCTTCGGATCGGCCAGCGAATAGCCGTATTCGAAGCCGAGCACGCCGAACTCGCTCAGCAGCGAGTTGTAGATCTCGATCCCCGCCTGTCCGCCCTGGTCGCGCCCGCGGATGTTGTTCAGCGGCACGTATTCGTTCTGGTTGTTCTGGTCGATCAGAACCGCGTGGCGCTGAGAGAAGGTGCCGCGCTGGCAATCCTCGCCGGACAAACGGACGCGATGCTGGTCCAGCAGCAGCGTGCCGAACGCCAGCGCCTCGCCGGTCGCCCAGTCGATGTTCTCGCCGCTCTCGAACATGGCCTGCTTGGCCTCGAGCTGGCGGGAGATCTTCGGATTGGCGTTGAAATCGGTCGGGACGGTGGCGAGCGCACGGCCCACCTCGCGCAGCGTGTCGACGGCGACGCCGGTCACATGCTCGGTGCGCGGCGTATCGTCGCCCGGACGCTTCATGCCGGACCAGCTTCCTTCCAGCCAGTCCGCCTTGTTGGGACGGTAGGACTGGGCGGCCTTGTAGGCTTCCTCGAGCTGGTTCTGGAACGCGTCCCAGCCCTGCTTCGCCTCGCTCTCGCTCAGCACGCCTTCCTGCACCAGTCGCTGCGCATACAGCGTGCGCGTGGTCGGGCGGCTACGGATCGCCTTGTACATGGTCGGCTGGGTGAAGGCCGGCTCGTCGTTCTCGTTATGGCCGTGACGGCGATAGCAGACGATGTCGAGCACGATGTCGGCCGCGAAACGGGCGCGGAACTCGGCGCAGAGTCGGGCGCCGAACATCACCGCTTCCGGCTCGTCGCCGTTCACGTGCAGGATCGGCGACTGCACCGCCTTAGCGATATCCGTGCAGTAGAGACCGGAATAGGCATGCGCCGAGACGGTCGTGAAGCCGATCTGGTTGTTCACCACCACATGCACGGTGCCGCCGGTGCGGTAGCCGATCAGCTGGCTCATCGCCATGGTCTCGTAGACCAGACCCTGGCCGGCGAAGGCCGCATCGCCGTGCAGCAGGATGCCGAGACCGCTCTGCCGGGTCTTGGTATCGCCGATCATGTCCTGCCCGGCGCGGATCTTGCCGACCACCACAGGGTCCACGGCTTCCAGATGCGACGGGTTCGGCTGCAGGGAGATATGGACCTTGTGCCCCTCGATCTCGACATCGGTGGAGGTGCCGAGATGGTATTTCACGTCGCCCGAGCCCTGCACGTCGTCCGGCTTGAACGACGCGCCGGCGAACTCGCTGAACAGCGCGTGGAACGGCTTCTTCACCACGTTCACCAGCGTGTTCAGACGCCCGCGATGCGGCATGCCGATCGCCACCGACTTCACGCCGTCGCGCGCCGCCTGGTGGATGATGGTGTGCAGCGCCGGAATGGTGACCTCGCCACCCTCCAGGCCGAAACGCTTGGTGCCGACATAACGCTTCTGGCAGAACGCCTCGAAACCCTCGGCCTCGTCCAGCAGACGCAGGATGCGTTTCTTCTCGTCGGCATCGGCGCCGTTGGTCCAGGCGCGGCTCTCGATCCGGGCCTGCATCCATTCGCGCTGCGCCGGGTCCTGCACATGCATGAATTCGGCGCCGATCGGGCCGCAATAGCATTCGCGCAGTGCCGCGACGATCTGGCGGACGGCGGCGATCTCGACGCCCAGCATCACCGACAGGGCCTTGCCGACATACACAGGACGATCCAGATCGGCCTCGGTGAAGCCATAGGTCGCCGGGTCGAGATCGGCGTGCTTCTTCGGAACCTGCAAGCCCAGCGGATCGAGCTTCGCTTCCAGATGGCCGCGCACGCGATAGGCCCGCACGAGCTGCATGGCGCGCAGGCTGTCATCGGCAGCGGCACGGACCTGCTCGGCGGTTTTGCCCGCGGCGGCAGCATTTGCCTCGGGGACCGGCGCCTTGCCGCCCTTGCCCGCAGGCGCCGGGGGCGGTGCGACCTCGATCTCGAAGCGGCGGGGCGCCCAGGACGCGCCGGCCGCATCCTGCAGCACCGCGACGGCCTGCTCGTCCATCTGCTGGAACAAATCGGTGTAGCTGGGATCGACGCTGGCGGGGTCCGAAACCCAGCGTGCATAAAGATCCGCCAGATAAGCGGCATTGCCACCGCTGAAGGCCGTGGCCAGAAAGTCGACGCCCGCCATGGAGCTCTCCTTGGTCGGTCCGCCGCACCCGAATGCGCGGACCTTATCGTTCTGGGTCAGATAACGCGTTGACGGCGCACGTCATAATGGCCCCCTGCGTGATCAGGGATGCTTTAAACGCATGGTGTGCGTCGTTTTTGTGGTGAAAAAACAGAGCTGCGGTCCGCCAACGACGTGGTGCGCCCCAGGCTCGCCGAAAACCATCAAGATTCAATGAACGCAGCCGCTCTTCGCCGAAGCGGCGGACCTCCGACCCGGACAGTCCGGGCCGGAGGTTAGCAAAGCACGGGCCAACCGGGCGGGGCATCGCGCGGAAACCCCGCGCCGGGGGCCGATCAGGCGCCGATCGCGCGGAAATCGGCCAGAAGCTTCTTCACGGCATCGCAGGACTTGTCGAACGCGGCCTTTTCCTCTGCCGTGAACTCCACTTCCATCACGCGCTCCACGCCGCCGGCGCCGATCACCACCGGCACGCCGACATAGAAATCGCTCTGGCCGTATTCGCCGTTCAGCTTCACGGCGCAGGGCAGGACGCGCTTCTTGTCCTTCAGGAAGCTTTCCGCCATCGCCACGGCGGACGCCGCCGGCGCATAGAACGCGGAGCCGCGCTCCAGCAGCTTCACGATCTCGCCACCGCCATTGGCGGTGCGATGCACGATCGCGTCGATGCGCTCCTGGGTGGTCCAGCCCATCTTGATCAGATCGGTCACCGGCACGCCGGCCACGGTGGAATAGCGGGTCAGCGGCACCATGGTGTCGCCATGGCCGCCCAGCACGAAGGCGGTGACGTCTTCCACCGACACCTTGAACTCGTCGGCCAGGAACAGGCGGAAGCGGGCGCTGTCCAGCACGCCGGCCATGCCGACCACCTTGTGCGCCGGCAGGCCGGATTTCTCCTGCATCACCGCGACCATCACGTCGAGCGGGTTGGTGATGACGATCACGAACGCGTCCGGGGCGTGGGTCTTGATGCCCTCGGCGACGGCGGTGATGACCTCGGCATTCTTGCTCAGCAGGTCGTCGCGCGACATGCCGGGCATGCGCGGGAAGCCGGCGGTGACGATCACCACGTCGGAGCCGGCGATGGCGGCGTAGTCCGAGCTGCCGGTCAGCGCGCAGTCGAACCCGTCCACGGGGGAGGACTGGGCAATGTCGAGCGCCTTGCCGGCCGCGACACCACCGAACACGTCGAACAGGACGACGTCGCCCAGTTCCTTCAGTCCGATCAGGTGCGCCAGCGTTCCGCCGATATTGCCGGCGCCAACCAGGGCGATCTTGTTGCGAGCCATGTAAGCGAATCCCCGAGACGGGTAAGGAAAACCGAAACCCGCCGGAGAAACCCGGAACTCCCCGGAAGGCGTCTCGTGCTAGACCCGTCCCGCGCCCCCCGCAAGGGCGTGCGGGCGCGCAAAACGCCCGGCAGAGGTGCGTTCCTCAGGCGATGTGCTCGGCGCCGAGATAGGCTTCGCTCTGCATTTCCTCCAGCCGGGAGGCCGTGCGCTCGAACGCCACCGCCCCCTCGCCACGCTCGTAGATCCGGTCCGGCTGGTCCGCGGCGGAGGCGATCAGCTTGGTTTTGGCCTCGTAGAGCGCATCCACCAGAACGATGAAGCGTCGCGCCACGTCGAAATTCTCCGGGCCCAGACGCGGCACGCCGTCCAGAACCAGAGCGTCGAACCGGTTCGCCAGAGCCAGGTAGTCGCCCGCTCCCAGCCATGCGCCACAAAGTGCGTCAAAGTCGAAACGGGCCACGTCGCCGGCCGCCATCGGCACCCGCACCGCACGCCCCATCACCGTCAGAACCTCCTCCGTGGGGGTGCGACCGCCGCTCAGGCGGCGAAAAGCGTTGTCCAGCGCCCGCTCCGCCCGCCCGTCCGCAGGAACATGCCAGGTCACGAGCCCGCGCGCGCCGCCGCGACGGTAGTCGCGCGGGCTGTCCAGCAGGATCGTGTCCACCTCCTGCTTGATCCGGGCAATGAACGGCTTGAAGGCATCGGCGCCGGGCCGGTTCTGGAACAGATCGTCCGGCACGGTGTTCGAGGTCGCGACGATCACCACGCCGCGCGCGAACAAGGCGTCGAACAAGCGGCCCAGGATCATCGCATCGGCGATGTCGTTGACCTGGAACTCGTCGAAGCACAGCAGGGTCGCCTCGGCGGTAATGCTGTCGGCCAAAGCCGGGATCGGGTCGGCCAGGCCCGGGTCCGCCCGCTTCATCGCATGCACCTTGGCGTGCGCGTCCTGCATGAAGCGATGAAAATGGATGCGCCGCTTGGCGCTCACCGGCGCCAGCTCGAAGAACAGATCCATCAGCATGGATTTGCCGCGCCCGACCTGCCCGACGAGGTAGACGCCGCGCGGCCGGGGCGGCGCCTTTCGGCCCAGAAGCCGCCCGAACAACGATCCGCCGGACGGTGCCGCCGGCTGCGACAGTTCCTCGAACAAGCGCTGCAGCCGTTCGGCCGCGCGGACCTGTTCAGGGTCCTCGTCCAGCGCGCCGTCCCGCACTCTTTCGCGATAAGCCGGCAGCGGGCCACGAAGGTCGGGCAGGGTTTCGGTCTGGGACATGTTCATCGCCGATACAGAGAGTCGTGCGCCCGATCAATGGCTTATGCCGCATCGCGGAAAAGCCTCCGTGCGACGCCGCCGCAACCATTGCGATCGGGGTTCAACGAAACGCGAGCGATGTAACCTTCTCAATCGCTTGCCCGTTCTTTCTGCAGTTCATGTTCGAGGCCGGAAAAAGCCGCCATGCGCAAGATCAGCACCCTGTCCGCCCTGTTCCTGATGGTTCTGCCGGTCGCCGTGACCGGCGCGCACGCGGCCGAGCTGCGGATGACCGTCGAGAAGCCGCATTTCACCTGCGAGGGCCGCAGCACCCTGCTCAGCAAGGCCGCCTATCTCCCCAACGCCGAGAAGCGCACGGTGACCGATCAGGATGCACCGCTGCCCTGCTGCGACGGCCAGATCGGCTGCGCGCAGTACATGGGCACCAACACCATCCTGCGTCCGAGCCGCGCCCTTCGCGGCTGATCCGCTTCGTTTGCGCTTGCGTATGAACCGCAACGGGACCTTATAGGCGGCACGATTGCCGGAACCCGTTGAGATGCCTGACAGCCTCGATTACGCCGCCCTGGACCGCACGCCGGTTTCCACGGACCCCTTTCCCCACATCGTCGTGCCGAATTTCGTGCCCGCCGCGGTGCTGCCGTCGGTGATCGAGACGCTGCCGGAGATGGGCAGCGGCGGCTCGTTCCCCCCCTCCTCGCTGCGCCTGCGCGGCGCCGCGCGCGATCTGGTCGCGGCCATGGAAAGCCCGAAGCTCCGCCAGCATATCGCCGCCAAGTTCGGCCTCGATCTGGCCGACAGCCCGACCATGCTGACCGTTCGCGGCCGCACCCGGGAAAAGGACGGCCAGATCCACACCGATTCCACCGCGAAGCTGGTGACGGTACTGCTGTATCTGAACCCGGCCAGCGCCGATTGGGCGAAGAAGGATGGCTGCCTGCGTCTGCTGCGCGGCCCGGACGACTTGGAGAACTACGCCGTCGAGGTGCCGCCCGTGGACGGGACCCTGCTGGTGTTCCCGAACGGTCCGACCACCTTCCATGGTCACCGGACCTTCGTCGGTCGCCGCTACGCCATCCAATTAAATTACATGGCGAATGATAATAAGGCCCGCTACGAGCTGCGCCGCCATAAGATCTCGGCGGTGATGAAGCGGTTGCTGCCGGCCTGACCGGAAAGCCCGGCCTTGCGGCCGGGCTCCATGACCTCAGCCGTGGTCGA
The DNA here is from genome assembly GCF_055386855.1 of Lichenicola sp. GTC18331. Lineage (NCBI taxonomy): Bacteria > Pseudomonadati > Pseudomonadota > Alphaproteobacteria > Acetobacterales > Acetobacteraceae > Lichenicola > Lichenicola sp. GTC18331. The sequence continues at coordinate 2,448,862 of NZ_AP045015.1, read as the reverse complement.
GCGGGCGCCAGCTATGCCCGCTCTTCGCGAGCAATTCCTCCGCACCCTTCGGCCCGGCGCTGCCGGCTTCGTAGAGTTCCGGCCCGTTCTTGTCCGCGGCCCAGCTCTTCAGCGCCGGATCGACCACCTTCCAGGCGGATTCGATGTTGTCGGCACGCTGGAACAGGGTCGCGTCGCCGGTCAGGCAATCATAGAGCAGGGTTTCGTAGCCGACATTGGGCGTCAGCTTGAACGCGTCCTCGTAACGGAACTTCACCTGCACGCCGGCCAGATCCATCTTCGGGCCGGGGATCTTGGCATTGAGACCCAGGGTCAGGCCCTGGCTCGGCTGGATGTTGAGGGTGACGATGTTGGGCGCGAGCTTGTCCACCGGGGTATCGGCGAACATGGCGTAGGGCGCCGGTTTGAAATGCACCACGACTTCGGTGCGTCGTCCGGTCATGGATTTGCCGGTGCGCATGTAGAACGGCACGCCGCTCCAGCGCCAGTTCTCGATCTCCAGCTTCAGCGCGACATAGGTTTCGGTATCGCTGTGCGGATCGACGCCGGGGCTGTCGCGATAGGCCTTCACATCGCGCCCCTGCACCTTGCCCCCGGTGTACTGGCCGCGGATGGCGTTTTCCGGCTTGACCGGCTGCACCGCCTCGAAGAGCTGTTCCTTGGCCGTGCGGACGGTTTCGGCGGAGAACGAATTCGGCGGCTCCATCGCCACCATAGCCAGGAGCTGGAACAGGTGGTTGGGCACCATGTCGCGCAGCGCGCCGGTGGGTTCGTAGAAGGCGCCGCGGCCTTCCACGCCGACCGTTTCGGCGGCGGTGATCTCGACATAGTCGATGAACTGGCGGCGCCAGAGCGGCTCCATGATGCCGTTGCCGAAGCGCATGGCGAGGATATTCTGGACCGTTTCCTTGCCGAGGAAATGGTCGATCCGGTAGATCTGGCTTTCGTCCACCACGTCGAGCAGGCGGGCGTTCAGCTCGCGGGCGCTCTGGAGATCGGAGCCGAACGGCTTCTCCACCACGATGCGTCGGAAGGCGTCGTCGGTCTGCTTGGTGAGGCCGGCCTTGCCGAGATTCTCGACCACGGTGGCGAAGAAGCGGGCGGCGACGGCGAGATAGAAGATGGCGTTGCCGTCGATCTTGCTTTTCAGCCCTTCGAGCTGGCTCACATCGGTGAAGTCGGCCTTGTAGTAGCTCATCCGGCCGGACAGATCGCCCCACCAGTCCTGGTTGATCTGCGGCGTGTAGAATTCGGCGTTCGGGTCCTTGGTGAATTCCTGCATCGTCTGGCCGAGTTCCTCGCGCCAGCTTTCGTCGGAACCGTCCACGCGGTCGACGCCGATCACCTTGAACTGCTTGTCCAGCAGCCCGCCGCCCAGAAGATTGTAGAGCGCCGGGGTGAGCAGGCGCTTGGTCAGGTCGCCATGGGCGCCGAAGATCACCAGCGTGCAGGGCGGTGCCGGCTTGCTGGCGGGGGGCGCGATGCGCTCGTCTTTGCGTTCGTTCGAGGAAACCTTGCCGACCGGATCCATGCGGATGCTCCTGCTCCGTTGATGTCGCTCGCATCGCAACGCAGAAGAGCCGGATACGTCCCCCACATTTTTGTGACCGCTCCGAAGGGCTGTTTCGGCCCCTGCCCGGCCGCCGATCGGGGCTTGCGGCCTGCCGGCGCGCGCGGTCCCTTTACGCAAACCCGAAGGGGCCGGATCAGCGCCGAGACAGGCGTGCCGGCGCGGCCCGACCGGGTGTGGAGAGACGCGTCATGACCGGATGGACCGCGCACGACACCGCGCTTGTTTCCTGTTGCGCAGCCGCGCTTCTGTTGATCGTCGTGCTGATCGCCTGGGTCCGGATCACGCCGTTTCTGGCCATTCTGATCGCGACTTTGGGGTTCGGTCTGGCGGTGGGTCTGCCTGTGCCGTCGATCCTGCATGCGTTCCAGGCCGGGGCGGGATCGCTTCTGGGCGAGATCGGTTTGATCCTGGCGCTAGGGGCGATGCTGGGCGGCGTGCTGATGGAGAGCGGCGCGGCGCAGCGCCTGGTGGAGGCCTTGCTGCGCCCGGTGGCGACGCGGCCGCGTTTGTTGCCTGCTGCCCTGGTGACGGCGGCGATGCTGGTGGGGCTGCCGTTGTTCTTCGAGGTCGGGCTGGTGATCCTGCTGCCGATCCTGTTCGAGCTGGTGCGTCGGACGAGGCTGCCCGTGGTGAGTATCGCCGTGCCGGTTCTGGCGGGGCTGACGGCCTTGCATGCGCTGCTGCCGCCGCATCCGGGGCCGTTGATCGCCGTCTCGACGCTGCATGCCGATCTGGGCACCACCATGGCGCTCGGCTTCATGGTGGCCGTGCCGGCGGCGATCCTGGCCGGGCCGGTTTATGCCGCTTTGCTGCGCCGCTTGCCGTCGATGCGGGCCCTGGCTCTGCCGCCGACGCCCCTGGCGGAGGGACATGCGCCGGTCGCCGGAACGTCGCCGGCCAGACAGCCCGGTCTGGGCGTTTCTTTGCTGGTGATGCTGATGCCCGTTGTGCTGATGCTGGGGCGGAGTGCGGCGGAAACGCTTCTGCCGCCGGGCGGGGCGTTCGGCCGGACGCTGATCGCGCTCGGATCGCCGGTGATGGCGCTGCTTCTGGCGCTGGTGACGGGGATCGTTCTGCTCGGCTGGGGGCTTGGGCGCGATCGCGCGACGATGGGGCGCATCCTGAGCGGGGCGCTGCCGCCCTTGGCGGTGCTGTTGCTGACCATCGGCGCCGGGGGCGGTTTGAAGGGCGTGCTTCTGTCGGCCGGGATCGGCCAGACCGTGGCGCGTGTCGCGGATGCGTCCGGGATGCCCTTGTTTCTGCTGGCCTGGCTGGTGGCGGTGGCGCTGCGCCAGGCGACGGGATCGGCCACCGTGGCGACCAGCGCCACCGCCGGTCTACTGGCGCCGCTTCTGGTGTCGGGCCATGCGAGCACGGTCCATGGCGCGCTGGTGGCGCTGGCGATCGGGTCTGGCTCGGTGTTCTTCTGCCATGTGAACGATGCGGGGTTCTGGATGGTGAACCAGTTCTTCCGCTTGTCCCTGAAGCAGACCGTTCTGATGTGGTCGGTGTTGCAGACGATCGTGTCGGTGTGGGGGCTGGCAGCGACGGCGGGGCTGTGGTGGGCGCTGGGGTGAGTTAGGATTGACCGATAACCAAGAATTGCGACTAGTGCACGCAAAATCCGACTTTAGAAAACTACAAGCCAATTCGTAGGAATAGATTGAGACAACAGGAAGCGTATAATTCGGCACTATCCTATCTGATAGATATGCAAACTTTCCTCCGCGACATCTATCTAGCTCCCATGTCTTTTGGAGGGCTACGTTCAAAAACCATGAATAACTTTGGGCCCACCCTGACAAATGCCGCTAAACAGTAGATTGTTGATCCAAACCACAAAGACACAATCAACCGTATCGGAAAAGATGAGACTATATTTACTGGTGTAAATATCATCATTGGTACAGAGATTATTGTTAAAATGAATCCAGCAATTGTTGCTTCTTTTATCTGCAATAAAAACCGCTCAAAAAATTTAGTTTTTGATATTCTGCGCAGCCTTGTGTCTGCGATAGATTGAATGCTCCCATAAAAAGAAGCCAAGAAACCGGCAATAATAGCAAATATGCCCCCAACCGGGACATAAGCAGTATCAAGCTTGACTTGGTTTAACTGCATCCATCGGCTAATTAACGGTGCAGCTACAATGAAGATGGCGGCAGTCAGGACGCCAAGAAGAGGAGGGTAGCATCTCTCCCAAACATGGTGCACCCGAACCATGTGCGTCAATCATCTCCAAAAAGTGATTCCAACTCGGATAGCTTACGCCTAAGCGCACCATCCGCAAACGACCTTCGACGGGCATAGTTCACGTCTGGGTCGTCATCAGGGAGGTCAAGCTCTTCTCGTTCGCTCATATGAGACTCCAAAAAATCCAAGCTCTTGTGAACACCGTCCTCATCAATGATATCGGCTTCTATTTTTTTGATCTCACCGCGATCAGCTTGCTTCTCACCCCTAAAAAAACGAATAAGAGAGCTTATGCGAGAAGGCGTTATATCGGGATCGCCAACCCCCAGAGAGAAACGCACCTCAAGTTGTGTACCAACTCGGGCACCCATTAGCGTCGACATACCTGTCGATACCGCAGTTTGCTCAGGAGAAACATATTGAAGATCTTGAGGACAAGCGATTTTTACATTGAGACCTCGGATCCTATTTTCTCGCAGGCGCTGTAGGTCTTCAAGCCCAACAATTGGAATGCCTGCGTAACCCCGACAGTCACATATTCCGCGCACATACCGCAAGAATTGCGGCAACCCAACACCACCCCGGCTGGCCTCGAACACCAACACACTCAGGTCAGCATGATATCGCCAAGCGCTGGTCTGACCGATGGACCCTACTCCCAATGGAGCGAGCCGAGCCCCGTCAATCGCTCTTGGAGGAAGATTATTCGATTGCTTTCGACAAAACCTTCCGCTCCAAACTCCCGCATTTTCTACAAGATTATCTACCCAAAAGGGTACACCGTCGAACGTGCGCTCCCTTTCGTCGTCTTCGATCGTTGATAGCCTTGTGAGCATGGTCGAGAAAGCTTCAACTGCCCCCTTCCCCTGCTCAATACGGAAGAATTTCAAAGTGACAAATTTGTCCAAGACATTTTCCCGGCGTTAACACGAATTTCCCTGCTAGCGACTCGGCGCAGGAAACATATCGATACCGTAATCGAGACACCCGACATTGTCTGCCCAATAATCCCCTTTTCCAGTAAGCTGTCGCTGAGTTATATGGTATCCAGAACGGCCCGCCGGAGCGCGTCGTTGATCCGGGTTTGCCAACCTGGACCGGCGCTCTTGAAAGCGGCGATCACGTCGGCATCCAGGCGCACGGAGACCGGCACCTTCAACGGGGCCTTTTGGCGGCCGCGTCGCCGGATCGCCGTCGGGACCAGATCGGGCGGGGCGGTCTCGAAGCGGGTCGCGGAGGCGAACCACGCCGCAGTGAGTTCCTCCGTGTCGGGATCTTCGGCGATGCCGCGATTGATCGCTTCGTCTTCCGCGTCCGTCGGTAGGATCAGGTCGCGTCCTGCCATAGACCAATCTCCCTCCTGTTGGCGCGTCGCAGGCTGATGACCCGGACGGCGCGTGTTTCGATGCTGTAGACCAGCACATGAAGTCGCCCTGCCAGCGGTGCGAACGCTTCGATACGCGGCTCACCGGGGTTGAGAGAGGCGCGAAAGAAGCCCTCTTCCCACTCGAACAACTCGACCGAGGCGAAGTCCACGCCGTGCTTGGCAAGATTGCTCGCGCGTTTCGCCGGATCCCACTCGAACAACATGACTGTTTGTAGTGACGAACGTCCGCCGAAGCAATCGGATTGTGTATGCGATTTGGTTCAGTATCTGTCCGGCTCACCACCTAGCGGGGCCGCCGGTCGACGGCATCGCCCGGCTCCGTATCGCGCCGGTAGCGTCCCGGTGTATGGCCCGTGGCGCGCTGGAACATGGCGATGAAGGCGCCCGAGTTCGCATAGCCGTGGTCGAGCGCGACCGTCGTGACGGGTACGCCTTCGGCCAGTTGCGCGATGGCGTGCAGAACGCGGGCGCGTTGGCGCCATTCGGCGAGGCCGAGACCGGTTTCGGTGCGGAAGCGGCGCGCGAGGGTGCGGGGCGTGGTTCCGGCCCAGCGTGCCCAGGCCTCGACGGGGCGTGGATCGGCGAGATCGGCGAGGATGGCGTTGGCGACGAGGGCGGCGTGCGGATCGGACGGTTCTGCGAGGCCGAGAGGAGCAAGGGGAGCGGCGGCGATCTCGTCGAGCAGCACGGTCGCCATGCGCCGGTACGCCGCGGTCCAGGGCTGATCGGTCCATCCTGCCGCGCGGCGCACGAGTTCGACGAGAAGGGGCTCGGCGCGCAGCGTGCGTGGCGTGGCCGGAACGGTGGTACAGCGTAATCCATCGATATGGACGCTCCAGCCCGCGAACGGGCCGTGCGAGCGGAGCGCATGCGGCACATTGGGCGGCACCCAGACGGCGTGCGCCCGCGGGACGATCCATCGACCGGCCGGCGTGACGACGGACAAGGCGCCGTCGAGGCTGCCGAGAAGCTGTCCCTGTGGGTGCGCGTGGGTGTTGGTGTCGCGCACATCGCGCTGGACGCGCAGAACGGCGCGGAGCCAGCGATCGGCCCGGATCGTGCCGAGATCGAGCAGGGGGTCGGGCATGGCGGAGCGATCGTTTGGCACGTTCGGCGGGTGTTTTGGCAGAAAGGCGGACGCGAGGGCAGCGTTCGGAGGCGTAGACGGGGTGGGTCATCATGGAAAGGGACCGTTCATGCCGAACGACGAAACGTGGATCACCAGACCCGAAGACGTTCTGCCTGCGGGGGTCGAGCATGTGACGCTCGGCGGCGTTGCCCTGCGCAAGGGCACCGTCGCGGCGTTCGTTCAGAACGCACGGCGCTGGCTCGATCCGCACACGCCGGACAACGAACGCGCTGCCTTGACCGGCGAGATGGTGCGGGCCGGTCCGGCGCTGCGGGCCGTGGGCGTGCTCGACATCTTCGCGATCCGGGACGCGCGGTTGGCGGCGCTGATCGCGCAAGACTGAGCAAGCGGACGCATGGCTCTTCTTCCGCCACGGCGTCCGTTTCGGGCGGAGCGCCTGCTATGCAGCACGGATGAGCTATCTCCTCTCGACACGGCACGTGTTCGTCCGCTCCGGGCTGTCCCAGGTCTTCGTGCGTCTGCCCGGCGGATGGAGCGACGATTCACGCTATCTGAGCGACGCGCAGCATGCGGAAGAAGGGTGGATCTACGTGCGGCCGGTGAGCGGCGAGGCGGCCGGACCGGTGGGCGACTGACGAGGCGTCTCGCGACGTCGTGCCATTGGGCGGATCGTTCAGGAAACGATATCGATCGCGTGGTCGATGCCGTGCCAGATCTCTCCGTCGCGATCGCGCCATGTGAAGGTGACGCGGCTGCCGGAGGGGACTGTCTCGATCGGCAGTTCGGCCACGGCGAGGCCGGGGGCCAGCGTTTCCGTGGGCGTGTTGCGCACGCTGGCCCAGTCGTCGCTGCTCCAGTGCAGTTCGGCGGCTGTGGGCAGTTCGATGCGCAGGCGCTTGCCGTGCGGAACGGTGTTGACGGGGTTTTCCGGGCGCCAGCGGAGGATTCTGGAGGCCGGGACGGCGCCTGCGCCGTAGCGGAGGGCGGCCTGCGGCGGTTGATCGAACAGGGCGCCGTCGGCGATGGCGCGGATGAGTTTGACGTGTTCGGCGTGGGTCCAGAGATGCGGCATCACCACGCCGCCGCGCTTCTCGGGATCGTCCACGCGTTCCGGGAGGAGGCCGCCGGCGCCGGCGACGGTTTCCACGGCGGCGAGCAGGGTACGCGCCTCGTCGAGCCGGCCTGCCGCAACGGCAAGGAGGGCACGCTCGATGGTCAGCACCGGACGCGTGGGGCGGGCGGAGCGGCCGCTGCGCTGCCAGCCCGGAACGCCGAGGATTTCGGTGCGCAGATGGGCGTCGATCGCCCCGATGGCGCGCAGCAGGCGCGGATCGTCGGGGGGCAGGACGCCGAGACGGACCAGGGAGACCATGTCGGTTTCCGGATCTTCCGGGTCGTGCTCGTCCACCTGCTGGATCAGCGCTTCGCGTGCCGCGTCGGCGCAGTCGAGAAGATGGTGTTGCAGACGGTCTTCGCCGACGCGGCCGGCCCATTCCGCCGCGATCAGCATGGCGGCGAGACGGGCGCCCGCCGTGTGGATGGCCGAACCGTCCGAGCGTCCCCAGCGGTCCTGCCCGTCCTGCGGATCGTGCCTGGCCAGGAACAGCGCGGCATCGCGCACCATCGGCCAGAAGCCGCGGAGAGCGGCGGGGTCGAGAATGCCGCGACGGAGCGCCAGATCGGCCAGAAGCACGGGCTGTGCGGTTTCGTCGAGTTGGAGGCCCTGCCATGCGGGCATGCCATCGAGCCAGAAATTCTGCGGCCAGTGACCGTCCGGCTCCTGCACGGAGCGGAGATAGTCGAGGGCCTCGCGAGCTGGGACCGCCGATCCGGCCGCCAGGAGGGCGCCTGCGCCGGAGACGACGTCGCGGGCTCGCACGAGGTGACACGCAGCGGGATACCCGTCGTTCTGCAGCGCCGCCCAGGGCACGCCGAGGCTGGTGATGCGCGCGCCGGGCACGGACGGGCATTCATGCGTACGGATGGCGGCGAGGCTGGTACGGTAGAGGCGGTCGGTGATGGAGCCTGCGCCGCCGACCTGCGCGCCGAGCGGCATCATCGCGTGCTGGAAGCGACGCCATTGCTCGGCGTAGTCGTGAGCGATGGCGTCGAAGCCGCCATCGAGGGCGGCGCGCGCGCGCATGGCGGCTTCGGTCCAGATGCGTCCGAAACCGAGGGCGACCACGAAGTCTTCGCCAGGCACGCAATCGAGTTCGCCGGTGAGGGCGACGTTGCCGTTGAAGGCGCGGTCGTATTGCCATTCCATGCGGCGGTGGCGGGACAGATCCTGCCAGCCATCGCTGATGCCGGCATAGCCCGCAGAACGCGCGCGCCAGCCGCAATCGGCGGCCAGCGCGACGGCGGAGCCCTGCGCTTCCGCGAACAGCATCTTCACGCCCTTGTACTCGCCGATCCAGGCACTGCCCATGCCATTGTTGTTGACCAGATGCGGCGCCAGCAAGGCGTGGACCCGGAGGGGCGAGGCGGTATCGCCGCCGTGGTCGATGATCTGCACGTGCTGGAGGATGGCGGGGCGGTGCGGGTCGGCGACGATTCGTTTGCGAAGCGAGAAGCGGCCTTCGGAATGGGTGCTGTCGACCTCGAAGGACGGAATGCCGGGCTCGATGGCGGCGACGTCTGCCGTGCAGTCGCGCCGTTCCTCGGCGAAGAAATCCTCGCCGTCGGTGAGGATCAGGCCGAAATCGCGGACGGCGGTTTGTTCGATTCGAGGATAGGCGATCTCGTTGAGGATGCCGTTGCCGATGGTGAACCAGACCCGGGCGTCGGTGCTGAGCGCGCGTCCGACGCCGTCCTTGCCGATCGGCAGCCAGCGCGGCGGTTGCCCAGGTTCTCCAGGCGCGTCCGCCATGTCACGCTCCATCCCGTTGCTGCCGTTACGAACGCCCGGCAGGCGGACCGCGTTCCCGGTGAGGAGAACGGCTTTTCTTCCAAAGCATGGATGCTAGGGGCGAAGGGGGGCCTGCGACACGGAGCATGCGTGGGGAGCAGGGTTGTCGTTCCGGTTGTTGCGCGAAAGGCCGGTGCGAGGGTAGCAGAATGGTTCCACCCTTTTCCGCCGGCATGCGGACCCGTATCTGAACGGCATGCTGGTTCATGCCGAGGATGAAGCCATGGGTTATCGCGTCGCCGTTGCAGGAGCCACCGGAGCGGTTGGACGCGAGATTCTGAAGATTCTCGCCGAGCGCGATTTCCCCGTGGACCAGATCGCCGCCCTCGCCTCCCCCCGCTCCGTGGGCCAGGAGATCTCGTTCGGCGACAAGCGCGTTCTGAAGGTGCAGAATCTCGAGACGTTCGACTTCACCGGCTGGGATATCGGCCTGTTCAGCCCCGGCGCGTCTGTGTCGGCGGTGCATGCGCCGCGCGCGGCGGCCGCGGGCTGTGTGGTGATCGACAACACCTCGCAGTTCCGCATGGAGCCGGACGTGCCGCTGGTGGTGCCCGAGGTGAATGCCAACGCGCTGAAGAAGCTGGGCCGCCGCCGGATCATCGCCAATCCGAACTGTTCCACCATCCAGATGGTGGTGGCGTTGCAGCCGTTGCACGAGCTGTTCACCATCAAGCGCGTGGTGGTGTCGACCTATCAGGCGGTGTCCGGCGCCGGCAAGGAAGGCATGGACGAGCTGTTCGCGCAGTCGAAGGGGTCGTTCGTGGGCGATCCGCCGACGGTGGAGCAGTTCAGCAAGCAGATCGCCTTTAACCTGATCCCGCATATCGACCGCTTCATGGAGGATGGCTCCACGAAGGAGGAGTGGAAGATGGCAGTGGAAACGCGCAAGATCATGGGCTCCGACATCGCCGTGTTTGCGACCTGCGTGCGCGTGCCGGTGTTCGTGGGCCATTCCGAGAGCGTGGTGGTGGAGTTCGAGGAGAAGGTGGATCTAGAACGTGCCCGGGCTGCCCTGCGCGAGGCGGATGGCGTCGTTCTGCATGACAAGCGCGAGGATGGCGGCTACGTCACGCCGATCGAATGCGTGGGTGAGGATGCCAGCTACGTGAGCCGTTTGAGGATCGATCCGACCGTGCCGAACGGCCTCGCCTTCTGGTGCGTGTCGGACAATCTGCGCAAGGGCGCGGCGTTGAACGCGGTGCAGATCGCCGAAGCGATGATCGCGCTCGACCTCCTGCCGGCGAACGCCAGCTGATCAGGCTTCCCTTCCTGCGGTCCCCGCCGCCGGCGGAGGACCACTACGTCTGGCGGCCGGGTGCCGAGCCGGCCCGCCCGCCGCGTCCGCTCTGGCCGCGGGTCACCGGGGTGGCGGTCGCGATCGGCGCCCAGATCGGGCTGTATCTGATGCTGCGGCATATCGCGATCGCGACCATGCCGGCCTGGGCGCATTCGCTCGGGCATCACCATGCGGCGCCCGTGTCCACCGGGCCGGTCGTGGTGGGCGTGGATGTGGTCGCCGCGGCCAAGGCGCCTTCGCCGGTTGCCCTGCCGCCGTTCCCTGCTCCGCCGATGCAGGCCGTGCCGCTGGTTCCGGTGCCGCCGCCCGTCCTGCCCGGGGAGCGTACGGACGGCGGCGCGCCGTGAGCATATTCGCGCCGCGCGCCGGGCTGTCGCGTGCGACATGGCTGGCCTTGCTGTTCGCCGTATCGCTTGGCGTGGATGCGCCGGACGCTCTTCCGGCGGAGGCGTGGGCGCGCGTGACGCGATTCCTCGGACGCAAGATGGCGCCGGACGAGCCGCAGGATCCGCTCACGCCGGCAGAACGGGCCCAGATCTCGGCGCGCGCAGACTGGATCGAGACGATGCTGCCGGACTGGCGGGAAGCCGGGTGGTGGCTTTTGGGGCAGGCAGATCCGGGCTTCCCCCGACGGCTTCGCCGGCGGCTGGGACCGGAAACGCCGGCGTTGCTGTGGGGCAAGGGTGCGACCGAGCCATGCGGGCGGGGTGGCGTCGCACGGGTTCGGGGCAGCGCCGCGACGGAGCCGGTTGTCGCGCTGCCGGGTGCGGCGTCGATCTTGGTGGACGGCGCGCGGATCGTGATCGCGCCGGAAGGATCGCCACCGACCGAACTGCTGCTGTCTCCACCCGGCGCCGCCGTCGGGAACGGCGACGCGCTGAACGAGACCGCCTGGGCTTTGGCCGACGCCGTGGTGATCGATGGAGTGCGGCGGGGCGATTCCTGCTGGGCCGGGATCGTCGCGCTGATCGCCAGTGACCGGCAGCCGGTCTGGCTGGCCGGCATGGCGGGGGATGCCGAACTCCTGCTTCGTGCGGGGGCGCGACCGGTGCCGCCGGACGGCGTAAGGGCCTCGGTTCTGTTGGCGCCCAAGCCGAGCCGGGAAGCGCGTGCCTTGATGCATGGGGCGGGCATGCCGGACATCGCCGGCTTCGCGGAAGCGCAGGCGGCGTTCGGAGGCGAAACGGAACGGCTTCGCGCCACACGCACACCACATCTGCGTTTGGTGTCGGGCACGCCGCGGGAGTTGCCGGAACGCGTGCCCGACTTCGCCGGTCCACCCTTGTTCGAGGTGTTTCTCGAAAGGCTGCTGGTTCTGCTGCGCGGCGGCGGTCTCGGGGCGGGTCCGATCGCGGAAAGCATGGGCTTGCTACGGGAACAAACCGATTTGTGGCTTCTGCGCGCGGTGCAGGAGAATGCGGTGCGGTTCGACCCTGCCACGGTGCTGTATTCGGCTGTGTGACAGAGCCTGTCCGTGAATATTGTGCACTGCACAGTCGCCGCGTTGACCGGGTCCGACGGCGGGCGTAGGACCGTTGCACATCGCCGGGCAACGGATCTGCCGAAGCCGCATCAGGAAAGTCACTATCGGTCCGATGAAGGATGTTCGTGACGCGCTGTTCGTGGCGCAACGCAGCGACGGGACTCTCGTGCGCCGTCCGCTTTCCCCGCACCTTCAGGTGTATCGCTTCCAGCTTTCGATGTTTCTGTCGATTGCGAACCGGATCGCCGGTGTCGCGGCGTCCGTCGGCACGCTGCTTCTGGTCTGGTGGCTGGTGGCCGCGGCGACGGGGCCCGTCTCGTTCGCGACCGTTCAGAACGTGGTGGGCAGCCCGATCGGTCTTCTGGCCATGTTCGGCTGGACGCTGGCGCTGGTGTATCATTTCGTCGCCGGTCTGCGTCATCTCGGCTGGGATGCCGGCTACGGTTTCGACAAGAGCACGATCAACAAGCTCGGCCCGGTCACGGTGGCGGTGACGCTGGTTCTGACCGTTCTGGTGTTCGCCATTGGTGTGAGCTTCTGGAGCACCGCGCCGGTGATTGCCGTCGTGCCCCTCGTTCCGTCGGCCGGGAACTGATCGCCATGTCCAACGCGAAGCTCCAGCATCAGATCATGCGCTCGCAGCTCGGCCGCGTGCGCGGGCTGGGTTCTGCCAAATCCGGCGTCGAGCATTGGTGGGTCGAGCGCGTCACCGCGATCGCGCTGATCCCGTTGACCCTCTGGTTCGTGGTGTCGCTGATCACCCTGCTCGGCCTGCCGCAGATCGTGGTGGTGCACTGGGTCGGCCGGCCGGTGAACACCGTGCTGCTGCTGGCTCTGGTGGTGCTGACCTTCCACCACATGCAGCTGGGGCTGCAGGTGGTTCTGGACGACTACGTGCACGACAAGAAGTGGCATCTGGCGTCGACGCTGTTGAACAAGGGTGCGGCGCTGATCCTGGCTTTGTTCGCGGTGGTGGCGATCCTGAAGATGGCTTTCTGGGCGCCTGCCCTGGTCGTCCCCGGCGCCTGAACCCGCTTCTTCCCATCCGCTTCGATCCGATCGGGACATCATGAACGCGATCACGCAGCCTTCCACCGGCGCCTACACCATCATCGACCACGCCTATGACGTGGTGGTGGTCGGAGCCGGCGGGTCCGGTCTTCGCGCCACGCTCGGCATGGTGGCAGCGGGCTTCAAGACCGCCTGCATCACCAAGGTGTTCCCGACCCGCTCGCACACCGTGGCCGCCCAGGGCGGCATCGGCGCCTCGCTCGGCAACATGGCCGAGGACAACTGGCGCTGGCACATGTACGACACCGTGAAGGGGTCGGACTGGCTCGGCGACCAGGACGCGATCGAATACATGTGTCGCGAAGCGGTGCCGGCGATCCAGGAGCTGGAGCATTTCGGCGTGCCGTTCTCCCGCACGGAAGACGGGCGTATCTACCAGCGTCCGTTCGGCGGCCACATGTCGGATTACGGCAAGGCCCCGGTGCCGCGCGCCTGCGCCGCCGCCGACCGCACCGGCCATGCCATCCTGCACACGCTCTATCAGCAGAGCCTGAAGCACAACGCCGAGTTCTTCGTCGAATATTTCGCGCTCGACCTGATCATGGACGAGGAAGGCGCGTGTCGCGGCGTGATGGCCTGGTGTCTGGAAGACGGCACCATGCACCGGTTCCGCGCCAACCAGGTGGTGCTGGCGACCGGCGGCTACGGCCGCGCCTATATGAGCTGCACCTCCGCGCATACCTGCACCGGCGATGGCGGCGGCATGGCGATGCGCGCCGGCATCCCGACCCAGGACATGGAGTTCGTACAGTTCCACCCGACCGGCATCTTCCCGGCCGGCTGCCTGCTGACCGAAGGCTGCCGCGGCGAAGGCGGCTATCTGACCAATTCCGAGGGCGAGCGCTTCATGGAGCGCTACGCGCCGACCGCCAAGGATCTGGCGTCGCGCGACGTGGTGTCCCGTTCGATGACCATCGAGATCAACGAAGGGCGCGGCTGTGGTCCGAACAAGGACCACATCATGATGCATCTGGAGCATATCGGCGCCGATCTGCTGCACGAGCGTCTGCCGGGCATTTCCGAGACCGCGCGCGTGTTCGCCGGCATCGACGTGACCAAGGAGCCGGTGCCGGTGTTGCCGACCGTGCACTACAACATGGGCGGCATCCCCACGAACTACCATGGCGAGGTTCTGCGCCCGACCGCCGCCGACCCGGATGCGGTGGTGCCCGGCCTGATGGCCGTGGGCGAAGCGGCCTGCGTGTCGGTGCATGGCGCCAACCGTCTTGGCACCAACTCGCTGCTCGATCTGGTGGTGTTCGGCCGCGCCGCCGCCAACCGCGCCGCCGCCACCATGCGTCCCGGCGAGGCGATCCGCCCGCTGCCGGACCGTGCCGGCGAGCATTCGCTGGACCGTCTCGACAAGCTCCGCCACGCCCATGGCGGCACGCGCGTCGCCACCATGCGCGAGGAGCTGCAGCGGACCATGCAGGCGCATGCCGCCGTGTTCCGTTCCTCCACCAGCCTCACCGAAGGCGTGGGCAAGATCGAGAAGCTCTGGTCCGGCATCGGCGACATCTCGGTCAGCGACCGTTCGCTGATCTGGAACAGCGACCTGATGGAAGCGCTGGAATACGAGAACCTGATCGCCAACGGCACCGTGACGATGGTGAGCGCGGAAGCGCGCAAGGAGAGCCGCGGCGCGCAGGCGCATGACGATTATCCCGATCGCGACGATGCGGAGTGGATGAAGCACACCGTGTCGTATCTCGGCGATCGGGGCCAGGTGGATCTGTCCTACCGTCCGGTGCGGATGCAGACGCTGACGAACGACGTCCAGGTGTTTCCGCCGAAGAAGCGGGTTTACTGAAGAGCCTCCGGCGGCCAGGGACAGTCGTCCCTGGACCCTATTCGTTTGGGTTTCCAAAGGGCGCGCCCTTTGGCGGGTCCAGGGCAGAGCCCTGGCCTAAAGAAGGGTTCCTCTGATGGTCGAATTCTCGCTCCCCCGGAACAGCAAGGTCGGCAAGGGCCGCACCTTCAAGGCACCCGCCGGCGCCAAGAACGTGAAGGCGTTCAAGATCTATCGCTGGAGCCCGGACAAGACCGAAAATCCGGTCACCGACACCTACGAGCTCGATCTGGACCAGATCGGCCCGATGGTTCTGGACGCGCTGATCCACATCAAGAACGAGGTGGACCAGACCCTCACCTTCCGCCGCTCCTGCCGCGAGGGCATCTGCGGTTCCTGCGCCATGAACATCGACGGCGTGAACACGCTGGCCTGCCTCAAGCCGATCGAGGAGGTGAAGAAGGCGGTCAACATCTATCCGCTGCCGCATATGCCGGTGGTGAAGGATCTGGTGCCCGACCTGACCGCCGCCTACGCGCAGCTCCGCTCGATCAAGCCCTGGCTGCAGGCCGACACCAACCCGCCGCCCGACGCCGAGCGCCGCCAGTCTCGCGAGGAACGCGCGGAGCTGGACGGGATGTGGGAGTGCATCCTGTGCTTCTGCTGCACCACTTCCTGCCCGAGCTACTGGTGGAACGGCGACAAGTATCTCGGCCCGGCCACGCTTCTGGCCGCCTATCGCTGGATCGCCGACAGCCGCGACGAGCATACCGGCGAGCGTCTCGATGCGCTCGAAGACCCGCTGAAGCTTTATGCCTGCCGCACGATCATGAACTGCACCCAGGCCTGCCCGAAGGGGCTGAACCCGGCCAAGGCGATCGGCAAGATCAAGCAGCTTCAGCTCGAACGCAAAGGCTGATACGAAGCCGTCCATGTTCGATCGCGCCCTCAGCGACGGGCCGTCCCGACGGGCGGCCTGGCGCGACAGCTTGTTCGTGGACCACGCCATCTTCCGGCTGGTCTGGACCAATTTCGCCGCCGTCGTGCCGGGCAAGGTCTATCGCATCAACCATCCGGCGCCGTTCCGCCTCGCCCGCGTGGCGCGACGTTTCGGCATCCGCACGCTGGTCAATCTGCGCGGCCATCGCAAATGCGGCTCCGACGCGCTCTCGCGTGAGAAGGCGCCGGCGATCGGCCTGCAGCACGTGGACATGGCGTTCGAAAGCCGCGGCGCGCCGCATCGCGATCGCATCCTGCGTTTCGCCGGGCTGTATCGGGAGTTCCAGTTCCCGATCCTGATGCACTGCAAATCCGGCGCCGATCGCGCGGGACTCGCCTCCGGGCTGGTGGTGCTGTTCGAAGGCGGCACCGCCACGGAGGCGCTGAAGCAGCTGTCCTGGCGCTTCGGCCATTTCCGGCGTTCCCGCACCGGCATCCTGGACGCGTTCTTTCTGCGCTATCGCGCCGAAGCCGAGGGGCGCATTGCGTTTCTGGACTGGGTGGAGCACGAGTACGACGAAGCCGCGTTGAAGCGCGATTTCGTCGCCAACAAGCTATCCTCGTTCCTGACCGACAAAGTTCTGCGTCGCGAATAGGCGCCGGGCTTAATCCGGCCCCATGGTCTTGATCAGGTCCAGCACCTTGCGGCGCTTGGTCGGTTCGTCGATGCGGTAATAGGCGCGCACCAGTTCCACCGTTTCCTTGCGGCTGAACAGATCCTCGGCCGGTGCGCTGTTGCCGAAGCCTTCCTGTGCTTCCGCGAAGCCGGTGGCGTTCTTGCTGCCGAACGAGGCATTGCCGCCGGGCAGATCGTCGAAGAAGAAGCTGACCGGCACCTCGAGCACGCGGCCGAGATCGAACAGGCGCGACGCGCTGACGCGGTTGGCGCCGCGCTCGTATTTCTGCACCTGCTGGAAGGTGAGGCCGAGCGCGTCGCCTAGCTTCTCCTGCGACATCTGCAGCAATGTGCGGCGCAGCCGGATGCGATTGCCGACATGAACGTCGACGGGGCTCGGTCCGGCCGGTTTTTCCGACAGGGCTGCAAAAAGAGGCGAATCGAAATCGGGGGCCGATTTTGGCCCGCGTCGGCTGTTCATCGAACAACTCCGGTTGGAGGCGATGTCTGTCGATATACAACCTGGGAGGGAAGCTTAAACGTTAGGCACGCCCGGGACGGGAGTTTTAGCGTTTATTTACCGTTTTCACGGAAGCGTGGCCCGAAAGCCGACAGAACTGCACAAATTGACAGCAGCAACGGCAAAGCGAGACCCAAACGGGCGAACAAGGTGGGCGGCAATGGTCCTGGCAGAGGCACCACCAGCGTTCCGGCCACGCCCCAGCCGAGCCTTGCGATCGGCCGACCCACCGCGTCGAACGCGCCGGAGATGCCGGTATTGGCGGCGCGGGCCAGCGGCAGGCCTTCTTCCACCGCCCGCATACGCGCCGCCATCAGATGCTGGCGCGGCCCGGCGGAATCGCCGTACCAGGCATCGTTGGTGATGTTGAGCAGCCAGTCCGGACGGTCGTTCGGGTCCACCACCCGGCCGGGAAAGATGGCCTCGTAACAGATCAGCGGGCCGAACGGGGTGGCGCCGCCGACCCGCAGTGTGCGCAGGCCCGGACCCGGCACCATGCCGCCGCCCGGCACCACCTGGAACGGCAGGATCGCGGGCTGATACTCGCCGAACGGCACCAGATGCGCCTTGTCGTAGATCGGCCCCACCGCGGCATCCGGCAGCACGGTGACGAGGCTGTTGCGTGGGTGGCCGGCCGCATCGAAGCGGATGGAGCCGATCAGACCGGCGGCGGCCTGCGGCACCTGCGCCATCAGCACCTCGCGCGCCTGCGTGTCCTGGTCGAGCAGGCCCGGGAAGGCGCTTTCCGGCCAAGCGAACAGGATCGGCCGGTTGGGCTGCCCGAGGCGTTCGCGCAGCGCCGCGGCCTCGCGCACGCCTTCGCTGCTGAGGCGGACATAGGTGCGGTAGGTGTTCAATGCGCGTCCGCGATCCTGCTTGTCTTCCTCGGGGATATTGCCCTGGACCAGAACCATGATGGGCCCCTGCGGGCCGAGCGGCGGCAGCAGCGCCAGACGTGCGGCGCCTGCCGCCATCCAGACCAGGAGAAAGGCGGCAGCGGTCGCCATGCCGCGCCGTCCCGCCGCCGGGGACGCGGCGATCAGTACCGTGAACAGGGTCAGCCCATGCACCGAGACCCAGGCGGCCGGTTGCAGCATGACCGTGCCGAACCAGCCCGGCATCGCCCAGACACTGCCGAGCAGGTTCCAGGGAAAGGCGAAGAACTCGAACTGCCGGAACAGATCGGTCAGACACCACAGGCCGGCGAACAGGACCACCCTGCGCCATCCCGGCGGCGCCAGCCGGCAGCCTGCCGCGACCACGCCGATCAGCAGGGCCAGCAGCAGCGACACGCCCGGGGCCGCGAAGGGAACCAGCCACCAGAAATCCGCGGCCCGCACCAGGATCGCGTTGGTGAGCCAGTACAGCCCGGCGGTATACAGACCCATGCCGAAGCAGAAGCCGCGCCAGAACGCGCCTTTCCAGCTCCGGGCATCGCCGGCGAGCGCGATCAGGCCGGGGATGGACACGAGCAGCACCGGCAGCAGATGCACCGGCGGCAGGGCCAGGGCGGCGAACGCGCCCAGCACGATGGCGCGCAGCCAGGCGGGCACGCGCAACCAGCGGCTCTTCATCGGGACAGGCCGCTCAGTAGATGGCTTCGCGGAGCTGACGCTCGTAATGACGGTAATACTTGTCGGTGATCAGATCGGTCTTCACCACCACCGCCACGTCCGTTGTGTTGAATTGGTGGTCCACCACGGCGCCGTCGCCGATGAAGCCGCCCAGGCGCAGATAGCCCTTGATCAGCGGCGGCAGGCCCTGCTGCACACGCCTGTGGTCGAACGAGGCCGGATCGATCCGGTCCATCGAGACATAACGATCCTCGACCGCGCGCAGGCGCAGCGCCGGCGGGGCGAGGTGGTTGTGATGCAGATAGGTGAGTTCCGCATCGAGACGGTCGGGGTCGGTGCCGGGCAGCGAGGCGCAGCCGAACATCACGTCGATCCTGTGCAGGAACACATAGGCGGCGATCCCGCGCCAGAGGAGCTGCATCGCCGCGCGGCCGCGATAATCGCGGTCGATGCAGGAACGCCCGAGTTCGAGCAGACGGCCCTGGAAGGCGGTGATGGTGCTGATGTCGTATTCGTTGGCGCTGTAGAACGAGCCGATCTTCGCCGCCGCCTCGCTCTGCACCAGACGATAGGTGCCGATGATGCCCTTGGGGCCGGAGCCGAGGGCGTGGTCGATCACCAGCAGGTGGTCGGCCACGTCGTCGAACTGGTCGATGTCGCGCTTCAGTGTCCTGGCGCGGGCATCGGGCTCCGCGCCCATTTCCTCGTAGAAGATGCGGTATCGCAGCGCCTGGGCGGCGTCGCGTTCGGCATCGTTGGCGGCGATGCGCACACCCAGATGTCCTGCGCGCAACTCGCCGAAACCGCCCGGCGGGGGCTGGATCGGCATCAAGGGCGCGGTGATCGGCTTGGTGATGGTCAAGTTCCGTCGTCCCCTGATCCGGTCCGGCCCGGACGTGTTCTGTCGGCCGGGTCCGTTGCGGTGGCGGTTCTCGTGCGTCCGGTGCGCGCGGAGCCGGCCTCGTCCGGCGCGGCGTCCGCCAGCTCCGGCTTGCGCCGCGCGAACAGTTCCATGCGATGCGACACCAGATCGAAGCCCAGCCGGGTCGCGATGCGACGCATCAGCTGGTCGTGCTCCTCGTCCTCGAACTCGATCACCCGGCCGCTGTCGATGTCGATCAGATGGTAGTGGTGGCCGTGCTCGGTCGCCTCGTAGCGGGCGCGTCCGCCGCCGAAATCGCGGCGTTCGAGGATGCCCTTCTCTTCCAGCAGGCGAACGGTGCGATAAACCGTCGCCACCGAGATCTTGTTGTCGAGTTCGGAGGCGCGACGATACAGCTCTTCCACGTCGGGGTGGTCGTCCGCGTCGGACAGCACGCGGGCGATCACGCGGCGCTGGCCGGTCATCTTCAGCCCGCGATCGATGCACAGGCGCTCTATTCGCGATTCCATCGCTCTACCAACACCGGACATCAAGACGCACGTAGCCGATTGCGGCGGGAGATGTCCAATCGGACACCGTCCAGGCGATGTTCGTCCGGCAGGGGCGTGTCGATCGGCGTGGTCCCGTCAGGGTCGGCGTCGGTCATTCCGCGCCGTCCGCCAGGGTCTTGCGGCGGCCGAGGCCGATCTCGCGCGCCAGTTTGGAGCGGGCGCTGGCATAGTCCGGGGCCACCATCGGGTAGGTGGAGGGCAGACCCCAGCGCTCGCGATACTGTGCCGGCGTCAGGCCGTAGGCGCTGGACAGATGACGCTTGAGGGTCTTCAGCTTCTTGCCGTCTTCCAGGCAGACGATGTGATCGGGAAACACCGAGCGCTTGATCGGCACCGCAGGCTCGGGACGTGGCGGCAGGCCGGACGCGGCGGCCCCGTCCTCGGCCGCCGCGGCGGTCTGCAGCGCCTCGCGCACCGTGGCGATCAGCCCCGGCAGTTCCTCGGCGGCGAGCGCGTGGTGGGACAGATAGGCCGAAACGATCTGGGCGGTCCGGCGCAGCAAATCCTGTTCCGTTTCAGCCGCCATCACGCTTCTCCCTGCGCCCGGCGGATTCGTCGCCCGGGCGAAACCGTTTCGTTTATCCGATCAGCTTATAATGATCCCCGCACCCGCCTCGCAACCACGCCACGCAGGCTTCATACTCGGCGTCATGACCACCGGCCCCGATGCTCCACCCGCCCTTCTGGATGTGACGGGCGACACCTGCCCGATGACGTTCGTGCGCACCCGTCTGGCGCTGGACCGGCTGCCGTCCGGGGCCACGCTGCTGGTGCGGCTGCGCGGCGAGGAGCCGCTGCGCAACGTGTCGGCCAGCGCCGCGGCGCTGGGGCATCGGGTCGAGGCGGAAACGGCGGAAGCGGACGGGGTGGCCGTTCTGCGGATCATCCGGCGCTGAGGGGCAGCCGGGCCGCCAGCACCAGCGCATCGTCGCCGTCGGGGTAGTAGCGTCGGCGCAACCCGGCCTGCTCGAAGCCCGCGCGGCGGTACAGGGCGCGGGCGGCGGCGTTTCCGGTGGCGACTTCGAGGAACAAGCGTTCGGCACCGCGTGCAGCGGCTTCGGCACCGACGGCCCGAAGGATGCGCGCGCCCTCGCCGCCCCGCCGAGACAAGGGGGAAACGCCGATGGTCAGCAGCTCGGCCTCGTCCGCGGCGACCCGGACCAGCGCCAGGCCGGACGGTTCTTCCTCGTCCGGGCCGATCCAACCGAAGCAGCCCGGCATCAGCAGCAGCTCGCGCATCGCGGCTTCGGACCAGCGCTCGTCCGGCGGAAAGCAGCGTTCATGCAGCGCGGCCAGAAGAGCTGCCGCCGGGACGCCGACGATCACGGCCGCGCGGCGGGCAGCTTGGCCTCGGGCGGATCGACATAGAGCGGCTGTGCGTCGCGCGGCGGGAGGGCGCCCCCGTGCCGTCGCAAGGCGGCTTCGGCGATCAGGAGCGGCGCGGCCTCGGACGGCCCTGCATGCCAACCGATCCCGCGTCCGGCGAGGATGGCACCGGCGACCGCATTGGCGTCGCCGGCCAGAACGGGCTCGCCATCGGGATCAGGCAGCGCGTCGAGCATGACCGACAAAGGGGGAGCGACGGTGCCATCGGCGCAGACGATCTCGATGAAGATGCGGTCGCGTCGGGCCTGGCTGACGCACCAGAGCGGGGCGTCGGTTCGGAACGCCAGCAAAGCGGGGGCGAGCGCCTCGCCCATCGACACGCCGATCACGTCGGCGCCCGTGCCGGCGGCGATGCCGTGCGCGAGGGCGAGGGTTGCACGCAGGCCGGTGAAGGAGCCGGGACCGGTGATCGCGGCAATTAACGCCGGCGTGCGATCCAATGCCTGCGACAGCAGCGCGGGCAGGCGGACGGCGGCGCCCTGCCCGGTTTCGCGATGCTGATGCAGCAGGGTCAGCCCGTCCGGGCCGCTTTCGACGAGGCCGAACCCGGCGCTGGAGGCGGACGCTCCGTCCAGCGTCAGGATCAACATGATCGGATCACAGCAGCATGCAGGCTTCGTCGAAGCCGAGGCGCGGCGCGCGGGGACGATCCGGTGCACCGTCCGCATAGCCGAGGCCGAGCAGGAAGTTCGAGCGCCAGCCGCATCCGGCCAGGATGATCTCGTCCACCTTGTGATTGTCGAAGCCGGACATCGGCCAGGCATCGAGCCCCAGGGCGCGGGCGGCGAGGATCATGTAGCCGCCCTGGATGGAAGCGTTGCGGAACGCGGTTTCCTCGGCAAAACCGTGATCGGCGGCGAACCAGGAGCGCGCTTCCTCGTCCGGGTGCAGGCGCGGCATGTTGTCGAAGAAGAACGGGTCCTGCGCCACGATCGCCAGGACCGGGGCGGACAGGGCCGTCTCGACATTGCCGGCGGACAGAGCCGGACGCAGCCGCTCCCGGCTGTCCCGGCTGTGCAGGAACACGAACCGGGCCGGCTGGCAGTTGCCGGAGGTCGGCCCCAGCTTCACCAGCTCGTAGAGCTGCTGCAGCACGGTCTGGTCCACAGGCGTTTCCGTCCAGCGCCCGGGGGTGCGGGCGTTGCGGAACAGCGTATCGAGGGCGGCCTCGTCCATGGCGCGTCGTATCCGGTCGGCGTGCCGTGTGTCAGCCTTCGACCTGTTCCACCGACTGCACTTCCGGCACGTAGTGTCGCAGCATGTTCTCGACGCCGTGCTTCAGCGTGGCGCGGGAGGACGGGCAGCCGGAGCAGGCGCCCTGCATGTGCAGGCGCACCACGCCGTCGCGATAGCCGCGGAACACGATGTCGCCGCCGTCGCTGGCCACGGCCGGACGGACGCGGGTGTCGAGCAGTTCCTTGATCTGGTCGACGATCTCGCGATCGGCGGGAAGAACGTCCTCATCCGGCTCGGACTCGTCGGCGGCGCCTTCGAGCACCGGACGGCCGGACACGAACTGATCGACGATCACGGACAGGACCGCCGGCTTGAGCGTGCTCCAGGCCACGTCGTCGGATTTGGTGACGGCGATGAAGTCGCTGCCGAGGAAGACGCGGGCCACGCCGTCCTGCGCGAACAGAGCGGAGGCGAGCGGCGAGCGCGTGGCGGTCTCGACCGAGGTGAAATCGGCGGTGCCGCCGGGCACCACGTCGCGTCCCGGAAGGAATTTCAGGGTAGCGGGGTTCGGGGTGTCCTCGGTTTCGATGAACATGGCGGCAGGTCCTCAGTGCATCGGCCGCCGGCATCCCGT
This sequence comes from Lichenicola sp. GTC18331, assembly GCF_055386855.1. Classification (NCBI taxonomy): domain Bacteria; kingdom Pseudomonadati; phylum Pseudomonadota; class Alphaproteobacteria; order Acetobacterales; family Acetobacteraceae; genus Lichenicola; species Lichenicola sp. GTC18331. Next base: position 2,425,732 of record NZ_AP045015.1, on the reverse strand, counting down.
CGGAAGGGAAGCGGAACCGGCCTGGTTGGGGACCACATGTGGCAAGTGCGGGGGTGGAGGCAAGTCTCGGTTGCGCGCCGGGACGCAGTTTCCCGTTGACAGCGGGGCGCCCGGTCTGGCCATCCATGCCCCGGCTGGGCGGCCGGAAATCGTGCCGGCCCGGCGACTTATCGGAGCAGGCTGGTGCGTCGGATGAACAAAACCCTTTCCCGTCCTCCGATGGCGAAGCGCCGGATCGCCGGGCTCGCCGCCCTGTTGCTGGCCGCGACGCCGTTCGCCGCCGACGCGCGTCCGATCGCGTTCGTGCTGAATTCGGCCGACGCATCCATCAGCGAGTTCGACATCAATACCCACCAGGAGATCCGCCGCATCCCGGTGCTGCGCGAACCGCACCACATGGCTCTGACGCCGGACGGGCAGTCCCTGGTGGTGGGCGACACCGCGGGCAACGCGGCGTTCTTTCTCGACCCCGACACGGGCGAGGTGCAGCGCCATGTGACGATGAGCGATCCGTATCAGCTGTTCTACAGCCCGAACGGCAAGTTCCTGACCACCGCCGGTCTGGCGCGCGATCAGGTCGACATCTACGACGCCGCGACCCTGCAGCTGAAGTTCCGCATTCCGGCGAAGTCCATGCCGAGCCATGCGAACTACGCGCCCGATTCGTCTGCGGTCTATGTCAGCCTGCAGGATACCGGCCGGGTGATGGCGATCGACACCGCCACCGGCAAAGTGTTGTGGAACGCGAAGGTCGGCAGCACGCCGGCCGGCGTGTTGTGGCACAACGGCCAGCTGCTAATCGGCGACATGGGCGAGAAATTCGTGGCCGTGCTCGATCCGACCGACGGGCATATCGTGCGCAAGCTGCCGATGGCGCCCGGCCCGCACAATCTGTTCGTGTCGCCGAGCCGCAAGCTGCTCTACGTGACCTGCCGCATTTCCGGCAACATCGAGCAGCTCGACTGGGACACGCTCCAGATCAAGAACACCTACCACCTCGCGGGCGGCCCGGACGACATCGTGATCGCGCCGGACGGCAAGCTCTGGGCGACGTTGCGCTGGCGGCAGAAGGTGGCGATCCTGGATCCTGCGACCGGGTCGGTCGACTATATCCCGACTGGCCGTTCTCCGCACGGGATCTGGCTGAATACGGTGGCGCGTCCGCAGCGGATCAGCGCGCGCTGATCCGAAACGAGAACCGGGCGGCCCGCGAAGGGCCGCCCGGTTTGTCTGCGATCGCCATTCGGCGCCCGCTCCCGGACCGGGGAGCGGGCGTTCCGCGTCAGAAATGCGCGCGCACGCTGAAGGTGATCGACGCCGGCTGACCGGGCAGTCCGTCGGCGAAGCTGGGCGAGCAGCCGTAATTGCTGACCGACTGGTTGGCGAAGCCGGGGCGCTTGTCGCTGGAAGAGAACTTGCCGCACGAGGCCGGCGAGATCTGGCTGTAGAAATACTGGAAGTATTTCGTGTCGAAGATGTTGAGCACGTTCAGGTCGAAATCGATCGTCTTGAGCGGGCCGACATTCTGCACCGGCAGCTTGTAGTTCAGGTCGAGATTGAACACGGCGAAGGGCGAGATGCCGCCGTTCTTGTCGTAGGTCGTCTGGCCTGCGGTGAAATTATAGTAGTCGTAGGAGCCGAACGGCGCCGCGAGGCCGGGGATGGCGCCGAGATTGGCGAAGCCGTTCACGTCGTAGGTGACGTGCTGCTTGCCGGTATACTGGCCTTCGAACCGTACGTTGAGGTCGTCGCCGCGAAGCGCCAGATCGTGATGGTCGTAGTCGACGCCGAAGGTCGAGACCCAGTCCGGGATGCCGGTGATGGGCGCGCCGCGCACGGCGAGGCCGAACTGGTCGCCCTGCACGGTGACGTTCGCCAGCGAGGTCGCGAGATACTTGGCCAGCGTGTAGGACACGTTGCCGAACAGCTGCCAGCGCGGCGTGACCTGCCAGATGCCGGCGGCCTCGAAGCCCTTCATCTCGCGCTGACCGGCGTTGGTGTAGATCTCCTGGCCGGTATACGGACCGGACTGGTACTGGAAGAAACCGAAATCGCGCGTGATGTGCTGGTAGAAATAGTCCAGCGACAGCGTCAGGTTGCGCCGGTTGTATTTGATGCCGCCTTCATACATGCGCACGATCGACGCGTTCGGCGGTCCCGCGCCCGGGATCGAGTTCGGGCCGTAGTCGCTGACCGGCGCGAACAGGGACGAGGTGCCGTAGGACGCGTAGAGCGACACGCCTTTCAGGCGCGGGAAGATTTTGTCGAGATCGTAGTCGACGTTCATGAACGGCAACCACTCGCGATCCCATTTGTGCTTCTTGTAGGCGCCGTACTGGCAGCTCGATCCGCCGTTCAGACTGCCGTAGTTCTGGCAGTAGTCCGATGCCAGCACGGCGTCGGTGGGGGTACCGTTCAGCACCTGGCTGCCGAGCAGGGAGGAATCCGAGGTCTGCAGGGTGACGCCCGGCGTCAGATGCAGCGTGTTGTCCAGCAGATCGATCTTGTCCTGCGCGTAGAGCTGGTAGATCGTCCGTTGCATTCCGCCGTCGAAACCGTAGCCGGCCGAGGGGGCGACGAGCCTGTCCCGCGTATGCGGAAACTCCGAGTCCGTTCCGAGATATTGCAGATTGGACGGTTCCGTTTCCTTGGCGATCAGGCCGCCGACCTTGATGGTGTTGTCGATCCCCCAGATGCGCGGCGGGGTGATGGTCAGGCGCGGCTGCAATCCATACGTATCGGTGTGCTGGACGATATACTGGGAATTGTAGCCGCACGGGCTGGTCTGCTGGGCCGCCGCCCAGCGCGCGGTGACGTCGGCGGGGCAGCCCGCCGTCTGGTCCGGATTATAGGGATAGGCGACGGGGTCGTAGAAGGTGTTGCCGAAGCCGTAGCTGCCCTGCTCGCCGAAGCCGGCCGGGGTCTGGTTGAACGGGTTGGCGCCGCCCACCGCCACTGAGCCGGGACCGCCGTTGATGCCGAAGATCTCGGGGTTGCCGTAATTCGAGGTGTAGGTGTCGGAGTAACGGTAGAACCCGGTCAGGCCGGCCGTCACGTAGTCGTTGATGTAGGTGTCGTTCTTCAGGATCAGCGAGAAATAGTCGTTGTACTGCCTGGAGAACTGGTCGGCCGGCGCATAGTTGCTAAAGCGGCCGTTCTGCTGGAGGTAGGGTAGCGGCACCGGTTCCGGCGTGGTGAGGCCGCTGCCGGTGTTGTACAGCGCGGTCGCCTGGAACAGGGACAGGCCCTGGCCGTACGGCTTGTCGAAGGCGAACTCCATCGAGTTGTAGCGCGCCGGCGTGTAGTCGATGAAGCCGCTGGTCTGCAGGTTGGAGTATTTCAGCATCATCTTGGGCGCATCGACGCCCTTGCCGAGCCAGCCATCCATGCGCCCGGAATTGAGATCGAAACCCTCGTTATAGGTGCCGAACGAACCGACCGAGCCGAACAGGTCGCCGCCGAACTTGTTGTCGGGGCGCAGGCTCGTATAGGCGACCGTGCCGCCGATGGTGCCGAAAGTGCTCTTGTCGGGGTAGGCGACGCCCGGATAGATCGACACGCCGCTGATCTGGTCGAGGTTGAACGGCCCGCCCAGGATCCCCTGGAGATAAGCGCCCGAGCCGCCGCTCAGCAGATCCTGCATCGGCACGCCATCGAGCGTCGACGCGACCTCGGTGCCGCGCACGCCGCGAATGGTCATGACCGGTTCGTTGTTGCCGATGCCCTGCTGGTAAACATAGACCGACGGGGCCGAGCGCAGCAGCGTGGCGACCGATCCCTGCACGCCGGTCTGCGCGATCTGCTGTGCGCCGAGTTCGGTGACGGCGGAGGGCGAGTTCTTTTCGCGCATAAGCTGGCGCTGGGCACGGACGGTGATGGATTCCGGGACGCCGGCGCCAGACGCGGCTGTCGCGCCGCCTGCGGTGTTGCCGGTGGCGCCCGGCGTTCCCTTGTTGCCGGCCTTGGCGGGAACCGATTTGGGCACCGTGTCGGCGGGAACCTGTGCGTAGGCGAGCGGCATGGTCAGCGCCATTGCCGTGGCACCCGTCAGAAGGGTGCGAAGAGGCAAGCGGGGAAGGAATTGCAAGGGTTTCGTCTCCTGGCACGACCGTTCGGCCGTTGCGCGGGATCATGACGAAGGACGGCAGTTTTGTGTCGTTCTATGTATAGGATCGAAAACGGAATGGCTGACCTGTGTCGGCAGCATCACAACTCTGATACAGACCGTTACATATCTGCCTAATCAGCAGGCATTCTCGAGCAGAACCTCGACGGAAAGACCGTGCGGATGACGGTTCTGTAACGTCACGCTGCCCTGCTCCCGACCGACTTCGCGTAGGACGATCGCCAATCCGAGTCCGAGGCCGCCCGTTGCGCGGGATCGGGAAGATTCGACCCGGTAGAACGGGGTCATGACCCGTTCCAGTTCGGCGGCGGGGATGCCTGGCCCGTCATCCTCGAACCGGACCCGGACACGGTCGCCGTCGCGCGACAGCAACACCCGCACGTTGCCGGCATAATCCAGCGCATTGGACACCAGATTGGCGAATACGCGCTTCATCGCCAGCGGCCGGATCCGCACTGGCAAGTGGTCGGGCCCGTAATAAAGCGCGTTGCGCCCGGCATCGGTCGCATCATCCACCAGCGTGGCCAGCATCGCGGCGAGATCGACCGTGCGCTTTGCCTCGGAATCGGCCTCGCCGGCGAGATAGGACAGGACGGAGCCGACCATGGCCTCCATCTCGTCGAGATCCTCCTCGATGGCGTGCTGCACCTCAGCATCGTCGAGAAAGCCGGCGCGCAGACGGAGCCGGCCGAGCGGCGTGCGCAGATCGTGCGACACGGCGGCGAGCGCCTCGGTGCGATCGCTGATCAGACGATGGATGCGGTCCTGCATGGCGATCATCGCCCGCGACAGGCGACGCACTTCGCCTGGGCCATGTTCGGGGATCTTGACCGCCGGGCCTCGCCCGATCGCATCGGCGACCTTGGCCAGAGCGCGCAACGGCATGCTCATGGTCCGCACCAGCATCACGGCGGCGAGCAGAACGCATCCCGCCAGCACGGCGGCGGAGCGCAGTCCGCGCGTGAACGGATGCGGCAGCAGCAGGGACGGCGCCTTGAAGCGCAAAAGCGACCCATCCTGAAGCGCGATCGACCCGGTGAGCCCCCCCTCGCCCACCGTGCCCGTGCTGGGAGCGGCGCCGGACAGGTGGAAACGGACGTTCGGGCCCAGATGCGCGGCCAGAGCGCGGTGCAGGCTGTGCAGCCGCGGCGGCTCGTTCTGCGGCGCGGTCGACGGATCCCAGGCCAGCACCAGATCGCCATCCGAAAGCAGCCCTGCGATCCTGGCGCGCTGATCGGGCACCGTCGCGTCCAGCAGGCGCATATCGGCGGAAAGCTGCCCGGCCGTGCGGGTCAGGCGCAGATCCTCGGCGGAATAATTCTCCGCCTGTTCGTAGAACATCGTGCTGCCGATGAACTCCAGCACCACGGCGGCCAGCAGCACCAGGATGACCCGGCTGACCAGCCCGCCCGGCCAGAGCGTTCGCGCCCGGCCCAGCAGCCCGCGCAAAGCGGGGCTCAGTCCCGCTCGACGGCGGCGGTGAACACGTAGCCGAGACCGCGCACGGTGCGGATCAACGATTCGGAATCGCTGCCGAGCTTGCGACGCAAGCGGCTCACCAGAACGTCGACGCTGCGATCGGACACGTCGCCGAGTCGCGTCCGGGACAATTCCAGCAGCCGGTCGCGGCCGATGACGCGCTGGGGGTTTTCCAGGAACGAGGTGAGCAGATCATGCTCCGCGCCGGACAACTCGACGGCGGCGCCACCCGGATCGGTAAGTTCGCGGCGACGCAGATCGAGGGTCCATCCGTCGAAGGTAAGCACCTCTCGCCGTGTGGTGCTGGGGGTGTTGGCGTTGGTGCCACGGCGCAGCACGGCGCGTACGCGGGCCAGAAGCTCCTTCTGGCCGAACGGCTTGGCGACGTAGTCGTCGGCGCCGGTTTCGAGGCCGGACACGCGATCGAGTTCCTCGCCGCGTGCGCTGACCATGATCACCGGCACCTGGCTGCGCGTGCGCAACGTGCGGCAGAGATCCAGGCCGTTGGCGCCCGGGAGCATCACGTCGAGGATCACCAGATCGAACGGCGTGCTCTCGATCGCCTGCCACATCTCGCCGCCATCACGCGCGCCGCGTACGGCGAAGCCGTTCGCCTGCAGCACGCGCAGGATGAGCATGCGCATCCCAGGATCGTCTTCGACGACGAGGACGCGGGCGGGGGGATTCAGTTCTGTGGACATGGCAGCAGACATGGTTGCGCAGTGTGGCCGATCTGAGATCGTCTGACACTTTTCAAATCATGGCGGAAGCGCATGTCCGTCGCTTCCGCCATGTGTCTCGTCAGTGCTTGTTGATCTGAAGGATCCAGAGCTGGGCCAGTTCGGCGGCGCCGTCGTTGCCGCCCACCGTCTTCAGCGTGCGGATGGCGTCGGCCTTCATGCCGGCATCCATCTCGGCCAGGCCAAGGTGCAGCGTGGCGTCGTCCTTGGAGGCGAGGCCGCCCTTGGCGATACCCTGCTTCATCAGGTCGATGCCCTTCGCGGCCTGTCCGGCGTCGACGTAGTTGTAGCCGACCGTCAGCAGCTCGCCGCCGGTCTGGGACGCCAGGGCCGCCGCTTCGCTCTTGCCGAGATTGGCCTTGGTCTCGGCTGCCGTACGGTCGATCAGCGCCTTGAGGCGCGCCTCGCGGGCGGCACCGGCGTCCTTGCCCAGCGCGCCGGACGCATAGCCGGCCGCCATGACTTTCTGGCCCTGCATGGGCAGGCCCTGCTGGGTGGCGAGCTCGGCCATGTCCATGAAATCGGCCGTGGAGGTGAGCAGGCCCACCGCCAGGCGGATACGGTCGATATCGTAGGTCAGGCGATCGGACACGTTCGGGTTGGTGCGGAGCCCGTGGATCAGGTTCGCCCAGTAATCCGGCTTCGGATAATCCTGCACCAGCTTGACCATGGTGGCGTTGAAGCCGTCCATGTCCTTGGCCTGCTGCTGGGTCGAGGCCAGGAGCTGGAGCTGGTTTTCGGTCGGCTTCTGTCCGGCCTTCTCCTCCATCGCGATCTGGCGCTGCTGCGCCTTGGCCGCGTTCGGATAGTCCTTCTGCAGGTAGTAGGACTGGATCAGGATGGTGTGCATGGAGGCATCGGTGCCGCCGGCCTTGAAGTAGCGCTCGATCGCCGTGACCGCGCGGGGATAATCCTTCGCGTTGTAGGCCATGCTGGCTTCGGCCATCAGCAGGCGCGTCTTCTCCGCAGCGCTGGTGCGCGAGGAGCCGATCAGCGCGTCGTCCGCCTTGAAGGCATCGGCCACGTTTCCGGAAGACTGCGCCACCGCGGCGCGCATCTGCGCGATCACGTAGCTCTCGTCGGCCGTCTTGTTCTTCACATCGTCGGCGATGTTCACGTCACGCATGGCGGCGGCGTAGTCGTGCTTGCGCAGTTCGGCCTGCGCCCTCTGCAGCGGTTTGCCGACTTCAGGCCGCAGCGGGTCGGCGAAGGCCGGCCCCGCGACCACGGCGGAGGCGAGAAGAAGAAGAGCGGCGTGCGAAAGGCGGACGGTCATGTGTTAGTTCTGCCCCATGAACTGTTCGTTGCCGACGATGCCCAGCTTGGTCATGCCGAGACGCTGTGCGTCTGCAAGGACGTGCGCGACATACTTGTAGTTCGCCAGCTTGTTGGGACGCAGGTGGATTTCCGGCTGATCCGGCATGGCGGCGGCTGTGGCGAAGTGCGACAGCAGCGACGATTCGTCGGGGATCGGCTCGCCGTTCCAGGAGATCGCGCCGTCGAAATCGACGTCGATGGTAACGACCTGCGGCGGCACCGGCGGCGGGGGCGGGTTGCCCTGCGGCAGGTCGAGCTTCACGGCGTTGGTCTGGATGGGAATGGTGATGATCAGCATGATCAGCAGCACCAACATCACGTCGATCAGCGGCGTGGTGTTGACGTCGACCATCACTTCCGGATCGCCACCTTCGGAGCCTGATCCGACATTCATTGCCATGGCGGGAATTCCTGCTTCGCCGAGGCGGGCACGCCGCGGCGATTGAACTGGGTGATTGGATCTATAGGGACGGAGGATCAGGAGCGGACCAGGGGCCCGCTCCGAAACCCGTTCCGAACTAGCCGCCGCGCGGCGGCGGTTCGGTGATGAAGCCGACCTTGGAGATGCCGGCCTGCTGGCAGGCGAACACCACCTTGCCGACGCTCTCGTAGCGCGACATCGCGTCGCCGCGGATCTGCACCTCAGGCTGCGGCTTCTTCACCGCGACCTGCTCCAGACGATGGAGCAGATCCTTGGTGCCGGTCAGCGGCGTGGTGTCCCAGAAGATCGTTCCGGCTTCGTTGACCGCGATGGTCACGTTGTCCGGCTTGGTCTGGGCCTCCTGGTTCACGTCCTTGGGCAGGTTCACTTTCACCGTATGCGTCACCACCGGAATGGTGATCAGGAAGATGATCAGCAGCACCAGCATCACGTCGACCAGCGGCGTGGTGTTGATGGCCGAGACGACCTCGTCCTCGTCCCCGTCCGACGAGCCGACATTCATCGCCATGGATCAGGCGACCCGGGTCACGCCGGCGGTGGTGGCCATCGGAGCGGCAACCGCACCGCCCGTCTGGGCACCGACGCGCACACCGCCGAGCAGCACGGAGTGCAGGTCGGAGGAGAAGTTGCGGACGCGCTCGATGGCGCCCTTGTTGCGACGGACCAGCCAGTTGTAGCCGAGCACGGCCGGAACGGCGGTGGCGAGGCCGATGGCGGTCATGATCAGCGCTTCACCCACCGGGCCCGCGACCTTGTCGATCGAGGCCTGGCCGGCGATGCCGATGGCGGTCAGGGCGTGGTAGATGCCCCAGACGGTGCCGAACAGACCGACGAACGGAGCGGTCGAACCGACGGTGGCGAGGAAGGCCAGGCCGCCCTGGAGACGCGACTGGATGGTTTCCACCGCACGCTGGATCGACATGGTGACCCACTCGTGCAGCGCGATGCTCTCGGTGAGCGTGCCTTCGTGGTGCTCGGTGGCCGCGATGCCGGTGTCGGCGATGTAGCGGAACGGCGAGGAGGTCTTCAGCGCCTGGGCGCCTTCCGACACGGTCGGCTTGGTCCAGAAATCGCGGGTCGCGGCCTTGGACGCGCCGAACAGGCGGGCCTGCTCGAAATACTTGGTGATCATGATGTACCAGGTGCCGAGCGACATGATCACCAGAATGATCAGAACGCCGCGGGAGATGAAATCACCGCCCTTCCAGAGAGCGTTCAGACCGTACGGGTTGGCCACCTCGGTGGTCGCGGGCGCGGCGGCAGGCGGGGTCGCATCGGCGGCAGGCGCCGCAGCGGTGGACGGGGTCGCGCTGGCGTCGGGGGCCGGGGTGCCGGCAGCCGGAGCGGCAGGGGTGGCGCCGGCATCGGCCGGAGCAGCAGCGGCCGGCGCAGCGGTGGCCGGCGCAGCGGTGGCCGGGGCAGCGGCGGGAGCGGCCGCATCGGGGGCCGGGGTCGCGGCGGGCGCCGGAGCGGCGGCCGTGGCAGGGGCGCTCGCCGGAGCGCTCTGGGCGAACGCGGGCGCTGCCACGCCCAGCGCCATGGCGAGGGCCGGTCCTGCGAGAACGGGGAGGCGATGCAGTCTGCTCATCATGGGTTCCTCATGTGGCGGCCGGTGCCGCTTGCGGTCCGTGCCGGCACGTGTGCGGGAAGAGTCGTGGCGATCCGAACGAGCCTGTCGGCTCACTCCGAGTCGGGCAGGGTGTAGTTGATGCTCCAGGTGTGGTTCGGCTGGGCCACCGGCACGCCATTATGGATGGCGGGCGCGTAACGGGCCTTGCGCACGAAATCCAGCGCGGAGCGGGCAAACGCCTGACCGCCGGTGACGCTGACCACGCGGCAGTCGCTGGTGGAGCCGTCCACGTTGATGGTGCACGACATCACAACAACGCCCGAACGCTGTGCTTCTTCCATCTCAGGGGGAAACTCGGGCTGCACGTTGTTCAGCGGACGCACGCCGGCCGAGTGGTCCGGCGGTCCCGGAGGGGCCGGCGGAGCGTTGCGGAACGGCGCCGGGTTCTGCACCGGCGGCGGGGTGTGCGTCACGGTCTGGATCGCATGCGGCGGCGGCGGCTGCTGGATCTGGATGTCCGGCGGCGGGATGTACGGCGGCGGCGGCGTCATCATCTGCGGCGGCGGCGGCGGCGGAGGCGGCGGCGGAGGCGGCGGCACCTCCTTGACGATCTTGGTGGTGATGGGCGGCTTGATCACGTCCACGACGGCGCGACCGAGACCGTTCAGCAGCGCATAGATCAGCACCACGTGCAGCAGCACGACGATGCCGATACCGACGATGTGGCGCATCGGGCTTCGTTGCTGTTGCGCGTAGTCCATTCAGCAAACTCCTCGCATCCCGCCTTGGGACGGGTCACAAACGGGTCACATGCAGCGTTCCGGCCCGTTCGCGCTCCCGCCGCGAAAGCGGTTCGGAGCACGCGCGTGCCGTCCCTGTTTCACAAAGAACGGGGCAGACCGGGGTCATGTCAAGAACGTTGTCCAGCCATTCGTAGATTGCCGCACTAGGGGCAGATCGTTGGTCATTGCCTACAAATAGGGCGGCACTTCCGACCACCGCTTAACCCTTCGTCCGTGCGGCGAAACGGAAAGCGCTCACCACCGTAGCGATAGATCTGCCTAATTAATGGGCTGAAATCTGTTTGTTAAATTTAGACGCCAGCGCTCAGCAGCCGTTCGACAGCCAGAGCCGGCGCAAGAATGAACGCGGCTGGACGAGCCAGAACCGAGCGTTCGATTCGGCCTCGAGACTAACGCCCATGCCTTCGATGGTGATGTTTCTCACAGCGTCCGCGGTGCATTTCACCGTCACGATCTGGTTCGCCGGCTGTGTGGAGACAGATCCAGACCCGCCGTCCACCGAGCGGACGTCGAACATCTCCGGGCTTTCCGGCGTGAACCAGGTTTCATAGTCGTGCCCGAACTGGACGACCGGCTGTTGAAGCGGGGTTCGTAGCGTCACGACGAGCTGCGAAGGTGTGGCTTCGACGATATAGGCTGCCGGCGAGATGCGGCGTGCCCGAGCCGTGTCCATGGTTCCGGCCAGAAGGAGCAATGCCGGCAAGCCGGCCCAACGCCAGCGCAGCGATAACGCGAGCAGGACCGTCAGGCTGGCTGCCACCAGCGTCAGTCTGGTCGCTGCCGCCGCATTGGCTGGCGTTCCGGTCTCGACCGGCAGAATAAGGCTGGGATCGAGATGGCCATACCGCTCGAAAAATCCGTCGTATGTTGCGCTGGTCTGTCGATCCTCGATGAACTTGTTGGGATAGGATACGAAAACCGCTGTGTTGGCCGCAGTGACAGCAAGCAGGACAGCCAAGCAGGAAACGGGTAGGACGCCGCGTATGCGATGCAACACATAGGCGAACCCGACGGCCAACATCGGCACCGAGAGCACCCAGAAGCGCGCCGGCCAGCATTCGCCCGGATTGACGCCGACGCCCGTCACCGCCGCCACGGTCGCGAGCAGCGATGCCTGACGCAGGATCGTGTGGGCCGAACCAATCGAACGAGCCGGCAGCAGGGCCCAGAGCAGGCCAGCATAGCCGGCGATCCATACGGGCGCATAGGCGAAGAGCCCATGTCTGACATTGAACAGTTGCATGGAGATCACTGCAAACCATTCGGCCGGTGAGGGAGGCCGCGCCGTGTTCACCGGCCCCGTGATCGCCCCGTATATACGGAGGTTGAGCACGATAAAGGTGAGACCCACCGCGCCAGCCAGAAGAACCAGAAGCCCGATGCGGCCCCAGCGCCGACGCTGCACGAGTTGCATGAGCAGCATCAGAAACAGTGCAGCGGCGACCACCGAGCCGCGCATGTGCACGAACGGAACGAACACCAGTAATCCGCCGGTCAGAAGATCGCCCCAGAAGCCTCGGTCCATCCGTTGCAGTCGCTCCCAGCAGCAACAGACCAGGGCGAACAGGAACGTCTCCATGTAGAAAAGATGGAGATAGGGTAGCAGCGGCAGAGAGAACGCCGTGACGAACAACGCAAGGATGGCTGCGGTGGAACCCGCCACGCGCTGCAGGAGTCGAAGAAGAAACCAGAGTCCGACCACTCCCGCCAGGAGCGTGGCCGCACGGAGTCCCGCCAGCGAAAACAGACCGGCAAGCGGGGAAAGGAGAACCGGCAGATAGACGCCGTTCATCACCACCACGCCGCCGCCGCCTGCGGGCAGACTGGCGAATGCATAGTGCGCGGCGCGCATGGATATGCGATTCCATTCCGACAATGGCATGACGAAACTGCCGTGACGGATGAAGCTCATCGCGTAGAGAAGGTAGCGCGGCTCGTCGCCGGTCATAGCCTGCGCGTTGCCGAACAGAACGAACAGCAAGAGCAGCAGCATCGCCAGCAGACAGAGAGTCTTGTGTCGCTCGATCCATCGGGCCGTTGCCACCCGAGTGCGATCAAGCAAGGTGACGGGTTCGGCGATGAATGACTGCTTCATCGCCGATGAATGTAGCGCGATCTCCAACCCGTCAACCTGAGCGGTCCCGCGATCGGTCGGAACGAAGCCCTACTGCGCGCTGGCGCTTGCTTCGGAGCGGGTGGCGCTGACGCGCAGTGCCAGGGAGGCGGCCATGAAGTCGTCCAGCCCGCCATCCAGCACCGCGTCCGGATTGCCTTTTTCCACGCCCGTGCGCAGATCCTTTACCATCTGATAGGGCGCCAGAACGTAGGACCGGATCTGGTGACCCCAGCCGATATCGGTCTTGCCGGCTTCGGTCAGTGCGGCGGCTTCCTCGCGCTTCTGCAGTTCGGCCTCGTAGAGGCGCGCCTTCAACATGCCCATGGCCGTGGCGCGGTTGCGGTGCTGGGAGCGGTCGGTCTGGCAGGCGACGATGATCCCGGACGGGACGTGGGTGATGCGGATCGCGGATTCGGTCTTGTTGACGTGCTGACCGCCGGCACCAGAAGCGCGGAACGTGTCCACCTTCAGGTCGGCATCATTGATCTCGATCTCGATGCTGTCGTCGACCACAGGATAGACCCAGACCGATGCGAACGAGGTCTGGCGTCGTGCGGCGCTGTCGAACGGGCTGATGCGCACCAGACGATGCACGCCGGCCTCGGTCTTGAGCCAGCCATAGGCGTTGGGGCCCGTGACCTGGAGGGTGGCTGATTTGATGCCGGCCTGCTCGCCCTCGGAGCTTTCCATCAGAGTGATCTTGTAGCCGTGCTGCTCGCTCCAGCGCGAATACATGCGCAGCAGCATCTCGGCCCAGTCCTGGGCCTCGGTACCGCCTGCGCCGGCATTCACTTCCAGGAAGCAGTCATTGGCGTCGGCTTCGCCCGAGAGCAGGCTCTCGATCTCGCGTCGCTTCGCTTCGTCGGCGAGCATGCGCAGCGAAGCCACGGCGTCCGCCACCATGGCAGCATCGCCTTCGGCCTCGGCCATCTCGGCCAGTTCCATCGCGTCGCGCACCTCGGCTTCGAGGCGCAGCACGCCCTCCACCTGATTGGCCAGCGTGGTACGCTCGCGCATCAGCGCCTGCGCGGCGGTGGCGTCGTTCCAGAGATCGGGGTCTTCGACCCTGTTGTTCAGTTCCGCGAGGCGGCCTTCGGCGACATCCCAGTCAAAGATGCCTCCTCAGCAGCGACACCGACTGCTTGATCTGTTCGTTGAGGGCTTCGGTCTCGGCGGACATGGTCTCGATCGCGCTGGAGTTTGGAGGAAATCAGGGGCGGCTCAATACAAGCCGCCCATGCCGATGTCACCCCCCGCGGGAGCGGCGGGCTTCTGCGGACGCGGTGCGCCGTTGGCCAGCGTTCCCGGCGGGGCGCCGATCACGGTGCCGGGCAGACCCACCTGACCAGGCAGCGTAGCGCCAAGCTGGGTCGGATCGGCCGGGGAGGCCAGACCGGATCCGTCCACCTCGGTCTGCGATGCGTCCGGCGCCAGCGGGGTCGGCGTCTCGGTCATGCCGCCACCCATGTCGGATTCGGCATCCGGAAGGTTCTCCGCGCCCGTATCGGCGGCGCTGAGTTCCTGGCTCTGGCTGGCAGCGCTGGGATGGAGGGAAACGCTGACGCCCGGCACCTGACCCGGCTTATAGGCGTCGGTATCGTCGCCGACCCGCACCACGGAAACACCGTCCGGCACCCGAAAGTCGAGCTTTTCGCGCGTGGCCAGGGCAGCCTTCATGTAGCTGTTCCAGATCGGACCCGCGACGGTATCGCCGTCCTGCTTCGGACCCAGCGTTTGCGGGGTGTCGAAGCCGACCCACACCACGGTCAGCATGTTGGGCGCAAAGCCTGCGAACCAGCCATCGTGGAAATCTTGGCTGGTGCCGGTCTTGCCGGCGATCGGCTGATCGATGCCCGCTCCGGCCTTGCGACCCGTGCCTCCCGGGCCGACCACGCCGCGCATCATCTCCACCACCTGGAAGGCGGATGCCGGATCGGCGATCTGGCTTCGGGTGTCGACCAGCTGCGGCGGCTTCGACGGGTCGTCGCTCCGCGCCACGGCCAAGCCGGCCGGACGCCAGATCACGTGCCCATCACGGTCCTGGACGTCGTCGATCAGCGACGGCAGCACTTCCTTGCCGCCGGATGCGATGGAGGCATAGGCGCCGGCTTCGCGCAGCACGGTGGTTTCCACCGCCCCCAGAGAGGCCGGCAGCACCTTGGGCATCGAGTCCACCTCGTGCAGGGCGATCGCGAGCTTGGCCACGGCGTCCATGCCGATATAGGCGGCAAGACGGATGGTCACGAGGTTGAGCGACTTCTTCAGCGCGTCGTGCAGAGAGGTCGGACCGCCGAAGGTCATCTCGTAGTTGTTGGGATGCCAGTTGCCGTTGGAATACGGCGCGTCATCGAATTGCTGCGACGGCGAGATGCCGTCCATCATGCCGGCCAGATACACGATCGGCTTGAAGGAGGAGCCGGGCTGGCGCAGCGCCTGCGTGGCGCGATTGAACTGCGAGCTTTCGAAGCTCCAGCCGCCGGCCAGGGCCAGGACGCGGCCCGTATTGGGGTCGAGGCTGACCAGCGCGCCTTCCACCAGCGGGATCTGGCGCAGCGGCACCGGAGCGTTCGGCTTGGCGGCGTCCGGCTCGACCATCACCACATCGCCGGCATGCACGCCCTTGTAGGCGCGCATCCAGCTCAGATCCTCGCCGCGCAGCGATCCCGTATGGGCGACCGGGCCGCTACCGTCATTCTCGATCCAGCCGATCTGGCCGCCGGAGGACAGAAGCACCGCCAGACGCCAGTCGGGCAGCATGCCGGCCGGCTTGTTCACCTTCCGCAAAGCCGCTTGCCAGACGGGCGTACCTTCCGGCTCCGGCTCGACGGTCTTGCCGTGTTTCTTCGCGGCACGCACCGGACCGATCCCGTCCAGGTGCGCCACCGGGCCGCGCCAGCCGCCATGCAGGCGATCGTAATGCATCAGCCCGTCGCGCAGATCGCGCGTCGCCTCGTCCTGCAGCTTGGGGTCCAGCGAGGTCTGCACCACCAGGCCGCCCTGCATGGTCTGGTTCTGGCCGTAGCGTTCGACCAGTTCGCGCCGCACCTCCTCGGAGAACCATTCCGTGTCCGGCGCCGGCCCCGGGCGCACGAAGTTCTTCGGCACCAGCGGCTCGGCCTTGGCGGCGGCGGCGGCTTCCGCGGTGATGGCGTGGGTCTCCACCATGTTGTCGAGAACGAGGTCGCGACGCGCCCTGGCGGCTTCGGGGAAGCGGTAGGGATTGTAGTTGGTCGGCGATTTCGGCAGCGCACCCAGGAACGCGGCCTCGGCATCGTCGAGCTGGTCGAGCGGCTTGTTGAAATAGGTCTGCGCCGCCGCCGTCACGCCATAGGCGCCGGCGCCGAGATAGATCTCGTTCAGATAGATCTCGAGGATGCGCTCCTTGGACAGCGTCTGCTCGATGCGCATCGCCAGCACCGCTTCCTTCGCCTTGCGGTCGAAGGTGCGGGCGTTGGAGCCGAGCAGCATCACCCGGGCCACCTGCTGGGTGATGGTGGACGCGCCGATCGGCCGACGCTTGTGCAGCGTTTCCAGATCGAACACGGCGGCGCGCAGGATCGCCAGCGGATCGACACCGCCATGGGTGTAGAAGTTACGGTCCTCGGTGGAGATGAAAGCGGCCTTCACCCGGTCCGGAATCGCGGAATAGGGCACGAACACGCGCCGTTCGGCGGCGAGTTCGGCGATCACGCTGCCATCGCTGGCATAGATCCGGCTCATCACCGGCGGCTGGTAGTTGCGCAGAACGCCCACGGTCGGCAGGTCGGCGGTGATCTGCTCGTATTTGTGCCAGACGACGAGGGCGCCGACCCCGCCCACCAGCGCCACGACGGCGAGCGTGCCGCCGGCCAGCGTGCGGACCATGCGGAAACGGGGACGGAAGCGCGGCCGGAACGGGCCGCGCGGCGGAGGCGGTGCGCCGTTGCCGCCGGGCGCACGGCTGGTTTGATCCGACGCCAGGGGCCGCCCCGCGCGCAGGCTAGGTCGTTCCGGACGATCGAAAGGGCCGCTCATGCGGCTCTTCCTATCATCCGTCCGCCCGCTCGTCGCCCCCCACCCGACGCGGCGCACGTGACAACGGGGAAAGCCTGCGGGCCGAACCGGGCCGGAAGCGCGACGTTGGTTCCTGGGCCGGTTGGGCCGAACAGAACCGGAGGGTTTCATGGACTGCCGCATCGACAATCAGGTGGCGATCGTGACCGGCGCCAGTTCCGGCATCGGCATGGACGTCGCACGCGCTCTGGCGCAATCCGGCGCCGCGGTGGCGATCAACTACAACTCCCAGGCCGAGCCTGCGGAGAAACTCGCTGCCGAGATCGAGGCTGGCGGCGGCCGCGCCTTCGCCATCCAGGCCAATGTGAGCCGGGAAGACGACGTGGAACGGTTGTTCGCCGAGACCGTGTCGCGCTGGGGCGGGGTGGACATCGTCGTGGCCAATTCCGGTCTGCAGAAGGACGCGCCGACGGCGGAGATGACGCTGGAGGCTTGGAACACGGTGATGGGAGTGAACCTGACCGGGCAGTTCCTGTGCGCCCGCGCGGCGATCCGGCAGTTCGAGGCGCAGGGCGATCGCGGCCTGTCACGGGCGCGCGGCAAGATCCTGCACATGAGCTCGGTGCATGACGTGATCCCCTGGGCCGGGCATGTGAACTATGCCGCCACCAAGGGCGGCGTTTCGATGCTGATGAAGACCCTGGCGCAGGAGATGGCGCCGAAGCACATCCGCGTAAACGCGATCTCGCCGGGGGCCATCGCCACCGCCATCAACCGGGAAGCGACCGAGGGCGAGGCCGGGAAGAAGCTGCTGGAATTGATCCCCTACAAGCGGATCGGCGAGGCGCGGGACATCGCCAATGCCGCCGTGTTCCTGTGCTCCGACATGGCGGACTACATCACCGGCGCCACGCTCTACGTGGATGGCGGGATGACGCTGTTTCCAGGGTTCGAGGATAACGGCTGACAAACGGGCCGAGTGGACAGGAGAGGCGGCTCGATTACACTTCGTTGCGAAAGCGATGAGGTCCATGCGTGCGAGCACGTTCGATTGTTCATGGGTTCAGCTTGTTGCTCGCCGCGTTTCTGAGCGGCTGCACCGCGACGGCACCTGAACAGAAAGCACGGGCTCTCCCGAACGGAGCTCCGGCGTATCCCGCCAAGGCCATGCTGGAAGGGCGGGCAGGCTGGGCCAAGCTGGACTGCGCCATCACCGCCGCAGGCACCACGCAGGATTGCAAGGTGACCGGCGCAAGCGCACCAGATTTTGCTGCAGCCGCCCTCGATTTCACCCGGCACGCCCGTTATTCGCCCGCGATGCGCGATGGCGTGGCCGTGGAGCAGAAGCACCATACGTTCACGATCAACTACACCTTGCCCCCGCAAACGATCAAAACGAACGTCGTCTGTGGCGTGCAGGCTTCAGGTAAGGTGCACGATTGCCGCTTGCCGGCCGACATCGCCAAATCGGCGTTGGGGCGGGGACTCCAGAGCATGCTGGAGCGGATGACGGTGACACCGATCATCAGGGACGGACGGCCGATGGCCGATCCCGATCGCACGATGACCGTTCAGATGGAGATTGTGCCGCTTCCGGTGGCTGAGCCGTTGACGCCTTTGAGCGGGGATATCGTGAGCGAGGCGATCATGACATGCCATCCGGCATCAGGGCCGCAGAAACGCTGTGTCATCGACAGAGCGAGGAGCGAGACCCCAGAACAAGCTGACACTGCCCAGTTCCAGATCGAGATGGCCATCAGCGGTGTTGTGCCGCCGCAAACCGGTGATTTCAGCCAGTAAGCCAGACGGCATCGATCCCGCTTGCCGTTCCAGCCCAGAACAGGGCATGAACATCTGATGGATATGCTGCCGCCTGCCCCGCTGACGCCCGAGCTGCCGCCGCTCGGCCTGCCGGAAAACCAGTTGGCGATCCGCCGTGCAGCGGCGCAGCTTTGTTTGATGCTGGGTTGGGTGGTGCTGCACGAGATGCCTCTGCCCAACAGTCGGCGCGCCGACATCATGGCGCTGCGCCCGGATGGAGGCTTCGTGTGCATCGAGGTGAAATCCGGGCCGCGCGATTTCCTGACCGACACCAAGTGGCCGGACTACCGGGACTGTTCGGATGCGCTGATCTTCGCCGTCGATGACAAGTTCCCGCTGGAGCTTCTGCCGGAGGATGTGGGCGTGATGGTGGCGTGCGTCGGACCGCATTGCCGTCCGGGCGGGGTGGTGGAAGCCGCGTCGCTGGAACGCGAGGCGGCGACGCACAGACTGGCACCGGCAACGCGCCGGGCGATGATGCAGCGTTTCGCCACCCTGGCGGCGGCGCGGCTGGCGATGCTGGAAGATCCGGCGATCACCCAATCGCTGCGCGCGGCGCTGCGGGTGGAGTAGCGCTCCGCGACCGTCCCGAAACGGTCATGCCGTTCACGGTTCCGGCGCTGGAATCGGCTCCGCCGTCATGCGAGTGATGCGCGCATGAACACGCTCGCCCCCTCCCCCGCCTTGCTCGAACGCGTTCGGGTCATGCAGCCGATCATGCAGGAGGCGGCGGCCCTCGCCATGCGCATGCGTCCGCCCGCGGGATCGCCTGCCGCGACCCAGAAAGGCGCGCAGGACTGGCTGACGGAAGCCGATGGCGCGGTGGAGGCCTTCCTGGCCGCTCGGATCGGCGAAGCGTTCCCGGAAGACGGGTTCCAGGGCGAGGAAGGCGGCGAAGCGCGCCAGGGCCGGATGCGCTGGGTGGTGGACCCGATCGACGGCACCTCGAACTATGCGCGCGGCCGGCCGCGCTGGTGCGTGTCGCTGGGTCTTCTCGACGGAAACGAGCCGGTGGCGGGCATGCTGGTGGCGCCGGTTCTGGGCGAGACCTTCCTGGCCGTGCGCGGTGGCGGCGCCACGCTGAACGGCGCGCCGATCCGCGCTGCCGACACCACCGATCCGGCGCGGGCGATGGTGGAGATCGGCTGGGGCTCGCGCGTGGCGCAGCCGGATTACCTGTCCATGTCGGACCGGATCATGGCGCTGGGCGTGGCACCGCGCTGCGGCGGCTGCGGTGCGCTGGCCTTGGCCGACGTCGCCTGCGGCCGGCAGGACGGCTATGTCGAGATCTCGATCAATCTGTGGGACGTCGCGGCGGCGCTGGTGCTCTTGCGCGAGACCGGCGCGCGCGTGTCGCCGTTCCTGCGCGATGGCGGACTGCATGGCGCGATCCCGATCCTGGCGGCGGCGCCGGGTGTGGCCGAGGCGCTGTCCGCGGCGTCGGGGTTGGCGCTGGGCTGAACCGTTCTATCGCCCGATCGGCGCGTGGTTCAGCCGCGGCAGCACGTGGCGGGCGAACAGGTCCGCTTCGGCGGCGTGCGGATAGCCGGAGAGGATGAACGCGTCGATCCCGGCCTCCTGATAGGCGCGGAGCTTGGCGAGGACCTGATCCGGATCGCCCACGATGGCGGCACCGCAGCCGGATCGGGCACGGCCGATCCCGGTCCAGAGATGGGCCTCGACATAGCCGTCGCGGTCCGCGTCCTCGCGCAGTTCGGCCTGCCGGGCGACGCCGGCGGAGGCGCTGTCCAGAGAGCGCGCACGGATCGCGGCCCCTTCGGCCGCATCGAGCCGTGACAGCAACCGTTCCGCCGCCGCGCGGGCCAGATCCTCGGTTTCACGCACCACCACATGCACGCGATAACCGAAGCGCAGCGAGCGGCCTCGCGCGGTGGCCCGTCGTCGCATATCGGCGATGATGGCGCGTACGGTCTCGAGCCGGTCCGGCCACATCAGATAGATGTCCGCGCCGGCGGCTGCAGTGTCCCGCGCGGCCTCCGACAGGCCGCCGAAATAGAACAAGGGAGAAGCGCTGCCGGGTGGGCAAAGGCGCGGCGGCTCCACCGCGAACCGGTAATGCTCGCCATGGTGGTCGAGCGCACGTCCTTCCAGCAGCGCACGCAGGATCTGCATCGCCTCAAGCGTGCGCCGATAGCGCGGCGCGCTGTCCAGGGTCTCGCCGGGCAAGTCGGAAGAGATGATGTTGATGTCGAGCCGGCCCTGCAGCATCTGGTCGAGCGTGGCGATCTGGCGCGCCTGTTGCGGCGGCCACAGCTCTCCGGTGCGGATCGCCAGCAACAGGCGGAGGCGGCTGAGCAGCGGCGCCATGCCGCCTGCGAAGGCGGCGCCGTCGATGCCGAGCTTGTAGCCGGAGGGCAGCAGAATGCGGTCGAAACCGCCGCTCTCGGCAGCGAGCGCGATGTCCCGGCAATGGGTCCAGCTCGATCGCAACGCCGGATCTGCAACGCCCAGGAACTCGTAGTCGTCGTCGCACAGCGCCGCGAACCAGGCGACCTCGCAGCTTCTCTCCATCCGTTCGATCTCCGTTCCACGCTCTTTCGTCGTGCATAGACCATTCCGCGCTCGGACGGTATTGCACGCACTACAATCGAGGGAAGAAACCAACATGCGCTTCGGCATCGTGGGTACGGGTCTGATGGCCCAGGAGCATCTCCGCACTCTGGCTCTGGTGCCGGGCCTGCAGGTCGCGGCTCTGGCCGATCCCGTTCCTGACTCGATCGCCTGGGCCCGTCGCACCCTCGGCGACGGCGGCGCGCAGGTTCCGGCCTTCGACGGGGTCGAGCCGATGCTCAGCGCGGGCGGCCTTGATGCGGTGATCGTGTGTTCGCCCAACCATACCCATCACGGCGTGCTGGACAGGCTGCTCGACACCGATCTGCATATCCTCTGCGAGAAACCGCTCTGCACCACGGTCGCGGATGCGCGCGCCGTCGCCGATCGCGCGGATGCCCGCAGCCGGGGCGTGTTCTGGGTGGCGATGGAATACCGCTTCATGCCGCCCGTGCGGTCGTTCATTGACGACCTGCATGACGGGCGCGCCGGAACTCTGCGACGCGTGGCGCTGCACGAGCACCGTTTTCCGTTTCTTACCAAAGTCGGAGACTGGAACAGGTTCAATCGCAATACCGGAGGGACCATGGTCGAGAAATGCTGCCATTTCTTCGATCTGATGCGTCATATGGTGCGTGCCGAGCCGGTGCGCGTGTTCTGTTCCGGCGCCGCCGACGTGAACCACCGCGACGAGCGCTACAACGGCCAGACTCCCGACATCATCGACAACAGTTTCACCATCGTCGAGTTCGACAACGGCGTCCGTGCGATGCTGGATCTGTGCATGTTCGCGGATGGCGCGCAGGAACAGGAACGCATCACCGCGATCGGAGACGCGGCCATGCTGGAGGTGGGCATTCCAAGCGGCATCAAGACCGTCTCGCCGCGTGTGGCGCTGGATGCGCCGAAACGAGTTGAGCGCGAACACGTCGCTGTGGATGCGCGCGCCCTGGCGGCCGGCAACCATCATGGCGCCAGCTACGGCCAATTGCTGGCGTTTCTCGATGCGGTGAACGGGCACGGCCCCGTTCAGGTCACGGCGCGAGACGGGTTGCTGGCGGTGGCGATGGGTGTTGCCGCAGAACGCAGCGCGGCCGAGCATCGCGCCGTGGCGATCGACGAGGTGTTGTAGCGTTGTTTCAGCGCGCATCTCGCGCGGGCACCAGCGCGGCGAACGAAACGGCCGCGACCGCATAGGCCAAGGCGGCATAGAGCAGGATCGGCAGCAGACCACCGCCTGCGCCCAGCAGGCGGCTGGCGCCCCAGAGCGCCGCGGCCCCGGCGGCGTTGCCGCAGAACGCGCCCAGCCCCGCCACGCGGCCGACACGCGCGGCGGGAATACGCTCCGATACGAAGCTGAACAGGGACGTGGCGAAGGCCTGGTGGCCGAACAGCGCCAGCCCGATCAGCGCGACGGTGATGACGAGTCCCGCCGACGGCAGCAGGCAAAGCGGCAACGGCATCACCACGAACGCGGCGAGGATCTGCATCCGTCGACGTGCTGATTCCGGAGTCATGCCCGTACGCACGAGCCGCGCCGGCCAGAGCCCCGACAGCAAGGACCCTGCTGCCGCGGCCGCGTAGATCGCCACCAGCGGCAGAGGCAGATGTGCCGTGTCGAGCCCGAAGCGGCGATGCAGCAGATCCGGCAGCCAGTACAGCATGAACCACCAGACCGGATCGGTGAGCGTCTTGCCGAGCGCGAATGCCGCCACGGGACGCCATCCCCTCGCCGGGTTCGCTATCGCGGCGTCCGACGGAGCAGGCACGGAGTCTCTCTTAGCCTGCAACGTATCGAGACGCAGAGCGAACCAGAACACGGCCAGGACGAGTCCGCTGGCGCCGATCGCCGCCACCGTTCCGGTCCAGCCGACCTGGGGAAACAGCATACCGACCAGGACGGGGGTGAGCATCGCCGCCGCGTTCGGCACGGCATTCAGCAACCCGATCACCCGACCGCGCAGGGTGTCCGGAAACAAGGCCGCCACCGCTGCCATGGTCGCCGGCGTACCCACGGCTTCGAAAACGCCGAGTCCGCCGCGCAGAACAACGAATACCGGGACGGTACGGGCCAGTGCATGCGCCGCGGCGAACAGGCTCCAGCCGACCAGACCGGCGCCCAGCGCCAGACGTGGCCCGATCCGGTCCACGATCCATCCGGCCAGAAGAAGGCTGAAAGCGAGCGCGATCTGGAATGTGGCGGAGATCGCGCCGTACTGCGCCGCACTCCAGCCGAGCTGACGATCCAGCACCGGTTTCAGCAACGCCAACACCTGGCGATCGGCGTAGCCCACCATCGTCGCCAGCACGAGGGCCGCGATCACCGCCGCGCGTAACCGTCTCTGCCTTGTTTCGGACTGTGCAGTCACGATCGGTGTCCGATCAGAAATCCTTGTGCAGCGTGAAGCCGCCGTAGCGGCCATAGTCGCGGCCAAGCCACGCCACGGTGCCGCCGAGATTTCCCAAGGCGCGGTAAGCGGAATAATGCGTATCGAGCGTATTGCGCAGGATGCCAGTAATGCGCCAGCGCGCATCGAGATCGGCGAAGGTGACGTAGAGATTCCAGATTCCGTAGGCGCCCTGCACGGTACCCGGCGTCTGCGCCAGCGAGAATTGCGTACTGCTCTGCCAATCATAGGTACTGCCGCCGGAGAGCTGGTAACGCTGCGACAGAGGCTGGGTATAGTCCGCGGACAAATGCGCCTTCCAGCGCGGCGCGAACGGCAGGCGCTGGCCATTCACGTTGCAGGAGGTCGGCGCGCCGAGCGGGCAGGCGAAATCGTCGATCGCCGCGTAGGTGTAGGCGACGTTGGCACCGAGCGTCAGATGCCGGTCGACCCGGAACGAAAGGTCGCTCTCGACACCTTTCGTGGAAACGCTGCCGGCATTGATCAGTCGCGTGACCAGGCCGCCGGCGATCTGATCGGTGAAATTGGCTTGATAGTTCGAGAAGTCCTCGATGAAAGCAGCGAAGTTGGCGGTGAGTCGCTGGTGCAGAGCCTGCGTCTTCAAACCGATCTCGAAGCTGTTATTGGTTTCCGGTTTGAGCGCCCCGGTATCGGATTTCTGCATGTTGAAAAAGACGTTGTAAGCCGGACCCTGATAACCACGCGAGTAGGTGAAATAGGCGTGGGTGTTCGGCGACACGTCGTATTGCAGGCCGATCCGATCCACGTAACCGACATCGTCCGTGGTGCCGCTGGAAGCGAAACCGGGCCGGATGCCCGTGACCGCCACCGCCGAGGAGGAGCGACGGGTGAAATCGTAGTCCACGTCCTGATAGATCACGCGTGCGCCGAGGATGGCGCGGAATGTCGGGGTGAAATTGACGTTTCCTTCGGCGAAGGCGGCCGCATTATTGGTGCGCGTGTCGAACACGGCGTGCCCGTCGGCGGTTTGGCCGGTGACGGTGCCGAATGCGCGATCGTAGGATTCGTCGTCGTCGGTATGCAGGTAGAAGACGCCACCGGTGTAATCGATCCAGCCCCCCTTGCGGGACTGGAAACGCAACTCCTCCGACACCTGCGACAGGTCCAATGTTCCGTGATCGGCGATCTGCGGCAGACCCGCGAACGCGGATGCGAGCTGGTCGTAATCCTGGTCCTGGGTATTCTGCCAGCGTCGATAGGCGGTGATCGAGGTCAGTGTGGCGCCGCCGCCGAGATTGCGTTCGGCCGTGAGCGACACGCCACCTTCCCGATCGCGCGACCGGCTATCGAGATTGTTCGCCACCGTGTCGTTGTTGCGCGACGGCGCGATCCCTGCCGAAGCGAGCGCACGGGACAACGACGCGTTGTTGGTGAAGATGCCGGTCGGATAGGCGATCTGACCCGAAGATACGAACACGCCGTTCGGAACAGGATCGTTCTCGTGCAGAAAGTCGAGCCCGAGCGTCACGCGCGTTTCGGTATCCGGCGTCCAGAGCAGCTTGGAGCGGAAGCCCTGATGCGCATATCCGTTCACCTGGCGCCCAAGCGTGGCGTTGTCGACGTTACCGTCGAACCCGCCGGCCATGATTCCGAGATTGGCGACGAGCCGGTTCTCCACCAGCGTTCCCGAGACGCCGGCCGCGACGCGATACTCGTTGCCGGAGAAATAGGATGCGTCCGTATAGGCGTGGAATGCGCTGGTGGGTGCGGCGGTGGTGATGTTCACGGCGCCTGCGGTGGCGTTCTTACCGAACAAGGTGCCTTGCGGGCCGCGCAGCACCTCGATCTGCTGCAGATCGATCAGATCCTGCGTCGCCTGCCCCGACCGCGCCATCACCACCCCATCGATCACGGTGGACACGGAGGGCTCCACGCCCGGAGATGTGGAAATGGTGCCGATGCCGCGCACGAACACGGTCCGGTCCTTGCTGGAGCTGTTGGTGCGGAAGCTGGCCGAGGGCACTGCGGCGAGGATGCCCTGGAGGTCATGCGTATCGGTCGTCGCTGCTTGCTTCGCCGTGATCACCGTGACCGCGACGGGCGTCTTCTGCAGCGGCTCCGCGCGTCTTCGCGCCGTGACGGTGACGGTTTCGCCCGCATCTTCCGGCGGCGTGGCGGCGGACGCGTCGAAGCCGGAAATCAAGGCGAGGACGGACGCGCCGCCGAGAAACGCAGGGGAGCGGAGGCCGCGCATGGGATCGTCTCGTATTACGTATTCGTTTCGTTGTTTTGATATTGTCCTTTCGGCACGCGGTCAATCTCGCGTCGTCTGATACCCGATGGGCATATGGGCTACCGGGTGGGCAGCTTGCGTGAAGCACGTCGCGGAGGCCATTGTTTCGGCACAGTTTGCTCGTCTGCTGAGGCGGCGATGGGGAGAAGAACCGAGATGGCTTTCGTGCTGGGCAGGAGCGCCATGCGGTCCGCTGCTTTGGTGATGGCGCTGGCGGGGCTGGCGGGCTGCGCCGACAGCAGCATGCCGACCGCCGAACGGCAGCAGAAACAGCAGGCGTTGGTGGATCGCTCGACGTTGACGGCGCAGGACGTGCTCGACTGGCACCAGAATGGCGGCCAGGCGCAGCGGTATCTCGCCCGCGCCAAGGCGGTGATGATCTGCCCGAGCATCTTCCGCATGGGCTTCCTGTTGGCCGGATCGGGCGGCGGCTGCGTGATGCTGGCACGCGACGGCGGCGGCTCCTGGTCCGCCCCGGCCTTCTATTCGATGAGTTCGGGCAGCCTCGGGTTCCAGGCCGGCATCCAGGATGCCGAGCTGATGATGTTCATCATGACCCGCAAGGGTCTGACGGCGATGATGGACAGCCAATTCAAGATCGGCGCCGACGCCTCCATCGCCATCGCGACGTTGGGTGCCGGCATGGAAGGCGCCACCACGGCCGCGCTTCGCGCCGATATCGTGGCGGTCGAGAAGGCCAAGGGACTGTTCGCCGGCATCGCGCTGCAGGGCTCGATGATCAGCTCCGACAGTGCCGGAGACCGCGCCTATTATGGCCAGCCGGTCGGCCCGGAAGATATTCTTGTGGCGATGCGGGTGAACAATCCCGGCGCCGACCCGCTGCGCTCGACCCTGATGCGCTTCGGCTCCGCGGCCGCCACGCCGGCGGCAGGACTGCCGTCTACGGCGCCCGGCAGCTATGGCGCCACGACGCCGACCAACGCCAACGGGCCGATGCAGATCGCGCCCACCGGTGCCGTCCAGGAACAGAGCCTGCCGCCGCCGCGCTGATCCAGGACGATCGGCATCATGGGCGGCGCGATCGTCTATCTGGCGCTGCTGAACGTCTTCGCCGGCGACATCCAGGGCGGGCTCGGCCCGTTCCTGGCCACCTATCTGACCGCCCACGCCCATTGGGGGCCGGGGCGGATCGGCATCGTCACTACCGTGGTGGGACTGGCCGGGCTCGGCATGAACGCGCCGGCCGGCTTGCTGGTGGACCAGACCCGGTCGCCGCGCCTGCTTCTGGCCGCTTCCTGCCTCGCGATCGTATGCGGCACGCTGATGGTGCTGCTGGCGACCGGCATGCCCGGCGTGATCGGCAGTCTGGCGATCGCCACGGCAGGCGGTGCGCTGGTGGTACCGGGGCTGACGCTGCTCACCTTGGGCACCGTCGGCAAGAAAGGTTTCCCCCGCCAGCAAGGCATCAATCAAGCTGCGAACCATGCCGGCATCCTTCTGGCTGCCGGTCTGGTATTGGCGCTGGACGGGGCGCTGGGCGCCGGCGCGGCATTCTGGGTATTGGCCGGCATGGGTCTGGCGGCCGCCCTGATCGCTGCGCTGCTGCCGCGCGGCGGGTTCGACACCGAACGCGCGCATGGCCCGGGCGAGCCGTCCGCCCGGACGAAACGGGGGCAGCGCGTATTCGCGCTTCTGCGCAACCGCAAGCTGGCGCTGATGGCGCTGACCCTGGGGTTGTTCAACCTGTCCAACGGCGCGCTGCTGTCCCTGATGGGACAGCGCCTGAGCGTGGGCGAGGTGGAACGGCAGAGCTGGATGGCCGTGTTCGTGATCGTGGCGCAGGCGACCATGATCCCGGTAGCGCTGTGGGCCGGGTCTCTGGCCGATCGCAAGGGGCGCCGCCGGCTGCTGCTGATCGCCTGCGCCGCGACCCCGCTGCGTGCCGTTCTGTGCGCGTTCTGCATCGGCCCTTGGAGCCTTTTGCCGGCTGAAATACTGGATGGGATCTCGTCCGGCCTGATCGGCGTGGCGATCCCGATCCTGGTGGCGGACATCACCTGGGGCAGCGGCCGGACGCAGACCGCGATCGGCCTGCTGAATACGCTGTCCGGTATCGGCGGCGCTCTGTCCGGCGTGTTCGGCGGCATGCTGGCGCATGCGGCCGGCTGGCGGATCGCGTTTCTGTTGATGGGCGTGCCGGCCCTGATGGCGACGGCGCTGGCGTTTCGGCTGGGCGAGACACGCGGGATGGACGAACGCCGCGACGACGCGGTCGGCAGAACTTAATTCACCGACATAACGAAATCTTCATTAATTCGGGACCATCCTCGCTGTGCTTCGTTACGGGATGGCTCACGTGGTCAATCGCTTTTCTTTCCATGGCTGGACTGTTCGCGCGGTCATCAACGCGGCACTTGTGCTCCTGTGTTCGCTCAGCGTCGTCCTCGGCCTGTTCGCGCTGCTGCATATCCATCGGATCGGAAGCGCATCGCATGCCTTGGCGGTCCGGTTCGCGGAAGTGCAGGTGTTGAGCCGGATGGCCAACGAAAGCCAGCAGATGCGCAATGCTGCGCTGCTGATGCATGAAAGCCCATCCGCGGAAGAGCGCGCGAACAATCGCCGTGAGTTGAAACGGTTGGAGGGCTCGTTCTCGGAAGGCTGGAGCCGCTACGCGCCGACGATCTCGGGCGCCGAGGAACAGGCCATGGCGTCCGATCTCCATGAGAAGTGGCAACACTTCATGGCGGTCGAGCAGGATATCGTGGCTTTGGACGATGCGGGCGAACATGCCATCGCGGATGCGGTGGTCTTCGAGGACCTGCATGACGATGCCATCGCATTTGCCGGTGCCATCGCCCGTTTGCTCGCGATGAAGAACGCCGAGGCGCAGCAGCAGACCGACGATGCTGCCGCCGCGACCCGATCGGCCGCCATCGGCATCCTCGTGGCGATGGCGGTGATCGCCGCGGCCGGAATCGGGATCGCCATGATGATGTCGGCGCGAATCACCCGGCCGATTCTGGCAATGACGGCGGTGATGCGGCGCCTCGCCGGCCACGATACCGGGGTGGAAATCCCGTTCACCGCGCGCGCCGACGAGATCGGCGACATGGCGCGTGCGGTGCGGGTCTTCCAGTGCGGGCTGATCGAGAACGAGACGCTCGGTGCCGAACGCACGGAAGCGCAAAACATCAGGGAAGCGCGCGCCGCCCGAATGGAGCGCGTCGCCGGCGAGTTCCAGACGCGATTCTCCTCGCTGATCGGAACGCTCGATATCGCGTCGCGGGAATTGGGCGAAAGCTCCGCCTCCATGTCGACCGCCGCGTCGCAGACGCGCGAACAGGCCGGCGAAGCCTCCCATGCCGCGATCGAGACCGACGGCGACATGCAGAACATCGCGGCCGCGACGGAAGAGCTTTCGGCGGCGATCGCCGAGATCGATCGTCAGGTGACGGATACCGCCCAGGTGATCGTCAATGCCGCGACCGAGGCCAGAACGTCCGATGGTGCGGTTGCGACCCTGGCCGAGGAAGCGGAACGAGCCAGCACGATCGTGCAGATGATCCTGGGCATCGCGCAGCAGACCAACCTGCTGGCGTTGAACGCGACCATCGAAGCGGCCCGCGCCGGCGAAGCCGGGCGGGGATTCGCCGTGGTCGCCTCCGAGGTCAAGCAACTGGCACTGGATACGGCCAGGGCGGCGGAACAGGTGACCGGCGGCATCGACAACATTCGCCAGGGCGTCGGTGCCGTGCAGCATTCCACGCAGCGGATCGTACGCCATATCGATACGGTCAGCGCCACCTGCGGCGCGATCGCCGCCGCCATGACGGAACAGAATGCCACTACCCAAGAGATCGCGCGAAGTCTGAACAACACGACGCAACGCTCCCGCCTTGTGGCGCGCAATACGGATTCGGTGCGTGTGGCGGCCGTGCAGAACGGCGAGACCGCCGATCGCGTCAGCCATTGCGCCCGCGACATCTCCACCCAATCGACCCTGCTGTCGAACGAGATCGGCGGCTTCATCGACCAGATGCAGGCGGCCTGATCATGCGCAGCGTATTCCGGATGTCGTTTCCGCTTGGTGCAGGCCTGTTCGCGCTGGTCATCTCGATCGTTCCCGTCGCCGCGCAGGCGGAGGAGACCCCGACGATCGGCCTGTCGATCCCGACCCTGGACCCGTTCCGCACCCGCATGCGCGACGCCATCCAGCGGAAGGTGAGCGAAACTCCTGGGGCCACGCTTCGCGTGGCGATCGCGCCCGATGGCGATGTCGACCGGCAGAACGCGGACATCGCCGACATGATCCGGTCCGGCGTGACCGGTCTGATCGTGATCCCGATGGATGCGGACAAAGCGGGAGGCTTCACGGCGCGAGCGCGGGCGGCCGATGTCCCCGTTGTCCTGATCAACAACGGTCCCCAGGTGGACTGGCTGCCGGGCCGGATCGTGATGGCGATTCCGAACGAGCTGGTGGCAGGACGGCTGCAGATGCACATCCTGGCCGCGCGCATGAGCGGGCACGGCAATCTCGCCATCATCACCGGTCCCAGCAGCTTCACGGCGGCGACCCAGCGCACGCGCGGTATCCGGGAGATCCTGCGTCGCTATCCCGACATCCATGTGGTGGAGCAGGGCGAAGCGGGCTGGAACCGCGCGAAGGCCGCCGATCTGATGGCCGGCTGGGTGCGGAGCGGCACGCGGATCGACGCCGTGGCTGCCAACAACGACGAAATGGCCTTGGGCGCCTATGCCGGCTGGGTCGCGGCGGGCGGACAGGGCGCGGCGCCGCTGATCGCCGGCGTGGACGCCAGTCCCGAGGCGCTGCAGGCGATGGCGGAACACCATCTGTCCCTGACGGTCAGACAGGACCCGGTTCAACAGGGCGAGGAAGCTGTGGTGGATGTGTTCAAGCTGATCGGCCACCAGCCCGTGCCGCAATATGATTGGGCGCCGTTCCAGCTGGTGGCGAGTACGCCGTAAAACGGGCCGCAACGAAAAAGGGCGGCCCGAAGGCCGCCCTGTCCCGCATGCGGACGAGAATCGCCCGGATCAGTTGATGCGTTCGCCGTGCAGCGTCATGTCCAGACCTTCAATCTCGTAGTCGTGGCTGACGCGCAGCCCGACGGTGAGGTCGATGATCTTGAGCAGGATGAAGCTGATGCCGCCGCTCCAGACCAGGGTGATGAGCACCGCCTTGGCCTGGATGATGAGCTGCGCGAAGCTGCCCACCGTGCCGGCCGGGCTGGCGTCCGTGGCCGAGAGCGGGCCATAGGCGAACACGCCGGTCAGCAAGGCGCCGATGATGCCGCCCACGCCATGGACGCCGAAACAGTCCAGGCTGTCGTCATAGCCGAGCGCATGCTTCAGCGTGGTGGCCGCGAAGTAGCAGCCCACGCCGGCGGCGAGACCGATGATGATCGAAGCCCCCGGCAGCACGAAGCCGGACGCCGGGGTGATGGCCACGAGACCCGCCACGGCGCCGGAGATGATACCCAGCACCGTCGGTTTGCCCTTGACGATCCATTCCACGAACATCCAGCCGAGCGCCGCCGCCGCGGTGGCGATCTGCGTCACGGCCATCGCCATGCCGGCGCGGCCGTTGGAGCCCACGGCGGAGCCGGCATTGAAGCCGAACCAGCCCACCCAGAGCAGCGACGCGCCGATCACGGCGTAGGTCAGGTTGTAGGGCGACATGTCGTCATGGCCGAGGCCCTTGCGCTTGCCGAGCACCAGCGCGCACATCAGGCCGGCGATGCCTGCATTGATGTGCACCACGGTGCCGCCCGCGAAGTCGATGGCGCCGAAGCCGGCGACCCAGCCGACCGGGCTCCAGACCCAGTGCGCGATCGGGGCGTAGACCACGATCGACCACAGCACCATGAAGATGCACATGGCGGAGAACTTCATGCGGTCCGCGAACGCACCGGCGATCAGGGCCGGGGTGATGATCGCGAAGGTCATCTGGAACATCATGTAGACGCTCTCGGGGATCGTCATGACCGTCGCGTTGGACGATCCGAGCCCGAGGGTGAATCCGATGTCGCTGCCCTTGGAGATGTTGGCGCCGATACCGTTGAGCATCACGCGCGAGAAATCGCCGATATAGGGGTTTCCGGTGGTGAAGGTGAGCGAATAGCCGACCACCGTCCAGACGAGGGTGATGAGGCAGCAGATCGCAAAAGCCTGCATCAGCGTGGCGAGCACGTTCTTCTTGCGCACCATGCCGGCGTAGTAGAGCGCCAGGCCCGGCACGGTCATCAGCAGAACCAGCGCCGTGGACGTCAGCATCCAGGCGGTGTCGCCGCTGTCGATCTTGGGCGGCGGCGGGGGCGCCACGGCGGCCAGGGCCGGAAACGCCGCCAGCACGGCGATCGCGCCGGCACCGGCGCCGAGCGCGGTGCGGCCGAGGCGGGAAGACGCGGGACGATGGCTCACAGCGCGTCGTCTCCCGTCTCACGCGTGCGGATACGGACCGCGCGCTGGATGTCCGTCACGAAGATCTTGCCGTCGCCGATCTTACCGGTATGGGCGGATTGGAGGATCGCCTCCACCACCTGGTCCACCAGATCGTCGGACACGGCCACTTCGATCTTCACCTTGGGCAGGAAGCTCACGTGGTATTCGGCGCCGCGATAGATCTCGGTCTGGCCCTTCTGTCGGCCGAACCCCTTCACCTCGGAGACGGTCAGGCCCTGGACACCGAGCGGCGTCAGCGCTTCCCTCACGTCATCGAGCTTGAAGGGTTTGATGACTGCTGTGACGAGCTTCATCGCACCTCTCTCTTATGCCAACCGATCGGCGACACCGTTTTGCGATGCCTGTCGGGCTTGTTTCTCCAACGCCGCGCCGGAGTTGTCCCGATTTGGCACGCTACCGTTTCAAAATCCATGCCACTTGACGCGGTCGGCGCCGGCTGGTGCCTACCACACGGCCGCAATCGCGGGGCCGGGCGCGCCATTGCCTGTAAAACGGGCATTGGCCCCCAGATCAATCTAAGGTGAAGTGTTGATGTCCCAGGGAACCATCGAAGTCGCGGTCTGCGTGGTGGGTGCCGGTCCGGTCGGCGCCACCCTGGCCTGTCGCCTCGGCGCTGCCGGCGTGCCCGTCGCGATCATCGACCGCGCCGCCCTGCCGCCGATGGAGCACCCGGATTTCGACGGCCGCGCCTATGCGATCGCGTCCGGCAACCGGACACTACTGGAAGACGCGGGGGTCTGGGCCAATCTGCCGCTGCCCTCCTGCCCGATCGAGGATATCCGCGTGTCGGACGGCAAGCCCGGCCGTCCCGCCTCGCCCCTGTTTCTCCATTTCGATCATCGCGAGGTGGGCGCGCCGTTCGGCTGGATGGCGGAAGCCCGCGCGCTGCGTGTGGCGCTGAACGCCACGCTGCACCAGCACCCGAGCGTGCAGGTGATCGCCCCCACAGAGGCTCACGTGCAGCGACGCGCAAGCGGCGCCCTGCTCCGCACCACAGATGGACGCGAGATCGCCGCCCGGCTCGTGGTGGCGGCGGAAGGACGGGAAAGCCCGCTGCGGAAACAGGCCGGTATTCCGGTGACGCGTCTGCGCTACGGCCAGCGCGGCCTCGTCTGCGCCGTCGCGCACGAGAAGCCGCACAACAATCAGGCGCTGGAACATTTCCTGCCCGGCGGACCGTTCGCACAGCTCCCCATGGCGCCGACCGAAGGGGCACCGAACCTGTCGGCCATCGTCTGGAGCGACGCGGATGCGCTGATCGAGCGTTTCGCCGCCCTGCCGGAGGACGCCTTCGCCCGGGAGGTGCAGCGTCGGCTCGGCGACCATCTGGGCCAGGTGCGTCCGCTCGGGCGACGCTGGACCTATCCGCTCAGCGCCATGTACGCCCATCGCTACGTGGATACGCGGCTGGCGCTGATCGGCGACGCCGCGCACGGCATCCATCCGATCGCAGGGCAAGGGCTCAATCTCGGCTTCCGAGACGTCGCCAGCCTGTCGGACATTCTGATCGCGTCGCATCGGGCCGGCGGCGATCTGGGCGATCCGGCGCTGTTGCGCCGGTATCAGGCCGAGCGCCGTCCGGCCAATCTCGCCATGCTCGCCGCGACCGACGTGCTGGACCGCCTGTTCAGCAACGACAATCCGGTGATCCGTCTGGCGCGCGATCTCGGCATCGCCGGCGTGCATCGCCTGCCGCCGCTGCGCCGGGCCTTCATGCGCGCGGCGATGGGCGACCGACGGCCGGCCACCCTGGCCGGACCGGCTTCGGCTCCCCATCTGCCCTCTCCTTGATCAGCGATTCGGGTTTCCCGCTCATGGACGACGCCGCCTCTTCCGCCGCACTCGCCGAGACCCGCGAACAGGGCGGCTCCACACGCGCTTCCGCACTCGGCCCCACCGGCGCCGCGCCGATCGATCAGGCGCTTCTGTGGCGGCAGATGATCGACGAGGCGGCGTGCTGCGGCGACCCGATCATGGGCCGTCTGATGCGCACGTCGATCCACGCGCATGACGGTTTCGCCAACGCCCTGGCGGGGTTGATCGGACGCAAGCTGGCCGATCTCACGGTGCCGGCCGAAGCGCTGTGCGAACTGGCGGCGTCGGCGCATGCGGCCGATCCGGACATCGTCGCGGCGGCGGCGGCCGATCTGGTGGCGATCCGCGAGCGCGATCCGGCCTGCCCGGATTTCGTCACCCCGTTCCTGTACTTCAAAGGTTTCCAGGCGCTGCAGATCTATCGCGTGGCGCATTTCCTGTGGGTGAACGGACGCCGCCATCTGGCGCAGCACCTGCAGAGCCGCTGCTCGGAGATGTTCGGCCTCGACGTGCATCCGGCCGCGCGCATCGGACGGCGCGTGCTGATCGATCACGGCACCGGCATCGTGATCGGCGAGACCGCCGTTCTGGAGGACGACGTGTCCATGCTCCAGGGCGTGACGCTCGGCGGCACGGGCAAGAATGTCGGCGACCGGCACCCGAAGATCCGACGCGGCGTGCTGATCGGCGCGGGCGCCAAGATTCTCGGCAACATCGAGATCGGCGAATGCGCCAAGGTGGGCGCGGGCGCCGTGGTGTTGGAAGCGGTCAGGCCCTACACCACGGTGGTCGGCAACCCGGCCCGCCCGGTGGGCACGCGGCACCTGAACATGCCCTCTCTCACCATGGACCAGACCCTGCCTCCGGTGGACTACATGATCTGACCCTCGGGAACCGGCGAAGGACCACGCACCGCCGCCGACCCGCCCCCGCGGGCGCGAACGGCGCCCGGTCCCCGGTCAGGCCAGACCCCAGGACGCCCGCCGCGGGGTCCGTGCAGCGCGGCCGGGCGGGACGCGCCGCCAGGTCTCAGGCGAGCGGCCAGGATCCGGCCTCGACACGCTCCCCGCTCGCGGACGAGCGCTGCGCGTCCGCGATCAGCGTCGCCAGCCGGGCGGCATGGTCGAATCCGACGCCGGCGCCAATGTCCCTGCCGCCGAGAATCGCATCGCGCAGCGCGGCATAGCTGGCCGCCACATTCAGCGCGGCGTCCGGCAGCGAAGTCAGCGCGCCCTCGTCCACCGCCAGCTCGACGCCGTCGATGCGCAGAACCAGCCGACCGGCCTGAAAGCCGCGCGGCGCGCCGCCTTCCAGCTCCAGCGTACCCCGCTCGCCGATCACTTCCAGATGGAACGGCGTGCTTTCGCCCCGACCGCCGGCAACCTCGATCGACAGGGGCGCGCCGTCGGCCGTTCTCGCCTGGACCAGCAAGTGATCGAACGTTCGTCTCGGTTCCGCGTCGCCGTCATCGAT
Source organism: Lichenicola sp. GTC18331 (assembly GCF_055386855.1). Classification (NCBI taxonomy): domain Bacteria; kingdom Pseudomonadati; phylum Pseudomonadota; class Alphaproteobacteria; order Acetobacterales; family Acetobacteraceae; genus Lichenicola; species Lichenicola sp. GTC18331. The sequence continues at coordinate 2,390,360 of NZ_AP045015.1, read as the reverse complement.
GCGGATGCGTGGGAACTGCCGGCTGGCAAGCGCCTGCAGCCTGTCCAGTCCGCCCAGTAGCGCGATCGTCGCGTCGATCGTGTGCGCGGCCTGGATGCTGACCAGAGTCACGCCGTTCGTCGGCTCCTCCGTGTAAGCCAGCGATCGCGACACCTCCGGGCCGAAACCTGCCGTGGTGGACAGCACGCGCGCCGACAGCACGCGTCCGAGCGCGCCGGACGCCAGCCGACGTCGCGCGTCCCGCAGCGCAGGGTTCGCCCGTGCCTGCAGGCCGATCATCCCGAAACGGTCACAAGCCACGGCCGCGTCGGCCAGATCGCGGCTTTCACCCGCATCGAGACCCAGCGGATATTCGCAATACACATGCTTGCCGGCTTCCAGCGCCGGCAGCAGCAGCGCCCGGTGCGAAGGCAGGGTGGCGGCCACCGTGATCACGTCGATCTCAGGGTCGCGCGCCATCTCCTCTACGCTGCCATACGCCTTCGGAACGCCGAACGCCCTCGCGGCCGCATCCGCCCCGGCCTGGTTTCGTCCGGCAACGGCCGCCAGCGCGATCCCGTCCAGCGCCTGCAGCGCCGGGATATGCGAATCGCGCGCCCAGCCACCATCCGGATTGGCGCCGATCAGACCGACACGTACCGTTCTCGACATTCGTTTCATCCTTTCGAACAGGTTCGAACGGAGAATTCGGACGCCGAGGCAACGGTGAAAAGAACTCCGTCTTATTCATGGAATGATGAGCCTGGACTCACCGATCGCCGATCCGCCCCTCGCTTCGCTGCGCGTGTTCGTGGCCGTGGTGCGCCATGGCAGCTTCCGTGGCGCGGCGGCGGAACGCGGCGTCGATCCGTCCGCGATCAGCCACCTGGTGCGCAGCCTGGAGGACGGGCTGCGGCTGCGGCTGTTCCACCGCACCAACCGCACGATCCGCCTGACCGAGGCCGGGCGGGCGCTGCACGACCGGATCAGGCCATTGCTGGACGAATTGTCCGACGCGCTGGACAGCGTCCGCACCTCAACCGACACGCCGTCGGGCACGCTCCGGCTCAACGTGCCGCGGATCGTGAACGAGATGATCATCGCGCCGATGCTCGGCCGCTTCCTGCACACCTATCCCGGCATCACGGTAGAGATCGCGAGCCATGACGGGCTGGTGGACATCGTCGCGGACGGGTTCGATGCCGGGATCCGGCGCGACCGACGCCTGTCGCCCGGCATGGTGTCGGTGCCGATTGGCCCGGCGCGACGCTTCGCCGTGGTCGGGGCGCCCGGCTATCTCGCCGGTCGCGACCCGCCGCTGCGGCCCGAGAGCCTGCGGGCGCATCGCTGCATCGGCCGGCGCTATCCGACCGGTGCGCGCTATGGCTGGGAGTTCAGGCGCGGCGACGAGGCGGTGGAGATCGACGTGCCCGGCGCGCTCGTGGTGGACGACACCGCGCTGATGATCCGGGCGGCGCGCGACGGGGCGGGGCTCGCCTTCCTGTTCGAGGAGCTGGTGGCGGAGGAGCTGCGAACCGGCGCCCTGCTGCGCGTGCTGGAGGATTGGTGCCCGCCCTTCGCGCGTTTCCACCTCTATTATCCCGGCCGGCGCCTGGTTCCGCCCCCGCTGCGGCTGTTCATCGACGCGCTGCGGGAACAGGACGCCCGAACCTGATCGGGCGGCCGCCGTTGTCCGGTTTCCCGAACGCCGGACGGAACAGCATGCGGATCGCGATCATCGGTGCCGGTTTGGCTGGCGTGAGCTGCGGCGACCAGCTCCGCAAGGCTGGGCACGCGGTCGTGCTGTTTGAGAAAAGCCGCGGGGTGGGCGGCCGTATGGCCACGCGACGCGTGTCGACCGCCGGACGGGAGATCGGGCTCGACCATGGCGCGCAATACATGACCGGGCGGGATCCTGACTTCCTCGCCATGCTAGAACGCTGGGAGGCCGCCGGCGTGGCGGCGCGCTGGCCGGACGCCGGACAGGATGCCTGGGTGGGCGTTCCCGGCATGACCTCGACGGTGCGCCTTCTGGCCGAAGAGCTTGTCGTGCGGTACGAAACGCGCGTGTCCGCCGTGAACCGCGACCGGAACGGCTGGCGCGTCCACAACGGCAACGATATAATGACGGATCCGTTCGACGCGGCGATCGTCGCCCTCCCGGCCGAACAGGCGGCGGCGATGCTGACGCCGATCGCGCCGGACTGGGCCACCCTCGCGGCGGACACGCCGTCCGACCCGTGCTGGACGGCGCTCGCCAAGTTCGATGGCGCGGTGCCGATCGCGGCCAACATGGTGGCGAAACGCGCGCCGATCGTCTGGGCAGCCCGCAATTCGGCCAAGCCGGGCCGAGGCGGGCCGGAAAGCTGGGTGATCCAGGCCGACCCGAACTGGAGCCGTGCGCATCTCGAGGACGCGGCCGACGCGGTCGCTCCCGTGCTGCTGCGCGCCTTCGCGGAGGTGACCGGCGCCGTGCTGCCCCCGACGACGTACCTGTCCGCGCATCGGTGGCGCTATGCCCGCTCCGGCCGCGCCGAACGAACGGCCCTTTGGAACCCGGGCACACGTCTCGGCGTCTGCGGCGACTGGCTGCAAGGCCCACGTGTGGAAGGCGCGTTCATCTCCGGCCGCGCCCTCGCCGCGCGCATCCTGGAAGAAGGCTGATGCCACGCGGGGTGAAGAAGCAAAACCTGCCGCAGAAAACCTGCGCCGCGTGCGGCCTGCCCTTCACCTGGCGCAAGAAATGGGAGCGCGACTGGGAACAGGTCCGGTTCTGCTCCGACCGCTGCCGCCGGGCGGGCGCAGCGCGCACGGCGCAGCCGGCGGGACCGGAACAACGATCGGGCTCCTGAGACCGTCACCGCCGCTCGCAAGGCCCGGTCTCGCCACAGGCCGATCACCCGCGTTCAACCGACGCGGGTGAGCTCGTAGAGCGCCACGGCAGCGGCGTTGGACACGTTCAGACTTTCCATCTCGCCCGGCATGGCAAGGCCGGCGATCTCGTCGCAGGTTTCCCGCGTGAGCCGTCGCAGCCCCTCGCCTTCCGCGCCGAGCACCAGCGCCACGCGACGCTGCTTGAAGGCCGGGCCGTCCAGCGTGCCGCCACCGGCATCCAGCCCCACCGTCCACAGACCCGCCGCCTTCAGCGCAGCCAGGGTGCGAGCGAGGTTCACCGCACGCAGCAGCGGCACCGTTTCCAGCGCGCCGGAGGCGGCCTTGGCCAAAACGCCGGTTTCGTCCGGCGCGTTGCGGTCCTGCACGATCACGGCGGCCACGGCGAAGGCGGCGGCGGAGCGCAGGATGGCGCCGACATTGCGCGGGTCCGTCACCTGATCGAGCAGCAGGATCGGGCCGGGGCGCTGGAGAATCTGGTCGAGCGAGGGCGTCGGCAGCGGATCGGCCAGCAGCGCCATACCGGAATGCACCGCATCGCGGCCCAGAAGGGCATCGAGCTTGGCGCGGTCGGTGCGCTCCGGCGCCAGCGGCAGCGGGCCGCCGAGACGCGATGCGAGCGAGGCCTCGGCTTCCTCGGTCAGCAGCAGACGGCGCAGACGGCGGGCCGGATTGCCGAGCGCCGCCACCACCGGATGGGTGCCGTAGAGCCAGTTCGCGCCGCCGGTATTGCCTGCGGCCGGCGAGGGGCCGCGCCCGCCACGCTGCGGACGATCGCCACGGCCGCCCGAGCGTCCGCCGCCATCCTGCGCCCCTTGCGCACCACGCCCGCCGCCGAAAGACGGTCGCGCATCGGCGTTTCGGTCGTTGCGGGGCGCGCCCCTGCGGTCGCCGCGATCGGGAGGTCTGGAAGCCATGGATCGATCTTATCCCGTATCGAGACCAACGTCGCGGATTGACAGCGGCCCCGTTCGGCCGTAGGTCCGGCGCCGGCCGGAAGGGTGCCCGAGTGGCTAAAGGGGGCGGACTGTAAATCCGCTGGCGTACGCCTACGTTGGTTCGAATCCAACCCCTTCCACCATTTCCCGAATATTACGATACTGACGGTGTTTTCGGTACGCGCGAACGCGATCGCCGCCGGATCGTCACAAGCGAATTCTGCTGAATCCCGGCCCTCGCCACCTCTTTTCGCCGAGGAGATCGAGCGATCCATGGTGTGGGATGGAGCAGGATTTATTTCCCGCTCGTGGCCAGAAACGGCAGCGGCGCGCTGGCGCCCATGTAGGTCGGCAGAATGCCGTTCCAGCGCTGGACCGCCGTCAGTTGCAGAAGCTGCGGCGTGAGGGCGGCTTCCTTCACCTTGTAGGCTTCCGCATCGGCCTGGGCCTGCAGCACCGTCGCGCGCGCCTGTCCGGTCACCGTGGCGATGGCGGCATCCGCTGCGGCTTTTGCCTGCACCACCTGCGCCTACGACGATGTTTGGGTTTGTTCCAGCGTGTAGCGCGCCTGGAGCGCCTGTTGCTGCGCGATCTGCTTGGCCTCGATCACCTGATCGTATTGGGCGGAGAATTTCAGGTCGGTGATGTTCACGCCGCCCACCGAGACGCCGACATGGTAGCGGGTGAGATCGGTGGAGATCAGCGTGGCGATCTCGGTCGATACGGTCGCGCGGTCGGTGATGAGCTGCTGCGCGTCGTATTTGGAGATGATCGCCTTCATGTCGTTGGCGACGATGGGGGCGATGATCACGGTTTGCAGCGTCGCCGCGGTGCGGAAATCGCGATAGATCACGTCGGCGAAGGCGGGCATCACGCTCCAGGTCACCGCCGTGCGGGTGGTGACGTTCTGCTGGTCGTGTGTGGCCGCGGTCTCGTCCGTGATGCTGGTATCCGGCTGCACGCTGATCTCGTGGATCGCGGACACGAAGGGGAGGCGCAGATGCAGCCCCGGCTCCAGCGGCTCGTGCTGGATCGCGCCGAACACAGTCTTCACGCCGATATACCCGGCATCCACCGTGTAGAACGGGTTCAGGATCAGCAGCGCCACCAGCAGAACCGGCGCCAGCACCAGCAGACTGAGGCGCGGCAGCCGGAACCGTCGGCTTCCCTCCGCGGGTTCGGGGGTGGGCAGCTTGGGAACACGCATGATCCTGTCTCCCGGCATCATGGCCACGAACCGCAGCCCGTCGCCATGGCGGAACGGTACGTTACCGTCCCGGGCTTTCACAACCGCCTCGGTCCTCCGCGCCGCATGCAACGCGGCACTCCGGCCATCGCGGGACGGCGCTTGTGCGATCGGCTGCGATGGCGGCAAATCGGGACAGCAGAGGAGCGTTCCGGCCGGAGCGTCCCGTTTCCCGTTCTCCCCAACGCCGATCGCGCGGCGAAAGGTCGTCCATGCATTTCGAAGTGAGCCCGAACGCCAACCCGGTTCCGGAAGCGGAGCGCTCGGCGCTGATCGCCCAGCCGAGCTTCGGCTCCGTCTTCACCGACAACATGGTGATGATCCGTCACTCGGTCGATAAAGGCTGGCACGATCCGGCGCTCACCGCCCGCAAGCCGATCCCGATGGATCCGGCCTCCTCCGTGCTGCATTACGCGCAGGAGATTTTCGAGGGCATGAAGGCCTATCGCATCGCCGACGGCAGCACGGTGCTGTTCCGTCCCGATGCCAACGCAGCCCGGTTTCGCCAGTCGGCTGCGCGCATGGCGATGCCGGACCTGCCGCCCGACCTGTTCGTCCAGGGCGTCGAAACGCTGGTGCGGCAGGATCGCGCCTGGATTCCGACCATGCCAGGCGGCAGCCTGTATCTGCGCCCGTTCATGATCGCCACCGAGGCGTTCCTGGGCGTGCGTCCGGCGCGCGAGCACCTGTTCCTGGTGATCGCCTCGCCCGTGGGCGCGTATTTCAGCGGCAAGACCGAGGCGGTGACGCTCTGGGTATCACAGACCTATACCCGCGCCGCGCGCGGCGGCACCGGTGCTGCCAAATGCGGCGGCAACTACGCGGCGGGGCTGCTGGCCCAGGCCGAAGCCACGCGCAACGAGTGCCAGCAGGTGGTGTTCCTGGATGCGGCCGAAGGCAGGTGGATCGAGGAGCTGGGCGGGATGAACGTGTTCTTCGTGCGCCGCGACGGGTCGCTGATCACTCCGCCGCTCGGCACCATCCTGCCCGGCATCACCCGCGATTCGATCATGACCCTGGCCAGCGACATGGGCATGAGCGTAACGGAACAGCCCTATGCGTTCGAGCAATGGCGCGCGGATGCGGAAAGCGGCGCGGTGGTGGAAGCCTTCGCCTGCGGCACGGCGGCGACGGTGGCGCCGATCGGGCGGGTGAAGTTCGAGGGCGGCGCGTTCGAGATGCAGTCCGGCACCACCGCCGGCCCGGTGACGGAGGCCCTGCGCCGCGCCCTGTTTGACATCCAGTTCGGCCGCGCGAACGACGAGCGTGGCTGGGTGCACCGGGTCTGAGGACCGGAAACCCCGGGCGCGAGAGCGTCCGGGGTTCGTCGTGTCACTGGCCGGGTTTGGGCGTCTCGACATTCTCGGCGCCGGCGCGCGTGCCGCCATGCTTGTCTGCGCCGCCCGAATCGGGCGTACCGGGCTTCTTGTGATTGCCGGTATTCTGCTGATCGTCCGTGTGACGGACCGACTGCTCGGTATGATCCTGCTTCATGGCGTCGCTCTTCCCTGTGTTCGGGAAAACCAACGTGCAGGGTTACGGCAGGTTCGGGAGATGGAGCGGGCGAAGGGAATCGAACCCTCCTCGGTAGCTTGGAAGGCTACAGCATTACCACTATGCTACGCCCGCATCCTCGGCGTTCTTCCTAGCGCCAACCCAGGTGTCGCAGCAAGAGCGAGCGGTGCCGGAACGGCCGGCTCTTGACATCCAGGCGCGTACGCCCTCTTTACGTCCCTCGCGGCGGTTCGCCGGCTTCGGTTCCCGTTTCGGGCGCCGGAACCCGAGGTGGCGCTGCAGGGGCGTAGCTCAATTGGCTAGAGCGCCGGTCTCCAAAACCGGAGGTTGCGGGTTCGAGACCCTCCGCCCCTGCCAGCCGCCCGCCTTTCCGTGTCACGGATCGGCGTTTGGCGCAGCGTGATCAATCTCGTCCACCCTCGAAAAACCGATGAAGGTGCTCCTTGGCGGTCAGTCCTGCGAAATTCGTCCGCGAGGTGCGCTCGGAAGTGACCAAGGTCACGTGGCCGTCGCGCCGCACGACCCTGATCACCACCGGTCTAGTGGCGGCGATGGCGACGCTCACCGCCGTGTTCTTTTTCGCGGTGGACCAGATCATCGGTCTGGGCGTGCGCGTTCTGTTTGGCCTCGGCGCGTGATGCGCGTCCTGGCATTGGGAGTCTGAGGAAGCGGTCATGGCGAAGCGTTGGTACGTCGTCCACGTTTATTCGGGCTTCGAGAAGAAGATCGCGCAGCAGATCAAGGAACAGGCCGAGCAGAAGGGCCTGGCCGATCATATCGACGAGGTGTTGGTGCCGTCCGAGGACGTCACCGAGGTGCGTCGCGGCCAGAAGGTCTCGTCCGAGCGCAAGTTCTTCCCCGGCTACGTTCTGGTGAAGATGGAGCTGACCGACGATGCCTGGCATCTGGTCAAGGACACCCCCAAGGTCACCGGCTTCCTGGGTTCCAAGACCCGTCCGACCCCGATCTCGAACAGCGAGGCGGAGCGGATTATGAAGCAGACCCAGGAGGGCGTGGAGCGTCCGCGTCCCGCCGTCCAGTTCGAGATCGGCGAACAGGTGCGCGTGGCCGACGGCCCGTTCACATCGTTCAACGGCACGGTCGAGGATGTGGACGAGGAAAAGGGCCGCCTGAAGGTCAGCGTGTCGATCTTCGGCCGCTCGACCCCGGTGGATCTGGAATACGCGCAGGTCGAGAAGGTCTGAAGACGGGCTCTTGCACCAGCCCTGACGGACAGGAACGCCTTGTGGATTCCTGTTGGCGGGGCGTCCTTCTTGCCCGCGAGCCTGATCCGGCGGACCGGCAAGGCGGTCACGTCTGAACCGTCTCTGGCTTTCTCGGCGGATGACGGCAGTCGCGCTCCTGCGGGCGGAGTCGCACCCCGAACGAGATGCTTCTGCCCACCCCGGACCTGCCATATCGTTCCGGTCCGACTCCAACCGGTAGGGACGCGTAGACTGCTGCCTTTCTCGCGGGAGGCGGCATGTCAGACTGGCTCGGATCGTTGTCTTCCGGCGAAGTGCGCATTCCCGCCACGTTCAAGGGCACTGCGCGCCTGCTGGACGGCACTGAAATGCCGAGGTCGCCCAGGCCCGCCCGACACGATGACCTGCCGGGCCGGTTCGAGGCCGATCTCGACATCTCCTTCGCACTGCTGATCGGGGCTGGCTACCAGTCGGTCGATCCCTCGCATCCGGCCTATCCGCTTTATCTCGCCGCCAGGGCAGAACATGAGCGGGGTCCGCAGGCCGCCCCCGCTCCCGCGATGAACCCGCACGACCCCGACATGGTGGTGATGCCGTTCGAGACCACGGTGACCGTTACCGAGGCGATGGCACTGCGACACGGGTTAATGGCGCCCGGACGGGCGGGATCGGCGGGCGATGAGGCGGACCCAGTGCGGCCGGTCCGGCGCAAGCCCGCGCCGCCGATCTGGCATCGTGGCGCCCGGATCGGCGCGGGCCGGGACACGGCCCGGCTGCCGTCGATCGACGATTTCGGTGCATTCCTGGCGGTCCTGGGCGATTCCGAACGGCATCCGATGCCCATCGCGGGCGCCGCGCGTCCGCCGGCGCCACAATCGGGTGTCGACGCGCAGGCGGTGGGCCAACCCTCCGCGGCAGGCCCGGGAGCGGATTCGATCGATGATCGGCGTCCGACGGTTGCGGCCACCTCGTTCGAGACGACGCGACACGAGCCTGTCGGGCCCGACCTGACGGACACGGGGCCCGCCGCGCCAACCCCGACGCCGCCGGTGCCGGTGCCGGGGAACGGGTCCGCCAACGCTCCGACCCGAGCCGTTTCTGGCGCTCCCATTCGCGGCGCGTGCGGCACCGGACGGTTCGGCCGGGACCGGATGTCCCATGCCGATCTGAACGTTCTGGGCCTCGGCGACACCCTGCGCGCGATGTCGGCGCCGTCGTTCAAACGGGCGCCGGTCGCGGAAGCCGAGCCGGCGATCCCGGAGGATTTCGCCGCACTGCCCGGCGCCACGCCCTCCGCCAGCATCGGTCACCGGGTGCTGGACCTTGTCATGAGGCCTGACGCTCCACTCCCGCCCGCGATCCGCGCTATCATCGGCGCTCCCGGCGGCAGCGAAGCAGGGCGGGCCTCCGTCGCCAGCGCCGGTTCGTCCGGAACCGTTACGACCGGCGAAGTTGCCGCCCTGCTGCGGGGCATGCGGGAGGCAGAATTGTCGCCGCCGTCCGGCAGGGTGCAGTTGGCGCAGGCGGGTGCGAGCGACGTTCCGACGGTGCCGCGCATGGAGGGCAAGTCGGCCGCGGCCTCGCCACGGGAAGATACGAAACCGGTCCTACTGGTCGATGACCACGGCAACCCCGTCATGTCCCAGGGCCGCACGGTTGAACGGCCGGCGAGCCTGGACCCGGAAATGTTCGTCAAACAGGGATTGGCCGATAAGGTCGAGTATGACGCCTTGGGTACCACGGATGGTGGTGCCGCTGCGCAACTGGTGTATCTGGTGGGCAAGTTATCGAAGTTCGGGCAAGGCCATGAATGGGATGCCCAGCGGGTCAGTGGAACGTTCAACCCTGCCTATGTCGACTATGCGACCATTGCGATCGGGCTGTATTGTGCGGCGTTGGGACTCAGTCAGAGCGAGATCCTGCATATCGAAGATGGATATGCGAAATATTTCAGCAGGTACAAGCAGGGCACAAAAATGGATGGCGCATACAAGCATCTTCCAGTAAGAAATGTCGTTAATACGCAAATTGGCTACGATCTGTATAAAGATTATATAAGAGGGAATTGATCAAGGGTGTATGCCAGGAGAACATCTCGACTCTCGATCGCTTCTTTAGGCGGATTGGCTGTTTTTTACTTCCTATTTTGGGCCGTTTTGGTGGCCTATTCGTGTGCGACTCCACCATGGGATCGTTACACTGTCCCGATTGCCGTGGGCTTTTCGATCTACGAGGCAGCCATCGCGCTCCCGCGGACTGTCCTGATAGGTTTTCCCCTGTTCTTCGCGAGTCTAGCGATCTGTGAAACCCTCACATCCCGCCCTCATCTGAGCGTCGCGTGCAACGCCGTTCTCGCCGTCCCCCTGTCCGGTCTGATCTTGGCATCAAGCGCTTGGCTCGGTCCCAGCATCTTGCAGGATTGGCACGAGATCGTCCGGCTGGCTATGAAATGGCCTGAAGCGTCCCTGCCCAGCGGGGCGATCGCGGGCTATGCGAGTTGGAAGCTCCATCGGCCAAGCGCGTGCAGTGGGCGTTGATCGCTCATCCAGCTTGTCGGTTTGGGCACATGCTATCATGCGCACTTGAACCAAACGGACAAAGTCTTTTTGCTTCTTTTTCTTCAGAAAAAGAAGACTTCGCCGGACTCAGAGCTGCGTCGCGCCGAACGTGTCACACTGGTGGATGTCGCCGGAGCTGAGGCCGCGCTTGAACCAGCGCACGCGCTCGGCCGAGCTGCCGTGGGTAAAGCTGTCCGGCTCCACCGTGCCGGTGGCGCGCTTCTGCAGGCGGTCGTCGCCGACCGCCGCCGCAGCGTTCAGCCCCTGCTCCACGTCGCCGGTTTCCAGGATGTGGCGTGCGTCGTCGGCCTGCTTGCCCCACACGCCGGCGAAGCAATCCGCCTGTAGCTCCACCTTGACCGACAAGGCGTTGCGGTCGTTCTCGCCGAGCTGCGACCGGGCCTGATCGACCTTGTCCATGATGCCGAGCTGGCTCTGCACGTGATGGCCGATCTCGTGCGCGATCACGTAGGCACGGGCGAAATCGCCACCTGCGCCGAGCTTGTTCTGCAGCTCCTGGAAGAAGCTTATGTCCAGATAGACCTTGTGATCGGCCGGGCAGTAGAACGGCCCCACGGCGGTCTGGGCGAAACCGCAACCGGACCGGATACCGCCGGTGAACAGCACCAGGATCGGCTTCTGGTAGGTTCGGCCCATGTGCTGGAACTGCGCGCTCCAGACATCCTCCGTGGAGGCCAGGATGCGCGACACGAACCGTTTCTGGTCGTCGTTCGCGGTCGAGGCGGTCTGCGTCGGCGCGGCGCCCGATGGCGTGCCGCTCGGGGGCGCGGATTGTTCGGTGCCGCCACCGCCATCCAGCACGCTCAGGACCAGACGCGGATCGACGCCGAAATACAGCGCGCCGAGAACCACCACCAGCGTGCCGATGCCGCCGAGCTTCAGACCACGCCCGCCGAAGCCGCCGCCTCCAGAGGAGCCGGTCGCGCCGCGTTCGTCGTCGATGTTGCCGCTTTCGCGTTCGTCGCCCAGGCGCATGGCTTTCCTCCATCCGCGCTCGATGGCCGCGGTACTCTGCCGCAAACGCCGGGCACGCCAGCTTCGTTGCGAAGGCGCAGCATGTCGAACCATTGCTGGCGCCGCGTTCGATTGTTGCTTGCGCATGTGGCCGATCATGGTTCCGGACGTCACGCGAACCGCTTCGGCGCACCGACCGTTTCGATCTGCACGAACCGGTTTCCACCGGGCGGAAACCCGTCCTACCGTCCGGTTTCCCCAGCCGGAGAGATCGCGATGCCGTCCAACGACGCCCCCATGTCCACAGGCATCCGTCCGCTGGACGCAATCGCGCCCCGGCGCGGCGCGGCGGTTCTGCTGGAAGTGCTGCGCTCGGAAGGGGTGCGCTACGTGTTCGGCAATCCCGGCACCACCGAATTGCCGCTGATGGATGCGCTCACCGGCTGTTCCGATCTGAGCTACATCCTGGGTCTGCAGGAAGCGAGCTGTGTCGCCATGGCCGACGGCTATGCCAAGGCGGCCGGACGCCCGGGCTTCCTGAACCTGCACACGGCGGGCGGGCTCGGCCACGCCATGGGCGCGCTGATCAACGCCCAGGTCGCTTCCACGCCACTGGTGGTCACCGCCGGCCAGCAGGACATGCGCCACAACCTGACCGATCCCCTGCTGTTCGGCGATCTGGTCGGCATCGCCCATCCGGTCTCGAAATGGGCCAGCGAGGTGGTGGATCCCGACCAGATCCCGGTGCTGCTGCGACGCGCCTTCCATGACAGCATGGCCGCGCCGTCCGGACCGGTGTTCCTGTCCCTGCCCATGGACGTGATGGAAAAGGAGAGCACCGTGCCGGTGCCGCGCCCATCGCGGATCGACCGCGCCCCGGTGGCCGGCGCGCTGGAGGAACTGGCGCAGCTTCTGGCCGCTATCGAGCCCGGGCGCATCGCCATCATCGCCGGCGACGAGATCCTGTCGTCCGGGGCCGGCGATCTGGCCGCCGCCGTCGCCGATCTGCTGGGCGCGCCCGTCTTCGGCTCGTCTTGGCCGGCGCATATCCCGTTCCCGACCTCGCATCCGCTCTGGCGCGGCAACCTGCCCACGCGCGCCTCCGACATGCGGGAGGTGCTCGATCCGTTCGAGGTGATCTTCGCGCTGGGCGGCAAATCGGCCATCACCATCCTGTATTCGGAAGGCTCGGCCGTACCCGAGCATTGCCGCATCCACCAGCTCACCACCGATGTGCGCGATCTCGGCCGCACCTACAGTACGCCGCTCTCCTGCGTGGGCGATATCCGCGCCTCGCTGAAGGCGATGCTGCCGATGCTGGAACGGATGCTCGATCCGAACCGCGCCCTCTACAACGCCCTGCGCGAGCAGGCGCAGCTCGACCGGGCCGCCCGCCGGGCCGCACAGCGCGACCGGGTGCGCGCCGAGTTCGACGCCGCCATGACCACGCCGTTCGTCGCCTGCAACGAGGTTCTGCGCGCGATCGGCCCCGAGGTGGCGATCGTGGACGAGGCCGCGTCGCTGATGCCGCTGACCCGCTCGCTGCTGGATTCGCCGTCCTGGCGGCAATATTCCTCCTGCCGTGGCGGCGGACTCGGCTGGGGCATGCCGGCCGCCGTGGGCATGTCGCTCGGCCTCGACCGCAACCCTGTGGTGTGTCTGGTCGGCGACGGGGCCGCGATGTATTCGCCGCAGGCGCTGTGGACGGCGGCCAACGAGAAGCTGCCGGTGACGTTCGTGGTGTTCAACAATCGCGGCTATCGCATCCTGAAGAACTTCATGGCGGCGCAAAGCCATTACCTGAGTGTCCAGGCCAACCGCTATATCGCCATGGACATCGACGATCCGGCGATCGACTTCATGGCCCTGGCCACCTCGATGGGCATCCCCAGCCGCCGCGTCGAGCGCGCTGCCGACATCGCCGGCGCGGTGGAAGCCGGCATCGCCTCCGGCCTGCCCAATCTGATCGAACTGCCGATCAGCGCGAGCTGACCGCAGGACCGGGCGCGGTCAGCGCCCGGTCGTCAGTTCCTTGATCCGGTTCGCCAGCATGTCCATCGCGAACGGCTTGGTCATCACATGCATGCCCGGTTCGAGATGGCCGTTTCCGACCACGGCGGTTTCGGCATAGCCGGTGATGAACAGGATCTTCAGATCCGGACGGCTGAGCCTGGCGATATCGGCCATCTGCCGCCCGCTCATGCCGCCGGGCAGGCCCACATCGGTCACCACCAGATCCACCCGCGCATCGGATTGCAGCACCGCCAGACCGGCGGCGCCGTCCTGCGCCTCGATCGCGGCGTAGCCCAGCTCTTCCAGGACCTCCGTGATGAGCATGCGGATGGTCGGCTCGTCGTCGACGATCAACACGGTTTCCCCGGCCTCCGCGCGCGGTACGCCGGCGGGCCCGGCCTCCGCATCGGCGTCTCCGACCGTCCCGGCATGGCGTGGCAGCAGCAAATGCATGCTGGTGCCGACCCCTTCTTCGGACTGGATCCTGATCTGGCCGCCGGATTGCCGGGCGAAGCCATAGATCATGCTCAAACCGAGCCCCGTCCCCTGACCGAGCGGCTTGGTGGTGAAGAACGGATCGAATGCCTTGGCAATCACGTCGGGCGGCATCCCGGTGCCGGTATCGGTCACGCAGAGCGACAGATACCGTCCGGGCAGCATGGTACGATCCCGCGCCTCCGCCTCGTCCAGCATCCGGTTCGTCATCTCGATGGTCAGGCGCCCGCCATCCGGCATCGCGTCGCGCGCATTGATGCACAGGTTTAGAACCGCGTTCTCGAGCTGGTTCGGATCCACCAGCACCGGCCAAACGCCCGGCGTCGCGGACACATGCAGATCGATCGCCGGACCGATCGTACGCCTGATCAGCTCCTCCATATCGGCGACCAGCCGGGTCGCATCGGTCGGCTTGGGGTCGAGCGTCTGCTGGCGCGAGAAGGCCAGCAGACGGTGCGTCAGCGAGGCAGCCCGCTTGGCGGCCCCCTGAACCGCCTGCACATAGCGGTCGACGTCCTTCAACCGGCCCTGCGCGATGCGTGTGCCCAGAAGTTCGAGCGCGCCGGTGATACCGGTCAGCAGATTGTTGAAGTCATGCGCTAGGCCGCCGGTGAGCTGGCCCACGGCTTCCATCTTCTGGCTCTGCCGCAACGCCTGCTCGGTCCGGGCCAGCGCCGCCGCGGCCAGCTTCGCTTCCGTCACGTCTCGGGCCGAGCAGTAGAGCCGGTCGTCGGCTGGAACGATCACCCAGGACAGGACGCGAAAATCGCCGTCCGCCGTTCTGAACCGCGTTTCGAACGTTCCCGGTTTGCGCCGCGCAGCGATGCGGGCGATCTCCCCCGCAGCCCGGACGCCGTCGTCGGGATCGCCGATCCAGGCGAAACTCCGGCCGACGATTTCTCCGGGCTGCCAGCCGAGGCGCTCCGTCCAGGCCGGGCTGACGTTCAGCCAAACGCCCCGGTTGTCGGCGACGCCCAGAAGATCCTGCGACGCGTTCCAGATACCGTCGCGCTCCCGGGTACGGTCGGCCACCTCTGCTTCCAACCCCCGGTTGATCCGCAACAGCTCGTTCTCGGCCCGCGCCTGCTTGATCGCCGCCCAGGTCCGGTCGGCGACGGCCCGGGTGAAGGAGATCTCCTCCTCGGTCCAGGCATGGATGTCCGCCGTGTGTGCGAACACGATCGCCTGCGTCATGCCGGCATCCATCAGCGGGACGTTCAACAATCCGCGGACCTGCACCGCCTCCAGGGCGGCAGCGCCGTCGCAGGTGCGCGGATCGCAGGAGATATCGGCGATGGCGACGACCTCGTTGCGTTTCAGGTTCTCGATATAGGAGCCGAACGACCGGAACCCATGCAGCCCGGCGACGGACCGGATGGACGGGCCGGCACACCAGTCGCCCTCCACCGCGACGATCTCGCGCGCCGCATCCACCATGCCGTATCCGGCGCGATCGACCCCGAGGGTTCGTCCCAGAAGAGACGACGCGACGGCGACCATGCAGGCCGGCTCGTGCAACTCGCGCAGCCGGTTGCCGAGTTCGATCAGCGCCGCCTGACGCAGCTCCTGACGCTTGCGCGCATCGATATCGATCAGCACGCCGGGAAAGCGTACCGCCTGACCGGTCTGGTCCAGATCGCACGTGCCGTTGGCTTCGATCCAGCGCCAGGACCCGTCGAGCTGACGCACCCGGTATTCAGCGCTGTAGCGGCCGCCCGACGACAGGGTCCGGCGGATCAATGCCTCCACCGGCTCCAGATCGTCCGGATGGATCGACTGAACTACCTCCCGCAGCGGCAGACCCGCTTCCAGCGCCTCCGGTTTTAGCGAAAAGGTGAGCGCGAAACGGCGATCCGCAGTGAACCGGTCCCGAACCACGTCCCAGACCCAGGTGCCGAGCACGGTTCCGGTGTTCAGCGCCAGCTCAATGCGTTCCGCTGCCCTGTGGGCCTCGGTCACGTCGCGCGAGATGGACAGCAGACGCTCGGGCTTGCCATCCTGGCCCAGCATGGGCGTGACCACCACATCCCAGTAGCGCTGGTTTCCCTTGGCCGTATTGGCGTGCCCCCGGAAATGCCCGCGCCCCCCATTGCGGGCGATCTCCAACGCCCGCAACGCGTCGGCATTGCCAGCGCCGTCCCAGAAACTCGGCCAGGGGCAGCCGGCGAAATGGGAGAAATCCGCGATTTCCATGATGCGCTGACCGCCCTCGCTCATGAATTCGAGCGTGCCGTCGAGCCGGAGCACCTTGATGCAATCGGAGGAGCTGGCCAGGATTTCCCGGTTGAACGATTCGCTGGCATGCAGCGCGGCGCGGGCATCCTCGGCGGCAGAGATGTCGATGGCGATGCCGGTGAATCGACGCGCCTGCGTGTCGGCGCGATCGTAGCAACGCCCCCGCACCAGCAGGCTGCGCGGCGTGCGTCCGCTGCCGACGATGCGGCACTGGGTGGTATAATCCTCTCCCCGCCGGATCGCCGCGTCGAGCGTGGCCGCCACCGCGTGCCGGTCGGCAGGGTGGATGGCGTCCATCATCGCCAGAAGCGAAAGCCCCTCGGCCAGACGGCGGGGATCGAGCCCGAACAGATCGGCATAATGGGCATCGCCCTGGATGGTGTCGGCGCTCACGTCCCAGTCGAAGAACCCGACTAGGCCGGTCGACAGCGCCGTTTCGATACGATCCTCGCTGAAACGCAGCGCCTGCGAAGCGCGGCGCTGCTCGGTCCGGTCCCGCAGCATCTTGATGAAGCCCGCGAGGGCGCCGTTCTCGTCGCGCAGCACCATCATCTCGCCGGCGGCGAAGAAGCGGGATCCGTCCTTGCGCATATGCCAACGTTCGTCGTTGCCGCGCTCGTTTCGCAGCGCGTCGCCCATCTCCAGGGCCGGCCGTTCGGCCGCGACGTCTTCCGGCGTGAAGAAGCGATCGGCCGGCTCGCCCAGCATCTCCTCCTCGGTCCAGCCGAGAATGCGGTGCGCGCCCTCATTCCAGCTCGTCACCCGGCCCGCGACGTCGAAGCTGACGATGGCGTAGTCGATCGCACTATCCAGGATCTGCCGGCTGTGCGTCTGGCTGCGCTCTTCGGCAGCGAGCGCCCGGTCCCGCTCCGCCAGTGCCTTGCGCTGCTCGAACCGCGCCATTACCGCCCGCGCCAGCGCCTTGAGGATGAACAGCTGCTGCTCGTTCAGCGCTCGCGGCTTCTGGTCCATCACGCAGAGAACGCCGATCGGCAGCCCTTCGGGCGTCCGCAGCGGAACGCCTGCATAGAGACGAACGAAAGGCGGCCCCAGGACGAGCGCGTTGTCGGCGAAGCGCGGGTCGGCCAGCGTGTCCGGCACCATCAGCACGTCGGGCGCATCGAGCGCATGAACGCACAGCGACGGTTCGCGCGGGATTTGGCGCG
Source organism: Lichenicola sp. GTC18331 (assembly GCF_055386855.1). Lineage (NCBI taxonomy): Bacteria > Pseudomonadati > Pseudomonadota > Alphaproteobacteria > Acetobacterales > Acetobacteraceae > Lichenicola > Lichenicola sp. GTC18331. The sequence goes on along the minus strand of NZ_AP045015.1, from coordinate 2,373,143 downwards.
CGCCGAAGCCGATCTCCGCCTTGAACCATTGCCGATGGCTGTCGATCAGGTTCAGGAACGACATCGAGGCGGCGCAGGCCTGCGCCGCCATCTGCACGATGTCGTCGAACTCGGTTTCGCGCACGGTGTCGAGAATGTCGTAGCCATGCAGCGCCTGCAGGCGGTCCGCCTCCGTCCAGCCCGGCGCGGAGATGAGATCGGGCATCCAGGTCAGTCCGATACGGTCTCGGGCGCCGTCACGACGGCCGGCCCGATCGCGTGGGGCGGATCGATCCGGGTCAGGAGCCGCAGACCGGCACGCACGACCTCGCTCGCCGTCTGATACCGGCCGCTCTCGACCTGCGCAGCGATGAACCGGCGCAACTCGGGCGTCAGGGACACGGTCAAAGGATCGCTGGACGGCATCGCTCCACCCCGGACAAGCTGCTCGGGGTATGAGAACTTCATCCCGACCGCGCAGTTTCGATGCGATGTCGTTATAACGCCCCTCGAACAGCTGCGGCGATGTCCGGCGCGGCTTGCCGCTTCCGTCCGCCTCGCCCAAACTCAGACAAAATACTGCCAAGAGTGACCGGCCGCCAGCGGCGCAACCGAAACCAAGCGGCGCAACAAGGGGACGGAAACGAACCGTGGCGATCGATCGAGAAGCATCCAGCCCTCTGCGCGACCTCGCGCCGTTCTGGCGCGTCACTCTGGCCGCCTTTCTCGGCTGGTTCCTGGATGCGTTCGACCAGGTCGTGCTGCTGCTTGCCTTGCCGGATATCGGCAAGAGTTTGCATGTCTCGCTGGTGGCGATGGGGCTGGTGATCACCTCGCAGAGCGTCGGCCGCATTCTCGGCAATACCGGCTGGGGCTGGCTGGCGGATCGCTACGGGCGAAAGCTCACCTTCATGATCGGCGTGATCTGGTTCGCGGTGTTTTCCGGTTTCTCGGGACTGGCCTGGAGCTACGCCGCGATGGTCGTGATCCAGTTCCTGTTCGGGATCGGCTTCGGCGGCGAATGGACCGCCTCCGCGGCGCTTCTGATCGAAAGCGTGCCGCCGCGCAGCCGTGCCTTGGCGTCCGCGATCATGATGTCCGGCTACGAGTTCGGCTTCTTCGCTGCTGCTGCCGCGCAGGCGGTGATCCTGCCGCATTACGGCTGGCGCGTGCTGTTCTTTATGGGCATCGCTCCGGCGATCCTAGCGATCTTCATTCGTGTCGGCGTGGCGGAAAGCCCGGTCTGGCTGCGGATGCGCGCGGAGAAGGCCCAGGCGGCGAACCGTCCTGCCGAGGTTGCGCCCCGTCCGCGCTTCCGGCTCGACGCCGCCGCGCGTCAGGCGCTGCTGTTCATGTGCTTCCTGTTGTTCCAGAATGCGGCGATCTACAGCTTCTATCCGACGCTGCTGCGCGAGGTGCATGGCTTCACGCCGTCCATGGTGTTCCCGGCCATCGCCGCCTATTGCCTGGGCTCCATCGTCGGCAAGCCGGTCTGCGGCTGGTCGGCGTCGCGCTTCGGCGAGCGACGCACCCTGCTCGTCTATCTGCTGCTGACGGTTCTGGACGTGGTGCCGTTCGCGTCCGGCGGATCGATGCCGGTGCTGCTGGCGGCGTCCCTGTTCATGGGCTTCTTCGGCAACAGCGTGTTCGCCCTGGTGCCGCATTTCCTGGCGCAGCGCTTCCCGTCGGACGTGCGCTCGTTCGGCATGGGGCTCGGCTACGCCGTGGCCTCGGCCGGACAGGGCGTGGCCAGCTTCCTGGTGCCCTGGGCCGGCGGCGTGGTCGGTCTGGCCCGCTCGATCGAGCTTTGCGTGCTGGGCGGATCGGTGATCACCGCCTTGGTGGCTGCGCGCGAGCCGGCACACCTGCCCGGCGCCCGGATGGAGGGCGACGCGGACGCGATGTAAGCACAAGGTCACGGGCGGAAACGCCCGCGACGGTTCAACGCGGCGCGAGCGCCACCGGCACGCCGTCCGCCGCCGGCACATTCGTTGTTCCAGCAGAAGGCTGAACCGGCGGCAGGGTCGTTCCGATCCGGCGCGCCTCGATCGCCGCACGGTCCGCCACCTGCCCCAGAAGCTGGCTCAGAGCCGCCACCTCCGCCGACACGCCGCTGCCGGCCGGCGTCATGGTGAGATGCAGCGGGATGCTGGCCGTCGGCAGGACGGGGCCGTTCCCCGTATCGTCGCGTTTCACCGACAAGGCGCCGCCCAGTTCGACCAGCCCGTCATGGGTCCGGGCGAACTGGGTGATGTCGAGTTCCACCGTGCCTTGCGCCTCGGTGGAGATGGCGCCGGCCTGCGTGAACACGTTGGTGCCGGGCAGACGCTGTTGCAGGTCGCTGGCCAGGGTCTGGCCGATCATGTCCGCCAACGGCTCGCCCCAGGCGCCGTCCTTGTTCAGCTTGAGCCGGTAATCGCGGTCGCCGGCAACGATGTAATCGCGGTCGAGATAGCCGGCCACGGACGGGGTGCGTATCTTGAGGCTGAGCGGCCCGCCCGCCTGCGCCACGCCGGGCCAGGCGCGCAGCGTGTAGTAGTCCGGATCGGTCGAGCCGCATCCGGCGAGAGCGACGAGAACGGCCAGGGCGCCCAGGCGCTTGAAGGAACGCATCGGACCTCTCACGGCTTGTGCCGGCCGAGCAGAAGCGCGCTCGGATGTCGGCTGATGAAATCGGCCAGCAAGCGAACCGAGCGCGCGGTCTCGTTCAACTGGTCCAGCGTCTGCTGAAGGCTGTGATGGAAGTCGGAATCGCCGCCATAGGCCGCCAGCGCGGCGTTGGCGTGCGTGACGGCTCCCTGGAGCTGATCGGCGATCGCAGGCAGGCGCTGCATCAGCGGCGTCATGCCCTGATCGGCATGCTGCGACAGGTGCTGCACGCTTTTCAGCGTTTCGGTCAGGCTGGCGAGGGCCTGGCGCATCTGCGGCCCGTTCACCGTGCTGTCTGTGTGCGCCAGCAGGTTGTTCACGTTCTCGCCGATCTGGGTGAGCGGCATGGCGGCGATCTTGTCGGCCACCGCGGACACCGATTCCATGATGCCCGACACGCCGCCCGCCTTGCTGGGCAGAACCACGGCATCGCCTTCCATCGAGATCGACGCCTTGGTGTCGTTGGGCACGAAGGCGAGCGAGATCTCGGAGGACCCGGTCAGCAGATTGCCGGTGCCGGTTTCGGCGCGCAGACCGTTGTTGACCAGGGCGCGCGCCGTGTTCTCGATGGTGGCGGGCGTGTCCGGATCGTCCGGCAGAACGCGCTCGGGCTGGATCTCCATCGCCACGCGCACGCGTGCGGTGCCCTTGGCCTTGTTGAGCTGCAAGCTCACGCCGGTGACGCTGCCGACCTGAAGACCGAACATGGTCACGGGGCTGCCGGCGTCGAGACCCTTCACCGAATTCTCGAAATAGGTGACCATCGGGATGCGGTCGCGATACCCGGCGCTGTCGGCATCGTCCTTGCTCGCATAGAGCTTGAACACCGCATTGTCCGGCGCGTCGGGCGCATCCTTGCCGCGACGCTGTTCCGGCAGGCCGAAGGCGACGCCGCCGGACAGCAGCGCCTGCAGCGATTCCACCTCGATATGCAGGTTGCCGCCGTTGAAGTTGGCCCGGATGCCGGACACGTTCCAGAAGCGGGTGTCGGCCCGGAGATAGCGATCGTACGGCTCGCGCACGAAGACCTGGATCGGGATCGGGCCGCGCCCGCCCGGCGGCATGGTGTAACCGAGCACTTCGCCCACCACCACATCGCGGAAGAACACCGGCGCGCCCTGGCTGATGGAGCCGATCTCGCCGGTCATGAGCGTGTAGGTGCGGCCGGGCTCGTCTGAGCGGACGCCGGGCGGGGCTTCCTTGCCTACGAACTCGCTTTGCTGCGCGCCGCCGGGCGCACCGGGATCGACGGCGATATAGGCGCCAGACACCAGCGTATCGAGACCACTCACCGTGGCGCCGCTGAGGCGGGGGCGCACCACCCAAAACTGGGCATTGGAGGTGAGGAACGGCTTGGACTGCGCGTTCATGCGCACGCGGATCTCGACCGTCTTAAGGTCCTTGCTGAGGCCCACATTCTCCACCGTGCCCAGCGCCACCGCCTTGTGCTTGACCTGGGTCTGGCCGGCGGTGATGCCGTCGGCGGTATCGAAGGTGATGGTGATCTCGGGGCCGCGGCTCGACAGGGTGGTCCAGCCCAGCCACGCGGCGACGACGACCACGACGATCGGGATCAGCCAGACCAGCGAGAAACGCGTGCGCCGGATGGAGGCAGAGGACGCCTGCTCGTCCATGGTGTCGCGCGTATGCGGCCGCGCCGCATCGCCCGAACTCTGTCCGCCATCCCGGTCGCGACCGTGGGCGGGATCGTCCTGTTGTCCACTCACGCGTTTACGGGCTCCGTTCGGGGGGAGGAGGCGGCTTCATCCGGACGGCCGTCCGGAGCCATGGCGGCGCCGTTCATGCCGGCCGCGTCCCACATGGTGCGCGGATCGAAGCAATCGGCCGCGAAGATGGTCAGCACCACCACCGCGGCGAAGGCGAACACGCCCGGATCGGCGCTGATATGCGCCAAACCGCTGAAACGGACCAGCGCCACCAGGATCGATATCATGAACACGTCGATCATGGACCATCGGCCGATGAACACCACCAGCCTGTAGAGGCGCGTGCGGTCGCGCAGCCGGACGGCGGACCGGCGCCACGTGCCGAAGCACATCAGGGCGAGGCCGGCGATCTTGAGCACCGGCACGGTGATGCTGGCGAAGAACACCAGCAGCGCCAGAGGCAGCATGTCGGCCTCGTAGAGCTCGCGTACGCCGGCCAGGATGGTGTGTCCGCCGCCCCGGTTGAGCTTCACGATCGTCATTACCGGATAAAGATTGGCCGGGATGTAGAGCACCACCGCGCAGGCCAGAAGAGCGACGCAACGCCAGAAGCTCTGCGGCTTCCGCACGCTGACGGAGGCATGACAGCGCGGACAATTCCCGAGCACGTGCTCCTTGGGCAGTACCCGTTCCGCCGCGCAGACCAGACCGCAGGAGGTGCAGGACAGCAGGTGTCCGGCCGGCGGCAACGGGTGTTCGGAGGAATCCACCGTCGACACCACGACGCGCCGCCCGTCCGGCAGGCGCACGAAGCGCGACACGCGACGTTTGCGCCAGACCTTGTCGACGTCGAAGGTGGAATCCGTCGCCGCCTGGGTCAGCATCAGCGCCGCCAGCGCATAGACGGCGGGCCCCACCTCCACATGCGCCAGATCGATCAGCTTGGTGTAGGCCACGAAGATCCCGAGCATGTAGACCTCGATCATTGACCAGGGCCTGAGATGATCGTAGCGGCGCATCAGGCGCGGCGCCCAGTTCGGCAGCGCCTCGCGCGATGCGCCCACCAGAATGAACAACATCAACGCGATCACGATCGGCGGCACGATCACCGTCGCCGCCATCACCAGGATCGCCACCAGACTCCAGCCTTCCCGCCAGAGCTCGAACGGGCCGGTGAGCAGGGTGACGGTATGGACGCGCCCGAACAGGTCCAGCGTCATCAGCGGCTGGGTGATGGCGACGAAATACAGCACCGCCGAGGCGATGCAGAAGGCGAGCGGGGTGGACACGGTCGGGTTTGGCCTGCGCCGGCCGAGCTGGCCATGGCAGCGGCGGCAATCCGCAACCTGTCCCGGATCGAGATCCGGGATTCGCTGGAAGAAGCCGCAGCTCGGACACTCGCACAGACCGTCGATCGCGTGGAGATGGATCGAGCGGCTCTTGCGCGGCGCCCCGAGCCGGAACCCGGTGATGGTTCGGCGACCCGGGCGCGCGGAGACACCAGCATCAGGCATGCGACGCTCCATGCGTTCGGGTTGGACGGGGAAAGGCCATGTTGCAGGAAGCCCGGGGGTTTTGTATAGGGCTGCTCGATGCCGACATAGCTCAGGGGTAGAGCAACTGATTCGTAATCAGTAGGTCCTCGGTTCAATTCCGAGTGTCGGCACCATTCTGTAGTGCCTGTTGCTTGCGCCCTACCCCAGCAACCGCCCGATCACCCGCGCCGTGTAATCCACCACCGGGATGATCCTCCCGTAATTGATCCGCTGCGGGCCGATGACGCCGATCGCGCCGACGATGCGGTTGCTCTCGTTGCGGGCCGGCGCCACCACCATCGACACGCCCGACATGCCGAACAGCCCGCTTTCCGCACCGATGAAGATGCGCACGCCGTCGCTCTTCTCCGCCAGATCGAGCAGGCGCAGCATGGTCTCCTCCTTCTCCAGCCGGTCGAACAGGAGCTGGATCGCGGACAGGCGCTCGATCTGCGTCACGTCCGACAGCAAACGCGACTGCCCGCGCAGGAACAGCGAGCCGCCCCTGCCCTGATCGCCCCAGGTCGCCAGACCGGACTCGACGATTCCGGCGGTGAGCTGGTCCAGCTCCGAGCGGTCCGCCGCCAGCTCCTGCGCCACGCGGCTGCGCAGTTCGGCCACGGTCAGGCCACGCAGACGCTGGTTCAGGTAGTTGCCAGCCTCCACCAGACGCGAAGGCGGCAGGCCGGGAGGCGTTTCGATCACCCGGTTCTCGACCTGGCCGTCTGCGCCGACCAGGATCACCAGCGCCCGTTCCGGCCCCAGCGCCACGAACTCGATATGCTTGATCTGGCCGTCCGTCTTCGGGGCCAGAACTAGGCCTGCGGCGGAGGACAGGCCGGACAGCATCGCCGAGGCGTCGGCCAGCGTATCCTCCAGCGATCGTCCGCGCGTTTCCAGCGACCGCACGATGGTGTCGCGCTCGTCTTCCGCCAGTTGTCCGAATTGCAGCAGCCCGTCCACGAACAGGCGCAGGCCCTTTTCGGTCGGCATGCGCCCAGCCGACGTGTGCGGCGCGTAGAGCAGTCCGGCCTCGGTCAGCTCGGCCATGACGCTGCGGATGGTGGCGGGCGAAAGCGGATCCGGCAGACGCTTCGACAGTGTGCGCGAGCCGACAGGATCGCCGGTTTCCACATATTGCTCGACGATCTCGCGCAGGATCGAGGCTGCGCGCGGGTCGAGGCCGGGCGGGAGGGGGCGAGGGCGTTGCACGCGCGGAAGCCTACGGACAGCGAGGGGGGAGTGGCAACAGGATGTGGGCCCCGCCCCGCCCGCCAAAGGGCGGTCGCCCTTTGGGAACCCAGGGTTTAGGAGAGGCGACGAAGAACGGGAGGAGACGCGGGTGTCGGATGTTCTGGTGCGGCCGTCGGGGCGGGCTGTGGATGCGTTGCGGGTGGTGTCGATCGAACCGGGGTTCTCGCATCACGCCGAGGGGTCGGCTCTGATCCGCATGGGCGGCACCGAGGTGCTGTGCACAGCGACGGTCGAGTCCAAGGTTCCGGGCTTCCTGCGTGGCCAGGGTCTCGGCTGGGTGACGGCGGAATACGGCATGCTCCCGCGCGCCACGCACAAGCGCGGCCAGCGCGAAGCGGCGCGTGGCCAGCAATCCGGCCGCACGCTCGAGATCCAGCGCCTGATCGGCCGTTCCCTGCGCGCCGTCACCGATCGCAAGGCGATGGGCGAGCTGACGATCACGGTGGATTGCGACGTGCTGAACGCAGATGGCGGCACGCGCTGCGCCGCCATCACCGGCGGCTGGGTCGCCCTATATCACGCCCTCAGCAAACTCGTGCGCAACCGCGTGCTGCCTGCCGTGCCGCTGCTCGGTCAGGTCGCGGCGGTCTCGTGCGGCTTGACCGGCGCGGGTGCGGTGCTCGATCTCGACTATATCGAGGACAGTGCCGCCGAGGCGGATGCCAATTTCGTTCTGACCGACAGCGGCGCCATCGTGGAGATCCAGGCCTCCGCCGAGGGCGCGCCGTTCACGGACGCACAGTTCGCCGAACTGCATGGGCTGGCCCGCGCCGGCATTTTCGCCCTGTTCGCGGCTCAGCGCGCCGCCGTTTCGGAGTCCTGACACGATGATCCGTCTGCAGTCCGGCGACCGCCTGGTTCTCGCCAGCCACAACAAGGGCAAGCTGGCCGAATTCGCCGCTCTCCTGGAGGGCACGGGCGTGAGGCTGGTGTCCGCTACCGAGTGCGATCTGACGGAGCCGGAGGAAACCGAAACCAGCTTCGTCGGCAACGCGCGCCTGAAGGCGCATGCGGCGGCGAAGGCGTCCGGCCTGCCGGCGCTGGCGGACGATTCCGGCTTCTGCGTTGCGGCGCTGGACGGGCAGCCGGGAATCTTCTCCGCGCGCTGGGGCGGTTCCGCACGCAATCCGATGGTGGCGATGCAGCGCGTACACGACGAGGGTGGCGCCGCCCTGGAAGCGGACCCGTCGGCGTGGTTCGTGGCGGTGCTGTGCCTGGCTCTGCCGGACGGGCGCGACGCCGTGTTCGAAGGGCGCATCGACGGCACTGTGGTCTGGCCGCCGCGCGGATCGGGCGGGCACGGCTACGATCCGATCTTCGTGCCGAACGGCGACGGGCGCAGCTTCGCGGAGATGCTGGAAGCGGAAAAGAACGCGATCAGCCATCGCGCCCGTGCCTTCGCGGCATTCAAGGAGGCCTGCCTCCCGGCGCAAGCGTGACGGCAGCGGCGCCGCCTTTCGGGCCGGCTGCCATTGTCCCGCCGTCCCGCGCGCTTCACTCTGCGTGTTGCAACGCTGTTGGAGCACGCATGACTGGTTTCCGTGGGGCCTGTTTGGTTCTTCCCGTTCTTTTGTCCGGTTGCGGTTACGGCGCATCCAAGCTGTCTCATCAGGCGCAGATCAGCATGATCGGCATGTCGCAGGCTGATCTGGTGGCGTGCGCTGGACCGCCGGACAAGACGGTCCAGCTCAGCGACGCCACGCAGATCTTCAACTACGTCTACAAGCCGAGCGGTACCGGCGGCTTCAATGTCGAGCTGCCGCTGAATCTGGGTGGCGTGTCCCTGGGTGGCAGCGGCACCTACTGCTCGGCCAATATCCGCGTGGTGAACCATCGCGTGAGCGAGGTGCACTACACGGGCGACAACGACAAGGCGATCGGCCAGGACGGCGTGTGCGCACCGATCCTGCGTGGCTGCGTGCGTCAGCCGGAACCGACCATGGGTCCGGTGAAGGACAACGGCGCCTCCGCCTTCCATTCGCCGCCCGTTCCGCAGCAAACCACGATTGGCGAAACCGTCACCAAATAAACGAAAAGGCCGCCCTTCCGGGCGGCCTTAACATTCAAAATGTCTTTTGCCTCTTTTCTTCAGAAAAGAAGACTTACCTGCCGCTCAGAATCCGCTCGACCAACTGTTTCACCGTCGGCACGAACCCGTTGGAGTAGAACGGGTCGGACCCGAAGCGATATGCGTTGTGCCCGCTGAACAGCAGGTTGCGCTCGGTGGCTTCCACGTCGTCATCCGCTGCATGGCCGATCGCCTGGAGCGTCTTCTGGATGCAGAAGGAGCGGGGATCGGCCTTGTGGCCGTTTGTGTAGGTCGGCCCCTTCTGGCTCCAGGAGGAGAAGCGGCATTCCGACAGGCAGCCCATGCACGCGGTCTGATCGGCGTTGATCTCGGCCGCTGCGGCGCGGGTCTCGAACACCAGCGTGCCGTCCGGGGTGCGCAGCGCTTCGGTGAAGCCGCTCTGCTCCCAGGCGCGGGCCCGATCGAGATCGTGCGGGGTCAGGAACACCTGACGACGGCCGCTGATCAGATAGGCTGCGGTGTGGTCGCCGACCGGCTCGGGCGAGAAGGCCACCTGGCGCTCGGAGCGACGGCGCAGATCGTTCAGGAACTCGTTCTTCACCGCAGAGGAGTAGAATCCGGTCGGGCTGAACTTGTTCAGGAAGATGTCGCCTTCCTTGAGCTGCATCAGCCGCTGCTTCCAGGCCTCGGGGATCGGGCTTTCGCGCGTCAGCAGCGGGCGGGTGCCGAACTGGAAGGCGATCGGGCCCAGATCGGGGTTATCGATCCAGTCCTCCCATTCCTCCAGCCACCACACGCCGCCGGCCATGATGATCGGCACCCGATCCAGCCCGAACAAACGCATGGTGCGGCGCAGCTCGAGCACGCGCGGCAGCGGCGGCTCAGGACGATCCGGGCTTTCGCTGTTGGACAGGCCGTTATGGCCACCCGCGAGCCAGGGATCTTCGTAGACCACGCCGCCGAGCAGCTCGGCGGTCTTGTGATAGGCGCGCTTCCACAGCGCGTTGAAGGCGCGGCCGGAGGACACGATCGGGTAGTAGTGGATGCCGAACCGGGCGGCGATGTCGCTCAGGCGATAGGGCATGCCGGCGCCGCATGTGAGGCCATGGATCAGCCCCTTGGCGCCTTCCAGCACCCCGGTGATGACGCGCTCGGCGGCGCCCATCTCCCACAGGATATTGGCGTGGATGCGGCCGCGCCCGCCGGCCAGCTCGTGTGCCTGCTGCGCCTGGGTGATGCCGCCGGAGATGGCGTATTCGACCATCTCCTCATGACGGTCGCGGCGGGTGCGTCCCTTGTAGAGCTGCGGAATGACCCGGCCCTGCTCGTCGTAGCTGTCGGCATTGACGACCGAGATGGTGCCGGCGCCGTCGGCGGCAGCCCAATGGCCGGAACAGATGCCGGTGGAAACCGACACGCCCTTGCCGCCCTCGACCAGCGGCAGGACGTCCACTCCGCCCATCCGGATCGCGTTGATCGTCTTCATCGCTCGGTGCCGCCGTTTCCCACCTGGGCGCGGGCATTGAGCCCGTTTTCTTCGCCCGCTCTCGTTCGCGTCTCATCGACGCCTGCGTCCCATGGAGCGGGTGCGGCGTCAGAACATGGTCCCTGTCTCAGATTGCAACGCCGGCCCGGCACCGCAAGACGTGCGATGGCCGGGCCGTTTTGCAAACCTTGTCAGGCTCAGTCGTCGTTGCGCTCGCGACGCGGGCCGCGCTCGCGACGCTCGCCGCCTTCGCCACCCTCGCGGCCGCCGGATTTCGGTCCGACCTGCTCGGAGATGTCGGCGCCGGTGGCCTGATCGACCACGCGCATGGACAGCTTGACCTTGCCGCGATCGTCGAAGCCCAGAACCTTCACCTTCACCGCGTCGCCATTGTTGACCACGTCGGTGGTCTTGTTGACGCGGCCCTGGGTCAGCTCGGAGATGTGCACCAGGCCGTCGCGGGCGCCGAGGAAGTTCACGAACGCGCCGAAATCGGCCGTCTTCACCACCTTGCCGTCATAGATCGCGCCCACTTCCGGCTCGGCCACGATGCCACGGATGCGGTTGATCGCCTTGTTGGCCTGCTCTTCGGAGGTGGCGGCGATCTTGATGGTGCCGTCATCGCCGATGTCGATCTTGGCGCCGGAGAACTCGACGATCTCGCGGATCACCTTGCCGCCGGTGCCGATCACGTCGCGGATCTTCTCCTTCGGCACGTTGATCACGGTGATCTTCGGCGCGTTGGCCGCGACGCCGCCGCGATTCTCGGTCAGCGCCTTGCCCATCTCGCCCAGGATGTGCATGCGGCCGTCGCGGGCCTGCTCCAGGGCGATCTTCATGATCTCCGGGGTGATCGACGTGATCTTGATGTCCATCTGCAGGGCGGTGACGCCGTTCTCGGTGCCTGCCACCTTGAAGTCCATGTCGCCGAGATGATCCTCGTCGCCCAGGATGTCGGACAGAACCGCGAAGCCGCGATCTTCCTTGATCAGGCCCATGGCGATGCCCGCCACCGGACGCTTCAGCGGCACGCCCGCATCCATCAGCGCCAGCGAGGTGCCGCACACGGTCGCCATCGAGGACGAACCGTTGCTCTCGGTAATCTCCGAGACCACGCGCAGCGTGTACGGGAAGGCTTCCTTGCCCGGCAGCAGCGGGTGCAGCGCGCGCCACGCCAGCTTGCCATGGCCGATCTCGCGACGGCCCGGCGAGCCCATGCGGCCGGCTTCACCGACCGAGTACGGCGGGAAGTTGTAGTGCAGCATGAAGTTGGAGCGGTATTCGCCTTCCAGCGCGTCGATCACCTGCTCGTCCTGGCCGGTGCCGAGCGTGGTCACCACCAGCGCCTGGGTCTCGCCACGGGTGAACAGCGCCGAACCGTGCGCGCGCGGCAGGATGCCGACTTCGCTGACGATCGGACGGACGGTCTTGGTGTCGCGGCCGTCGATGCGCAGGCCGGTATCCAGGATGGCGCCGCGCACCACGTCGGCTTCCAGCTCCTTGAGGAAGCCCTTCGCCTTGTCGGCGTCGAGACCCTCGGCGGTGAGCTTGGCCGCGATCTGCTTCTTGGCGGCGCCGACCTTCTCGTAGCGGCTCTGCTTGATCCGCTCCCTGTAGGCTTCGGCGATGTCCGCACGGCCCAACGCGTCGACGCGGGCCTTGAGGGCGATCTCCTCGGCGGAGGGCTCGGCCAGGGTCCAGGGCTGCTTCGCGGCATGCTCCGCGAGCGCGATGATGGCGTCGATCACCGGCTGGCAGGCGGCATGACCGAACGACACGGCGCCCAGCATCACCTCTTCCGACAGCTCGGAGGCTTCGGACTCGACCATCAGCACGCCTTCGGCGGTGCCGGCTAGAACCAGGTCCAGCTCGCTGTCCTTGATCTCGGCCAGGGTCGGGTTCAGCACGTACTCGCCGTTCTTGTAGCCGACGCGGCAGCCCGCGATCGGGCCGAAGAACGGAATGCCGGACAGGGTCAGCGCGGCCGAGCAACCGATCATGGCGACCAGCGCCGGATCGTTCTCCAGGTCATGCGACAGCACGGTCGCGACCACCTGGACCTCGTTGCGGAAATTGTCCGGGAACAGCGGACGCAGCGGGCGGTCGATCAGGCGCGAGTTCAGCACCTCGGCCTCCGACGGACGGCCCTCGCGCTTGAAGAAGCCGCCCGGGATCTTGCCGGCGGCGAACGCCTTTTCCTGGTAGTTCACGGTGAGCGGGAAGAAATCCTGGCCCGGCTTCACGCTCTTCGCGCCGACGGCGGTGCAGAGCACGATGGTGTCGCCGTAATGCGCCAGCACGGCGCCGTCGGCCTGACGGGCGATCTTGCCGGTTTCCAGAACGAGGGTGCGGCCGCCCCACTCGATTTCCTTGCGGTAGAAGTCGAACATCGGTTTGTCCTTGAGGTTTGGGACGGACGGCGACGTTTCGGACGGCATGGAGAGGGGACCCCATGTGGCCTGAAACGCCGGACTGGTCCGCCGTGGTTGTGCCAGGGCTCCGCCCTGGACCCGCCAGAGGGTGAAGCCCTCTGGACACCCAGTTGTTCTAGCAATTGGGTTTCAAAAGGGCGACTGCCCTTTTGTGGGGTCCAGGGGCAAAGCCCCTGGATCGGCTGTTAGCGACGCAGACCCAGACGGGCGATCAGCGCCTCGTAGCGCGCCACTTCCTTGCGCTTCACGTAGTCCAGCAGGCGGCGGCGGCGGCCGACCAGCATCAGCAGGCCACGGCGCGAATGGAAGTCCTTCGCGTGGGTCTTCAGGTGCTCGGTCAGGTTGGTGATGCGCTCGGTGAGCAGCGCAACCTGCACTTCGGGTGAGCCGGTATCGGCTTCGCCGGTCTTGTAGTCCTTGATGAGAGCGGTACGGCGCTCGGCAGTGATCGACATCGTGGTTCTCCGGGAACGATGGTTAGAGAAGGCGTTCCGGACGCAGCCACCCGTCTTCGAGTCGGCAGAGTCCGATCACGCGCCTGCCGTCCATGGCCCGGGCGATCCCGCCTGCGGGATCGGCCGTGTCTGGAATCCGGCCCATCAGTTCGACCAGGCTGATCGCCTGGCCATGCTGGAGGCTTGCCGCTTCGCTGCTGGTCAGGGCCAGCGCCGGGATGTCGGCCAGCGCGGTCGCGACCGGCAGCAGCAGCTCCGGCGAGGCGGGCGCGTTGTCCTCCGTCGCCAGGATTTTGTCCAGGGAAATCGCATCCTTCTCGTGGAACGGCCCCACGCGCAGGCGGCGCAGACCGGCCACATGGCCCACCGTACCGCAGGCCACCGCGAGGTCGCGGGCCAGCGAGCGCATGTAGACGCCTTTGCCCGACTGCACCTCGAAGATCGCCGTGTGTTCGTCCACGCGCTCAATCAGCTCGAACCGGTCGATCCGCGCCGGGCGCGGCTCCAGAACCGGTGGCCGGCCCTCGCGCGCCATGTCGTACGCGCGCTCGCCCGCCACCTTGATGGCGGAGAAGATCGGCGGAACCTGCATGATCTCGCCCCGGAACGCCGGCAACGCGTCGCGGAACTGCTGGTCAGTCGGCCTGACGTCGGAGGTGGCGATCACCTGCCCGTCGGCATCGTCCGTATCGCGCGCCTCGCCGATCCGCAGCGTGAAATGGTACAGCTTGGTGCCGTCCATGATGTAGGGCACGGTCTTGGTCGCCGCGCCGAACGCAACCGGCAACAGCCCGGTGGCGAGCGGATCGAGCGTGCCGCCATGGCCGGCCTTCTGGGCGTCGAAGCCCCGTCGCACCTTGTTCACCACATCGGTGGAGGTCATGCCCGCGGGCTTGTCGACGATCAGCCACCCGTCAAGGGCGCGTCCGCGCTTGCGTCGCATTCTGTTCGGTCCCGCGTTCGATGGTTCGGAAAGCGGGTGCGTGTAGACGAGCCGCGTGCGGGGGGCAAACGAAACGGAGACATGCCCGAGACGCGTCGGACGAGCATTCCGGCTCGAGGCAACGCGCTCCTCCGGTCTGGAGCTTCCCTTCTCGTCGGGAGACCGCCTCGCAATGACGGCCGTTCATCCGTTGCGATGACGGATTGTCGGGTTCCGCCCGTTCTTCCATCCTGTCGCCGTGATCAGGCCCGCCACCCTTTTTCTGCGCCTTCGATTGTCGCGCTGGCGGCTCTTCATCGGCAGTTGCGTCGGCACCTCGGTCCGGCAGCGGCTGAGCTTCGTGCTTGCGCTTGTCCTGGTCTGCCTCGCGTTAGCCGGAAACCTTTGGGACGACCGGAACGCGATCGCATTCTTCATCGTCCAGCGGACGGTTCTGGTCCGTGCTCTGGCCTCGACGGCGGCGCTGCTGGCCGGCTTCTGGATCGGACGCTCCACGACCCGGACCGCACGGCAGGAACTGGCGGCACCCTGGCTGGCGAGCCTGCCTTGGTCCGCACAGGATCGGCACCAGGCTCTGCTTCTGTGCTGCCTGCCCTCCTATGGCTTGCTGGTCGTCTCGATGCTGTCGGCGGTGACGCTGGAAGGCTGGCTGGTGCGCTGGACGGACATGGCCGAAACCGCGCCGGTGGGATTGATTCTCGTCTCCATGGGTTTCGCGTTCGGCTGCTTCTCCGTGTCGCCCTATGTCGCGACCTATCGCGGATCGCGGACGGTCCGCTTCCGGCACGCCACTCTTCTGCCCCTGCTGGACCAAAGGCGGCCACGCTGGCTCGGCAACTGGGCCCTGGAAGGCTTTGGCCCCGGCAACATCAGGATCTGCCTCCTTCTGCTCGCGATCCTGGGCGGGACGGGCATCGCCGGCAGCCTTCAAACCGGCACGGCCTGGCCGGCCGCTCTCGTGGGGGCCGTCGGCGGCCATGTGACGTTCTTCTACGCCCTGCGCTGCCATCCTCTTCGCGCGACGGCGCTCCGCGTGCTGCCGGTTCCGTTCGCGCGTGCTGCATGGGGCGTCCTCAGGCTGCCTCTCGCCCTGTCGCTCGGCTGGTTCGTTCTGCCGGGTCTGGCCGCCTTCGCCGTGGCGCCCGACGACCCGACCACGGCCGGATGCCTGATCGCCTTGCTGTCGCTCGACGGGCTGTTGATCGTCACCGCTCTCTGGCTGGCCGATTCGCCGACCGCCGGCCGATTGCTGCACTTCGTCGTTCTTTTCATGGCCGCCCAATACGCAGTCCGGCTCGGGATCAGCGAGACCTTCCTGCTCATGATTCTGATCGCCGTCCTGTGGCGCGCCGCCCGCCGCCGCTTCGTCCGGGGAATACGCTGAAATGCCACCCGCACTGCTCGAACTCTCCGGCCTGGCGGCCGGTTATGGCGGCCGGACCGCGATCGAGGACGTGTCCCTCCGCCTCGACGGCGGACAACTGCTCGGCCTGATCGGTCCGAACGGCTCCGGCAAATCGACGATCCTGCGCGCCATCGCCGGTCTGATCCCGGCGATGGCAGGCACGGTCGCGATCGGGGGCCATCCGATCGTGACGGAGCGGGAGCGCGCGCTGTTCACTCTCGGCTATGCCGTGGACCCGGCAGAGCTGCCCGCCGCACTGACCGGCCGGCACTATCTGGAGATGGTCGCCTCCGTACGCCGCTGCGCCGTGGACGACTGGCCGGAGCCCGAACTCGACACGGTGCTCGGGTTTCGTCGATGGCTCGATACGCCGCTGGCCCATTGCTCGCTCGGCACCCGGGCCAAGCTCTCCCTGGCGGGGGCGTTGCTGGGTGCGCCAGCCCTGCTGGTGCTGGACGAATCCCTGAACGGGCTCGATCCCGTCTCGAGCTGGCGGCTGCGACAGATTCTCCAACGCATGGTGGCGACCGGACGACACGCCGCAATCCTCTCTACCCATCAGATCGAACTGCTCGGCAGTCTGTGCACCGATCTCGTTTATGTGGAGGACGGCCGCATCGCCCATCGTTGGGATCGGCTCGATCTCCAGATCGCAGGCCCGGGTGGGGTCGAGGCCATGGTCATGGCCGCCGTCATGGGCACATCGGCCATGATTGGCTGATCAGTCGATCACCATCGGCCCGGAACCCGGCAACCGCTCCACCAGATCGGCGCCGACCAGCCTGGACGGCGTGTAAGCGCCCCCAGCCGGGGCGGTCTCCAGCACGTACTGGACCACCGTCAGCGATCCGGTCACGGTGAGCGCATAGCCGTTGGCGGTGCGGATCCGTGCTGTGCGCGTCTTTCCTTCCGTGTTGCGCGCTTCGCCCCAGACGAAGGACGGCAAACGTTCGCGCTGCTCCGCGTCGGGCCCGATCGCCTTGCCGCCGATGCGCTGCTTCAGGAAACGCTGCACCGCCGGGAGACGCAGCACGGGACGCAGCAGGTTGGCGATCCGCGCGCCGCGCACGATGCGGGGCGAGGTCGGCACGAACACGGCGATGTCGGGGATGCCGGTGCTGTGGAACGCGGTGGACACGTCGCCCCAGGCGATCGCCATGGCCAGCTTCTCGCCATGGCCGAAATCGATCCGCCGCGTCTCGTGCGCCAGAGGTACGGAGACGATATGGCCGCCGCGACGGATGCGCCCACCCAGGGCGAGTCCCTCCACCGTGGTGCGCGCCGTGCCGGGCGACAGGTGCGAGCGTGTGTCGAAGCCGAGCGCCAGGGTGGTGGCGTCCGGCAGCGCCTTCTTCAGCGCAGCGGCGACGCAATCGGTGGGGATCACGTCGAAGCCGACGCCGGGACACAGAATGATCCCCGCCTCGCGCGCCTGACGGTCGAGCGACTGCGCATGCTCGAACACGCCGATCTCCCCGGTGATGTCGAGATAATGCGTATGCGCCAGCAGACAGGCCGCCATCATCGGCGCGGCCGTGGCCGAGAACGGCCCGGCACAATGCAGCACCAGGGCGATGTCGTGCAGATGATGCGCCGTTCCTTCGGGAGCGCCCAAGGCGAACACGCGGCAAGGCAGGTCGAGTTCGGCGGCCAGCGCCTCGATCCTTGCCCGGTTGCGACCTCCCAACACCGGCTTTAGGCCGCGTCGTGCCGCTTCGCGGGCGATCAGCTCACCGGTATAGCCATTGGCGCCGTAGATCATCCAGTCGCCGGACATGCCATGTCTCCTCTTATCGGGCGCGTTCTTCGCGCCTCCATCCGGGGATGGTCGGGCGGGAAACGGCGCGGAGCAAGCAGGGTTCGGCGCCGCGCCGACATCGCTCGGACGGAGAACGGCCTCGCGGCAGAAACGCAGCTACTGGCTGCAAAGGTCTGACGGAACGGCAGGAAGAGGTGCCATCGACGCCCCTCTCGCCGGGCGCTAGCATTGTCCCCCATGCAAACCACCATTGCGGGGCCAACCCGCACGCAGCAATTCTCCGTCGTTCTCGCGATCGAGTTTTGGGAACGCTTCGGCTATTACGGCATGCAGGGTCTTCTGCTGCTGTTCCTGGTGCAGAAGCTCGGCTTCAACGATGGCGCCGCCAATTTGCTCTGGGGCGCCTTCGCGGCGCTCACCTACGCCGCGCCGGCGATCGGCGGCTGGCTGGGCGACCAGGTGCTGGGATCGCGCAGGGCGATGGTGGCCGGTGCCACCTGCCTCGGTCTCGGCTACGCGCTGCTGGGGATTCCCACTGCACAGCATTGGCTGCTGTATCTCGGCATGGGCACGATCTCGATCGGCAACGGGATGTTCAAGCCCAACGTCGCCAATCTGGTGCGCCGCATCTACGAAGGCGACGATAGCCGGATCGATGCCGCCTTCACGCTCTACTACATGTCGATCAATGTCGGTTCGGCGATCTCGCTGCTGTCGTCTCCGGTGATCGCCGCGCATTTCGGCTGGCATGCCGGGTTCGGCACATCGGCGATCGGGCTGGCCGCCGGTCTGCTGGTGTTCTTCTTCCTGCGGACGCGGCTGTCCGCGATTGGCTCCGCGCCCGATTTTCGTCCCCTTCCCGGCCGCACTGCCCTCTTCACCCTTCTGGGCGTCATCGCCGCCATTCTCGTCGTGATGATCGTGCTGCAGCACCCGGAAGTGGCACGATTCACCATCTGGGTGGCCGGTCTCTGCACCGCCGGAATCCTGGCATGGCTGTTCGGCCGTCTCGCCCCGCACGAACGCCCAGGCCTGCTGATCGCCTGCCTGCTGATCGTCGAAGTGATAGCCTATTTCATCTTCTACCAGCAGCAGGCGACGTCGCTGACCTTGTTCGCGCTGCGCAATGTCGATCCGGCGCTGTCGATCGGCGGCGTCACGCTGGTGCATATCTCAGCGGCACAGTTCCAGTCGCTGAATCCGATCTGGATCATGATCTTCAGCCCGGTCCTGGCCTGGCTCTACAGCACGCTCGGCAAGCGTGGCCGCGATCCACAGATCTCCACCAAATTCCTGCTCGGTTTCGCGCTGGTGACGACGGCCTTCCTGGTCTGGTGGCTAGCCACCGGCAGCGCCGCGCCGGCACGTGTGTCCCCCTGGGTGATGGTGCTGGCCTACAGCTTCATCTCCGCTGGAGAGCTGATGATTAGCGCCCTGTCATTGGCGATGATCTCCCGCTACACGCCGCAGCGTTTAAGCGCTTTCATGATGGGCGCGCTGTTCGTGGCCTATGGTGCTGCGCTCTATATCGGCAGCGCCGTGGCCAATCTGGCCGCCCTGCCGCCGGCCTTGCGCACCGCGCCGCCGGAGGAAACCCTGCCGATCTACCATCACCTGTTCCTGGGTCTGATGGAGTTCGGCATCGTGGTGACGCTGCTGGCGGCTCTGCTGATCCCGGTGATGCGCCGTCTCGAGCGGGCGCATGCACGGGGCATGCAGACGATCGCGTCCTGAAGCGGATAGAGCCGTTCTCAACGGCAGGGTTGGATAGGATCAAACCTGCCGATTGACGTCGACGGCCGATCAGTCGTCGCGTCTGCCTGCCGAATCTACCCGTTTGTCGGCGCCTGGGGTGCAAACCTCACACATATGGAGCGCAAGCTGGTGGCCGAGATTTGCGTCGGTCATTGCGACCGCCAGCCGCCTCGGCGGCGACAACGTGTTCAGCATCTTCAATCTGTGCCGGCGCTACACCGGCCAGAATCCGAGCACGTTGGCACGGAACACCTCACGCTGATCCTTCAGTCCAAATCCTTGGCCACATCGGGCGAACGGAGCAGAGCGTCGATCTCCATCGCGTAATCGAGTGCGGTGTCGGGCTGGAAATGGATTTCCGGCACGCCCCGCAGGCGCACGGCACGGCTGAGTTCCGAACGCAGGAACGGCGCGGCGCGGCGCAGGGCCGGCAGGATCGCGTCGATATCGGTGCGACCCAGACGCGCCACGAAGGCGGTGGCGTGCTTCAGATCCGGGCTGATCCGCACCTCGGTGACGGTGACGTGCACGCCGGCCAGCTCCGGGTCGCGGAACTCGGTGCGGGTGAACAGATCGGCCAGAACGTGACGCACCTCCTCGGCCACACGCAGCTGACGTTGCGAGGGGCCCTTGGCGCCACCCTTGCCGCCGGCGCCGGAATAAGAAGAACCGGCGAGTTGCCCCGCCGGTCCCTTCAGTTCCGTCCGGCTCCTGGAGCCGCGGCTCATGCCGGCACCAGCTCCATCTCGTAGCACTCGACCACATCCCCTTCCTTAAGGTCGTTGTAGCCGGCGAAGGA
Source organism: Lichenicola sp. GTC18331 (assembly GCF_055386855.1). NCBI lineage: Bacteria > Pseudomonadati > Pseudomonadota > Alphaproteobacteria > Acetobacterales > Acetobacteraceae > Lichenicola > Lichenicola sp. GTC18331. The sequence goes on along the minus strand of NZ_AP045015.1, from coordinate 2,352,996 downwards.
GAGGCCGCACTCGTAGCCGCGGGCCACTTCGCGGACATCGTCCTTGAAGCGCTTGAGCTGCGACAGATCGCCCTGATGGATGACCACGTTGTCGCGCAGCAGACGCACGCCGCAACCGCGCTTGACCACGCCTTCGGTGATGTAGCAGCCCGCGACCATGCCGGTCTTGGTGATGTTGAACACCTTGCGGACCTCGGCGTAGCCCAGGAACTTCTCGCGGTGCTTGGGCGCAATCTTGCCCTTCACCAGCTGCTCCACGTCGTCGGCCACCTGATAGATGATCGAGTAGTAGCGGATCTCGACCCCATCGCGCTGCGCCATCTCGCGTGCCTGCGACGTGGCGCGGACGTTAAACGCCACCACCACCGCATCGGACGCCTTGGCGAGCTGGATGTCGCTTTCCGTGATCTGACCCACGCCCGCGATCAGCACGCGGACCTTGACCTCCTCGTGCTCGAGCTTGAGCACGGTGGCCTGGATCGCCTCGGACGAGCCCTGCACGTCCGCCTTGATGACCAGGGCGACTTCCTTCTGCGCGCCAGCCTGGATGCGGGCGAGCATCTGGTCCAGCGTGCCACGCGCGGCGGTGATGCCGGCAGCCTGCTTTTCCTTGATCTTGCGCTGGCGGAATTCGGAGATCTCGCGGGCGCGGTTCTCGTTCTCCACCACCACGAAGGGTTCGCCGGCTCCCGGCACCGACGACAGGCCCAGCAGTTCCACCGGCACGGACGGGCCGGCCTGCTTGATCTGCTTGTTCTTGTCGTCGACGATCGCGCGCACCCGGCCCCATTCGGCGCCGGCCACCACGATGTCGCCCTGGTTGAGCGTGCCCTTCTGCACCAGCACGGTCGCCACCGGGCCACGGCCGCGATCGAGACGGCTTTCCACCACCGTGCCTTCGGCGGCGCGATCGGGATTGGCGCGCAGGTCGAGGATTTCGGCCTGCAGCATGATGGCTTCTTCCAGCTTGTCGAGGCCGGTCCGCTTCAGCGCGGAAACCTCCACATCCTGGGTTTCGCCGCCCATCTGTTCGACGACGATGTCGTGCTGCAGCAGCTCCTGACGCACCCGGTTCGGATTGGCGCCCGGCTTGTCGCACTTGTTGATGGCGACGATGATCGGGGCGTCGGCCGCCTTGGCATGGCGGATCGCTTCGATGGTCTGCGGCATGACGCCGTCATCGGCAGCGACGACCAGGATCACCACGTCCGTCACCGACGCTCCGCGCGAGCGCATGGCGGTGAAGGCCTCATGGCCAGGCGTGTCGATGAAGGTGATCTTCGAACCGCTCGCGGTCTCGACCTGATAGGCGCCGATATGCTGGGTGATGCCACCGGCTTCGCCGCCCGCCACGTCGGTGGTGCGCAGCGCGTCCAGAAGCGACGTCTTGCCGTGGTCGACATGGCCCATGATGGTCACGACCGGTGCACGCGGCAGCAGGAGGATGTCTTCGTCCTCCTCGCCCTCGATGCCGATCTCCACATCGCTTTCGGCGACGCGGCGCACGCGATGGCCGAATTCCTGGATCACCAGTTCCGCGGTGTCGGCGTCGAGAATCTGCGTGACGTTGGCCATCACGCCCATCTTCATGAGCGCCTTGATCACGTCGGCGGCACGGGTCGCCATACGGTTGGCCAGTTCAGCCACGCTGATGGTTTCCGGCAGCACCACGTCGCGAACGACGCGGACCTGATCGGAGCGCAGACGCTCCAGCTCGGCCTGACGGCGCTCGCGGTCGCGCTGGCGACGCACGGAGGCGAGCGAACGCGTCTTGTCGTCATCGCCCTCGATCGCGGCCTGCACGTCGACGCGGCCGCTCATGCGGCGGTCGCCGACCTTGCGGGCGGTGGTGGCCGGCACCTTGCGGGCCGGCACGGCGGCACCCGGACGGCGCACCGGACCGCCACGACGGTCGTCTTCCTCGGGACGCGCCGAACGAAGACGCAGGGTCTCGGACGGGGCGGCAGTGGAAGAGGAACCCGGGCGGGTATTGATCACCGGCGCATGACCGACGGCGCGCGACGCGATGGTGCGCAGCGGTTCGGTCGGCAGGATGGTGATGCCGCCCGTGGTGATCGGGCCGGTCTGCACCGGCGCAGCCGGCTCGGCAGGCGCCTGCGGGGCAGCCGGCTGAGACGCCGTCGTCCTGGCGGCTTCCACGCGCTCGGCCTCGGCACGGTCGGCCTCGGCGCGACGTGCGTCTTCCGCTTCTGCACGGGCGCGGGCCTGTTCGGCCTCCGCGGCGCGTGCGGCATCCTCGGCGGCCCGCTTGGCTTCCTCGGCCGCGCGACGCGCTTCCTCGGCGGCGGACAGGATGCTGATCTTTTCCTGCTCGCGGCGTTCCGCCTCCCGGCGGGCGGCTTCCTTCTGCTGCTCTTCGAGCACGCGCTGGCGAGTCGCCAGCTCGGACGCGGTCAGCGCGCGACCGGCGCCGGCCGGACGGCCTGCACCGGCACGCACCGGACCACCGGCGGGACCTGCACCCGGCGTCGGGGTCGGGCCGCGCTTCTTGCGCACCTCGACCTGCACAACCTTCGAACGGCCATGGCTGAAGCTCTGTCGAACCTGCCCGCCATCCACCGTGCGTCCCACTTCGAGACGCGACGCCGGCCGGAGGGAAAGACGCCCCTTGCCCTGATCCTGATCGTTACCTTCGCTCATACACCCGCCCGTTCAAACCCACCCGGCTGCTCGTCGACCGCGCTTGTCTGCGTGTCGTCCGCCTGCCGGACCGGAACCGCCAACCCGGCGAGCCCCGCAAATCGCCCACTCTCCACGACGAGGCGATCGGCCAAAGCCCCTCGCGACAGCGCCGCATGCACCACATGGTCGCGCCCGAAGGCGGCGGCCAGCCTCGTCGCGGTCATCACGGACACCACCGGAAGCGATCGCGCTCCCGACACTATCCTGCGCCGCTCGTCCGGACTTCCGTCGATCGCCTGCACGATCACCGCCGCACGCCCACCGACGATCCATTCGCGCGTCTTGGCGTAGCCGCAGACGGTTTGTCCCGCGCGCCTCGCCAGGCCGAGAAGATCGGCGATACGGTGGAGCAACCCGGCTTGCAGAAGGGCAGGAAGATCCTGGGGGATCGTGACCTGCCCACGAGCGGCCCTGGCGAACGCTCCACGCGTCCGGGCGGTTTCTAGCACATCCCCATTTGCACTCAACCAGATTCCCCGTCCGGGCAGACGCGCGCCCAGGTCCGGGGTCAACACGCGATCGGGCGACAGAACGAAACGGATCATCCGCTCCTTCTGCAACCGCTCGCGCGTGACGATGCAGCGCCGCAGCGGCCCGGTCTCGGGCTCCGCCGCGGCATCGGCCGCGTCATCCGGTTCGGGATCAGGATCAGACGTGGGAAGTCTCCCCGTCTTCCGCAACCTCGCCCTCGGCGACGTCCGCATCGTGCTCGCCGGTCTCGGCCGCGGCCGCACCCTCTTCACCTTCGAACCAGTGCGCGCGGGCCTGCATGATGATCTCGTTGGCCGCATCCTCGTCGATCGCGTCCGTGCCCAGGATCTCCACCAGCTCGTCGCCGGCGAGATCGGCCAGATCGTCGAGCGACTTCACGCCCTTCTCGCCCAGCGTCACCAGCATCTGGTTGGAAAACACCTCGAGCGCGATCAGATCCTCGGTCACGCCGAGCGCCTGGTGCTTCTCAGCGAGTTCTTCCTCGCGACGGTTCAGGAAGCCCTCGGCGCGACGGATCAGCTCTTCGGCTACCGTCTCGTCGAAACCCTCGATCTCGCCCAGCTCCTCGACCGGAACATAGGCCAGCTCTTCCACCGTGTTGAAGCCTTCGGTCACCAGCAGGCCGGCGATCACGTCGTCCACGTCCAGCGCCTCGACGAAGGTGCCGGTGCGACGGCGGAACTCTTCCTGGCGGCGCTCCGATTCCTCGGCCTCGGTCAGGATGTCGATGTCCCAGCGGGTCAGCTGCGAGGCCAGACGCACGTTCTGGCCGCGACGGCCGATCGCCAGCGAAAGCTGCTCGTCCGGCACCACCACTTCCACGCGGCCGGCTTCCTCGTCCATCACCACCTTGGACACTTCGGCCGGCGCCAGCGCGTTTACCACGAAGGTTGCGGCCTGCGGGCTCCAGGGAATGATGTCGATCTTCTCGCCCTGCAGCTCCTGCACCACCGCCTGCACGCGCGAACCGCGCATACCGACGCAGGCGCCGACCGGGTCGATCGCGCCATCGCGGGAAATCACCGCCATCTTGGCGCGCGAACCCGGATCGCGGGACACGGCCTTGATCTCGATGATGCCGTCGTAGATTTCCGGCACTTCCTGCGCGAACAGCTTGGCCAAAAAGGCCGGGTGCGAACGGCTGAGGAAAATCTGCGGCCCGCGCGGCTCGTCGCGCACGTCGTAGATATAGGCGCGCACGCGGTCGGAATTGCGGAAGCTCTCGCGCGGGATCAGCTCGTCGCGACGCAGCAGCGCCTCGGCGGAACCGATCTCCACCATGAGATTGCCGTACTCGGTGCGCTTGACCGTGCCGTTGACGATCTCGCCCACGCGGTCCTTGAACTCGTCGTACTGGCGCTTGCGCTCGTATTCGCGCACGCGCTGCACGATCACCTGCTTGGCGGTCTGGGCGGCAATGCGGCCGAAATCGATCGGCGGCAGCGGGTCCACCAAGTGCTCGCCGACCTGGATGCCCGGCTTGAACTTGGCGGCGATATGAACGGGAATCTGCGTTTCCTCGTTCTCCACCACCTCCACGGCCTCGGTCCAGCGCGACAGGCGGACGTCGCCGGTCTTGCGGTCGATGGTGGCGCGGATGTCCTTCTCGTGGCCGTACTTGGCGCGACCGGCCTTCTGGATGGCCTGCTCCATCGCTTCCAGCACTTCTTCGCGGTCGATCGCCTTCTCGCGCGCGACGGCGTCGGCGACCAGAAGCAGTTCGGGGCGGGAAACGGCAGTGTCCATGGTGACCTCTGTGTTTCTTAAACGTCGGACGTTGCTGATGAGTTAAACGAGAGATCGCCCAGGGCGATCAATGGACCTTGCGGCCCGGCTTCGGCCCCGGACCCGCCTTCGGCTTGCGGGCCGTCTTCTGCGCACCGACACGGGCGCCGCCCACCTTGGCCCCCTTCTGGCGGCCATCGGCCTGACGCGGCGCCTCCGCCGCGCCGTCGGTCGCAGCCTCCTTGCTTTCGCCCTCGGCCGGAACGCCGAACATCTGCGCGGTGGCGGCGATCAGAGCATCGGTCAGCACCAGACGCGCCTTGCGGATCTCGGCCAAAGGCAGCGACACCTCGGTGCCATCCTCGACGCGCAGCCGGGCGACGCCGTTCTCCGCCCCCATGGCGGTGCCGGCGAACCGCTTGCGCCCGTCGATCGGCATCAGCGTCTCCGCGCGGGCCAGATGGCCGGCGAAGCGGTTCCAGTCCTTCTCCCGGGTCAGCGGACGGTCGATTCCGGCCGACGAGACTTCCAGGTTCCAGGCGCCGGGGATCGGGTCGTCCACATCCAGGACGGCGCCGACGGCATGGGAGATCGCCTCGCAATCCTCCACGCCAATCAGCGAACCGTCGGCGCGGTCGGCCATGATCTGCACGGTCGGGGTGTCGCGGCCCAGAACGGACACGCGCACCAGTTCGTAGCCCATATCGGTCAGGGTCGGCGCGACGCTGTCGGCAATGCGCGCTTCGAGGCCGGTGAGATGAAGATCGGTGTCCAAAGCCAAAAAGGCGGCCCGCGAAGGCCACCCCCCAAATAATCGGAGATTTCAGTGAATGACCCGATACCTAGTTCGGCCGGCTCGTTCTGGCAAGCGTTCCGTTGGCCACCCGCCATAGCCCCATCCGGCGTCCCTGCTTGCCGTACTACGGCAGCGCGCACGAGGGGCGAATTTCTCTCCCTTATCAAAAATGTATCATCGAACGACCGGACATTGCGCGGGAGGCCAATCTAACGATATAAGGATGATACATTTGATACGTTGATCCGCCGATTTCACCAGACGATGCCGATCCACCCTCCCACCATCCGGACCACCCCGTGAGCAGCCGCACCGAGACCGGCATCGTCGCCACGCGACGCCGCGCCATTCTCGATTTCGTGGTCGAGCACGGCAGCGCGCAGGCCGAAGAACTGGTGCGTCACTTTTCGATTAGCCGCATGACCGTGCATCGCGACCTGGAAGCCCTGGCGAGCGATAATCTGGTCCGACGGGTGCATGGCGGCGTGACCACACTGTCTGATCCGCGCGTAGAGGCCAGCGTGCTGCATCGCGCCCGGCGGGGCACGGGGGCAAAGCGCGCCATCGCCGCAGCAGCCGCCCGGCTGATCGCGCCCGGAGAGATCGTCGTGCTGGACGACTCCACCACGGTCTCGCTGCTGTGCGACCATCTGGGCCGTCTGGGCGATCTGACCGTGATCACAAACAGCCTCGGGATTTCAGGCCGGCTTTCCGGCATGAAGCCAGTGACCTTGATCGGTCTCGGCGGCCAGTACGAACCCCGCTTCGACGCCTTCTTCGGCACGCAATGCGAGCAGGCCATCGCCATGCTGCGCGCCAACACCCTGTTCATGTCCGCCTCGGCCATCCACGGCAGCACGGCGTTCCATCAGGAACAGGGGGTGATCCGGGCCAAGCTGGCGATGATGGAGATCGTCGAACGGCGCGTGCTGCTGGCCGACAGCTCCAAGTTCGACCAGAGCGCGCTGAACCTGCTGGCACCTTTATCGGCATTCGACGTCGTGATCTCCGACGACGCGCTGCCCCAGCCCATCCGCCACCGGCTGCTCGATGCCGGGATCGTGTTGCGGATCGCCCCCTCGCCCGCTTCCCCGGACGGTTTCCCATCCCCCGTATCGGCGCCCCACGCGCCTGAAGGACATTCGTGATGCGTATTGCAATCGGCGGCGACAGCGCCGGAGACTCCCTGGCCGCCATCCTCGCCGCCCATCTGGGCAAGAACGAGGGCTGGACGGTGGACGACATCTCCAAGCCGGACAACGGCGAAGCGGAACTCTACCCGTCGCTGGCCGAGCGCGCCGCACAGGCGGTGCTGGCCGGCCGCTACGACCGCGCCATCCTGTGCTGCGGCACCGGCATCGGCGTGTGCATCTCGGCCAACAAGATTCCCGGCATCCGCGCCGCGCACACGCACGACACCTATTCCGCCGAACGCGCCGCGCTCAGCAACGACGCCCACATCATCACCATGGGCGCCCGGGTGATCGGCCCGGAACTGGCCAAGGCGATCGCCGACGCGTTCCTGCGTTGCCGGTTCGACCCGAACAGCGCTTCGGCGCGCAATGTCGCAGCCATGGAGGCACTCGACCGGAAATACAACGCCGACAGGTAAGCGTGCTCCCCTCTCCATAAAAACCATAAGGAAAAATCGGGATGAAACGTCACACTTTGCTTTGCGCCGCCGCCCTTCTCGGGATCGCCGCCATGCCGCTCGCCGCACAGGCGGCGGATGGCGGCGGCCCGTTGCGTTTCGTGCTGATCCCCAAGACCGTCCATCCGTGGTTCGACAAGGTCAATGACGGCGCCAAGCAGGCCGCCGCCGTGCTCAGCAAAGCCGCCGGGCGCACCGTGACGGTGGATTATGCAGCACCGCAGACTGCCGACGTGGCAGCGCAGAACGACATCATCGAACGCTCCATCGCCACGCATCCGGCTGGCATCCTGCTCGATCCGCTCGACGCGAACGGCAATCGAGCCGCGATGGAAGAGGCGATCCAGCAGGGCGTCGGATTGACCATCTTCGACTCTCCCGCCCCGGCCGGCCTCGACGTCACCGCGGTGGGCGCCGATTTCTGCGAACAGGGCACCATGGCCGCAGAGCGTCTGGTGAAGCTGATCGGCGAGAAAGGCGAGGTCGCGATCATGATGGGCGTGCCAACCGCACCCAACCATGCCGTGCGCGCCGAATGCGAGAAGAAGGTGTTCGCCCGCTATCCGAACGTCTCGGTGGTCGCCACCGGAATCGATAACGACAACATCGAGACGGCGCAGAAGCAGGCCTCCGCGATCATGCAGTCGCATCCGAAGCTGGCCGGCTGGGTCGCCTGCGACGCGGCGGGTCCGGTCGGCATCGGCCAGGCCATCCGCGAGAGCGGCGCCACCGGTAAGGTCAAGGAAGTGGGGATGGACAACCTCAACGACATGATCGCGCTGATCAAGGACGGAGTGGCAGACTCTTCGGCATCGAGCCGGCCGGAGATGCAGGGCTACTGGGCGGTGATCGCCGCCTGGCAGAAGGCGATCGGCCAGAAGACGCCGAAATTCATCGACACCGGCATCGACGTGCTGACGAAGCAGTCCCTGTAACCGTGAACGCCGCGCCGTCGCGATCAACGGCGGCGCGGCATCGCGAACGCTTCCCGTATCGCGGAACAGGAGGACGTCCATGGCGGAGATCGTCGTCGTCGAGGCCGTGCGTAAAGCCTATCCCGGCGTGGTCGCCCTGGACCATGTCGATCTGACGCTCGAACCCGGCAAGATCCATATCCTGGCCGGCGAGAACGGGGCCGGTAAATCGACCCTGATCAAGACCCTGACCGGACTCGTCACCCCCGACGAAGGCCGGGTGCTGATCGGCGGACGGGACGCCGCGAGCGACCGGACCCTGTTCGAGAAGATCGCCTATGTGCCGCAGGAGTTGAACCTGTTCGGCTCCATGAGCGTCGCCGAGAACCTGTTCATTCCGTTTTCGCGGCACAATTTCGGCCGGATCGTGCAGTCGCGCACGGCGATCCGCACCGCGGCGGATGCCACACTGAAGCGCTTCGGCATCCGCGCCCGCCCGGACGATCGGGTCGGCCGGATCAGCGTGCCGGACCAGCAGCTTCTGCAGATCGCCCGCGCCGCCAGCCGGAACAGTTTCGACGTGCTGATCCTGGACGAGCCGACCTCGTCGCTGACCGCGTCCGAGACCGCCCATCTGTTTTCCATCGTGCGTGGGTTCCGCGACGAAGGCGTCGCCATCGTGTTCGTGTCGCATAAGATGGAGGAGATCTTCGCGCTCGGCGACACGGTGACCGTGCTCCGCAACGGCCGCAGCGTCGGCACGTTCGACATGGAAGGCATGACCGAGCGACGCCTCGTGCAACTGATGTCCGGATCGGACATCGTGCTGGAGGAACGGTTCCAGCCGAGAACGGCGCCCGGCGCCGTGATGCTGTCGGTAGAGAACCTGAACGGCCCCGGCTTCCACGACATCTCATTTCAGCTTCGCCGCGGCGAGATCCTCGGTTTCGCCGGGCTGGTCGGCGCCGGCCGCTCCGAGATCATGCAGACCATGTTCGGCTACCGGCGCGCCCGGTCGGGACGCTGCGTGCTGGACGGGACGGAAATCCCTGCCGGCCGCACCGACCGGGCGGTGGCGCGCGGCATGGTCTACCTGTCGGAAGAGCGCAAGCATCACGGCATCTTTCCGCTGCTCAGCGTGCGCGAGAACATCGGCGTCTCGATCCTGGATCAGCTGTCTCGCGGCGGCCTGTTGTCGCCGTCGCGCGAACGCGACGCGATCGGCGCGGTGATCAAGCATTTCGACGTACGCACCGCGTCGCCGGAAAAGAAGATCCGTTTCCTGTCCGGCGGGAATCAGCAGAAAGCGATCATCGGCCGGGCCATGGCGCGCCGCCCGCGTCTGCTGATCTTCGACGAGCCGACCAAGGGCATCGATATCGGCACCAAGTTCCAGATCTACCGGATCATGCAGCAGCTGGCGGAGGAGGGCGTGGGCATCATCCTCGTCTCGTCCGAGATGACGGAGCTGCTGCGCTGCGCGTCGCGCATCGTCACCCTCCATGCTGGTCGCATCAACGGCGATTTCGATCCCGCCACCACACCTACCGACACCCTGGTCGGCGCCATCATCGGCGCCGGGGAGAGCCGCCATGTCGCCTGAGACCGTGCCGCACACCCTCGAACCGTCCCCCCGGCGCTCCTTCGACGCCCGCGCCCTGCTGTCGCACCTCGCTGCGAATCCGCTGGCGGGCGTCGTCACGGCGCTGGTCGTCATCTTCGTGGTCGCCTCGCTGGTCTCGCCCTATTTCCTGACCCGCTTCAACATGATGATCATCGCCCGGTCGCTCGCCTTCATCGGCTTGGTGACGATCGGCCAGTCGGTGCTGATGATCCTGGGCGAACTCGACCTGTCCGTCGGCGCGATCGGCGGCCTGTCCGGCATTGCCGGCGGCACGCTGATGGTGCAGTTCGGAGTTGATCCGTTCCTGGCATTCGGACTCTGCCTGCTGCTCGGCGGGCTGTGCGGTGCCGTCAACGGCACGCTGGTGACGCGGCTCGGACTGCACTCCCTCGTGCTGACCATCGGCATGGCCGGCGTCTTCGGCGGCACCATCCTGGTGGCGACCAAGGGCGTGGCGATCACCGGCATCCCGTCGGCCATTTCCGTCCTGGGCAGCGGCACGCTGGCGGGCGTTCCGCTGCCATTCGTCATCATGCTGGCCTGTCTGGTTCTCACCATGCTGGTGATGCGGCGAACGCCGCTCGGCCGTTACGTCTATGCGATCGGCAGCAATCCCGAAGCCGCGCGCATGCTGGGCATACGCGTGAACGCGATCCGCACCGGCGCCTTCGCTTTCGCCGGGTTCCTGTCGGCGCTGGCGGGCATCCTGATGGTGGCGCGGCTGGGCAGCGCCCAGCCCTCCATCGGCGACAACTGGGTGCTGGCGCCGATCGCGGCGGCGGTGATCGGCGGCGTCGCCACAACCGGCGGTCTCGGCAGCCCGTTCGGCGCGGTGCTGGGCGCCGTGATCATCGGCATCATCGAGAACATCATCGTTCTCTTCGGCATCTCTCCCTACTGGCAGTCGATCGTCAGCGGCGGAATCGTGGTGATCGCGATCTCGTTCGACGCGATCGCCCGACGCACCATCCTGCGCGACGCCTGAACCTGCACGCCCTTCCGGCAAGGATCCTGTTCTCATGGCCCATATCTGCGGTGAGCCCGCCGAATTCGCAGCGACCGCTTTGAGCGGCTTCGCCCTTGCCCACGCCGATCTGGTGTCGCCCGTGCGCGGCGGCGTGGTGCGGACGACACCGGGGCCGCGCGGCAAGGTCGCCGTGGTGGTGGGCGGAGGCTCCGGCCATTACCCGGCCTTCGCCGGCTATGTGGGTCCGGGCTTCGCCGATGCGGCGGTGGCCGGGGACGTGTTCGCCTCGCCCTCCACGCAGGCGATCTTCGGCGTCGCCCGCGCGGCCGAGCTGGGCGGCGGCGTGATCCTGGCCTACGGCAACTATGCCGGCGACGTGCTCAATTTCGGGATCGCCGCCGAACGGCTGCGCGATGCCGGGATCGACACGCGCGAGCTCAGGACCACAGACGACGTGGCGAGCGCATCGGACGAGCAGCGGACGCGCCGTCGCGGCATCGCGGGCGGACTGCCGGTGTTCAAGATCGCCGGCGCCGCCGCCGAAGCCGGGCTGTCGCTGGACGAGGTCTGGGAAATCGGACAACGCGCCAACCACCGCACCCGCACCTTCGGCGTGGCGTTCGACGGCTGCACCATTCCCGGCGAGGCCGATCCGCTGTTCACCGTTCCGACCGGCCGGATGGCGCTGGGTCTCGGCGTGCATGGCGAGCCCGGCATCGGCGAGCAGCCGATCCCCGCCGCCGCCGACCTCGCTTCCGTGCTGTTCGACCGCGTGATCGCCGAGGCGCCCTCCGGACATGGCCCGCGGATAGCGGTGCTTCTGAATGGACTCGGCAGCACCAAGCAGGAGGAGATGTTCGTCCTCTGGGCGACTCTGGCCGAACGGTTCGGCGCGGCCGGCTACACGCTGGTGGCGCCGCTCGTCGGCGAATACGTCACCAGCCTGGAAATGGCCGGGTGCTCGCTCACCGTCACCTGGTTGGACGACACGCTGGAACGGTTCTGGCGCGACGCCGTGCACAGCCCCGGTCTGGTGCGTCCACGCATCGACGGCGACGCACCCGCGTCGCTGCCGCTCCTCGCGGAGCCGGAAGCCGTCGTCACGCCGGCCGGCACCCTTTCGGGACGCGAAGCAGGACGCTGCACCAGCGCCGCGCTGGATCGTCTGGCCGCGGCCCTGGCGCAGGCGGAGGCCGAGCTCGGCCGCATCGACGCCCAAGCCGGCGACGGCGACCACGGCCAGGGCATGGCCCGCGGTTCGGCGGCAGCGGCCAGGGCGGCACAACAGGCGGCGGAACGGCAGGGCGGTGCCCGAACCGTGCTGGCGGCGGCGGCCGATAGCTGGGCCGATCGCGCAGGCGGCACCTCCGGCGCGCTGTGGGGCGAGGGTCTGCGCGCCTTCAGCGCCGCGTTCGACGACGAGACACGGCCGAATGCGCGCCAGCTCGCGGATGGTGCGCGCCGCATGCTGGACCGCATCCAGGCGCTCGGGGGCGCCAAACCGGGCGACAAGACGCTGATCGACGCGCTCGCCCCCTTCGTGGACACGCTGGATGCCGGGCTCGCAGCGGGGCAAGCGTTGCCGCTGGCATGGCAGAAAGCCACGGAAGCAGCGCACGATGCGGCGGAGAAGACGCGCGATCTGTTGCCGCGTCTCGGCCGCGCCCGGATTCATGGCGAGCGCAGCAAAGGTCACCCGGACGCAGGCGCGCTGTCCATGGCGCTGGCGGCACGGGTGATCGGCGAAGGTCTCGCGACCACCGGACCTGCGGCTTGAGCGCCGCGTTCTGGCTCGGCACCAGCTGGAAGATGAACAAGCTGCTCGGCGATGCCGAGCGGTTCTGCGATACGGTGCGCGACGCGGAGGTGCTGCGCGATCCGCGCCTCCAGCCGTTCGTCATCCCGCCTTTCACCGCCGTGCTTCCGGTCAGGCGATCTCTGGCGGACACGCCGGTCCGGGTCGGCGCGCAGACGATGCATTGGGCCGATTCCGGCGCCTGGACCGGCGAGATCTCGGCGCCGATGCTGCGCGATTGCGGGCTCGATCTGGTGGAGCTGGGCCATTCCGAACGACGGACCCATTTCAACGAGACTGATGCGCAGGTCGGGCTGAAGGTCGGGGCCGCGCTGCGGCACGGCTTGATCCCGCTGATCTGCGTCGGTGAAACGGAGGCGGAGAAACGCGCCGGCCAGGCGGATGCCGTGCTGGAGCGGCAGGTGCGGACGGCGCTGGCCGGCGCAGGCACGCTCTCGCCGACGCTGCCGCTGCTGCTGGCCTACGAGCCGGTCTGGGCGATCGGCGAGCACGGCACACCGGCCAGCGCCGACTATGCCGAGGCGCGGCACCGGCACAGTCTCGCCGTGGCCCGCGACCAGTGCCCCGGGCGCGTCATCCGTTGCCTCTACGGCGGCTCGGTGAACGAGGGGAACTGCGCGGAGCTGGCTGCGTGTCCGCACGTGGATGGCCTCTTCATCGGCCGCGCGGCCTGGGCGGCGGACGGATTCCTCCGGATCGCCGCACGCGTGCAGGCGGTGCTGCCGCCCGGCTGAACCCGCGATCGCACTTTGCCGCTTCCGGTGCGTTGAACGGCGTGGATACCGATCGAACGGAGCTCGCCCCGATGCCCGACACCCATGCCGTCTCCCGCAACCCGGCCACAGGAGACGAGATCGAGCGGTTCGCCTTCCAGACGCCGGAATCGGTCGAAGCGCTGCTGCAAGACGCCTCCGATGCACAGAAGGTTTGGGCCGGGACGCCGATCGAGGACCGCGCCGCGATCATGGCGCGACTGGCAACCGTGATGCGCGAGCGGGCGGAGGGCGCCGCCGCGATCGCGACGGCGGAAATGGGCAAGACGCTGCGCGAGGCGCGGGCGGAAGTCGAGAAATGCGCGGCGACGGCGGAGTGGTTCGCCCGGAACGGCGCGCGCCATCTGGCCGACGAACCGGCGGACACCGACACGGCGGACGAGGCCTATGTGTCGTTTCTGCCGATCGGCGTGGTGCTGGGGGTGATGCCCTGGAACTTCCCCTACTGGCAGGCGGTGCGCGCGGCGGTGCCGATCCTGCTCGGCGGCAACGGGTTCGTCCTGAAACACGCACCTAACGTGATGCGTGCGGCGTTTCTGATGGAAGAGATGTTCCGCGCCGCCGGTCTGCCGGAACACGTCTTTTCGGTTCTGAACGTGGACACGCCGGCGATCGAAGCGGTGATCGCCGATCGGCGCATCGCCGCCGTGACGCTGACCGGCAGCACGCGCGCAGGCGCCGCCGTGGCATCTCTGGCCGGCCGGCATCTGAAGAAATCGGTGCTGGAGCTGGGCGGTACGGATGCGTTCATCGTCCTGGACGATGCCGATCTGGACGGCGCGGTGCGGTTCGCGATCTCCGGGCGCTTCGCCAATGCGGGTCAGGTCTGTCTGGCCGCCAAGCGCATCATCCTGGAAAAACCGATCGCGGCTGCGTTCACCGCGCGTTTCGTGGAGGCGGCGAAACAGCAGCGTGCGGGCGACCCGACCGACCCGCGCAACACCATAGGACCGATCGCACGCGCCGACCTACGCGACGGCGTGCACGAGCAGGTGCAGAGAAGCGTGGCAGCCGGCGCCTCTCTGCTGCTGGGCGGCATGCTGCCGGACGGGCCGGGCTTCTTCTATCCACCGACCGTCCTGGCCGATGTAACGCCCGGCATGACGGCGTTCGACGAGGAGGTGTTCGGACCGGTCGCGGCCTTGATCGTCGCCGAGGATGCAGAACACGCCTTGCTGCTTGCCAACAGGAGCGAATTCGGGCTGAGCGGCAACATCTGGACCGCCGACGAGACGAAGGCGCGTTCGATGGCACGACGCATGGAGACAGGCGGCGTCTTCATCAACGGCTTCACCGCCTCCAATGCACGCGTCCCCGTGGGCGGGGTGAAGAAAAGCGGTTACGGGCGCGAATTGTCGTATTTCGGCCTGCGCGAGTTCACCAACGCGCAAACCGTCTGGACGCGGCGGGGCTGATTCGATGACAGGCACGCCGCGGCTGAGCCACCTGCTGGAAACCTCGCTCTACGTGTCCAATCTGGATCGCTCCGAGCGGTTCTATCGGGACATCTTCGGGCTGGAGCTGTTTCTCCGCGACGATCGCATGTGCGGCCTTGGCCTCCCGGGCGACGCTGTGTTGCTGCTGTTCCTGCGCGGCGGCTCGACCGAGCCCTCGCCCACGGAAGGCGGCGGAGCCATTCCGCCGCATGACGGCAGCGGCCATCTGCATCTGTGTCTGGCGATCCCGCTCGGCGAACGGGATGCGTGGGAGCAGCACCTGCAACGGAACCGGATCGATATCGAAAGCCAAATCACCTGGCCGCGCGGCGGCACCAGCCTTTATCTGCGCGATCCGGACGGGCACTGCCTCGAACTCGCGACGCCCGGGCTCTGGCCGAGCTGGTGACGCGGATCTTCCTGACCGGCCCGACCGGAAGCGGCAAGAGCACGCTCGCACGACGCCTCGGAACGCATCTGGCTGTAGCGGTCTGGCCGCTGGACGAGATGCACTGGATCCGGAAACCGGCCGGCGATGAAAGGCGCGATCCGGAGTCCCGCCACGCTCTCCTGGAACAGACCGTGGACCGGCCGGACTGGATCGTCGAAGGCGTGCCAGTTCAAATGGGCCGGCCTCGCCATGGAACGAGCCGATCTGATCGTCGTGCTCGATCCGCCACGCCATGTCGTGTTGATGCGGCTACTCCGCCGTTTCCTGTCCCGGCGCTTCCGGGGGCCGCGCGGCACACTGCGCGCCCTGGCGGAGGAATTGCGCTGGTGCGGCGACTGGTTCCGCGCCGAACGGTGCATGGTGCTGGAGCGACTATCGCCGATGCAGCACAAAACGATCATTTACCGGGACAGATGCTGCGCTTCTGCGCCGGATGATCAGCCGGTCCGGCGTGAAGCCGAACGCGCCAGCCGCTTCTCGGCCACCCTGGCCAGACGCACGAAGGGAAGACCCAGCAGCAGATAGGCCGCCGCGATCATCAGGCCGGTGCCGAGATAATCGTAATAGGTGGTCGAGAGACGGATATAGGCCTGGGTCAGTTCGCTCAGCGTGATCACGCTGACCAGCGACGAATCCTTGAGCAACGAGATGAAATCGTTGGTCATTACCGGTACCACGAAGCGGAAGGCCTGCGGCACCATCACGTGCCGCACCGCCTGCGCCTGGGTCAGGTTCAGCGCCATCGCCGCCTCCATCTGCCCATGCGGCACGGATTGCAGCCCGGCCCGGTAGTTCTCGGCTTCGTAGGCGGCGTAGTTCAGGCCGAGCGCCACCACGCCGGCCAGAAACGGATCGAGCCGGATGCCGAGCGACGGGAGCCCGTAGAAGATGAACAGAACCTGGATCAGCAGGGGCGTGCCGCGAACGACCTCGATATAGATCGTCGCCGCCCAGCGCAGCGGCGCGGCGCCGTAGCGACGCGCCAGGGCCAGGACGAGCCCGCCCACCACCGCCAGCACCATGGCGCAGGCCGATACCGCCAGCGTCATCAGCGCGGCGCGGCCGATCAGCGGCAGGAACCCGGCGTAGCGCGTCAGACGCGCCCCGAACGTCGCGGCGGGGCGGGTCGATTCGAGCCAGTGATTCCATTGCACGGGAGGCACCGAATAGGTGGACGGATCGTCGAGCGCGGCGGCCATCTGCGGCGTCCACATTGCCCAGCTTTGCAGGATGCGCCGCAGAGACCCGTCCCGCCGCATCGCCTCCAGGCCGTTATCCACGGCTTCCAGCAGAGCGGGATCACCCTGGCGCATGGCGATGCCATAGGAGAGACCGCCGACCGGCGCGCCGACCAGCTTCAGGCGGTCGTCGGGCACCGCGTAGTACTGCGCGATCGGCGCATCCAGCATCACCGCATCGAGGCGGCCATTGCTCAGATCGGAATAGGCGTTGGTTTCGTCCTCGTAGGTCCGCAGCTCGATCCCGCCGGCCTTTTCCAGCAGACGCATGCTGGTGGTGTCCTTCAGCGTGCCGACGACATGGCCGCGCAGGTGATCCACCGTATCGAGACCATCCGTACCGCGTCGCACGGCGATGCGCTCGGCCGTGCGATAATACGGCGTGGAGAACGCCACCACAGCGCGATGCTCGGGCGTGATCTCGATGCCGTCGATCACCAGATCGTAGAGCCCGCGCTGCAGGCCCGGGATCAACCCGTCCCAGTCGTTCTGCACGAAGACCGGCTTGCGGCCCATCCTCGCCGCCAGCGTCTGCATGATGTCGTATTCGAAGCCGGTCAGCTTCGACTGGTCGGCCGGATCGTGGAACACGAACGGCGCGCCGGATTGCGCATCCGACGCCCAGCGCAGCACGGGAAGGTCCGCCGCTTGCGCCGCCCAGACCGGAAACAGCAGCAAGAGCAGCACCAGCAGGCGGCGCATCACAGGAAATTCCGCAGGAACTGACGCGTGCGTGGATCGGACGGCGCCGTGAACAACTGCTCCGGCGGCGCATCCTCGACGATGCGGCCGCCATCCATGAAGATGATCCGGTCGGAGGCGGCGCGGGCGAAACGCATCTCGTGCGTCACCACGATCTGCGTCATGCCTTCGTCGTCGAGCTGACGCATCACGCCCAGAACCTCTTCCGCCAGCTCGGGGTCGAGCGCGGAGGTCGGCTCGTCGTACAGCATTACCGAGGGCGCCATCGCCAGCGCACGAGCGATGGCGGCACGCTGCTGCTGCCCGCCGGACAGGGTGACCGGATAACGATGCGCGGCGGCGGCGAGCCCTACCTTCTCGAGCAGGGCCATGGCGGTCTCGGACGCCTCGCGCCGGGCGGTGCGACGCGCCACCATCGGTGCCAGGATCACGTTTTCCAGCACGGTGCGATGGGCGAACAGATTGAAGCCCTGGAACACCATGCCGACATGGGTGCGAAGCTGATGCGCGAGACGTTCGTCCTGCCGGCTCCAGCGCGCCTCCCGTCGGTCGATCGCGTGACCCGCGATCCGGATCTGGCCGCCGTCCGGTACTTCCAGCAAATTCAGGCAGCGCAGCAGGGTGGACTTGCCGCAACCGGATGGACCGATCACCGAAAGCAGATCACCCGCTTCCACGTCGAGCGACACCCGCTCGAGCACGACATGGCCGTCGAAGCTCTTATGCAGGTCGCGGATGCGGACGATCGGCTCGGGCGCTGGGGTCAATCGGGATCCGCACGGAAACGGCTTGGGAACGATTTTTTGCTCATGCCAAATCCGGGGATTGCTGGCAATCCGCCTCCGGGCGGCGCAACAGCATCGTCATTCGAGCAGGCTCACCTCCAAACGCACCTCAGTTGCAGCATCGCACACATTTTCGTGATCAGCTGGTAACGCCGCGCCGGGCCTGGTTTTCGGCAAGTTGCAACGGAGCATGACAAAGCGCAGGTTATTGTCTGACAATTGAACGGCTCGACAGAATGCCGACGGCGTCACGGTTTTTCCTTCGCTTTCCATTTTCTCGTTGCCGTTTCTTTGTCGTTCGCGTCCCGCGCCCAGGCTCGCGCGCGGTGCCTGACTGAACAAAGCCGTCCGAGAACGGCGAAACAGGAAACGCCAGGAGAAACCGATGAACGGTCCAGGCCTACGCCCCCTTCTGATGGCGGGCGCCGCCGCGCTCGCGCTTGCCGGGAGCGCCCTTCCCGCCAGCGCGCAGACAGGCGTGAAAATCAACGCCCTGTCCGGCAGCAGCGCCTTCACACCGATCCGGCCGCCGGCGGCGCCACTGATCACGCGCGCGCCCTACACCAATGTCTGGCTCGAGAACGCCACCGGGCAAGCGGCCCGTACATGGCCCGCGCACTGGAACGGCACGGTCAAGGCGATCACCGGCATCGCCATGATCGACAACAAACCCTATCTGTTCCTGGGCGCGCCCAACACGGCCGGGCTCAACGCCATGACGCAAACGTCGCTGAAAACCACGGCAACACAATCGATTTTCACGTTCGAGGCCGGCGGTGTGCTGTTGACGATGGACATGCTGTCGCCGGTGGAGGCGAACGACCTGAAACGGCTGTCGATGCCGTTGGGGAACATCGTCACCAGCGTCCGCAGCACCGACGGCGGTTCGCATACCGTTTCGGTCTATTACGACATCAGCGGCGAATGGGCGCACGGCACCAACACGACGCCGATCGTCTGGTCGAAGGTCGGCGTCAACCGCAACGCGGACGGATCGACGCGTTCCGGCAGCCTATCTGCCTGGGAGATCACGCCGAGCACACCGACCGTTCTGCAGCAGACCTATGATTACCCGTCCTGGGGAACGGCGCTCTTCGCCACGGAGAACAGCGGAACTCTGACCACGCAATCGGGCTCCGACGCCGCGGTCAGAACACAGTTCGCCACCTACGGGACACTGGCCAACACGAACGACACCAACCAGCCACGCGCGATCAACAACGCCTATCCGGTATTCGCCTTCGCCAACGATTTCGGACGCATCGGTGCCACGCAGACAGCACCGTTCAAGATCGTCGTGGGCCATGTGCGCGATCCGGCCGTGAGCTTCCACGGCACGCAGGTCAGCGGTCTGTGGCGGCAATATTTCCCGACGCAGGAAGCTATGCTCGCCTTCGACTACAACGATATCGGGGGAGCCTTGTCACGCGCCGATGCGCTCGACAAGAATCTGAGGCAGGCATCGAAATCGGTCGGTAACGCGCACTACGCGGCCATCACCGCCACGGTTCTGCGTCAGGCCTTCGCCGCCACCGAACTGGTCGGCAGCACAAGCAATCCATTGCTGTTCCTGGAAGAGATTTCGTCCGACGACAACGTGCAGACGGTGGACGTGATGTATCCGTCGATGCCGGCCTTTCTCTACATGAACCCGGAGCTTCTCCGCTACATGCTCGAACCGGTCATCGAGTATTCGGAATCCGGATACTGGCCGGAACCGTTCTCGCCACACGATCTCGGTAGCACCTATCCGAACGCCGATGGGCATGACGATGGCGGCGGCGAGAACATGCCGGTGGAAGAAACCGCCAACATGCTGATCATGGCGGACGCCTACATGCAGCACACCACACAACCGAAAGCGGCCGCCTACGCGCTGCAGCATTATCGCCTGTTCAAACAATGGGCCGACTACCTGCTCTCCTATCCTGCGCCGAACGCGAAGGAGTTCCCCTATCCGAACGCGCTCGACCCTCAGTACCAGAACCAGACCGACGATTTCACCGGCCGGATCGCGCACAGCGTTAATCTGGCACTGAAGGGAATCGAAGCGGTGGGTGCCATGGCGCAGATCGCCGACTATGCCGGCAAGACGGCACAGGCGAAGCATTACCGCAGCCGCGCAGAAACCATGATCGGCAAATGGGCGACCATGGCGCAAAGCAGCGACGGCTCCCACCTTCTTCTGCAGTACAAGGAAGCCGCGAACTCCCAGAGCCCCGACACCACGAGCGAACCGGACAGCTATTGGAGCCTGAAATACAATGCCTATCCGGACAAGCTGCTCGGCCTGAACCTGATCCCGCGCGCGATTCTGGCGGAGGAAGCGGCCTGGTATCGCACGCAGGAACATCCGACCGGCATTCCGCTTGATCCGCGCACGCTGACCGACAACAACGTGGCGCACGGATTCACCAAGGCCGATTGGCAGATCTGGACCGCCGCCAGCACGAACGATGCGACGCTTGCGAAGGACATCTATGACGAGGTCTACAACTACGCCAATACGACCCAGTCCGGCGAACCGTTCTCGGACTACTACGATCCGACAAGCACCTATGTCTCCGGCTTCCGCGCCCGTCCTGTGATGGGTGGTGCCTTCGCGCCTCTAACCCTGACCTTGCTGCCTGGCAAGGGCAGCGGTCTCTGAAGAAATAGAACAGGAACGGTCTTCTTTTTCTGAACACAATAAGCAAAAAGGCTTCTGTCCGGATGGTGAGGGAAGACCGGTCCCGGGTGAATTCCAATGAACAGAAGCTCTTTTGTTCTCCCTTCCAAGGGAAAACATTCTTCAACTTCCCCAAGAAGGAAATGGATCCGGCAACGCATCCCAGGACGCAGGACCGGATTCGTATTCTTTTTGAGTAAGCAGACAGAGATCCAGATCAGCGCGCAGGGTGGCTTCGTCCATGTCGATGCCGATGAAGACCAGTTCCTGCCGGCGATCGCCATGCTCGCCATCCCACAACAGCTGCACGCGTTCACGCCATTCCGAGTCGGCCGGCCAACGCTCTTCCGGCACCGCCGCATACCAGCGCCCGGCCAACTCGTGGCGACCGATCGCGCCGGCCAACTGCCACGATCCGGCGTAGTCCGGCCGTGTCGCCAACCAGAAGAACCCTTTCGCACGGACGACGCCCGGCAATGCGCCACCGAGGAATGCGTGCAGCCGGGCCGGATGAAACGGTCTACGTGCGCGATACACGAAGGAGCGGATTCCGAACTCCTCGCTTTCCGGCAGATGCGCCCCCAGCAGCGCTTGATGCCACCCGGCCGCGTTTTGCGCCCGTGTGAAATCGAACAATCCAGTCTCCAGAACAGCGGAGAGCGGAACCCGACCTTCCACGCTCGATACGATCCGCGCCCCCGGGTTGAAGGTGGAGAGCAGCACACCCAGGCGCTGCAACTCCTCAGCCGTGACCAGATCGGACTTGTTGACGACCAGAACGTCGGCGAACTCGATCTGCTCCACCAGCAGGTTCACCAACTTGCGATCGTCACCCTCGCCCGCCGTCTCGCCGCGCGTGGCCAGATCGTCGGTCGAGCCGTAGTCCCGCAGGAAGCTTTGCGCATCCACCACCGTCACCATGGTGTCGAGACGGGCCACGTCGTCCAGAGAGACGCCCAGCGCGTCGCGGAAATCGAAGGTCGCTGCAACAGGCATCGGTTCCGAGACGCCAGTGCTCTCGATCAGCAGGGCATCGAAACGCTTCTCCGCCGCGAGGCGCGCCACCTCGCGCATCAGATCCTCGCGCAAGGTGCAGCAGATGCAGCCATTGCTCATCTCCACCAGCTTCTCTTCCGTACGCGACAAGCCGCCGTTCGCTTCGACGGTCGACGCATCGATATTCACCTCGCTCATGTCGTTGACGATCACCGCCACGCGCCGTCCGTCCCGGTTGGCCAGCACATGGTTCAGCAACGTGGTCTTTCCCGCGCCCAGGAAGCCGGACAGCACCGTCACCGGAAGGCGAGGATCGATGGATGAAGGGCGATGGTTCACGAAAACGCTCCTATCTCGGGTTCGATCAACAGCACCGGCCCGGCGGTGGTGCACGCAGGATCGGGTTGGAGGCGAAGGGCGCGGCGGCGGCGGATGGAGGAGCGCGCGCCTTTCAGAATCAGCACGGCAAACGGGTCCGCCTCGCCTCCCGCGACGATCCCGTGCAGATCTGGATGCCGCCAGCACATCGCACCGTCCCCGTAGCGACAGAACAAGCGGACGTCCTGCGGCTCGCCATCATCGATGAACGCGCCGAACCGGACGCGAAGGCGCGGGGCCGCCGCGACATCGGCCAGAAGCGACGCGAATCCAGTCACCTCGCGCTCGAACCAGGATGGGCAGCCATTCGGCAGCGATTGCGCCAACCGCCGGCCCAGGATGTCCGGCTCTCCTGACACGACCAAGGGCGCATGGTCGGGGGGAAGCGCCAGGGAGATCGAATCAGCCAGCCATTGCGGGTTCGGTTCGCGCGCCCAGATCGCCAGGCCGACGGCAGGCCGGACAATGTCCAGCAGAACGGCCGGATCTCCTGCGGCAACCACATGCAGGGTCGGCGAAACACCCGGCGGCGCGGGGGAAAGGTCTGGTCCACTTTCCATGCGGAGAAACAAGGACAACCGAACCTCACAGGAAGATCGAACATAGCGCAACGTTATACTGTTTCAATTCTTCCTGGCAACCATAGCTGGCAAGACGCCTCACATCACACATTCTTCGGCTCTGGATATCGTATACGACTAGCGGTCCAGCGATCCATATGCTTGAACCACAAGCTTTGCGCTGCCTGACTAACCCCGTCACTTGCATGCTGACCGTCTCCAGACCCAATGGACCCAACGCGATGACCGTCACCCCCCTCGACGCTCTGCGACGCTGTTTCCCCGCGCACGGCATCGACGGCTATCTGGTGCCGCGCGGCGACGAGCATCTCGGCGAGGACGTGCCCGCCTGCGCCGAACGGCTCATGCTCCTGTCCGGCTTCAGCGGCTCGGCCGGGCTGGCGATCGTCCTCCCCGATGCCGCGCTGCTGTTCACCGATGGCCGCTACACGCTGCAGGCCCCCGTCGAGACCGGCCCGGCCTGGCAATGCCTCCATAACGGCGAGAACCCGCCGGCGGACTGGCTCGACGCACAAGGCCGTGCGCCTCTTCGGTTGGGTTACGACCCGATGGTGATCGGCCGCGCCGCCCTGGACGCCCTCGAAGGCACCTGGGGCACGCTGGTGCCGATCCGCCCCAATCTGGTGGATATGGTCTGGCCGGATCGCCCTGCCCCGCCCGCCACGCCGATCCGGATCCAGGACGCCGCGCTGGCCGGCCGCACGGTGGCCGAAAAACTCGCTCTGGTGGCCGAAACGCTCCGTGCGGCGAAAGAGGATGCGGCGGTGCTGAGCGACCCGGCCGCGGTCTGCTGGCTGCTGAACCTGCGCGCGCGAGACCTGCCTTACACCCCTGCGTTGCTGGCGCACGCCTTGGTGCGCAGCGACGCCACCGCCACCCTGTTCGTCGACGCGGCACGGCTGGACGATCCTCTGCGCGCCCATCTCGGCGACGCGGTGCGCATCCTGCCGCCGGACGCGATGCCGGGCGAGATCGGCGCTCTGGCCGGCGCCCGCGTGCGGATCGACCCGGCTCGCACCCCGGTGTGGTTCGAGCAGACGCTCCAGGACGCGGGCGCCACCCTCTCGGACGCGCCGGACCCGTGCCTGACGCCGCGGGCCTGCAAGACCGACGCCGAACTCGACGCGTTCCGCGACGCGCACCGCCAGGACGGCGTCGCGCTCACCCGCTTCCTGTGCTGGGTGGAGCAGAACGGCATCGGCCAAACGGAGATGGCCGTCTCGGACACGCTGCTCGGTTTCCGCATGGCAACGAGTGGCTGCTCCGGCGCGTCCTTCGCCTCCATCGCCGCCACCGGCCCGAACGCGGCGCTGATGCACTACCACCCCGCCGCCGAAGGCAGCGCGCCGCTCGCGGCGAACGCCCTCTTTTTGATCGACAGCGGCGGGCAATATGCGGGCGCCACCACCGACGTGACCCGCACCGTCTGGCTCGGCGACGCCACGCCCCCGGATGCATGGCGCGACCAGTTCACCCGCGTGCTGCAAGGGTTGATCGCCTTGAGCGAGGCGGTGTTTCCGGACGGCACCAGCGGCCACAGGCTCGACATGCTGGCGCGCGAACCGCTCTGGCGCGCGGGTCTCGACTTCGACCACGGCGCAGGCCACGGACTCGGTTCGTTCTTCGGCGTGCACGAATGGCCGTCCGCCTTCTCGTTCAGAGGACCGAACGGGCCGGTGCATCGTTCCATGGTGCTGACCAACGAGCCCGGCTACTACAAGCCCGGCTCGCACGGCATCCGGCTGGAGAATGCGATGGCGGTGGAAGCCCGCGCGGTCGGCGGCGAAAAACCGGTCTGCGGCTTCGAGACCCTGACCCTGGCGCCGATCGACCGACGTATGATCGACGTGGCTCTTCTGGACGACGACGAGCGACGCTGGCTGGATCGCTACCATGCCCGGGTGCTGAAGGAGATCGGTCCGCATCTGGACACGATGGAACGCGCCTGGCTCGAACGCGCCTGCGCGCCGCTGGACCGGCGCTGAACGTGCGGGCGCATCCCGCGCAGGAACGGTCGTTCCTGGGCCACCCAAGCGGTCTGGCCGTGCTGCTCAGCACCGAAATCTGGATGTCCTTTGCCCAGTACGGCCTGCAATCGATCCTGGTTCTGGCCTTGTCCATGTCCATTCTGCGCAATGGCGGCGCGCAGCAGGTGCTGGGCCTGCCGACGCTCGAGCACTGGCTCGGGCTCGGCGCTAGCGCCACGCCGCAGGCGGGTGCCGCGCTGATCGCGGGCCTGTTCGGCGGCCTGATCTATGCGGCGCCGATCGTCGGCGGCGTCGTCGCCGACCGTTTTCTGGGTCACCGCCCGTCCATCATCGTCGGCCTGCTGGGCGTCTTCTGCGGCATGCTGCTGCTGACGATGCGGCCACTCTTGCTGGTCGGCCTGCTCTTGTTCGTCATGGGCGTCGGACTTGCCGGCACCACCAAGGCCCAGCTCGGCGAACTCTACACGACCGAGGACCCACGCCGCTCCAACGGGTTCCAGCTCTACAACCTGGCGCCCGCGATCGCGGTGTTGTTTGCCCCGATCGTCTGCGGCACGCTGGGCGAGAGCTTCAGCTGGTCGCTGGGCTTCCTGGCCGCCTCGGCCGGCGCATTGCTGGCCTTCCTGACCTATGTGACCTTCAACCGTGCCATCCGCCCGGCCAGCGAAACCGGCGCGCCAGTCTCCGACGACAGGCCCGCCGGCCGGCTCGCCGATCTGACCCGCCGCGACTGGCTGATGGTGCTGGGGCTGGTCCTGCTACTGCCGGTGCTGGCACTCGACTCGGTCGGCAACATGGAGATCTTCGACGGCTATCTGCTCTGGGCCAAGCAGCATTACGATCTACGCTGGTTTGGACACCAGATGCCGGTGAGCTGGCTTCTTTCGGCCGATGCGTTCATTTCCATGGGTGCAACGACGCTCTCGATCGTGACATGGACCTATCTGGAACGGCGCGGGCGTCCGGTACCGGATATGGTGAAGATCGCCATCGGTACGGCGCTGTGCGCCCTCGCGACCCTGCTGCTGGCGGCGGCACCCACCGGCCGCGTCGGGCTCGGCTGGGGGCTTGCCTTCCACATCATCAACGATATCGGCAACACCAACACCTACATGGTGTCGATGGCGCTCTATTCGCGTCTGGCGCCAGCGCCGTTGCGTGCAACGATTACCAATGCCTGTGCGCTGCAGATCTTCCTGGCGAACATGGTCGTTGCTCAACTTGCCAGCCGGCTCGGCACACTGGGCCCAGCCCGATTCTGGATGCTGCACACGATCCTGATCGCCTTCGCAGCGGTTGTACTAACAGGAATTATCGTGGCCGGGCGCGTTCTGCGCACGCGACGCCCGGTCGCCGGTTTGGCTGCCTGATCCTCAGCTCTTGGCTGCGCCGCCCGTGACGTCCTGCACCGTCTCGTGCGCGGCCTGCTGGGGCGTCTCGTTCTTCTTGGCCATCTTCTCGATCGCGATCGGCAATAGCTTGGCGATCACCGGCAGCAGCGGCGCCAGCGGTAGGCCGGTGCAAGAGGCCAGAAACTTGGCCTGATCGCTGGTCAGGACGCGCTGCACTTCCTCGGTGGTCAAAGGTTGTTTCGGGCCGGGCCCTGTCCAGGATCGTGCCTTGTCGCCGAGACCCGCCTTGTCGAACTGCTGGTAGAGCTTTTCCAGCCCGGCCTTGCCGCCCTCGGACTCGAGCATGCGCGTGAGAACGCCGGCCAGCGCCTCTTCGCCGCCCGCCATCGCCATGGCCTTGCTCTTCAGACCGTTCAGAAATCCGCTCATCGTTCCGCCCCTCTCCACAGGTGCCGGATCTCGCCCGACACGGGAAAAGACGGAAAAGGCCGTCCAAAAGTTCCAGGGCCGGTGCCCACAAGCACCGGCCCTGGTTTCGATGCGATCGTCACGAGGCCCGGAGGAAGCCGTGCTGCATCTCCGGGCCGTTCTCCGCCTTACTTGTCGTAGCCGGCGCGGCGCATGGTCCGCTGAGTGGCGGCGTTCGCCTGAGCCAGACCGCTATCGACCGAGGTGCTGCCCACCAGGGTCGCTGCCACGGTCTGTCCGACCTGGGTGCCGATGCCCTGGAACTCGGGGATGTCGACGAACTGGGCGCCGACATAAGGCCGCGGCTGCGCGGTCTGGCCGTTCGGGTTGGAATGCTCGATCGCCTGGAGCACGAAACCGGCGAACGGAGCAACCTTGGTGTATTCGGCGTCCTTGTAGGACGAGGTGCGGGTTCCGGGCGGGATATTCACCCAGCCATCGGTGTCGCCGACCAGCTTGATGTAGTCCTTCGAGGTTGCCCAGGTGATGAAAGTCTTCGCCGCCGCGACGTTATGCGAAGTCGAGGGGATTGCCAGGTTCCAAGACCACAGCCAGGTCGGACCACCCTTGAACGAACCGCTCGGGATCGCGGCGAAACCGACCTTGTCGGCGACCTGGCTCTGCTTCGGATCGTACAGCGTGCCGGCGGCGGAGGTGGCGTCGATCCACATCGCGCAATGGCCGGAAGCGAACAGAGCGAGGTTCTCGTTGAAGCCGTTGCTGGCGGCGCCCGGCGGGCCATCGTTCTTCAGCAGCCCGTCATAGAAGGTGATCGCCTTCTTCCAGGCGTCGGTGTCGATCGCCGGCTTCCAGTTCTGGGTGAACCACTGGCCGCCGAAGGACGTCACGAGCGTCGTGACATAGGCCATGTTCTCGCCCCAGCCCGGCTTGCCGCGCAGGCAGATGCCGTAGGTGCCGGCCGATTTGTCGGTGAGCTTGTCGGCGAACTCCTTGATCTGATCGTAGGTCGGCGCCTCGGGCATGGTCAGCCCGGCCTTGGCGAACAGATCCTTGCGATACATCGTCATCGCGCTCTCGGCATAGAACGGGAGCGCGTAGACATGGTCCTGATACGAGATGCCCTGGCGAACCGCGCCGATGATATCGGACATGTCGTAGGACGCCGGCACGTCGTCGAAATTGACGAGCCACTTCTGCTTCGCCCAGATCGGAACCTCGTAGTTGCCGATGGTGAGGATGTCGAACTGGCCGCCACGGGTGGCGATATCGGTCGTGACGCGCTGGCGCAGCACGTTTTCTTCCAGCGTCACCCAACGCAGATGGATGTCGGGATGAAGCTTCTCGAACTGGGGAGCCAGCTTCTGCATCTCGATCATCTGCACGTTGTTGACCGTGGCGATGGTCAAGGTCGTGTCCGCGTGTGCCGCCACCGGCGCGGCGCAGCCGATCGCAGCGCTGACGGCCAGCGCGATAGTCCTGTTCTGCATGACGTTTCCTGTTTTTTGGTTTGTTTTTGCAGTCATTCGGTTACCGGCAAAGGATCAGCTCATCCAGTTGCCTCCATCGATATTGTAGCACTGCGAAACCACGTAGTCGGCATCGGCGCTGGCGAGAAAGGTTGCGAGACCGCCGATCTCGTCCGGTCGCGCCATGCGGCCGAACGGCACCGAGGCGCCCACCACCCGCTTCTTCTCGCCGGGTTCGAGCCCCTCGTAGCGGGCGAACATCGCATCCACGTGCTCCCAGTGCTCGTTATCGACAACACCCGGTGCGATCGCGTTGACGTTGATGCCATAGCGTATCAAATCGAGACCGGTGCTCTGGGTCAAGCTGATCACCGCCGCCTTGCTGGCACAATAGACCGCCACCAGCGGTTCACCGCGACGCCCGGCCTGAGACGCGAAGTTGATGATCTTGCCGGCAGCGCCGCCGGATTCGGGACGCCCCTGCCGGATCATTTGCTTCGCCGCCGCCTGGAGCGTGAACAGCAGCCCCTCGACGTTCACCGCGAACACGCGAGCATAGCTCTGGCGGCTGATCTCCACCGTCGGCCCCATGTCGAAGATGCCGGCGTTGTTCACCAGAATATCCAACCGGCCATGACGCGCCACCACGGTCTCGATCAACGAATCGATCGATTCCTGCTTCGTCACGTCGAACTCGACTCCGGAACAGCGGCCGCCGATCTCCAGCGCCGCCGCTTCGGCGCCCGCGCGGTTGAGATCGGCGATCACCACGATCGCCCCTTCCGCGACATAGCGTGCGGCGATCGCCCGTCCGATGCCGCGCGCGGCGCCGGTGATCACCGCGACCTTGTCCTGCAACGTTCCTGCCATGTTCGTGTCCTTCTCGTTCTGGTTCGGCGTTCAGTTCGGCGCGACGCAAGCACGCGCATAGGAGCGCAGCACGTCCCGCACCGCCTCCATGGCAAGACGCTTCGGCGTCGCTTCCACCGTTCCGTTCGCAACACGCTCCGCCAGGAGCGGCAGATACTGGCTCAGCAAGGTCGGCGGAATGGCGCGACCGGCGAGCCGTTGCTCCAGAGCAGCGACAGCGGCGACAGCTTCCGGTTCCGGCCAGTAGTATCGAATACGGTCGCTATAGGAGAAATGGCGCAGTACCCGCTGTTCGTCGGGCGATCCGGCGTAATGCGACCGCCACTGCGCCGGCCGCGCCAGCATCAGCTTTTCCATCGCGTCGAACAGGCGTTCCCCGCCCGGCGACAGAACGGCAGCGATCGCATCCAGCCCATACAGCGTCTCGCGAAGCGCGAAACTGAGCCCCGGTCCGACCTTCAGGATCGGGTAGCCGGTCTCGACCAAGGCCCTGAGCGCCCGGGCCGGCTGGTAATCCGTGGAATGGGCCTCGAACACCAGCCCGGGCAACCGCCCGAGCGTCGCCGACAAGGCTCGGGCCGCCTCGGGGCGGAAGATCGCGACCTCGTCGTGTCCGAACTCGACACCCGGCTGCACCACCATGGCGATCACCCGGTCCCAGGCCGAAGGCGCCAGGGCCTGGAACGCGCGCTCATGCACCGCATGGGTTTCCAGCACCGCCTCCGGCGCCGTCGGCACCATATGGTCCAGCCCCTCCGTCGCCCCTCCGGGCGTCGGTACCTCCGTGCCGATCACATAGGCCGCGGCGCCCGGCGCCACACTTTCGGCACGGGCGGCGAGGCGGGCCGCACGCTCGGCCACCACCGCATCGCCGAGCGCCGCAGGCTCCCCCGCGCATCCCATCGAACAATCCAGATGCAGCTTGGTGAAACCCGCCCGCACGTAGCTCTCCACCATGGCCTCGGCGCGCGCCATCGCCTCCTCAGCCGGCAGGGATTTCCAGGGATTCGGCCCCAGATGATCGCCGCCCAGGATCACCCGGTCGCGCGACAGCCCGGCACGATCGGCCAGACACCAGACCAGATCGCGGAAATCGGCCGGGCGCATGCCGGTATAGCCGCCCTCCTGGTTCACTTGGTTGCAGGTGGCTTCGATCAGGGCGACCCCGCCATCGTCGCGCGCCTGTTCCAGCGCCGCCTCGATCACCCAGGGATGCGCCGAACACACGGAGGTCACGCCCCGGAACGTCGTTCCCTGTCGAAGCGAGGAGAAACGTTCGAACGTCGTTTCCATAACGGATCCTTCTCTAGCCCTGCGCCGCGATCAGCTCATCGAGTTCCGCGAACCCGGCCGTGCCTTCCATCGGCCCGCGCCGCCCTACCGCCAGGGCGCCGCTGGCATTGGCGTAGCGAAGGCTCGTCTCGACCGTGCGGCCCATCAAACGGCAGGTCGCGAAGGTGGCGCCGAAGCAGTCGCCGGCACCGGTCGGGTCGATCTCATCGGCCGGAAAAGCCTTCTGGAAACGCACGCCGTCGCGATCGTGAAAGCTCGAGCCCTCGGCACCGCGCTTGACCACGATGCCGCCGATGCCGAGCCCAAGCAGTTCGGCGATGGCCGCGTCTTCCGTCTTCGCATCGCTCAACAGAAACAATTCCGGTCCGCTCGGCATGAACAGATCGCACACGCGCAACATCGCCTGCAGCGCATCCTTCATCCCAGGAGCCTGCAGCATCTCCTTGCGCATGTTGGGATCGAACGACACCGTTCCATTGCGCGCCTTGACCCGCGCGATGGCCGTCTGCGCCGCATCGCGCAGAGCAGGAGAAAACAGCGACGACCCCATCACATGCAGGTGCCGGGCGCGATCGAGCAGCGCATCGGCTTCGGGGGTCAAACGGGTCATGCCGGCGGCACTATTGCGGATGTTGAACACGAAATCCCGCTCGCCATCGGGTCGATAGCGCACGAACGCACTGCCGGTCGCCTGACCGGGCATCACGGCGATGGCGCTCACATCGACCCCGTCCGCGCGCAGCCGGTCGATGTTCAGCCGTCCGAAATCATCGTCGCCCACGCAGGAGATCAGACCGCAGGGATGGCCAAGTCTGGCGACCTGATCGATGAAGATCGCTGGCGCCCCGCTCGGATAGGGGCCGGACAAAGGCTGGGATTCGCGAAAACCGTGGCCGCGCGTCTCGGCCAGGATCTCGACCACGATTTCGCCCAACGTGACGATCATCATCCAACCTTTCGCCAGCCCGGAAGAACGCCCCATCACCCGTTCCCTGCCGGAAACAAAAGGAATGAACGGGGGACGCCGAGCCCAAGCGTGGCTACCGCGCCGCCGGGTTTCCGTCAACGAAAGTTTTCGCGCGTAAACTTCTTGTTCGCCTTGCTCCCCAAGCGCCATGCGATAGGCTCCCGGTCATGAAGACGCCGCTTCGCAGCATGGACGAACTCGCGAGGGCTTCCGGTCTCTCCCGCCCCACCCTGTCCAAATTCTTCCGCGATCCGGACTCGGTGAAACCGGCCACACGCGCGCTGATCGAGTCGAGCCTGGAACATTACGACTACCGGCCCAACCTGATCGCGACCAATCTCAGCCGCCCGACATCCCGGATCATCGGCATCGTCGTCCCGTCCGTCACCGATCCGTTCTACGCGGAGGTGACCCGGCTGATCGACATGCGCTGCATGCGCGCCGGGTATCTGCCGATGCTGCTGCAAAGCCATGGCGATCCGGCGATCGAGAAGCGCGCGCTGGAGACCCTTCGATCGCTTCGTGCGGCCGGCGCCATCGTCGCGGCGTTGGGCACGAAAACCGAGCGAGCGGCCCGGCCGCCTGCGCAGGCGCTTCCCATCGTCTATCTCGACACCCCGGTCCGAAGCGGCGTGTCGTTCGTCGGCACCGACAACAGGCAAAGCATCGGCCTCGCCGTGTCGCATCTGCTGCACACCGGCACGCCGCCGGTCTTCGTGGCGATGCCGCCGGTGAACCGCAATGCGACCGAACGACGCGAGGCTTTCCTCGCCGCCATGCACGCAGCCGGACATGAGGGCGAGGTGCTCGATCCGACCGGCCCGCATCATTGGGATTTCGAGCGCGCGGGCCAGGAGATCGCGACACGTTTCCTGCGCCAAACGGCGGACGGGCAGAGAACCGTGTTGTGCGCCAACGATCGTCTGGCTTTCGGCGTTCTGTCTGCCGCAGCACAGGCCGGGCTGTCCGTCGGGCGTCACGCCGCCCTGCGCGTCGCCGGGCACGACGACCACCCGCTCAGCCGCTACACCTGCCCGTCGCTGACGACCGTCGCCCAGGATTATGCCGGTCTCGGCGAGTTGGCGATCGACAATCTCTGGAACATGCTGGCGGGCGGACCGCCGGAAGCGCGAAAACTGCCCGCCCGCCTGATCGTCCGGGACTCAGCCTGACACGACCCGGACGCCGATGAAGGCGGAACTTCGATCCGGCCCACGCTCTCTCCCGCATGATCCTGGGAGACCGCGCGATGACCGACACGACGCCGCTGATCGTCAACATGCACACCGCGCCGGAAACCGAACCGGACATGCCGCCGGGATGGACGCATTACCGGCGCGCCCTGACGCCGGCTTTGCGCCAGGCCGGGCCGGGGCGCTTCGGGATGGGGCGGCTCGGCCTGAACGCGCGTCGCGTTCCGCCCGGACACAGCGCCTGTCCCGCGCACACCCATCTCATGGCCGACGAGATCTTCGTGGTGCTCGAAGGACACGGCGTGTTCCGCTACGGCGACGAAATGCACCCGATCGGACCGGGCGACTGCATTTCCTGCCCGGCCGATACCGGCATCGCGCACCAGCTCGCCAACCCGGCCGACAGCACGAGCGATCTCGTTTATCTCGCCATCGGCGCCGAACCGCCTGCGGAGATCTGCACCTATCCCGATAGCGGTGCGATCGGCATCGACGCCTTCGGCCGTCACGGCTTCCTCCGCGACGCCGATTACTACGAGGGGCAACCCGTCCCCACCCCGCCGCTGACACGCGGCACCGCCGGCTGAGGCCGGATACGAAAAAGCCCGCATCGCCACGAGGACGATGCGGGCTTTTCGCGTCACGCCGGGCCGTGTGGCCCGGCGCGCAATCGATGTCAGGCCGCCTGAGCCATGCCGCGCAGCACGTATTGCAGGATGCCGCCATGGCGGTAGTACTCGACCTCGTCCAGCGTATCGACGCGGCAGATCACCGGCACGTCGATCTTGGAGCCGTCGGCGCGGGTGATCGCCAGGGTCAGGGTCATGCGCGGCGTGATCTTGTCCAGGCCGCGAATGTCGATCACCTCGTCGCCCTTCAGACCCAGCGTCTGGCGGGTGGTGCCCTCCTCGAACAGCAGCGGCAGGACGCCCATGCCGACGAGATTGGAGCGGTGGATACGCTCGAAGCTCTCCGCCACCACGGCGCGGATGCCGAGCAGGACGGTGCCCTTCGCCGCCCAGTCGCGCGACGAGCCCATGCCGTATTCCTTCCCGCCGAACACGATCAGCGGCGTCCCCTCTTCCTGGTACTGCATCGCCACGTCGTAGATCGAGGCCTGCTTGCCGTCCGGGTAGTGCTTGGAGATGCCGCCTTCGACGCCCGGCACCATCTCGTTCTTGATGCGGATGTTGGCGAAGGTGCCGCGCATCATCACTTCATGGTTGCCGCGGCGCGAGCCGTAGGAGTTGAAGTCCTTCTGCGCGACCTGATGCTCTTCCAGATACACGCCGGCAGGCGCGCTCTTCTTGATCGCACCGGCAGGCGAGATGTGGTCGGTGGTGATGTTGTCGCCCAGCAGCGCCAGGACACGGGCGCCGACGATGTCGCCCTTGTCCTTCGGCTCCATGGCGATGCCCTCGAAATAGGGCGGGTTCTGCACATAGGTGGAGCCGCTGTTCCACTTATAGGTCTCGGACCCGGTCGCGACCTGCAGCGCCTGCCATTCCTTGGTGCCCTTGGTCACCTGGCCGTAGCGCTCGATGAACTGCTCGCGGGTGATGGAGGTCGCGATCAGATCGGCGATCTCCTTGTTGGACGGCCAGATGTCGCGCAGATAGACCGGCTTGCCGTCCTTGGAGGTGCCGAGAACGGCGGTGGTGATGTCCTCGCGGATGGTGCCCAGGATCGAATAGGCCACCACCAGCGGCGGGCTCGCCAGATAGTTCGCCCGCACGTTCGGGCTGATGCGGCCTTCGAAGTTGCGGTTGCCGGACAGCACGGACACGGCGATCAGCTTGTTGTCCTCGATCGCGTCGACGAGATTGTCGGCGATCGGGCCGGAATTGCCGATGCAGGTGGTGCAGCCATAGCCCACCGTGTTGAAGCCCATCGCATCCAGCTCCGGGCTCAGACCGGCGCGGTCGAGATACTCGGTCACCACCTGCGAACCCGGCGCCAGCGAGGTCTTCACCCACGGCTTCGGCGCCAGCCCCAGCGCACGTGCCTTCCTGGCCACCAGACCGGCGGCGATCAGCACGGCGGGGTTGGAGGTGTTGGTGCAGGAGGTGATGGCGGCGATCACCACGTCGCCATGACCGATCTCGTAGTTGGTGCCGGCGACGGCGACCTTCTTATGCGCGTCGTTGGCGGGCACGCCGAGCGAGCCGGCCAGCTCGGTCTCGAACGCGCTGGCCGCGTTCTTCAGCGCCACACGGTCCTGCGGACGCTTCGGACCGGCCAGCGACGGCTCCACCGTGCCGAGATCGAGTTCCAGCGTGTCGGTGAAGACCGGGTCCGGCGTCGTGCTGTCGCGGAACATGTTCTGCGCGCGCAGGTAGGCCTCGGTCAGACGGACGCGATGCTCGTCACGGCCGGTCTGGCGCAGATAGTCGAGCGTCAGCGCATCGACCGGGAAGAAGCCGCAAGTCGCGCCGTATTCCGGCGCCATGTTGCCGATGGTGGCACGGTCGGCGACCGGCAGCGTGTCCAGGGCCGGGCCGTAGAACTCCACGAACTTGCCGACCACACCCTTTTTGCGCAGCATCTGTGTAACGGTGAGCACCAGATCGGTGGCGGTGGCGCCTTCCGGCAGCTTGCCGGTCAGCTTAAAGCCGATCACGTCCGGGATCAGCATGGCGATCGGCTGGCCCAGCATGGCCGCTTCCGCCTCGATGCCGCCCACGCCCCAGCCCAGCACGCCCATGCCGTTCACCATGGTGGTGTGGCTGTCGGTGCCGTAGAGCGTGTCCGGATAAGCGAAGGTCTCGCCGCCGACGGTCGCGGTCCACACCGCCTGGGCGATGTATTCCAGGTTCACCTGATGGCAGATGCCGGCACCCGGCGGCACCACGGTGAAGTTCTCGAACGCTTCCTGGCCCCAGCGCAGGAACGCGTAGCGCTCGCCGTTGCGCTCGAACTCGATCTCGACATTACGCTGCAGGCTGTCCGGCGTGCCGGCCACGTCCACCATCACCGAGTGGTCGATCACCAGATCCACCGGCACCAGCGGGTTCACCTTCTGCGGATCGCCGTTCAGCGCGGTGATGCCGTCGCGCATGGCGGCCAGATCGACCACGGCGGGAACGCCGGTGAAATCCTGCATCAGGATTCGGGCAGGCTTGAACGGCACTTCCTGCGTGCTCTGGCCCTTGGCGAGCCAGCCCGCGACGGCCTTGGCGTCGTCGACAGTGTAGGAACGCGCATCCTCGAAACGCAGCACGTTCTCCAGCAGCACCTTCAGGCTGACCGGCAGGCGGCTCACGTCGCCGATGGCGGCCTCGGCTTTGGGGATGGAGAAATAGTGGTAGGTCTTGCCATCCACGTCGAGCGTGCTGCGCGTGCCGAGATTGTCCTGACCGACCGATTTCATGAAGCTGTTCCCTTCCGAGGCATTCACATCCACGCCCCTGAACGACACACCGGGGCGACCGGCATCGTGGGTCGCTGGACCGGAACAGGCAGGAAAACGCGTGGCTGAATTTCGATGGGCCTAGAACATACCGACATGCCGAACCGAGACAAGCGCGCCGCCCGCTCGGGTGACCTGCCCGGCGCGCTCGACAGCTCGGCTCTCATGGCCGACGCGCTCACCGTGCTGCGGGCCGATCGGCTGGTGCTGGACCGGATCTCTTTCGCCGTTCCGGCAGGCGGCGCGCTGCTGATGGTCGGGCCGAACGGCGCCGGCAAGTCCACCCTGCTGCGCGCTTTGGCCGGTTTGTGTCCGCTCGCCGCCGGCACCTTGTTCTGGCACGGCGACGACGCACTGCGCGATCCGCCTGCCCACGCCGCCCGGATCGGCTTTCTCGGCCATGCCGACGCGCTCAAACCCGGCCTGACCCTGCGCGAGAATCTCCACCTGGCCGCGATCCTGTCCGGCCGGCCGACCGATCCCGTGCTGGACGCGTTCGATCTCGCCCCCCTCGCCGATCTCCCCGCCCGTCTCCTATCGGCCGGACAGAAACGCAGAACCGCCCTTGCCCGTGTGGCGCTGAGCGGAGCGCCGCTCTGGCTGCTGGACGAACCCTCGCTCGGCCTCGACGCCGCCGCGATCGAGCGGCTCGGCGCGGTTCTGGCCGCGCATCGCCGGACGGGCGGGCTGGTGATCGCCACCACCCACGTGCCGCTGCCGCTGCCGGGTGCCGAAACGCTGGTCCTGAGCCCATGACCCCGCCCGGCTCCCTGCGCCGCTGGGGCGCGCTGCTCGAGCGCGACCTGCGCCTGTCTCTGCGCCACGGCGCCGACACACTCGCTTCCGCCTTGTTCTTCGTGCTCGCCGCGTCCCTGTTTCCCCTGGCGCTCGGCCCTTCGCCTGAACTGCTGCGCCGCATGGCGCCAGGGATCGTCTGGGTCTGCGCGTTGCTCGCCGCCCTTCTGCCGCTGGACCGCCTGTTCGGCGCCGAACTGGAAGACGGGTCGCTCGATCAGCTCATGCTGTGCGGCCTGCCGGCGCCAGCGGTGGCGTCCGCCAAGATGGCGGCGCACTGGCTGGCAACGGGACTGCCTCTGCTGATCGCCACCGTGCCGATCGCCCTGATGTTCGGCCTGCCCGGCGGCGAGATCGCCGTGCTGGAAGCAGGACTCGTTCTGGGTACGCTGATCCTGTCGCTGCTGGGCGGCATGGCGGCATCCGTGGTGCTCGGCGCGCGCCGCGGAGGCGTGCTGCTGCCGCTGCTCGTGCTGCCCCTCGCCACGCCGGCGCTGATCTTCGGTGCCGCCGCCGCTGATGCCGCCGGGGCCGGACTCGATTGGCGGCCGGAACTGCTGCTTCTGGGCGCTTTCGCCGCGCTGGCCCTGCCGCTCTGCCCGCTGGCGGCAGGGGCGGGATTGCGCGGGGCGGTGGAATAGCGGCATGGAAAACCGTCCGCCTGCCGCATGGAGGCCCATCCGCACCCCTGGCCCGCATCCTCGTTCGTCTTCCGCCTGGGCCAACCCATATCCGGATCGGACGGTCAGGACGGAATGACGCGATCGAGATCCGGCAGCACGCGACCCCCACCCGTCAATGCGCCCGACTGGCCCCCGTCATGCGTCGGGGGAACAGAACTCTCGGGCCGAAACGAACGTCATGTTTCGTAGCAAAGGAGCACCAAGATGCTGATCGCCCAGATTCTCGAACAGAAAGGCCCGGAAGTCGCCAGCCTGCGCCCGACCCATAGCGTGGCCGATGCGGTGGCGCTGATGGCGGAGCGTCGCATCGGCGCGGTCGTGATCGAGGACGGCGACGCGATCGTCGGGATCTTCTCCGAGCGCGATCTGGTGAAGCTGCTCGCCCGCGACCGTCACACCGCGCTGGATTCCGCCCTGCGCAAGGTGATGACCGCGCCGGTCATCACCTGCCATGCCGGGGACCGCATCGATCAGGTCATCGCTCTGATGGGCCAGCGTCAGGTGCGCCACATGCCGGTGATGGACGGCAAGCGCATGATCGGCATCGTCAGCATCCGCGATCTGGTGCGGGCGCGTTTCGCCGAGAAGGAGCTGGAAAACGCCACGCTGCTGGACATCTCCCGCATGCATGGCTGAGCCGGGGCTGAACCGGGGCGGGAGGGACGGCGAACCGCCCCTCCCGGACTCGCGTCTTACTCGGCCGCTTCGGCCGGAACCCGCCGCACGGTGGTCTTCTTGTTGGCGGCGATCTCCGCCATGCGCTGATCCACGTGCTCGGCGTAGTTGTATTCGGCCGGGCGCTGGTTCTCGAGCGAGATCTCCGGCGCCATCGGGCCTTCGGTCTGCGGACCGCCCAGCGCCACCTTCACGAAGTGCAGCGGGCGCTTAAAGGCATCCACCACGGCGCTCGACTCGTAGCCGGAATGCACCATGCAGTCGGCACATTTCTCGTAGTTGCCGGTGCCGTACTGATCCCAGGCCGTGTCGTCCATCAACTCCTTGAAGGTCTTGGCGTAGCCTTCGCCGAGCAGATAGCAGGGCTTCTGCCAGCCGAACACGTTGCGGAGCGGCTTGCCCCACGGGGTGCAGTGATAGGTCTCGTTGCCGGCCAGGAAGTTCAGGAACAGCGGCGACTGGGTGAACTTCCACTTCTTACCTTTGCCGAGGCGGAAGGTGTCGCGGAACAGCTGCTTGGTCTTCTGACGGTTCAGGAAGTGCTCCTGGTCCGGCGCGCGCTCATAGGCATAGCCCGGCGCGGTCATGATGCCGTCCACGCCCAGCGCCATCACCTCGTCGAAGAACTTCGCGAGACGCTCCGGCTGCGCGCCGTCGAACACGGTGCAGTTGATCGACACGCGGAAGCCGCGCGCCTTCGCCTTACGGATCGCCGACACGGCGCGGTCGAACACGCCATCCTGGCAGACCGAGGCGTCGTGCATGGCCTGATCGCCGTCCAGATGCACGTCCCACGAGAAGTACGGGCTCGGCTTGTAATCGTCGAGCTTCTTCTCCAGCAGCAGCGCATTGGTGCAGAGATAGATGTATTTCTTGCGCGCGATCAGCTTGGTGATGATCTCGGGCATGTCCTTGTGCAGCAGCGGCTCGCCGCCGGCCACGGCGATGATCGGCGCGCCGCATTCGGTGTCGGCGTCCAGACATTCCTGCACGCTCAGACGCTGGTTCAGGATCGGCGCCGGATAATCGATTTTGCCGCAGCCCGCGCATGCCAGATTGCAGCGGAACAACGGCTCGAGCATCAGCACGAGCGGATAGCGCTTACGGCCGGTGACGTGCTGCTTGATGACGTAGGAGCCGACCCGGACGGCCTGCATGATGGGGACCATGCGTACTTCTTCTCCTGCTTGCGCGCGACCGAGCTCGCCCGGCGCGATCCCATGAGGATGGAGGCGGTTGGCCGAACTCCACAATCACGGAATCGAGAACACAGCGCGTCGATAGGCTGATCGACGGATAGAACACCGCCATTTGCGCCGCGTATAGGACGATCTGCACCAGTCCGGCAAACGAAACCCTGCAAACCCATGGCAAATCGGCAACAGGTTTCGCGACAACACTGTTGCAAGGAGCCGATTATGTCTAAAGCAGGTCCGCATCGGTCGGACCGCGTTCGCGCCCTCCGACCCGCAACCAGACCGGCCTCATGACGAAAAAGCGCGCGGCCGGCGCAGTTGGATACGCTGGACCATGGCAAATTCCGTTCCGGGCTCCTCGAAATACCCCTTACTGGACCGTGTTTCGTCGCCGCTGGATCTTCGCAATTTGAGTGCGGAGCAGCTTCGTGTGGTTGCGGACGAGCTTCGGGGCGAGACGCTGGACGCGGTTTCGGTGACGGGCGGGCATCTGGGTGCGGCTCTGGGCGTGGTGGAACTCACCGTCGCCCTGCATGCGGTGTTCGACACGCCGTATGACCGGCTGATCTGGGACGTGGGCCACCAGACCTACCCGCACAAGATCCTCTCCGAGCGCCGCGACCGCATCCGCACGCTACGCCAGCCCGGCGGCCTGTCCGGCTTCACGCGCCGCTCGGAGAGCGAATACGACCCGTTCGGCGCGGCACACTCGTCCACCTCGATCTCGGCCGGCCTCGGCATGGCCGTGGCACACGAGCTGCTGTCCGATCAGAGCGAGGCCGCCGGCCAGGGGGCCCTGCCGCAGCGCAACGTGATCGCCGTGATCGGCGACGGGTCGATCTCGGCCGGCATGGCCTACGAGGCGATGAACAATGCCGGCTCGTCCAAGGCCCGGCTGATCGTGATCCTGAACGACAACGAGATGAGCATCGCGCCGCCGGTCGGCGCGATGTCGGCCTATCTCAGCCGCATCATGTCGTCGCGCTCGTTCCTGAGCTTGCGCGAACTCGGCGGCAAGGTCGCGCGCCGCCTGCCCACCACCATCGAGCGCACCGCCAAGCGCGCCGACGAATACGCCCGCGGCATGCTCACCGGCGGCACGCTGTTCGAGGAGCTGGGCTTCTACTATATCGGCCCGATCGACGGCCATAACATGGACCACCTGCTGCCCGTGCTGCGCAACCTGCGCGACGCGGACGAGCAGGGCCCGGTGCTGCTGCACGTGATCACCCAGAAGGGCCGCGGCTATGCGCCGGCGGAAGCCTCGGGCGACAAGTATCACGCCGTGCAGAAGTTCAACGTGGTCACGGGCGAGCAGACCAAGGCGCCGCCCGGCCCGCCCTCCTACACCAACGTGTTCTCCCGCGCCCTGCTGGCCGAGGCCGAGCACGACCCGCGCATCGTGGCGATCACCGCCGCCATGCCGTCCGGCACCGGGCTCGACGCCTTCGCGAAGCGCTTCCCCGACCGCTTCTTCGACGTGGGCATCGCCGAGCAGCACGCCGTCACCTTCGCCGCCGGCATGGCGACCGAGGGCATCAAGCCGTTCTGTGCGATCTATTCCACCTTCCTGCAGCGCGGCTACGACCAGGTGGTGCACGACGTCGTGCTGCAGAACCTGCCCGTGCGCTTCGCGATCGACCGCGCCGGCCTCGTGGGCGCGGACGGCGCCACCCATGCCGGCGCGTTCGACCTGAACTATCTGTGCTGCCTGCCCGGCATCGTGGTGATGGCGCCCGCGGACGAGGTCGAGCTGATGCACATGACGGCCACGGCGGCGGCGCACGATGCCGGCCCGAGTGCCGTGCGCTATCCGCGCGGCAACGGGCTCGGCCTGGCGCTCCCCGCACGCGGCGAGGTGCTGCCGATCGGCGTGGGCCGCATGGTGCGGGAGAGGCCGAAAGGCGAGAAGGGCGGCATCGCCATCCTGTCGCTGGGCACGTCGCTGGGCGAGGCGCTGAAGGCCGCCGACGAGCTGGCCGCCCGCGGTCTCGCCCCTACGGTCGCCGATGCGCGCTTCGCCAAGCCGCTCGACACCGCCCTGATCGACCGTCTCGCCCGCGAGCACGACGTGCTGATCACCATCGAGGAAGGCGCCGCTGGCGGCTTCGGGGCGGCGGTCATGCACCATCTCGCCCACGCAGCCCTGCTCGACGGCGTGCGCATGCGACCCCTCACCCTCCCCGACCGCTTCATCGACCACAACACACCCGCAGCCCAAATCGCAGAAGCCGGACTGGACCAGAAAACCATCGTCCAGACCGCTCTGGAGGCGATCGGTCTGAACGGAGCTGGTAGCAGCGATGCAGGCGAGGGCTTGCCTTTGCACCGCGCCGCGCCGAAATGCTGAACCCATGCTCGTTACAATGATGTTCCCGACCCTTCGCGCCGCGACGATCCGTCTCGGTCTGGCCGCGTCCGCGGCGCTCCTGCCCATGGCGGCGCAGGCGCAGATCCAGCCCGCCACGGCTGCCGTCGCTTCCGCTGCGGCCGGTTCGCCCACGGCGCCGATCGACACGCTCTATGCGGGGCTGGGCCGGATCGAGCATTCGCGCGGCAGCTTCGCCGAACGCGCCCAGATCCTGGCCCCCTCCATTGAGAACGCCTTCGATCTTCAGACCGTGCTGCAGAACTCGGTCGGCCTGCGCTACCGCACCATTCCGGACGCGCAGAAGACCGAGCTGTTGAACCAGTTCCGTCAGTTCACCGTCGCGCGCTACGTGTCCAATTTCGCCCCGGGCGGCAACGACACGTTCAAGGTCGATCCGGCCGCCACCCCGGCTGCCGTGCCGGGCGAGCAGATCGTCCACACCCACATCATCGCCGGCGGCGCCACCACCGACGTGAACTACGTGATGCGTCAGGGCCCGCAGGGCTGGCGCGTGGTCGATGTGCTGTTGAACGGCAACATCAGTCAGGTCGCGGTGCAGCGCGCCGATTTCAGCTCCAGCCTGGCATCCGGCGATGCATCCGCACTGATCGCCAGCCTCAAAAAGAAAACCGCCGCCTTCCAGGGCGGCTGATCCTCCCCCGAAGCGCCGCTCCCCAATCGGGCGGGATCTGCGCCCGATGTCGACCAGAAA
The DNA here is from genome assembly GCF_055386855.1 of Lichenicola sp. GTC18331. Classification (NCBI taxonomy): domain Bacteria; kingdom Pseudomonadati; phylum Pseudomonadota; class Alphaproteobacteria; order Acetobacterales; family Acetobacteraceae; genus Lichenicola; species Lichenicola sp. GTC18331. The sequence continues at coordinate 2,310,901 of NZ_AP045015.1, read as the reverse complement.
GGACGGACAGCGACGCATGACGCCAGCCAGCGCTCCGTTCGAGATGACGGGACGTGCGATCGCGGCGCTCTGCGGCATGGTGGCCACGTTCGGCTGCATCCAGGCCGGCGTTGGCGCCGTGCTGCTGCGCCGCTTCGTGCGCGGCGCCGCCCGACGCCGTCACGAGACCGCGCCGGCCTCTCCCATCACCGTGCTCAAGCCGCTGCACGGCGACGAGCCGATGCTGGAACAGGCGCTGGAAAGCTTCTGCCGTCAGGACCACCCCGATTTCCAGATCGTGTTCGGCGTGCAGAACCCGGCCGATCCGGCGATCGCCGTGGTACGCCGCCTTCAGCGCCGTTTTCCCCGGCTGGCGCTCGATCTGGTCGTGTCCGCCGAGCAGCACGGACCGAACCGCAAGATCGGCAATCTGATCAATATGCTGCCGGCCGCACGCCACGACCTCCTGGTGATGTCGGATTCCGACATCCATGCCGAGCCGAACTATCTGCGCGCCGTTTCCGAAGCCCTGCACCGGCCGGGCGTCGGTCTCGTCACCACGCTCTACGGCGGCATCCCGTCCGACGGTACCCTCGCCCGCCGGCTGGCAGCGGCGCAGGTGAACCATAATTTCCTGCCCGGTGTGCTGATGTCGCGCCTGCTGGGGCGTCAGGATTGCCTGGGCGCCACCATGGCGCTTCGCCGGGACACGCTCGCTGCGATCGGCGGCCTGTCGGTTCTGTCGCCGCATCTGGCGGACGATTCGGCATTGGGTCAGGCAGTGCGGGCCGAGGGTGCCACCATCGCCATCGCAGACACCATGACCCGCACCACTGTGTCCGATGCCTCGCTCGGCGCCATGTATGCGCACGAGCTGCGCTGGGGCCGCACGGTCCGCAGCGTCGAACCGCTCGGCTACGCCTTGTCGTCGATTCAGCTTCCCTTGTTCTGGGCCACGCTCGCGGTGCTGGCAGCGCCTTCCGCCGGTTGGAGCTGGGGCATCCTGGCCGGGGTATGGATCTGGCGTGCGGGCGCGGCCCATATCATCGACGGCGCCGTCCGTTCGCAGCCGGTTCTGTCCACCGCCCTGCTGCCGCTGCGCGACTGGATCTCCGCCGTGGTGATGCTGAACAGTTTCCGCGGCGGCACCGTGGCGTGGCGTGGACACGTGATTTCCGTGCCGGCACGCAGCCGCATCGCAGCCCGGCCCGCGACGCCCGGCACGCCCAGCCATGCCGCCGAGCCCGTCGCCACGGTCACGGACCAGCCCGCCCGACCGTTTGCTCAGACAGCCGAGTGAGCTTTACGCGCCACGGTTCCGGCCCATATGCGGGAAAGAGCGTGACGCGCGCGCGAACCCGTCGTATTGAGCCCGGCTGCCTCCGGCCCCCGCCCGCCCGGACGCTCGTTGCGCGATCCAAGGACGACTAGCACCATGATGAAGACCCTCTTCCTGCAGCCGCCCTCGTTCGACGGTTTCGACGGCGGCGCCGGCTCCCGCTATCAGGCCAAGCGCGAGATCAAGTCGTTCTGGTATCCGACCTGGCTGGCCCAGCCGGCCGCCCTGATCGAAGGCTCGCGTCTGATCGACGCGCCGCCGGCCAAGCTCGGCATGGAGCCGATCCTGGAAGACATCAAGAATCGCGACATGGTGGTGCTGCACACCTCCACCCCGTCCTTCGCCTCCGACGTCCGCGTCGCGCAGATGCTGAAGGACGCCAAGCCGAGCCTGAAGATCGGCATGGTCGGCGCCAAGGTCGCCGTGCAGCCGGACGAGAGCCTGTTGAAGGGCGCGCCGATCGATTTCGTCGCCCGCAACGAGTTCGACTTCACCATCAAGGAGATCGCCGAAGGCCGCGACCTGAAGGACGTGGACGGCATCACCTGGCGCGACAACAACGGCACCATCGTCACCAACAAGGACCGCGCGCTGATCCACGACATGGACAGCCTGCCCTTCGTGACCGACGTGTATGCCCGCGATCTGCGCATCGAGGACTACTTCATCGGCTATCTGATGCACCCCTACATCTCGATCTATTCGGGACGGGGCTGCAAGTCGCGCTGCACCTTCTGCCTATGGCCGCAGACCGTGGGCGGCCATGTCTACCGCACGCGCTCGCCGCAGCACGTCGCGGCCGAGATCGCGCACGCGCAGAAGCTGTTCCCGCAGGTGCGCGAGTTCTTCTTCGACGACGACACCTTCACCGACGACCTGCCGCGTGCCGAGGCGATCGCCCGCGAGCTCGGCAAGCTCGGCGTCACCTGGAGCTGCAACGCCAAGGCCAACGTGCCGCGCTCCACGCTCAAGGTGCTGAAGGACAACGGCCTGCGCCTGCTGCTGGTCGGCTACGAGAGCGGCAACCAGCAGATCCTGCACAACATCAAGAAGGGCATGCGGATCGAGGTCGCGAAGCAGTTCACCAAGGACTGCCACGAGCTCGGCATCAAGATCCACGGCACCTTCATCCTGGGCCTGCCGGGCGAGACCAAGGAGACCATCCAGGAGACGATCACCTTCGCCAAGGAGATCAATCCGCACACGCTGCAGGTCTCCCTGGCCGCGCCCTATCCCGGCACGTTCCTGCACAAGCAGGCGACCGAGAACGGCTGGCTCGACGCCGCCAACGCCGAGCTGATCGACGAGAACGGCGTGCAGATCGCCCCGCTGCACTACCCGCATCTCTCGCACACCGAGATCTTCGACAGCGTCGAGACCTTCTACCGGAAGTTCTATTTCCGGGCGCCGAAGATCGCCTCCATCGTCGGCGAGATGGTGCGGTCGCCGCAGATGATGAAGCGCCGCCTGCGCGAAGGCGTGGAGTTCTTCCAGTTCCTGAAGGACCGGCACGCGGCTTGACGACCCCCAGGGGCGCCGCCCCTGGACCCGGCCAGGGACGGTCGTCCCTGGTCCCCGATCGTTCGGTTATTTTCTCGGCCGACGATTTCGGGCTCAGCGAGCAGGTCAACGAGGGGATCGAGCGGGCGCATCGCGACGGGATGCTGTCCACCGCCAGCCTGATGGTCGCGGGGGATGCGGCCGAGGATGCGGTGCGGCGCGCCCGGCGTCTGCCCGATCTGCGCGTCGGGCTGCATCTGGTGGCGATCGAAGGCCGTGCGACGCTGCCGCCTTCGGAAATCCCGCTCCTCGTGGACGAAACCGGCTGGTTCCCCTCCGACCAGCTCCGTCTCGGCGTGCGCTACTTCTTCCGCCCCGATGTGCGACGTCAGCTCCGGCGTGAAATCGGTGCGCAGTTCGGCGCCTTCGCCGCCACCGGCCTGCGGCTCGACCACGCCAACGCCCATAAGCACATGCATCTGCACCCGACCGTGGGGGCGCTGATGATTGAGGCCGGGCAGCGTCACCACCTGCCCGCCATACGGATCCCCAGAGAGCCTGCAATGCCGCTTGGGACAACAGAAAGCGTCGGCGATGCCGCCCTGCGCCGTTGGACCGGCCTGCTACGCTGGCGCGCCGAACGCGCCGGTCTGCGCACCAACGACCATTGCTTCGGCCTGCGCTGGAGCGGTGCCATGCGTGCCGACCGCATCCGCGCCCTGCTGCCCGACCTGCCGCCGGGCCTCTCCGAGATCTATTTCCACCCCGCCGCAGGCCGCGACCCCGTGCTCGACCGCTTCATGCCGGAGTACGACCACGAAGGCGAAATGCAGGCTTTGTGCGATCCTTCCTTGCCGACGCTGATGCAGGCCGAATCGATCCGTGCGGCCCACTGGGCGGACGCGACCTGACGCATCATCCGATCGAACGGAATTCCAACTGACGGCTCGACAGACTGGTCGAGCCGGCGTCGCCGGACGCCGGAACCATCCCTGATCAGCTATACATCTCCGACAGAAGCTGACGCAGTTCGAAGCCTTCCTGCTGATCGGCGGAATGGTGCGTGTCCACCAGACCCAGACGCTCCGCGATATAGCGGTGATGGAAGTTCACGAACCGCTTCTCCCGGAAGTCGGACACGAAATCGCTGCCGTAATACGGCGTCTTTCCGACGAAATATTTGGAGCGCCCACCCGATCCGGTCTCCTGGAACGCGTGGGAAGACGCGTAATGACTGTCCTGCTTCCCGACTTCCTCCATCAGGCTGTAGTAGTAATCGAGGATCGATTCCATCTGCAGCTTGTAGGTTTCCAGGAAGTCGCGCCTGAGGTTGATGTCCTGGAACAATCCGAGGAACCGGATCGCCAGATCCATGGTCAGCTTGCCCGGGTCGCCGGCCGACGTCTTGACCACCTCGCTGTGGTTTCCGGGCATCGGCAGGATGCCGATCTTGGTCGCGGAACCATCGACCTTGCTCGGCAGCAGGGGTCGGAACGCCTTTCCCACCAGCCCCTTCAGATCCATCGCCATGATATGCAGGAACGTCCGCACATTCGCGGTGACGGTGTATTCCTTGCTGCTGGTGAAAGCGTCTTTCCAGCCATCATGACGGCCGAACCCCGGCACGGGATCTCCGGCGAAGATATGCACGGGAATGTCCGGCATCACACGGTCCAGCGCCTGCGCGAGCCGCACGCAGGTCACGGCGCCCCGGCTCCAGCCGACCATCACGATCGCGTCGGGCGCCATTCCCTCGCGCTTCATCGCGTCGAGAAACGTCAAGGCCCGCTCGATATTCCCGCCGATACCGGCACCGTCGACCATGTGCAGCAGTGATGACACCGCCAGCCCCCAGGCCGGAGCCAGCCGGTGCTTGTCGACCGAACCGAGCTCGTCGCCGCTCTCCTTTAGAACCGAATGCCGCGGGTCGACACCCGAGCCGACGCCTTGCAGCAGCAATTTGCCGCCGTTCAACGTCAGTTCCTGATCCGCGGTCGGAATCCTGAAATTGCGTTCCAGAACGCGAACGAGTTCTCCATCCGCCTCGACGGCCGGATCGAGGAACGCCTCGTCGGAATAGGACTTGGTGCCATGGCAGAAGATGGTGATGGCCGGCATCTCGACTCTTCCCTGTGGGGAAGAAACGATATGGCGACGGTGCCGGATCGCCAACCCGGGACACCTCCACCGAAAGACCGCTGGCGGGTCACTCCCCGCCAGCGGTCCCGGTCGGGATCAGGAGGCGAGCGACTCGCGCACCCAATCCTTGAGCTGGCTCTTCGGCAGCGCACCAACCTTGGTGGCGACCGGCTTGCCGTCCTTGAACAAGATCAGGGTCGGCACGCCACGCACGGCATAGTTGTTGGGCGTGGCGGGGTTCTGGTCGATGTCGACCTTCGCCACCGTGAGCTGGTCCTTGAACTCCGCGCCGATCTCTTCCAGCGCCGGGGCGATCATCTTGCAGGGGCCGCACCAGGTGGCCCAGAAATCCACCAGAACTGCACCCTGCTTCTTCAGCACGTCGGTCTCGAAGGTGTCGTCGGTAACGGCGACCGTATTCTCGCTCATCTGTGCGGTGTCCTTTGAACTGCGCGTCATCCGAGATGGGCGACGGGTGGCGGCTGGTCAAGCGGCGCCGATCCGTCCCCGTCACGCAGCCGGTATGTTCCGGGCCGATGCTGCTCCAGCAGGGCCTCCGGCAGAACCATCACGCTGGCGTCCTCCGTCCAGACCAGGGCGCAGCGGATCGGGCGGTCCGGATAGAGTTGCGCCAGAAGGGCACGATACGCAGCCATCTGCCGCAGATAGGGGAGAGGCGCCCGCTCCGGCGCCGACGGCATGCGCCGGTTGGTCTTGAAATCGCACAGCAGAACGCGGTCGGGCAGGACGCGCAGACGGTCGATCCGGCCCGACACGACCACCCCGTCCACCAGCCCGGACACGGGCTGCTCGGCCAACGCGTCCGGAGCGAAGAGCGGTGCCAGAACCGGATGGCGCAACACGGCGTCCAGCCGGTCCGCTGCATCCGAGGCCTCTTCTTCCGAAAGCCCGTCCGCCCCGGCCCGGAGAAACCGTGACGCAGCCGCCATCCGCGAATCGTCCGGCAGATCCGGCAGATGCTGCAACAACGCATGCAGCAATCGCCCGCGCCGAAACCCGCCGGCCCGGCGCGCGGCGCGCTGGCGTTGTTCCTCGCCCGCTTCCGTCTCCAGCGGCGACCGCAGCGCCGGCACCGGCCCCAACTCCACGTCGTCCGGCCGGCTCGGCGCCAAAGGCTGCGGCAGCAAGGGCTCCGGCGGCAAAGGCGCCGCGCGCCAGTCCGGCGCCCGTCCGGCCCAGGACGGCAAGGCCACCGGAGCGGTCTCCATCTTCGCCGCCGGTGGCACTAACGGGCGAGACGCCACCTGTTCGGCGCGGGACAAAACCTGTTTCTCGCCGTCCCAGGACAGTGCGAACGGCTCCGCCACGGCCCCCGCCGCTTCGAACCCCGCCCGGCAGAGCGCATACCAGCTTCCGTCCGGCGCCCCGCCCTCCGTCTTCCGGCCGCTCTCCCAGCCGCACACCACCAGACGATCGGCCGCGCGGGTCAGCGCCACATACAACAGCCGATTGCTTTCCGCCGTGGCGTCGGCGCGCATCCGGTCGCGCAGCAAACGCGTCGGCGCGGAGCCCAGCTCGGCGCGCGGCACCCAGATCGGCGCCACCAGCGGTTGCTCGAACGCGTTCCCGGACGGCGCATCCGGCTTTACCCAGAGCAGCGTATCGTCCACCGGGCGATTCCCCGTCGTGTCCGGCAGGATCACCAGACGCGCCTGCAATCCCTTCGCGCCATGCACGGTCATCACCCGCACGGCGTCGCCGGCCGCGTCCGGTTCCCGCTTGATGCTTTCCTCCGACCGGCGCAGCCAGTGCAGGAAGCCTTGCAGCGAGGGGGGATGGGTTTCGGCATGGCGCAGCGCCGCCGACAGAAGCTCGTCCACCGGCTCCGCCGCTTCCGGCCCCAGCCGCGCCAGCAGCCGCGCCCGCGCGCCGAACCGCCCCAGCGCCTCGGCCAGCAGCGCATGCGGCGTCACGAAATCCACACGCGCGAACAAGGACGACAACAGATCCCAGGCCCGGCCCCAATCCGGCCGCTCCCCGGCCCGCGCCCGCAACTGCTCCCACAAGCTCCTCTCGCCGCGCTCCGTCGCCAGCGCCATCAGGCTGTCGTCGCTCAGACCACCGATCGGACTGGTCAACACGCAACCCACGGAGAGATCGTCCTGCGGTAGCAGAAGCGCGTCGCACAGAGCCATCAGGTCGCGCACGGCGATCTGATCGGCCAGACCGGTCCGCACCAGCGTCGCCACCGGCACGCCCTCGCTCTTCAACGCACGGATCAGCGCGCGCACGAAGGCGGAGCGGCGCGGCACCAGCACCAGAACATCGCCGGCCATCAGCGGCGCCCCGCCGGTCTCGTGCACGCGGCCGATCTCGCCGGCGATGAAGCGCGCGAGCTGCTCGGCGAGAAGCTGCTGCGCCGAGCCCTGGCTGCGGTTGCGGCGCGGCGCGCTCCACGGATCGGCCGGATCGGGCGCATCTCCGGCCGCCGCGGGATCGCCGCCACGATCCACCGGCACCAGCGGCCACAGCTCCACGCTGCCCGGCGCGTCCGGCCTGGCCGACACGTGGCGGATCGCACCGTCGCGCCCGGGCTCCAGCACGCCGCGCGCCGCATCCGGCGCGGCGAACACGGCATCCACCAGCGCCAGCACCGGCACCGTGGAACGGAACGACACCGTCAGCTCCGGTTCGCGCCATTCCTGCCCGCCGAGCCCGACACGGTCACGGAACCGCCCGTGCCAGTGATGGAACGCGTCCGGATCGGCATCCTGGAACGAGTAGATCGATTGCTTGTAGTCGCCCACGGCGAACACGGTGCGCGGCAAAGGCCGCTCCTCCGCACCCGCACCGCGTCCGGAGAAGAACTCGTCCGTCAGCGCATGGGCGATGCGCCATTGCAGATCGGACGTGTCCTGCACCTCGTCCAGCAGAAGATGGTCGATGCCGCCATCGAGCTTGTAGAGCACCCAGGCCGAACCCGGATCGCGCAGCAGCGACAGGGTGCGGCCGATCAGATCGTCGTAATCCACCAGCCCGAGCGCGCGCTTGCCATCGGCGTAGCGACGCAGAACCGGGCCGGCCACTTCCAGCAGCGCCAGGGTCAGCGCCACGGTGCGGATCGCCCGCCTGTTGTCCTCCACGGCGACGATGCGTTCGGCTTCCGCCACCAGCGTCTCGGCGATGTGCGGATGGTTCTGCCCGAGCTTGCCCCGCACGAACCCGCCCGGCGCACGCGGCTCGTTCTTGCCGGTCAGGAACATCCCGCACCAGCGCGTCCAGCCGGCGACGCGCTGTTCCGGCGTCTGCGCCAGCCAATCGGCCATGTCCTCCGACTGTTTCCGCAAAGACGGCGTGCCGATGGCGATCGCTTCCCGCAGCACCGACACCAGGGCAGGCTCGTTCGGCGGCGACACGCCCGCCAGAACGCAGGCCTCCTCGTCCGACTGACGCAGCGCGACGAGCCGGCGCAGATGGCGCCCGACCCGCTCGGGATCGTTCTGCAAAGCCTCCAGCGCCGGTTGCAGCGCGGGCGCCTTGCTCTGCAGCGTCTGCAACAACCGCAACGCGTCGGAGGCCTGCACCTGCCCGGCCAGCAGGGACAGCGCCGCATCCTCCGCGCCGCCGCGGGACCGTTCCGACAGCACCTCTTCCCAGGCGCGGTTCAACGCCGCGCGGGAATCCGTATCCTCCACCAGACGGAAATGCGGGCTGACCTCCGCTTCCACCGGAAAGCGACGCAGAAGCGACTGGCAGAAGGCATGGATGGTGCCGATGCGCATCCCGCCCGGCAGATCCAGCACCCGCGCGAACAGGGCCCGTGCCGGCTGACGCAAGGCGGCACCCCCCTCGCAGCCTAGACGGCGCAGGCGCTCGTCCAGCCGCGCATCGTCCAGCGTCACCCAGCCACCCAGTTCGCGCTGCAAACGGATCGCCATCTCCGCCGCTGCCGCCTTGGTGAACGTCAAACACTGGATGCGCGCCGGATCGGTGCCCGGCACGAGGCGCCGTTCCCCATCGCCCGGCGCCACGCGGGGCAGCATCAGGCGCAGCAGACGGTCGATCAGCAGCTTGGTCTTGCCGCTGCCGGCCGAGGCAGACACGAAGGCCGAAACGTCCGGATCCGATGCCAGCCCCTGCTGGCGGTTGGCGAGCGCGATGGCGCTCCGGGTCGGATCGGCGTGCGTCGGTTCGGTCATGAAGCACGCAGCATCCCGGTGCGCGCTTCCGCTGGCAAGCGACCCGGCCGGCGGAAGCGCCCGGTTCAGTTCCCGGCCAGGCTCAGCACGCCCAGAGCGTCCACCAGCCGCACCCCGTCCAGCACGCCAAGCCCGGTCGCGTTGTCATAGCCGGGCGACGCCGCATAGCCCCAGTTTCCACCGGCGGCGATGTCGCGGGACACGGCCCCGCCCAACCCGTACAGCACCGGATTCAACGCGCCGACGCGGCCGTTCCGCTGCACCGCCAGAGCCGTGACCGCGTTCAGCTGCGGCGCCACGAAGCTGGTGCCGCCCCGATGTGTCAACAAGGCGCCGCCGATGCCGATGAACTGGTAGCCGCTGCGGGGATCGGCATCCGCGGACAGGTCCGGCATGTTGCGGCCGTCGAAACCGGAAGGCAGGGTCAGCAGGGTTTCGGGACCCGAACCGGTATCGCGGGTGAAGCGCTGGCCCGGCCGGGTGCGCGTCATGCCGGCCGTCCCGGCCTGGTAGAACGGACGCGCGAAATAGCTGCTGACGCCGCCGCCGCCGCCCTTCGGATACAGGGTATCGAACGCGATCGGCGCGTTCTGCCCGGCCGACTGGGTGAACACGTAGCGGGTGCTCCAGCCCTGCTCCTGGTCCACATGGAGCACGACACCATCCGCCAAGGTCGTGGAGAACGGGACCGTCGTGCCGCCGGCCGCGGTGACGGCCGGATCGCTCGCCGGCGCCCCCACGGCGTAGGGCGCGTTCCAGACCGGATCCTCCACCGTCGGCGTCCCGAACACGCGGTCGAGCTTGGCGGTATCGAACGCACCGTCGTCGCCGCCCGACAGGAACACGCTCTGACCCTGGATGCCCATCTCCAGAAACACGTCGTGGAACGCGTCCAGCAGGAAGGTGCGCGCACCTTCGTGCAGACCCGGATGGGCGAAGTAGTCCAGCTCGGCCTGTCCCCAGGAGGCGGACACGGTGTCGGCGACGTTCTCGGATGCGGCGGCTTCGAACCCGTCCAGAAGACCGTTCGACGACGCCTCGTAGATACGCAGATCCGCCTGGGGCGCGACGCCGCCCGCTTCCTCCACGTCGAGAAAGGTCTCGTTGGACGGTGCGCCCGGACCGGCGCCGACACGCACCAGACTGATCCGGTCGGGCTTCACCGCGATCCCGGCATCCTGCCAGAAGCGCCGGGCCGCGGCCGGATCGAACCCGCCCAGGGTGACGATGCCGATCGTGGCGCCACGACCGTCCAGGCCGCGCGCGTAGAGTGGCGTCACGTCGTAGCGCGCGGCGAAATTCTGCGGCAGCAGGAAGCCAGGCTTGCCGCCCGCGAGCGCCTGTCCGGCCGTATGGAGTTGCGGCGCCGCATCCGGGACGCTTTCGACTTGCGAGACCGGCACATGCAGCGTGTCGAGGCCGCCCATGCCCCTTACCAGATCGCGCACCGACACCGGCAGAACCGGCTCTCCCACCGGCACGATGCCGGTGCGGCCGCCCTGGCGCACGCGCGCGAACGCGATCTCGAGCGCCCTCTGCGTGGTCGAGACCGGCGCAGACACGGCAATGGCGAGATGGTTCGGGTACACCGTGCGGATCGTGTAGCCGAGCTGTTGCAGCGCCGATTCCACCTGGGCGATCTGAGCGTCGGTCGGCGCGAAACGCTGCACGAACGCGTCCCGCGACAGGAAGCGATGGAACAGCGGCCCCGGACTCTGCACGGCGCGCGCGTAGCGATCCTCGCCCTGGGGGTCGCGCGGTTTCAGGAACACGGTCTGTTCGACGGCCGTGCCATCGACCGCCGTATCGGCTGCCCATGCAGGTGTCCGCAGAGCGAGTCCCGCCGACAGAACCGTGCCGGCAAGCAGGAAACGGATGGCATTCATCCAAGACGCTCCGGTCGCACACAGCGAGATCCGGAACGGGCACCAACGGTTGTTCCGATGACGGCTCCGTGCCCGTGGACGCGGCGCGTTCCCCGGCGATCCACGCTGTGTTGGTTATTGCGCCGTCGTCTTAGCAAAGGGACGCCGCTCTGCGCGGGGCGCTGCGGTTTCGAATTGAACTGGAATGTTACTGGCGGCTCCGCTCAGGCCCCGCCGCCCTCGTCGCGGGCCGCACTCCATTCCGCGACGCGCGCGAGCTGGGCGTAGTCCGGATAAGGCGGTGCGTGTTCCGGCCGCGGATGCGACAGATAGGGCTGGTTCGGATCGTCATAGGCGGCGATCAAACCCTGCAGAGCGCCCCAGCACTGGTCCACCAGATCCTGCAACGCCTCGTCCTCGGCGGGGCGGCTTTCCTCGCCCGGCGTGTGGCCGCCGGACAGGCGCCAATAGGTGATCTCGCCGGCCGGGGCCCGCAACGCGTCGCCGAACGCGCAGCGCAGCGCCATCGCCGCTTCCAGAACCAGCTGCGACGACCAGCCCGCCTGCACCGACGCCTTTCCCGGCAAGGTTCCGGTCTTGTAATCGAACAAGGCGAGTTTGCCGTCCGCGCGCAGATCGATGCGGTCGGCACGGCCGCCCAGAACGAACGCCCCGCCCGGCGCGCCTTCCAGCGTCACGCGGCCGGCGATCTCGGTGCATACAAGCGCCGGCCCCGCCTCGCGACGACGCGCCGTTTCCGCCTCGGCCACCCAGGCGGCGATGCGACGCAGACGCGGCCGCCACCATGCCGCCAAAGCCGGACGCAGCCGCGCCGCAGCCAGCGAACCGTCGAACGCGTCCGCCAAAGCCTCGGCCGCGTTCGCGGGCCAGTCCGTCGGATGTTCGGCGAAGAACCGCGCCAGCGCGTCATGCACGATCATGCCGTAATCCGCCGCATCCGCGGCCTGCTCCAGTTCCGGCAACGGGCGCAAACGCAGAACATGCCTGGCATGGATCGCGTAGGGGTCGCGCATCCAGGTCTCGATCTCGGTGATGCTTAAACGGCGCGGACGCAACGAAAGCGCCGGGCGCGGTTCCGGCGGAGAAACGGGCTTCGCCGGGCCCTTCGGCTGATCAAGCTGGCGCAGCCAGGCGCCGGCCGGGTCGATCGGCAAGACTTGGTCCTGGCCTTGCAGAAACGCGTCGAGCCGCACCAGCCAGCGCGCGGGCACCGACGGCGCCCCGTCGCGACGACCCGGGCAGGACAGCACCACGCTCGGCGCGGAACAGCAGCAGGACAGGAAATCATGCGCTGCCTGCCCGACCGCTTCTTCCGGAGAGGGCAGACCGACGCGCTTGCGCATCGGCCGGCTCATCCACGGCCCCGGATCGACCGCCTGCGGCCACGCCGTTTCCGCCAGCCCGCCCAGGATCAACAGATCCGCCGTCTGCAGCCGCGCTTCCAGCAGGCCCCAGATGAACACGCGCGGATGCTCGGTCGCCCCGACCGGCAGACCGCGCAGGGCGCGCCGGCTGCGCACGGCGATGCCCTGGAGGGACGCCTCCAGCAACCCAGGCAGAACGCGTGGCGCCTGGGGCGGCACCGCCGCCGTCGCGTCGGACAATTCCGCCAGATGCAGCGCCAGGGCGTTGCCGTCCTCGCCCGACCACAGGATCGCCGCGCCGGACTCGTCCTCGGTCGCCGCCAGCGACTCCGTGGCCTGAAGCAAGGCCCGAAGCAGCGCCGGCACCGGCGCCTGACGCTGCGCGAACTGAACGGAAAGCGGTTCGAGCCGCCCCAGAACCCGTTCCAGGAACGCCGACACCGCCGCATCGCCGCCGGCCCGGTCCTGCACCGCCTCGCGCAGGCCCGCCGCGCCCGGCGCCGGCGCCGGCCCACGCAGCACCGCCAGCTCCAGCGCACGCGCCTGACGGCGGCATTCGGCTGGATGCAGACCGGCCGCGCAGAGCGGATGCTTCAGCAGAGATAGGAACGAGACCGGCGACAGCCCCTCCGCCACTGTGGTCGCCACCAGACGCAACAGCAGCGCCGGCGGCGTTCCGGCAAGGGCCTCGCCGGCGCTGTCATCCACCGCCACGCCCCAACGGAACAGTTCCACCGCCACGCGACGCGCCAGACCACGATCCGGGGTCACCAGAGCGGCGCGCTTGTTCGGCGTCTCGATCGCGTCGCGCAGCAGAAGGGCGATGGCGGCGGCTTCCTCCTGCTGATCGGCCGTGTGCAGACGGCCCAAACCCTCCACCGACACCGCCTCGTCGCGACGCAGCCAGTCCCCCAACACCTGTTGCGGCAGCAGCGCCCGGCCCAGCGCCGCGACGCGCGCTTGCGGCACCACAGGCGCGGCATCCTCGCCCCAGACGACGAAATCAGCGCGACGCGCGCCCAGCTTGGCGAGCAGACGCGCCAGACCGGCCTGCGGATGGCTGTCCGGCAGGGTTTCCCAATCGGCATCGGCCAACGGGTCGTCGAGACCAGGCAGCACCAGCATGCCGTTCGGCAGATGCGCGATCGCATTGAGCAGGATCGTCGCGGCAGGCGAAAGGGTCGTGAACCCTGCCGCCCAGATCGGCGCCGCGGGCGGATGGTCGCGCCACAACCGGCTCTGCGCGTCCAGCAGCGCCATCTGGCGCGCCACCGGATTGCTCTGCCCGCGCTCAATTAGAAGGGTCGGCCAGATCTCGGTGACGATCCGCAGGAACCGGAGCGTGAGCTGCCAATGCTCGGCCTGTTCTTCCGCCGCATCCGGCAGGGTCGCGGCCAGATCGCAGCCGGCGCGCTCGGCCTCGTCCATCAGATCGGCCAAAGCCTGCGCCAGTCCCCAGGCCTGATCCAGACTCGGCGCGGTGCCGAACGAGGTGCCGGCCTTCAACACCAGCTCGGACAACAAGGCGAGCCGGTCCAGCACGCCGATCGCCGGCGGCGCGTCCAGCCAGTTGCCCAGCGCCAAAGGCGCCTCGTCCAGTGCGCCCAGGGCCGAGATCCGGGGCTGCAGCATCGCATTGCCGCCGGACGCGCGCAGGAACGCCTCGCTCAGCGCACGCGCGGCGCGGCGCGTGGGCAGCAGGATGGTGCCGCGCGCACCGGCCAACGGATCGGCGGCGCTCGCATGCGCCTCCAGCCAGCAACGCGCGAGCACGTCGAGAAACGGCAGATGCAGCGGAATGGTGGCGAGGTTCGGTGTCACGGCAGGGCAGAAACCTAGAGGCTGGTGCGACGATACGGAAGCGAACACTCGCACCGGCTTCGCAACGACGCCGGCCAGCCGGGGATGAACCGTCAGCGACGACGCGACGTTGTCGGAACCCAAGCCCTCCCGGAGCCGCCGCCGTGCCCGTCAACACCCCGCTTCCGTTTCACCCTGAATTTGAACAACCGGAACCGGACGAGGAACAGGTTTTCGCCGAGATGCGCGACGCCCTGCGCTCCATCGTCGAAACCACGTCGAAGGATTACGGCCACGCCGTACGCGCGGTGCACGCGAAGAGCCATGGGCTTCTCGACGGCGTTCTGGAAATTCCGGACGATCTGCCGCCGGTTCTGGCCCAGGGCGCGTTCGCGAAACCCGGCACGTTTCCAGTGGTGATGCGCTTTTCCACCAACCCGGGCGACATCCTGGACGACAGCGTATCCACGCCGCGCGGACTCGCGGTGAAGATCATCGGCGTCGACGGCGTGCGCCTGCCCGGCTCCGAAGACCAGCACAACCAGGATCTGGTGATGCAGAACGCACCCGCGTTCTCGGCACCCAATCCGAAGAAATTCGCCGGCAGCCTCAAGCTTCTGGCGAAGACCACCGACACGCCGCAGGTGCTGAAGAAGGCGCTGTCCGCCGTGCTGCGCGGGGTGGAAAGCGTGGTGGAAACCGTGTCCTCGCCCAGCCCGACCCTTCGCAGTCTCGGCGGCCATCCCAACACGCACATCCTGGGCGACAGCTTCTACACCATGGTGCCGCTGCTCTGGGGAGAACATTTCGGCAAGGTGAGCGTGGTGCCGGCGACGCCGGAATTGCTGGCGCTGAAGAACAAGCCGATCGACGTCGCTGGACACCCGGACGCGCTGCGCGACGCCGTGCGCGCCTTCTTCGCCGAACACGGCGCCGTCTGGGAAATCCGCGTGCAGCTCTGCACCGATCTCGACGCCATGCCGATCGAGGATGCCTCCGTGGTCTGGCCGGAAGACCAGAGCCCCTTTCTCACCGTGGGCCGGATCGTGGTGCAGCCGCAGAACAGCTGGAGCGAGCAACGCGCCGCGGTCGGTGACGACCGTCTCAGCTTCAGCCCCTGGCACGGTCTGGCCGCGCATCGCCCGCTCGGCGGCATCATGCGCTCGAGGCGTGCGGCCTACAGCGAGCTGAGCGGCCTGCGCAGCCGGATCAACGGTTGCCCGCTGCACGAGCCGAGCGGTCCGGTCTCCCTGCCGAACTGACCGGCTCAGGTATTGGACGGCCCATAGAGCGGATCGCGGATCGCCCGTTCGGTGTCGGTGATGTCGGACGGGCGGCTCAGATGGAACCAGGGCCCGTCATGCACCAGGGCGCCGATCCGGCCGCTCTCGATCGCCCGGTCCCAGATGAGGTTCATGCTGAACGGCTCGTCCGGCACGTCGGCGAACAAAGACGGCGACACCACCTGCACCCCGGCGAACACGTAGGGCACGATCTCGTTCTCGCCCCTGCGACGCAGCACGCCGTTCTCGTCCATGGCGAAATCGCCCGCGCCGACCTCGCCGATCACCGTCGCGGCACGTGCCACCAGAAGCAGAACGTCCAGCTCGGCCGGGTCGAATTTTCGGCGCAGGCGCTGCACCGCCGGGATCGGTCCATCCAGCCACAGGCTGTCGCCATTCACCATCAGGAACGCTTCGCTTTTCGGCAGGGTGCCCAGCTCCAGCGCCTTCACCACGGCGCCGCCGGTTCCGAGCAGCTCCTGTTCCGGCTGCAACACCAGCTCCATCCGTCCGGCCTCGCGCGCGGCACGGGCGCGAACGCGGTCGGCCACCTGCTCGGCGTGCCAATGCGCATTCACCACGGCGCGACCGATTCCGGCCTCGCCGAGACGGTCCAACGCGTAGTCCAGCAGCGTGCGTCCGGCGACCGACAGAAGCGGCTTGGCCGTATCGGCGGTGAAAGGCTGCATGCGCGTGCCGAGTCCGGCCGCCAGCACCATGGCCGCATGCGGCGGCTTCGAAACGGCACTCACGCCGTCACCAGACGATCGGCCCAGCCGCGAACGTGGACGCGCCTGGGCGCAGGGGCGTCCGGATCGGGGTCGGACGAGGGAAGCAACGCCAGATCGAGCCGCAAGGCGTCCTCCGGCGCCAGAGCACCGAGCCGGTCCGGCCATTCCACCAGAACCACCCCATCCCGCGCCTCGTCCCAGCCCAGCTCCTCCAAGGCCGCAGGACCGTCCAGCCGCCAGAGATCGAAATGATGGATCGGCAGTCCGGCAGGCGTTTCATAGCCCTGCACCAGCGTGTAGGAGGGGCTCGGCACGTCCATGGCCTCCCTGCCGCACGCTTCGCGCAACAGGGCGCGCGCCAGGGCGGTCTTGCCGGCGCCGAGCGGCCCGTCCAGCAGGATGCAGTCGCCCGGCCGCAGCAGCGATGCGAGGATGCGGCCGAACGCTTCGGTGGCCGCTAGATCGGGCAGGTCTCGTGTCAGCGCCGGGCTCATGGCGGCATCTTGCCGTAGCCCGGCCATGCTTCACAATGGATGCGAGCGGGAAGGGATACGATGGACGGCGCCGATCATCAGCCGGAGGCACACGGGTTCGATGTCGCGATCGTGGGGGCCGGGCCGGTCGGGCTGTTCGCGGCCTTCCAGTGCCGGATGCTGCGGCTGAGCTGCGTGCTGATCGACGCGCTGGCCGAGACCGGCGGCCAATGCGCGGCGCTCTACCCGGAAAAACCGATCTACGACATTCCCGGCCTGCCCGAGATCGAGGCCGGCGCGCTGATCGGCAATCTGGAACGGCAATTGATGCCCTTCGCCGTACCGCGCCGCCTGAGCCGGCGCGTCACCGGCCTGTCCGGTGCGGCGGGCGATTTCACCCTGCTCACCGATGCCGGCGACAGCATCCGCGCCCGGACGGTGCTGATCGCCGCGGGCGCAGGCGCCTTCGGCCCGAACCGCCCGCCGCTGTCCGGCATCGAGGAATTCGAGCGCTCGGGCGCGGTGCATTACCTGGTGCGCCAGCGCGAATCCCTGCGCGGCCGCTCCGTGGCGATCGCCGGCGGCGGCGACAGCGCGGTGGACTGGGCCCTGGCCCTGGTCGGCGTGGCCGAGCGCATCTGGCTGATCCACCGTCGCGACCGCTTCCGCGCCGCGCCGGAATCGCTGCGTCGCCTGGACGAGGCGGTCTCCGCCGGACTGGTCGAACGGGTGGTGCCGTTCCAGCTCCAGGCGCTCGACGGCACGGACGGCGCCTTGTCTGGCGTGATCGTCGCCTCGCTCGACGGCGAACGGCGCACCCTCCCGGCCGACCGGCTGCTGGCCTTCTTCGGTCTCAGCACCGATCTCGGCCCGATCGCCGGCTGGGGCCTGGACACCGGGATGCACGGCGTGATCTCGGTCGATCCGGCCACGATGCGCACCTCGCTCCCGGGCGTGTTCGCGGTGGGCGACGTCGCCTCCTATCCCGGCAAGCTGAAACTCATCCTGCAGGGATTCAGCGAAGCGGCGATGGCCGCACACGCGATCCATGCGGTCGCCAGACCGGACCAGGCGCTGCGCTTCGAACATTCCACCACCAGCGGCCTGCCGGTCTCGTGAGCACGCTCCCCGATCCGCATGGCGGGCTGCTGAGGATCGATCTCGGCGCCATCGCCGCCAACTGGCACGCTTTGTCCCGGCGCGCGGCCGGGGCGGAATGCGCCGCCGTGGTGAAGGCGGATGCCTACGGTCTCGGCATGGACCGGGTCGCGCCCGCGCTGCATGCAGCCGGAGCCCGCTGCTTCTTCGTCGCCCATCTGGCCGAAGGCATCGCGTTGCGCGCCATCCTGGGATCCGAGGCCGCGATCCATGTGCTGAACGGCATCCCACCCGGCACCGCCGCCTTGTTCGACGCGCATGCGTTGCTGCCGGTCCTGAACTCGCTGGATCAGATGACGGAATGGGCGGCGCTGGCCGCAGCGCTCGGCCGCATCCTTCCGGCGGCGCTGCAATTCGATACCGGCATGTCCCGCTTCGGCCTGTCGCCGGAAGATGCCGACACGCTGGAGCGCGAACCCTGGCGCCTCGAACGCGTGTCGGTCGGCCTCGCGATGAGCCATCTCGGCTGCGCCGACACGCCGGACCATCCGGCCAACGAACAGCAGCGCATGGCGTTCGAGCGGCTGCGGATACGCTTCCCGTTTTCGCGCTGGAGCCTCGCCGCCTCCTCCGGCATCTTCCTGCCGCCCGCGTTCCATTTCGATCTCGTGCGTCCGGGCGCGGCCCTCTACGGCGTACCGCCCACCGCCGCCCGGCCCAACCCGATGCAGCCGGTGATCCGGCTCGACGGCCGCGTGGTGCAGTGCCGGGAGGTTCCGGCCGGCGCCTGGGTCGGCTACGGCGCGACCCATATCGCCGCGCACGACAGCCGGATCGCCACCGTGGCGGTGGGCTATGCGGACGGTTTCCTGCGTGCAGGAAGCAGCCGAGGCGCCGCGACGCTGCCCGGCCGGGGGGAAGCGCTGCCGATCGTCGGCCGCATCTCCATGGATTGTCTGGCGGTGGACGTCACCGGCATCGATCCAGCATCGCTGCCGGAAGGTGCCGCGCTGGAACTGATCGGTCCGAACCGGCCTCTGGAAGACGTGGCCGAAGCGGCAGGAACGATCGGCTACGAGATACTGACCGCGCTGGGCCATCGCTACGGCCGAACTTACGAGGGATAGGATTATGAAGGTTCTGGTGCTGGGCGGCGGTGTGATCGGCGTGAGCTCGGCCTGGTATCTCGCCAGGCTCGGGCACGAGGTGGAGCTGATCGATCGCCAGCCCGGCGTGGCGCTGGAAACCTCCTTCGCCAATGCGGGCCAGGTCTCGCCCGGCTATTCCACCCCCTGGGCCGCACCCGGCCTGCCGCGCAAGGCGATCGGCTGGATGCTGCAAAAGCACAGCCCGTTGCAGATCCGGCCGCGCTTCGACATCGCCATGATGCGCTGGTGCGCCGCCCTGCTCGCGAACTGCACCGAGGAGGCCTACGATTGCAACAAGAGCCGCATGTTGCGTCTGGCCGAATACAGCCGCGATTGCCTCGACGATCTGCGCCACCAGACCGGGATCACCTACGACGACGGGCAGAAAGGGCTGATCCAGCTCTTCCGCACCCAGGCGCAGCTCGACCATGCCGCCGACGACATGCGCATCCTGGCCGAAAGCGGCGTGGCGCACGAGTTGCTGGACCGCGAGGGCATCGTTCGGCACGAGCCTGGGCTTCGTCACTCCGCACATCTGCTGAAAGGCGGTCTGCGCCTCCCTGGAGACCAGTCCGGCGACGCGCATCTGTTCACGCGCCGTCTGGCCGAAATGGCGGAAAAGGATGGCGTGACGTTCCGCATGGGCGTCGGCATCCGACGCGTGCTGTTCAGCGCCGATCGCGTGGAAGGAATCGAGACCAGCAAGGGCGTGCTGCGCGCGGACGCCTATCTGGCAGCGACCGGCGTACACACGGCGCGTCTGCTGCGCCCACTGGGGCTGCGTCTGCCGGTCTACCCGGTAAAGGGCTATTCGCTCACCATCCCGCTCACCGACCCGGATCGCGTCCCCACCTCCACGGTGAACGACGAGACCTACAAGGTGGCGATGACCCGGCTCGGCGACCGCATCCGCGTCGGCGGCACGGCGGAACTGGCCGGCTACGATCTCACGCTCCGTCCGGCCCGGCGCGAGACCCTGGCGATGTCCTTCAACCAGCTCTACGGCGGCGGCGATCTCGACCGCGCCACCTACTGGACCGGCCTGCGCCCCAACACGCCAGACGGCACGCCCATCGTCGGCGCCTCGGGGCGCTATTCCAACCTCTGGCTCAACACCGGCCACGGTACGCTGGGCTGGACCATGGCCGCCGGTTCGGGGCGCCTGATCGCCGATCTGATTTCCGGTCAGCGCCCCAATATCGAGCACGCCGATCTGGCGCTGAGCCGCTATCGGGCAGCGTAACGAACGCCCTCATCCCAGACTGGGCAGGACATTCCTCAATGCGCCCTCCGGCCGTTCGGCCAGGAGGGTCTCCACGAACCGGCCGATCGCCGAAAGCACCGCATCCTCATCCAGACGGAAATTGAAGAAGCTCGGCTGTCCTAGCCCGACCGGCACCAAAGGCGGGCTGTCCGGCAGGTCCGTCACCAGAGCCGGATCCACGAACTCGATCGGTGCCGGCGTCTCCATGTATCGCGGCGAATGATAGATATCGATGTCGCCGCGATGAAGCAGGTTGTGCCGGCTGCTGATCACGAACCCCGGAAGATTGCCCACCCAGCGATACTTGGCGAGGCTCGCCCCCCAGATAGAAACGAACCCGACGCTCCGGTCGGCCCAGGCCAAACTGGCGCTGACCGGCTGCATGATGGTGTCGTGGATGCGGTCCCGCTGCGAGGCGAACCGCTCCCGCAGACGGGACACGATCTGGGCTTCCACCAGATCGGGCGCGGTGAGCGCCATGGACTCGCCATGGCTGCCGATCGGGCCGCCGTTGCGATCGCCGGAATTATGCCCGTCGAACACCAGCTGCAGCGTCGGATGGACGCCGAACAGCATCTCCACCAGACGCGTCAGGAACCCGTCCAGGTCGGCCAGGGTACGGTTCTCCACACGCAACCCGATCAACAGCACGGGTGCGTCCGGAAAGCGTATCCCGAGATGCTCGCTCTGGCTGCGGGCGCGCTGCAGCAGCCTTCGGCGCAGCGACGCCGACACGTATTCCTGCGTCACCCGGAACACGACGCGTCCGGTGCTGTAAGACTCGGCCTTCATCGCCGTCAGACCGTCCGAATCGCGGTCGACCCGGCCATGCAGGGCAGGAAAGATGGCGTCGATTGGACCGTAGAGTTCCAGCCGGTCGTGCCGCCCCATCACCAGATGGCCAAAGCACGGCTCCGGCACCTGATGCAGCAGCGTCTCGATGCCACTCAACTCATTCCAGAGTTGATGGCCAATATGCACCGCCGGATCGCCGCGCAGGAGATTGGATAGTGTTCTGGGAGGAGTAGAAAAATAGGCGCGCAGGCTCGGCGCCCAGTCGAGCAGATGCGTCAGCAACAGATGGGGCAGAGCGTTCCGCAGTTTCTCGCCCAGCGGACGCGCGGCATCGTTCTCGACCATCAGCACGCCGCAGCCGGGAAACCAGACACCGGCCACCACGGAACGGTGCTCGCTCGCCAGAACATAGAACACCAGCCCGAACCGCTCGTCGACGAAACGGTAGGCAAACACGAAATCGTCGAAGATGATGGAGCCGCGGCACGGAAGCGGCACGCCATCCACCGGGCTCGGCCACAGCAGCGCCCCTTCGCGTGCGGCCTCGATCAGTTTCTGCTGCCAATCGCCCCGGAATCCGGAGGCCAATGCATCGCCGTCGAAGTTATAGCGCGCGCCGTCCGCGCCGCGCACCGTGGGCGGTTGGCCGCCCGCAAGATCGGCGCAAGGGTAGATGGTTGCGAACGGCACGAGTTCGTCCGCGAAAAGGGCAGCGACCTGCCGCCGGGTCGGGGCCGCCAAACCCAGAAACGCTTCGATTTCTGCAGTGAATCGCGGCGGGCGCGCGTCATGGATCACAGCCATGATGTCGCGCAGGATCGGCATGGCGCCGGCACGCACGACGTCGCGCAATTCGCGCGAGAGTTCGGCCGCCGATCCGCTCAGATGCGTGACCTTGTGGTCCAGGAACCAGATCGCGCTACCACCGTCCCGATGCCGGAACTCCAGCAGCAGCACAGGAGCAAAACCGAGAAACGCCTTGGACGGAAACCAGCCTTCAGCGAAAGCGGTGACGGGCGCGCCGCCGAGAAGGATGGGTTTGTGACCGCCTGGAAGACAAAGATGGAAACACCCGTCCTCGAACAGGACGGGATCGGCGATCAGCAGGCCAGGAAGGGGCTCGGCAAGCGGACGGTTCGACGGCACTCGGCCTCCCAGGTGAACAGTTCACACCGCATCAAGACGCCCGACGGTAACATACCGCAATCGGCCACTACAACGCGACGCAAGACGACCGGAACCGGATCACCGGCCGTACCCGACGGCACGACCGGCGATTCCGCCACGTCAGTTGCTGAGCGCGGAGGGCTGAACGGCGAACCAGCCGGTCGCGCCGCCCTTGGCGGTCGGCAGACACACCGCCGGCACACCGGAACCCGAACCGGACGCTTCGCCCGTCTTGCGGCCGTCGGACACGTAGATCATCGCACCCGCGCCGCAGGAACCGGGCAAGGCGGACACGGTGGTCGTCCCCAAGGTCAGGTACTGACCAACCGAGAGATTGCCGCTCACAGCGCCGCTCGCCATGGAAGCGGCTCCGCTGATCTTTATGCTGGGTGCGGCCACAGGGCCATTGCTCACGTTGAGGCCGCCGGTGCCATAAACATCCAGCGTCCCCTGACCCGAGGTACCGGCCACTCCGCCATGCGTGGTGACGCGCACATCGAAATCGTTCAGGGCCGCGGCCGTGCTGCTGGGCGTGGAATGGAAATCAATCTGTCCCTGATAGCCGGTCACGCCGCCCGGCGACCCAACGCCCGGCATGCCGAGCTCCAGGCTGCCATTCATGAAGCGCTGCACCCCCCAATCGTAGATCGCAGTGGTGCCGACCCCGTCATGCAAGTTCAGAAGGCCGCCGCAATAGATTCCGTCGAACTGACCGCGCATGTTCGTGGCCGTGGCGCCGGACGTGTCGCGATAGCAGGTGGTCGTGTCCGAACTGACCACGTTGTTGGTGAAATTCATGGTACTGCCGCCGCCATACAGGATGCCGGTGTCGAAATGCGCGACGACGTCGTCAGAGATATGCGACGGCGCCGTGTCCAGCGAACCGTAACCGGTCACGAACATCGCGGTAGCAGAATGGCCACTCCCGATATAACCGGCGATCGGCCCGTAGAACTGATCGTGATGGCTGACAACGGTATCACCGCCCGTCACATAGAAAAAAATCGGGTCAGTGTTCTTTGGGGGAGCCGTATTGTAGTAGAAGTTGTCGTGACTGAAGATCGTGCTGGCATTCGCGATACGTACCATGTACCGCGCGGCGCTCACCGAGCCATCGGCCATCACCACGCTGCCGGACAGACTGCCGGGATTGGCGAGCCAGGTCACGCCGTCCTGCACGCCCACCATGACGGAGTGGCTGATGGTGATGCCCTGAAAAGCATTCCCGTCGATCTGGATGCCGGTCAGGCCGCCCAGAATGGTTGGATAGTCGATGTTCAGGAAGTTGTGTCCCGGGCCGGAAACAGGAGCCGTGGAATGCAGCCAGATCGGAATGCTGGTCCGGTTGCAGTCCAGGCTGTGATCGACGAAAGCGACCCTGTCGACATAGAGATTGTCCGGATCCTGGAGATAAAGCGCGCCCTTCCAGTTGTTGGCTCCGTCGTTCCAGCCGCCGGAATTGGAGAACTGGAGATCCTTGTAGACCTGGAAGGGCGGCATCGCCGCGTTGAATGCCGCAAGGGCGATGGTCTTGATCGCCGTGCCGCTTTCACCCTGCGCTGTACAGCTGTTGGTGCCGCTGCCGGCCGATTTGACGATTCCCGTGTTCGCGATGAAGTGGATGCCTTCGATCTCGATGCCCTGGCCCTGCCAGGATCCGCCGATCGTGCGCGACACCTCGTTGCCGTTGGCATTCGCGGCGAACGTCGTCACGATGCCGTCCACGCCACCGCGAAACTCCAGCTCCGTCATGGAAGAGCCGTCGCCCTTCCAGTGGATCGCCGTGTTGGTCTGATAGTTGACCGCGATCGGCGCGCTCAGAATGTAATGCCCGGCCGGAATGTCGATCTCCACCGCGCTGTTCAGGCGTGGACCGATACCCAGAAAGCCGCTCAGCGTCGATAGATAGGAGGACAACGACGCTCCGATACCGCCGGGAATACGCCCCGTGGCCACCGCGGCGGCGTTCTGGAACGCCAGCGTATCGTCCGTCACGCCGTCGCCCTTGGCGCCGAAGGCCTTGACGTTGAGCCGGTCACTCATCCGGTCGGCCAGCGAACGGGCGATATCGTCGAAATTGGCCCGGATGGTGGTGGAAGGCAGCGCCGCCGCAGGAAGCGCCGCGTTGGCGCGGCTTACCGCGTCACCCAGGGCGGTGCCGTTCACGGTCGCCGCGGCGCCGATGGAGCCGGCCGTCAGTGTATTGAAAGTGCCGCTACCCGATTTGGTGAAGATCGGTTGCGACCAAGCGGGAAAGACCGTGGC
This sequence comes from Lichenicola sp. GTC18331, assembly GCF_055386855.1. Taxonomy (NCBI): domain Bacteria; kingdom Pseudomonadati; phylum Pseudomonadota; class Alphaproteobacteria; order Acetobacterales; family Acetobacteraceae; genus Lichenicola; species Lichenicola sp. GTC18331. The sequence goes on along the minus strand of NZ_AP045015.1, from coordinate 2,286,510 downwards.
GGCGACCAGCAGGCTGGTCAGGGCGAACAATGATCGTGTCATGTAATCCCCGGAATGCGACGACGCGCGATTGCAAGCGGGGATCATGATACGGCGTCTCAACACGAAACCGGCCCGTTTTCGACTTCCCTGCCCGTAGCGGACGGGGGCAGGAGGTTAGTACGGCCGCGTCAGCCGGTCGCGTTCGAACCCGCCCATGATCGTGACGGTGGTGTTGTAGGGCAGTTCCGTGGTGACGCCAGCGGCGAAGGACTGGCCCTGGATTGCGGGCGTATTGTGCCAATGCGGCCCCTGCCCCGCCCCCACCGCCACGAAGGCGCGGGTGTGGCCGCCGATCAGCCCGCTATCGAGTTCCACCGAACTCGCACGCATGCCGTTGGAGCCGAACGAGGTGCTGGCGACGCCGCCAGCCACCAGAGGCTGGTCGAGAATGGAGGCAGGGCCGGCCGGTGCCAGGGAGTAGGAGCCTGGCGAGGCCAACGGATCCAGCGCGCGGGCCGCAGGGGAAGCCCCAGGAGACGCGGCGACGAGCCCGGACGCGACGGCGCGCGCGCCCGGGAGCAGACACAGAGCGGCGAGAAACGCCGCCCGCTTCACGGCTTCAGCCGGACAATGCGCAGCAGGTTGGTGGACCCGGCCTGACCGAACGGCACGCCGGCCGCGACCACCAGCAGATCGCCGGTATCGGCGATGCCGGCCTGACGCGCGAGCTGGGTCGCGGACTGGACGATGTCCTCCACCGTCTCGTCCGGACGGTCCTGATCGACCACCATCGCCTGCACGCCCCACGCCACCTGCAGACGGCGCGCCGCCTCGATGGTGCCGGCGATGCCCAGCACGGCGCAGTCCGGACGCTCGCGCGAGATGCGGACGGCGGTGCGGCCGGAGCGGGTATAGGCGACGATCGCCTTGGCGCCGGTGGTGGTGGCCACCTGTTGCGCGGCGCCTGCGATGGCGTCGGACACGGTGTGGTCCGGCACCTGGCGGGTGTTGTCCTGCACGGCGCGCCAGCCCTCGTCGGCCTCCACCTGCAGAGCGATGCGGTTCATGATCGACACCGCCTCGACCGGATAACGGCCCACGGCGGTCTCGCCCGACAGCATCACCGCGTCCGCACCGTCGAACACGGCGGTCGCCACGTCGGAGGCTTCGGCCCGTGTCGGCGCCGGGGCGGAGATCATGCTTTCCAGCATCTGGGTCGCGACCACGACCGGCAGGCCGCGCAGGCGCGCGGCACGGACGATGCGCTTCTGCTCCAGCGGCACGCGCTCCGGCGGCAGCTCCACGCCCAGATCGCCACGCGCCACCATCACCGCGTCGGACAGGGCCAGGATCGCATCCAGCTCGTCGAGCGCCTGCGGCTTCTCGATCTTGGTCATGATCCAGGCGCGGCCCTGCACCAGTTCGCGCGCTTCCTCCACGTCGGCGGGACGCTGCACGAAGGACAGGCCGATGTAATCCACGCCCTGGTCGAGCGCGTAGGCGAGATCGGCCTTGTCCTTGGTGGTCAGCGCGGGGATCGGCAGCACCATGTCGGGCACGTTCACGCCCTTGCGGTCGCTCAGCGGGCCGCCGGTGACGACTTCGGTGACCAGCTTGCCCGGATGGCATTCCAGGATGCGCAGACGCAGCTTGCCGTCGTCGAGCAGCAGGGTCGTGCCGGGGCTGGCGGCGGAGATGATCTCGGGGTGCGGCAGACGCACGCGGGTCGCGTCGCCCGGCGCCTCGTCCATGTCCAGAACGAAGCGGGCGCCGTTCTCCAGCACCACGCGGCCCTCCGCGAAGGTGCCGACACGCAGCTTCGGACCCTGCACATCGGCCAGGATGCCGATCGGACGGCCCAGGCGCTTCTCCACCGCGCGCACCGCCTGGATGCGGGCGCCGTGCTCGGAGTGGGCGCCGTGGGAGAAGTTGATGCGGAACAGATTCGCTCCGGCTTCGGCGAGGGCCAGGATGCCCTCCTCGGTGCCGCTGGCCGGACCGAGGGTTGCGACGATCTTGGTGCGGGCGGCGGTGAAGGCTTTGGTCAAGTCGAACTCCTGGTCGTCCGGCGCTCGGACCGGATCACGAACGCGTCTCAGGGCGGAAGGATCGTCTCGTCGGGCAGAAGACCCCAGAAGGCGCTGCGCGGTAGCCACCCGCTATAATCGCGGACGCTGACCTTGCACCAGCCCGACCCGGGGGGACAGCTGCGTATTCGGCCGACAATACCCGGCATCAGCACCGCCACCAAGTTACCATCCGGTTGGGGTTGGGCGCGCAGCGCCACCGAACCGGCCGGCAGGACGCTGTTCGCCGACGCGAGACGCCCCGTCACCGTGGGTACGTTGGAACTGCCGAGATTATGCACCTCGCCCACCGTGTCCGGGGCGGCGGTAGGCGTGTCCGAAGCGGCCGGCGCGGTGCTGCCGTCGGCGCCGGGGCCGCCGGGAATCACGAAGGTGCGGGTGCCCATCAGGGTCGCCTGATGCACCCAGCCCTTCACCCCGTCGGAATCCTCCACCAGACGCCACACGTCGAACTCGCGCTCGATCTTCACCGGCAGATCGCGTCGCTTGTACACCCACTGGATCGGGTAGCGCGTGCCGGGACCTCCGCGCAGGTTCACGGCATCGGCGCGCAGGGACGCGAAACGCGGCAAAGGCAGGCCGGTGGACGAGCCCTTGGCCGGAACCGGCGGCGGAGCGGGCACAGGCACGGCCGCCGCCGGGGGCGGTGCGGGCTTGGGTGCGACCACGGGTGCCGCCGTGACGGGCGCATGATGGCGCACCGGGGCGGTACGGCTATGCGCGGGCGCATGCTCCGTCCGGTGCGCGGCGGAATGGCCGGATCCGTGTTCCGGCGCATGACGCGCAGCGCTCTTGCCATGCGCCTCGTGCGCAGACTCGTGGCTGGTCTTGTGGGTCGCGTGATGCGCGGGCTGGTCCTGCGCCTGCGCCGATGCGCTGCCCAGGATCGCCAGCAGGCCCAGAACGGCCGCCGGCCGGCCGGACGGCAACGGAACACGGCCCGGACACGGGAACCGGCGGGGAAAGGCAGCTCGCATGGGCCATGCGTGCCCTCCCGGGAGCGGCGAAGCAAGAGCCGCCGAAGCAAAGGAGGCCCTTGCGTTCAGGGAGACACGATTTGTCCCGCGCCGACCGCCAGCAGGAAGCTCGGCATCCCCACGCGCTCCACCCCGTCGATCAGCGCCGCGTCGTCGAGACCGATCGCCAGCATCCCGGATACGCACGCCATCAGCCGCACGCCCATCGGCAGCAACGTGTAGCGTAGCGCCTCGAATCCGACCACGCCGCGTGCCTGGAACGCGGCATCCTGCACGGCAGCGTTCTCGAGACCGGTCATATCCCGGGACAGCGCATGCAGGCCGCCCTGGGTCGCGAACAGAACCGTTGGCCTGTCCAAGGCCGCAGCAGTGGCCGCCAGCATCAGACCGGTATGGGCGCGCTCGAACGAGGCGGTCGCCAGCACGACGCCGAACGGCAGGCCGCTCATGCCGCCGCACCCGCATGGGCGGACAGATCGTGGATGGTCGGGCTTTCGCCGCAGAGCGGGCAGTCCGGATCGGGATGCAGGCGCATCCGGGCGAACCGCATCCGCAACGCATCCCAGGTCAGCACGCTTCCCGACAGGGTTTCACCCAGATCGAGGATCTGTTTCAGCACCTCGGTCGCCTGGAGCGTGCCCATCACCCCGGTCACGGCGCCGAACACCCCCGCCTCCTGGCAGCTCGGTGCGCCGTCCGCCGGCACCGGATGCAGGCAGCGATAACAACCGGTCCCGTTCCAGGGCGCGAAGGCCGCGAGCTGGCCGGAGAAGCGCGACACGGAGGCGGAGACCAACGTGCGCCCGGCCAGCGCGCAGGCATCGTTCACGAGATAGCGGGTGCGGAAATTATCCGAGCCGTCGCAGACCAGATCGTAGTCGCCGATCAGCGCCAGCGCATTTCCGGCATCGATCCGCGCGTCATGCCCGATCACGCGCACCAGCGGGTTCAAACGCCGCAGCGCCTCGGCCGCCGAACGGATCTTCTTCCGCCCGATCGTGTCCGTGGCATGGATCACCTGACGCTGGAGGTTGGACAGCTCCACCACGTCGTCATCCACCAGGCCGATCGTGCCCACCCCGGCCGCCGCCAGATACAGCGCCACGGGCGCGCCGAGACCGCCCGCCCCCACGATCAGCACACGCGCCGCCCGCAAGGCGGCCTGGCCGGTGCCGCCCACTTCCGGCAGCAGGATGTGCCGGCTGTAGCGCTGGATTTCGTGTTCGGAGAAATCGAGGTCCATACGCCCTGTTTAACGAACCTCGGCGCGCAAGCCGAGTGCACGAGGCGATTCCCGCCGACGCTGCGAAAGTTTCTTGACCGGGGCGAGGGAAACGACAAAGGATGATGCCCGCACATCGTCCGGCGGAATGACGTGGCCGAGGAACAGGATGCGCACGATGCGAACGACGTTTCCGTCCCGCTTGCGATCGCACCCTCCCCGCTTCGTGCGGGGCCGGCACCGATACGGCGATAGCCGCCTGCGCGCCGTTTCCGCGTTCTGCCTGGTGTTGTCCGTTCTGCTCTATGGCGTGGCGCCGATGGCCACGCTCTGGCAGGCCGCCAACGGCGTACGGACCGGCAATGTCGAGACGCTGCGCGATGCGCTGGACTGGAAAAGCGTCCGGGCCGGTCTGAAACAGGATCTGGCCTCGGCACCGGTCACGGCGCAGCCGGCCTCGGCGGAAGACGAGCTGCCCGCCTTCGGCAGCTCGTTCGTCACCACCGTCGCGTCCCACGCCATCGACAACGAGGTGACGCCGGACTCGCTGATGGCCCTGCTGTCCGGCCGAACCGGAGCGGCGAGCGGCTGGCGCGACGCGTTCGGACGCCTGGTTTCACTCCGGTTCACTGGGCCTACCCAGTTCGATGTCGCGATCCGCATGGGCGACCCGGATGCGGCGCCGGTGCTGCTCTCGCTCGGTCTGGAAAAATGGCATTGGCGCATCACCCGCATCCATCTGCCGTCGGACGATGCCGCCCCGGCGATAACCCACCGAACCTGAGCCGATCGCCCTTCCGTCAGCGGCCCGGAGGCCCCATCTAGGGGGTTCGACCGAACGGAACGGGAACTCTCACGCGCATGGATCTGCTCGGCAAGCTCGAGATTTTGGCCGATGCCGCCAAATACGACGCGTCCTGCTCGTCCAGCGGCACGGAGAAACGCGACAGCCGCGGCGAAACCAAGGGTGTCGGCTCCACGGAAGGCATGGGCATCTGCCATGCCTACGCGCCGGACGGACGCTGCATCTCGCTGCTGAAGATCCTGCTGACCAATGTCTGCATGTTCGAATGCGCGTACTGCATCAACCGCGCCTCCTCCTCGGTGAAACGGGCCCGGTTCACGGTGGACGAGGTGGTGCAGCTCACGCTCGGCTTTTATCGCCGCAACTGCATCGAAGGGTTGTTCCTGTCCTCCGGCATCATCCGCTCGCCGGACTACACCATGGAGCAGGTGATCGCGGTGGCGCGCACGCTCCGCGTCGAACACGGCTTCCGCGGCTATATCCACCTGAAGACCATTCCGGACGCCGATCCGCTGCTGTTGGAAGAAGCCGGGCGCTGGGCCGACCGGCTCAGCATCAACGTCGAGCTGCCGACCGAGGCGGCGCTGAAGGATTACGCGCCGGAAAAGGACATGGGCGGCATACGACGATCCATGGGCCGGATGCGGCTCGGCATCGACGCGGCGCGGGAGAAGCCGCGTCCGGGCGGCGCCAAGCCGCCGCGCTTCGCCCCGGCCGGGCAGAGCACGCAGATGATCGTCGGCGCCGATCCCAGCACCGACCGCACCATCCTGCGTCTCAGCAACACGCTCTACGGCTCCTACGGGCTGCGCCGGGTGTATTATTCCGCCTTCTCGCCGATTCCGGACGCCTCGTCCGCCTTGCCGCTCAAACCGGCCCCGCTCCTGCGCGAGCACCGGCTGTATCAGGCCGACTGGCTGCTGCGTTTCTACGGCTTCGGGGTGGAGGAGCTGGCGACCGACCCGGACGGCAATCTCGATCTGGTGCACGATCCCAAGCTCGCCTGGGCGCTGGAGAACCGGCACATGTTCCCGGTCGACATCAACCGCGCCGACCGGGAAGCGCTGCTGCGCATACCAGGGCTCGGCGTGAAATCGGTTGATCGCATTCTGCTGGCTCGCCGCCACCGGCAGCTGCGCATGGACGATCTGGCCCGGCTGCGCGTGTCTCTGGCCAAGGTGGCGCCGTTCCTGGTGGCCGTGGACCACCGGCCGATGCAGGAGCTGGATTCCGCGCGCCTGTCGCTGAAGCTAGCGCCGAAACCGAAACAGCTCGCTTTGCTTTAATCCTCCCAAGGGGGCGGACACCCCGGGAGGAGCAGGCGGGGTGGTGAAGACGGTCGTTCTCGCGCACGAGGTCGATTTCGGCGGCTGGCGCGACGCGGCCCGCAAGCTGGCTCTGTCCGGCATTCCGCCCGAAGACGTGCACTTCTCCGTCGGCGCCCCGGCCGATCTGTTCGCGCTGGATGGAGAACCGCCCCAGGAACCCGGCACCACGCCATCCGGCACGTTCTCCGTGTCCCGCGCCCTGGTGGAGCTGGCGCAGACGGTGATCCAGGCGCGCGAGCCGGAACGGTTCTCGCTGCTCTACGGCCTGGTCTGGCGCGCGCAACATGGCGAGAAGCGCATCACCGAGCAGGTGACGGACCCGGCGGTGCAGCGGACGATCCGCGTAGCGCAGTCCGTGCGACGCGACACCCACAAGATGCGGGCTTTCCTGCGGTTCCGCGAAGTGCCGGAGCCAGAGGGCACGCGCTACGTGGCGTGGTTCGAGCCGGAGCACTTCATCGTCGAGGCCAATGCGGAGTTCTTCATCCGGCGCTTCGCGACCATGGTGTTCTCGATCCTGACGCCGTACCGCTCGTTCCACTGGACCGGCGAGGAACGGTCCTTCGGGCCGGGGGCGGACCCGAAAGAGGTGCCGGACGACGACGCCCTGGAGCGTTACTGGCGATTATATTACAGCGTGATATTTAATCCGGCCCGGCTCAAGGTCGGCGCGATGATGTCCGAGATGCCGAAGAAGTACTGGCGCAACCTCCCCGAGGCGGCGGCGATACCGGAGCTGATCCGGGGGGCACGGGGCCGCACCGAGACCATGTTGGACACGCCCGCCATGCCGCCCGAAACACGCCCGATGGAGCAGCGCCGCGGGGCGGCGCGCAGTGCCCTGCCGATCGAGCCGGAACTCCCGGATGGCGGCGAGACGCCGGAAACGCTGCCGGCGCTGCGGAAGGCGGCGGAGGCCTGCCGGCGTTGTCCGCTCTGGGAGCCCGCCACGCAGACCGTGTTCGGCGAGGGACCGGCGGATGCGCGGATGATGATGGTCGGCGAGCAGCCGGGCGACCAGGAGGATCTGGCCGGAAGACCGTTCGTGGGGCCGGCCGGGCAGATGCTGAACCGGGCGATCGAGGAAGCCGGGATCGACCGGTCGGTGGTCTACGTCACCAATGCGGTGAAGCACTTCAAATTCGAGCCGCGCGGGAAGCGGCGCATCCATGCCAAGCCGGATATCACCGAGATCAAGGCGTGCTCGGTCTGGCTGGAAGAGGAACGCCGTCTGGTGAAGCCGTCCCTGCTGGTGATGCTGGGGGCGACGGCGGCGCGGGCGGTGCTGGGGCGTGCGGTGACGATCGGGCGCGAGCGGTCGACGCCGATCGCCCTGCCGGAGCGGTTCGGCAGCAACGCGCAGGGGCTCATCACCGTTCATCCGTCCTATCTGCTGCGCATTCCCGACGAAGAGATGAAGCAGCGCGAATACGCGGCCTTCGTGGCCGACCTGAAGCAGGCGCGGGAGTTGTTGCGATGAGCATGAGAACGGTGGAAACGCCGACCCTGTCGATCGGCTGTTTCGTTGCGGGGCCGGAAGACGGGGCGCCTCTGGTGCTGCTGCATGGCTGGCCGGACGATGCGACCTGTTGGGAAGCGATGCTGCCTGCGTTGAACGAAGCCGGGTATCGCACGATCGTGCCTTATCTGCGCGGCTTCGGTCCGACCCGGTTCCTGAGCGACGACACGATACGGTCCGGCGAGATGGTGGCGATGGCGCAGGATCTGATCGATCTGGCCGATGCGCTCGGGCTCGAACGGTTCGCGGTGGTGGGGCACGATTGGGGGGCCCGTATCGCCTATTGCGCCGCGTGCCTGTGGCCGGAGCGGATCGCATCGGTCGCAGCGCTGTCGGTCGGCTGGAACGGCAACGACCCGGACGCGCCCGTGTCGTTGCAGCAGCAGCAGAGCTACTGGTACCAATGGTTGATGGCGACGCCGCGCGGAACGGAGCTGGTGGAGAACCAGCGACGCAGCTTCACCAACTACATCTGGTATAGCTGGAATCCGAACTGGACCGTACCGGAGGAGATGTTCCGCAGCGCCGCGGCGGCATTCGGCAATCCCGATTGGTCGGCCGTCACGTTGCATTCCTATCGGGTGCGCTGGAAGCATGCCGAACCCGACCCGGCCTATGCCGCGCAATCGGCTTACGTGCTCGAGAACCCTGTGGTGGCGGTGCCGACCCTGATGATCCAGGGCGCGATCGATCCGTGCGCCTTGCCGTCCACGTCCGAAAACAGGAAAGACCTGTTCTCCGCGCACTACGATCGTGTCGTGCTCGATGGCATCGGGCACTTTCCGCAACGGCAGGCGCCCGAGCGCGTGCTCGAACACCTGCTGCCGTTTCTCGGCGCGTTCTACCAGCGATAGGTCAGGCGGCCGATGACGTTGCGGCGCGTGCCCCAGTAGCAGCCGAAGGAATTGGAGTAGCACGAGGTGATGTAGCTCTTGTCGAGCAGATTCTGTGCCGTGACCTGAAGCGTCGTGTCGCGCAGGCGGGGGAACAGATGGCCGAGCTGGTATTGCGCCGTCGCGTCGACCAGGGTGAAGGGCGAGGTGGCGTATTCCACCACGTTGTCGGTGATGGTGTTGCCCTGGTAGCGCACGCCGACGCCGAAACCCAGACCGTCGAGCGGGCCGTCATGGATGTCGTAATGGCCCCAGACGGAGAAGAATTGCTGCGGCACCTGCGTCTGGCGTCGCCCGTCGAGATCGCCGCTGTTCTTGTTGAAGGTCGCGTCCTGGTAGGTATAGGCGGCGACGATGTTGAAACGGTGCGTGATATTCGCGTGCGCTTCCAGCTCCACGCCTTGCGAGCGTATGCCGCCGGTCTGGATGGAGAAATTCAGATTGTTCGGGTCGCTGACCAGGACGTTGGTTTCCTGGATATGGAACAGGGCGGCGGAGAAGAAGCCGTCGAAACCGGTCGGCTGCCATTTGGTGCCGACCTCGAACTGTTCGCCGCGCGTGGGCTTGAACGGCGCGCCGGTGACCGAAAGCTGGTTCACCGGCTGGAACGAACGGCTATAATTGAAATAAGGCGAGATGCCGTCGGCGAAAGCGTAGAGGATGCCGGCGCGCCAGGTGAAGGCGCGGTCGCCCTGGTCGAAGTTGGCGGATGAATCCAGCGCGTTGCGCGTGGCGATCTCGGACCAGTCCTCGCGCCCGCCGATCTGCAGATGCAGACGGCCCCAGCTGATCTGATCCTCGCCGAAGATCGCTTCCTGGTTGGTGGAGATGCTGGCGTTGGTGTACTGCGCCAGCGGCGGGATCACGCTGGGGACATAAGGACCGTATATGTCGATCGACGGTGCGGTGCCGGCATAGTAGTTGGCGGTATCGCGCAAATTCTGCCAGTTCACGCCCAGCAGGACGCGGTGTTGCAGGACACCGGTTCTGAACCGGCCATGAAGCTGTTCTTCCAGCGTGATGGTGTCGTAGTGCTCCTCGGCGCCGGAGGAATAGCGCGGTGCGATCCTGCCGTTCTCGTCGTCGAAATTGCCGGCATAGACCTCGTTGTACTCGGTGCCGATATTGGCATAGCGGGCAGCCGAGCGGAGGCTCCAGTTCTGGTTCAGCCTGTGCGTGAGCTGATAGGCGATCGACGCCTGCGTGCGGTTGAAGCGTTCGAAGCTGTCGTCGCCGGTGAACTTGGAATACGGGATCGGACCGTTGCTGTTGGGCAGCACGGTTCCGTACAGCGGGGCGTTGTCGTAATCGCCGCCGCGCGGGTCCTTCTGGAACAAGGCGTTGACGGTCAGTGTCGTGTTCGCGTCCGGCACCCAGGAAACCGCCGGTGCCACGCCGTAGCGCTCGACGCGCGTGTGATGATCCTGCGTGCCCGAGGTGGTTCCCGTGGCAGCGAGGCGATAGAGCCAGTGTCCGCTCCGGTCGATCGGGCCGCCCAGATCCACCGACCCGCGCACGTATCCGTAGGAGCCGCCTTCGATCGACACCTGATGCAGAGGGGTCGCCGTCGGCAGCTTGGAGGTGATGTCGATGATGCCGCCCGGATCGCTCTGCCCGTAGAGAACCGAGGGCGGGCCTTTGAGGATATCGTATCGGTCGACCAGATTGGCGTCGATCTGCTGGTTGGCGTAGGCCGCGCCGTTGAACAGCTTGAGCCCGTCCAGATACTGATCGCCGTTGGAGATGAAGCCGCGGATCGACAGCAGATCGTAGCGCGTGGAAAAGCCGTTCTGCGCTTCGGTGGACACGCCCGCCGTGTAGCGCAGAGCTTCCACCAGCGTGCGGGCGTTCATCTGATCCATCTGCGCGCGCGTGACCACCGACACCGATTCCGGCGTGTCGATCAGCGGCGTATCGGTCTTGGTGGCGGCGCTGGAGGATTTCGGCACCAGGGCGGACAGGCGGATACCGCGCACGGAAAGGGTTTCGTCCGGGTCGGCGGCGTCCGGCTCCTCGCCGATCCGGACGACGGGGGCCTGCCCGGTGTCCGACCGTGTCGCCGGCGCGGTTTGTGCGATGGCGATCAGCGGCCAGAACAGCGCGGAGGCCGGCAGGGCAGCCCCAAGAAGGCGGGCGCGGACAGACATTGATGGCACCAGTTGCGAATGAGTTGCAACCGCGTCTTACGGGACCGAAAGCTGTTGCGCAAGCGTTCGCAGACCGTGCCTGCGTAACAGCATGCAACACACCGCGCTGAGACTGGCGAAAAAGGCCATGCAACCGGTCATGGACAGGGTGCCGAGCGCGGGAAACAAGGCGGAGGCCAGCAGGCTGGCGAGGCTGCCGAACGCCATCTGGATCGTGGTGAGCAACCCGGATGCCGTGCCCGCGACGCGCTTGACTGGTTCCAGTGCGCTGTGCGCGGCACTGGCTGCGCCGAGCCCGAAGAACAGATTGGCCAGCAGCAACAGCGGCACCAGCGTGGCGAGCGTGAGCGTATGCGTGACCGTGAGGGCGACCAGCACGAGATCGACCAGGAGGGCCAGCGCCACGGCGATGCCGAGCAGTTGTTCGGGAATGCGGATGCGCGTGGCGATGCGTCCGTTCAGGAAGGCGCCGGTGATGATGGACAGGCTGGTGCCCGCGAACAGCAGCGCATAATGCGGCCGTGTGATGCCGAACGCGCCCATGGTCACCAGCGGCGAAGCGCTGATGTAGGAGAACAGGGCGGCGAAGGAGAGTGCATTGACGGCGTTGCTCAGCACGTAGGCGGGGGTGCGGAGCAGGAGCCAGAGATCCTCCAGCAATTGCGGCAGCACCTGCCCGCGACGGCGGCCGGAGGGCGGCAGGGATTCCGGCAGCACGGCGAGCATGAGAACGAACAGAAGGATCGCCGCGATCGCCGGCAGGGCGTAGATCGCCCGCCAGCCAAGCAGAGGCAGCAGGGCGGCACCAAGCGAGGGGGCGACCATCGGCGCCGTGGTGGACACGACCGCCACGTTGGCGATGCGCCGGTGTGCGGCGCGGCCTTCGAACAGGTCGCGGATGATGGCGTAGAGCAGCGTGGCGCCCGTGCCGCCGCCGAGTCCCTGCACCACCCGCGCCGCCAGAAGCGTGCCGATGCTGGGGGAAGCCGCCGCCAGCACCCCGCCGAGCGCGAACAGCAGCAGGCCGCCGGCCAGGGGAATCTTGCGTCCGAGCCGATCCGACAGCGGACCTGCCACCAGCGGACCGATGCCGAAGCCAGCCATGAACAGGGACAAGGTGAGGCCTGCGGTACTGGGCGAAGTGCCGAGGCTGTGCCCGATCGCGGCGAGCGCCGGGAGGCCCATGTCGATCGCGAGCGGCGGCAGCGCGCCAATCGCGGCCATGAACAGGGTGAACAGGACTGTGTCTGGATTCAGCCGCATGGAACGGGCTCCGGAGGGGGCTTGGCCGTGGCTGTGGGCGGATGGACGGAACGGCGATGCCGGTGGACGCGAACGGTTGTGCACCGAACACCGTTGCGCCCGATGTGTCGCGCCGGACGGCGATTGAAAGGGGCCGCGGCGGAAAAGATCGGCGCGCCGGTTCCGCCGCGAACCGCTCGAGGCTTCATGACAGTTTCCGGTCTGCGCTTGTCAAGCCGGGGCAATCCGTTCAGCCTGAACCGCAAATCTCCCTGTCACGCCCAGGAAGGATCGGAAGAGAAACGATCCTGCCGAAAAACATACGCAAGGCTTTGGAGAGGAACGCGATGCTCGATATCGACTACCAGCGCTGGATGGACGAGACCAGCCTGGGCCGGTTTCACCGCAGAAGCAGTCTGCTGCGCAAGGTCGACGACGCGATCCGCCTTTATTGCACGACGCGCAGCGAGGACGATGCGTTCAAGATCCGCGCCGCGCTGGACAACTGGAAAAGCCGCAAGCAGCTTCAGAGCGACGATCCCGGCGATCTGGAGAACGAGCGCGCCAATAGCGAACGCGATCGCTACGGTGCGGTCACGGCGCTGGAAACGCAGTTGCAATCGGCGGGGATCGACTACGACGACTACCGGCAGCGGCATTTCACGCCGGACGAGATCGGTGCCTACCAGATGGTGGCAAACGAGAAGCAGGGTGCGCTGGAGCGGATCTTCGCCGACGGAACCGTGGTGTTCCTGGGCAACGAGAACACCACCGGAACGCTGAGCGGCACGTCCTGGTCGAAACGCCTGATCCATCCCGGCGAATATGCGCAGGAGATCGCGGCTGACAAGGCGAGCAGCGCCTGGGACACGGTGAAGGAGAAGCTGCATATTCCGTCCCTGTCGGAAAGCCAGCAGAACTATCTCGATGCCGCCAGACCGATCGCCGAATCCTTCTACGGCGTGGCCAAGGCCGCGTTCGGCGATCAGCTGTGGGACAAGATCAAGGGCACCGGGCTGTATCGGTATATCGACGACATCATCAAGGAGGTGACGGCGAGCGTGCCGCCCTGGCTCGGCACGGTGTGGGATGCGCGCAGCGTGGGCCAGGAATGGGCGGAGGTGACCGACCGGATCTATCATCGCTACAATATCGGCCGTCGCGACTACCAGTTCAGCTTCGGCACGACGCAGAGCGCTCTGGCCGGGATGAAATCGGCGCTGTCGCACGAGATCGGGCATCTGTCCGGCGATGCGGCGATCTCGACCGCGTCGTTCATCGCCAAGACCGTCACCACCAAGCTCGATGCCGGCGCGTTCAGCGGGCCGCTGATCGGTCTCGGCGCGGCGACCGCCAAGCTTGCGCATCGGCTGATCCATCTGGGCGTGCAGTATCGCGCCGTGAAGGCGTTCCACGAGATCCTGGCGGAACCGTCACGGCTCGATCTGACCGTGTTCAAGACCTATCCGTTGCTGGGCGCGTATTTCCTGCATTGCTCGACGTTTTCCGACCTGATCCCGGTCAACAATCTGGGCACGCCGGGCTGGACGGGATCAGTGGAGCGGATGCGCAAGGACGCGCGTTACGTCTTCATCGAAGCGAAGACGCTGATCGACGCCTCGCCGTTCAAGATCATCGGTTTGCAGAAGATCAAACGCGACATCGTGGTGAACGACGACGCGAAATTCGAGGCGTTCAAGGATTACGGCGATACGCTGTTCTCGGGCGTGAAGGATTCGATCGACGAGCTGATCGACACGGCGGTGAAACAGACGGCGAGCTGAGCAGCGGGGCGGGATTTCGGGTCCCGCCCGCCGGCCGTCATCGTGCGCCCGGCACCGTGTCTCGATAGCGGTCCCAATGCGTCGCGAGTTCGCGCACGACGACGCTGCCGACGTCGAACGCCGCGTCGACAGACGGGACGAAGCCGGAATAGCTGCCCTCCTTGGCTTCCGCGGCGAGGAGTTCGGCCGGGGTCTCGCCGGGCGGCGGCATGTCGAAATTGCTGGCGGTGCGTAGCACCAGCACGCGGTCGAGATCGACCTTGCGCACCTGGGCCAGGAAGGTGAGCGCCTGCATCATGCCGGCATCTTCTTCCGCCGTCGTGGCGAACACGCCCTGACCCTTGGTCCAGTACTGCACCCAATCTTCGGCCCAGCGGTTCATGCGTGCGCCGACCCAGAACGTCCCTGCGGCGAGGGTATCGCCGATCGCGACTACCGGCGGCTTCTGCCCGGCCGGAAAGCCGCGATAGGGCGCGCGGAGTTTCCGCAGGACCGGCGTGTCCGGTAGGGCGACGTTCCGGGTCAGTCCGAACGCCCAATCGACCAGGCCGGGATTGAGGGTGAACATCGACGAGCCGGAGATGGATTGTGCGTCCGGCACCGGCTGCTCGAACGGCGTCGCGCGCTGGAGCGGGATATAGCCGGTGGTCCAGTCCTTGGGGATTTCGCGGGCGTCGATCTCGTGGGCGAGATCGCCGTCGACCACGTGCTTCGCCCAGACTGCCGAGCCGGGCGAGCCGAAACGCGGGTCGATCCCGGCGATCCCGGCGAGGATGATGTACGTGTGGCTGAGATCGAAGCGGGGATCGTTACCGATCGCTTCCATCGACGCCGCCGCGCGTGTCGGCCCCTCGCCGGTGACGATTCCGAGCACGCCGAGCGCCGGGTTGAAGCGCAGCGCGCGATAGCCCTGCGGGAACGGCACCGTCTCGGGCAATGGCAGCTTCTCGACCCAGCGCTGGAACTCGCCGGGCTTGTCGCCCGTGTCGGCGCCGAGTTCGAAGGTGGTGACGACCAGCACCTTGATCGGGATCGGTTCGGCCGCGCGTGCGGGGATGCTGGCGAGCAGAAGAAGGGGGAGGAGGAAGCGCTTCATGCGGGGAAGTCTTGTTCCTTTCGCCAGGAAAATGAAGCGGAAAGATGCGACACGTTGTGAATGAAAGGGATTGGTGGCGGTCGCCCTCCCCGGCTATAGGGTGAGGCTCGGCTGGCGGAAGCGAAGGAAGTGGAAGGAATGCGTGCCAATGCCCGTTTCCTGCGCGCCCTGCGTGTGATTCTGCTGCCTTTGATGCTACTGTTCGCGGCACCTGTTCATGCCGACCCTGCCGGGTGCGGTCATCAGGCGGTCACGGCGCCGGCTCTGATGCATGCGACGCTCCAGACGCATCGACACGGCGACACGGACCATTGCGGGCATCAGTCTGGATGTTGCGCGGGGTGCGTCGTGAGCTGGGTCACGCCGCCCCTATCAGCGCTGCCATCAGCGACGCGTGTGTTGCGCGTATGCTTCGCGCTCGTGCCGCGTGACCGGACGAGCGGGCGGGATGCGCCGCCGGATGTACCGCCGCCCAGAACGGAAGCCTGACGGCTGCGAGGCCGAACCAGCACCGCCGGTCGACGCACCGGTTTCACGATTCCGGTTTCTGGAAGATGATTCCATGTTGTTCCGATCTCCTGACGGAGGCGGCGCCCTGTCGCGCCGAACCTTCGTGCGCGGCGCCGCCTTGTCGGGCGCGGCGCTGTTGATGCCGGGCTGGAGTGCCCGCGCCGACGAGCAGACGCAGACACCGCAGATTTTGTCGGGCGACGATTTCGATCTGCGGATCGGTCGGGCTCCTGTGAATATTACCGGACGCACGGTGATGGCACCGTGTTTGAACGGGTCCGTGCCCGGGCCGACCCTGCGCTGGCGCCAGGGCGATATCGTGACGTTGCGCGTGCACAACACGTTGGACGAAACCAGCTCGATCCACTGGCACGGCATCCGCGTGCCGAGCGACATGGATGGGGTGCCGGGGTTGAGTTTCGCCGGGATTCCTGCGGGCGAGACGTTCACCTATCGGTTTCCGCTGCACCAGAGCGGCACCTATTGGTATCACAGCCATTCCGGCTTCCAGGAGCAGCAGGGGCTCTACGGGGCGCTGATCGTGGAACCGCGTGCGGGTGAGGCGCAGCGCTCCGAGCGCGAGCATGTGATCGTGCTGTCGGACTGGACCAATGCCGATCCGGCCGGGATCGTCAGCAATCTGAAGTTCCAGAGCGACTACTACAACTTCCGGCAGCGCACTGTGGGTACGTTTTTTTCCGACGCTGCGCGCAACGGACTGGGACACACGATCAACGACCGGCTGCGCTGGGGACGGATGCGCATGAGCGCGACGGACATCGCAGATGTGAGCGGTGCCATCTACACCTATCTCTGCAACGGCTTGTCGCCTGAGGCGAACTGGACCGGCTTGTTCCAACCTGGAGAGCGGGTGCGTCTGCGGATCGTCAACGCATCGGCGATGACGCTGTTCGACGTGCGGATTCCGGGGCTGGAGATGGTCGTGGTGCAGGCCGACGGGAACGATGTCGAGCCGGTGCCGGTGGACGAGTTCCGCATCGGCGTCGCGGAAACCTACGACGTGATCGTGCGGCCGAAGGAGGCGCGGGCATACACGATCTTCGCGCAGAGCGAGGACCGTACCGGCTACGCGCGCGGCACCCTGTCGCCGCAAACGGGGCTGCTGGCGGCGATCCCGCCGATGGACCCGCGCCCGGTGCGGACCATGCTCGATATGGGGATGGGCAGCATGGGGGGCGACGCGGCGATGAAGCACGCCGCGGGCCAGCGCGAGATACCCGGAATGGAGATGGGACCGGGTGACGGGTCCATGGCGGGCATGGACATGGGCAGCATGGATATGGATCCGCCGGCTGAAAAGGAGTCGGGGGCGGTCGGACTGAAAGGGTCCGTGGGTGTCGACAACGTGGCGATGATGCCGACCGATCGGCTGAACGATCCCGGTGACGGTCTGGAGCATAACGGGCGACGAGTGTTGACGTATGCGATGTTGCGCGCCACGCGTCCGGGAGCCGATCCGAGACCGCCGTCGCGCGAGATCGTTCTGCACCTGACCGGCAACATGGAGCGCTATATCTGGGGATTCGACGGCAAGAAGTTCTCGCAGGCCGAGCCGATCCGAATCCTGCTGGGCGAACGCGTTCGCTTCGTGCTGATCAACGACACCATGATGGAGCATCCGATCCATCTGCATGGTTTATGGAGCGAGCTGGAGAACGGCGAAGATGCGCTGCGGCCCTACAAGCATACGGTGATCGTGCAGCCAGGGGAGAGGTTGAGCTATCTCGTGACCGCCGATGTGCCAGGGCGGTGGGCTTTCCATTGCCATCTGATGTACCACATGGAACTTGGCATGTTCCGCACCGTGGTGGTGTCGTGAGAAGGCGTGCGGGCGTGTGGAGCAGTGCGATGCTGATCGCGTGCTCTGGTGTCGCGTCGGCGCAGTCGCCGGATGCGATGGTGTCTCCCGGCGGCATGCCGCCCGTGATGGACAACGCCATCTACGCCCACGCGATCCTGGAGCAGTTCGAGGATCGCGCCGGCGGCGATGGTCAGTTCCGGTATGACGGGCAGGGCTGGATCGGTACCGATCTGAACAAGCTTTGGGTCAAATCGGAAGGAACCGTCGACAGGAACGGCCGGTTCAGTGACGGGCAACACGAGGCGTTGTTCAATCGGGCGATCTCGACATGGTTCGATTTGCAGGCCGGCGTGCGTGTGGATCTGGATGACGGTCCGACGCGCACGTGGGTCGCGTTCGGCGTTCAGGGTCTGTCGCTTTATTTTTTCGATATCGAGGCGACGGGATATGTCAGCGATCGCGGACGCACGGCGTTCCGATTGCAGGGGTCTTACGATCTGCTGCTGACGAACCGGTTGATCCTGCAGCCGCAAGTAGAGTTGAACGTCTACGGCAAAGCCGATCGGGCGCGACGGACCGGCTCGGGCCTATCCGACATCGATACCGGTTTGCGACTTCGTTATGAGTGGAGCCGGAAATTGGCACCTTATGTCGGTGTGACCTATGCCGGTTATGTCGGTCAGGCGCAGGCTTTCGCGCGCGGGCGGGGCGAAGGCGCGGGTGATGTGCGGTTCACCTTCGGGTTACGATCCTGGTTTTAAGAGCACCATTCTTTTTAACATCATCGAGATAGAGCGCTTCATGACCGATCGGCCATTCGTCGCAAGCCTGCTGCTGGCAGCACTCGTTTCTCCGGCCGTCGCGCAGACGACGCCCCAGACGACGAAACCCTTGACCATGGCGGAGAAGATGCGCGTCTGCGCGCAGATGCGCGACGACATGGCGCATCGTCAGCCGATGTCGGCGGAGGGTATGAAGCTGATGGCGGAGTGCCAGCGCATGGAGCGGCAGAGGGGCCCAGCAGCGGCACCGGCGGCGACGCTGGATCGTTGATGCCGGACCAGGCGCGAGCGGCGAGCCCGGGTCGGCGCTTGCAGCCTTTTCTGAAAGCCGGCGGGAGCGGCGGTGAGCACGGAAGCGCGATCAGGTGGATCGCGTCCTGCGCTCTGCCTCGCTGCTCAGGAGAGTGTTCCTGATTGTGCCGACGATCCGGCCGGGTGGGCGATTTTCTAGCCGTAGATCACATGGCCAAAAACGCGGACGCGCCGCAGGTGAAGGACGCCCGTTTCGCCGACTCGGCAGACGCGAACGAAACGGGCCCTGAACGGCGTTTCGAAGTGGTGCGACCAGGGATTTGCCGCGTCGCTGGAAACCGGGGTGTCTCTGAGTTCCACATGCCGCGTGATCCAGTTCCATCCATCCGTGCTGCCGGAGATGGAGAAATTCTGAAATCGCTCCGAGAAATTGCCACGATTGACGATTTCGACGCGGTTGATCATGCAGTCGTCAAGGAGATCGACCTGCCACCACGCATCGATGCGGTCATCGGTATGGAAGGCACATTCCTCGTGCAGCACGGAACCGTTGGCGCCGCATGCGTCCAGCACCGGATCTCCGGCGCGCGACCACTGGCTGGCTGCGTTGATGATCGCCGGCTTGGCGAAGGCGAGATCGGCGCGATGCGGGAATGGCACGCCGTGACGGCGAAGCTCGGCATGCAGCCTTGCGACCGGACGGTGATCGCCCGTGCGGGCGAAACTGTCGATCAGTGGCGTCGCGATGCTGGCGAGCGGTTCCTGAGCCAGATAGCCCTGCAGAACCGTGCCCTCCTGGAAAAAGTCCGTGGGCGACTGATCATACAACAAGGCCGTGGCCAGATCCGTGGGGCCGAGGACCGGATGCGCCATCGTACCCGGACGACTAGTTTTCGGATCGGCCAGCCGCAGAAAGGGCCTGTATCGGAGCAGGCTCGCATCCTCGAGAAAGGGCGACAGTTCCGCGATGCGAAGGCCGGCATCTCGTAGGACGGTCGGAACGAACGACTCGCAGATAGGCCACGGGCGTTCCTCGAAAGAGGGATGACTGGCCAATACCTGCCGTCCGGTCAGCAGGACTTCGAGGGCTTTCTCGGAGAAGATGCAAACGAACAGGAAGCAGCGGAGCGGATCGTCCTGAGCGAGCGACGCCTCGTAATGGACCCAGTCCGGATGCACCGAAGTCATCTGGTGCGCCAGCGCGTCGATCCTCTGTTCCGCGACGTGACGGATGATCGGTTCGACCGAGAGATTTACCGCGACATCGGACTCGACGATCAGATAATGGCCGTAGCCGGGAAGCCGGATGCGCAACAACAGATAGGTGTAATCACTGTTGTACCACGGCGATTGACCGGCCGGCCGCTCGGGAAGCCCGAATGCACCAAAATCCTGGGTATGGGAAACCTTCTCGTAGGGTCCGACATCGATCTCGCCTCTTTCCTCGTTCACGAGAACGACGTGTCTGGCGCCGGGGCAGTTCGCGAAGAACCGCGCCGCGAGTAAAGCGATGTCGGCGTTCCATTTATAGGCCCGAAACGCGGCGACATAGGACAGGCTGTCGGACGGAGAGGTCATGCTACGGTCCGTGTTCCGATGCCCAGGATATGCAGCCCGCAATCGACCATTGCGGAATCGTCGGCCAGGATCCGCTCGGCTCGAAGCGTCTCCGTCTCGTTCTCTGCCATGTTGCGCGCGAGTCCGGACCGACCGATCGCGGTGGCCCCGGCTGCCAGGCCGTGGAACCGGAGTGATTCCAGCCCGGCTGCCGTCATGTCTGCAGCCAGGTTTGCCCGGTCATAGAGATGCAGCGAAGCGGCATGATCGCCGAAACGGAACAGGCCACGGCGCGTCGACAGCCGTTCGAACGCCTCTTGCACGCGGCCCGAGTGCAGCAGCTCGAGCACCAGGGCGACGAGCGAGTCGACCATGACCGCCACAGTGCCGCCAGGACGCACCCATCCGACGATCCTACGCAACGCTGCTGCAGGGTCATCCGCATATTGCAGCGAGCCGATGGCGATGACGAGGTCGGCACTTCCGGGCTCGATCTCGGCATCCTCCATGGACCGGCAGACCAGATGGAAGTTCGGTCCGAGCTGACGGGTCCGCACGACGTCCACCATGCCCTGAGACCGCTCGATGCCGGTCACGGCGACGCCGCGTGCAAGCAGCCATTCCGCCCAACGCCCCGTCCCGCAGCCCACATCGACGACGTGACCGCCGTTCGGGGGAAGCAGCGCAGCGATATAGTCCCGGCACAACAAATCGTAGACTCGCCGGACGGTCGGTTCCGCCACGCTGCGATCGTAGGAAGAGGCCAGCGCGTCATAGAGCGACGAGCCGGCACCGTCACGGGTCGGTAAGGCAGGCGTCATGCACGAATCTCCTGACGGATGGGAAACGTCAGGAAATGAGGATCCGGAACGTACTGGCGCAGGGCATCGCACACGGACCGGACGTCGCTGTCGGGAATGGCATCCCATAACGGCAGGGACAGCACCCGGGCGGCAATGTCGTCGGCGACCGACAGGGAGGATCTCGGGCAATTCCGGAAAAACGGCTGCTGGGCGACGTGAGGCGAGAAATAGGCGGCAATCTCGATCCCATCGCGCTGCAATGCCGAGATCATGGTTGCACGGTCTTCGAGCACCGCATGCGGCAACAGCACCGGCATGAAGGAACAGCCCGACCGCGTGCCGGCATCGTGCTGGAATTCCCATCCGGGCAGGAGTTCCCTGTAGAGATCGGACGCCCGTCGACGCTGCTCCATCAGCGCCTCGAACACGTTCAGCTTCTCCAGGGCGAGCAGGGCGTGAACTTCGGACAATTTGGCGTTGATGCCGGGCATCGACGACGACCGGGGAGATGCGAAACCGAAATTCGCCATGACGCGCATCTGCGCGATCAAAGCCTCGTCGTTCGCATAGATGACCCCGCCTTCGGCAGTCGCGAAGGCCTTGGTGGCGTGCATGGAGAAGACGACCGGCAGGGCGGAGCCGGTCGCGAATTGTTTGCCGTCCGGACCGTTGCTGCCGAGCGATGCCGCCGCGTCGATGACGACCGGGATTCCCGTGCGTCGCCGGAGCGCTTCGTAGCGATCGAGATCGATATGCGTGCCCAACGTGGCGTAGGGCATGATGAGGGCGATCCGGTCGCCATACTTCGCGATCAGACGTTCCTCGTCGTCAGGACAGGCGCTCCAGTCCGACGCCCTGCTGTCGCAGAACAGCGGAACGAGGCCGCACCAGACCGCCGCCTGTGCGGTCGCCGCGAAAGTGAAGGACGGCATCAGGACATAGCGCGGCGCAGCCCCGTCCTTGCCGGGAACGGCCCCACCGGCCCGATTCCAGAGAACGGCCTGTATCGCCAGCATAAGACCGATGGTGGCGTTGCAGACGGTGAGACAGGCACCCTGCCCGCCGAACATGCGTGCGATGAGCTCTGTTTCGAATCGCGTATTGACCGGTCCGAAATTCGAGAAACGCCCGCTGTTCTCGAGCCGAACCAGTTCGGATCGCAGATCAGACAGACGCGGCGGATTAGGGCGCAGGAACGAAACCAAGGTCATACACCAATTCTATCCGTATTCTTACAGAAGTATTCATTCAGGCGATACGGCGATCCATTTTGGATATAACCGTCGTATTATGAATCTGAGTAAGTTTATTGTTTAAAGGGACGCTAAATTAGCGATTTAATTTTCTTTGAGTTAAAACCAATATATTGAACAGTCAACCACAATAAATCGGATTAACTATTATTTCATCATATTGTATATGGTGTCTTGTTGTGGAATCTTGGATACGCAATACAATTGTGAAATGGCTTCCCATGAATAATCGATATTAGTTAACACATCGTTAAACGGCAGCAGAACTTAATCGATGCCGGAGCCGCATGCCACCGGATCGTTCTTTCGAAATTGATGCGACGAAAGAACGATCCGGTCATCCGGCGTTTCTAGCGTCCGTGGACAAAGCCGATCCAGAGGGACGTGGACGCGATGGAAACGAAACCGAGGTAGGACTGGGCAATTTTATCGTATCGGGTGGCGACACGTCGCCAGTTCTTGAGTGTGTTGAACATGCGTTCGATGAGGTTGCGCCAAACGTAATGCGGCCGGCTGTGCAGGGAGGGCGCCTTGCGGCCGCGTTTGGCCGGAATGACGGCCCGGGTGCCGGTGAAGGTGATCTCCGCACGGACGGCGTCTGCATCGTAGCTACGATCGGCCAGCAGCATCCGTGCCCTGTCCTCGATCATGTGGAACAAAGGTCCAAGGCCCTGGATATCGTGCGCCTGACCGGACGTCAGCACGACGCCGAGCGGCAGTCCGCGCGCATCGCATCGCGCGTGCAGTTTGGTGGAGGACCCACCGCGCGACCGGCCAAGCGCCTCGGACGGGCCAGCATCCTTTTTGATGACAGCGGGGGTGCCAATCCGATCGTCCAACATCGCCTCCAAATGGCAGCGTTGATTCAACCAGTTTCCAAACCGTCAAGCTTTGTTTACGAGACCTAGATACGTCGGCTGCTTCGTGTACGCAGCAATCCTCGCGCACGTCGTCTATTCACCGTTCGACGAAAGGTCCGAGGACCTCGGCTATCCAGTCCATGAAAATGCGGATGCGGCGCGAGAGATTGTCGCGGTGAGCTACCACCAGGGCAACATTGAGCGGTTCGGGTAGATGATCGGGAAGCACCTCGACCAGCGTTCCCTCCGCGATATACCTCCCGACACCCGATAGCGGCGCCTGGATCAGGCCCAGCCCGGCGAGCCCGGCTGCCTCGTAGGTTTGTACGCTATTAACGTGCAGCGCGCCGGGTAGATGGAGCGTCGCGTAATTCTCACCGCTCGGGTACTCCCAGCCGTAAGGTTTTGCGCCGAGCGTCCGGCTGTAGTGGATCGTGCGGTGACCTTGGGCTTTGAGGTCGTCCAAGGTCATCGGGACGCCATGGCGCTCGAGATACGAGGGGCTTGCCGCATTGACCATGCGGAGACGACCGAGCCGACGTGCGATGAGGGTGTCGTCGCCGATCGGCCCAAGGCGCAGGACGCAATCGAACCCTTCCTGCACCAGATCGACCTGACGATCGGTACTGGAGATTTCGAACGTCAGGTCAGGATGATCAGCCATGAATGCCGGCAGCGCCGGCACGATCGTGGTACGCGCCAGCTCGGTCGGCAGGTCGACCCGCAGCCTGCCGCGCAGCGCCGCTCGATCGCCAGCGAACATGGACTGAAGGCGGTCGACCTCCACCAAAAGATCGCGTGCACGCGCGAAGAATACTCGGCCATCCTCAGTAAGCTGCACGCTCCGTGTCGTACGATGAAGAAGCCTCGTACCAACGTCCACTTCGAGGCCGCGTACCGCGGTCGACGCCCTGCCTTTGTGAATACCGAGGCTATGCGCAGCTTGAGTGAAGCTCCCCGTTTCGGCAACGCGAACGAAAATCAGGATCGGTTCGAGGTTCTGCATGGATGCCTGCGATTGATACCGATAACAGCAACAAAGCGTTCAGTCTCATATAGTTTATTGCGGATTGATGCGACAGTAAAAGCGTGCGGCAAAACCTCGCGACTACAAGGATACCCGATGCCGACCACACACCGAGGCACATGGACGGGGCGAATGATGACCGGGGTCGCCTTCGTCGCCTTGTTCGCCGACGGCCTTTCACAACTCCTCGCTCCAGCGCCTGTGACCGCGATGATGCGAGAGATAGGTTTTCCGCCAAACATGGGACCGCTACTCGGCTCGATCATGGTCGGCTGTGCCGCGCTCTATGCCCTCCCCGCGACCGCCGTTCTGGGTGCGATTATGGTAACGGGTTTTCTCGGTGGCGCCATCTGCGCCCATGTTCGCCTTGGGGAGGTCGGATCGCCGCCGGAGATTCTGTCGATCTTCCTTGGGATGATCGCGTGGTCCAGTCTTTATTTGCGCGATCCGCGCCTGCGCGAGGTTCTACCGCTCGTTCGTCGGTAAGCGGCGTCAGAAGTCGTTATGTCCCAACAGAATCACTCCGAGCGATACTGCTGCCCACATCCGGTCATTGTTTCTCTTTGTCGGATCAGTGTGTTCTCTTTAGCTGGCTTTGTAAGCGGCGGCGGACACGCCATTACGGGAAACATACAGCGGCCCATCACGGACCGACGCAGACCACGGGAGCAATTATGGCTACTGCAATCGTCTACCATTCCGGCTATGGTCATACCAAGCGCATGGCAGAGGCTGTCGCCGAAGGCGCTGCCGGCACGCTCATCGAAATCAATGCGGAAGGCAACATTCCAGACGAGGCTTGGGCCATCCTGGAGACCGTTGATGCGATCATCTTCGGTTCGCCGACCTACATGGGTGGCCCGAGCTGGCAGTTTAAGAAGTTCTCCGACATGTCGTCGAAGCCCTGGTTCTCCGAGAAGTGGAAAGACAAGCTCTTCGGTGGGTTCACCAACAGCGCAAGTATCAACGGTGACAAGCTGAATACGCTGCAATATTTCGTGCTGTTGGCGGGCCAGCATGGTGGACTGTGGGTCAGTCTGGCAGTCAAACCGTCGAACACCAAGGCGGCCAAGCGCGACGATCCCAATCGCATGGGTGGCTATATCGGTTCGATGGCCCAGACGGACGCCGACGCCAGCGTAGCGGAAATGTCCAAGGGCGATCTGGAAACCGCCCGCGGCTATGGAGCGCGAATCGCCACCTTGGCCGATCGATTTGCCGTCGCTCGTTAGCGTGCGTGGACAAAGCCGATCCAGAGGAACGCTGAGGCGATGGAGACGAAGCCTTAGTATGAGGCTGCGGTTTTGTCGTATCGGGTTGCGACACGGCGTCAGTTCTTCAGTTTGTTGAGCATGCGTTCGATGCAGTTGCGCCAAACGTAACGCGGTTGGCTATGCCGGGTGGGCGCCTTGCGGCCGCGTTTGGCCGGAATGACGGCCTGGGTGCTGGTCAAGGTGATCTCCGCACGGACAGCATCTACATCGTAGCTGCGGTCAGCCAGCAGTCTTCGCGCCCGGCCTTCGATCATGCGGAGCAGTGGCCCAAAGCCCTGGATGTCATGCGCCTGACCGGGCGTTAGCACGAAGCCGAGCGGCAGTCCGCGGGCATCGCATCGCGCATGCAGTTTGGTGGAGGACCCACCGCGCGACCGACCGAGCCCCTCGGACGGCCCAGCTCCTTTTGATACCAGCGGCGCAGTGGTGGGCCCGCACCACCGTGCTGTCGATCATGTCCGCCGATCGGTCGCGTCCAGCCAGTTCCGCAAGCGTCTCCAGCAGGGAATTGAACACGCCGGCTTCCACCCAGCGGCGATAGCGGCGGAACGCGCTGTTCCATTTGCCATATTCGGACGGCAACCGGCGCCACTGCGCGCCCGTCCGGGCCATCCACATCATGCCGTCGAAGAAGGGACGGTTGTCACCGGCAGGACGGCAGCCACGGCCCCGTTCAGCTGGCAGCAATGGCCCGATCAGGGCCTTGATCCGCTTCGCGGCTCAGGCCACATCCGTGGTGCCGATCCGGTCGTCCAACGCCGCCTCCAAATGGCGGCGTTGAATCAACCAGTTTCCAAACCGTCAAGCTTTGTCCACGAGACCTAGCGGCGGCGCACCGGCAGGAGGGCCGGGACGAACACCATGGTCGCCACCAGGGTGCAGAACAGGCTGAGCAGCAGCAGGCGTCCCATGCTGGCGGTGCCCGGATGGTGCGAGGCGGCGAGCGAGCCGAAGGCCGTGGCCGTGGTGAGTGCGGAGAACAGCACCGCGCGCGCCGTGGGCGAGCCGAGCGGATCGCGCAGGCCGTCGCGCCAGTTCATCACGAAATAGATGTTGAACGAGACGCCGACGCCCAGCAGCAGCGGCAGGGCGATGATGTTGGCGAAGTTCAGCGGTTCCGGGATCGACACCACCAGGATCACCGTGAGCAGCGCGGACAGCATCAGCGGCGCCAGAACCAGCGCGACATGCAGCGGGCGGCGCAGGAACCCCCACAGGATCGCGCCGATCGCCAGCAGCGCGCACAAAGCGGCGACGGCGAAGGCGTGCACGATGGTGTTGGCGCTTTCCACGATGGTCACTGCCGCCCCGGAGGCGTCGGGCGCCACCGAGCGGACCTGCTTCACGAACTCACGCAACACCGCATTGTCGTTCAGCGCGCCCTTGGGGTGGATTTCCATATGGGCGCGGCCGTCCGGCAGCAGATAGTCCCGGCGGATTTCCTCCGGGATATCGGCTTCGGTGGCAGGCCGGGTGACGGAGAGCACCGTGCGGAGCTGTTCGAGCTGCATCGGCAGGAAGCGGACCAACGCGTGGTTTGCGGCGAGCAGGGCGTCGTCTGGAGCGTCGGACAAGGTATGCAGGGAGGCGTCGATCCGCGCGAGCGGATCGGTTGGCTTCATGCTGCGCACCACCGGATCGAGCGCCGCGACCGTTTTTTTCGCGGCCTCGCGGATGGCGGCGACGTCGGGCGGGGACAGGCTGGGCGGCACGCCGATGGTCGGCAGCAGGATCTGCGCCGCATCGGCGATCATCGCCAGCTTGTCCGGCTGGTCGGTGGGCACGAAGCTGTCGAGATAGAGCACGTCGTGCACCAGCGGCAGCTTCTCGAACTTCGCGGCCAATGCGCGGGCATCGGCGAGATTGGGCTCCAGCACCTCGGCGCTGTAGGGCGACGTCGTCGGATCCTTCATCAGCAGATGCAGGGTGCGCATCGACTCTGAATCCGGGTTCTTGGTATGCAGCGGATCTCCGTCGAAGCGCAGCAGCGGAATGCAACAGGCGCCGATCACCGCCAGCACCGCGAACACGGCCAGCACCGGCTTACGGTTGCGATGCAGGATGCCGTCCAGCGGCCTGGCCCAGGCAAATCCGACCTCGCCGCGATGCGGCTTGGGGCGGAACATGGTGAGCAAGGCCGGCAGCACGGTCAGCGTGCAGGCGAAGGCGATCAGCATGCCGACGCCGGCGATGAGCCCGAGCTGCGCCACGCCCACGAAGGCGGTGGGGGTGAAGGCAAGGAAGCCGGCGGAGGTGGCGAGTGCGGCGATCAGGATCTGCACGCCGGTTTCGCGGCCGGTCATGGCCAGGGCGGTGAGGGAGTCCGGCCGGATGCCGCCCGGATAGCTCTGGGCGCGGAAGCGCACGGAGAACTGGATGCCGAAATCCACCGCGATGCCGACGAACAGCACCGCGAAGGCGACCGAGATCAGGTTCAGCGTGCCGACGGCCAGGGCGGCGAAACCGGTCGTGAACAAGAGACCCAGCACCAGCGTGGACAGGATCGGCACGATGACGCGCCATGTGCGCACGGCGAGGATCAGCCAGAGCGCGACCAGCACCAGCGAGCCGATCAGCCCCACCACCATGCCCTGAGCGACGGTGGCGAACTCCTCGTCGTCCAGCGCGACCTGGCCGGTGAGGTAGACATGCACCCTGCCCTGCTTGATGAATTCGAGTTGGTCGATCGCCCGGCGCATCGCGGCCGTGGCGACGCCGCCGGGCTGGAACGAGCCGTAGTCGAGGCGCGGCTGCGTGACCACGAAGCTGTAGCGCCCGCCCAGATCGGCGAGCTTTCCGGACAACAGCCGCTCCCAAGAGAGGGGTGTCGGGTGGCCTGCGGCGGCTTCGGCGAGGTTGTCCGCGAACCCGTCCAGCGAGCCCGCGAAATTCTGCAGATTGGCCTGCCCGCGTGCGACGCCTTCGCCGATCAGGCCGATCGCGGTGAACAAACCGCGTGCGGAGGGGTCGGCGGCGAGAGAGCCGAGAAAGGGCTGCGCCTGGATGGTCTTGTCGAGCAGTTCGGAGAGCGGCTTGGGATCGAGAAACAGCAGGCCGTTCTTCTGGAGATACGGCACCTGTCCGGGCGTGCGCACCGTTTTGAAATGCGCGGTATCGCGCTGGAGGGCGTCGGCGAGTTCGCGGGCGCTTTCCTGAGACTCTTCGGGGATCTCGCCCTGCACCACGGCGACGAGCTGGTCCTCGCCCTGCGGGAAATCCTTCTGCAGCTCGTGCTGGCGCTTCTTCCATTCCAGCTTGGCCGAGAACAGCCCGCCGGTATCGGTGGTGACGCCGAGGCGCGTCTTGGTAGCGAGCACGGCGCCGATGGCAAGCAGCAGGGTCAGCACCACCACCAGACCGGCGCGCCTGGAGCAGAAGGCGGCCAGCGTGCCGAGAGCGTTGGGCAGGCCGTTATGGCGCGAGGAGCCGGACATGATCCGTCAGCCCACCGCGGCCGTGGAGGGAAGGCGCGCGAGCTTGGTGGCGACGATGATCGCCATGACCGTGGTGCCGATCGCGGCGCCGATCAGGATCGGCAGCAGCAGGCCAAGCCATGCGGCCGGCCCGAGCAGATAGAGCGCATCGTCGGGATGGAAGCCCCATGCGCCCTCGAAGGTGCGCTCTCCGGGCACGCGTTCCTCGTAGCGTTCGCTCATCCAGTTGCAGGCGAACATGGCGCCGGAGGCGAGCACGCCGAGCGCGACCGCCCAGCCGCCGAGAGCGTGATGGGAGAACAGATGCGCGTGGGTAAGGCCGATACCGATGCACAGGAAGAACAGGCAGTTGATGCCGTTATCGACCAGATAATCGTATCGATGGCCGCCCGGGCTCATCATGTTGCCGATCCGGGCCAGCTCGCCATCGGCGCGGTCCAGGAAAGCGGACAGCACCCAGAGGGCGCCCCCCCAGCCGATCAGCGCCGCGTGATGCGTGCCGTAAGGCGCCGCCGCGAGGCAGAAGCAGCCGGCGAGGCCGGTGAGAAGGCGCAGCGTGGTGAGGTGGTTGGGCGTGATGCCGGTGCCGATCAGGGGGCGCACCACGGCGCGGGCCATGCCATGGGTCCAGGTATCGTTGCTCAAGACGCGCTCCCGTCATCGAGGGCGGCTTCGAGTTCGGCCTCCCTGTATTCGGTTGTTTTCACGGCCGGCGTTCCGGCCGCGATCGGTTTCCAGGAATGGCCCAGCCATTGCCATGCGGCCAGCGCCGGCAGGCCGAGCACGATCTCGCGCAGGCGCTTGATCAGGGCAAGAGCGATCGATGCTGCGGGTGGGATGCCGAACAGGCCGCCCACCACCACGAAGCCGCCTTCGCTGACGCCGAGCGCGCCCGGCACCACGAAGCCCGCGGCCTTCACGGCCTGGCCCAGCGCCTCGATCACCAGACCGGCGCCGAGGCCGCGATCATGGCCGAGATAGTGCAGAGCGAGGCACACCTCGACCGCGCCGAGCAGCCAGCTGACCATCTGGTTGAACGCGGCCCAGAACACGTTCCGGGGCTTCTTGTAGAGCGACAGCAGGGCGTCGTGCAGGCCCTGGATCTCGCCCATGCCGTTCCAGCCGAACTGGCCGGCCAGCTTCATCATCCCGGTTTCGAGCAGCCTGGCGAGGCCGAGCCACTGGCCGCCGAGAAAGGCCACGCCGACCAGCACGGCGACGCCGATTCCGCCCACCACCTCGTCCGTGACCTGGCTGCGGCCCAGCAGATGCAGCAGCATCAGCAGACCGGAGATGGTGAAGACGATCTGGGTCAGCATCTCCATGGTGAGGTCGCAGACCGTGCCGGCCGTGGCCTGCACCAGCGGCACGCCGCGGCGCCGGAGCAGCGCCACCACCGCGAATTCACCGCCGACCTGCGCCACCGGCAGGAGATTGTTCACCCCTTCCCGCACCCAGCGCAGCAACATGAAGTCGCGCAAGGAAGGACGCGGCACGGTGGCGCCGGAGATGGCGCGCCAGCCCGCCGCCGAGAACAGCACCTGCACCAGATGGAACGCCATCACCACCACGATGCCCCATCCGGCCTGTCCCAGCAGGGACAGCACGTGGTCGAGGCCGAAGCGCGACAGCAGCCAGACCGTCAGGGCCGCGCCGAGCGCACCGCCGAACAGGGTGAGCAGCTTCATGCGTTGGAAATCCGTCTGGCCTCGTGCGGAAAGAAGCGCCGCCCGGGCGCGACACGGAAGCGCTGGCGGTTCCGGCCCGGTTGAGGCAGGAACGTCGATCTGTAACGGAGCCCGGCTTTCTTGAGAACCACGATCAGCACGCCCCACCCCCGCACGCTGCTTCTCACCCCGGGTCCGCTGACCACCAGCGACGCCACGCGGGCAGCTTTGGGGCGCGACTGGGGCTCGCGTGACGACGATTTCATCGCCCTGACCGGCCGTCTGCGCAGCCGTCTCGCGGCTCTGGCCGGCGGTGCCGACACGCACGAGACGGTGCTTCTGGCCGGCAGCGGCACGTTCGCGGTGGAAGCGGCTCTGGGCACGCTGGTGCCGCGCGACGGGCGCGCCCTGGTGCTGGTGAACGGCGCCTACGGCCGCCGCATGGTGGAAATGCTGCGCAGGATCGGGCGCGACCACGCCGTGCTGGAGTGGAACGAGGACCACCCCGTTGACCCCGACGCAGTGGACCGGGCGCTGTCGGCCGACCGGACCATCACCGATGTGGCGGTGGTGCAGTGCGAGACCACCAGCGGGTTGCTGAATCCGGTGGAGCAGGTGGCGGAGGTGGTGCGCCGACACGGGCGGCGCCTGCTGGTGGATGCGATGAGCGCGTTCGGCGCACTGCCGATCGATGCGTCGCGTCTGGGCCTGTCCGCGGTGATGGCGTCCTCCAACAAGGGGCTGGAAGGAGTGCCGGGGATCAGCTTCGTGGTGGCGGAACGCTCGCATCTGGCGCGCTGTGCGGGCAATGCGCACAGTTTGAGCCTCGATCTGCATGCGCAGGCGGAGGGGTTCCGCAGCAACGGGCAATGGCGCTTCACCCCGCCCGTGCAGGTGGCGGCGGCTCTGGATTCGGCGCTGGATCAGCTCGACGCGGAGGGGGGTGTTGCGGCGCGCGGCGCGCGCTACGCGCGTCTGCACCGTATGCTGGTGGATGGAATGGAGGCGCTGGGGTTCCGGTGTTTCCTGCCGCCCGCATTGCAGGCGCCGATCATCGTGACGTTCCGCGATCCGGGTCCGCCGTTCGATTTCGGGTCGTTCTACGCGCGCCTGCAGGAGCGCGGGATCGTGCTGTATCCGGGCAAGCTGACGCGGGAGCCGAGTTTCCGGATCGGCTGCATCGGCGCGATCGACGCCGCGGATATGCGGCGCGTGCTGGAGGCAATCGAGGCGGTGATGGGCTGAAAACGCCCGTTCCGGCCGGCGCGGCTATTCGGCTTTGATCTCGGCGATCATTCCGTCGAACAGACCGAAATAGCGCCGTTCGAGCTCCTCGGAGGTGAGGGAGAATGCGGCCGACGATACCGGAAGTCCGAGCTCCCGGGCGGCGGAGCGGCCATCGTCCAGAAA
Source organism: Lichenicola sp. GTC18331 (assembly GCF_055386855.1). Classification (NCBI taxonomy): domain Bacteria; kingdom Pseudomonadati; phylum Pseudomonadota; class Alphaproteobacteria; order Acetobacterales; family Acetobacteraceae; genus Lichenicola; species Lichenicola sp. GTC18331. Next base: position 2,254,777 of record NZ_AP045015.1, on the reverse strand, counting down.
GGGCGCGTGCAGGTCGGCCGCGGTGACGAGGTCGCCGGCGTTGCGCATGCCGTAATCGGCGACCCAGAGGCAGTAGATCAGCCGGTCATGTGGCGAGAGGGCGGCATAGCCCTCGGCGGCCATCCGCTTGATGACCTCGCCGCCCTCCTCCAGAAGCCAGGTTTCAGCGTCGTCACCTGGCATCGTTTCGCCCGTGCTTTCGATCCGACGTTATGTCGTTGCGGGGACGAACGATCCGGGCTTCCCCGCGTTCCGTTCGCCGGGACTCGGAGAAACGTTCATGACTCTTCTGCTTATCATCCTGTTGATCCTCGCCTTGGGCGGCGGCGGATACGGGTTCAGGTCCGGCTGGTATGGCGGCTCGCGCTCGGGCGGCCGCGGTTTCAATGGGCTCGGACTTCTGCCGATCATTCTGATCGTGGTCGTCGTAATCCTGCTGTTCCGCGGCGCCGGCGGCCCGTAAGCCTTCCGGTCGGGGAAAACATCTCTAGCCACGGATAGATGCGGAGCGCCTTCGACGGGGGCGCCCGCATCGCCGTGCGTGACGATGGATCGGATACCACCAGCCTAGGTTCTGGACCCATAAATTTCTTGGAGCGACGCGGCGGGGTGTGATTCACGGTTCTCAGGGAGGATCGTGTGATGGCGGACCTGTTCTGGCTGACCGAGGCGCAGATGGCGCGGCTTCAGCCGCTGTTGCCGAACAAGCCGCGCGGTGTGCCGCGGGTGGATGATCGCCGCGTCATCTCGGGGATTATCCACGTGCTGCTGAGCGGTGGCCGCTGGGTCGATGCACCCGGCGTCTATGGACCTCGCAAGACGCTCTACAACCGATGGGTCCGCTGGGCCCGGGCCGGCGTCTGGCGCGGGGCGTTTCAGCAACTGGCAGAAGCGGGTGGGCCGGCGTCCGAATTGATGCTGGACAGCACCCACGCCAAGGCTCACCGCTGTGCCGCGGGCGGCCAAGGGGGGCACTGACGCAGGCGATTGGTCGGTCGCGCGGCGGGCGCACCACCAAACTGCACGCGCTGGTCGACGAACATGGGCGACCCGTCGCACTGGCTATCACGCCCGGGCAGCGCGGAGACGCGCCAATGGCGATCGGCTTGATCCGCCAGGTTCCGCCCTCTCGCATCCTGGCCGCAGACGCCGCCTACGACAGCAGTGCTCTGCGGGCGTTCCTGATCGAGCGCGGCACCATGCCGGTGATCCCGAACACTGCCACTCGCAAGCAGCCGTTTCCGTTCGATCGCACCCTCTACAGGCGTCGCAACGTCATCGAGCGCACGTTCTCGCGCCTCAAAGACTACCGACGCATCGCCACCAGATACGACAAACTCGCCGTCACATACGATACCGCCGTCTGCCTCGCCGCAACCGTCATCTGGTGATTGTGAGTCCGGAGCCTAGGAGCGGCCGAACGCCAGCATGGCGAGGAAAAGCGATGCTACGAGCACCGAAACAAGCCAGCCGATCCACCGCAAAAGACGATCAGGTCGATCCTTGAAGCGTTCGGCAATGAATTCGATGGCTGACCGTCCAGCAATGATATCGAAAAGCCCGTCCAGCACGCGCCATAGCCGGAACTAACCTTTCTGCATCATCCAAGTGGGTATTTCCCATGGAGCACGGGGCGATAGCGTCGCCGTCCATCCGTTGAGAGACGCGCGCTGCTGCCACCGCACTCAAACGGACAGAAGTCTTCCTGCTTCTTCTTTCTCAGAACAAGCAGGCTCTCCGTGACAAACCTTAGATCCGATCCACCGCCTGACGGCCGATGGCGGGATCGTCGGTAAAGAAGCCGTCGATCCCAGCATGGATATGGGCGCGGATTTCCTTGATCGAACCTTCAGGATTGCGCGCGCCATCGCCTGCGCCGTTGCGGCAATCCGTAGGCAGGAAGTGGTTCTCCGGGCGGAAGGTGAACGGGTGCACCAGTAGGCCGGCCGCATGGGCGTCGCGGACCAGCGCAGTCGGGGTTCCCATGCGTTTGTCGGCAGTGGGCGGGATGATCGCGTCCTTGTTGGGACCGATGACGTCAGCGTAGGTGGCAACTTCAACGAGGCCACGCGGACCCATCATGTCGGCCCAGCTGGTGAACCGGGCATTGCCGGGACCGGACAGGAAACGTCCACCGGGCTGATCCATGAGCTGCATCAGACGGATGTTCTTGTGCGCGCGGCCGAGGTTTTGGCGCAGGATGCGCAGGCTGTCGCCGTAGAAGCACTGGATTTCCAGCGGGCCGTCGAAGGCGGTGCGGTGGCGCTCCATCGTGCGCAGGAACAAGTCTTCCGTGTGCAGGCCGACGCTGCGGAAGAACGGAGTGGATTTGAGCTCCGGGATCAGGCCGATGGGACGGCCGCGGGCGGCGGACTCGGCCGCGACGAAATCCATCATCTCCTCGAAAGTGACGATCTGGAACTGGTCGTTGTAGCGCGTGTTCTGCGGCCGCAGCTTCGGCAGACGCTCGCGGCACCAAAGCGTCTTCAGTTCCGGCAGGGTGAAGTCGATGGTGAACCAGCCGGTTTCGGTGACGCCGTCGATGGTACGCGTGGTGCGGCGCGAGGCGAACTCGGGTCGCTCCGCGACGTCGGTGGTCTCGGCGATGTTGCTTTCATGACGTGCGACGAGCACGCCGTCCTTGGTCGGCACCAGATCCGGTTCGACGAAGTCGGCGCCGTCCTCGATCGCCAGCGCGTAGGAGGCAAGCGTGTGTTCGGGGCGCAGCGCGCAGGCACCGCGATGGCCGATCACCAGCACCTTGGGTGCCAGGGACGGTGTCGCGTCCGGTTCCGCCGCATGCGAGGTGCGAACCGAAGCGAGGCCGGCGGCGAACGAGACGCCCCCGGCCAGAAGCGCGCGTCTGGACGAGGACATCATTGCATTCATCTCTCAGAAATGGGTCGACAGGGTGACGAAATACATGCGCGGCGGGATCGGGAAGGTGTTGTAGGTCCCGGAAGCGGCGCCGACAACAACCGTGGACACGCCACGTTGGTTGTTCAGGTTGGTGATGTTGCCCTGGATGTAGATGTCCTTGAGGTAGGCGCGCGCCGGAAGCGGAATGCGGTATCCCGCCTCGAGGTTGAGCTGGAAGTAGCTCTTCACCGACAGATCGTTGGTGTAGGTGGCATAGCGCTTGCCGACATAGTCGCCGCTGAGCTGCGCATCGAACGGACCGTAATTGGCGGCGATCACGCTCTTGTTCAACCAGGCGGGCGTGCCGGGCACGTTCTTGCCCGACGTCAGAACGGTGCTGGAGCCGGACTGGTAGTTATCGTTATAGACGGATTTGTTGTACGAAATCGCGTCGTAGATCGAGAAATGCGGGCCGAACAGCAGGGTGGCGGCGACGTCCGCGCCATCCGTCGTGACGCTGCCGACGTTCTCCAGGATCGCGGCGCCGCCGATGATGGAGGTGATCACCGGCGTCGGGCTGATGCTGAGCAGCCGGTTGGAGAAATCGACGTGGTAATAGCTGGCCTGACCCTGGATGCCGGTCAGCGGACCGAAATGCAGGTCGCGGTGCTCGCGCAGACCGATTTCGTAGGTCCAGGAGGTTTCCGGCTTGCCGGTCCGCTTCAAGAGATCGAACGCGCCCTGGCTGCCGACGCTGAAGGGCGACGCACCGCCGCCGCCATAGACCTGATACTGGCGCACGTTCTTCTGGATGTTGGCGAAGAGCTGCTCGTGATGGGTGATGTCCCAGACCGCGCCGAAATCGGGCAGGAACGCCATCTCGGTGTCGATGTTGCCGACCGGCATGCCGGTGGAACCGACCAGCGAACCGAGCTTCGGCTGAACCGGAACCTGTCCGCTCGCATATTGCAGGCTGCTCTTGAAGCCCGCCTGCAACTGCAGCGTCGGCAGGATGCGCCAGTCGTCCTGGATATGGGTCTGCACGACCGTATCGGCGACCTGGCTGTAATACTGCGTGATCAGAGAGCCGTCGGGACGCTGATAGGGCGTGGACGGATCGTTCGCGAACAGCGGATACCAGCGGCGGATCGCGGACGAGCTGTTGCGCTCGATCCAGAGCCCGGCTTCCAACGTGTGCCGCCCGAGGGTCCAGTCCAGTGCGCCGATATAGCCGCCGCGGTTGATGAGATATTCGGTGGTGCGCGTGGCGTAACCGGAATTGCCGAAGATCTGCTTCAGGTTCTGGCCGGGGAAATACACGTTGAAAAGGGCCGGAAGGCCGGCCGCGCTGATCGGGCCGGCGACGACGCCGACGCCGTTGTCGTGGTGGTAGTAGAACTGGTTCGACCACACCAGATTATCGGTGAAGTGGTGATCGAGCTTGGCGTAGGCGAGCGCATCCTCGCGCTGGGCGTCGCTGTAGTAATTCCTGTAGTTGGCGCCCGCGGATTTCGGCGTGGCGCCGGTGGCGCTGAGGTAGTTCAGCGCGCTGTTGAAGTCGGGGTAGAAGAACGGGCGCGTGTAGGGCGCGCTGGTTTCGCCGGCGACGTGGCTGGTGGAGTCTTCGTTCGGCTCGATCTTGGTTGAGTAGTCGAAATAGAACGTGAGCTTGTCGCGCGAATCCTCGTGCACGAACTTGCCGTTGACCTGATAGCCGCCCTGCTGACCGTTGAAGTCCCAGGCGCGCGCATCCTGTCTGGCGAACGCGACATAGGCAGCATTGCCGTTACCGAACAGACCGGTGTCGACACGCGCGAAGGTGCGGTAGGTGTCATAGGAGCCGAAGGTCTGCGCGACCTGTCCGCCGAATGTCTTCTTCGGATCGGAGGTGAAGGTGTCGATGGTGCCGCCGAGATTGCTGGTGGACGCGGTGGCGAGATCGCCCGCGCCCGACGACAGCGTCACCCGCGACACGTCCTCGCTGATCACGGCGCGCTGCGGCGAGAGACCGTTGAAGTTGCCGTAATTCTGGTCGCCGAGCGGAACGCCGTCCAGCGTGTAGCCGAGCTGCTGCGCGTTGAATCCGTGGATGAACAGGGTGATGTTCTGTTCGTTGTTTCCCCACGGGTCCGAGGTCTCGTAGACCACGCCTGGAAGAGTCTGAAGCGCCTTCAGCGGATTGATACCTGGCAGGATCTTCTGGATTTCTCGGCCGCTCAGCGACACCGCAGAACGCGCGGAGTGCTTGGCGACGACCATCACCGTTTCATTGTCCTTGGCCGTTCTGGCGGCGCTGGACTGCGTCGTCTGCGCCTGGGCGTGTCCCATCGGCAGCAGCAAGGAGAGCGTGGCGCAGAGGGCGCTGGAGGAAAGCAGGAAACGGGACAACACGGTTGTTATATCCTGTCGGGCGATGACAGGCGTGTGAGCTAAAGTCCCGCCGCCGCACGAGCAACGGCAAATCGATTTTGCAACGGAATGGTCACGCAGCCGTCACGAAACCACCGTGAACGAATGTTCAGCCAGCCAGAAGCGTTCGGCTGAGTGCGTTGTGCTGATCGATGAGACGTCCGAGATCCAGGGAAAGAAGAGCGCCGTCCAGGACGGTGATGTGTCCGTTGACGACGCAAAGCGACACGCGCTCCGGCGCGCAGAACAGCAGCGCCGCGACGGGGTCGTGCAGCGCGCCGGCATACCCGTGCGTGCGCAGATCGAAGGCGGCCAGATCGGCCGCCATGCCGGTCGCGACCACGCCGATATCGTCACGGCCGAGCACCCGTGCGCCGCCGCGCGTCGCCATCTCCAGAACCGTGCGCGCTTCCATCAGCGGTTCCGGGCCCTCATGCAGAACGCGTTGCAGCAGCATGGCCTGACGCGCCTCGCCCAGCATGTGCGCCCCGTCGTTGGAGGCCGAACCATCGACGCCGAGCCCGACCGGAACGCCCGAAGCGAGCATGCGCCGGATCGGCGCGATGCCGGAGCCGAGGCGCATGTTGGAGCAGGGGCAGTGGGCGATTCCCGTTCCAGTCGCGGCGAAACGGGCGATTCCGGCGTCGTCCAGCCGCACACAATGGGCATGCCACACATCGTCGCCGAGCCAGCCGAGATCCTCTGCATATTCGGCCGGCGTTCTGTTGAAGCGTTCCCGGCTGTAGGCGATGTCTGCGGCGTCTTCCGCCAGATGGGTGTGCAGGGTGGTCCCGGTGGCGCGGGCCAGGGACGCGGATTCGCGCATCAGGTCGCGGCTGACGGAAAACGGCGAGCAGGGCGCGACCACCACGCGGCGCATGGAGAAGCGGCGCGGATCGTGCCAGCGCTCGATCATGCGCTGCGTGTCGCGCAGGATCGCGTCCTCGGTCTCCACGAGCGAATCCGGCGGGAGGCCGCCCTGCGATTCGCCCACGCTCATGGCGCCGCGTGCGGCGTGGAAGCGCATGCCGGTCGCCTCTGCGGCGTCCATCTGATCGTCGAGGCTGATGCCGTTGGGGAACAGATACAGATGGTCGCTGCTGGTGGTGCAGCCGGACAGCATCAGCTCGGCTATCGCCATCCGTGTGGAGACGCGGATCATCTCCGGGGAGAGGCGGCTCCAGATCGGGTAGAGCGCGCGCAGCCAGCCGAACAGCGACCGGTTCTGCGCCGCCGGCACCGCGCGGGTGAGGCTCTGGAACATGTGGTGATGGGTGTTCACCAGTCCCGGCAGGAGGATATGGCCGGACAGATCGATCACGCGGTCGGCCGGGCCTTCCGCCGCCCGTCCGATCGCGACGATCTGGTTCCCTTCCACCCGGACGGAGGCGCCGGGCAGTTCGCGGCGTTCATCGTCCATGGTGAGCAGGAGATCGGGACGCTTCAGCAGCAGCGAGCGGGGCTTGGCCATGCGGCAGCGTGGACCGGCACGCCGACGGGACGCAACCCGGGCCCGCCCCGCACGCTGCGCTTCCGAACTCTATCTCGTTCGGAGATCAGCCATGCTGCCGCGCGCTTTCGCGATCCTCGTTCTGTTCGGCCTGTCGGCCTGTGCCGCCATCGGCAATATCGACACGGCGGCGATGCAGACCACCAACAAGGCGGTGGGCGCCCCGGTGAACGGGCCGTCCACACGCTGATGCGGGTTCAGGCGACGGTGAGGCCGTAGCGGACGTAGCCGCCCTCCCCGTCGCCGAGGCGGTGGATGTCGTTGCGGCCCTCCAGATGGCGGGCAGTCTCGGCGTTGCCGTCGAAGACGAGCGTGACCGGTTTGGAAAACGGCTTGAGGTGCCAGATCGGGTCCGGCTTCGGCGACACGGTATGCGCCTGGGTGATGAAGCGGACCAGCACGTCGCGCACCAGATCGGGTGCGTTCAGCACCACATGGTTGCCGCCCGTGCCGGCGAAGCCGCCGCCGCCGGAGGCGCGGTAGTTGTTGGTGACGACGAGGAACTCCTCGTCCGGCCGCACCGCCTGACCGTTGTGGGACAGAGCGCTGATGCGATGTGCGTCCGGTGCGACCAGTTTGCCGTCTCGATCGAAGCGGGCCGGCTGGGTGAGATCGACCTCGTAGCGCAGCCCGGCGATGGTATCGAACAGATAGCTCGCCGGCTGCGGCGCCAGCAGCGGTTGCGGCACGTTCTTGTTCGGATCGACCTGCGCGAACAGGTTGAAGGTGCGTTCGAGCCAGTCGCGGAGTTCGGCGCCGTTCAGCTTCACGACGCAGACCGTGTTGGCGAACATGTAGAGGTTGGCGATATCCTTCATGTCCATCGGGCCGGCGGGGATATCGACGAAACTGTCCGGTCCCGCGCCGCCTGCCTTGAAGGGCGATGCGGCGGAAAGCAGCGGCAGCTTCGCGTAGGGCGTGTCGGCGATCAGCGGGGCGGCATACCAGAGCTGAGCCTGGTTGATCAGGGACAAGGCGGCGTCGTTGCCGAGCACGGACAGGAAGGTGTTGATCGGCACGGTGGTGTTTCCGACCGGCTGGTCCATCCAGCGGAGCGTGGCCTCGTGTTCCGGGCGGGCGGCATCCAGAATGATGCGGTCGTCCACGACCAGCGGGATCGCCTGACGGCCCTCCCGCCGATAGATCGGCCGCGCCTCGACCTGCGCGTCCCGCACCGACCAACGGCCACTTGCGTCTCGTTGCAGCGACAGATCGACCACGCCGAGATGGCTACCCCAGAAACCCGGCATCACCGCCGGCACGCCGCCGAGACGGCCGCGTGCGGCATCCACCCCGTCGATCCCGGCGTAGTCCGGGCCGGGGAACACGCGATGGGCGTGTCCGGTGAGGATCACGTCGATTCCGGGCACGGCGGCCAGATGCAGCGCCGCGTTCTCGGCCCCCGCCACCGGCGCACCGCCGGCGATGCCGGAATGGCACAGCGCGATCAGCAGGTCGCAGCGCTTGCGGAGCGCCGGCACATGGGCGCGTGCGGCTTCGACGATGTCGCCGGCCTCGACCTTGCCCTGCAGATGGGCGCGGTCCCAGACCATGATCTGCGGGGTGACGAGGCCGATCAGGCCGATGCGCAGCGTATGGGGCTTGCCGTTCGTATCGATGACGTTGCGTTCGATCACCATGGTCGGCGGCAGCAGCGTCCCGCCCTGCGGCAGGGTGACGTTGGCGCAGACGAACGGGAACGACGCCGTCTTCATCGCCTGATGCAGGAAATCGAGTCCGTAGTTGAACTCGTGGTTGCCGAGCGTGGCGCCGTCGTAGCCGAGCCGGTTCATGGCGCGGAACATCGGGTGACCGTCGCGGTCGTTCAGATGTCCGGGCAGCGCCATGTAGTCGCCGAGCGGATTGCCCTGGATGATGTCGCCATTATCGAACAGGAGGCTGTTGGGCGCCTCGCGACGGGCCTGGGCGATAAGCGTCGCGACCTTAGCCAGACCGACGGAATTGTCCTGCCTGGCATTATAGTAATCGTAATCGTAGACGAACATGTGCAGGTCGGAGGTTTCCAGCACACGCAAGGACACCGAAGCAGCGTCTGCGCTCATGGATCCGTCGTTCGCGCCAGCTGCACGCCCTCCCAGAAAGGAAGCGGCAGCGATCCCCGCTCCGCCGAAAAGAGTCCGACGGTTGAGTTTCGTCATCGAACGATCCGGTCTTGAGTGATCGTGCCGAGGATCGCAAGGATCGTACGGTTTATGATGAAAAATAAACGATCGCGGTCGCGCACGGGAATACCGGCCGATCAGATCGCCGCTTCGGCAAAGATGCGGCTGGCGTCGCCGTTCCAGGCGCCGCGGAAACGCTCGAGCCAATGCTGGGCCTGATTGGGTGCGCCGTCGACGATCGGCAGCAGCGGGTCGAGGAAACGGCGCTCGTCCTGCGCTTCCGCATCCACGAGCCGGCGCGCGCGCAGACCGTCCGCGGCGATCGCGACCGCACGCGCGGCCAGATCGCGGGCGATACTGTTGGCGAACGGTGCGTCCAACCCCTGCGCCGGGACCGCGGCGCGCAGGGCGGCGTAGCTCTCCCAGGGCTGTTCGCGCACCAGCGCATCGGCGGCGGCCAGCGCCGCCTCGTCGTAGAGCAGGCCGGTCCACAGGGCGGATTGCGCCACCATCATGGGCAGAGACCCGGCATCGGCGCCGCGCATTTCCAGGAAGCGCTTCAGGCGGACATCGGTGAAGACGGTGGTGAGGTGATCGTCGAAATCGCCCACGGTGGGGTGGATGCCGGCCAGGGCGGGATTGCGGCCCGCCATCCAGTCGCGGAACGAGGCACCGGCGACGTCGATCAGCTTGCCGTCCCGCGCCACGAAATACATCGGCACGTCCAGCACCCAATCGACATAGGGGCCAAAACCGAAATCGGGCCGGAAGAACAAGGGCGGCATGCCGGAGCGGGCGTTGTCCGTGTCGGTCCAGACCCGCGCGCGCGTGGACAGGAAGCCGTTCGGGCGGCCCTCCTCGAACGGCGAATTGGCAAAGAGGGCGGTGGCGATCGGCTGCAGCGCCAGCGACACGCGCAGCTTGCGCGCCATGTCGGCCTCGGAGCCGTAATCCAGATTCACCTGCACGGTGCAGGTACGCAGCATCATGTCGAGGCCGAGCGAGCCGACCATCGGCATGTAGCGGCGCATGATGCCGTAGCGGCTCTTGGGCATGAACGGCATCTCGGCCCGAGACGCGGTCGGGTGGAAGCCGAGCGGAGCGAAACCGAGCCCGAGTTCGGCCGCGATCGGGTGCAGGGCCGCGACATGCGCGTCCAGCTCGGCCTTTGTTTCGTGTAAGGAATGGAGCGGACCGCCGGACAGCTCGAACTGGCCGGCCGGCTCGAGGGAGAGCGAACCGCCCTTGTTGCGCCCCTGCCCCTTGAGGCCGATCAGCGCGTCGTTGTCGCGGATCGGCTCCCAGCCGTCGCGATCGGCGGCGAAGCCCTCCAGCAGCGCCTCGATTCCGTGCGGCCGGTAGGGGGGCGGCGCGAGGGCGGGACCGTGCTGGCTGCCCGGTAGGCGGAAGCCGAATTTCTCGTGTTCGGTGCCGATACGCCAGTCTGCGCGCGGCTTGGCACCCTCGGCCAGATGGGCGGCGAGTTGCTCCGTGGAGCGGATCGGGGTGTCGTCGGCGTCACCAGGGTTCGACATCTGCCCGCCTGCATCCTTGACCGAAAGGCGCGCAGGCTGAGAGGCCGGCCGCCGAGGAACTCATTCTCTATGGCGTGGCCGCCGCCGGATCAAATGTGACGGCCGCGTTCCGGTTTCAACCGAGCAGGGCCGACAAACCGGCCAGCGCCGCCGTTTCGGCGCGCAGCACCAGTGGACCGAGCCGGATCGGCACCACGAAGCCGCAGCGGGCCAGCATACCGCGCTCGACCGGGGAGAACCCGCCTTCGGGGCCAACCAGAAGGGCTGGCTGCACGGCCTCCGGCGTGTTTCGGCGCCACTCGGAAGGAGAACGGCGCGTATCTGCGCCATCAGGGGCGCGTTCGAGCGCCGCCAGCAGCGGGTTGGCGTGGTCCCAGCCGCCGAGCAGATCGGGCAAACGTACCGGCTCGGCGAAGTCGGGCACCGACAGGCGCTCGCATTGTTCGGCTGCCTCGGTGGCGATGGCCAGCCAGCGTTCCAGGTTCACCCTGGCCGTGTTGGTGCGCTCGGTGAGCACCGGGCGGATCGACGCGGCGCCCAATTCCGTCGCCATGCGTACCACCAGATCCGTGGCGTCGCGCTTGATCGGCGCGAACAGGAGGATAGGGCCGGGTTCCGGGGCGGGCGGGCGACGCTGCGTACCGACCGTCACCTGACAACGATCCTTGCGCAGCGTGGCGATCGAAGCGTCCCACTCTCCGTCGCGCGCGTTGAACACGGTGACGGCGTCGCCCGGGCTCCGGCGCAGGACGCCGCCGAGGTAATGCGCCTGCCCCGCCTCCAGCGCGATCGCAGCGTCGCCGGACAGGATCTCGGCGCAGTAAAGGCGGGGCTGATCCTGCATGCGATGGGCTCCGATTGACCGGGGTGACGCACCGCCATAGCAGAGCGCATGGCTCATACCGACATACGCGTCACCGGATGGATCAGGTTTCTGCCGCCGTCCCTGCGTCCCTATGCGTTGCTGGCGCGTCTGGACCGGCCGATTGGCACGTGGCTGCTGTTTCTGCCCGGCGTGTGGGGCATTCTGCTGCCGCAGGGCGTGGCGCCATGGGAACGCGTGCGTCTGCTGGCCTTGTTCGCGATCGGCAGTCTGGTGATGCGCTCGGCCGGCTGCGTCGTGAACGACATGTGGGACCGCGATCTGGACCGGCAGGTGGAGCGCACACGTGGGCGCCCTCTGGCGTCCGGTGCGCTCAGAATGCGCCATGCGGCGGTCTTTCTGGGGTTGCTGCTGGTGGCCGGGTTGGCGGTGCTCTTGTCGTTGAACCCGCTCTGCTGGGCGTTGGGTGCCGGCTCGCTGGTTCTGGTGGGACTTTATCCCCTGGCCAAGCGGGTGACGTGGTGGCCACAACTGGTGATGGGCTTCACCTTCGGGTTCGGCGCGCCGATGGGCTATGCCGCCGCCGCTGGACGGATCGACGGCACAGCCCTGGTGCTCTACGCCGCCGCCATCCTGTGGGATCTGGGCTTCGACACGGTGTACGGCTTCCAGGACATGGAAGACGACGCGCTGATCGGAGTGAAATCCACCTCGCGCATGGTGGCGGCCTATCCGCGGCGGTTCGTGGCGGCGTGCTATGCGCTCACCCTGATCGCGCTGCTGCTGTCGGGCGTCATGGCCGGGCTCGGGGCGTTGTTCTACGGTGTGCTGCTTCTGCCGGCGCTGTTGTTGTCGCGTCAGGTGCGATCGCTGGAGATCAGAAGTCCGGCACGCTGTCTGGCGTTGTTCCGCAGCAATCGCGAGGTGGGACTGGCCGTATCGCTGGCGATCCTGGCCGGGCGGGTGGTGCTGTGAGCGGGGTCCGGATTCGCCGCTTCGCGCCCGGAGATACCGCGGCCGTGATCGCGCTCATCCTGGGTATCCAGCGCGACGAGTTCGGCCTGTCGATCACGGCGTCGGATCAGCCGGACCTGTCCGACATTCCGGGATTCTACCAGACCGGCACCGGCGACTTCCTGTTGGCCGAGCTGGACGGGCGTGTGGTGGGCACGATCGGGCTGCGTGATATCGGCGATCGTCAGGCGGCGTTGCGGAAGATGTTCGTGGTGCCCGACGCACGTGGCCGCGAGCATGGCACGGCGCAGAAGCTGCTGGATCGCTTGCTGCGGGATGCCGGCGAACGCGGCGTGCGCGAGATGCTGCTGGGCACCACCGAGCGTTTCCTGGCCGCGCATCGCTTCTACGAGCGCAACGGGTTCGTGCCGGTCGCCGTCGAGGCATTGCCGGACACGTTCCCGCGCATGACGGTGGATACGCGTTTCTACGCGCGCCGCCTGGGTTGAATCTTCAACGGTGCTTCGTCCTGACCCGGAGCATGCGGCGCTGCCAGAAGGTCGGCGGTCTGGTGTTCGATCGCCTGCAGCTCTTCAAGCGTATGGGCAATCGCCGTCTGCATCCGCTCCAGCTTGTTCATCCGGTCGCGCACGGCATGCAGCAGCGCCTCGTGCTGCACGCGATGCATCGGATCGACATTGTAGAGGTCGAGGAAGTCCTTGATCTCCCGGAGAGAGAAACCAAGGCTCTTGCCGCGTAGGATCAGGCGCATGCGCGCCCGTTCCCGGTAGGAATACACGCGCGTCGATCCAACGCGGGACGGAATGATCAGCCCCTTGTCTTCATAAAAGCGGATCGCACGTGCGGTGATGCCGAGCTCTGTCGCGAGCTCGGTGACGGTGTAGAGGCGCTCGTCTGTCATGCTGCTCCCGGCCGGCTCAGAAGGCCGCTTCGGCAAGCGCCATGGTGGACGCCTTGCCGCTCTTGATGGCGAGGAACAGGCTGGCCGTCTGCGGCAGGATGCGGTCGAAGAAGAACTGCACCGTGTCGAGCTTGGCCCGGTAGAAACCGGTCTCGTCGGCCTTCTCCTCGACGCGTTCCGAGGCGATCGCGGCCGATTTGGCCAGCATGAAGCCCATCGCCACCAGGCCCATCAGACGCAAATAGTCGGTCGCCGCCGCGCCGGCTTCCTCCGGATCGCGCAGGGCGCGCTCGCCGATCGTGCCCGTCGACAACTGCAGCGCGCCAAAGGCCCGCTCCAGATGCCCGACCAGCGCACCGATCTTCGCATGGGTGCGGTTCTGCTCGATCCAGTCCGCTACCGGATGGAAGAAGGACCGTAGCAGGCGGCCCATGTTGGACGGCATCTTGCGGCCGACGAGGTCGAGCGCCTGAATACCGTTGGTGCCTTCGTAGAGCATGGCGATGCGGGCATCGCGCGCATACTGCTCGACGCCGTGCTCGCGGATATAGCCGTGACCGCCATAGATCTGGATGGCATGGCTGGCGATCTCGAAACCGAGATCGGTGAACAGCGCCTTCACCACCGGAGTCATGAGCGCCACGAAATCGTCGGCGTTCTGACGCTCGGCGGCGTCCTTGGCGTGCTTGCTGAAATCGACCGCCTGCGCCACCCAGATGCCGAGCGCGCGACAGCCCTCGACGTTGGCGCGCATGGTCATCAGCGTGCGGCGCACGTCCGGATGCACGATGATCGGGTCGGCCGGCAGGTCCGGCCGTTTGACGCCGGAGAGCGAACGGCCCTGGAGCCGATCCTTGGCGTAGAACACGGCGGCCTGATAGGCGGCGGACCCGACGCCGAGGCCCTGGATACCGACGCCCAGGCGCTCCTCGTTCATCATGGTGAACATCGCCGCCATGCCCTTGTGCGGCTGGCCGATCAGCCAGCCGGTGGCGTCGTCGAAGCTCATCTGGCAGGTGGCGGAGCCTTTCAGCCCCATCTTGTGCTCGATGCCGGTGCACAGCACGCCGTTGCGCTGGCCGGGATTGCCGTCGGCATCGGGCAGAAATTTCGGCACCAGGAACAAGGAGATGCCCTTCACCCCCGGCGGTCCGTCCGGCAGCTTGGCCAGCACCAGATGGATGATGTTCTCCGACAGGTCGTGCTCGCCGGCCGAGATGAAGATCTTGTTGCCGGTGATGCGGAAGGAGCCGTCCTCGTTCGGTATCGCGCGCGTGCGCATCAGACCGAGATCGGTGCCGCAATGCGACTCGGTGAGGCACATGGAGCCGGTCCAGGTGCCTTCCACCATCTTCGGCAGATAAAGCGCCTTGAGATCGTCGGAGCCATGCGCTTTGAGCGCCTGCACCGCGCCATGCGTCAGGCCCGGATAAAGCGAGAAGCTGAGATTGGCGCCGCAGGTGATCTCCTCGACCAGCTTGGAGATCGATTCCGGCAGGCCCTGGCCGCCATATTCCGGTTCGGAGGCGAGCGACGGCCAGCCGCCCTCGCGGAACTGGCGATAGGCGTCCTGGAACCCGGCCGGCGTGCGCACGACGCCGTTCTCGGCGTGACAGCCTTCCAGATCGCCGGAGGCGTTCAGCGGCAGCAGCACCTCGCTGGAGAAGCGTCCGGCTTCCTCCAGCACGCTGTCGGCCAGATCGGCGTCCACCTCGGCGAACGCCTCGATCCCCTGCAGCTTCTCCAGCCCGTGCAGCTCATGCAGCACGAACCGCATGTCTCGCAGGGGCGCCTCATAGACTTGCATGATGCGTTTCCTTCCTGTGCCTGGGCTCTTCGCCCGGCGGCGCTTCCCGCCGCTTCCGTTTTCCCGAGGGTGGAACCCCTGGCGGAAAAACGGAAGCGTCCGGGCGGAAAACGCCGCTCCGTTCTTGGTTCAGTTGCGAAGCGGCTTGCCGGTGACCAGCGTATGCTCGATGCGCTGCAAGGTCGGACCGGTGCGGATCAGGCGCATGAACGCCCGACGCTCCAGCGCCAGCATGTCCTCTTCGCTCACCACGTCGATCGCGTCCGCCTCGCCGCCGGTGAGCAGTTCCGCCAGCGCGCCGGCTACCACCACGTCATGCGGCGTGGCGATGCCGCGCTTGGCGAAATCGTGCACCGCGAGACCGAGACCGGTACGTCCGCCTTCGCCGGCCAGACGGAATTCCGGCTTGGCGGGCGGGACATAGCCGTCCACCAGCGCCAGCGCCTTGGCTCGGGCATCGAACAACAAGCGATCGCGATTCATCGTGATGCTGTCGGCCGGACGCAGGATGCCCATCTGGCGCGCTTCCGCCGCCGATTTCGAGACCTTGGCCTGGCTGATGGTTTCGAACACCGCGGCCACCACCGGCATCGGCCCCTTGGGCACCCCCGGCAGACGCGACACGCGTTCCATCATCTCGCCACAGCCGCCCCAGCCCGGGATCAGGCCGACGCCGGTTTCCACCAGACCGGCATAGGTCTCGGCATGGGCGACGATGCTGTCGGCATGCAGCAGAACCTCGCAGCCACCGCCCAGCGCCAGACCGGACGGCGCGGCGACCACGGGGAAAGGCGCGTATTTCATCGCCTTGAACACGCGCTGGCCTTCGGCGACGGTCTTCTCGATCTCGCCCCACGCGGCGATGTTGGCAGCGAACAGCACCGTACCGAGATTGGCGCCGGCGGAGAAATTGGAACCGTCATTGCTGATCACCAGGGCCTTGAAACCCTTCGCGACGATCTCCAGGCTTTCCTTGAGCACGGCGAGAATCTTGTCGTCGAGCGCATTCATCTTGGAATGGAACTCGAGGCAGGCGACGCCTTCGCCGATATCCCAGAGTGAGGCCTGCTTGTTGCCGGCCAGACGCTTGCTGCTGCGCTTGATGTCGTCCAGCGACAGGACGCCGTCGCGTTCGGGGATCTTGTGATACTGCCCGTCCGTGCCGAAGAATTCGCGAACGCCGTTCTCGATCCGGTAGAACGTGCCTGCGCCGACCGCGCGCAGCAGTGTCGGAACAGGATGCCCTTCCTGCTCCAGACGCGCCGCCACCTTGGCCGGTCCGATCGCATCCAGAAGTTCGAACGGTCCCTGCTTCCAGTTGAAACCGAGACGCATGGCCGCATCCACCGACACGATGTCGTCGGCGATTTCCGGCACCAGCTTCGCGGCATAGGCGAGCGTGTCGCCCATCACCCTCCAGGCGAATTTGCCGTATTTGCTGTCGGAGAACATCAGCGCAGCAGGATCGCGGCCGAGTGCGTCCGGCAGTTTCGCGGTCTGGGCCGGTTCGTAGACGCCCGTGACCAGGCCGATGGATTCGCGGATCTTCTCGCGGCCGGACTCGCCTTTGTTGATGCGATAGAAGCCGCCCTTGCCCTTCCGCCCGGTATAGCCGTCAGCGATCATCTTCTTGACGAAGGCCTGCTCGCGCACGGTGGCGTGGAACGCGTCCTCCTTCGGCAGCGCCTCGGTCATGGAGTGCGCGATATGCGGCATCAGGTCGAGGCCGATCAGATCCAGCAGACCGAAAATGCCGGTCTTCGGGATACCGAGCGGACGGCCCATCACCGCATCCGCCTCGGACACGGTGAGGCCCTGTTCCACGGCCTGATTCACGCCGTGCTGGAGCCAATACGTGCCGATCCGGTTGGCGATGAAGCCGGGCGTGTCGTGGGTGACGACCACGCTCTTGCCCATGCGACGATCGATGAAATCGACCACGCCGTCGAACAAGGCCGCGTCGGTGTTCGGACCCGTCACCAGTTCCAGCAGACGCATATAGCGGGGCGGGTTGAAGAAATGGGTGATGGCGAAGCGACGGCGGAACTGCTCGCTGGCGCCGTCGAGCAGCGCGGCCAGACGGATGGTGGAGGTGTTGGAGGAGATCGCCGTCTCCGGACCGCACACCTTGTCGAGTTTGGCATAGAGCGACTGCTTGATGTCGAGGCGCTCGATGATGGCCTCGACCACCCATTGGCAGTCTGAGATTTTCTCGAGGTCATCCTCAAGGTTGCCGACTTCCACCAGCTTGGCGGCGTCGCGGCTCATGAACGGCGCCGGCTCGGTCTTGAGCATGCGCGCCACGGCGCCGCGCGCGATGGCGGAGCGGTCCTCGCCGTCCTTGGCGATGTCGAGCAAAAGCACCGGAACCCCGGCATTGGCGACCTGCGCGGCGATTCCGGCGCCCATCACGCCGGCACCGATCACGCAGACCTTCTTGATCGGCGCGCTCATCAGATGCGCTCCAGCACGGTGGCGATGCCCTGGCCGCCGCCGATGCATTGCGAAGCGAGCGCGTAGCGGCCGCCGGTGCGAGCCAGCAGCGACGCCGCCTTGCC
This sequence comes from Lichenicola sp. GTC18331, assembly GCF_055386855.1. Classification (NCBI taxonomy): domain Bacteria; kingdom Pseudomonadati; phylum Pseudomonadota; class Alphaproteobacteria; order Acetobacterales; family Acetobacteraceae; genus Lichenicola; species Lichenicola sp. GTC18331. The sequence goes on along the minus strand of NZ_AP045015.1, from coordinate 2,237,277 downwards.
GACGATGCGCGCGCCCGTGGCGCCGAGCGGATGGCCGATGGCAATGGCACCGCCGTCGATGTTGACGATCTCGGGGTTCAGCCCGAGATCGCGGATGCAGGCCATCGCCTGCGACGCGAATGCTTCGTTCAGCTCGACCACGTCGAGGGCCGAGGCTTCGATGCCGGCGCGGCCGAGCGCCTTGCGCGAGGACTGGATCGGGCCGAGGCCCATGGTCTCGGGCTGACAGCCGGAAATCGCCACGCCGCGGATGCGTGCGAGCGGCTTCAGCCCCTTCCGCGCGGCGTAGTCCTCGCTGCACACCAGAACGGCGCTGGCGCCGTCGGTCAGCGGCGATGCGGTGCCGGCGGTGACGGTGCCGTTCTTGTCGAAAGCGGGCTTGAGACCGGCCAGACCTTCGGCGCTGGTCTCGGGACGCAGGCAGCCATCGCTGTCGACCACGCCGGTCTTGGTCTTGATCGGCACGATCTCGTCACGGAAGCGGCCTTCCGCCTGAGCCGCGGCGGCCTTGCGCTGGCTGCCCACCGCGAACTGTTCCTGCGCTGCGCGGTCGAGTTCATAGAGCCTGGCGACGTTCTCGGCCGTCTCGCCCATGCCCATATAGGCCGAGGATTTGGCGGCCAGGGCCGGGTTCGGCATCGGGTTGTAGCCGCCCATCGGCACGCGGCTCATGCTTTCCACACCGGCCGCGATGAACGCTTCGCCCGCGCCAAGCGCGATCTGACCCGCCGCCATGTGCACGGATTGCATGGAGGAGCCGCAGAAGCGGTTCACGGTGGCGCCGCCGACAGAAAGCGGCAATTCCGCCAGCAATCCGATCAGACGGGCGACGTTCATGCCTTGCTCGCCTTCCGGAAACGCGCAACCGACGATCAGATCCTCGATATCGGCCGGATCGACGCCGGTCCGTTCCACCAGACCGCGTACGACCTGTGCCGCGAGGTCGTCACCGCGTACGCGGGCGAGCTGGCCTTTGGAGGCGAAATGGAACGGCGAGCGCGCATAACCGGCAATGACCACGTTTCGCATGGATCTCGTTTCTCCCGATCGAGCCGATCGGCGCATCGCGGCGTCCGTATCGGCGATATACCTCACCTATACGTCAACTAGGGTGGCGCATGCAAACGTCTTGACGCATACGTCAACCAGGGCGAGGAAAGAGTCCGAAATCGGTTCACCCCGTGGGAGCGACCATGAAGTTACTGGTGCCTGTGAAGCGTGTGATTGACTACAATGTGAAGCCGCGTGTGAAGGCGGACGGCACGGGTGTCGAGCTTGCCGGCGTGAAGATGTCGATGAACCCGTTCGACGAGATCGCGGTGGAGGAAGCCGTCCGTCTCCGGGAGCGGGGTGTGGCGACGGAGATCGTGGCGGTGTCGATCGGCGTGGCGCAGGCGCAGGAGACGCTGCGCACGGCGCTGGCGATGGGCGCCGACCGGGCGATCCTGGTGCAGTGCGACGTCTCGCCCGAGCCTTTGGCGGTGGCGAAGATGCTGCGCGTCCTGGTGGAGCGCGAGCAGCCGGGCCTGGTGGTGATGGGCAAGCAGGCGATCGACGACGACATGAACGCCACCGGCCAGATGCTGGCCGGCCTGCTCGGCTGGCCGCAGGGCACGTTCGCCTCCAAGGTCGAGAAGGACGGCGATGCCCTGCTGGTGACGCGCGAGGTGGATGCGGGGCTGGAGACCGTGTCGCTCAACCTGCCGGCGATCGTCACGGTGGATCTGCGCCTGAACGAGCCGCGCTATGCGTCGCTGCCCAACATCATGAAGGCCCGCAAGAAGCCGCTGGAGACGTTGAGTGCGGCCGATCTGGGCGTGGACCCGGCGCCGCGCCTGCACGTCGTGAGCGTGGCCGAGCCGCCGGTGCGCAAGGGCGGCATCAAGGTCGGCAGCGTCGCCGAGCTGGTGGAGAAGCTGCGTGATGAAGCGAAGGTCATCGCCTAGATGACCGCCCAGGAAAAGGTGATTTAACGATGACCGCTCTTGTTCTCATCGATCATGCCGGCGGCCAGATTTCGCAAGGTGCGCGCGCGGCCGTGGCGGCGGCGGCGAAGCTGGGCGAGGTGCATGTGCTGGTGGCGGGCTCCGGCATCGACGCCGTGGCCGAGGCGGCCGGGCGCATCGCCGGTGTGTCCCGGGTGCTGAAGGCCGATCATCCGTCGCTGGACGCGCTGCTGCCGGAGCCGCTGGCGGCGCTGCTGCAATCGCTGGCCGGCCCCTACGACCATCTGCTGGCCGGATCGGGTGCCGTGGGCAAGAACGCGATGCCGCGTCTGGCCGCCCTGCTGGACGTGCAGCCGATCTCCGACATCTCCGCCGTGGTGGATGCCGAGACCTTCGTGCGGCCGATCTATGCCGGCAGCGCGCTGGCGACCGTGCGCTCGACCGACACCAAGAAGGTGCTGACCGTGCGCACGGCGAGCTTCGATGCCGCCGCCCCCGAGGGCGGCACGGCCGCGATCGAGGCCGTGAGCGTGCCGGAGCTGCCTGCCCTGTCGCGGTTCGTGTCGGCGGAGCTGTCCAGCTCCGAGCGTCCGGAGCTGGGGTCGGCCCGCGTGGTGGTGTCCGGCGGGCGCGGCATGCAGAACGGCGAGAACTTCAAGCTGCTGGAGCCGATCGCAGACAAGCTCGGCGGCGCCATCGGCGCATCGCGCGCGGCGGTGGATGCGGGGTTCGTGCCCAACGACTACCAGGTCGGCCAGACCGGCAAGATCGTCGCCCCCGACCTCTACGTCGCCGTCGGCATCTCCGGCGCCATCCAGCATCTCGCCGGCATGAAGGACAGCAAGACCATCGTCGCCATCAACAAGGACGAGGACGCTCCCATCTTCCAGGTCGCCGATTACGGACTCGTCGCTGACCTCTTCTGCGCAATCCCAGAACTCAACAAAGCACTCCAGGGATAGGACTGACGCTTTTTCATCTTCCCGCAGCGTGCCCGGATCAACCGGGCTTTGGCCACAGAACGGTCGCGCGGGGAACCGGCCGGAGGCACACGCCTCCGCCGAACGGCCGGATCACGAAACGGCCAGGATCGGAAGGAAACGACCATGAATTCGACAAAGATTTTCGCCTCCCTGCTTCTCGCCGCCACGATCTGTGCCGGCACCGCCGAAGCGCGCACGGTGGGTGGGGTCACCTTCCCTGATACGGTGCAGCAAGCCGGTCAGACGCTTGAACTGAACGGCATCGGCAAGCGAGTCTTCGCCCTGATCGTGGACGGGTATGCCAGCGCGCTCTACGTGCCGAAACCGGCGCATACGGCGGACGCGATCCTGGCCGAGCAGGGGCCGAAACTGCTGTACACGCAATTCCTGCATGCGGCGTCGGTGAATCAGATCCGCAATGAATATACCTCGGTCTACAACGCATACTGCTCGAATCACCCGTGCAGCGCGGCTAGCAAGCAGACCTTCGACAAGGTTCTGGCGAGCGTTCAGCCGGTGAAATCCGGCGACACCGCATCCTATCTGATGGATGACGGCAATCTTACGCTGAGCGTCAACGGCAAGACGGTGCTGACGGCGCACGATCCGGAATACGTGCACGGCATGCTGGATTCCCTGCTGGGCGCGGCCTCTCCCACTTCCGGCTATCGCAACGGCCTGCTTGGAAACAATTGAGACTGGGCAACGCTAACGAGAAAGCGGGGAACACCGCGATGATCAGGACCGAAACCCACGGGACGGTTCGCGTCCTGACGATCGACACTCCGCCCGTTAACGCGTTGGGTCTCACCACGCGACGCGCCATTGCGGACGGGCTGCACGGCGCGATGGCCGACGACACGATCGACTGCGTGATCGTGTCCGGCAGCGGCAGGATGTTTTCCGCCGGCGCGGACATCACCGAGTTCGACGCGCCACCGCAAGCGCCCTGGCTTCCCGACCTACTCGATTCCGTCGAGCGTTCGCCGAAGCCGGTGGTGGCGGCAATCCACGGCACAGCCCTGGGCGGCGGGCTCGAACTGGCGCTTGCCTGCCATTACCGCGTGGCGGCGCCGGGCACGAAGCTCGGACTGCCGGAGGTGAAGATCGGTCTACTGCCGGGCGCGGGCGGCACGCAGCGACTACCACGTCTGGTCGGCATCGCCGATGCGCTTGCGATGATCGTGTCCGGCGATCCGATCGACGTGGAACGGGCGTACGCGGTCGGTCTGGTAGACAAGGTCTGCGGTCCGGACACGCTTCTGACCGATGCGCTGACGTTCGCGCACGACGTCGCCGTGCCGAACGGGGTGCGGCGCACTGCCGACCGCGCGGTCGGCGATACCCCAGGGATCATCGAGGCGTTCATCGAGAAGAACGCCCGCAGGCTGCATGGACTGGACGCGCCCGCCGCCTGTATCGACGCGATTCGCGATGCCGCTACTTTGCCGTTCCGGGACGGCATGGCGCGCGAACGGGAACGCTTCCTCCAACTCGCCGCCGGAACGCAATCGCGTGCGCTGCGGCACATCTTTTTCGCCGAACGCGCCGCCGCCCGGATCGACGCGCTGCCGCGCGAGACGGCTCCCTTGCCGATCGCACGTGTGGGAATCGTCGGCGCCGGCACCATGGGCGGCGGCATCGCGATGAATTTCCTGTCCGCAGGCCTGCCCGTCGTGCTGGTGGAACGCGAGCAGGCGGCGCTGGATCGTGGACTCGCTACCATACGCGCGAATTACGACCGCACGGCCCGTAATGGCAGGATGTCTCCGGTGCAGGTGGAGCGGTCGATGGCGTTGCTTTCACCGAGTTTGCAGATGGAGGCTCTGGTCGATTGCGATCTGGTGATCGAAGCGGTGTTCGAATCCATGGCCGTGAAACAGGGGGTGTTCCGCGCCCTGGACGGGATCGCCAAGCCGGGTGCGATCCTGACCACCAATACCTCCTATCTCGACGTAGACGCGATCGCCTCGGTCACGACCAGGCCGGACCATGTCTTGGGGCTGCATTTCTTCTCGCCTGCCAACGTCATGCGTCTTCTGGAAGTGGTGCGCGGTGCACGCACGGCGCCGTCGGTTCTGGCCACGGCGATGGCCCTGGGCAAGCGTCTCGGCAAGGTCGCCGTTCTGGCCGGCAATTGTCACGGCTTCATCGGCAACCGCATGCTGGCACCGCGTCAGCGGCAGGCCGAGCGTCTGGCGCTGGAAGGCGCCACGCCGGAACAGATCGACGCCACCCTCGTGTCGTTCGGACTGCCGATGGGGCCGTTCGCGATGGCCGATCTGGCCGGGCTCGATCTCGGCTGGAGCCAGACGGAATCGAGCGGTTCGGCGATCCGCGACGCGATGTGCGCAGCGGACCGGCGTGGCCAGAAGAACCGGCGCGGCTTCTTCGATTACGACGAGAACCGCAAGCGGACCCCGTCCGATGCCGCCATCGCGCTGATCGCCGACCTGGCCCGGAAACAGGGCGTTCCCCAGCGCATGCCGGACGAAGCCGAGATCCGCGAGCGGCTGCTGTTCCCGATGGTGAACGAGGCCGCGCGCATTCTGGACGAAAACGTCGCGCAACGGCCTTCGGATATCGATGTGGTCTGGTGCCTCGGCTATGGCTGGCCGGCCCGGACCGGGGGGCCGTTGTTCTGGGCCGACACGATCGGCCTCGACACCGTGATCGACGGGCTGGAACGCCATGCCGCCAGTCTGGACCAGGAGGGTTCGATCTCGCCCCTGTTGCAGGAACGGGCGAAGAAAGGCGGCTTCCATCGTTCCTCTTGATCGGCAACACCGCCGGCGCATAGTGCGTCGGCCAACAAGCGGAACCAATCCGCGGCGAGGCCGGGCCGTTTTTGTCGCGGCAACCGGCCGGGGGAAACCGACCGATGAGCTTGCGTTTTGCCGAGCGGGCGCCGGACGCCCATACCCATCAGCTTCTGATCGCCCGTTTGCTGGATTCCGTTCTGCAAACGGCGCCCGACCAGGAGATCGTGTATCGCGACCGGGTGCGCCTCACCTATCGCGATTTCCGTAACCGGATCGGCCGTCTCGCCAACGTTCTGAGCGCCGCCGGTGCCAGCGAAGGCACGGTGGTGGCGGTGATGGACTGGGACAGCCACCGTTATCTCGAGTGCTATTTCGCCGTGCCGATGATGGGCGCCGTGATCCAGACGGTGAACGTACGCCTTCCGCCGGCGCAGGTGCTCGACACGCTGGATCGCGCCGAGGCGGCGATCCTGCTGGTGCATCGCGATTTCCTGCCGCTTCTGGAGGCGATGGGCATGCTGCCGGAGCGGGTCCGGGCCATTGTGCTGCTGGAAGAGGAGCGCGGCGATGTGTCGGTTCCGCCCGGCTTCATCGGCGAATACGAGCGGCTTCTGGCCGGCGCTTCGCCGGAACACGATTTCCGCGAATTCGACGAGAACGCGATCGCCACGACGTTCTTCACCAGCGGCACCACCGGCCGGCCCAAGGCGGTGCAGTTCTCGCACCGTCAGATCGTGCTGCACACGCTGGCCGCGCTCGGGCCTTGGGGGAACAGCCCCGGCACGCGCACCTTCGGCATCGCCGACGTCTACATGCCGCTGACGCCGATGTTCCACGTCCATGCGTGGGGCATGCCTTACGTGGCGACCATGCTCGGCGTGAAGCAGGTCTATCCGGGCCGCTACGAGCCCGACACCATCCTGACGCTGCACCAGACCGAAGGGGTCACGTTCTCGCATTGCGTGCCGACCATTCTCGGCATGGTGCTGGATGCGGCCGGGCGCAGCGGCGCCGATCTGTCCGGCTGGCTGATGATCATCGGCGGCGCGGCCCTGCCGCCGACCTTGTTCCGTGCCGCCCGTGCCAGGGGCATGGAGGTGGTGGTCGGCTACGGCATGTCGGAAACGGCGCCGATGCTGACCATTTCCCGGACGCTGCCCGGTGTGGAAGAGGAAACCGCGTTGTTGAGTGCCGGCATGCCGGTGCCCCTGGTGGCCTTGCGCATCATCGACGAGCGCGGCGAGCCCGTGCCTGCGGACGACACCACACGCGGCGAGCTGGTGGTGCGTGCGCCCTGGCTCACCCAGGCCTATGCAGGCGACGATGCAGCCTCGGAAGCGTTGTGGCGCGGCGGCTGGCTGCACACCGGCGACATCGCAACCCAGGACCGGTTCGGCACCCTGCGCATCCGCGACCGCCTCCGCGACGTGATCAAGAGCGGCGGCGAATGGCTCTGCTCCACCAGCATCGAGCATGTCCTGGTGGAGTTGGACGGCGTGGCCGAGGTAGCGGTGGTGGGTGTGCCGCATGCGCGCTGGGGCGAGCGTCCGGTGGCGGTGGTGGTGCCAAAGCCCGGTCTGACGGTCAGCACGGACGCGGCGAACGCGCTTCTGGACGTCGAGATCGCGGCCGGGCGGATGAGCCGCTACGCCAGGCTCGAACGGGTGGATCTGGTGGAGGCCCTGCCCCGCACCAGCGTCGGCAAGATCGACAAGAAGGTGTTGCGCGCGGCCCGCGCGGCAGCAGCGGAAACGGCCCCCGCCGTCTGAGTCCTCTCCCCAGCCTCCCTCGGGGGGCTTCCGCCTTTCGGCGGGAGATGGCTTGATCGCCCTCCCTTCGGGCCGGCCCATGCCGGTCCCGGCCGGGTTCCCGCGCCCTTGCGGGCCGGCCGCCCCATCCCTGCGCCGTTCCTTCCGGGACGGCTGAACGCGAAGGAGAGCGCCATGGACGACGTTGCCGCCACCCTGGCTCCCCCTTGTCCCGAACCGGCACCCCCGATGCTGGATGCCACCCTGCCCTCCGGCGCGTCGGTCAACATCGCCATCATCGGCGCGGGCTTCAGCGGCACGCTCCTGGCGCTGCATCTGCTGCGTCGCATGCCCGAACATGCCACCGTGGCGCTGATCGAGCGCAACAACCAGTTCGGCCGTGGGCCGGCCTATTCCTCCGGCAACGCGTCGCATCTGTTGAACGTGCCCGCCGGCAAGATGAGCGCCTTCCACGGCCAGCCGGGCCATTTCCTCGACTGGCTGCAATCCCTGTCCGATGCCGAACTGAGCGGCATGGTGCCCAGCGCCGGCACCTTCGTGCCGCGCACCGTGTTCGGCCGCTACGTTCGCCATCTGATCAATCAGGAGCTGAAGGTTCCGGGACGGCGCGATCAGCTCAAACTGGTGCGCGGCGATGTGGTGGACATCAGCGAGGAACCGGGCCGTCTCACCCTGACGTTGGATCGCGGCCGCACCATCACCGCCGACCGCGCGGTGCTGGCGGTCGGCAATTTTCCGCCTGCCGCCCCACCCGTTTCCGACCCGACCTTTTACGACGATGCGCGCTACAAGCCCGATCCCTGGGCGGCGGATGCGCTGACCGACCTGGATCCGGACGCGCCGGTTCTGCTGATCGGCACGGGGCTGACCACCATCGACACAGTCATCTCGCTGCTCGATCAGAACCATCGCGGGCCGATCACCGCCCTGTCTCGGCGCGGATTGGTGCCGCATCGTCACGTCCCGGCCGGCAGCGTGCCGCCGCCGGAAACCGATCGCTTTCCCACACGCGTGAACGATCTCGCACGCGCCCTTCGACGCAACAGTGCGCGGCAAATGGACGCGGGCGGCACCTGGCAATCGGCGATCGACGAGATCCGGCCGGTGACCATGGAATTGTGGCAGGGCATGAGCCTTGCCGACCGGCAGCGCTTTCTGCGCCATCTGCGCCCGTGGTGGGACACGCATCGCCATCGCGTCTCCGGCCCGGTCGCCGATCGCATCGCCCAGGCGCGGGAGTGCGGCCAGCTCCGTATCCGCGCCGGACGCATCCTGCATTATCACCACGAACATCCGGACCGGCTGGTGCGGATCGGTTTCCGACCGCGCTTCTCGCGCGAGATCGACCATGTGACAGCGGCACGGGTCGTAAACTGCGCCGGCCCGGATGCCGATTACAGCCGCATTCGAGACCCGCTGGTGCGGACCCTGCTCGGACGCGGTCTGGTGCGGCCGGATCCGCTCTGCCTGGGTCTCGACGTCACCGCAAACTGCGCGCTGACCGATCGCGAGGGAGCGATCTCCCGCCGCCTGTTCGCGGTGGGGCCGGTGACCAAGGGCGCATTCTGGGAGTTGACCGCCGTGCCGGATATCCGCCATCAGGCGGAAACCCTAGCCGGGCAGCTCGCAGCCATGATCAAGCCGCGCTAACGCGGCTGGCGACCGTTCGTGTCGGGTGTGATCGACGCAAACCCCACGCTGCTCGCACAGTCTAGGGACGGTGCGAGCCACCCACTCGCGTCTTGGCATCATCGAGCACCGTACTGAGATACGGTACGCCCGTGACGAAGGAACCGGGATTGTAGCGCCACCGCCAGTAAGCAGCGGGTCAGATGCTCGATCGTCCATCGTTCCCGCGTGCCGTCTCTCATCCCGGCTGGTGCAGCACCGGGGCGGCGACGATATCCGGCCAGCGCCGCGTATCGCCGTCGGGAAACACGATCCTGATCCGCACCAGTTCGGGAAGGTCGACGCCGTCCCAGCTGGTGCGCCAGGTGCCTGCGGACCAGTAGCTCAGGTCGACCGACTCCACGCCGTCGAGCAGCACGGTCCGGGTCGGTTCCGGTGCGGGGCCGACCGGGACCACGTGCCGATAGGGCAGCGAGAACAGCACCAGCGCGTGGCGATCGACGCCCAGGCGCAGATCGGCCATCTCCTCTTCGTCCCCGCCCTTTCCGCCATGCGGCGGCATCGGTGCCCGGAACACCATGCCGTGCGGCTTGCCGACCAGGGTGCGTCCGTCGGTGATCGTGCCCGGATCGGCCTGCTCGATCAGCCGGCGCAGCGTGCGATCCACGGCTTCGAGGCGGCCGGCGGTTTCGGCCATATGGGTCTGACGGTCGAAGGCGGACACACCGAAACGTGTGCCGTGGCTCAGCGTGAGCAGCAGGATGCCGAGCACCACAAGAGCGACGATGATTTCGAGCAGGGTGAAGCCGGCTTCGCGACGCCTCATGGGCCGCCCCCTGCCGCAGCGCCGAGACGCTGGGTACGGAGCACGACGCTGCGCTCGCCGCCTTCCTGGGGCCAGCTTTCGGTCACGACCACATGATAGAGCGCAAGCCTCGGCGCGGCCGCGGCGCCGGTCTGCCCGGCGGCGGTCTCGGCCGGGGCGATGGTGATGCGCCAATGAAAACCGGTGCCGTCCTCGCCCTCCTGGGTGGCAGGGCGCAGCGGAACGCCGTGCCCGACCGTGGCGAGGTGGGACTGGGCGCGGGACAGGGCTTCCATCATCCGGTCCGCCGTGTGTTCCGAGCGCAGACCGCCGAGCGCGCCGCCGAACAGCACGCCGAGGGCCAGGGCGGCGATCACGAACGCGACCAGCACCTCGAGCAGGGTGAAGCCGGCCTGCCGTGGGAGGCGCGCCGCGTGTCGTGACGGGGAGGATGTGCGGCGGGACATCGTCGCCGATCATCGCCCAGGTGACACATCGTTCATAGGCCGGCCGCTATTCGCGTGCGGCATCGCCGCCTAAAACGGCTTCGCCTCATTCGGCGCCTGTTGCCAGCCACTCCCGGAGAACGCGATGCCCCTGCGGTCCACCACACGCCCCCTTGTCACGGGACTGATGCTGGCCGCGATGGGATTGGCGCCCCTGGCCGGCGCCTCGGCCCAGGACACCGCCACCGGCACGGCGCCTTCGGGACCGCAGGAGGTCGGCAAGAACGGACAGCCCAAGGGGCCACTGCCGGCACCGGCGCCGACGCCGTCTCCGACCACCACCGAGCACGCCACGTCGGCCGACGCGGCGTTGCGGGAGACCCTGCCGAACGGGTTGCGCGTGGTGATCGTGCCGGACCGTCTGGCGCCCGTGGTGACCACGGAGATCAACTATCTGGCCGGCTCCAACGACGCGCCGGCCGGTTTCCCCGGCACCGCGCATGCCACCGAACACATGATGTTCCGGGGCTCGAAGGGACTGGACAAGGACCAGCTCGCGGAAATCGGCGCCAAGCTGGGCGGCGAATACAATGCCGACACCACCGAGACGGTGACCCAGTATTTCTACACCGCGCCCGCAGACGATCTGGGCGTGGTGCTGCGCATCGAAGCCCTGCGCATGAACGGTCTGAGCCTGAACGAGGCGGATTGGGACAAGGAGCGCGGCGCGATCGAGCAGGAGGTGTCGCGCGACCTGTCGAGCCCAGCCTACAAATACCTGTCGCAGTTGCAGGCGATCATGTTCGCCGGCACGCCCTACGAGCACGACGCGCTCGGCACGCGGCCTTCTTTCGACAAGACCGATGCGAAGCTGCTGCGGCACTTCTACGAGACATGGTACGCGCCTAACAACGCCATCCTGGTGATCGCCGGCGACGTGGACCCGCAGGCGGCGCTGGCGCAGGTGAAGCAGGCCTTCGGGGCGCTGCCGCGCAAGACCCTGCCGGAACACAAGACGGTCACGTTGGCGCCGGTGAGGGCGGAAACGCTGAACCTGCCGACGGATTATCCTTACGGCATTGCCACCATCGCCTATCGCATGCCGGGCTCGCGGGCGAAGGATTTCGCCGCCGCCGACATTCTGGGCGACGTGCTCTCCAGCGAACGTGGCGCGTTCTACGGGCTCGTCCCGACCGGAGACGCGCTGGCGGCGCAGTTCCTGTATCGCCCGAAGCCTGCCGTGGGCTTCGGTGTGGCCTTCACCGCCTTCCCGCGTGGCGGCGATTCCAACGCCCTGCTGGCGAAGATGCGCGGCGTGATGGCGGAGATCGTGAAGAACGGCGTGCCGGCCGATCTGGTGGAGGCGGCAAAACGTCGCGAGGTGGCCCAGATCGCCGAGCGCAACGACAGCATCTCCGGTCTGGCGCAAAGCTGGAGCAACGTCCTGGCGTTCCAGGGTCTGGACAGTCCGGACGCACTGGCCGACGCCTATCGCGCCGTGACAGTGGCGGATGTGGATCGCATCGCGCGCGAGGTTCTGAACCCCGACCATGCCGTAACCGCTGTGCTGACGCCCGAGTCCTCCGGCAAGCCGGTTTCCGGCAAGGGGTTCGGCGGAGCGGAATCTTTTGCGACCCCGCCGGAAAAGCCTGTGCCTCTGCCGGATTGGGCCAATGCGGCGCTGACCGCTCTGCATCTGCCGCCCGCCTCACCCGCGCCCGTGGTGGACGTACTGCCCAACGGTCTGCGCCTGATCGTGCAGCCCGAGCACGTCACCAGCACCGTGTCGGTCTACGGCCAGATCCGGCAGGCGCCGAGCCTGGAGGAGCCGAAAGGTCAGGAAGGCGTGGCCACGATCGTGGACCGCATGTTCGATTACGGCAGCCAGCAGCATGACCGCCTCGCCTTCCAGGCCGCCCTGGACGCGATCGCCGCCGACGAGAATGCCGGTGCCGGCTTCATGCTGAAGGTGCAGAGCGCGCATTTCGCCGAAGGGCTCTCGCTTCTGGCGGAGAACGAGCTGCATCCGGTGTTTCCGGCCGACGCGTTCGCCGTGGTGCAGAAGCAGACCGCCGGCAGCCTCGCCGGGCTGCTGCAATCGCCGGATTATCTGTTCGGGCGCGCGATGTTGAAGGGACTTGTGCCGGCCAACGATCCGTCCTTGCGCCAGGCGACGCCGCAGACGGTGATGGCGCTGACGCCGGCGGATGCGGAGGCGTTCTATCGCAAGGCGTTCCGGCCCGATCTGACCACGATCGTGATCGTCGGCGACGTGACTCCGGAGCAGGCACGCGGCGAGGTCGAGAAGGCGTTCGGCGGCTGGAAGAACGACGGGCCGACGCCGGTCGTGGATCTGCCGCCCGTGCCGTTGTCTGGTCCGTCGCACAACTATGTGCCGAACCGCAGCGCTTTGCAGGCCAACATCTCCCTGGCGGAAACGCTGGGTCTGAAGCCGGACCAGCCAGATCACTTCACGCTAACGCTTGGCAACGAGATCCTGGGCGATGGTTTCTCATCGCGCTTGTATCGCGATCTGCGCGTGAAGGGCGGTTACGTGTATAGCGTGAGCAGCCGCTTGAACTGGGGGCGGACACGGTCGGAATACGGCATCAGCTACGGCGCGGATCCGCAGAACATCGGCAAAGCACGTGCTCTGGCCATCAACGACATCAAGGCGATGCAGGAGCATCCGGTGAGCGAGGACGAGCTGACGCGCGCCAAGGCGAGTTTGCTGCGGCAGATCCCGATGGGCCGGGCGTCGTTCGACGCAATCGGACAGGAATACCTGCATCTGACCGATCTGGGCTTGCCGTTGAATCAGCCGGATCTGGCGGCGCAGCACTACTTCAGGACCACGGCCGCGGAATTGCAGGCGGCATTCAAGCAGTGGTTGCGGCCGAACGATCTGGCCGAGGTGGTTGAGGGCCCGCCGGGCGGCCATTAAGTTCAGCCGCATCGGACCAGGAGGGTCCAACCTTCCGGGAGAGGAAGCATGGCCAGGATCAAATCGAACCGATCACCGACAGGCGTCAGCTTATCCGGACCGCTGACGCATGCCCTTCCCCGCCACGCAGAACAGCGCGCCAAGCAATTCTTCCTGTTTCTTTTCGCCCTGCAAGCGACGTGCGATATGGTCCTGGCACGGACCGGACGCCGGTTCGATCCGCTCGACATCGTGCGGGAAGCTGCGACGCATCAGATCGATAGCGGACTGCGACAGGAGGCTGGTCGCGATCCGTTCAATGCCGCCGACCCTGCCGTGGTCCATGTCAACGGGACCAGCTTCAGCAGGATCGACGCCGCGCATTATTGCAATCTCGGTCTGGCGGGTGATTTTTCCCTGCTGAAGTCGGTCTCCTCGGGCGACCGAGACTGCGAAGAGATGGTCGAACTCTGCGAGACCCTGGCCGGAGACACCGTATGGCTTCCGCAGAAGATCAATCTCGGGCCTGACCGCGTCATCGATCAGGCGCATTACCGGCTGGCTCTGGACTTCTTCCGCAACGGACGCCCGGTCCTGACGCCGCAGAACGTCGCGCTCTATGCCGCGCGCAGCGACGCCGATATCCGAAACTTCGCCAACGACAAGGATCTCAGTGAGCCCGGCCTCGCCGCTTGCGCCAGACTTTACCTGGCCCCGTATGTCAATCTACCGGCCGCCATCTTCGACAGCGTCCGCAACAACATCGAGGCGGAATGCAGCGCAATGGGTCTGGACAGTCGCCAGTATTACAGCTTGTGAACAGAGCCGAGCGCTTTTCGGTTCCGTCACCAACTTCCGTGCATCCGACGCGATGGAAAGGTCAAACCATCGTGTCGATCGAACCCGGCGCGGGGTTACGGCGTCGGAGCACAAATGGAAACCATGAAACCCCTCCCGCCGATGAAACCGATGGCACCCCTTGACGACGCCGAAAGCTGGTGGCCGCGTGAGTTGGGAAACCCTGCGAGCAGCGTCACGCAGGACGGGCTGCGTTATGCCGTTTCTCCGGATGTGCGATGCTTGCTGATCGATCGGAGCGGGCGGATCGAGATCTTCGACACCGGTGGCCACCGGCTGAACGGCGTGCAACAAGGCGGATCGGACGCGGGCATCGTCTTCAGCAGCGCGGACGGCGCCATGCCACTCAACCGATTGCGCCGGATCGACTGATCCGGCTTCGTCACGCCCGTCGGCGTGGACCGGACCAGCAACAGACCGACAGAAGACGCAGTGTCGTAGTGCCAGCAATCGCGTTTTCTTGTTTTCGCATCCGGCAGGACACCCGCCGCACGGGTGAAAGTCTAAACGCGTTACGCTCGACAGGTCGCGACGCGTCTCATGGAGACTGCCACGCAGATCGGCGTCTTTGTCGCCCCGCTGTTGTACATGGTACGGTCGAGTTGAACGACGTTCTGACTCTCTGTGCACGGTGTCAGGCGGTTCGGCAGAGCCAGGGGCACACTGCGTATACCGCGCTGCCAAGGATCGTCCGCCCCATATATTCGGGCCGCTAACGGACGGAAACGGCACCGGTGAGCCAGTCCGTCTCGATCGAGATGTGACGCTTGCCCTCGCCCAGCACCATCAACCCGCCGCTGCTGCTGCCATCCGGTCGGAAGCTGATTCTCTCGACCGCGTCAGGATTTTCCGCCACCACGGCGATACCACGTGGCAGATCGTGACGGGGTCCCTTCTCGATCCCGTAATCGCGATGTCCGGCGTCGAGAGTGAAGACCAGAACGCGATCCTGGCCGATCGCCTGCGCACGAGTGGTGCGCATTTCGGCGGCGATCGTGCGAGACGCGGCACGGAGATCCACCGTGGCGGAACGCATCGGCCCGCGCGCCAGCACCAGCGTTGCCGCCAAAGCCAAAACGGCTACCACCACGATCATCTCGATCAGGGTGAAACCGCTCTGATCCGCTCGGCAGCGTTCCCGCATCAGTTGAAGACGATCGTCTTTCGACCGTTCTGCATCACGCGATTCTCGCAATGCAGCTTCACCGCACGGGCCAGGACGCGGGATTCGATGTCGCGTCCGGTGGCGACCAGATCCTCGGCGCTCATCGCATGCGTCACACGCTGCGTTTCCTGCTCGATGATCGGGCCTTCGTCCAGTTCGGCGGTGACGTAATGGGCCGTGGCGCCGATCAGCTTCACGCCGCGCTCATGCGCCTGATGATAGGGTCTGGCGCCCTTGAAGCTGGGCAGGAAGGAGTGGTGGATGTTGATGATGCGGCCGGACAGGATCTTGCTGGTCTTATCGGACAGCACTTGCATGTAGCGCGCCAGTACCACCAGCTCGGCGCCGGTTTCGTCGATCAAGCCGAGCAGTCTCGCTTCCGCTTCAGCTTTGTTGCTGGCAGAGACCGGAATGTAATGGAACGGGATATCCTCCAGCTCGGCCGTGCGCCGGCTGGTTTCATGATTGCTGACAATCGCCGCAACGTCTGCGCCAAGCCAGCCGACGCGGATCTGGTAGAGCAGATGCAGCATGGCGTGATCGAACCGCGATACCATGATGAGGATGCGCGGCTTTGCCGTGTCGTGAACCGCGAACTGCATGGCGAAGCGTTCGGCGGTATCCGCAAGAGCGCTCTGGACAGCCCCGCGATCGACCGGCGCCTCGAAGGCGATGCGCATGAAAAAGTGCCCGGTATCCGGATCGCCGAACTGGGCACTTTCGCTAATATTGGCGCCGATCAAGGCCAACTCCCGCGTCACGGAGGCGACGATGGACGGGCGATCCTGGCAGGACAGTGTGAGAACGAAACGAGGCATGCTCCCCTCCTAACCCAGCCCGGACGCGACGCCAACGGCGGCTAGGGTTCGGTCGGCAGGTTGACCAGGAGCCGCAATGCCAGCGTACGGAAACTGGCCGGCTCCACCCCCAGCAGCCGGCCGAGATTGCCGCCCAGGATGCTGCCCGCGAAGGCGAGCATGGTCAGCAGCCCCACCGGAAGGCCAGGAGCCGGATCGTCGCCGAATTGCTGTCGCACCACCCCCATCAGGCGCTCGATCGACTGCTCCAGCGGCGCATCGATCGCGCCTTCGCCGTGCAGATGCAGCCAGGCGATCAGACGACCCATCCCACCCGTTTCGTAAGCGTCGAACGTTTCGTCGACAATGCGGGCTAGGTCGGCTTGTGTGCGACCCGGACGGCTCAGGATCGCCGTCATGCGGTCGTTCAGATCCAGCACCATGGCGTTGCGTAGCGCGGCACGGAACCGCTCCGCCGAGCCGAAATGGTGCAGCACGTTGGCGTGGGTGACGCCGAGTGCGTCGCCTACGGCCTTCAGGGTCACCGCATCAGGTCCGTCGGCAATCAGCAGGGCACGACCGGCCTCCAGCGCCGCTTCGCGCATCTCTTCGGCGGTGCGGCGCCGAACGGGTGATCTGGTTGCGCGCTTGCTTGTTGACATTCGTGTAAGTATGCTCCGGCCGAACGAACGCGCCAAGCCCAACGCGGCAGAACACGGCTCCGCGGTTGCGGCCAACACGGCGCGACAGGAGGAACAATGGCCGATCGCATGCGATTGCGCGATCGTTGCGCTGTGATCACGGGCGCCGGCAACGGCATCGGCGCCGCTCTGGCGGATTTGCTGGCCGAGCGCGGCTGCCATCTGGCACTGGCCGATATCAGGCCGCACGATCTTGAGACGACGCGTACCGCGATCCGCGACAGGCTGGGCGGCGCGGCACCGCCGATCTCGCTGCACACGCTGGACGTGGCGGATCGCGAGGTCGTGGCGGCATTCCCGGAGGCGGTGCTGGAACAGCACGCACGCGTGGATTTCCTGATCAATAATGCCGGCGTGGCGCTGGGCGGAACGTTCGAGCAGAGCTCGGAAGCCGATTTCGATTGGCTGATGGAGATCAATCTCCTCGGCCTAGTGCGGATGACGCGCGCCTTTCTGCCGTTGCTGCACAAAAGCGACGACGCACGACTGGTGAACGTCTCCAGTCTGTTCGGGCTGATCGCCCCGCCGGGCCAGACCGCCTACAGCGCGGCCAAGTTCGGCGTGCGCGGCTTCTCCAATGCTTTGGCGGAAGAGCTGAAACGCAGCACCGTGGGTGTGACCGTGGTGCATCCGGGCGGAATCCGCACCGGCATCGCGCAACGGGCCCGTTCGCCGCAGGGCGCCACCAACGCACAGGTGGAGCGCGAACAGAAGCGGTTCGAACGTCTTCTGCGCATGCCGCCATCACGCGCGGCAGAGATCATCGTGGATGCGGTCGAGCGTCGGAAGCGGCGTGTTCTGGTCGGCAGCGACGCGAAATTCCTGGCGCTGGTGGAGCGCCTGATGCCGGTCGGCTACCCGGCCATCATCGAAAGGGTGACGCGATGAACGCGCAGCGCACGAGCGAGGAAACCGAGGTTCTGATCGTCGGCAGCGGGTTTTCGGGCCTGATCATGGCGCTGTCGCTGAAGCGGCGGCGGATTCCGTTCCTGGTGCTGGAAAAGGCGGACGGGGTCGGCGGGACCTGGCGCGACAACACCTATCCCGGCTGCGCCTGCGACATTCCGTCGCATCTCTACTCGATCTCCTCCGAGCCCAATCCGAACTGGCAGCGTTCCTTCGCACCGCAACCGGAAATCCTGCGCTATCTGCAGGAGGTGGCGGCGAAGCGCGGGCTGATGCCGTCCCTGCGCTTCGGTGCCGAGTTGACCGAAGCGCAGTGGGACGATGACGACAGCCGCTGGACGGTACGGACGAAAGACGGGCGCAGTTTCAAGGGCCGGGTGATGATCCTGGCGGTAGGGGCGCTCCATATCCCGCTGCTGCCGCGCATTCCTGGGCTGGACAGCTTCAAAGGGCGGACCTTCCATTCCGCGCGCTGGGACCACGATTACGATCTGTCCGGCAAACAGGTGGCGGTGATCGGCACCGGGGCCAGCGCGATCCAGTTCGTGCCGCAGATCGCAGGCAAGGTGGATCGTCTGACCTTGTTCCAGCGCACGCCTCCTTGGGTATTGCCTAAAGGCGACCAAGCGATCCCGGCGGACAAGCAGGCAAAATACGCGAAGATCCCGGGGCTCCGGCTCCTGCATCGTTTGCGCCTGTTCGGTATCCAGGAGATGCGTCATCTGGCGATGCGCCGCCATCCGAAGGCGGCGGCGCTCGGGCGCAGCCTGGCCGACCGGCATCGCAAGCGGGCAATCAAGGATCCGGCATTGCGCGAGGCGCTGACGCCTGGCTACGAGATCGGCTGCAAGCGCATTCTGCAATCCGACGATTATTATCCGGCGCTGGCGCGCGACAATGTCTCGGTGGAAACCACGCCGATCGAGCGGATCACGCCCGACGGCGTGATGACCACGGATGGGGTGCTGCACAAGGCGGATGCGATTCTGTTCGGCACCGGATTCCATGTGACGGACGGGTTCGACGCCATGGATATCCGCGGTCGTGACGGTCAGGGTTTGCGCGAGACTTGGCGTGACGGGATGTCGGCGGCCTACGGCACTGCGGTGGCCGGTTTTCCCAACATGTTCGTTCTGCTTGGCCCGAACACGGGGCTAGGGCACAACTCCGTGGTACTGATGATCGAGGCGCAGGTGCGCTACGTGATGCGCCGCTTGCGTCAGATGCGGATGCGTCGTTTGCGCTCGATCGAGATGAGCGCCACCGTGCAGGCGCGCTATCAGAGTGAGATGGACCGGCGTCTCGCCGACACCGTGTGGCAGGCAGGCGGGTGTTCGAGCTGGTATCAGGACGAGTCCGGTCGCAACACGACACTTTGGCCGGGCACGGTGTTCGAGTATCAGCGACGCATGAGCCGCGCCGGTCTGCGCGACTACATCACGAAAGAGGCGGTCTGAGCATGGCGCGATCCACTGGAACCAGGCTTCTCGGCGTCGCCCTGGGTGCCGCCGCCGCGGTTCCCGCCGCCCTGGCCGGGTTTTCCGCCTTCACCGCACGCAAGGTGATGGAGGCCGTGCCGCAGGCCGGACGGCTGCTGCAGATCGGCGGCGAAACGCTGCATGTGAGCGACACCGGTGGCGACAAGCCGGCGATCCTGCTTCTGCATGGGCTGGGCGGCAACATGCTGAACCTGCTGCCGACTTTGTCGCCGCTCCTGTCGCGCGACTACCGGGTGGTGGCGATCGACCGGCCGGATTCCGGCTATTCGGTGGGTGCGCCGGGACGGCCCGGCAACATCCGGGCGCAGGCGTGGGTGGTGCGCGACGTGATCGAGGCGCTGGGGCTCGGCAAGCCGTTGATCGTCGGCCATTCGCTGGGCGGCGCCATCGCACTGGCCACCGCTTTGGACCATCCCGCGCATGTGGGCGGGCTGGCTCTGCTGACGCCGCTGACCCAGGTGGAAACGGTGGCGCCGAACATGTTCAAGGCGTTGGCGGTGCGCAATCCGCTGAAGCGCTGGCTAATCTCCTGGACCCTGGCGGTGCCGTTGGGCGTGCGTCGCGGGCGCCAGACCATGGAGATGGTGTTCGCGCCGGAAGCGCCGCCGCGCAACTTTGCCGTCACGGGAGGCGGCCTTCTGAGCATGCGTCCGTCCGCCTACCGTTCGGCCTCGCGCGATCTGGCCGCCAGCGGCGACGATCTGCCCAGGCTGGTAGCGCGTTACCCCAGCCTGGGCGTACCCGTCGGCATCCTGTTTGGTGCCGAGGACCGCGTTCTGGCCCCGTGGAAGCATGGCGTCACAATGAAGGAGCTGGTTCCGGGATTGGTCTACGAGGAGGTCGCCGGGGCGGGCCATATGCTGCCGTTCACCCAGCCGGAGCCGACCGCTGCCTTCATCCGCAAGATGGCGGAGAAGGTGGCGGAACAGCGCGGCGTCTGACCCGCCTGGGCTCGCCGTGACGTCGTTCCGTTTCATCGCCATCACGCCCGGCGGGGAAACCGTACGCGGCGTGACGGAAGCAGCCAGCGAGGCCGAGGCGGTGGCGTGGATCCGGCGCCAGGGCAATATTCCAATGCGGGCCGAGCCCGCCGGCGGCGGCTTGCTGACGCGCGGGCTCAGGATCGAGTTCGGCGGGCTCAGCCGGCGTGGGCTGAGCCGGCAGGAGGTGACCAACCTCACCCGCGAGCTTTCCGTGATGCTGAGAGCCGGGCAGGATTTGGACCGGGCAATGCGGTTTCTGGTGGAAACCGCGCCGAACCGTCGCGTGGGTTCGGTTCTGGATGGCCTTCGCGCCGCCGTGCGCGACGGCTCTGCACTGCATACGGCACTGGCGCGTCATCCCAACAGCTTTCCACGCCTGCATGTCGGGCTGGTGCGTGCCGCCGAAGCCGGCGGCGATCTGTCGTCCACGCTGGATCGTCTGGCGACGCTGATGGAGCGCGAGCGTGCTCTGGTAGCGACGCTGCAATCGGCGATGATCTACCCGGCGATGCTGTCCCTGGCCGCCGTGGGTTCCATCGTCCTGCTTCTGACGCAGGTGTTGCCGCAATTCGTGCCTTTGTTCGAACAGAACGGCGCCGCCATGCCGCGTTCGACCCGTTTCCTGATCGCAGCCGGCGACGTTCTGAGCCAGTACGGGCTGTTTCTGCTCCTGGGGCTGGTTCTACTAGCGATCCTCGCGCGCCAGTTGCTGCAACGCGAGGACGTGCGGTCTTTCCGCGATCGCACGGTCCTGAGACTGCCGATCCTGGGCCTGCTGATGCGCGAGGTTCTGGCGGCCCGCTTCTGCCGGACGCTCGGCACACTGCTCGGCAATGGCGTGCCACTGATCGGCGCCATGGCGATCGTGCGCGACGTGATTGGCAACCGCTCGGTTCTCGGCGCGATCGACCGTGCCACCGAGAGCGCCAAGGGCGGAGCCGGATTGTCGCGCACCCTGGACCAGGCCGGTATTTTTCCCGTGCGTGCGATCCATCTACTGCGTCTGGGCGAGGAAACCGCCCAACTCGGGCCGATGGCGCTGCGTGCTGCCGAGATTCATGAGGAACAGGTCCGAATCCGGACGCAGCGTCTGGTGTCGCTCCTCGTGCCGGTGATTACCGTCGTCATGGGCCTGGCCGTCGCCGGGATCGTCTCCTCCCTATTGCTGGCGATGCTCAGCCTGAACGATCTGGCACAATAGCCGCTTGCATCAATCGGCGGTGACGGACGCCTTCAAGCGGCGTATCGCCTGCACCGAACGGGATGGGGTGGCAGACGTTCTGTTGGGTGGCGCACAGGCCGCGATCGCATCCACGATGGTCTGCGACGCCGTCAATGGCGGCAACCCGCGCCGCGCGGGCTTTGGCGGCGTTTCGGCTTGCGCGCGTTCGCCGGGCTGATAGGTCGAAGCCATCGACTCGAAACAGGCTTCGGCCGTCCTGGCCCAATATTCCTCGGCGGGTCCCCTCGTCATGGCGGGCGCTCCTTGTGTGTCGCCCGCTTCTTCTGAACGTAAAGGTTTAAGAAATCGTAAATCCGAGGATTTGTAGGGGTGCCCTCTCTGTTACGTGATGCCGGGTAAGGCAGGCGACGTCATGGTGATAGCCCCCCCCGGCCAAGGGCAGGAACCATTCGCAGCTGCCGTATTCGCCACGCTCGCCCTCCCGAATGGGATACGCTTGAGCACGACGTGCATATCGCGCGCCATTCTGAGTGTGTCGCCGCGGGCAGCGAAACTGGCGCCGCCTTGAACCGGCACCGCAAATCCGCGGCATGCTGCTCCATGCGATCCTGGACACAAACCTTGTTCCTGCCGTTCCACGAGAAGGCCGATCGCGCCGTCTGAGCGTGCGGTTTCGCTGGTGCGCGGCGACGATGCGATCACGCAGAAACGTGACCCAGGCCCTGACAGCCTATTGAGCCGAGGGGTCCATGCTGACAGAAGAACGTCGACGAGACCTGCGAGTCTGATTAAGGCAGAATTGCCTGAATCTGGCAGATTATCTTTCGCGGGTTTGGGACAATTTCATGAGTCACACCGGCCTGAACTAAAATCCCCCACACGCAGTATCGGCGCAACGATCTGGATGATGCGAACGACCTGCGCGATGCCTGAATGGCCGCTGATCGAACCTACGACTCCCGAGGGAGAGGCGGCCCGGTCGCCCCCGAGATGTCCCGCCTTTACCATGGTACAAGCCTAGATCTCCGATTAAGCTCGTGACGGACGCAGGCAGTCCGGCAACCATCTTCTGGTCGTAGTGCTGCGTGAGCAGGACAGCCGCAAGGCCAGCCTGTTGACGGGCATTCTCGACAGTCAGCCGGTCAACATCGCTGAAAACGGTGAGCGGCGCGACTTCGATGCGGAAAAAGACCAAGTGACGCAAGCGTCCCGACGTCTCCGATATGGCGACACGTGTCGGCACCCTGGTCTGCCCGTGAATATCCAGACCGGGACGGCACCTCATAATTGCGTCCGCCATCAAGCAGTTCCTTGCCTCTGCTGCGTTGTCTGGTCGCAAATGACGGCCGTAACGGTGAGAAGCTGCGGGATGCTGCGGCCGGGTCAGTCCGCTGGACCATGGACCGTCAGGCATTCCGATCATGCAGACGGTTTCCTGATCCTGCCGAGGTGAGCCGTGGAACGCACCTTCGCCTGGTTTGGCCGCTTGCCGTCAGGCTAAGATTTTGGAGCGACCACCCCTTCATCCCACGTGTGCATAACAGTCGCCCCTATCCGAGGGCTGGTCCGGAAGATCTCGAGAACAGCCAACCAGGCTACTTTACGGATCAGGCTCTGAGGCATTAATTTCCAGCAAAAACAGTGGGCTAGATGGTGCCGGGTGAGGGGATCGAACCCCCGACCTTCGGTTTACAAAACCGCTGCACTACCGCTGTGCTAACCCGGCCCGAACGACCGCAATCGCCGCCGCCTGTTCTCACCTGCCGAAATCCGGCGCGTTTACCGGCTTTCAGGTGAGGCCCCTGCCGGCAGGAACCGGAGGTGATGCATCATGCCCTATTCTTACAGTCGCGCCAACCGAGCCCGTGCGGTTTTGCCGCCAGGACGCCTCATCGCGCCAGCTTTCCCTACCGGTATGGAAAGGGGAAGAAAGTAGACTGTGTGGGCCTGCCGTTGAAAAGCCGTCACCCTTCCGGGAGATCTCTCCAAAAAAGTTATCCAGGATCGAGCGATGGCGCGAAAGGTTCGTCGATGCGAATTGGTCTGATGACGTAAACGATCCGTTTATCTTCGTTCCTTAGAATTCGGTCATCCGCATGAAGGGATGACACCGATGCTGAACGTTGATGTGCTCGATCAGAATCAGATCACGGCTTCGAGTCTCGTTTCGATACTCAAACGGGATTTTGGTCCAGCGCCGACGCTATCGGTGTTCCAACATGCTGCACAGGCGGCCTATGATCCGTCGCAGGCTGCGTCTCTCGGGCTGAAACCATTCCTGGACGGACACGGGACCGCCATGACGGAGATCCTTGCCAGCGGCATGACCGCATCGGCGTTCGTCGATGGAAAGGGCAACGTCATCGTCGCCTACCAGGGGACGATCACAGGCGTACAAAACCAGCTCGACGTCGCAATCCTGAGTGGAACGGACCCCTCGAAGCTCAAAGGCTTCTCCGACGCGCTCGCCTTCGGCAGGCAGGTCGAAACGGCGGCGAAGAACCAGGGCATCAATCGGACCCATGTGTTCGTCACCGGCCATTCTCTCGGCGGCACGCTGGCATCTTATGTCGCCTCGCGGACGGGTCTCGGCGGTACGGCCTTCGCAAGCTCGGGCATACCCGGTTATCATGCACCTTCCAGGCCGCCCGCCAACTTTGTGTCCTATGTCGAGAAGGGTGATCCGTTCGCAAATTATGCGACGGATGCTGCAGAGAAGGGGAGCGCCTCGGCTGCGAACGTCCGCATGGATCATTACGGCACCATGGTGTCCCTGGGTACATCGGCGGATAGTTTGGAACTCGCAAAATTCGCGGCGCAGATCTCCGGCCAGTCCATCGGCGCGGCTCTTACAGGAAGCAGCCAGCTCAGCCAGTCGCAGATTGCGTCACTGGAAAACCAGTTCTTCACGCTCATGAGCGAACATCACAACCTGAACACCTACGAAAGCGACTCAGCAAAGGCGTTCGTTCCTGCTTCCGCATACGGGTTGCAGACAATCAGCCTCAAACAGTTCATGTCGTCCATGGCTGCCGATGCCAGAAACCTGCTCTCTTATCTGCCGAAGATTTATTCCGCGCCCAGCGCGCCAGCGGCGATCGAGCGTTTCGGACATGACTTTCCCAATCTGGCGAAAGAAATCACGTCGATGACGCATGCCCAGGACTTCCAGTCCGCCATCGGCGAGTTGAGCCTGATCGAACCGACTGTTTACGCGGCCATGACCAATGCCAAGGGCATGGCGACCATCATCGACGCCCTGGGGCATCCCTCGACCGGCCCGGTACCATTCCACCTGAACCCGATGTGACGTGAACAGGACTAACGGCACGGTCATCCCGAACCAGGTGACATGTCGTATGGCCGATTTTACCGCATATCCCTGTCTCCGCTTGCAAGGGGAGACGGCCATAGGCCGTTACAGTAAGGAAGACGTCCCCAGCACACCGGTTAGCGCAGGCCAGGCGGTCAGCGTCGCGGCCCGGCTCGAACCCTCAATAGGATGTCGTGACAGACGCAGCAATTCTCAGACATATTGTCGGACAGAATGCAGACTTAGCTTTACAATCGAATCGCAGAGCAACTATTCTTCAAAAACATTGCTGCACTGCACACGTAAGTGTCGTGCATTATTGCTGCGCTGCACAAGTCAAAACCCCTCCCCTGGCGCTTCGCAGCGCTGTATTACTCCTCTAGCGTTGAAATCCATTGCGCCGGGCCCCTGCCGGAACGGCGCTTCGCAACAAGACAGCTCGTTCCGATTCCGGTTCGACAGCCGGACTCGATCGGGACGCTGCCGGGGGAGTGCAGGCGGATGACCCAGTGGGTGTACAATTTCGGCGCCGGCCGGAACGAGGGACGCGCCGACATGCGCAACCTCCTCGGCGGTAAGGGTGCGAATCTGGCCGAGATGGCCGGTATCGGCCTTCCCGTTCCGCCTGGCTTCACCATCACCACCGAACTCTGCACCGAGTTCTACCGCAACGACCGCAGCTACCCGACCGATCTGAAGCCGCAGGTCGACACCGCGCTGAGATTGATCGAAGACGCCGTCGGGCTTCGCTTCGGTGACAGCGAAAAGCCCCTGCTGGTGTCCGTGCGCTCCGGTGCCCGTGTTTCCATGCCCGGCATGATGGATACGGTGCTTAATCTCGGCCTGAACGACGAGACGGTTCTGGGGCTCGAGCGCTCCTCGGGCGACCCGCGTTTCGCCTGGGACAGCTATCGCCGCTTCATCCAGATGTATGGCTCTGTGGTTCTCGGCGTTTCGCACCATCGGTTCGAAGAGATCATTGAGGACGTCAAGAACGAGATGGGCGTGCTGGAAGATACCGCCTTGTCGCCGGAAAGCTGGTCGCACGTCGTGGAAGGCTACAAGGATCTGGTGGCGCGCGAGACCGGCAAACCCTTCCCGCAATCGCCCGAGGACCAACTCTGGGGGGCGATCGGCGCCGTGTTCGGCTCCTGGATGAACCCACGCGCCAACACCTATCGTCGCCTGCACGACATCCCGGCCGATTGGGGCACCGCCGTGAACGTGCAGGCCATGGTGTTCGGCAATATGGGTGAGGATTGCGCCACCGGCGTGTGTTTCACGCGCGATCCATCCACCGGCGAGAACGTGTTCTACGGCGAATATCTGGTGAACGCGCAAGGTGAAGACGTCGTGGCCGGCATCCGCACGCCGCAACCCATGTCAGAGGCGCGTGCCAAGGATGGCGAGCTGTCCATGGAGCGCGTCCTACCCGAAGCCTATCGCGAGTTGCTGGCCGTGCGCGACACGCTGGAACGGCACTATCGCGACATGCAGGATATCGAGTTCACCGTGCAGCAGAACAAGCTGTACATGCTGCAGACCCGCTCGGGGAAACGCACCGCAGCGGCGTCTCTGCGCATTGCCATTGAGATGGCGCAGGAAGGGCGGATCAGCCATGAGGAAGCGATCCAGCGCATCCAGCCCTCCTCGCTCGACCAGCTCCTGCATCCGACCCTCGACCCGAAGGCGGAGCGCGTGGTTCTGGCGCGCGGCCTGCCCGCTTCGCCCGGCGCCGCGGGCGGCGTGATCGTGTTCTCCGCCGACGAGGTGGAGGCGCGTGCCGCGCGCGGCGAGGACACCATCCTTGTTCGTATCGAGACCAGCCCGGAAGACGTGCACGGCATGCATGCGGCACGAGGCGTGCTCACCACACGCGGCGGCATGACCTCTCATGCGGCCGTGGTCGCGCGCGGCATGGGACGCGCCTGCGTCGCCGGCTGCGGCGGCATTCGCGTGGATTATGCCGCGCAGACCCTCTCGGCCGGCAATCGTACGCTGAAGGCGGGCGACTGGATCACGCTGGACGGCTCCACCGGCGAGGTGTTCGCCGGCAAGGTCGCCACCATCCAGCCGACTTTGTCCGGCGATTTCTCCACCCTGATGGGCTGGGCCGATTCCGTGCGCCGCCTGAAGGTGCGCGCCAATGCGGAAACGCCGGAGGACGCCGCGATGGCGTCGAAGTTCGGCGCGGAGGGCATCGGTCTGTGCCGTACGGAGCACATGTTCTTCGCGCCGGAGCGGATCGGCGCGGTGCGTCAGATGATCATGGCCGAGAACGAAACCGCGCGGCGTCGCGCGCTCGATACGCTTCTGCCGTTCCAGCGCGAGGATTTCGCCGCCCTGTTCCGGATCATGGGCGACCGGCCGGTCACCATCCGTCTGCTCGATCCGCCACTGCACGAGTTCCTGCCGCATACCGAAGCGGAGCTGGAAGAGCTGGCACGGGAGATGGGCGAAACGCTGGAAGCGGTGAAGCAGCGCCACGCCGCCCTGTCTGAAAGCAACCCGATGCTGGGCCATCGCGGCTGCCGCCTGGGCATCACCTTCCCGGAAATCTACGCCATGCAGGCGCGTGCTATCTTCGAAGCCGCCGTTCTGGTCGGTGCCGAAACCGGCCGTCCGGTGACGCCGGAGATCATGATCCCCCTGGTCGGCAGCGAGCACGAGCTGCGCGTGACCCGAGCGGATGTGGAAGCGGTGGCCCGCGAGATCGTCGACAAAGGCGGCGTCGCCGTGGACTACACGGTGGGCACCATGATCGAGCTGCCGCGCGCGGCTCTGACCGCAGACCGGATCGGGGCGCATGCCGATTTCTTCTCGTTCGGCACCAACGATCTGACCCAGACCACTTTCGGCCTGTCGCGCGACGATGCCGGCTCGTTCCTGCCGCACTACATCGAGAAGGGGCTGCTGCCGCGCGATCCGTTCGTAACGATCGATCGCGACGGCGTCGGCGCGCTGGTGCGGATCGCGGCCGAGAAGGGCCGGGCGGCGCGTCCGGGCATCAAGCTCGGCATCTGCGGCGAGCATGGCGGCGACCCGTCCTCGATCGAGTTCTGCGAACAGGTCGGGCTGGATTACGTGTCCTGCTCGCCGTTCCGCGTGCCGATCGCGCGTCTGGCGGCGGCGCAGGCGGCTCTGCAGAACAGGCAGAAGCAGCCGGCGTGACGTCTGAGCACCGTGTCAGCCTGCACCTGGTGTCGGACGCCACCGGGGAAACGCTGAACTCGATCGCACGGGCCACGGTGGCGCAGTTCGAACACGCCACCGTGGTCTATCACCGCTGGAATCTGATCCGCTCGCGCATCCATCTGCGTCGGGTGCTGGAAGGGATCGCCGACGATCCCGGTCCGGTGCTTGCCTCCATGATGGATCGCAAGCTGCGCGGCGAGCTCGATGCGGGTTGTGCGCATCTGAACGTGCAGATCCTGAACGTGCTCGATCCGGTCCTGTCCATGTTGCAGGACAATCTGGGCGAAACGGCCGTAGGTCGCCCCGGCAACCAGTACGTTCTCGACGAGGAGTATTACCGCCGCATCGAGGCCATGCATTACGTCCTGGCGCATGATGACGGGCAAGCCACGGCGGGGCTGGCCGATGCGGATGTGGTGCTGGTGGGGGTGTCGCGCGCGTCGAAGACCCCTACCGCGTTCTATCTCGCCAATCGCGGGGTTAAGGCGGCCAACGTACCGCTGATTCCCGGCATCCCGCCGCCGGACGATCTGTTGCAGGTAAAGCGTCCGGTGATCGGGCTCACCATCGATCCGCCCACGCTGATCGAGATCCGGCGCAACCGTCTGCGCCTGATCGCGCCGCGCACCGAGCGCACCGTTCTGGACGAGCGCGACAACACCTATGTCGACCCGGAGGTGGTCAGGGCCGAGGTGCTCTGGGCGCGCCGTCTGTGTCTGAGCCATGGCTGGCCTGTGGTAGATGTCAGCCGTCGCTCGATTGAGGAGACCGCGGCGGCAGTGATCGAATTGGCATCGCACTGGACGGCGCGTCATCCGGAATTGCAGCCGAGCCCCGCCTTCTGATCCCTGCCCATGCGGCTGCTGGAACCCTGGGGCGTTGATCCCGCTGGCATAGGCGGTCACATAGGGCTCGAACGATCGTTTGAGCGCCGGCGTCCCGGCAGAGGAGCGAGCAGAGAAGATGAGCGAGTCCACCCGCGAGGCGATGGAGTTCGACGTTGTGGTGGTGGGTGGCGGTCCGGCCGGCCTGGCCGCCGCGATCCGGCTCAAGCAATTATCCCCCGACCTGTCCGTCTGCCTGGTCGAAAAAGGGTCCGAGGTCGGGGCGCATATCCTGTCCGGCGCGGTGATCGAACCGCGTGCCCTCGACGAGTTGATTCCGGACTGGCGCGACAAGGGCGCGCCGCTGGACACGCCGGCGACCGACGATTCCATGCTCTATCTGACGGAAAAGTGCTCCTTCAAGCTGCCGACACCGCCGCAAATGGCCAACCACGGCAACTTCATCGTCAGCCTCGGCAATGTGTGCCGCTGGCTCGCCGGGCAGGCCGAAGAGCTCGGCGTGGAGATCTACCCCGGCTTTTCCGCCGCCGAGTTGCTGGAAGAAGACGGCCGCATCGTCGGCATCGCCACAGGCGACATGGGCATCGGCCGTGACGGCGAGCCCACCGCGAACCATGCGCCCGGCATGGAGCTGCGCGCGCCCTATACGCTGTTTGCCGAAGGCTGCCGGGGCTCCCTGTCCAAACAGTTGATGGCCCGCTTCAACCTGCGCGATGGCGTCGATCCGCAGACCTACGGCCTCGGCATCAAGGAGCTGTGGGAGATTCCCAAGGAGCACCACCGCCCCGGGCTGGTGCAGCACACCATGGGCTGGCCGCTGGACCGCAAGACCTATGGCGGCTCCTGGCTGTATCATTTCGGCGAGAATCTGGTGTCTTACGGCTTCGTGGTCGGGCTCGACTACGCCAACACCTGGCTGTCGCCGTTCGAGGAGATGCAGCGCCTCAAGACGCACAAGGCGATGCGAGAGCATTTCCGGGGCGGCAAGCGCCTGTCCTACGGTGCACGGGCGCTGTCGGAAGGCGGTCTGCAATCCGTGCCGCGCCTGACCTTCCCCGGCGGGGCTCTGGTGGGCGATGCGGCCGGCTTCCTGAACGTGCCGAAGATCAAGGGCACGCATGCGGCGATGAAGAGCGGCATGCTGGCAGCAGAAGCGGTGGCGGAAGCGCTCGCCGGCAACCGTCCTGCCGAGCCGGCCTCGTTCACCAGGAAGGTGCGGCAAAGCTGGCTCTGGGGCGAGCTGCGCGACGTGCGCAACGTGCGTCCGGCCTTCGCCAAATGGGGCCAGATCGGCGGGTTCGCCTATTCCGCGATCGACACCGTTCTCTTGCGCGGCCGTGCGCCCTGGACGCTGCGCCACCCGCATGCGGACAACGAGGTTCTGGACAAGGCGGCGGCGTCCAAGCCGATCGCCTACCCGAAACCGGACGGCAAGCTGACCTTCGACAAGCTGAGTTCGGTGTTCCTGAGCAACACCAACCACGAGGAGGACCAGCCGGTCCATCTCAAGCTGCGCCATCCGGAGCGCTGGCTGCCGGTGAACTGGGATTCGTTCCGCTCGCCGGAAAGCCGCTACTGCCCGGCCGGGGTCTACGAAGCGGTGGACGTGGACACCACGCCGCGTTTGCAGATCAACGCGCAGAACTGCGTCCACTGCAAAACCTGCGACATCAAGGACCCCACGCAGAACATCGACTGGTCCGCGCCCGAAGGCGGCGGCGGGCCGAACTATCCGGGCGGGATGTAAAGCCATGAAGTTACTGGTGCCTGTGAAGCGTGTGATTGACTACAATGTGAAGCCGCGTGTGAAGGCGGACGGCACGGGTGTCGAGCTTGCCGGCGTGAAGATGTCGATGAACCCGTTCGACGAGATCGCGGTGGAGGAAGCCGTCCGTCTCCGGGAGCGGGGTGTGGCGACGGAGATCGTGGCGGTGTCGATCGGCGTGGCGCAGGCGCAGGAGACGCTGCGCACGGCGCTGGCGATGGGCGCCGACCGGGCGATCCTGGTGCAGTGCGACGTCTCGCCCGAGCCTTTGGCGGTGGCGAAGATGCTGCGCGTCCTGGTGGAGCGCGAGCAGCCGGGCCTGGTGGTGATGGGCAAGCAGGCGATCGACGACGACATGAACGCCACCGGCCAGATGCTGGCCGGCCTGCTCGGCTGGCCGCAGGGCACGTTCGCCTCCAAGGTCGAGAAGGACGGCGATGCCCTGCTGGTGACGCGCGAGGTGGATGCGGGGCTGGAGACCGTGTCGCTCAACCTGCCGGCGATCGTCACGGTGGATCTGCGCCTGAACGAGCCGCGCTATGCGTCGCTGCCCAACATCATGAAGGCCCGCAAGAAGCCGCTGGAGACGTTGAGTGCGGCCGATCTGGGCGTGGACCCGGCGCCGCGCCTGCACGTCGTGAGCGTGGCCGAGCCGCCGGTGCGCAAGGGCGGCATCAAGGTCGGCAGCGTCGCCGAGCTGGTGGAGAAGCTGCGTGATGAAGCGAAGGTCATCGCCTAGATGACCGCCCAGGAAAAGGTGATTTAACGATGACCGCTCTTGTTCTCATCGATCATGCCGGCGGCCAGATTTCGCAAGGTGCGCGCGCGGCCGTGGCGGCGGCGGCGAAGCTGGGCGAGGTGCATGTGCTGGTGGCGGGCTCCGGCATCGACGCCGTGGCCGAGGCGGCCGGGCGCATCGCCGGTGTGTCCCGGGTGCTGAAGGCCGATCATCCGTCGCTGGACGCGCTGCTGCCGGAGCCGCTGGCGGCGCTGCTGCAATCGCTGGCCGGCCCCTACGACCATCTGCTGGCCGGATCGGGTGCCGTGGGCAAGAACGCGATGCCGCGTCTGGCCGCCCTGCTGGACGTGCAGCCGATCTCCGACATCTCCGCCGTGGTGGATGCCGAGACCTTCGTGCGGCCGATCTATGCCGGCAGCGCGCTGGCGACCGTGCGCTCGACCGACACCAAGAAGGTGCTGACCGTGCGCACGGCGAGCTTCGATGCCGCCGCCCCCGAGGGCGGCACGGCCGCGATCGAGGCCGTGAGCGTGCCGGAGCTGCCTGCCCTGTCGCGGTTCGTGTCGGCGGAGCTGTCCAGCTCCGAGCGTCCGGAGCTGGGGTCGGCCCGCGTGGTGGTGTCCGGCGGGCGCGGCATGCAGAACGGCGAGAACTTCAAGCTGCTGGAGCCGATCGCAGACAAGCTCGGCGGCGCCATCGGCGCATCGCGCGCGGCGGTGGATGCGGGGTTCGTGCCCAACGACTACCAGGTCGGCCAGACCGGCAAGATCGTCGCCCCCGACCTCTACGTCGCCGTCGGCATCTCCGGCGCCATCCAGCATCTCGCCGGCATGAAGGACAGCAAGACCATCGTCGCCATCAACAAGGACGAGGACGCTCCCATCTTCCAGGTCGCCGATTACGGACTCGTCGCTGACCTCTTCTGCGCAATCCCAGAACTCAACAAAGCACTCAAAGGGTAAAAACAGGAGCGACGCCATGCGCACCGTCTATCTCGTCTCGGGGGCCCGCACCGCCGTGGGCGATTTCGGCGGCGCGCTGAAGGACACGCCTCCGGTAGACCTCGCGGCTCTGGTCGCAACCGAAGCCCTGCGCCGCTCCGGTGCGCCGGCCGAGGCGGTGGGCACGGCGGTGTTCGGTCAGGTGGTGCATACCGAGCCGAGCGACCCGTATCTGGCCCGCATCGCCGCCGTGCGCGCCGGGATTCCGGTGGAAACGCCGGCCATGGCGGTGAACCGTCTCTGCGGCTCCGGCTTGCAGGCGATCCTGACGGCGGCGCAGTCGATCCTGTTGGGCGATGCCGAGATCGCGCTCGCGGGCGGTGCGGAATCCATGAGCCGGATGCCGTTCATCGCACCTGCCATGCGCTTCGGCGCCCGTCTGGGCGATAGCACGATGCGGGACATGGTGCTCGGCGCGCTGACGGACCCGTTCAAGACCGTCCATATGGGCATCACCGCCGAGAACGTGGCGGCGCGCTATGAGATAACGCGCGCGGAACAGGACGATGCGGCGTTCGAAAGCCATCGCCGCGCGTCCGCGGCGATCCGCGAAGGGCGGTTCGCCGAACAGATCCTGCCCGTGGAGGTGAAGAAGGGTCGCAAGACGGCCGTCTTCGCCGAAGACGAGCATGTGCGGCACGACGCCAGGCGCGAGGATTTCGACGCGCTGCGCACGGCGTTCCAGAAGGACGGCACGGTGACCGCCGGCAACGCGTCCGGTCTGAACGACGGCGCGGCGGCGGTGATCCTGGCCAGCGAGGAGGCTGTGCGCGCGCATGGTCTGTCACCGATGGCGCGGCTGGTGAGCTGGGGCAATGCCGGGGTCGATCCCGATTTCATGGGCATCGGCCCGGTGCCAGCCTCGCGTCTGGCCCTTTCGCGTGCCGGGTTGTCGGTGGCCGATCTGTCGGTGATCGAAAGCAACGAGGCGTTCGCCGCGCAGGCCTGCGCGGTCGGCAAGCTGCTGGAGCTCGATCCGGCGCGTGTGAACCCGAACGGTTCGGGCATCTCCATCGGCCATCCGATCGGCGCCACCGGGGCGATCAACACGATCAAGCTGGCCTACGAGTTGAAGCGCACGAGCGGGCGCTACGGGCTGGTGACGATGTGCATCGGCGGCGGCCAGGGCATCGCCGCGATCTTCGAGCGGATCTGACGCCACGGACCGTGCGGGGCGGCCGGCGGCCCGAACGGTTCCATCCTCCGCCGGCCTGCCGGAGCGCGACCATGTCGGATTTCTTCGCCACCCCCCAGAACGATCGCTGGTTCGAGGACTACAAACCCGGCGCCGTGCACGAATTGGGCGAGATCGCCGTGGACGAGGCCGAGCTGGTGTCGTTCGCCACGCGCTTCGATCCGCAGGCGATGCATCTGGATGGCGGCAGCGCGCAGGCCGCGCCGTTCGGCGGGCTGATCGCGTCGGGCTGGCACACGGCCGGGCTCGCCATGCGCCTGATCGTGCAGAACTACCTGTCCACCGTCGCCGCCCGCCCCTCGCCGGGGGTGGACGAGCTGCGCTGGCACCGGCCGGTGCGGCCGGGCGACATGCTGCGCGTCCGTGTGACGGTGACGGAGGCCCGGCCCTCCGCCTCCAAGCCCGATCTCGGCATCGTCCTCGGGCTGGTGGAGGTGCGCAACGGCGCGGACGAGCCCGTGATGAGCATGCGGGCGGTGAATCTCTTCACCCGCCGCCCGCAAGACGCCGCTACGGCAGCATGACCATGAACTGCTCGATGCCGCCGTTGGGATAGGCGCGCTCCACCACCTCGACCCGCCTTGTGTCGGTATCCACCATCCAGATGCGTGTGCGCATGCCGCCGCGCAGGCTTTCCTTTTTCAGCCGGAACTCCCGCACCGCCCCCAGAGCCGACAGGCCGCGCTTCTGATCGGCCAGCACGGCGGGAGTCAGGTAGGCATTGGCATCGGCGGTGAAGAGCGACCGATCCACCGCGCCGCGGCGGAACCCGTCGAAGATGGCGCGGGCGCGCGCTTCCGCCGGCGTGGGCGGCAGAACCACGAAGGCGATGCGATTCAGCGCATCCTGCGGGCTGACCCAGTCGTTGTTGGTGAGCGCGACGATGGCGATCCGGTCCTTCGGCCAGAGCGAATTGGCGGCCAGGAAGCCGGAGCCGGCACCGTCATGGCTGATCTCCAGCCTGCCGTTCTCGTCGTCGACGTCTTCGCCGAGGCCGTAATGGGTGCTCTTGCCGTTCTTGAGCGTCTGCGGTGTGAACAGCGCGTCGTAGGAGGCGGGCTGGAGCAGGGAACGATCGAGCAGGCTGATGTCCCATTTCGCCAGGGTGGACGGGTCCATCGCCAGTTCGCTGGCGGCGAACAGCCAGCCGGCGCCTTCCTTGGGTGCGGGCCGGACCGGCCCCAGACCGTAGCGCGTGTAGGCGCCGGCATCGGCAGCGGGCAGTGGCGCGGTGTCGTCCTCGGTGACACGGGTCATGCCGAGCGGGGTGAACACCTCGCGACGCAGAAAGGACAGTAACGGCTCGCCCGAGACCTTTTCCACGATCGCGCCGGCGACCACGTAGCCGGTGTTGGAATATTGCCAGTCCGTGCCCGGCGGAAAATCGAGCGGTTTGGTGGCCCATTCCTTCAGCAGCGCCGCCGTGGTGATCGGGTGGCTCATCTCCGGCGGCACGAAATCCTGCGGCCAGTAGTCGCGCAGCCCGGCGGTGTGGCCGAGCAGCTGGCGGATCGTCACAGTGTCGCCGCCGGACAGGCCGGGAATGTAGCGCGACACCGGATCGTCCAGATGCAGCTTGTTCTGCTGCTGCAGAAGCAGGATCGCGGTGGCGGTGAAGGCCTTGGAGACGCTGTCCACGGCGTAGCGCGTGCTGGTGTCGGCAGGCCGGTCGGGCGAAAGCCGTGCCTGTCCGTAGGCATGGGCATAGGCCAAAGCGCCGCCCTTCACCACGGCGATGGACACGGAGGGCGCCCCGGTGCGGGCGAGCCAGGCGCGCATGGAACCGTCGATCGCGTCGCGCTCAGCCGCCGGCAACTCGGCGGCCATCGCCGGTTCCGCACCCAGCAGCGCCGCCAGCAGCAATGCCGTGCCCTTCGGTTTCCATCGTGCCATGCCGCTCGAACTCCGTTCCGCCTTCAATGGGCATACGGGTATAGAGGGTTGTGAATCCTGAAGGAACGAGACCAGGACGAGGCTTCTTTTTCTGAAGAAAAAGAAGCAAAAAGACTTTTGTCCGTTGGGTTATCAGTGCCGGCTTGGCACAACCCCAAACGGACAGAAGTTCTTTGGTTCTTTCTTCCAAGAAAGAACACGTCCTCAGCGTCATGTAACCACGCTCCACACCGCGTCTTCCTGACCCAGCAGAATGGACAGCCCATGACCGTGCCGATCGCGGATACCGGGACCGGATCGACGACGATGCGGCTGGGACGTCGAGCGCTGGGCGCGTCGCTGTTGGCGCTGGGTGGCTGTTCACCGGCCGGGGTGCTGAACGCGCTGTCCGCGAACCGTCTGGCGGAGACCGATGTGCCCTACGGGCCGGACCCGCGACACAGGCTCGACATTTACCGCCCCGTCGGCGTCGCGCCGTCGCCGGTGATCGTGTTCCTGTATGGCGGCAGCTGGCAGACCGGCGACCGGGCGATGTACCGCTTCGTCGGGAGCGCCTTTGCCGCGCGCGGCTGGACGGTGGTGATCCCGGATTACCGGCTCTACCCGTGCGTGCGGTTTCCGGACTTCCTCAGCGACTGCGCCCTGGCAGTGGCCTGGACGCGCAACAACACGGCGCGTTTGAACGGCGACGGACAACCGCCATGGCTGATCGGCCATTCCGCCGGGGCCTATAACGTCGCGATGCTGGCGCTGGCGCCGGACTGGCTCGGCGCCGTGGGCTTGCAGCCGAAGCGCGACCTGCGCGGCGCGATCGGCCTGGCGGGGCCTTACGATTTCCTGCCGATCGCCGATCCGGTCTTGCGCAAAGTGTTCGACGCCGACGCGCACGGGATCGCACCACCGGACACGCAGCCGATCCACTTCGCGGACGGGCGCAATCCACCGATGCTTCTTCTGGCCGGAAGCAAAGACGATACGGTGAAGCCCGGCAACACGCTGCGCCTTGCCGCACGCATCCGGGAAAACGGCGGAGCTGTGCAGGAGCGGATCTATCCCGGCATCGACCATCTGGAGATCATCGGCGCGCTGTCACCGGCCTTGCGCTTCCTGGCGCCGAGTTTCGCCGATTGCATGTCCTTCCTGTGCGAAACCGCCTGAGTTCAGCGGGCGCAGCGCGTTCCGATGCCCTCCGGATGGCAGGACAGGCGCGGCGCGCCGTTGTCGCCGGGAGGGTTGCCGGCGATCACCGCCGGGCCGTCATAGGCGCGCCCGGACGGATCGAGCTCGTCCGCCGCGGCGCGGACATGGCCTGCTCCCGGCGACGGTACCGCGCATCCGCACAGCAGTATCGCCAGCAGCAGAACGCGTTTCATCGCGCCGCGAGCAGACGGGACCGGGTCAGGAATCGCTGCTCGGTTCCGTTGTCGAGCGAAAACATGCCGCCGCGTCCGGGCACCACGTCGAGAATGAGTTCGGTATGGCGCCAACGATCGAACTGGTCCGCGCCGATATAGACCGGCATGCCGGCGATCTCGCCGAGCTTCACATCCGTATCGCCGACGATGAAATCGCCCTCCGGATAGCACATCGGCGAGGAGCCGTCGCAGCAGCCGCCGGATTGATGGAACAGCACGGGCCCGTGCCGGCCGACGATCTCGTCGAGCAGCGCCAGGGCGGCGGGGGTGGCGGAAACCTGCTGCAATGGCGTTTCTCCCGTGCGGACGGTGGGCGGGCGATCGTTTGTCGCCGGACCGGTTCGCGCCGTCGCGCCATGCCGGTTTTTCCTTTGCCCATCCTAGCGCCGGAATTCGCCGACAAGCCAGAACGATGCAGGTTTCGTGATCGGCCCGGACTTGTCCGCCCCGACGCGTGGCGCGATCCTGCATCATTCCTCGGACCAATGGATCGTCATGTCGAAGCGAACGCTCTCTGTCCTGTTTGCGGCGAAGGCCCGGCGATGAGCGCGTTCGAGAGCCTCGATCCGCGATTCGAGTCCTATGTGATGTTCCATGCCAAGCCGGAGCGGATCGCGGAGGGGTGCCGCTGGACCGAGGGACCGGTCTGGTTCGGCGATGCGAACTGCCTCCTGTTCAGCGACATTCCCAACAATCGCATCCTGCGCTGGATCGAAGGCGCTGGCGTGTCGGTGTTCCGCCAGCCGAGCGGCTACGCCAACGGGCATACGCGCGATCGACAAGGGCGGCTGGTCTCCTGCCTGCATGGCCCGCGCGCCGTGGTGCGGACGGAGCCGGACGGACGCATCACCGTGCTGGCCGACCGGTTCGAGGGGCGGCGCTTCAATTCGCCCAACGACGTGGTGGTGAAATCCGACGGCTCGATCTGGTTTACCGATCCGCATTACGGCATCGCGATGGATTACGAGGGCGAAGGCCGCGCCGAGGAGGAGATGCCCTGCCGTGTCTACCGGCTGGGCCCGGATGGCGCGCTGAGCGTGGCGAGCGATGCGTTTTCCTGTCCGAACGGGCTGTGTTTCTCGCCGGACGAGCGCACGCTCTACATCGCCGAGACCGGCCGCGTCGGCGAGCGCGACATCGAACGCGAGATCAGGGCGTTTCCCCTGTCGGGGGACGGCGTACGCCTGGGCGAAGGCCGTCGCTTCTATGCGCCTGCGATCGGCCATGCGGACGGATTCCGCTGCGACGAGCACGGCAATGTGTGGACCAGCGCCGGAGACGGCGTACATTGCGTGGCACCGGACGGCACCCTGCTCGGTCGCATCCGCTTTCCGAACACGGTGTCGAATCTGGTGTTCGGCGGACGCCATCGCAGCCGTTTGTTCGTGTGCGCGACCACGGAGGTGTATGCCATCTTCCTGAACGTCCGCGGTGCCGAGGCGCCGCGGTTTGCGGAAGGAGCCACCCATGGGTGACGAGAGAACGATCGGCGACAGGGTTCTGTCACCGGAAACGCTGATGCTGGGCTACGGCTACGATCCTGCGCTGTCCGAAGGCGCCGTGAAGCCGCCCGTGTTTCTCACCTCCACCTTCGTGTTCGGCTCGGCCGAGGAAGGACGCGATTTCTTCGACGTGGTGGCCGGGCGCAAGCCGGCGCCGGGCGGACGAGCCGGGCTGGTCTATTCGCGCTTCAACCATCCCAACGCCGAGATCGTCGAGGATCGCCTGGCGATCTTCGAGGCGGGCGAGACCGCCCTCGCCTTCTCGTCGGGCATGGCGGCGATCACCACCGCCATCCTGGCTACGGCGCGTCCCGGCGACGTGGTGCTGCACAGCCAGCCGCTTTATGGCGGCACCGAAACGCTGCTCGCCCGAACGCTCGGCAATCTGGGCATCCAGGCGCATGGCTTCGCGGATGGCGGCGATGCCGGCGCGATCGAGGCGGCCGCGCGCGAAGCAGCGACCAAGGGCCGGCTCAGCCTGATCCTGATCGAAACCCCGTCCAACCCGTTGAACACGCTGGTGGATATCGCCGCCGTTCGTGCAGTGGCGGAACGGATCGGCACGGAAACCGGCCTTCGCCCGCTGGTGATCTGCGACAACACCATGCTGAGCCCGGTGTTCCAGCAGCCGCTGCGCCACGGCGCGGATCTCGTGGTGGCCTCGCTCACCAAATATATTGGCGGCCATAGCGATCTGATCGGCGGCGCGGTGATCGGCTCCAAGGGCCTGCTGCAACCGATCCGGCTGTTGCGCAGCGCCATCGGCACCCAGCTTGATGCCCATTCCTGCTGGATGACCGGCCGATCGCTGGAAACGCTGGGTGTGCGCGTGCGTGCGGCCGCCGCCAACGCCGAGGCCGTGGTAGCCGCGCTGGACCGGCATCCGGCTGTGACCGCCGTGCATGCGCTGGGAACCGGACGCGGCAACGCGACAGCGCAGCGAATCTACGATGCGCAGTGCACCGGGCCGGGCTCGACCTTCTCGATCGAGATCCGGGGCGGGCGTGAGGAAGCGTTCCGGGTAATGAACCGGCTGAAGCTGTTCCGCCTGGCCGTGAGCCTGGGCGGCACGGAATCGCTGGCCTGCCATCCCGCTTCCACCACCCATTCCGGCGTGCCACAGGCGGTGCGCGACGCGATCGGCGTGTCGGAAGCGCTGATCCGGCTCAGCATCGGGCTGGAGAATGCGGGCGATCTGATCGCCGATCTGGAGCAGGCGCTGTCGGTCCTGCCGGAGGGGTGACGGAAGCGAGAAGCTTCTTTTTCTGAGGAAAAAGAAGCAAAAAGACTTCTGTTCGTTTGGTCCGGAGCAAGCGGTCCACTCCGCGCTCAAACGGACAGAAGTTCTTTGGTTCTTTCTTCCAAGAAAGAACACCCTGTCCGCCCCCGTTTCTGTCTGACCCGCCTCCCGTGCTAGGAGCCGGACGGGAACGAGCCGGAGAGTGTGGATGCACATCGCAATGGTCGGCGGCGGGTATGTCGGGCTGGTCTCTGCCGCCTGCTTCGCCGAGTTCGGCATCGAGGTCCGCGTGGTGGAAACCCATCCGGGCCGCCTGCAGATGCTGCGCGAAGGCCGCATC
The DNA here is from genome assembly GCF_055386855.1 of Lichenicola sp. GTC18331. Classification (NCBI taxonomy): domain Bacteria; kingdom Pseudomonadati; phylum Pseudomonadota; class Alphaproteobacteria; order Acetobacterales; family Acetobacteraceae; genus Lichenicola; species Lichenicola sp. GTC18331. Next base: position 2,197,479 of record NZ_AP045015.1, on the reverse strand, counting down.
CCGATCTACGAGCCGGGCCTGCAGCCGCTGGTGGAAAGCAACATGCAGGCCGGGCGGCTTTCGTTCGGCGACGACATCGCCCATGCGGTGGCAGGCGCGGATGCGGTGTTCATCGCCGTCGGCACCCCGCCGCGCAACGGCGACGGCCATGCCGATCTCAGCTACGTCTTCGCCGCGTGCGAGCAGGTGGCGGCCGCACTGACCGGCTACACGGTGATCGTCACCAAATCGACCGTGCCCGTGGGCACCGGGCGGCAGATCGCCGAGCTGGTGCGCAAGGCACGTCCCGATCTCGATTTCGACGTGGCGTCCAATCCCGAATTCCTGCGCGAAGGCTCGGCGATCGGCGATTTCATGCGCCCCGACCGGGTGGTGATCGGGCTCGATGCGCAGAAACCGTCCGGCGTCGAGCGCGCGCGCGAGGTGATGCGCCGCCTTTATCGGCCGCTCTACCTGATCGAGGCGCCCATCCTGTTCACCAGCCTCGAATCCTCCGAACTGATCAAGTACGCCGCCAACTCGTTCCTGGCGATGAAGATCTCCTTCATCAACGAAATGGCCGATCTGTGCGAACGCACCGGCGGCAACGTGCACGAGGTGGCGCGCGGCATCGGCCTCGATGGGCGGATCGGGCGCAAGTTCCTGCATGCAGGGCCGGGCTATGGCGGTTCATGCTTCCCCAAGGACACGCTGGCCCTGATGCGTCTCGCCCAGGATGCCGGCGCACCGTCCCGTCTGGTGGAAGCGACCGTGCAGGTGAACGACGAACGCAAGGCGTCGATGGCGGAGCGGATCATGCGCGCCGCCGACGGCGTGCGGGGCAAGGTGGTGGCCGTTCTGGGCCTGACCTTCAAGCCGAACACGGACGACATGCGCGACGCGCCGTCGATCCCGATCGTCCATCGTCTGGCCGAGAACGGCGCCGTGCTGCGCGTGTTCGACCCGGTGGGGATGGAACTGGCGCGGCCCTTGATGCCGGACGGCATGACATGGTGCAGCGATGCGCTCGACGCCGTGACCGGGGCCGATCTGGTGGTGGTGCTGACCGAGTGGAACGAGTTCCGGGCGCTGCCGCCGGCCCGGCTGAGCGCCCTGATGCGCGGGCGGCTCGTGGTCGATCTGAGGAACATCTGGGAGCCGCGCGCGATGCGCGAGGCGGGGTTCTTCTATCACAGCATCGGCCGGCCGTCGGAACGGCCGTAACCACTGTCGTGGACGTTCAGTATTCGGCCTTCTCGCCTTTGGCCGGGAACGATGTCGGTGTGCCTGCAACGCCGGCATAGGTGAGGATCAGCACGGTCGGCTGATCGCCGGCCATACCGCGGTGCTCGTCATCGACCGATTCCGCGAAAGCCTGACCCTGCTTGAAGGTTTCGCTCTTGCCGCTGTGGCGGTCGGTGATGGTGAGCGCACCGGCAAGGACGTAGCCCGCATTCGGGAATGGGTGGGTGTGCCAGGGCAGTGCCGTATGCGGGGCGATCTCGAGGCGCAGCACCGTGAGCTGCGGCTGGCCAGAAGGATAGTGCGTGTAGGGCTTGCCGTTCCAGCTCTGCGTGGCCTGAAGCAGCACGTCCCTGTGGCCGCTGGCGACTTTGGGTTCGCCGGAAGATTGCGCCTGAGCGAGACCTGCCAGCACGAGCGGTGAAAGGGCGACGAAGCCGCCGAACAAGATCTGTCGCATGCAGTCGGACTTCCGAACGAGGAACCCCGTTAAGCCGTCATGCTGGAACGGGTTCCGCTCAGGCGCCCGTGTTGCGCACGCAAAACCCGACCAGGGTCCAGGCATGGTAGCAGGAGCTGGCCGGCACGCTGGCGGCGATCGGCGCGCCGTCGAGCGAGAACCGGTCCATCCAGACTCCCGGAGGTGCTCCTCCGACATAGTCGCGCAGCAACGCATCGGCCACGGCCTGGGCGCGCTCGTCACGGCCGGTCACGAGACAACCCTTGATCTGCTCGATCTGCAGCCACAAACGGCGACCGTCGCTCAAGGCTTGTCCCGTCCGGTCCACCTCATCGACCAGAAAGAACGGGTCGCGCCTGGAACAGCCGAGCTCCAGCGCGGTCCGGATCAAGGTCTCGGACAGAGCGCCGTCGTCCTGGCCGATCAGCGTCCGCCCCGCATGCAGCAGAAAAGCCCATTCCGCCATGTGGCCGGGATCGAGCCGCTCCGACCGCCATTCCGTACCGCGCTGCCATTGCGGGCCGAAATACTCGACGAGCAGGCCGTCGTCGAGAAAACGTCGGTGCAGCAGATCGTGACAGCGCCGGAGAAGCGCCAGATGCGCCGGATCGCCGGTGGTGCCGGCCAGCAGCACCAGCGCCTCGAACATGTGCATGTGGGGGTTCTGCCGGCGCGGCAGGCTGTTCGACTCGTCCTCCGCCCAGCCGCCGTCATGGCCCGGCAGGATATGCTCGATCGCGTGAAGCAGCGCATCGGCCCGTTCGCGATAAATCGGCTTGCCGGTGGCCTGGAGCAAGGCAGCCTGCGCCAGCAGCACGCAGGACTGGTCGTAGAGATCGCGCACCGGATCGAGCACCAAGCCGGTTTCGCGATCGAAGGCGCGCACATAGCCGCCATCACCGAGGCGGGCATCGCGCTCCAGCGCTTCCGCCGCGCGCTCCGCCGCCGCAAGACCGCCGACAGGAGCGATCCCGAGCGATGCGGCATCGGCAAAGGTGTGAATCATGCGCGCCGCGGTACGGGTGCGGAGCGTGGCGGTCGAAAGGAGCGAACCGTCCAGAGCCAGCCCTTCGTGAAAATGCCCCCGCACCGGGTCATGGGCGGCGCGCAACCAGAACGGCAGCACGGTTTCGGTCAGCCACGTGGCGAAACGGGTCAGGCCATCGGTCTGGTGGTCGTCGAGCACGAATGATCTCCACGGAGCCAGCACCAATCGCCCCGTGACACGGCGAAAGAAAGGCGCCGGCTTACGGCCGGCCGACAGGATGAGGCAGCCGGTGAACCGCCGTCACGTCAAAACGAGCGGGCTGTTTATATCAGCCGATCGTGTGGCGATAGGGATTGTCGGACCCACGCGAAAGAAGAGGACACCTCGGTGTCCCCGCATCGGCTGCGGCGCTCCACTCCGCCCCTGCATCACCCCGATGGCCAGGGCGGCGGTCAGTGGGTGAGCAGCCGAAGGCTTCACGCCTATTTGAGCGATCTGCTGGGCCCGGTCTCACAGATCGTTTGCTTGGAATGGTGCCCATTCCGGCTCGTTCCGGAACACCCAGTCGTAGCGATCGCGCATCGTGAGCCGGGCGGCGGCGGCTTCGTCCGCGACCACCCGGCAGGCGGGATGCAGTTGCAGCGCAGAGGCCGTCACCATGGAGGTCACCGGCCCTTCCACGGCCGCCGCCAGGATCTTCGCCTTGGCATCTCCGGTCGCCACCAGCAGCACCTCGCGCGCATCGAGAATGGTGCCGACACCCATGGTCATGGCGCGTGACGGCACCGCATCCGGGTCGTCACCGAACAGGGCGGCATTCTGCTGCCGCGTCTCTGGAAATAGGGTCTTGGCACGCGTGCGAGACATCAGCGACGAGGCCGGCTCGTTGAAACCGATATGCCCAGTGCTACCGATGCCAAGAAGCTGGATGTCGATTCCGCCCGCGTCACGGATGGCGCGCTCGTAGCGCTCGGCTTCCGCTCTTCCATCGGTCACGAGCCCGTTTGGCAGATGCGTGCGCACCGGGTCGATATTGACCTGCCGGAACAGGTGGGCGTCCATGAAGGCGCGATAGGAGCGCGGATCGGTCGGCGGGAGGCCGATATATTCGTCGAGGTTGAAACTGGTGCAGCCGGAAAAATCCAGCGCCTCCTCTCGGTGCAGGCGCACAAGTTCGGCATAGACCCGCTCCATGGACCGGCCCGTCGCCAGTCCAAGGACGCAGGCCCCGTCCCGCATGCGCGATGCGACCAGGGCGGCGGCGAACCGGCACGCCGCTGCAGCATCGGGCCGAACGATGACTTCCATGATCCGATCGCCTCCCGACGGTTGCCGAACGGAAACACCGGAGCCGGGGCGGCGTTCGCCTAACCGTTCAGCCCGTGCAGACCACCCGTCAGAGTGAAGACGTCCCGCCGCCCGGACTCGCGCAGATGCTGCGCACCGCGCGCGCTGCGACGGCCGCTCGCACAGACCAGCAGTAGAGGTCCGTCCTCCGGCAGAACGGCGCCCGGTTCGAGCAGCCGCGGCAAGGGCAGCCACTGCGCCGCCTCCGGCATCGGACGTGCTTCGCGCTCGTCCGCGTTCCGGAGATCGACCAGCCGGTAGCCGGCAGCCCGTGCGGCGTCGAGCGTCGGAAACGAGCGCTCCAGGCCGGTGCCGCGTGCCGCCATCGCCTGCTCCGCCACGGCGACGCAGCCGCCATGCGACGCGCAGCCTGCCTCGGTGTCGATCCGAAGCTGATCGGTGCGGTTCTCGAGCAGATCGACCAGCAGGAGCGCACCCGTCGCCTGTCGCGGCAGACCGAGCAACAGCTTCAAGGCCTCGTTGGCCTGCATCGCGCCCAGGACACCCGGCACCGGGCCGAGAACGCCGCTTTCCGCACAGCTGGCCGAGGCATCGGCCGCCGGTTCCACCGGCCAAAGGCAACGCAAGCACGGGCCGCCCGCACGCGGATCGATCACCTGCAACTGGCCTTCGTATTGATGCACGCTGGCCAGGATCGCAGGCGTGCCGGACAGAACGGCGGCATCGCTGCACAGGAAGCGGCTGCGCATGTCGTCGCTGCATTCCAGAACCAGATCGAAGCGGCGGAACAACGTCACCGCTTCTTCCGACGCGATCCGGCCAAAGGTCTCGGTCCGCACTGCGGGGTTCATGGCAGCGATCCGCTCGGCCGCGACGTCCGTCTTGGGGCGGCCGAGATCGGCGGCGGAGAACAGCGTCTGGCGATGCAGATTGCTGGCATCGACCCTGTCGTCATCGGAGATGCCGAGCAGGCCAACGCCCGCCCCGGCGAGATAGGACAGAACAGGGCTGCCCAACCCACCCGCCCCGATCACCAGAACGCGCGCGTTGGCCAGTTTCTTCTGTCCGGCTTCGCCGACGCCGGGAAGCCGCTTCTGCCGGGAATAATCCGGCACGAAAGCCGGCGACACGCTTCGGTGATGGTGGTGGTGATGATGCGCGTGGTCGTGATCCTCGCCCGGATGCGCGCAGGCGACCCAGGCGGTGTCACCGGCGAGGTAATGCTCCTTCTTCCACACCGGCAAACGATGCTTGATCTGGTCGATAATGAAGCGACAGGCGCGGAACGCCTCGTCGCGGTGCGCGGAGGAAACGCCGACCCAGACCGCCAGCTCGCCGATCCGCAGCATGCCGCTGCGATGAATGCCGACCGCATCGATGGCGCCGAACCGCTCGCGCGCTTCCTGCATGATGCGCTCGCCTTCGATCTTGGCGAGTTCGGCGTAGATCTCGTACTCCAAGCCGTCGACGCCGCGACCTTCGTTCTTGTTGCGGACCCAGCCCTCGAAGGCACAGAACCCCCCATGGTCGGGATTGTGGAGTTCCTGGCGCAGCGACGCGATATCGAGATCGCGATCGGAAACGGCGAAGCGCATCATCCGCCATTCACCGGCGGGATGAACACCACGGTGTCGCCATCGCGCAGTGCCGTGTCCCAGGAACAGAACGCCGTGTTCACCGCGACCTTCAGAGCATCCTTCGGCAGAGAAAAGCCGTGACGGGCCTGCAGCTCTCCGTAAAGGGCGTCAGGCGTTTCGGCGGTGGTCGAGAGACGCTCGCTTCCCGTGCCGGCTTGTTCGCGCAACTGCGCATAATAGCGCATCTCGATGGCGATCATGCCGGTTGTTCCAGGGACTGCGATACGCGTTCGAATTCCTCCGGTGTGTTGATGTTGTCCAACGCATCGCCCGGGGGCGGAAGTAACGTGGTGCGCAGATGTTTCAGCGTGCCGCGCGGGCAGAACCGGCCCGCATCGTGCTTTTCCCTCAACAGCACATGGCTTGACGGTTCCCAGATCGCGCAGAGCGGCTCCGGCAGATCGTCGAACCGCGAGCGGAACGCGATCGCATCGGTCCCCGGCGCCCGTGCCGAGGCCAGTCTCCGTAAGGTCGACTCGTCGAGCAGCGGCAGATCACAAGCCAGCACCAGCCACGCGGCATCGGGATAGGCATCCTGAGCGGACAGAATTCCTGCCACAGGTCCGACCGCATCGTAGCGGTCCGACAGCGTCGGCAGGCTTGCGCGCAAGGGATCGTGTTCCTGTTCCGGCCGGATCGACACGAAGGCACGGTCGCAAACAGCCGACAGCAACCGCCAGGCGCGCAGAAGCTGCGCCTCGCCCCCATATTCGAGGGAGGCCTTGTCGCGCTGCATGCGGCGCGACGCGCCGCCACTCAGCAGCAAACCGTAAAGCGGCGCTGTCACGACGATACTCCGACATCGCGCTTGCCGCCGGTCTTGGACAACAGGCGAAGATCGGCGATGACGATCTCATGCGATAGCGCCTTGCACATGTCGTAGATGGTGAGCGACGCGATCGACGCGCCGGTCAGCGCTTCCATCTCCACGCCGGTGCTGCCGTTGCAGGCCACGGTGCAATCCACCAGAGCCGTGTCGCCGTCCAGGGTGATGGCGATATCGCATTTGCTCAATGCCAAAGGGTGGCAAAGCGGAATCAGCTGCGCCGTGCTCTTGGCGCCCATGATCCCGGCGATATGCGCGATGGTCAGCACCGCACCTTTCGGCGTGACGTAACCCGCATCGCGCAACGTGGCGGCGACTTCGGGCGGGAACACCACTTTGGCCCGCGCCGTGGCAACCCGCTTCGTGATCGGCTTGGCACCCACATCGACCATGCGCGGCTGGTTGTCGTCGTCCAGGTGCGTCAGTGTCGTGCTGCTCATCGATTACTCCGAACCATCCGGGCGGGATCAGCCGCCGATGTAATGCATCTCGATCTTGGGCTGTGCGTCGCCCCGTGTTGGAATGAGAGCACGCTCCTCGCTGTAGCGGTCGTCGCGACGCAGCCAGACGGAACGCAGCCTGCCCCGCAGCGCATCGTCACTCGCCGCTTCGTCACGCAGCAGATGGCGCAGATCGGTACCCTCGGTCGCGAACAAGCAGGTATAGAGCTTGCCTTCCGACGACAAGCGCGCCCGCGTGCAGCCGCCGCAGAACGGTGCGCTCACAGAGGAGATGAAACCGATCTCACCACCGCCATCGTCGAACCGGAACCGCGACGCCACCTCGCCGGCATAGCGCTCCGGTAGAGGGGAGATCGGCCAGCGTGCGCCGATGCGATCACGCAACATGCGCGACGGCACCACAGACTCCAGATTCCACTTGTTGCGGTTGCCGACATCCATGAACTCGATAAAGCGCACGGAAACGGGTGTTAGCCGGAACCGCTCGACCAGCGGCAGTACCTCGCTCTCGTTGACGCCGCGCTGGACCACCATGTTGATCTTGGTCGGCAGGCCGATCGCCAAGGCCGAGTCGATGCCGCGCAGCACCTGTTGCACCGATCCCCGACCGCCGCTCAACCTCGCGAACACCGCCTCGTCCAGCGCATCCAGGCTTACCGTCACCCGATCGAGCCCGGCATCGCGCAGCGACTGGGCCTGATCCGGCAGAAGAACGCCATTGGTGGTGAGCGCGATATCGCGAATCCCGTCGATCCGGCGCAGCTTCTTCACCAGACCGGCGAGATCCGGACGCAGCAGCGGCTCGCCGCCGGTCAAACGTAGCTTCTCCACCCCAAGCGATGCTGCCTGGCGGCAGATGCGCTCGATTTCGCCGAAATCGAGCCGTTCGTCACGTCCGAGAAAACTGTAGGCCTCGCCGAACTTCTCCACCGGCATGCAGTAGGTGCAACGGAAATTGCAGCGATCCATCACGGAGATCCGCAGATCGTGCATGCGCCGGCCGAGCCGGTCCCTGGGAATCCCGTCCTGAGGCGACAGCGCGTTCATCTCACCACCGGAACACGCGCACCGGCGCGCCGTCGGCGATGGACTGCTCCGGCGGCAACTCGACGATGCCGTGCGTGCCGCCGAGGGCAGTGAAATCGCCGGAATTGCTCCAGCCTTGCGCCTGTGCGAGCAACGAACCGGACGGATCGCTTTCTAGCCGCACGGGCAGGAAACGCGCCAGACGCAGCGGGCGGCCGGCATTGCCGGACACGCGCGCATACTCGCTCCGCACCGCCAGTCCCGATGCGCGCATCAGCGCCGGGCGCACATAACGCGTCATGCAGACCAGTGACGACACTGGATTGCCCGGCAGAGCGAACACGGCCTGATTGTCAGGACCGGTACCGAACCACATCGGTTTGCCGGGGCGCTGGGCGATCCCGTGCAGCACGCGCCGGACACCCAGCAAGGCCAGACACTCCGGCACGTAGTCGCGTTGGCCCATCGACACCCCGCCGCTCAGCACCAGCACGTCATGGGTGCGGAGCGTCGCCTCCAGCACACGGCTTACGGCGTCGCGATCGTCCGGCACATGATGCAGCGAAATGCCATTGAAGCCGGCGACGCTCAGGGCTGCCGTCAGGGCCAGATCGTTGGATCGGCGAATCTGGCCGGGGCGCAGCGGAGCCTCCACCGGCACGAGTTCGTCACCAGTGGCGATGATGGCGATGCGTGGCACCCGCGCGACCTCGACGGTTGCCACGCCGTTGGATGCCAGCATCGACATCTCCGGCCCGCCGATCCTTACGCCGGCTTCCAGGACGATCGCACCTTCGGCGCAGTCCACGCCGCGGCGATGGATGAACTGGTTCTGCGCAGGATCGTAGCCTTCCGCCAGAACGACGCTGCCGCCGTCCCGCCGAGTCTGCTCGACCGGAACAACGCAATCGCACCCCACCGGCAGCACTGCGCCGGTGGTGACCTCGATGCAGTGATCTGGGCTCGACAGCACCTGCCCGACCTCGCCTGCCATCTGCGCGCCGGAGATGCGGAGCCGCTTCGGCAATGCCGCCTGCCAACGCAGCGCGATACCGTCCATCATCACCCGGTCGAACGGCGGCTGCGCGGTTTCCGCCCGCACCGCCTGACGCAGAACACGGCCCGCCGAATCCCGCAACGCGATCCGTTCGGACGGAAAACCGGTCAGCGCCTGCGCGATCAGGTGATCGGCGGCGGCGGTGTCGATCAGGGTGCTCATCATGAGGAAACGCGCGATCCCGCTGCCATTCGTGCCCTGCTCAGAAGGCGACGGGGCGGGCCCGAATCAAGGCCCGCCCGGTGAGTGGCGCCGCGCGTCAGGCCGGCGCCAACTCGCGCTGCGCGGTCTTTGCGGCAGGGGTTGCCGGCTTCGGCGCCTTGCGGATCAGCACGGGGATCGATTTGGCGGCCGGCGTCTTGCTGGTCTGATCGTAGTGATACAGAGGCAGCAGCCCGTTGGTTTCCGGGTAGTACGCCGCAACCGAGCCTTGCGAGATCGGATAGGCGATCGCCTTCAACCCGCCGAGCTTGCGCTCCTGACCGTCGAGCGAAATGGTCTCCATCTCCACCCAGTCCTGCTCGGCAATGCCGCGTGCGTCCATATCCTCGCGGCTCATCAGTACCACCATGCGGTCGTTGTATATGCCGCGATAGCGATCGTTGTCGCTATAGATGGTGGTGTTGAACTGGTCGTGGCTGCGGATGGTGGCCAGACGCAGCATGCCTTCGGTGTCGATCGGCTTGTCCATGGCGATGCCGGGGAACACCAGGAACGTCGCCTTGCCGGACGGCGTCTTCCAGTCGCGATTGCGCGCCGAGTTGGTCAGATGGAAATGCGGCGCCTTCAACCGCTCGTTCATGTTCTCGTAGATCGCCGGATACACGGCGGCGATCTTGTCGCGGATCAGATCGTAGTCGTTCGAGAACGCGTCCCAGTCGATCGAAATGTCCGGGCGGGTCAGCGTCAGCGTCGCCTTGGCCAGACGGCAGACGATCTTGATCTCGGACAGGAGATGCGGCGAGGCCGGTTCGAGAATGCCGGAGGACGCGCCCACCATGGAGGTGGCGTCCTCGATGGTGATCTTCTGGCGGCGGCCGTTCTGGAGATCGATCTCCGCACGCGCCACACACGGCAGGATGAACGCCTTCTTGCCATGCACGACATGACCGCGATTGAGCTTGGTGCTGACCGCCACAGTCATATCGAGTCGGCGCATCGCCTCGTAGGCGATCGGCGTGTCCGGAATGGCATGCACGAAATTGCCGCCCATCCCGAGAAAGAACTTCGCCTCGCCGGAGATCATGGCTTCCACGGCTTCCACCGTGTCATGCCCATGCTCCTGCGGCGGCTTGAAGCCGAACACCGTCTCGAACTGATCGAGGTAGGCCTGGGTCGGCTTCTCCTCGATGCCCACCGTACGGTCGCCCTGCACGTTGGAGTGACCGCGCACGGGCGCGATGCCGGCGCCGGGACGGCCGATATTGCCGCGCAGGAACAGCAGGTTGCAGATCTGCTGGATCGCGTTGGCGCCGTACTCGTGCTGGGTGATGCCCATGCCGTAGCAGATGATGGTCGCCTTGGACGCGACATAGATCCCGGCCACGCGACGCAACTGATCGCGGCCGATTCCGCTCACCAGCTCGATATCCGCCCAATCCGTCCCGCGCACATCCGCAACCACGGCATCGAAGCCCGTGGTGTGGGTATCGAGAAACGCGTGATCCAGCACGGAAGCCTGGCCGGCCGCACGTGCCGCGTCGTCCAGCTCCAGCACACCCAGCATGATGCCCTTCAGCACAGCGATGTCGCCGCCGATCCGCACCTGCACGAATTCGCTCGCGATGGCGGTGGAACCGAACGTCGCCATCTGCACCGCATCCTGCGGCTCGGTGAAGCGTATCAGCGCGCGCTCGGGCATCGGGTTGATCACCACGATCGGCACGCCGCGATGGCGCGCCTCGACCAGGTTGGTCATCATGCGCGGGCTGTTGGTGCCGGTGTTCTGGCCGATCACGAAGATCGCCTCGGCCCTGGCGAAATCGTTGAGCACGATGGTGCCCTTGCCGATGCCGATCGATTTCGGCAGCCCGCGGCTGGTCGGCTCGTGGCACATATTGGAACAGTCGGGGAAGTTGTTGGTCCCGAAAGCGCGAACGAACACGGAATACAGGAACGCCGCCTCGTTGGAGGTGCGTCCGGAGGTGTAGAACTCCGCCTCGTTCGGGTCCTTCAGAGAGGCGAGTTCCTGCGCGATCTCGTTGAACGCCTCGTCCCACGAACAGGGCTCGTAATGGTCGGTGGCCGGGTTGTAGCGCATCGGCTCCTCGAGCCGGCCTTCCTGCTCCAGAGCGTAGTCCGACCACTCGTTCAGCGCCGTCACCGAATGGGTGCGAAAGAATTCGCGCGTCACGCGCTTGCGCGTGGTCTCGAAGGCCAGCGCCTTGGCGCCGTTCTCGCAGAAATCGAACCGCTTCTGCTCGTCCGCTTCAGGCCAGGCGCAGGAGGAGCACTTGAACCCGTCCGGCTTGTTCATCGCCAGCAGCGTGCGGGTCGATTGCGCGACCACGCTCTGCTCCATCAGCACCTTGGCGGTCGCGTTCAACGCGCCCCAGCCGCCGGCGGGATGGTTGTAGGTCTTGTAGGAGGGCGACTTGGCCATGGGCGGTATCCAATAGCTCGGAGGCACATGCGGGCGGTCGCCCAGGCATGGCCGGGACGACGTCCTTTCGGAGAAGAGCACCGGCTCGAACCGGAACCCTGATCCCAACGTGCCGCCCGGCGAAAATTTTCATTAAGGACGCGTGGAAGATAGTCCGAATTCGGCCATGGCCGGCATAAAATTCTCGTTCTCGTGCTTCGATCGCGCCAGCTTCACCAGCGCGAAACGCTGCAACGGCTGGAGTGCACGCCACTGTTCCGGGGTCGGCGGGGCGATGCCGTCGAACTCGGCCTGGGCCAGCACCGTATCCGGCATCGCATCCTCACGGGCCCAATCGTCATGCGAGATCTCGCCCAGGAACACGGTCGGCTCGTCGGCCCGCAGCGCGATCAGATCCAGCACCAGGGCGCGATACGCATCCCGCTCCTCGCCCTCGGCGCAGCCCAGCGTGACCAACCTGTCGCGTTCCTCGCGGGTGAGCCGGCTCCATTGCCGCAGCGACAATTTGATGCCGACCAGATCGAGCTTCTGTCGCGTCACCATCGGAATGCAACGCAGCGATCCGGCGAAATCGCGTTCGAACTCGAAGATCGGCACGGGAACGATATCCTTCACGGCACGCAAGACAGTTCAGCGGTTGCCTGTAACCGGCTGGGCTGTCAATCCGATGGCAGCAGGCCAGGACTGCGCGAAACGGGACGGACGGAGCGAATGACGAGAAATGCGGAGTGCGGTCCGATCGAAGGCGCGGCGTCCGTATCCCGTCTTGCCTGGCGCGGTGCGTCGCTGGAACAGGGATCGCGTATCGTGGCGGAGGAACTGCCTCTGGTGCTGTCGTTCAACCGCATCTCGCATGCCGTGATGCTGGCCAGTCCGATCGATCTGGAGGATTTCGCGATCGGGTTCAGCCTCGCCGACGGGGTGATCGAACGGGCGGACCAGATCCTTACCTTCGAGGCGGTCCGCCTGGGCGATCCGGCACGGGGGATCGAGCTGCGCGTGGGCTTGTCGCCCGAACGCCTGGACGCCCTGGACGGCCGCCGCCGCTACATCGCCGGGCCCAGCGGCTGCGGTTTGTGCGGCCTGGAAAGCCTGGAGGCGGCACTGCGGCCGATGCGGCAGGTGGCGCCCGGCCCGGTCTATGCCGCCGAAGCAATCGCCGCCGCGGTCGGCTCTTTGCGCGAGGCGCAGGCGCTGAACCGGGAAACCCGCGCCGTGCATGCCGCCGGGTTCTGGCGCGAGGCGGATGGGCTGATGCTGCTGCGCGAGGATGTCGGGCGGCACAATGCGCTCGACAAACTGCACGGCGCGCTGGCCCGGCGCGGCATCGATCCCGCGACCGGCATCGTGGTGATGACCAGCCGGGTTTCGGTCGAGCTCGTGCAGAAAACAGCCGCCATGGGCGCGCCGGTGCTGGCGGCGATCTCCGCCCCGACCAGCCTCGCCATCGCCACCGCGCAGGAGGCAGGCATCACCCTGGTCGCCGTCGCGCGCGATGACGGGTTCGAGGTCTTCACCCATGCGGAGCGTGTCGTTAGGTAAGAGATGCTGGCACAAGTTTTCTTTTTCTGAAGAAAAAGAAGCAAAAAGACTTTTATCCGTTTGGTGTTCTCGAACTTGGCAATTTCTCCGCCCTAAACGGACAAGAGTTTTTTGGTTCTTTTTTGCAAAAAAGAACGCCTACCCTATAGGCCAGACCTGTATTGCCGCCGGATCAATCGAAACCCGGCACACGCCCGGGAGCGGGCAATCCGGATCGGCCAGCGCGTCCAACTCGGCATCGCCGATCCTGAGCCGCAAACGCCTCTGCCCGTCGAATGCCTCTCCCCGCTGAAGCAGGAGCGCCGGATACGCGCCATCCGGCCCGACACGGAGCTGATGCGGCCGCACGGTCCAGCCCACCGCACCCGGCTGGAGCGGCAATCCGGACACGTGCAAGACCACGCCCGCACCGATCTCGATCCGGTCCGGCCCAATCACCACGCCGCGCGCCACCGTGCCCGCCCCCAGCAGCCGGGCCGCCTGCTCGGACACCGGACGGGCGAATAGCGCCGCGACGGACCCGCTTTGCAGCACCCGGCCGTGATCCAGCAGCAGCAGCTCATCGGCCAGCAGCATCGCCTCCTCCGGGTCATGCGTGACCAGGATCGTGCGCAAACCCGTTTCCGCCTGGACGGCCAGCAGATCGCGCCCGAGTTGGCGGCGCAACGTCGTGTCCAGGGCCGAGAACGGCTCGTCCAGCAGAAGCAGCTGCGTGGCCCGCCGGCTCAAGGCCCGCGCCAGCGCCACGCGCTGCTGCTGGCCGAGCGACAACGCATCGGGCCGGCGCTGCGCCAGCACATCCAGCCCCAGACGCTGCGACCAATGCCGCGCCAAAGCAGGATCCGCATCGGCGGCGAACACGATCTGCTGCGCCACCGTCAGATGCGGAAACAGACCGAAGGACTGCGGCACCAAGGCGATCGGGCGTTGCTGCGGCGGCAGAGGACCGAGATCCTGCGCGTCGATCTGAAGCGCCCCCGGTTCCAGCCCGGCGATGGCGCGTAGGGTCATGGTCTTGCCAGAGCCGGACGCGCCGAGAATGGCCAGGCGGCGCGCTGTGCTGCGCCATTTCACGGCCAATGCAAATCCATCCAGGACGCGGTCGGCACACAGAACCAACACCGGAGCCGGTTCGCATACGGAAACGACGGGCGAAACCGGCAAAGGCACAGGCTCCGCCAACACCGGCACTGGAAGCCGCCTCCGACCATGGTCGAGCGTCAGAAGCAGCCCCAATGCGCCCAAAGCGGCAAGCAGCGTCGGCGCGATCACCGGCAGCATCGCCGGCAGTCCTTCCGTGCCGAAGGCGAGATAGGTGAACACCGGCAGGGAATACGGGTGATAGGCGACCATCGCCGTGGCGCCGAACTCGCCGAACCCGCGCAGCCAGGCCAGAACCGCGCCGGCCAGGATTGCACGCGCGCAGAGCGGCAGGGCGACGCGCCGGAAGATGGTGGAAGGCGGGTGACCGAGCGTGGCGGCGACATCCAGCAGCGCCGGATCGAGCGCCCGGAACGCAGACCGGGCCGCGACGATCAGGAACGGCGCCGATACGAACGCCTCCGCCAGAACGATGCCGGCGAAACTGTCCGTGAGCCTGCCGCCGAACAGACGACCGAGCGGGCTCGTGTAGCCGAACAGAAACAACAACAGCACGCCGGAGGACAACGGCGGCAAAGCCAGCGGCAATTGCACGCCGAGCCCGATCACGCGCCAGAACACGGCGCGCGGCCGCGCTTGGTCCGCCCGCGCCAGCAGAAAACCGAGCGGCACCCCGCCAAGCCCCACCAGCACCGTCGAGGTGGTGGCCGCGACCACAGAGACCAGCGTCGCGGACAGGAGCCCGGCCCGGTCGGCGCCACGCCAATCGGCCTGGAACAGAAACGGCACGGCCGACGCGAACGGAGCCAGCAGATACAGCGCCAGCAGCCCGCCCAGCAGAACCAGGACGGGCGTACCGCGCGATGCGGACAGCCTCACCGGGCGGACAGCATCGCCCGCACCGCCGCCGGAATCCGGGCGACGTCGCCATGCGCCACGGGCGCGATCCGGTCCAGCCCATGCGCGCGCATCACCGCAGCACCATCGGGCCCAAGCAGGAAGGCCACGAAGCGTTCGGCCCCGGAGGGGTTCGGCGCGTCGCGCAGGACCGTCACTGTGTATTGAGCACTGACGCTCATCTCGGGCGGCGGCGCGATCGTGGCGAGATGAAGATCGGTCGCCTCGGTGGAGTAGAAAAACCCGACATCGATCGCGCGCGATTGCAGACGGCCGACCAGGTTCTGTTCCGGACGCACCTGTTCGGGATTGTCCGGCGCGCCCAGAATGCGCTGCGCCAGCCCCGGTTTGCCCAGAACGGCCTCCGCCTTGCGCATCAACTCCAGCGTAAACTTGCCTTTCGGGTCCAGCGCCGGATCGGTGCGGCCGATGCGAACGCCGGGCTGCTGCAACGCCTCGTACCAGGGCATATGCGCGAGGGCGGACGCGAAGGCGCTGTGCGGATCGTAGCCCAGCACCACCGGGGAGCGGGCGAACGTGACATACCAGTCCACCCAGTCGCCGTTGGCAGCACCGGTGAGTTGATCGTCCGCCGAGGGGCTGGCGGAGATGAACACGTCGCCACGGCGCAGATGGTTACGGATCTGGTTGGCGAGACCGTTGGAGCCACCGGCAAAGGCGAGAACGGTGCCGCCAGTCTGCTGATGGAAGGCCGGCACGATCCCGTGTTCCATCAACGCCACCAGCGAGCCGGCATGAAGCACCGACACGTCGCCGACCGGCGCCTCGGCCCGAGCGCGCCCGGACAAGCCCAGTATCGCAGCCCCCAGCAGAAAACCGCGACGCGGCACACGCCCGAAACCGTTCGAATGCTGCATCCGTCTGCGTCCTGCTTCCCTTGAACAGGGACGGATCAGCGCATGCACGCCGATCCGAAGCAAGCCGCGACCCCGGCGAAGCGAACGCCGAACCGTCCAGCGTGGCGCGAGGGAGCGTCAGGCCGTCGCGTAAGGCGACGGCACCAGCCGCTGTTCCTGCACGCCGAGCCCGGCGATACCGAGACGCATGCGCTGCCCCGCCCGGAGATAGAGCGGCGGCTTCTGCCCCAATCCGACACCTGGCGGCGTGCCCGTGCTCAGCACGTCACCTGGCTGCAGCGACATGAACTGGCTGACATAGCTGACCAGCTTCGCGACGGGAAAAATCATCGTCCGCGTGTTGCCGTTCTGGAAACGCGTGCCATCGACCTCCAGCCAGAGATCGAGATCCTGCGGGTCCGGCACCTCGTCGGGCGTGACCAGCCACGGGCCGGTCGGGCCGAACGTGTCGTAGCCCTTGCCTTTGTCCCAAAGACCGCCGCGCTCCATCTGGAAGGCGCGCTCGGACACGTCGTTGATCACGCAGTAGCCGGCGACATGGCTCAGCGCGTCGGCTTCGCTGACATGACGTGCGACGCTGCCGATCACCACGCCGAGCTCGACCTCCCAATCGGTCTTGCTCGACCCGGGCGGAATGAACACGTCGTCGTTCGGCCCGCAAACGGCGCTCGTCGCCTTGAAGAAGATGACCGGCTCGGTCGGGATCGGCGCGCCGGACTCGGCCGCGTGGTCGGCATAGTTCAGCCCGATGCAGACGAACTTGCCGATCCGCCCGACGCAGGCGCCGATGCGGCTGTCTTCCGGCGCCAGCGGCAGCGAAGCGGGGTCGATGTCCAGGCCGGAAAGGCGGCCGATCGTATCCGGGGTGATATCCTCGATCATACCGGACAGATCGCGGACCCGGCCGTCCGCATCGAGCACGCCGGCTCGTTCCTGACCGGCCGGTCCAAAGCGAAGGAATTTCATGGGCTGTCTCGCTTCCGTGTCGGATCAGTTGGCGGCGCCGCCGTCGAGGATCATGCTCGATCCGGTCATGAACGTGCTCTCGTCGGACGCCAGGAACGCGACGGCGGCCGCGATCTCTTCAGCCGTGCCCAAACGGCCCATCGGCTGACGGGCAATGAAATCGGCCCGCGCGGCCACGGGGTCGGCGAACACCGCGATGCGCTCTTCCAGCGAGGGCGAGGCCACGGTGCCCGGACACACCGCATTGCAGCGTATGCCCCGCCCGACATAATCCGCCGCCACAGATTTGGTGAGGCCGATGACGGCCGCCTTGGACGCGCCATAGGCCGCGCGGCGCGGAAAACCTTTCACCGAAGACGCGACGGACGCGATGTTGACGATGCTTCCCTTGCCCGCCTCCAGCATCGCCGGCAGCGTCGCCTGAATCACCAGGAACATCGAGCCGACATTGAGCTGGAACGAACGGTTCCAGTCCTCATAGCGTGCTTCGAGGATCGTTCCCTGATGCACCCAGCCGACGCAATTCACGACCACGTCGAAACGCCGCCCCGACAAAGCCGCCGCAACGGAAGCGGGATCGGCCGCGTCGAACACCACAGTCTCAATGCCGGCAGCCTCGAGTTCGGCAAGCTTGGCCGCGTTCACGTCGGCCGCGATCACATGGGCCCCTTCCTGCGCCAGACGCAGCGCGGTGGCGCGACCGATCCCCTGCGCCGCGGCGGTGACAAGGGCGTGCCGCCCTTCGAGGCGACGCACGGTCGGCGCCGACATTGCGGATGATTCGCTCATGACGATCTTCCTTATCTGATTCAGTCGTAGGACGCGGGGTCGTCGTTGACGAGCAGGCGCAGCGGCGCCGCGTCTTCCACGAGTGCGGCGAACCGCGGAACCGGTTCGGCGAAGACATTGTCCGTGGAATCGTCGTTGATCGTCGACACCTCGCCGACGACCACATCGCCGCTCTCGCCCCAGAAGGCATGGTAGGTGCCGGGAAACAGCGTGATGCTCTCGCCCGCTGCGAGCCGGATGATGCTGCCGGCCGGCAGGCGGCGCGCACGACCGTCCAGATGCGCGACGACGTCGCTGTCGTGATCGACGCTGCCGTCCGGATTCATGCCGAACACTTCGATCGCCAATACAGCGCCGTCCTGCAACGGTGCGCGATGGATGATGTCCTCGACCTTCTGCAGATGGCGATGCAGCGGGGTGAGCTGGTCGCGCCGGGAGATCATGATCTTCTCGGCGTAGGGACGGTTTCCAGCGACATCGCTGCGATTGACGCCGTTGCGCAGGGTGAACAGCAGCAACCCTTGCGAGTCAAAGCGCTCGCTGCCGAAATCCGTCACGTCCCAGCCGAGGCTGGCCGCCCGCATATCGGCCGCCTCCGCCGCATGACGATGCCATTGCTCCGGCGTCCAGTGAGCGAAAGCCGGAAGAAAGAAGCCGATCTTGCGGAAATCCGCTTCGGCCTGCGTGATGAGCGCGTTGAGCGTGGATCGTTTCACGATGTCATCTTCTGTTGGAACCGCAACGGTCTTTTCAGCGCACCGCGATCGCCGCGGTCAGCCCACCATCGATCCGGTGGTCGCTGCCGGTGATGAAGGTGGCTTTGGAGGAGGCGAGAAACGCCGCGAGTTCGGCGATCTCTT
Organism: Lichenicola sp. GTC18331; assembly: GCF_055386855.1. Lineage (NCBI taxonomy): Bacteria > Pseudomonadati > Pseudomonadota > Alphaproteobacteria > Acetobacterales > Acetobacteraceae > Lichenicola > Lichenicola sp. GTC18331. Next base: position 2,178,860 of record NZ_AP045015.1, on the reverse strand, counting down.
CCGGTTCGGCGATTCGTCCGATCGGATGCGCATCGCCGAAGCGGGCGAACACGGCATCGAGATCGGCATCCGGCCCGTCGAAGGTTTGCGCCGCCAGGGCCAGGATCGGCGTGCGCACCGAGGCCGGGCTGATCGACACGACGCGGATGTTCTCGCGCGCATGGTCGAGCGCCATCGTCCGCGTCAGCGCATGGATCGCCCCCTTGGAAGCGACATAGGCGGCGACACCGGCCTGACAGGCAAAACCCTGCACGCTGGACACGTTGACGATCACGCCGCCTCCGCGCCGGCGCAAGGCGGGAATGCCATAATGCGCCGTCAGGTGGATCGAACCGACATTCACCTTCAGGCATTGCAGGAACGTTTGCGGCGATGTCTCGACGCTGTCGCCGTAAGGGTGGATCGCCGCGGAATTGACGATGATATCCAGCCCGCCATGACGCGAAACGATCTCGCCGACCGCGCGCTCGACCTGATCCGGTTCCGACACGTCGGTCTGCAACACCGTCAGGGAAAGCCCGGCGTCGCGCGCCGTTTCCGCCAGGGCCGCGTTGTTCGTCGCGTCGATGCCGAGAGCCACGACATCGGCGCCGCCCTGTGCCAGCCGGAGCGCGATGGCGCGGCCGATGCCGCTGCTGCCCGTCACCAGCGCGATTTTCCCGGAAAACTCGCTCACGATGCCTCCTTGACGGCGAAGAACTGAAGCCCGGCATCGAGATGCCGGTTCATGTGATAGGTGAAAGCAATCCTGTCGCGCTGCCGAAGAGCCGAGAGAATATCGGCATGTTCCGACGCCACCGCATGCAAGGCCTCGCGTCGCGACTTGCCGATTTCCATCAGGCGCCGGATCACCGGCTCCAGCATGGCGTAGATATCGGACAGTGTGCGGTTGCTTGCCGCGTCGATCAGACTGCGATGAAACCGGTAATCGAGCTCCGATGCTTCGGCGACGCTGGTGGTCGCGGCCATCCTGATGTTCAGTTCGGCCATCGCCTCGAACGCATCGTCGTGGATGCGCCCAGCGATCATGTCGAACAAATTCATCTCCGTCAGGCGGCGGAACCCCTGTATGTCGCGGAACGTGTCGGCCGAGATCTCCATCGCGAAGGAGAACAGATCGGTCATGGCACCTAGCCGACCGTCGATGATGATGGCGCCGACCTTCTTACGCGACTCCACCACCCCGTAGGCTTTCAGGGTCCGCACCGCCTCGCGAATGGTGTTGCGGCTGGTGGAGAACATGGCTCCGAGTTCGGCCTCGGTCGGCAGGACGTCGCCGACTCCCAGCTTCCGCTCACGGATCAGAGCACGCATCTGCATCACCACCGCCTCGACGGCGGACGGGGACTCGGTTCCGGCTTCCGGCTCCACGATCTGCGCCATATCTCGCGGCCACCTCCCGGCCCACGACTTGCTACCAGCCCCTCCCGACCGGAACAAGTGTTATGTTGGACATAATCCTTGCTGACGACGTCGTTCCGCCGCTAACCTGAGCTTCAGAACGGGTCCGGCGCCGCCGCCGCACCGTTTTGGCCAACAAGTTGGAAGACAAGAAGATGCTGCAGACATGGCGCTGGTTCGGGCCGGACGATCCGGTCAGCCTCGGCGACATCCGACAAGCCGGCGTCGAAGGCATCGTCACGGCGCTGCACCAGATCTATGACGGGCGTGCCTGGAGCCCGGACGATATCGCCCAGCGCCAGGCTCTCCTGCGCGCCGCTGGCTACGAATGGTCGGTCTGCGAGTCCATTCCGGTGCACACCTCCATCAAGCTCGGCGACGCGGCGCGCCGGCGCCATATCGACGCTTGGAAAGACAGTCTGGCCAATCTCGGCCGAGCCGGCGTTCCGGTCGTCTGCTACAATTTCATGCCGGTGGTGGACTGGACGCGCACCAATCTGCGCCATCCGATGCCGTCCGGCGGTCTCGCGCTTCGCTTCGACATGGTCGAGTTCGTCGCCTACGACGTCCATGTCCTCAAACGTCGCCATGCGGAGGCCAATTATCCGGAAGCATTGCTGCAAGCAGCCGAGCGACGTCTCGCCGAACTCGACGACGCCACCATCGCCACGATCGAGCACAACATCATCGCCGGCCTGCCCGGCAAGGAAGGAACGCACACGCGCGAAGGCATCCGCGAGCAGATCCATGCCTTCGATACCGTGTCTTCCCAGGACATGCGCGACAATCTCGTGAGCTTTCTGCAGGAGATCGTGCCCGTTGCCGCCGAGGTCGGCGTACGGCTCGCCATCCACCCGGACGATCCGCCGTTCTCCTTGTTCGGTCTACCCCGCGTGGTCTCGACGCCGGACGACGCGCAGAAGACCCTCGACGCTGTTGCGCACGAAGCCAACGGTCTCACTCTGTGCGCCGGCTCCTACGGCTCGCGCCCGGACAACGATCCTGCCGCGATGGCACGACGCTTCGGCTCACGCATCCACTTCGTGCACCTGCGCAACGTCGCGCTCGAGCCTGACGGTTCGTTCAACGAATCCGACCATCTCGGCGGTGATGTCGACATGATCGACGTGATTTCGGAACTCGTCCGGGAAGAGCGCCGTCGCGCAGAACGCGGCGACACCACACCGATCCCAATACGGCCGGATCACGGTCATCTTCTGCTCGACGACATCAGTAAGACCGTTAATCCGGGCTATTCCTGCATCGGACGGTTGAAGGGGCTGGCCGAGTTGCGCGGCGTCATGCAAACGGCCGAGCGCCTGCTCCCGCACTGAAGCCTGTTCCATGGCGGCCGCTCCAGGCCGCCATAGCCTTCTACAGATCGAACTCTAGACTGGCCAGGATCGTGCGCGGCGGCGCGAGATAGGCGGTGTTGGCGCCGGGACTGCCGACGATATTGCCGTCCGCGATCGAGGAATAATAATGCTTGTCGGTCACGTTGATCGCCGACAGGCGGGCGATAACGGCGTGTCGCAGCAGATGCGTGGCATAGCGCGTGCCGAGATCGAACGTCGCATAGGATGGCGCGAAGGAGGTGTTGGTGTCCGTCGCCGCCCGATCGCTCTCGTAATGCGCGCCCAAGGTGAAGGCCAGACCGTGCAGCGCCTCCGGGTGCCAATCCAGCGTCCAGTCCGCCTTCCACTTCGGCACACCGACGATCATGCCACCATCCGTCGCCGGATTACCTGAGTCCAGCAGGCGCGCATCGATATAGGTGACGCCGCCAAGAAGGCTGAGAGACGGCAAGACACTACCCTGCGCGAAGAATTCCGCGCCCTGATCACGCTGAGACCCGATGACGCGGAACACGTTGTCGCTCTGCGTGGTGGCGTAAGGGCGGTCCATGCGGAACAGATCCGCTGTCAGAAGAAGGTTCTCGACCGGCGCGTATTTGGCACCGAGCTGGAACATCTCGTCGTGATAAGGCGACAGGAACGCATTGGCGTTGCGCGCGGTGGACGGTGCTTGATCGCTCTGCTCGACACTGCTGGCATAGGTGAAATAGCCGGTGATCTTCGCCGTCGGCGTCCAGATCGCACTCACCGTCGGGCTGAACGCGCCAGACGTATCGAACCGGCTGGTCTGCTGGTCCTTGTTGTTGTAGCTGGCCGAATGCAGGAATGCCTCGCTGAACACCGCCTGGATCGCCCAGTGCCGATCGACATGCAGCGTATCCGCTTCGATGATGGATTGCTGGCGCAGTTCGCCGGACTGGTATTGGCCGCCATTCCCCGGCAGGCCGGCATAGGAAAAGATCGCCGGAGCGGAGAGATTCGATTTCCCCAGCGTGACAGCGATGGATTTACGATAGGAATACTGGTCGTTGATGAAGCCGTTGGTCGCCAGCGTCGCTTCGTTGCGCAATCCGGACACGTGCATCGTACCGTTCAACGAGGCTTCGTTGCTGCCATCGGTGAAATGCGGCACGGCGGTGAAATTGCGCGTGGCGGTGTAGTTGCCGCGATCGTCGGTGAGTGTGTTGGTGATCCCGAACAGGTTGCGCTTCGCATCCTGATAAAGGCCGCCCATCTCGAAACGCCAATCATCGTTGATCCGGTGGATGATCTTCACCAGACCGGTATTCGTGATCAGATCGGTGCCGGCGCCGGGCTGACCGAGCCCGTGCAGGGTCGGATCGGGAGCCGCGGGCAGCATTGTGCTCCTGTTCGCGCGGCTGGTGCTGCTGCCGTCATAGACGATGGAGCCGGGCAGGCCGAACCCGCTATCTTGATAATGGCTGCCGTTGAGCTGGATCACCGTGTCCCGGTCGAGATGGACGTCGAAATCGGCGCTGCCCAGCGTGCGGTTGGCGTAGCTGCCGCGCACGTAGCTTTCTCCCTCGCCATGCACCAGATCGACTCTGTAGCCGAGCCAGCCCTCGCGTCCGACACGCCCGCCCAGATCGGCCTCGGAGGTGAACACACCGTCGCTGGCGTAGCTGCCGACGATCCGGGTCAGCTGCGTCTCGGTCGGACGTTTCAGCACGTAGTTGAATACGCCCGCGGGCGTTTCCGGCCCGTAAAGCGCGCCGCCGAGACCGTTCAGAACCTGGATGCTGTCCAAATTCTCTACCGGGATCGCTGTGGTGCCGATGATGTTCAGGCCGTCCAGGCGGGTATTCTGGGTTATGGTGCCTTGGAAGCCGAGCGATTGCGGACGCGACACCTCCAGCCCTTGCTGGTCGCGCACCTCGACCGAGGGCAGCGTGCGCAGCGCGTCGTTCAGCGTGCGGAGCTGGTTGTTCACCAGCAGATCCTGCGGCAGCACCGTCACCGACATGGGCGTCGTCAGCAGCGGACGCGCTCCCAGCGGGCCGAGCTGCGCGCTGCCGGTGTGGAACTGGGCCTGTGCGGCATAGGGCGCACTGCCGACCACATTGATGCGTTCCACCGGAGCGAAGCTCCGGGGCGACGGGGAAGCGGTTTCCGCCGCGGCGCTGTGTGAGGCACCGGCCATCGCCAGCACCGCGGCCGGTAGCACGGAACGGCGAGACCTGAAGACGCTGTTCATCGGTTGCCGTCCTCGGTCATCTGCGCATCGTCCTTGTTGTTACAGGGGCGGGTAGTCCGATAGCACGAAGAACAGTCATGATCCCTGCCCCCCGAACAATCGGCAGGAGCGACGCCTGAATTGTTCCGCCGGCGTGGCTATAGCGGCCATGCCGGAACGACGGTCGTTGATGCCTCATCCCGACCAGACAGGCGCCGGTAATTTTTCCCGAGATGGCCTTATCGTACCGTCTTGCCCCCTTCGCGGGCTTGTTGCGTGCCTTCCCGCTGCAGCAGGGTCCGCTTGCGCGCAATACCCCAGCGATAGCCGGACAGGGCGCCATCCGACCGCACCACGCGATGGCAGGGAATAGCGACCGCCAAAGCGTTGGCACCGCAAGCACTGCCAACCGCACGCACGGCGCCGGGGACGCCGATCGCCGCGGCGATCTCGGCATAGCTGGCCGTTGTTCCCGGCGGCAATGCCGTCAAAGCCCGCCAGACACGCTGCTGAAAAGTGGTACCGCGGACGTCGAGCGGCAGATGGAGCCCGAGCGCCGGCGTTTCCACGAAGCCGATCACGGTCGCCACCACCCGTTCGAAGCCTTCATCGGCGCCGATCAACATCGCGCGCGGAAAACGTCGCTCGAGATCACGGATCAAAGGCTCGGGCTCATCGCCGAGCAGGATCGCGCACACCCCGGTTTCCGTCGCCGCCACCAGGATCGATCCGAGCGAGCACTCTCCCACGGCGAAACGGATCACTTCCTGCGGCCCACCCCGCCTGAAATGGGCCGGCTTCATGCCCAGCATCCCATCGGCATGGTCGTAGAAGCGGCTGCTGGTCCTAAAGCCAGCCTCGTAGATCGCATCGGCAACGCTGGGCGCGGCGGCCAGGCTGTTGCGCGCCTGCTCCATTCGTTTGCCACTTTCATAGGCTTTCGGCGTCAGCCCGGTCGAAGCACGAAACAGACGATGGAAGTAGTACGGACTGAGCCCCGCCGCCTGCGCAAGCGAGACCAATGTCACCGGCCCTTCGGCAGAATCGATTAACCGGCACGCCGCCGCCACCAGCGCAGCCTGTCGCCGTTCCGAGGTGGCCTCATTTGGACGGCAGCGCTTGCAAGGCCGGAAACCGGCCGCTTCGGCGCCGGCGGCGCTGGAATGGAAGCGCACATTCGCTGGATTGGCTCGGCGCGATGCGCAACTCGGCCGGCAATACACGCCGGTGGTCCGCACCGAATAGAAGAAACGTCCGTCCTGCGACGCATCCCGTTCGAGGACGGCGCGCCATTTCGGATCTGTTTCGATGGCAACCGGGTTCATGGGCCGGTCCTCACGATCAGCTCGACAGATCCATCATTGGACGCGTTGAAGGAACTCGGCAGCGTATACGGCAGATTGTCGAGATTGAAGCGGCCGACCGATCGATGGAACAGCGCTGGGCTGGGACCCTGGACGTGGAACATGGCGAACTCCTTGTTCCGCCTGTCCTGACAGGATTTTCCCGATTATGCGTCCTGAAGCTTGCGCTTGAATCCTTCGACACGGGAGGACGCGCGGTCACGCATGAAAACCCCGGCCCTTATTTTGGGTCGGGGTGATGATGCGTTCTGCCTGGATTTGTTTGGTTGCGGGGACAGGATTTGAACCTGTGACCTTCAGGTTATGAGCCTGACGAGCTACCGGGCTGCTCCACCCCGCGGTGGTGGTGTGTGTGGTTGGGTGCTTTGGAAGACCTGGCGGCGACCGACTTTCCCGCGTCTTGAGACGCAGTATCATAGGCGCTGGGGGTTTTCACGGCCGAGTTCGGGATGGGATCGGGTGGATCATTCCCCGCCATGGCCACCAGGTCGTCCAAGGCACCGTTGGTGTGCGTTGGGCGTGTGGGGTTGGTGCGTTTTGGTGTGAGTGGTTTTGGAGTTGTGGTTGATTTCTATGCATGTGTTTGGTGTTTGCTTTTGAGGGCAAAGACCTGTGATTGAGCCTATTGGGCGATTAGGACCAGTTAGCTGAGTGCATTACTGCACGTATACATCTGGCCTATTGACGTGATGGTCTATCACGGCCCTCGGGGAGACCTGGTTTTGAGGTAAGTTTCTCGCTTAGATGCTTTCAGCGATTATCTTGTCCGCACGTAGCTACCCGGCTATGCCGCTGGCGCGACAACCGGTGCACCAGAGGTGCGTCCATCCCGGTCCTCTCGTACTAGGGACAGCTCCTCTCAAGTCTCCAACACCCACGGCAGATAGGGACCGAACTGTCTCACGACGTTCTAAACCCAGCTCACGTACCACTTTAATCGGCGAACAGCCGAACCCTTGGGACCTGCTCCAGCCCCAGGATGTGATGAGCCGACATCGAGGTGCCAAACCTCCCCGTCGATGTGGACTCTTGGGGGAGATCAGCCTGTTATCCCTAGAGTACCTTTTATCCGTTGAGCGATGGCCCTTCCACGCGGGACCACCGGATCACTATGGCCGACTTTCGTCTCTGCTCGAGCTGTCGCTCTCGCAGTCAGGCGGGCTTATGCCATTGCACTCAGCAGCCGATGTCCGACCGGCCTGAGCCCACCATCGCGCGCCTCCGTTACACTTTGGGAGGCGACCGCCCCAGTCAAACTGCCCACCATGCAGGGTCCCGGACCGGGCTAGACCGGTCGCGGTTAGACATCAGAAAAATTCAGGGTGGTATTTCAAGGATGGCTCCACCTGAGCTGGCGCCCCGGCTTCAAAGCCTCCCACCTATCCTACACAGCATTTTCCTGATGCCACTGCAAAGCTGCAGTAAAGGTTCATAGGGTCTTTCCGTCTGACCGCGGGTACCCCGCATCTTCACGGGGAATTCAATTTCGCTGAGCCGATGCTGGAGACAGCGGGGAAGTCGTTACGCCATTCGTGCAGGTCGGAACTTACCCGACAAGGAATTTCGCTACCTTAGGACCGTTATAGTTACGGCCGCCGTTTACCGGGGCTTCAATTCAGTGCTTGCACACCTCCTCTTAACCTTCCGGCACCGGGCAGGCGTCAGACCCTATACGTCGTCTCTCGACTTCGCAGAGCCCTGTGTTTTTACTAAACAGTCGCTACCCCCTGGTCTGTGCCACCCACACATGGTTGCCCACATATGGGTCTCGCTTATCCCGAAGTTACGCGAGCAATTTGCCTAGTTCCTTCAGCATCGTTCTCTCAAGCGCCTTGGTATACTCTACCAGTCCACCTGTGTCGGTTTCGGGTACGGTCTATACGCCAGAGCTATTTCCTGGAATGCTCGCAAAGCCTGCCCAATCCGATAAGGACAGACAACAGCTCGCATTCGTCACTTCTGGCAGGCTGGGGAATATTCGCCCCATTCCCATCGACTACGGCTTTCGCCCTCGCCTTAGGAGCCGGCTCACCCTGCGCGGATTAACCTTGCGCAGGAACCCTTGGACTTACGGCGACAGTGTTTCTCACACTGTTTGTCGCTACTCATGTCAGCATTCGCACTTCCGATACCTCCAGGAGACATCACCATCTCCCTTCACAGGCCTACGGAACGCTCCGCTACCGCGTGCACTTCAAAGTGCACACCCACAGCTTCGGCACGTGGCTTGAGCCCCGTTACATTTTCGGCGCAGGGTTTCTATTAGACCAGTGAGCTATTACGCTTTCTTTAAAGGATGGCTGCTTCTAAGCCAACCTCCTGGTTGTTTTGGAATCCCCACATCCTTTCCCACTTAGCCACGATTTGGGGGCCTTAGCTGGTGGTCTGGGCTGTTTCCCTCTCGACGATGGACCTTAGCACCCACCGTCTGTCTGCCAGGCTATACTTCCGGGTATTCGGAGTTTGGTTAGGTTTGGTAAGGCTTTGGGCCCCCCTAGCCCATCCAGTGCTCTACCCCCCGGGGTAAACACCTGACGATCTACCTC